>JAISJP010000025.1 GCA_031261455.1 Propionibacteriaceae bacterium
TCAATCGTGTGCCGGAGAAGAGACTCGAACTCTCACACCTTGCGGCACAGGAACCTAAATCCTGCGTGTCTACCAATTCCACCACTCCGGCGCGACACACACTCTAGCGTTTAGGACGGCTTTTGCGCTACCGGGAGCCAAGGCCCAGCAGGGTTCCTGTGCGCGTGACCACCATATTCGGTGCAAAATCGCACACGAACGCACTCTTGTGGGTCGGGACGCACGCGCTTTCGGAGTGATGAGCGGGCCTGAGGGCCAGATGGGCGGCACACATGGCCAGCCGCCGGGCTTGGACGAACGCCACGCCTTGCGATAAAGTATTGCATTGCGTCGGCAGTAGGCCTACGCGGAGGGCCTATAGCTCAGTCGGTTAGAGCGCTTCCCTGATAAGGAAGAGGTCACAGGTTCAAGTCCTGTTAGGCCCACCACCCCTTGTTGACCTTGTTGACCTCGGTTCGTCCCCACAGCCTCATCCGTCAAAGAGGTGTAACTCCCCACAGCTTATGTGGCCGAAACGTGCGACACCCGCGAATCTATCCTCACAAGACGTGCGAAGCCTGAAAAGTTATCCTCATAAGACGTGTATTTCTAGGCAACGGGGACGCTTAGGACTGGTTCATCACGGCTTAGCAGACACAACGTCAGCCCGCGACACCTTGGAGTCTTTCACATTAATGACGACCAAACTCAGACTGATGGCCGCGATCCCGACGGCCAACCAGTAGGCGGCGACGATTCCGCGTAGTTGCGCTTCTTTGACACCTAGGTCGCTGGATAGTGATGTCACTAGGGTCATGACGGCCACCATGATCGCCACGCCGAGCGACGAGCCTACTTGGCGCAGGGTGCTCTGGACGGCGTTGCCGTGGTTAAGTAGGTTGTCAGGAAGCTTTGCGATGGCCCAGATGTTGAGCGGAGTGTTGCCAAACATCAGGCCGATGGAGCGCACGCAGTACACGACGATCATAAATGTGATTGACGTCTCCATGCCGAAGAACGCCAGACCTACCGAGCCTAGTGTCACCAGGCCGACGCCGATGATGCTCAGGTAGCGCGCCCCAAACTTGTCGTATAGGGTGCCCGCGAAGTACCCAGTGATGGCGCCAACAATGGCTCCAGGCATCATCACGGTGCCGGAGATGGTGGCCGAATGTCCCAGCACGTTCTGGATGTAGATGGGCAGCGTCGCGGTTATCGATGCCAGTGAAGCGGCCATTAGCATCAAGATGACGGCGCCCATGCGGAACTGTCGCTCGCCCAGAACCCTGATCTGTAGGAACGGATCGTCAGATTTCAGTTGCCGCAGCGAGAAGAACACCAGCGTAACTGCCCCAACCGCGATTGCCACGGTTGCCCGCATTAGCGTGTCGGTAGACCCCAGCTCGGTGAACCCAAACAGCAACGCCGCCAGCCCCAACGACGACAGCAGCACTGACACTTTGTCGAGTTCGACAGGTTTGGTGCTGCCATAATTGTCCAACTTGAAGACCGCAAACAGCAGCGTCACGGCAGCCAATCCGGCCATGACAAGGAACATCACATGCCACCCGGCCACGTCGGTCAGCACGCCAGAGACCACCGGTCCAATGGCAGGCGCAAACATGATCACAAACGAGTACATGCCCATCGCCGAGCCACGCCTGTCGCGCGGAAAGATCAACAGCAGCACGGTCATGGACAGCGGCATCATCACGCCCGCGCACACCGCTTGCAAGGCGCGTCCCGCCAGCAGCATCGCAAAGTTGGCACCCCACCCCGCCAGCAGGCTCCCCGCGAGGAACAACCCAAACATGGCAAAGAACAGTTGTCGCGTAGTAAACCTGTCCATCAGGAACGCTGATATCGCGATGACAACGGCGTTCACCAGCGTAAAACCCGAGATTAGATACTGTGCCCTGCCCGCGCTGACCCCCAAGTCCGCCATAATCGACGGCAACGCCGGATTAATGAGCGTCTGATTCAGTGTGGACAACAATGCTCCCACAACGAGCACAACCACAATCAGTTTCTGCTGCTTAGTCAAAAGCGCCTGACACATCCTTACCCGTGAGTTTTGCATCGGTGAGTCTTACCAGAGGCTCACCACACTTGCAGACGCAGACATGCCCCGCAGTCACGTGTCGGTTTGGCTCCATAGGGGTCAGACAGGGGCCCGGCTCAAGAGAAACCCAGCAAGCCCCACGGCACAGACGAAGCAAGTGCGCAAACAACAATTCTACCACTCGTGAGGCTCAGCCTGCCGGTGTCAGTGGGGAGCGCTGTGTCGGTCATCTACCGCATAGACGATGATTGCCTTGAGGTCATTGCTGTTGCTGCGTTCCATGCTTTGAACGATCCTGCGAAAGTAGAGAGACTGTTGTCGGATCGTCTGCACACGTTCGGGAAGTAGCCAAACATTAAGGTTCATCCGTCGCGCATAGTTGGTGACGGTGTTCACGTCCGCCCCTGGCGGCGCGTCTGCTGGGCAGTTTCTCGTTAGACGACTAACGTTGCAATGGTGGAGTCTGTTGGTGGGGTCGTGCTATGCCTGATGGTTATCATCTGGCTGCTTTACCTTGTGCCGTGGTTCCTGCGCAACCGTGGCGAGACGCTTGATGAGACCAGCGTGTTGCATGTCGGCGAGAACATGACGGTGGTTCGCAAGGGGGATGCGACTGATACCCCGGCGTCCAACCCGGAGTTGCAGGTGTCGACGCCGTTGCTGCGTGACGCCGCCCGTTACCAGATCGCCAAAGAGGCGCATACTGCGGTGGTGCGTCGTCGCATCTTCCTCTTTATAAACCTAGCGTTGGCTGCGACCGCTGTGGTTCTGCCGTTTGTGACGACGGCGAGCCGTCTCACTTGGATTGTCGCCCCGGTGACGATGCTGATCTGGCTGGTCATCACGCGCTACTCCGTGGTTGTAGTGAGCCGTCGGCTTGACGCTCGGCTGCGTCTGCTCTCCCTCGGGTGGGACGAAGCGACGTCCGCAATCGTGATGCCCAGCTACGATCCACTCGCCACTGCAAGCGGCGCGTCCGGGGAGGACAAGCAGTCGAATACCCGCGCCATCGAGCTGAGTGAGCCCATCCCGATGAGCACTAATCTGCTTGACCCGATCCCGATTGTGCAAGCCACGTACGTTTCGCGCCCGCTGTTGCGCACCGTGCGCACCGTCGATCTCGCGCCCGTTGCACCCGCGCGTTTCATGCCACCGCTGCCTCCCGCGACCGACATGCACCAAGACCATCTTCCGCTAAACGGCAGCGTCGATGCTGAAGGCGCCATTGACAACGACGGCGACGAGAAGCGCGCCGTGAACGAGTAGCTTCGGTTCCTCAAGAGTCACAGAGCGTCGGCACGTGGACTAGCTTGTTGCGCTGAGCGCCCGTCCCCCTAAACGGTTATACAACAATTCGATTACTCGCACAGCTTACTGTGGAATCCCTGAGGGGGCCGAGGGCTATGGTAAGAGCATGCAAGCATTGGAAGCACTTGATCTGGCTAGATGGCAGTTCGGTGTCACCACCGTCTACCACTTCTTCTTTGTGCCGATGACCATTGGTCTGACGTGGCTCGTTGCCATCATGCAGAC
>JAISJP010000017.1 GCA_031261455.1 Propionibacteriaceae bacterium
ATGAGCAAAGTCCTGACCTCACTTCCTGTTGGCGAGCGCGTTGGGCTCGCATTTTCTGGGGGTCTTGACACCTCCGTTGCCGTCGCCTGGATGCGCGAGAAGGGGGCCATCCCCTGCACATACACCGCAGACATTGGGCAGTACGACGAGCCTGACATCGCGTCGGTTCCGGGGCGTGCGATCAAGTACGGGGCCGAGTTGTCGCGTCTGGTTGACTGCCGAGAGTCGCTGGTGGACGAAGGGTTGGTGGCGTTGCAGTGTGGCGCGTTCCACATCCGCACCGCAGGGCGCGCGTACTTCAACACCACGCCGATTGGACGCGCGGTCACCGGCACACTGCTGGTGCGGGCAATGGCTGCTGACAACGTGTTTATCTGGGGTGACGGCTCCACCTACAAGGGCAACGACATTGAGCGTTTCTACCGCTACGGCCTGATGGCCAACCCGGATCTGCGCATCTACAAGCCGTGGCTGGACGAGTTGTTCGTCGCCGAACTGGGCGGGCGCGCCGGCATGAGCGAGTTCCTGACCACCCGTGGGCTGCCATATCGCGACTCCAAGGAGAAGGCGTACTCGACGGATGCCAACATCTGGGGCGCCACCCACGAGGCCAAGACGCTGGAGAGCTTGGACGCGTCCATCGAGCAGGTCGAGCCGATCATGGGGGTGCGGTTCTGGGACCCGGCCGTGGTGGTCGAGGCCGAGGATGTTCGTATCAAGTTTGAACGCGGCTGGCCGGTCGAGATCAACGGGCAGCGCTTTGCGTCTCGTGTGGACCTAGTGATGGCCGCCAACGGCATCGGTGGGCGTCACGGCCTGGGCATGAGCGACCAGATCGAGAACCGCATCATCGAGGCCAAGTCACGCGGCATCTACGAGGCCCCCGGAATGGCGCTGCTCTGGATCGCCTACGAGCGGCTGCTATCCGCCATTCACAACGAGGACACGCTGGCTAACTACCGGCAAGAAGGCCTGCGACTAGGCCGTTTGATGTATGAAGGCCGCTGGCTCGACCCGCAGTCGCTGATGCTGCGCGAGTCCATCCAGCGCTGGGTGGCATCCCTAGTCGATGGCGAAGTAACAGTGCGCCTGCGTCGCGGCGACGACTACTCCATCCTCAACACCACCGGCCCGGCGTTCAGCTACCAGCCCGAAATGCTCAGCATGGAACGCGTCGCAGACGCCGCCTTCGGCCCCACGGACCGCATCGGCCAACTAACCATGCGTAACCTAGACATCGCCGACACCCGCACCAAGTTGGAGCAGTACGCCAGTCTAGGCGAACTGGAGCGCGGCGGGACATCCGGTTTGGTTGGACAGCTAGAGTCCGGTGCGGCAGAGCGCATCCCGGAGCGGATCACCCCAGTCGAGGAGGACACTACCTCTCTAGACAGGGCCGCCATCGACGCTGGCGTCGACTAGCTCAACAGCTTGGTCGCAACCGTCTGGAGGTATCACCCATTTGCCGTCGAGCATGGCAAAGGGCAGGAACTCGAATCCGTTGATCCGGGTTTTCGTATCCCCGGTGTAGATGACCTTCAGGTCGTCGCGACTAGTCTCGGAAACTGTCGCAAAGCGCGCTAGCCCCCTCACGAACTTGTCGCGAGCCGTCCATGACGCTTTGATTTCGTATCCGTGTAGTTTGGGGCCATCTTCGACTAGTAGGTCAACTTCGTAGGTATCGTTCTCGCGCCAGTAGTAGCAGTTTGGCGGCAAGCCAAAGTTCAGTGTTCCCTTCAGATACTCGTTGACGATGAGATTCTCGAACAGGTGGCCGTAGGACGTGTGCAGATTGAGGTCAACAGGCGCGCGAATGCCGAGGAGGTTGCAGGCCAAGCCGGTGTCGTAGAAGTACAATCGAGGCGCTTTGGTGATGCGTTTGTCGAAGTTGCGACAGTACGGCTGCAGCGGTCGCACGATGAAACAGGCCCCCAAGACGTTCATCCAAGACTTCGCTGTGCGTTCGTCGATGTCAGCCACGCGCGCCAGGTCCGCCCAGTTGACCTGTTCGCCGACACGGGCGGCACAGACTCTCATAAAGTTTGTGAAGCGGACTAGGTCTCCAATGGCATTTTCGGCGCGAACGTCGCGCTCCAGATAGGTGGTGAAGTAGCTCGAGTAGAACAGCACTGGGTCGATATCAGATCGGAAGAGTCGCGGATAGCCGCCAAGGAAGATGACGTCATTGAGGGTGTCATTGCTGATTGCGAGCTTCGTTTGGTCTGCCGCGCGCGCCAACTCCCTGAGCGACAGCGGCAAGAGCGACAAGATACCCACGCGGCCAGCTAGGCTCTGGGTAACGTTCTTCATCATCGAAAAGTTCTGCGAACCGGACAGGATGAACATGCCCGGCTCGTCCTTACTGTCAACAATCGTCTGCATGTAAGAGAAGAGTTCGGGGGCGTATTGGACCTCATCAATGAACAGATGATCGCCATTCTCGCGTAGGAAGCCGCGTGGGTCCTCCTTCGCCCATTGGCGGGTATCCACGTCCTCCAGCGAGACGCTTCGGTAGTCAGCAAAGACATGCCTGATGATGGTGGATTTGCCGCTTTGGCGCGGTCCGGTAAGCAGCACTACCGGAAATCCACTGGCTGCCTTCCGGAGCGTTGGTTCAATGTCCCGCTCAATGATCATGGTCCAATCCTAGCCGACGTTATATGCAAATCCGACATAGCAATGCTGGATTTGCATATAATACTGCTTCGTCCCACACGGTAGCGAGAAGTTCTTGGGGCTCTGAGGCTAGGTGCACTCACGGGGCTGCCATACACATATCATGCTCGATCAGATGCTTTGTGTTCGAACCGCCTTGTCCATGATCGTCGCCCACGCACTCCAAGCCCCCAAACCATGCCTCCCCGCCCGACGAGGACACGCACATTAATCAAGACGAACCCGAAAACCGGCCAGAGTCGCGGAAATCTGCGTAACTCTCCATAAATCTGCGAGTTGACGTGGGTCGGGAGCACCTAGGCAGGTCGACTGGTTCACTTTGTGCTGATCTTGTGTGTACAATAGCA
The DNA here is from genome assembly GCA_031261455.1 of Propionibacteriaceae bacterium. Taxonomy (GTDB): domain Bacteria; phylum Actinomycetota; class Actinomycetes; order Propionibacteriales; family Propionibacteriaceae; genus WRGV01. Next base: position 3,024 of record JAISJP010000017.1, read on the forward strand.
GTACCAAGGCAATACAATAGGGGCTCGACAATGACTGCTACAACAGTGAATATCAGGATGGACGCAGACCTCAAGAAGAAAGCTGAGGATCTGTTCTCCGACCTTGGCCTGAACATGACCAGCGCATTGACCATGTTCCTCAAGCAGGCAGTGCGCACTCAGGGCATCCCATTTGAAGTGACGCGCCAGCCCAACGCCCAAACGCTTGCCGCCATGAAGGAGGCCGAGCGAATCGCGCGCGACCCTGCCGTCCGAGGCTATGACGACCTTGACGAACTGCTGTCGGACCTCAAGGCATGAAGTACACCGTCAAGCCAACCAACAGGTTCCGCAAGGAGTACAAGCTCGCCATGAAGCGTGGGCTGAACATCCGCCTGTTGGACGCCGTCATCACAAAGCTCGCCAATGGCGTTCCGCTTGAACCTGCGAACCGTGACCAAGAATTAACGGGCGACTACGCAGGACACCGCGAGTGCCACGTCGCACCGGACTGGCTCTTGGTCTACTACATCGATGAGGATGTCTTAGTCCTATCCCTAGTCCGGACGGGTTCGCATAGCGACTTGTTCTAGTCTTCGCCGTCTACGCTCTCGCAGTCTCGTCCCAAATTTGATGAGCCGCCCGTCTCTCAAGGTCGGGTTGGTCGTCGCCAAGAAGATAACTTGCCGTAACTCCCAGAACTTCGGCGATGTCTCCGAGCCTCTCGGCAAGAAGCCCACGTTGACCCCACTCGACTTGGATTAGCATGTTTCGGCTCAATCCAGATTCCAGCGCCAGCGCTTCTTGCGACAATCCTCTGTCAATCCTGAGAGTTCGGATGCGCTTACCGAGCGCAATCCTTCGAGTCTCCCAGATCGCGCCTCGATTGTCTTCGCGGTCTGCTGAAGTGGGCACTATTCCATGTTTCAGAAGTTTGACCCCAAAGTCTGCCCAACTAGTTGTACACTTCGTTTCAGTGTTCGCGGATACACGACAAGTCGTGACCTTGAGCGCCAAGAGCAGCCCGATACACGCGGGGAGGACAAACAATACTCCCGCACAGAGATGGAAATGAGGAACCCCAAATGGCGTCATTTACGGCGACAAGTCAGTTGTCACAGTTAAGCAAATCGCCCAAACACTTCAACAAGTGTTCAAGGCAAATGGGCTAAAGAAAGTCTCAGAAATCACCTCAGGCACCGGCGCCCTAGAGGCTTTCGATGACAAGTCAGACATCCAAGTCCAGGCAGAAGGCACAACGCCTGGCCTCTTTGGCAAAGACTGGTTCGTCGCCGTGTACGTGGATGACACAGGCAATGCGCGCCATGTTGAAGCTATCAGCCACGATGGCTTCAACATTCTCGCAAAAGCGGTGGTGGGTGTGCTCAGTATGCCTGATGGGGGCGATCCGGAAATGAAGATCAGCGGAAAGGTCAGTGCGCAGATCGCACAAGCCATCATCTCTGCCGTGAGCTAGCGACAAAGAGTCCAGTTGCCACTGCAGGCCACGAAAGAGGCTAGCAATGTCCAGAGATTACAGCGACGACGGGGGCGCTAGCGACGCCCGAGTAATCAGGTGTAGCGACATTGGATCGGCCAAGCTCCAAGCAATCATCAACAGGTTGCAGCATGTGCTCGCGGACGACCAACGCATCGTTTCGAGACCGGGATTCAACCCCTCCAGAAGCTCAAACGACATGGAGCGAGTTCTTGAGATTGACTTGCTTGAAGGGAACCTCCATCTCGCTCGATCTCGACAGTCTGGTTTACTGGGCACCTAAGACCCGAGGGATTTCGACGAAGTCACTCTCGGAGACACAAAAATCGCCACATGAGGTGCGTAGAGTTGCCTCATCCGACTACAGAATAGAGGAGAAACATGGCTTGTGCATGCCAAGGAAAGGTCAACAATGCGAACGGACGGTGCCCCAGTTGCAACGAGGCAATCGTTCATCACATTCCGGTTGAACGGCACGCCTGCACTTACGGTAAGTGCTCGTAGCAGCTTCTGGCGAAGAACACCGTAGCCCTGCGTTCGAGGCACTGGCCCACGCAGACCCGTTCTTGCTCTACCAGTGGTGGCGGGTGCCCTGCACCCACTAGCGCGAAACCAACTGATTTTCAGGCAGATCCCAGGGTGCCAGCGACGGAAGCGTGCCGGCACGCTTGTGGGCGGTGGCTACCATCAGCTTGATCCGGTTCAGTTGGTTGACCTCGGAGGCACCCGGGTCGTAGTCGATGGAGACCAGGTTGACCTCAGGGTGCTGACGCCGGAGTTCGGCAAACATTCCACGTCCGACTACGTGATTTGGTAGGCAGGCGAACGGTTGACAGCAGATGATGTTGGGGGCGCCGGAATGGATCAGCTCGATCATCTCGCCGACCATGAACCAGCCCTCACCGGCATCGGTGCCGGGCGAGATCACCTCTTCGGCGTAGTCGCGGATCGTGTAGATGTCCTTGGCCACGTCGAACTTGCCGCCGCACTTGCGCAGGGCATCCTTCGCCACGTTCTCGTAGCGGTCGAAGAACCAGACGCCTAGGCGCGAGTTGCGCACACTCGCCTTGGAACCGACGCCAAGGTTGGCCAAGCGCCAGTCGGCAGCGGCGAAGTTGTAGGCGAAGAAGCCAGCCAGACCAGGAAGGACCGCCTCGCAGCCCTCGTCCTCGATGACGCCTACCACGTTGTTGTTGGCGTCTGGTTGGTACTTGACCAAAATCTCGCCGACAACACCGACGCGCGGCTTGCGGGGGATGTCCAGCAGGGGCAGTTCGTCAAACTCGCGCACACATGTGCGAATCAGCTTGTGGAAACCGAGACGTCCACCAAATGTGGCCGAGCGTTTGCCACCCGACGCGAAGAACTCGCACGCAATGTCGCTCCAGCGCCGATAAAGCCTGTTGGCGCTGTCCTCGACCTGCTCATACGGCCGCACCCGCAACAGCACGTTCTGCAGCAGGTCGCCGATCACCAGCGCCTCCAAGGCGCGATGCAGTGCCGGAATGCCCACGTGGAAACCGGGGTTGGTTTCCAGCCCACCGGTCGACAACGCGATGACGGGCACCTGGCCATATCCAGCTTGCGACAAGCCCTTACGCAGCATTCCGACGTAGTTTGTGGCCCGGCACATGCCGCCGGTCTGGGTGATGATGACGCTCGAATTGTCGAGGTCGGCGCCGCCGGTCGCGAACACATTGATCAACTGGCCGATCACCATCACTGCGGGGAAGCAGGCGTCATTGTTAACGAACTTCAGGCCACATTCGATGTCGTCTTTCGAGGCAGACTCCAGGATGTGCAGGTTGTAACCCAACTGCCGGAACACCGGCTCCAGCATCCGGAAATGAATCGGGCTCATCTGCGGTCCAAAGATGGTGTGCGTGCCCTTGTGTTCCGGCATAAATCTCGGCCGCGGCGGGGCCTCGACCATCGGGACTGCAACATCGTCATCGCTCGCGACGACACAGTCCCCAGTCCGTTCACCGATGGCCGCGGCCAACGAACGCAAACGGATGGTGACGGCGCCAAGGTTCGACACCTCGTCGATCTTCAGCAGCGTGTAGGTGTCGCCGCCGGACTCAATGATCTCCTGCACCTGATCGGTGGTGATGGCGTCCAGGCCACAACCGAACGAGTTCAACTGCACCAGGTTAGCGTCCGGCATCACGCGCACCTGCGCGGCGGCCTCGTATAGACGAGTGTGGTAAGTCCACTGGTCCATCACGCGGATGGGGCGCTCAAGGTGGGTGTGGCGCATGCCGTGGGTCAGGGCATCCTCGCTGAGCACCACCATGCCGAGCTTGACGATCGCCTCCGGGATGCCGTGGTGGATCTCCGGATCGACGTGGTAGGGGCGTCCGGCTAGCACAATCACGCGTTTGCCGGTCTCTGCGGCGTACTGCATGGCGCGGTCGCCCTCGCGCTTGATGTCGGCCTGCACCAGGTCGAGTTCGGCGAAACCCGCCGCAACCGCCTCGCGAGCCTCCTTCAGGGTGACGTGCCAGTCGGCAAAGATCTCGGTGAGACGCTTGGCTAGGTGTTCCGGCTTGTCGAGGTTGACGAACGGGTCGAGGTAGCGCACGCCGTCCTCGCGTAGTCGGGTGACGTTCTTCTCGATGACCTGCGGATAGTAGGCGACGATGGGGCAGGTGTAGTTGTTGTCGGCGTCCGTGAACGTCTGCCGTTCATAGTTGACGCACGGGAAGAAGATGGTCTTGATGCCGTGATCCAGCAGCCACTCGACGTGGCCGTGCGCCAGTTTGGCCGGGTAGCACACGTTTTCTGCCGGGATTGACTCCATCCCAGACTCGAAGAGAGCGTGGCTGGAGCGGGCAGAGAGCATCACGCGGAACCGCAGTTTGGTCAGGATCGTGAACCACAGCGGATAGTCCTCGTACATGCCCAGCGCGCGCGGGATGCCGATATCGCCCCTAGTGGCGTCCTGTTCGCTGAGATGATGATAGGCAAAGATCCGGGTGTACTTGTAGTCGTACAGGTTGGGAACTTCGCTCTTCTTGGGCCGCTTCTCCAGCGACGCCCCCCGCTCGCAGCGGTTGCCGGACACGTTGCGCGTGCCGTCGTCAAACAAGGTGATGGTCAGCTTGCAGTGGTTCTGGCACAGTTGGCAGGTGCGCTGCTCGGACTCGCAAGTGAGCGCATCCAGATCGCGGAACATGAACGCACTGACGGTTGCGGACTCTGCCGTGCCAACGCTGCCCACGCTTGACGGTGGGAGGGACGAGGGCAACGCTGACTCCAGCATCGCCCCCCTCGCATCTTCTAGGTCATCAAGTCTGGACGAGAAGAGTCCGGCAGTTGCAGTTGTGGACTCGAAGGCGTGAGCACCGGCCGACCTGACGGCGGTTGGCTTCGGCAAGGCAGTCGGCGCATAGTGCATCTGGGCGGTGAGCGCGGCACCGTAGGCACCCATCAGTCCGGCGATGTTGGGACGGATGACTTCCACGCCGGTGAGCAGTTCGAAGGCGCGCAGCACGGCGTCGTTGAGGAACGTGCCGCCCTGCACCACCACGCAGTCGCCCAACTCGGACTCGTCGCGCAGTTTGATCACCTTGTAGAGGGCGTTTCGCACCACCGAGTAGGACAAGCCCGCCGAGATGTCGGCCAGCCCAGCACCCTCCTTCTGCGCGGCTTTGACCGACGAGTTCATGAAGACGGTGCAGCGTGACCCCAAGTCAACCGGGTTTTCGGCCTCGCATCCAGCGGCCGCAAATGTGGCGACATCAGTGTTCATGGTGGTCGCGAACGTCTGCAGGAACGAGCCGCACCCCGACGAACACGCCTCGTTGACGGCGATGGAGTCGATGACGCCAGCCCGCAGTTTCAGGAACTTCATGTCCTGACCGCCGATGTCGATCACTGACGTGACACCCGGCGCCACAGCCTTCGCGGCGCGGTAGTGCGCCATGGTCTCGATCTCACCCTCGTCGGCGTGCAATGCCGCCTTGACTAGGGTCTCCCCATATCCGGTGACGCAGGTGCGGGCCACGTACGCGCCCTCGGGCAGTACTGAGCGGATCTCACGGGCGATGCGCACCGCGGCGGCAATCGGGTCGCCCTCGTTGCTGCCGTACGTCGAGTAGCGGATGCGTCGGTCCGGGTCCATCAGCACAGATTTGATGGTGGTTGAACCGGCGTCGATACCCAGGAACAGCGGCCCCGTTGCGCCATCTAACGGCAGCTCATCGACGTGATGACTAGCATGTTTAGCATCAAACGCGGCTCGTTCGGCAGCGTCCACAAACAGGGGACGCATACTCTTGCCGAAGTTGTCGCCCGGTGCCTTGGCGAGTTCGGCGACGATGTGCGGCAGGCTCAACGCCGGGGCAGGGCAAAGGAAGGCGGCCCCCATGGCCACATAGAGTTGCGCGTTGTCGGGCAGCACAAACGAGTCCACCTGGGGCAGAGCACGCACATAGGCGGCGCGCAGTTCGGACAGGAAGTGCAGCGGTCCACCTAGGAAGATGACGTTGCCGCGGATCGGATGCCCACATGCCAACCCGGCGATGGTCTGATTGGCAACCGCCGCAAACACCGAAGCGGCAATGTCGGCATGCGCCGCGCCTTGATTCAGCAGCGGCTGAATGTCGGACTTGGCAAACACCCCACAGCGCGAAGCGATCGGATACAGATTGACGTGCTGACTAGCCAAATCGTTCAGTCCAATGGCGTCAGTCTTCAACAGCACGGCCATCTGGTCGATGAAGGCGCCCGTGCCACCAGCACAGGTGCCGTTCATGCGCTGCTCGGGCACCGGGTGCAGGTAGGTGATCTTGGCGTCCTCGCCGCCTAACTCGATGACCACATCGGCCTCTGGGTTCAGTCGCTCGATCGCGGCGGTCGCGGCGATGACCTCCTGCACGAACGGCACGCCCATGATCTTGGCAACGCTCAGGCCGCCAGAACCCGTCATCGCAACGCGGAACTGCTGGTCAGGAAGCGCCGACTGCACGTCCTCAAGCAGATGCACCAGCTCGCCACGCACGTCGGCGTTGTGACGGCGGTAGGCAGAGAAGACGACATCACCCGCGTCGTCCAGCACCACAGCCTTGACTGTCGTCGAACCAATGTCAAGACCCAGGGAAAGTGTGCGAGTCAAGTCTTCCGTCATCTCCTGTCTGCGTCATCTCCTGTCTGCCATTTTGGAGACTGTCAAATCCGTAGATAACCTACGTTACCGTAACTTAGGACACTAGTGTGTAGTGACTCCTCACATGTCGGACGTCAAAACACCTGCAGTTTACGCGTGGGAGACGCGAAAGTCGGGCACACTTGTGTTATGAGTGAACAAACTCGGCGCATCATTTTTGTGTGTCACGGCAACATTTGCAGGTCCCCAATGGCGGAGCGGACCGCCGAGAAGTGGGCAGCCGACGCCGGTCTGACCAACATCACGTTCACCAGTGCCGGAGTGTCGGCCGAGGAAGAGGGCAACCCCATCGACCCACGCGCCCGTGCCCAACTCACTGCCTCCGGTTATCGGACAACGAATCACAAGGCACACAAGATCACCGCCGCCGAGATTGAGGCGGCCGAACTAGTCATTGCCATGGAAGCCACCCACGTGTCCCGAATGCGCCGTATCGCGCCCCACGCCCACAACTTCGTGCTGCTAACCGACTTTGACCCAGCCCACCTGGGCGAAGACATCGCCGACCCCTGGTACGGCGACGAATCCTGGTACGTGCGCACCCAACGCAGCATCGAGTCTGCCATGCCTGGCCTAATCGACCACCTCCGCGCCACCGTCCCAACTGCGTAACCAACGGAGCCACGCGTGAACCGCGGTCACGCAACCCAAACAGTTTTGCAGTAGGGTTTTAGCTACTTCATGTACGAGGTGAGTGGCTGCACACGAAGAGCAAGTTGCTTGAGTCTCGTATCGCGGTGGGTGTGGAAGGTACGTGAGTTGCGTGCGCTGGCGCCCCAACCGTGTCATAAGAGTTAGAGAGAAGACCATATCTATGAATCTACGAATCACCAAGGGGCTGGCCGTTGCGGCTGCCGCCACCATGCTGTTCACCGCGTGTAGCAGCGACGACACCAAGACCGACCCGTCTGCCAGCAGCACCGCCACCACCGGAAAGCCCGCTGGCTACACCATTAAGGACGGCACCCTCACCGCTTGTGGCGAGGTTCCGTTCGCGCCGTTCGAGTACGAAGACCCGACTGTCGAAGGTGGCTACACCGGTTTCGACCTTGACCTGGGTCACGAAATCGCTGCCCGCCTGGGCCTGGACTACGAGTTCATCACTGTGGACTTCAACGCCCTGCAGTCCGGCATGGTGCTGGTTGCCGGTCAGTGCGACGTCGGCACGTCGGCCATCTCGATCACCCCGGAGCGGGCCGCCAACATCGACTTCAGTGAGGGCTACTACACGTCGCTTCTTGCGCTGCTGGTGTCTAAAGAGTCTGGCATCACCGGTGTCGCTGGCATGTCCGACAAGGTCATTGGTGTTCAGCTTGGCTCCACCGGCGAGGCCTACGCCAACGAGAACGCGCCTGCTGACGCTACCATCGTTACATTTGAGGGCGATGGTGACCTGTGGTTGGCGCTCCAGGCTGGCACGATCGACGGCGTGCTGCAGGATCAGCCGGTCAACGTGCTGCACGTGCGTGCCGATGCAAACTACATCTTGGCTGAGGAGTACGACACGGGCGAAGAGTACGGTTTTGCGTACGCCAAGGGTCAGCACCTCGAACTGCAGGCCGACATCGCGCAGACATTGAAGGACATGCGCGCCGACGGCACGTACCAGACGTTCTACGACAAGTACTTCAAGTAAGACCTGTCCCAAAACTGACGCCGACGGGGACGCCCACGCTCACACACGCACTCGGCTACGCACGCGGTGTGTTGCGTCTTGCGTGTTGTGTCCCCGTCGGTATTGTCAGTAGCTGTATGACTGTATGAAGTAAGGATGCGTGAACTCCATGGCATCAATTGATATTCGTCCCACCACTAGGCGACGGATGTCTGTGGGCGCGTGGTACGTGGTTGCTGTCGGACTGATCGCGCTGATCGTGTTCACCGCCGACTGGGACACCATGAAATCCCAGTTTGCGAACGGCGAAATCGCCAAGGCCCTGTGGCCAGACATCGTAGTCATCGCGATGTGGAACACCATTTGGTACACGTTGGTGTCGTTCGTTGTTGGCACCGTTTTTGCTACCCTGCTGGCGCTGATGAAGATGAGTTCGGGACCGCCAAAGTGGTTTGCCATCGGGTTCATCGAACTGTTCCGTGGTTTGCCAGCGCTGGTTACCATCATGGCTTGCATGTACGTGATCCCCATCGCGTTCAACGGCACCAAGATTCCAGGAGGGTCTGTTGGGGCCGGGTTGGTGGCCCTGATTGTGGTAACGTCCGCGTACGGGTCCGAGATCATCCGGGCAGGCATCGAGGCCGTGCCAAAAGGACAGCGTGAAGCCGCGTCGTCGCTCGGCATGCCTGCGTCCACCACAAATCTGTGGGTGGTGCTGCCCCAGGCGTTCCGCATCGTGCTGCCGCCACTGACCAACGAGTTTGTGACGTTGCTGAAGGACACCTCGCTGTTGTATGTGGCTGGCACCACCATCGCGACGCGTGAGTTGACGTCGTTCTCGCGCTCTTGGTTGACCTACTACGGCAACGCGACTCCGCTGGTCCTAGGTGCGCTCTGCTACCTGATTATCACCATCCCGTTGACCTACCTGGTGTCTCGGATGGAGAAGAAGTTCGCGGTGAAAAAGTGAGTGACTTGACCCAAGATTCTGATGCTGGCGTGATCGGCACCGGCACACACCTGAGCAACCTTCCCACTGTCGATCCCTCTGCTGAGCCGTCTGCCGAAGTGCCTGTTGACGGCAGCGCGCGGCTGAGCAACCTTCCCGCTCGCGACACTCCAGACCCGTCCGCCCCACCCATCCGCGTAGTCAACCTGCGCAAGAGCTTTGGCGAACTGGAGGTGCTCAAGGGCATCAACCTGACCGTCGAGCGCCGCGAAGTGGTGTGCGTGATCGGCCCCTCGGGGTCCGGCAAGTCCACCCTGCTGCGCAGCGTAAACATGCTGGAGCCGCCCACCAGCGGCGAGGTGCTCATCGAGGGCATCAACATGTGTGACCCGGACGTCAACCTCGACCTAGTGCGCGCCCGCATCGGCATGGTTTTTCAACAGTTCAACCTGTTCCCGCACATGACGGTCTTGCGCAACGTCACTATCGCCCAGCAGAAGGTGCTCAAGCGCAGCAAAGCTGAGGCAGAACGCGTGGCGGCAGAGATGCTCGCCCGCGTCGGGCTCACCGAAAAGTTGGATGTACACCCGAGCCAACTCTCTGGTGGTCAGCAACAGCGCGTAGCCATCGCCCGTTCGCTGGCAATGAACCCCGACATGATGCTGTTCGACGAGCCCACCTCTGCCCTAGACCCCGAACTAGTCGGCGAAGTGCTGGAAGTGATGCGTGACCTAGCCAAGTCCGGAATGACAATGATGGTAGTCACCCACGAAATGGGCTTCGCCCGCGAAGTCGGCACCCGCCTAATTTTCATGGACGACGGCGTCGTAATCGAAGAAGGCGACCCGCGCGAGGTGCTAGCCAACCCGCAACAAGCCCGCACCCAGTCCTTCCTATCGAAGGTACTGTAGCAACCACGGGACGGCGCGGGCGGCGAAGCGGTCGAAGTCGGCCAAGTTGTTGTAGGCGTGGGCGCTTAGGCGGACGTAGCCGGTGCCGTCTAGGGATGTGAAGGCGGCTTCTATGCCGGTTTGTTCGAATAGGGGGACTCGGTAGGAGTCGGCAATCTCGCGGGTTGCGCCTAGGCCTTCGGGAAGCTGGACTAGGCGCATTGACGGGGACCAAGTGATGCCCAGTGTGTCTGGGTGCGGCGTGTGAGCATCGGCGCCTTGCGCGGTGACGGAGAGCGCAGTCGCTGCACTTGTGCTTGGTGTGAGATGCGCGTCGAAAGCGGGACGGTCGGTCTGGCCGAAGGCTTCAGCGACAATGGTGGCACCCTCTTCGATTAGGTGGGAGACGTAGGTGCGAATCTCGGACCAGCCTAGTTGTGCGTCTAGTTGGCGGTAGGCTTCGGAGGCGACCAGCCATGACGAGTAGTCGATGGTGCCTTGGTAGGCGAAACGCAGGGGGTAGCGCTCGGGGGCGTTCCAGGAGTCGATCAGGGGCCAGAGTTGGTTGCGGAGTTGCGGGTCAGGGACGACTAGGGCGGCGCAGGAGACTGGGGCGCAGGCCCATTTGTGCAGGTTGCCGAACCAGATGTCACCTGCTGCTGGAGAGTCGATGATTCCGGGACCGTGAGCGCCATCAACGATCACTCTTACGCCGCGTTCGTGCAGTTCAGCGACCAAGCGATCTACCGGAAACAGGCGCGCAGTTGCGGATGTGATCTGGTCGATGATGGCCCAAGCCGTACGGCTGCTCACCCTCGCTAACACGGAGGCAACCAGATCGTCATCGCTGATTCCAATGGGCAGTTGCACCTCAACCAGCGACGCCCCGTAGCGCTGCGCCCAGCGCCGGGCGCCCATGGTGATGGCTCCATAGCCGTGGGACGTGACCAGCACCTCGGAACCGGCCTCTAGTGGCAGCGACGAGTAGACCACGCTGGCGGCGGCCGATGCGTTGAATGTGCAGACCAGCGACTCGCGGGTTACGTGCAGGTCGTCAGCAACCGCCTCGAACGCGGCGCTCAGCGGAGCCTGAATGCCAGCAAAGAACCCGACAGGGCTGGACTCCATGTCGCGTACAATCTGCGCGCGCCGCTCACTGATGTGCGAGGTGATGCCGCCAAACGAGGCGTGATTCAGGTGGGTGACGCTGAGGTCAAGCGCCCACCCGTCGAGCGAGCCCAGTCGCAGGTCAGGCATCAACTTCGCTAGCAGCAGACGATGACTTGGACTTGATGTATGCGACGGCGTCAACCACTACCGGGATGGCACGTACTACCGTCAGCACTACTGCGGTCCAGACTAGGAACCAACCTAGCCAGTTCCACCAGGCGAACTGGAAGAACCAACTGAAGAACAGGCCGTGGCCGTCGGCGGTGAGGTTCTGTGCGTACAGCATAGCCAGATACACGAAACCCGCCGCTTTGGCGCAGCCGAAAAGGGCGCGCATGAAGCGACCGGCAGTCAGCCAAGTAGTGATGGGCGAGCGCATGATGTTGTGTTCGCCGAATGGTGTCATGCCTTCTTCGTAGCCAGCGCTGCGCAGGCCGTCCACCAAGAAACCGCGACTGACTACCATGATCGGCACCCACACCGGGATGATGTCTAGGTCAGCAAAAACGATCCACATCACGTTTTCGACGATGCGGTCGCCAACGATGTCGAAGATCGCGCCAAACTGGTTTACCTCGTGGTAGCGTCGTGCCACCCAGCCGTCCACAGCGTCCAGCGCGATGATGAGGGCAAGCGCTGCGGCACACCACTGCGCCACCGATGCGTTGCCACCGTACATCAGCCAGATGACCACAAACAGCAAACACACACGTCCTACGGTTATCGCATTCGCCACGAAGCCAAGCCTACCAGCGAGTGATGCCACACGCCGATGCGAGCCGACAGGTAGACTGATATCTTGGACGGAACGACGACTGACGTGGCTTGGCGAGGTGAGTTAAAACATGGGTCTGTTCGACCACATCGAGAACAAGCTTGAGGGCTTTGTCAACGGGGCGTTCGTGCGCGCCGTAAAGGGCGACCTCAAACCTGTAGACATCGCATCTTCCCTGCAACGCCTGTTGTCACAGCAAACTACACCCTTGACTGGGGGACGAAAGTTAGCCCCAAATGAGTTCACCGTATCGCTGAGCAAGCATGATTACGACCGGCTGGTTCCGTACTCCAAGACGCTAAATGCCGAGATCATCCCCACCCTGCGCGAGCATGCTGCCGCCTACTCGCTGGTGTTCAACGGCTCCATCTCTGTGGCTTATGTGTTGGATGAGAGTCTGCCGTCGGGCAAGTTTGCCGTGTCGGCGGAGACGCGCGCCAACGTCAGTGGCGTAGGTTTTGCGGGCAGTGGCCCGCGTTCGGACGTCGTCACTGGCCCTGCAAATGCTCCGGTGAATCGGGCTACTATAACTCCCGACATGGCAGCCTCCTCACCTGCCGGAGCCGTCGATCCTGCTCCAGCGCCTGTGGCCGTTGCAACTCCAGTGGTGAACCCGAGGGCAGGCGGGGCGGCATCCCCCCATCTGGCGTTGGTGTTGGAGATCAACGGAATGCGGCATCCGCTGGTGCCACCCGGCTTCAGCATCGGACGCGGCACGGAGGCCGACCTACGGGTGGGTGATCCGTCGATCTCTCGCAAACATGCCCAGATCATAGTGGAGGGCACCCCCGGCGACCTGCGAATCAAGATAGTGGACCTCGGCTCAAGGAACGGCATCATCGTCAACGGCGAGAAGGTGTTGGAAGCTCCATTGACGCGCGGGTCCCGCATCGAGATCGGCTCCACCCGTATGCTGGTTCACGCCTCGCACGGAGAGTCCTGAGAGTTGTTCATGGGTGGTTTTGTTTTCGCCGCGCTGAAGGTCGGCTTCTTGGCGCTCGTCTGGCTGTTCATCACGTTTGTGGCGCTGGTTATCCGCACGGATTTGAGCGACGGACAGCGCAAGGACGCCACCCCGAAGCCGAACCCGAAGCGTCGCGCGCAGCGTCGCGAAACCACGCCGCGGGTCGTCGTCATCGCCGGTCCAGACATCGGCGACTCGGTGCCCTTGACCGGCGAGATCTCCATCGGTCGTTCCCCGGACTGCGTGCTGGACATCTCGGACGACTTTGCGTCCACTTACCACGCCCAGTTGAGCTACGACGATGACTCATGGATCATCACCGACCTCGGATCCACGAACGGCACCTACGTCAACGGCGTGTCCATCAAGGCCCCCACCCGCATCAGCGACCGCGACATCATCCGCATCGGCGCGTCCCAACTGAAGTTGGAGGCGTGACGTGAGCACGGATACCCCGAAGGACCAAACGTCTGGCGGCCTGTCACTCTTGGTGAAGGCACGTTCAGACATCGGACTGGTGAGGACCAACAATCAGGACTCAGCCTATGTATCGCCGTCGATGATCGCATTGGCAGACGGCATGGGTGGCGCGGCTGCGGGCGATTTGGCGTCGGCAGTAGCCATCACGGCACTGATGGCTCAGGATGGTCAACCGGGCAGAGCTTCCCACCGGCTGCGCACGGCCATCGCGAACGCCCACAGCAAACTCAGCGATCTGATCGCGTGGAACCCGTCACTGTCCGGGCTAGGCACTACCATTGAGGCCGCAGTCTTTACGGGCAGCACTATGTCGCTGGCGCATCTGGGCGACTCGCGGGTGTACCTGCTGCGCGAGCATGAACTCACCCGGCTGACCCACGACCATTCACTGGTGCAACAACTCCTCGACTCCGGCGAGATCACCGAAGAGGAGGCCGAGTACCATCCACGCCGCTCCCTGCTGATGCGCGTGCTCAACGGCACCTACGTGTTCAAACCGGTGCTCTCCAACCATGCACTACAGTTGGGTGACCGGCTGCTTTTCTGCTCGGATGGCTTGTCAGGCCAACTTGATGACGACGATATTGTCTCGCTGCTTGGCGATCCCGATACGAACAAAACGATCACTTCGCTCAAAACGGCAGTGTACGACTTGGGCGCACCCGACAACGTGACCATCGTTGTGGCCGACGTTGTGGAGGCCAACGCGGAGCTGGACGCCGCCGCCCCGCAACTGTTCGGAGCGGTCGCCAAGGTCGTCATCCCCGACGTGCCCCACTTCGGTTTCCCGGACAACGTGCCCCAAGACATGGAGGACACCGGCTGGTTTGATCTGCCGCCCGATCCCGAAACTCAAGAGAGCGACATTGGGGCACGCCGCAGCCTGCGGTCGTCCAAGTCACGCGAGCTAGAACCAGTCAAACTGGACGACGACAACGACAGACCACAGAAGCGCGGCCTGTTGGTCGGCATCTCGGTGCTGGTAGCCGTGCTGGCGCTGCTGCTCGCCGGGCTGTGGGGAGGCCAGCGTTACCTGTCCAGCCAGTTCTTCATTGGTGACGACGATGGCCAGGTTGCCATCTTCCAAGGCCTGCCCGAGCGAGTTGTCGGCATCGAACTGAACTGGGTGGCCGAGACCAGCAACACGTCCTTGTCTGATCTGCCCACCTTCTACGCCGATCAGGTGAGGGGAGGCAATCTGCGTCCGGCAGACCTGGCGTCAGCTCGGGTGACGTTGTCAGAGTTGGAGGCCAAGGCCGCCTACTGCCGCTCCCTTCGCGTGCCGACGGGCGCTCCATCAGCGACTCCCACACCTCCTACGGCAAACACGCCGCCGGTGCAACCGACCGAATCTACCGAACCAACTGAGTCAGCCACCACGGCCCCGACTGCGGCACAAACCACGCCAATCACCCCAGCCACGCCTGCCTCCACAACCCCAACCCCGGCTGCTCCGGGGCTTGAGGATTGCCCGTGACTCGCGCCTCCACGGCCACGTCAACCCCAACGCGTCGCGGCGTCGAGTTGGCCCTGGTGCTGTTCGGTTTTGGCATCGCGACGGGCGGATATCTGCTCTACTATCTGAACAACAACGCGCCCATCCCCACCAACTGGTGGTTCCCTTTTGCGGCGTGGCTGGGCATGAGCTTGGCCGCGCACATTGTGGTGCGACGTGCGGCTCCATACGCCGACCCGGTGCTGCTGCCCTGCGTGCTGCTGCTTAACGGCTTGGGCCTGGCAATGCTGAACCGGCTGGACTCTGGCATCGGTAGCGCCGCCGCGGTGCAGTTGCGTTGGACGGCGCTAGCCATCGTAGTGGCCTGCGTCGCGCTCGTTGCGCTCCGCGACTACCGGGTATTGGAACGTTATACATACTCGCTGTTCCTGCTGGGCGCCGCTCTGCTAGTGCTGCCCCTGCTGCCCGTCATCGGTCAAGACAAAAACGGTAGCCAGATATGGATTGAGATATTCGGTTACTCGTTCCAGCCTGCCGAGATCGCCAAGATTGTGCTCACCTTCGCGTTCGCGTCCTACCTGTCCGACCACCGTGAACGACTCAAGACTGCGGGCACAAAGGTGCTCGGCATCACTTGGCCGCGACTGGCCGACACCCTGCCCATCGGGGTCATGTGGCTGTCTGCCCTAGCCATCTTGGTGTTCCAGAACGACCTAGGCACGTCGTTGCTGTTCTTCGGGTTATTTGTGATGATGCTCTACGTAGCCACCGACTCGCCCGCGTGGCCGATCATCGGTGGGCTGGCGTTCGCGGCAGCGGCGGTGCTGGTCTACACCCAAACCACGCGCGTCCAGATTCGCGTGGAGTCGTGGCTCAACCCCTTTGCTGACGTCGATCAGAACTACCAGATCATCGAGGGTCAGTTCGGCATGGCCTGGGGTGGACTGTTCGGTCGTGGCTGGGGCATGGGCAGGCCCGGACGCATCCCCATCGTCAACTCCGACTTCATCTCAGCCGCGTTTGGCGAAGAACTGGGCCTCATCGGGCTGATGGCCATCATCATCTTGTACGCCATCATCGTGATGCGCTCCTTGCGCGCCGCCTTGATGGCCCGCGAGTGGTTCGGCAAACTGCTGGCCTCCGGGTTGGGGTTTGTGTTTGCGCTGCAGGTGTTCGCGATCATCGGTGGCGTTACCCGCCTGCTGCCTCTCACCGGGTTGACAACGCCGTTTATCTCGCAGGGCGGATCGTCGCTGCTGGCAAACTGGGTGATTATCGCCATTTTGTTGCGGCTGTCACATCAGGCACGTGCGCCCATCGAGTTGGACAACGCGGTAGAGGTAGTCAACTTGGAGGACGAAGAGACAGTGGCGCTTGAAGTGGTAGCTGCTGCACCCGCCTCCCCGAGACCGGCGGTACCCACAGCGCCCACGGCGGCACCCCAGGAAGCAGCGCTGGAGGCACCCGCAGCGACACCGAGGGGAGCCAACGCGTGAATCACTCCATTCGCTGGGTCAGCGCAGTCGCCGGACTCATGTTCTTCGCCCTGCTCGCTAACATCACCGGCTCGTACCTGTTCCGCGGTCCCGAACTCACCAACTCGCCGCTGAATCAGCGTGTGCTGCAGGAGCAGTTCGGCTGGCCGCGTGGCCCCCTCATGGCCGGCAACACCCCAATCGTAGAGTCCGTCGCGGTCGATTCTTACCTGTGGGCCAACAAGCGCGTGTACAACAACGGCCCCATGTACGCCCCGATCACCGGCTATTACTCGCTGAACTTTGGTCGCTCGCGTCTGGAACAGGTGTACAACGCTGAACTCACCTCCACGTCTGACTCCCAGTTGATGGCCCGCGTGATGGACGCACTGGCCGGGCGCTCCACGCAGGGCGCCATCGTCCAGACCACCATCAACCCTGCCGCCCAGGCCGCGGCATGGGAGGCGATGCAGGGCCGCAAGGGTGCCGTGGTGGCCGTTGACTACACCACGGGGGCGCTCCTGGCCTACGTCAGTACACCGTCATACGACCCTGCCGACCTGGCGTCCAGCGACCTCGACCACGTGGTTGACGCGTGGGATGCCTACAACGACGATCCTGCGCGACCGATGGCAGACCGAGCCGGGCGTGAAATCTACCCACCCGGTTCGACCTTCAAGTTGGTGACAACGGCAGCCGCGCTGGAGGCAGGTTGGCGACCGGACACGCTGGTTGACTCCCCGAAGGAGCTGCCGTTGCCGAACTCGGAGCATGTCCTGGAAAACTTTGGGCAGGTTGGTTGTGGCGGCGAGCGCATCACCATGTTGGACGCCATGAAGGTGTCCTGCAACACCGCCTACGCCAATATCGGCATGGCGCTGGGCGCGGACGCCCTAAGGAATCAGGCGGAGAAGTTCGGTTTCAACGAAGGTTTTATGTCCGACATCGGCTCGGCCACCTCAAACTTCCCGTCCGAGATGGATGCAGCACAAACCGCGATGAGCGCCATCGGCCAGTTTGAAGTGGCTGCCACGCCGTTGCAGATGACCATGGTGGCCGCAGCCATCGCCAACCGGGGAGTGCTGATGGAGCCCTACCTAGTGTCCGAACTGCGCAACCCCGACCTGTCCGTGTTGTCCATTCACGCCAAGAACCCCATCCGCCAAGCCCTAAGCCAACAGAGCGCCGGAATCCTCGCCTCCATGATGATCGAAAACGTCAACTCCGGCGGTGGCGACGACGCCGCCATGGACGGCCTAACCGTCGGTGGCAAAACCGGCACCGCCCAATGGGACACCGATGAGCACCCCTACTACTGGTTCGTCGGTTTCGTCGAAGAATCGCACGTAGCCATCGGCGTCTTCATCGAAGAGACCAAGTCAGGCGACCCCCAGTGGAGCGGTGGTGCCGCCGGTCCCGTCTTCAAAGCCGTAGCCGAGGCCCTGCGCTGAACTATCGCCGTCTCATTTCGTGCTGTCGCGCAGGTGGTGTGGTGTCACAAGAATTGGGGGACGTTTCTGCCCTACAAGCCGTACGGGCTGCGCTACGCAATGATGCTTCGCTTATATCATTGCTCCGCTGCGCTCCGAGCGCCCAGAAACGTCCCCCAATTCTTGCGACACCACAGACCATAGGTTAAGTTGCGGTTTATGCCACTCAGGAGAGGTTGACTGTGCGACTGCGTCACTCATGAGAGTGTTGCAGAAAACTATGCTTGCGGGCGCAGCAATGGGAACAGGATTGTTTCGCGGATTCCGGCGTCGGTGAAGAGCATGACGAGACGGTCGATACCTAGGCCCATGCCGCCCATTGGGGGGCAGCCTTGTTCTAGGGCGGCTAGGAAGTCTTCGTCCAACTGCATGGCTTCGGGGTCGCCTGCGGCGGCTTGCAGGGATTGGGCGGTTAGCACCTCGCGCTGGATTACCGGGTCTACCAACTCGGTGAAGCCGGTGCCGCGCTCCATGCCGCCGATCATCAGGTCCCAGGCTTCGATTAGGCCGGGCTTGCTGCGGTGGGGGCGAGCTAGGGGTTGGGCGCTGGCCGGGTAGTCGCATACATATGTGGGCTGGATCAGGCCCGGCTCTACTAGCTCCTCGAACAGTTCCTTGGCTAGCTTGTCGCTGGACCACTGCGGGTCATACTGGACTTCCAATTTGTCGGCGGCGGCTTGCAGCACGGCAACCGGGGTGTCGATGCTGGTCTCGAAGCCCAAGCGCTCGCTCAGGCCATCGTATAGGGGCAGCCACTTCCACTCGCCGTCTAGATCGATGACGGTGCCGTCAGCACGCTCGATCTGGTGCTTGCCAACCACGTCGGCAGCGTCCATGATCAACTGCTTAGTGAACGCGGCAATAGTGGCCTGGTCGCCCCACGATTCGTAGGCTTCTAGCATGGTGAACTCGGGGCTGTGAGACGAGTCGACGCCCTCGTTGCGGAACACGCGGCCGATCTCGTAGACGCGGTCCACGCCGCCAACCATGGCGCGCTTTAGATACAACTCCAGCGCAATGCGCAGGCTCATCGGCAAGTCGAAGGCGTTCAAGTGGGTGTTGAACGGACGCGCGGCAGCACCACCGTGCACGGCTTGCAGGATGGGGGTTTCAATCTCGATGTAACCCAGACGCTCAACCGTGTGTCGAATCGAACTGGTTATCGCCGCACGCAGGCGCAGCATCTCGCGGGCCTCAGGGCGGGCGATCAGGTCAGTGTAGCGCTGACGCACCCGCGACTCTTCGCTTAGCTCCTTGTGCAGCACCGGCAGCGGGCGCAGAGCCTTGCTCGCCATGCGCCAATGCGTCGCCATCACGCTCAGTTCGCCACGCTTGGACGAGATGACACGGCCCTCGATCCAGACGAAGTCACCCAGATCGACATCGGTCTTCCACGCCTCCAGGGACGCATCGCCAACCTCGGCCAGCGACAACATCACCTGCAGGCGTTCGCCGTTATCAGAGGCGGTAAAGCCGTCCTGCAGGGTGGCGAAGCAGAGCTTTCCGGTGTTGCGCGCAAAGACGACACGACCAGCAACACTGACCACATCTGTAGTCTCTTCGCCGGCAGCTAGGTGACCCCAGCCAGCGCGCACGGCAGCCAGCGTGTGGGAGCGACGCAGATCAGGTGGGTAGGGCTGCACACCGGCGTCTAGCAGGCGTTGCCGCTTGTCCAGGCGCACCCGCGTCTGTTCACTGATGCTGGCGGAGTCATCCTCGACGCCCGCAACAGCGGCCACATCGGCAGCAGCGGCGGCAGCGGGACCAGTGACGTCACCCACGTCACTCACACCAACCAACCCACCCGAGGTCGAAACTGGAGTTGAATCCGAAGTCGAAACAGCCATGTTCAAACGCGCGTGCTTACTTCCACTGGGTGGATACGGCAAACGCGGAGCCGATCAGGGCCAGCGCGATCAGGAAGTTCCAGCCACCGAGGCTAACCATGAACGGAATCTTGGAGCCGGCGATGTAGTAAACCACCAGCCAGATCACGCCAGCCAAGCCGAGCGGCACAAACACGTAAGGCACCCAATCGCGGGCACCGGAGAGGCGAATCTTCTCTTCGGCGTTCTCGCCCCGCTTGGAAGCCAGCGCGCGGGCACGCTTATTTTGGAGCTTCTCCTCCGCCTTGGTACGACTCTTGGACTCGGGCATATCTAAACTCTCCTTAGACTCTTACTGTGAGGCGCTTACCTTTAGCCCCACAACAAGAACTTGCACCAAGTAGCCTAGTTTATGTTGAGCCAAGATTAGGCACCGCGTGCCCATACGCCCCCAAGTTGGATGGAAGTGAACTCTCATGTTTGAAGCTGCAATAGTGCTCGTGATCGGCCTCTGCGTCTTCCTAGTGCGCCGAGTCTGCGCCGCACTGTCACTGCGCCGCACCGCCGGATGGATCATGGGGGGCGTCATCGTGGCGCTGGTGGTTGCGTCGATGCTCCCCAACCTCGCTGGCCCCGGATTCAACGTGCAAGCCTGGCGCCCTTTCTCCACCGTCGGCTACATCACCATGACATACCTGCCGTATCTGGCGTTTGGATTGCTCGTGGTGTGGGTGGTGGATGTGATCTGGCGGAAGTCTGAGTTGCGGTCAACATCTCTTGAAGTGACGTCTGCCGAACTCCCTGCCACCCAAGTTTGGGATCCCAGCGCGGATTCAGCAACGGGAACTCAGGTGCTTGAGTCGTGCGTGACGGTATCAGAGGCCGAACTGAGAGCACCGTCGCCCGAGACTGGGCCAACACTGCCTGCCAAAACTCTCACAAAGTCCCTCCGAGCTAACACGATACAATACCTGACTATTGGGGTAATGGTGCTGGCGGCAGGTGTAGTGGGGTACGGGTACTGGCGGGCGCTGACGCCAAGTATCAACCAAGTGGAGTTTGCGCATGCCCAGGTGCCACAGGCGTTTGATGGGTATCGCGTGGCGCTGGTTACCGATCTGCATATTGGGCCGTCGCGCGGCGGAGAGTGGTTGCAGCAGCGAGTGGACCAGATCAACGCCGAGGACGTGGATTTGGTGCTCATCGTGGGCGACTTGGTGGATGGGGTTCCGGCGCAGATTGGCGACGAGATGCTTCCGATATTGAACATTAATGCTCGTGATGGGGTGTACATCACCACCGGCAATCACGAGTATTACGCCGATGCCCAGGCTTGGGTGGACTTCTGGGAGAGTCATGGCATTGACGTGCTTACCAACGAGTCGGTTGTGATTTCCCGAGATGGCGCGAGCATCGATTTGGTTGGCATAAACGACCGTACTGGCACGCCTCCATTGGCGGCCGATGTTGCTGAAGCCATTGCCACCTTGCCCAGCACGGCGAGTGACACGGGGCGATTCCGCCTGCTTGCCGCCCACCAGCCAGTACAGGCGTTGGCGGGCGACAATCTGGCGTCCCAACTGGGAATTGACTTGCAAGTGAGCGGCCACACTCACGGAGGGCAGGTGTGGCCGGTTCACTATCTGGCCGAGCTGCAACAAGGCGTGCTCGACGGCGTTCACGAACTTGGGGGAGTGACAGTGGTGACCTCCCGTGGGGCCGGTGCGTGGGGTCCCCCCGTTCGCATCGGCGCACCTCCGGAGATCATCGTCATCACCTTGCGTGCAATGTAGCGCCCACTGAAAGGAAGTGGTTTCTGCGACGCCGCCTGCTGGCTCCGCGCAGAATGACGGTCAAGAATTGCCCCTCTCGTCATCCTGCGCGACGTCGCAGGATCCATACTCAAGCCCGCGAGACCTTGCGGTTGACTACTGCCAACACGACCATGCCGCACATGATGAGCAGGCCAGCAAGTGGCGCGGACGGTGACATATCACTGCCCGTCCAGGGCAGTTGTCCGGGAGTTCCCTGCTCCGTGCCACTGCCAGGGTTACCTGGATCAGCTTGGCCACCCGGGTTACCAGCCCCACCGGGGTTACCAGGGTTACCAGGATTGCCCGGGTCACCAGGATTGCCCGGGTCAACTGGCCCAGCGGGAACAGCGACGGTGATGGCGAACTTGTAGATCAGCACAGACCCGTTCTCTGCCGTCACCTCAACCCACAGGTAGCTGCCATCAGCAAGAGTGCGTGGCGTCCAAGTGGCGTCGAACTCCGCAGTCGGGTCGTCGTCGGTTGCCGTGTAGGCAAAACGCATCGCCGATCTGAAACTGCTCATCGTTGCATCGAAGGTGACATCTGTCGCCTCGGCGGGCGTCAGGGTGAGGGTACCGGCAACTAGGCTGGCGTCATCAAATGTTGCCTGCGGGGTGCCGAGCGAGTCGACATCGATACCACCAACGGTGCTGTCAGTGAGGGTGGCGTCACTAGAGATCGCGCGCCACACATACACCTGAGGCGTGTTGGTGCCGTAAGGCATGTTTGAGGCGCTAGTTACGAATGCGACCATGTCAGCCGCGTTGATCGAGATGGACGAGCAATCACCGTTTGCGGCAACCATGCCACCCGCAGCAGGAGGCTCAGAAACGCGTTTCAGGCCATTGGATGGCGACCACACAAACACTTGTTTCCAGTAGTCTCCTCCGATCTCCCTACTCTTCGAAAGGAACAGAACATGGTCTGTGTCACTGATATACGGAGTTTCGGTGCCCGAACTTACGCCGGTAGCACCACCATCTGGGGTGGTGACCAAAGTGATGCCATCGGTGGGCGTCCAAAAATACACCTGCGTAGCGCTATTGCCCGCCAGGAACTCAGGGGCCTGGGAGTTGAAGACAATGTTGCCCTTGGAGTTGATATGCGGGTTCTGTGAGGGGCCGGTGGCACCGACTCCATTGCCATCAGTGGAGATAATCTGCACACCAGCATCCTCTGTCCACAGATAGACCTGCTCCATGCTGCCGTTTGCTCCGGGCAAGTCAAAGGCAGTCGAACTGAACACGATGGCGCCACTGGCGTTGATCTGCGGGTTGTGTGACGATCCACCGCCACCCGTGCTACCTCCATCGCTACTGGAGATCAACTGCACTCCATTGTCTTTTGTCCACAGATAGACCTGCGATACAGCTGGCCTAGCTCCGGGCAGATTGTCCGACTGTGACGTGAACACAATGGAGCCGTCCGCGTTGATCTGCGGCACTTCGGAGTCGCTGGTTCCGCCGGTGGCACCGTCCGGACTGGAGATGAACGTCACAGTGTTCGGGTTGTCCGGCGTCCACAGATACGTCTGTTGCACGCCGTTGTATGCGCCCGGCAGGTTGCTAGCTGCAGAGAGAAACACCACCGAACCGTTCTCGTTGACACGCGCGCCGGAGCTGCTTTCTGTTGCGCCATCTAGGCCGTTCGGACTGGAGATGACTTTGACTCCGTCGGCTTCCGTCCAGCGGTAAAGCTGTGTGACAGTGCTGCTGACGTAACCCGGCAGGTTACTCGCGGCCGAAAGAAACACGACAGACCCGTCGTCGCCGATCTGTGGGAGCGTCGCGTCGCCATTGGCACTCGTGGTGCCGCCATCCGGGCTGGAGATGGCCTTCAGACCGCCATCCGGTGTCCACAGATATATCTGCCTAAATCCGTTGTACCCGGGCAGTAGGGAGCCGTTTGAGGAGAAGGCGATGGCTCCACTGGAGTTCATGGTCTCAGAATCGGCGGTACCCCCGGGTACTCTCGAGCCGTCTACACTGCTGACCAGCATAAGGCCGGGTGGGATGTCTGCTGCGAGTGCGCTGGGTTGGGCCAGCGGCAGCATGCCTGACAGCGCGCACGCCGAGGCAAGCAGGAGAAGTAGTTGCTTCTTAGTTTTCATGGATACTCCATATCTAGGGGACAGTGAATATCGACCCGGAAGCTTGTGCTCCCTCAGGTCGCGGCTCTAGGAGGGGGATTCTCCGCGGAGCCTTTCGTGTCATCCTGCGCGAAGCCGCAGGATTTGTGACCGCTTAGGCGTGGGAGACCTTGCGGTTGACAACCGTCAACGCCACCATGCAGCACATGATGAGCATCCCGGCAAGCAAGGTGGCTGTGGACGTAGTGGCAATTGCGGTCGTGGCCGTGCTTGTGGTTGTTAGGGTGTAGCCACCCGTCCACGGCAGTTGCTCTGGCATCTCTTGTTGCCCAGCGCCACCCGGGTTTCCGGGGTTGCCAGGTCCGCCAGGATTACCGGGGTTAGCTGGAGCATTAACAGTGACGGCGAACTTGTAGATCAGCACGGACCCGTCTTCAGCCGTCACCTCAACCCACAGGTAGCTGCCGTCGGCAACCGTGCGTGGCGTCCAAGTGGCGGCGAACTCCGCAGTCGGGTCTGCATCAGTCGCCGTGTATGCGAACCGCATCGTCGCCCTAGAGCTACTCTTCGTAGCAGCAAAGGTGACATTTGTCGCCTCAGTGGACTCCAAAGTGACGGAACCAGCAACTAGGTTGGCGTCATTGAACGTGGCCTGCGGGGTGCCCAGCGAGTTGACGCCGATACCACCAACGGTGCTGTCGCTCAGAGTGGCGTCACGCGAAGCGGCACGCCACGCGTACACCTGATTCTGGCCATAGTTGCTAGGCATGTTCGATCCGCTACAGGTGAACGCGATCAAATCGGACGAGCTAATCGAATAAGCGTCGCAGTTGCCGCTTGACCCATTCGCGTCTCCGTTAGGAGATGACACCAACGTCAATCCGGTGGATGGATTCCACACCCACACTTGACTCCAGCCAGTGCCACCGGTCATGTCGCTGCTACCCGAAACGAACAAAACGTCGTCGCTGTCGTTGATATACGGACTCCTAACGCCATAGCTCGTACCAGTAAGACCGCCATCGAAGGTGGTGACCAGAGTGATGCCATCCTCAGGCGTCCAGAAATAGACCTGAGGGGCGCTGTTGCCAGGCAGGAATTCGGTAGCGCGAGAGTTGAAGGTGATGTGTCCTTGGGAGTTGATCTTTGCGTACTCCGACGGGCTGGTGCCGCCAAGTCCATTGCCATCAGCAGAGATGATCTGAAGACCGTCATCCTCTGTCCACAGATACACCTGCTGTATGACGCCGTTGGCTCCAGGCAGGTCAGATGCTCTCGAACTGAACACCACAGCACCACTGTCGTTGATGTCCGGCTTGTTGGAGTCGTTGTTGCCACCCGTAGTGCCACCGTCGATGCTGGAAAGCAACTGCAATCGATTGTCGCTGGTCCACAGATACACCTGCTCGGCGTTCGGTTGGGCACCGGGCATGTTGCCCGCCTCTGTGGCGAACACAATGGAGTCGTCAGCGTTGATCTGTGGCTCATAGGAGGCACTTGATGCGCCAGTGATGCCACCATCGGGACTGGAGATGAGCTTGACGGCATTCGGGTTGTCCGGTTGCCACAGGTACACCTGTTGTTTGTTGACGACCGCACCAGGCATGTTACTTGCTGAACAAACAAACACCACTGAACCGTTGTCGCTGATATGCGGGTCGGAGGCGGTTGAAGAAGCGCCGTATGTGCCGTCAGGGCTGGAGATGAGCTTCACTCCGTCGGCTTCCGTCCAGCGATACAGCTGATTCACACTGCCGCTGTAGTAGCCCGGTAGGTTGTTGGCGGCCGACGCGAATACGACAGAGCCGTCTTCGCCGATCTTTGGTGTTGTGGCGTTGGCTGAGATCCCGGTGATGCCACCGTCTGGGCTGGAGATGAGTTTCACTCCGTCATCCAGTGTCCACAGATACACCTGGACATACCCGTTGGCTCCGGGAAGGTTGGAGGCCTTCGAGATGAATGTCACGGCACCACTGGAGTTTGCTTCAGCACTTTCGGCTGCCATGCTGGCGGCGCTGACCCCATTTGGGCTGCTGACCAGCGTAAGGCCCGGTGGGATGTCTGTTGCGGATGCGGTCGGCTGGGCAATTGGCAGCAAGCCCGACAGCGCACACATCGACGCGAGTAGTAGCGGTAGTCGTTTCTTAGTTTTCATGGATGCTCCATATCTAGGGGGACAGGGGAATTGACCTGACAGGGTGGTCACTCAGGTGGTGGTGGAGAGAAGTGGATTCTGCGACTCCGCCTGTTGGCTCCGCGCAGAATGACGCTAAAGAGTTACCCCTGCTGTCATCTGCGCGAAGTCGCAGCATCAATTGCCGCTTAGGCGCGAGAAACCTTGCGGTTTACAACCGTCAGCGCCACCATGCCGCACATGATGAGCAGACCGGCTAGGGGCGCGGACGTTGGCATCGGGCTACCCGTCCAAGGCAGTTGCCCTGGAGTTCCCGGCTCCGTGCCGCCGCCGGGGTTGCCGGGGTTGCCAGGCCCACCCGGGTTTCCCGGATCAACGGGGCCTGCCGGAGCGGTGACCGTAATAGCGATCTTGTAGATCAGCACACTTGTCGGGTCATCAGCGGTGACCTCGATCCAGACGTAGCTGCCATCAGCCAATGCCTGTGGCGTCCAGGTGGAGCTGAAAGCTGCTGTCGGGTCGGTGTCGGTAGCAGTGTAGGCGTAACGCAGGGTTGCATCTGCGTGGGTTGCGACTGCGCTCAGGTCGGCGTTTGCGGCCTCCGTAGGCGTCAGAGTAACAGCTCCAGGCACGATGCTGGCGTCGTTGTACGTTGCCTGTGGGGTGCCCAGCGAGCCGCCCGAGACGCCGCCCGCGGTATAGCTCGCCAGAGTAGCGTCGGTTGAGCGCGGTGGGAACCGTAGGTATGCCTGCCACTTACCGTTAGGGTTGCCAGGCAGGTCATCTGCAGTGGAACGGAACGCTATCAGACCGCTGTCCGTGATGGTCGCCTCGTAGGTCTCGCCGCTGGCTCCGGTGGTGCCTCCGTCGGCGCTGGTGATCAGCTCAAGCCCCCCAGCGCGCGTCCACATATACACCTGAATATCGCCGTACAGGGGATTGCCAGGGAGGTCGGTGGCCATCGACGAGAATACGATAGCGCCGTGGGAGTTGATGCGGGACCAGATTGAGGCCTCGTTACCTCCGGTGGTGCCTCCGTCAGGGCTGGAGATCAGCTCAAGGCCGCCTGCGCGCGTCCACATATACACCTGAGACGCACCACTAGCGTTACCGGGCATTTCTGGAGCGTCAGAGTAGAAGACGACAACATCGTTGGCGTTGATCTGCGGCTCCTGGGAGTACCCATTTGCTCCAGTGATGCCACCATCCGGGCTGGAGATTAGTTCAACCCCACCCGCTGGTGTCCACAGATACGTCTGGTACCCGCCATTAGCGTTGCCAGGGAGATCGGTGGCATCAGAAGTGAAGACGATGTTTCCTTGGACGTTGATCTGTGCCTCATAGGACTTTCCCGAGGCGCCGTTGCTGCCATCGGAGGTGGAGATGAGCGTCAGTCCGTCATCTTTGGTCCACAGATACACCTGATACACCACCGGATTGCCCCCAGGGTTGCCGGGAAGGTTGTTGGCACTCGACGAAAAAACTACAGATCCAGCGGCGGAGATCTGTGGGTAGTCGGACTCGCCGTTGCCTCCGACGCTGCCGTCGGGGCTGGAGATGAGTGTTAGCCCGTCATCTTTCGTCCACAGATACACCTGACGGACGCCGGGAACACTGCCGGGCAAGTCCGTGGCCGTTGAGGCAAAGACTACGGATCCGTCATCATTGATTTGATGACGTGCAGACTGGCCCAACGCACCGTTCACCCCGTCAACGCTGGAGACCAGCGTTAGTCCGTCCTCTTTCGTCCAGAGATACACCTGAGCATCGTCGTTGCGTGAGTTTCCGGGAAGATTGTTGGCAAGAGAGGTAAAAACTACAGTACCGTTCGCGCTTATCTCTGGAGCACCAGAGGACTGAGATCCTCCAGTCGTGCCATCTGGAGTGGAGAGCAGTGTCACGGTGTTCGGGTTGTCTGGAGTCCACAGATACACCTGGAAGACGTCGGAGGCAACGAAGCCAGGCAGGTTGCTGGCATTCGATTGAAAGACCACCGTACCGTCCTCGCTGACCCGCGGTCCCGACACAGTCGGACCTTGGTAGGTGAACTCGGCACCATTGGTGCCGTCAGGCGTGGAGACAAGATGAATGCCAGGTGGGAGGGTGAACGCCGCAGCAGCGCTCTGCTGTGGTGCTGGGAGTATGCCCGCCGCCACACAAGCTGTGATCGCGAGGGCAACAAATCGTTTCTTAGAGTTCATGGTGTGCTCCATGTATAGGGGAACGATCAAATCGACCGACACATAAAGTATTGCGGAAACCCCATGAAGCCGTAAATCATTTCACTATAGGCGATATATATAATGAAAATGTTTTGGCATGCGGACCTAGAAGCGCGATTGGCTGGAACGCCTACTGCGGAGTTGTGGACCCAGCAGAGCGCCACGATGCGCGGTGGTGGCGTACGGTAGGAAAACCGAAGCGACCTAGTAGCGCGAATTGTCGGCTACTAGGTCGCTTTCAGTGGGAGCAGGCCGCTCCAACTACGGAGTTGTCTCCGTCTCGGTCGGCTCGGTGGTCAGCTCAGTCGGTGGTGGCGGCGGCGGGGCGGTTGTCACCACTACCGGTGGCGGCGTGTACGGCACCTCACGGGCGACCGTCAGCTTGATCGGATCGGTGCGCTTGGCGATGATGCCCGGAAGCACGCTCTGCTTGACGACGGTACCCGGTGGATACTCGTCGGTCGGTACGGTTTCGGTGGTAAAGGCGGAGAATCCAAGGCTGTTAGCCAACGCCACGGCCTCCTCTTCACTCATTCCTGTGAGTGTCGGAACCATGGACGAGCCGGTAGCGACGTGCAGTGTGATCGTGTCCTTGAAGTTCACAGTGGCTCCGGGAGCCGGGATCACACCGGCGACCTGCCCGGTGACGTAGCTCAGCGGCTCTTCGATCGCCGGTTGAGAGAATATGTAGTTCGGATTGAACCCGAGCGCCACCAATTCGCGTCTCGCCTGATCCTCGGGCATACCGATTATGTTGGTGGGGATGGTGGCTTGGTTCGGTCCATCGTTGATAGTGATGATGACCGTCGAGCCAATGCGGGCAATAGTGCCCTGCACCGGGTCCTGTTTGATGACTTCACCCTTGGTCTCCGCAGGACCGGACGTGTGCCGCACTTCTGCCGTCAGGTGCTCGTTGCTCAGCACCGACTTGGCACCGGTCTCGTTGAGCCCGATCACTTTTGGCACGGTGGCCTGCTCGGTTTCAGTGCCCCAAGTCTTGTAGACAACCATGCCCAGCGCGGCCACTAGGATTACCAGCAATCCAACAAGGATGGCCGTCGCCCACGAGAACACCCGCTTCTGCGGCTCATCAGAGTAGTAGGCCTCGTCCTCGTCCACCTCTTCACTGCTGAACGCCGCCAGAGCTGAACCACTCATCAGTCTGGTCTCGGTGTCAATCACCGGAGCCACCGGGGCGGGAGGCAGCAACTGCGTCTCACTTTCGTCTGGCACGGTCGCCTGCACTGGGGTGCCGCCCAGCAACCGGTTGACATCGGCGAGCATGTCGTCGGCGCTCTGGTAACGGGTAGCAGGGTCCTTGGCAAGAGACGTCATCACAATGGCATCCATTGCAGGCGTGACGGATGGTTCAAGCTGGCTGGGCGGCAGTGGCACTTCGCGCACATGTTGGTAGGCAACCGACACGGGAGAGTCGCCAGTGAATGGGGGACGACCGGTGAGCAATTCGTAAAGCAAACAGCCGGTGGAGTAGATGTCAGAACGGGCGTCAACGGTCTCACCGCGGGCCTGCTCCGGGGAAAGATACTGGGCGGTGCCGATGACGGCAGCGGTCTGCGTCATCGTAGCCGTAGTGTCGGAGACCGCGCGAGCGATACCGAAGTCCATCACCTTGACCACACCATCAGTGGTGATCATCACGTTGGCGGGCTTGATGTCGCGGTGAATAATTCCCTTCGAGTGCGAGAACGACAGCGCACTTAACACGCCAGTCAGGTACTCAAACGCTGCCGTGGGTGTGATCGGTTGGTCTTGGTGCAGGATGTCGCGCAGCGTCTGGCCCTTGACAATTTCCATCACAATGAACGGGATGGAGATGCCGCTGGCCGGATCGATCTGGGCACCCGTGTCGTATACAGACACGATGTTCGGGTGGTTCAACCCCGCGGCGGACTGCGCCTCGCGTTGGAAACGAGCTTGGAAGGTTGGATCACTGGATAGGTCACTGCGAAGTCGCTTGATGGCCACTTCACGCCCCAGACGAGTGTCTTGAGCGCGCCAAACCTCCGCCATTCCGCCCCGGCCGATAACTTCTTCCAGCCGATAACGGTCACCGAGCATCATCGGTTGCGTCATGAAAATGCCTTCCTGGCTGTTGCCGCACCCACAACTAGCACTTGACTAGCCGAAGCGCCGAGCAACTACCTTTTCCCTATTAGTCTTCTCTGCTGTTCACAGTTGAAGCCATCGCGCATTTCGCACAGCGAATTGTCACCGCTACCAATGTGCCACAATACCCATTGGACGCCAACTATTGTACCGGCGGCCCAAGTAGTATCCACTTCAACTCTGGGGTTGTAACGTGGCGATTCGCTGAAATGGTTGTAAGTTCCCATCAGCGCAGCGCCTCCGCGACGGCCCGGAATGCCGGTCCGGCCACGCCCCCGCTCCATGACGGATCGCCAGGCTTTGTCTCCTCAACGAAAACGCCAATGGCTACGTGCGACTCCTCAACGAAACCCACAAACCAGTAGTATGGCGCCACACCAGTGGCAGACTGGGCCGTGCCCGTCTTGCCGCCGACGGTCAGCCCGTCGACCTGGGCGGGGGTGGCTCCGCCCGAGGTGGCGTTTTCAATCATCATCGCGGCTAGGATTCCCGCACTCTGTTCACTCAGGGCTTGTCGGATGGGATTTTTTGCGTGAATCGACAACACAGACAGGTCGGGATTGCGAATCTCGGACACAAAGTATGGTTCCATCAACACGCCATGATTAGCCACCGCAGCGGCCACCATCGTCATCTGTAGCGGTGTGGCGGCCACCTCGAACTGACCGATGGCGCTCATCGCCGTCTGTGCCGCGTCAATGTCGGTCGGGAAGTTGGAGCGTGCCGAGCCGATGTCGGACACAAACGTGTCGTTGAATCCGAACTTTTCTGCCTGACTCTGCAAGGCGCTCGCCCCTAGGGCCATTCCTATGTTGGCATATGCCGTGTTGCATGACACCTTCAAGGCGTCAAGCATTGTGATGCGGTCGCCACCGCAACTCTCTCCGTCGAAGTTCTCCAACACGTGCTCCGAGTTTGGCAGTTGGAGTTGTCGTGGCGAATCCACCATCGTGTCTGGTCGCCATCCCGCCTCCAACGCCGCTGCCGTTGTGACCAGCTTGAACGTCGATCCGGGCGGGTAGATTTCGCGTCCGGCGCGATCCGACATGGGCTGACTCGGATCGTCGACAAGTGCGTCCCAGGCCGCCACCACCTGGTTTATGTCGCTGGAGGCCAACAGAGACGGATCGTAGCTGGGGGTGCTGACGTACACCAGAATCGCCCCGGTGGTGTAGTCGACGGCCACCACCGCGCCCTTGCGTCCCTGCATCGCTTCCCAGGCAGCGGCCTGGGCGGAGGCGTTGATTGTGGTCTGCACGATGGCTCCAGGGGTCGAACGCCCGGCCAGCGCGTCAAGCACGTTGGTAAACACCTGCGAGTCGGAGGTGGAGGTGAGTTGGGCGTTGTACACCTGTTCCAGCCGGGAGCGACCGTAGTTGAGCGAGTAGTAGCCGGTTATGGGAGCGTACATGGGCCCGTTGGCGTAGACCCGGCGATTCGCCCACAGGTCAGAGTCAACCGCCTCCGAGCTGACGATCGCCGTGTTTCCGGCCATCAGTGGGCCACGTGGCCAACCGAACTGTTCTCCGAGCACACGCTGGTTTAGAGGAGAGTTTGTCAGATCCGGGCCACGGAACAGGTAAGACGCGGTGATGTTTATCAGCAGGGCGAAAAACATCAGACCGGCCACTATGCCGACTCGGCGGATGGAGGAGTTCATGCACCTTCTCCCTTCGTCTTCGGCGTTATCGGCTCCAACAGCACCGTCTCTTCGTCCTCCAGGTTGACCACCTGGGCGGCGTTGTCCAGCTCGATGGGTGCGCGTGCCTGATGCGACAGCCGCAGCAAAATGGCGATGATCACCCAGTTTGCCAGCAGCGACGACCCGCCCTGTGAGATAAACGGCGTTGTCAAACCGGTAAGAGGCAGCAATCTAGTGACACCGCCAATGATGGCGAACACCTGTAGCGCGAACACAAAACCTAAGCCAGAGGCCAGCAGTTTGCCGAACCATTCGCGTGCCCCGAGTGCGGCCCGCAGGGAGCGCATCACGATTATCCCGTAGACGACGATGACGGCCATCAGACCGATGAGTCCCAGCTCCTCGCCAAATGCGGCCGAGATGAAGTCCGAGTTGACGACTGGGATGCGGTTTGGTCTACCCATGCCCCAGCCGCGTCCAAACAGGCCACCCCAAGCAATCCCGAACTGGCCCTCAATGATCTGGTAGTTCTGGTCGACGTTAGCAAACGGATCCAGCCAGGATTCAACACGAATCTGGACGCGCGATGTCTGCGTGTAGATGAGGACGGCGGCCGCTGCGAACGACAACACTCCGATGATCGGCCACGCCGGGGAGTCGGTTGCGACGTAGAGCATCATCACAAACAGCCCGAAGAACAGCAGCGACGTGCCCAGGTCGTTCTCAAACACCAAGATGAACAGGGAGTACGCCCACATGATGCCGATCGGCAGGGTATCTGAGAGCCTCGGCCAAGTGATGCCCAGCATCTTGGTTCCGGCCGTCTTTAGTCGTTCACGGTGATCCGACAGGTAGGACGCGAACGCGAACGTCAGCACAATCTTGGCGATCTCGGCGGGCTGGAACGTGTATCCGAAGGCCCCGACCCAGATCTGGCTACCGTTTATCTCCTGACCGATGACAGGCAGTAGTGGCAATACCAGAAGTCCAGCCCCCAGCAAGAACAGCGTGTAGGTGTAGCGCTCAAGCACGCGATAGTCACGCAAGAGGACGAGCACGACACAGGCGACCACGATGGCAACCACGCTCCAACGCAGTTGCAGCGCGGCGGCGTTGCCAGCTCCGTAGTCGAGCCGGTTCAGCATCGCCAGGCCCAGGCCGTTGAGCAGCAACACACACGGCAGCAGCACCGGGTCGGCGTACGGAGCAAACTTGCGCACCACAATGTGGGAGCCGACGCTGAGCAGCACCCAAACGCCGATGGCGAGCCACCAGTTATCTGGGATGGGAGCGTTGTTGTTCAGGTAGTTGAGCAGGTAGCCACCCACCGCGATACCAACGGCGAAGATCACGAGCGTCAGTTCGACACCACGCCGCGTCGGCGGTGCGGCTCGTGTCTGCGATTCTTCGCGGCTCACGGGCAGTCCTCAGGTCCCGGGGTCGCAGCCGGTGGCGTCGAAGGTGCTAACTGAGTGGTCGTGGGTGTCACTGCCGATCTCGTCGGGGAGGCCGAGGTGGGACGAGTTGAGGTAGAGCCTGTCCCTTGAGGAGTCCCCGGTGTGGTTCCGGGCGTGGTGGGTGGAGTGGTGGGGTTGCGCAGTGAGCGGCAGTAGGCCGCCTTTGCCTCCAACTCGGCCAGCGTCACCCGAGCCGCCTCAAGGTTTGCTGGGCGCAGCTTGCCGTCCCTCACCTGGTCGGCGTAGTAGACGGGCAGGTCGCTGAGCGAGGTGTGGCTCGTCTCGGCAACCCAGTTGAGCGGTATGCCGATGACCTCGTCGGGCAGGCCATGGAAGATGGCCACCTGGCCCACCTCGTCACCGATGAAAAACTGGCTTGACAAGTACTCTCGTCCACCCCACAGGGATGCGGCGATGAGAGCAAGCACCCCAAACACCACCGACACTCCCACGAGCAGGCCACGCCTAGCATGCACATGTTCACTGTCGTCGTCCTGCCATACTGGGCCGGTGTCTCGCGGGCGTCTGCCTACGCGGCGGCGCTTTCGTCCCCCAATGTCGTTCGCTTGCGTTTCCGGACTGGGAGGGACATCAAACCAAGCCAAGTCATCCGCATCGGCGTCAATCTTGGGTGAGCTCTCCGGGCTCGAGTCGCCAGACTCGCTGGCGGGCGACTCGGGAGCGGACGCGTCGTCCGGATTGTCTGGATACGTAGCGTGCGGCACTTCGGGGATGACCACGTCGGCGGCAGCCCCCAGAACCTGCGGCTGCGC
Source organism: Propionibacteriaceae bacterium (assembly GCA_031261455.1). Taxonomy (GTDB): domain Bacteria; phylum Actinomycetota; class Actinomycetes; order Propionibacteriales; family Propionibacteriaceae; genus WRGV01. Next base: position 37,019 of record JAISJP010000017.1, read on the forward strand.
AGTGTCCAACTCGAACGAGCTCTCGACAACGTCTGCGACAATCATCGTCACATTGTCTGGGGCACCCACGGCGTACACGGCGCGCTGCAGGGAGTCTAGGGTTCTGTTTGCGTCCGGATTGCCGAGCAGCGCCACCAAGGAATCGTCATCAAGTTGGCCTGACAAGCCATCGGAGCAGAAAAGCAGCCGATCGCCCAGGTGGAGCTCATGGGTTGAAAACACCGGCTTGAACAC
>JAISJP010000024.1 GCA_031261455.1 Propionibacteriaceae bacterium
GCATATCAGTTTCCTCCAAGTCCCTTGTCGAGGCTGGCACCCGTGAGCTTATTGACCACGGAGTTGCAGATCAGAATGGTGATGATGAGAATCAGGTTGATCGCCGAGTCGAAGGCGTAGAGGCCCATCTCGTCGAAGTAGTCGAGCAGCAGCGTGACGATCTTCGTCTGCGAACACAGCAGCATGAACAGCGTGAGTTCGCGGATACAGGTCATAAACGGCAGCATGTAGCCGGAGATGATGGACGACTTTTGGATGGGGATGATGATACGCACCATCCGTTTCCACCACGGAATGTTCTGGATGATCGCTGACTCCTCGATCTCGTCGGAGAGCTGCAGCATCGAGTTCAACGCCGCGCGCGAGGCGAATGGGATGTACTTGATGGTGCCCGCGAGTATCAGCAGGGTGAACGTGTTGTACAACCCCATATTGGAGCCGATCACGAAGAACGCCACGCCGACAGCCAGGCTCGGCATCAGGTAGGGCAGGAACGCCATGTTGTTGACGAAGTTGGCCCACTTGCTGCGCCGGTTCTTCGCCACACCGTAGCCGACGAGCGTGCCGATGGTGCCGGAGAGCAGCGCACACACGATCGCCACAAAGAACATGCCTGCAAAGGCGTTCCAGATCAGCGAGTTATGCAGAATGCCCAACTGGCCGTACATGCCCGACTCCGTGAGATTCTCAGACGTAGTCCACCACTTCAGCGTGAGCGCCGAGGTGTCCCCAGACGTCAGAAACGAGTAGTCGCCCGGGTTTGGCAGGAATGTCTCAAGGGCGAACGCCAAGATCGGATAGAGGGATGTAAACAGCGTCAATACGATGAAGACGATGCCGAAGACCGTGCGCCCAATCGCGCCGAGGTTCACCTCCTGCGTCTGTCCAGACTTGCCGGTGACGGTGGTGTAACTCTTGCGTCCGGACGTGGACAACTGGTTGGCAACCAGCATCATCACGCCAAACAGCATCATCGTCACGGCCAGAATTGACGCCTCACCTTGCCGGTTGACGTTCATAGTGACGTATCTGGTAGTCAGCGTGGTGTACTTCAGGTAGTGCGGCACCGGGTAAGAGCCCATGGACGACGAGAACACCAACAGTACGGTAGACATGATTGCCGGGGTGATCATCGGCAAAGTGATGCGCGTGAACATCTTCCACTTGGGGGTGTTCAGGATGGTGGCGGCCTCTTCGAGGTTGGCGTCCATGTTGCGGAAGATCGCGCCGATAAGGATGTAGGAGAACGCCGAGTAGTGCAGTGCCAGCACCACGGACGACGGGAACAGCCCTTGACAGAACCACTCCGGGGCGCGCACCCCAAACACGCTTGCCATCAGGCCATCCGAGCCACCGGTGACGGCGGAGGAGTTGAACAGGTTGCGCCACACCAACGCCAGCGTCCACTGCGGCATGATGTAAGGGAAGATAAAGATTGAGGACAGATAGCTCTTGAAGCGAATGTTGGTGCGCGTCACCAGATAAGCGAAGAAGCCACCGTAGACGATTGCGCCGACGCACGACCAGCCACTCATGTAGACGGTGTTCAGGGTGGGTTGCAGGAAGTTGGCGTCGAACAGCAGACCGGTTCTGATGGTCTGCCCGTAGGCATCCACGTAGCTTAGACCGAACAGATCAGCCCAGTTGAAGGTGGTGTAACCAGACAACAGCCCGGTGCGTTCCGAGTCCACCGAGCCGGGATGCACGCTGAAGGTGTCCATGACGATGGAGAACAGCGGTGCGACCGTGGTGACCGTCAGCACTAGCCCAAGAACCAGCAACACACCGTTTTGCGGCTTCGCGAACCACGTGCGCACGGCACGCGCTCGCAGACTCGCGGCGCTGGGTTGCACTAGGGCAACACTGCCAACCGATATTTCAGCAGACATACATCACTCACCTTAGTCGTGGGGCTAGTTAGTCGTGGGGTTAGGTTTGCCAAGGGCATGGCGAAGAAGCCAGATTGCAGCCATTACTGGATGCGACTGTGGCGACTTGTGCGGCTGTTGCCCCGCCTTGGGTCTTGGATCATGTAAGACAGCAGCTTGCAAGACAAGCAGGCGGGGGAACAGCGGAACAGGACGCACGCTGGCAGACTCTGGGCTGAATTTCTTCGGGGGTGGACCGCAGAGCGCCAGCGCGCGTCCTTGCTATCAGTTATCCGTTCTGGACAACATCGATCCAGTCGGACAGATTGGCCGACACCTTGGCGCAGTACGCCGGATCCTCAAGCACCAGACGACCACCGTCCGCAGCAGTCCACCAGGTATAGCCGATATCGTTCTTTGCCGGGAAGGTATCCACGCCATCAACGAAGCCGTCCTGGGTGTGATCTTGGTTGATGTTCGGGTTCGACGAGTAGCCGCCGATGTCCTTGCCCCAAGCCGCGAAGCCGTCTTGCTCGGTGACCATGTAGCTGATGAACGCGAGTGCGGTCCACGGCAATGGGCTGGTCTTCGGAACCATCAGGTAATGCTTGTAGCCGAAGCCACCAAAGCCCTGGTAATCGTCTTGGTAAGCAGCGATGGTGACGTTCTTGGCAGAAGCCGTTGCCGACTCCTCAACGGAGCGCAACTTGGAGTAGACGATCAGTGCGCACTGGCCGGCAGCAGAGGTGGTGACCAACTCGTTGCAGATCGGGCCGTCGTCGGTCTTCTCGTTGTACTGCGTGACCCACAGCTTGATCCAAGCCAGTGCATATTTGGCGTTGTCGCCCTCAAGTCCGAGGCCAGCAACGTCGCCAGCAACCGCGTCAACAGTTGTCTGGAACACAGCCTGCTCAGCAGCGGGGAGCGCGTCAAAAGCTTCCTTGACCCAACCGGCGTAGGTGGGCTCAGTGAGCATGTACAGGAAGTTCTTGCCGACAGGCTCGGAGTTGACACCCATGAATAGCGGTGCGGTACCCGGTGCGACGAAGTCCCACACGTTGTCGTACGTTGCGCCGCCGAGGTTGTTGAACATGAACACCTTGGAGAGCGTCTGCAGGGCCAGCGGGCTGCCGTTAGCTGCCACATCGACGCCCTGTGCGTCCGCCCAATCCTTCGGGACGAAGGTGAGCAGGTTGCCGGTGTTGATCATCTTGGTCTGGATTTGGTTGCCGTCTTGAATCAGCGTCATCGAGTAGGTGTGATTGGCGCTGGTGATGTCGGCGTTGAGCAGCGTGAAGATCGAGTTGTTCTTCGGCTGGCTCCATTCGATGGTGCCGGTGTAGCTGGGATCGATGGCCTGCAACGCGGCGATGAAAGCGGTTGCTGCGGTGGCGCCGCGGCTGGAGTTGCCGATGCCATATAGCGTCTTGCCGCTGGACTCTTCGATAGCCTTGGCGAACAGTTGCTCGTTGGTCATGCCTTGGGCCTCATCGATGATGGCCGCGACGCCAGTCAGTGGGGCGTTGGTGTCGGTCTTCTTGGTTTCTTCGGTGTCGCCGGAGCAGGCGCTCGCGACGAGCATGCCACCAGCCAGCACTGCTGCCAGTGCTGTGCGGGTTACCTTGTTCATTACATCTCCCTTTTCTTCTTGAGTTGTGGCAGAGGAAGGGGCTGCGGGGTTTTGTTTTCGCCGCATGGACCTACGTCGGACCGCGGCGGTGCGGCCCTTTCCTCTACTCGCGCTGAGTGGTGCAGGGCTTCTTCGACTCTGCGCTACTCAATGGCACGGAGCCCTCACGTCAATGCGGGGGCCGGTGCCATTATTCGTGGTCAGGCGCAGCTTTTGCGCCTCATATATCTATCCTAACGCCGTTTGAGTCAGGATTTAGTGGTTTTGCAGATGCAGTTCGCGAAAACGTGCGTAATGCGTAGTCAGGACGAACAACGTCCTACAACCTGACGTCAATTCCGGCTGAAAAAAGAGTATGTTTTACCTGAGAAATACTCAGTTTTCCGTAATGAAATACGCTAGCCGCCAGCACCGCGTCTGCGCCCGCCTTTGCGGCTGCCACAAAGTGCTCCGCCTCGCCCGCGCCACCCGAAGCGATGAGCGGCACATCAGCCGCCGCTCGCATGGCAGTGATCATCTCGATGTCGAAACCTGCGGTAGTGCCATCGGCATCCATCGAGTTCAGCAAAATCTCCCCCACGCCGCGATCCACCGCCTCGCGCGCCCACGCCAAGGCGTCTAGGTCGGCCGACTTCGTGCCGCCGTGGGTGGTGACGCCAAACCCTGAGGGTTGGCCCGGCTCGCGGCGCGCGTCCACAGAGAGCACCAGCACCTGGTTGCCAAACCGATGCGCAATCTCGTCAATGACGCTTGGGTTGGCGATGGCTCCAGTATTGATGCCCACCTTGTCGGCCCCGCAGCGCAGCAGGGCGTCAACGTCTTCCACGCTGCGCACCCCGCCACCAACGGTCAGCGGGATGAAAACGCTCTCCGCCACCCGCGTGACCATCTCATAGGTGGTTGCCCGTCCCTGCGCCGACGCCGAGATGTCAAGAAACGTGAGTTCGTCAGCGCCCTCGTCCGAGTAGGCCGCCGCCAACTCAACCGGGTCTCCTGCGTCCCGCAAGTTGGCAAAGTTGACCCCCTTGACCACGCGTCCCCCACTAACATCAAGACAAGGGATCACCCGCAGCGCAACAGACATGCGCCCAAGTCTAGTCGGCTAGGCCAGCCCCTCCGCCCCGGACGACACGTCGATCTCGCATCTGACCTTCCTTCTGCCACACGCCATTGCGCAGACCTCGACAGCCGCATTTTGTGTCATTTCTTTGGTGGGGCTAGTCGGCGTCTAGGTCCACTATGTTGCGGCGCATGGCGGTGACTACGGCCCGGGCGGTTTCGCGCAGGGGGGTGTCGCCTACGGCTTGGGCGATCTGGGAGGAGAGGTCGATCACTTGGCGACACCAGCGGACGAAGTCGCCTGCGGCTAAGCCGTGTTCTGTTAGGACGTCGGCTAGGGGATCACCGCTGGCCCACTCGTAGGCGGCGCGGGCGAAACCGGCGTCTAGAGCCTTGGTTTGCTCCACGTCGTAGGAGCGTTCAACCTTGCGGATGTCGCGACGGATGTTGCGCAGGGCGGTTTCGGCTTCGGCGCTGGCCGTGGTGGGCAGTTGGCCGGGCTCGCGCATCTCGGTGCGGGACTCGTAGACCAGAGTGGACAAGACAGCAGCCAGTTCTGGGACCGTGAGCGGGGCGAATACACCCGTACGAATCCCCTCGGCCACCACTACGTCGAGTTCGTTGTAGATGCGGGCCAGCATCTTGCCTTGTTGGGGCACGGTGTCGGGGTTGGTGCGGTCCAGATAGCCGAGTTGGTCCAGCACGGCACACACCGAGTCGAACTCGCGCACGATGGAACGTTTGCCTGCAGAACTGGGTTGACCGGCGAGCGCGTCGCGGCCGCGTTGCCGGGTGGAGTTGAGTTGGCTGTCCACGCCGTTGCGTTGCCGAGTGGAGTCTGAGCGACCTGCACCCCGTTGGCTCTTACTGTCGAGGGCGCTGCCGCTACCGCCGCTACCGCGTCGGTCGGCTTGGTACTGCGCGAACGAACGTTGCAGCACCTCCCGCGCACGCTTGCGTCCCAACGTCCCCACCAGATTGACGGCCATGTTGTAGCTGGGCACAAACGACGAGACCAGCGGGTAGGTGCGCTTTCCGGCCAACCCTGCGACCATCTTCGGGTTCATCGTCGAACCCCACAACACCACTGCGTGACCCTCGACGTCGATGCCGCGTCGTCCGGCGCGTCCGGTCAACTGGGTGTACTCGACGGGCGTCATCTCCTTGGTCTCTTCACCGTTGAACTTGACCAATTTCTCAATGACTACGCTCTTTGCAGGCATGTTGATGCCCAACGCAAGCGTCTCCGTAGCGAAAACCACCTTGATCAGGCCGCGCACAAATCCCTCTTCAACTATTGACTTGACCAGCGGCAGCAACCCGGCATGGTGGGCCGCGATGCCTGCCCCCAACGCAGCGGTGAACGTCTCCCAACCGAGCGCGCGCTTGTCCTCGAAACTCAGGGTCGCACCATGTGCCTGGGCGATGGCGAGCAGTTCGTTACGCTCGTCCTTAGTGGTCAGGCGCACCCCGTCGGCGAGCAGTTGGCGCACCGCGCCGTCGCAACCGTTGCGCGAAAAGATGAAGTAGATGGCCGGCAGCAGGTGCATGGACTTCAGTTTGGCAACCACGTCACGCCGCTTTGGCGTCAGACTGGCGCCACGTCCGGGACCATGACCTCGCGGGCCGCGGTTGCGGAACCGTTGCTGCTGCTCCAGCGCCAGCCCCATCAGCGCTGGATTGACGTGCGCGCCCCGCTTGTCGAACAGCGAATGAACCTGTTCGCCTGCCATCACATGCTGAAACAGCGGCACCGGACGCTTCTCCGAGACGACCACCGCCACCCCGTCACGCACCCAGTCCAGCCACGCGCCGAACTCCTCCGCGTTGTTCACGGTTGCCGACAGTGCCACCAGCTGAACCGAGTCAGCCAGTCCGAGAATCACTTCTTCCCACACGGCACCGCGGAATCGGTCAGCTAGGTAGTGCACCTCGTCCATCACCACATAGCTGAGCCCCAGCAGCGTGCGCGAACCGGCGTAGATCATGTTGCGCAGCACCTCGGTGGTCATCACCACCACCGGAGCCTCACCGTTGACGGACGCGTCCCCGGTCAGCAGGCCCACATTTTCGTCGCCAAAACGCGCGCAGAGGTCGTGATACTTCTGGTTGCTGAGCGCCTTGATCGGCGTGGTGTAGAAGCACTTGGTGCCCGATTGCAACGCCAGCCAGATGGCGAACTCGCCCACCACCGTCTTACCCGAGCCGGTTGGGGCGGCCACCAGCACCCCACCACCTGCCGCCAGATGCTCGCAGGCCTCCACCTGAAACTCGTCAAAACCAAACGAGTAGGTGGACGCGAAAGCGTCGAGCGCCTCACTCATACGGTTTCGCCGACTACGGACTCGCCGGAGACCGTAGCGCCGCCTGGAGTTTCTTCGACGACGGACTCGAATGGACGCACCTGCTTACCCGACGTCAACTCCAGCGGCTTGGGCTTTGTAGCTCCCAACAGATAAAGCGACTGCGGCGCGATTCGTGCGGTCACGGGTACGTCGCCAAGAGATTCGCCGTCACCCATCGCATACATGTCGTCTCCATCAATGACCACCTCACGGGCGCGCAGCAACTCAACCGCGGGATTGCTGATGTATTCACCAGTGTATGTGGACGGCAGGAGCCGCAGCAGTGTCATGCGGCTGACGGGCCGGACCAACGTGATGTCCAGCAATCCATCAGTCGGGTCGGCGTGCGGGCAGCCCTGCATACCGCCACCGAACACCCCTGCGTTGCCCACAGCAATAAACGTGGCCGCCAGTTCAAGTGGCTGCCCATCCACCTTGATGCGATAGTTCAACGGCTTGAAGCGGGTCAACTCAATGAAGGCGTCCCACCCGTAGGACAACGACCCGAGGGACAGCGAACGATTGTTCGTACGCAAGTTCACTTTGGCGTCAAAACCCGTGGACACTATACAGCCCACGAAGCGTCTTTCCAGACCGCCTGCCAACGCATCACCGGTCACCTCGGTCAGGTCAACCAGACGTTCCCGCCCCGCAATGATGGAGAGCACTGCCGCTTTGGTGGTGTGTGGCACTCCCATTCCGCGACAGAAATCATTCGCGGTACCCGCCGGTATCACGCCCAGTCGCACCTCGGTTTGCGCGGCTGCGTTCAGTCCAACATTGGCCATCCCGTCGCCACCCATGACCAACAAAATGTCGTGAAGCTCGCCTGGCTTAGTGTGTACCGAGTTTGCCACAGCCTCGGCGGCAAAGTACCGTGCCTCCGCCTCCGAGCGGGTCTCGCGAACGACGACGTTGTACTCACTCAATCCCTTCACCAAATCAAGGGTCACTCGCGGAAGGATCTTGGCAGCTCTGCCATGTCCGCTCGTCGGATTGACTACTAACGTCACCGTTGGGCTCATGGGTTACATGTTATCCTGTCGACGCATGCCCGCGCGAAGCGTGCACCGTTCAGCGGAACGGCTAGAACCAGCGAGACCCCGACCAATCCACCCAAAGGGCAGACCGACCGGGGTCCCATTACGTCAACTAAGCGACTACTTGGTGATGATGACCTTGAGCGCGTTGTTCTTCGCGGCGTTGCCGAAGACCTCGTAGGCTTCGAGCATCTGGTCCAGCTTGAACTGGTGCGTGCCCATCGGCTTGACGTCGAGGACGCCAGCGGCGATGAGGTCGAGCATCATCGGGCCGGTGGTCATGTTGACCAAGCCCATGGTGATGGTGATGTTCTTGGTCCACAGCGCACCCATCGGCAGGTTCACGTCATGACCGTGCACGCCGATGTTGGCGACGTTTCCGCCCGGCTTGACGAGATCGAAGCAGGCTTCCAGCGACGCCGGGATGCCCACAGCCTCCATCACAACGTCAGCGCCAGCGGTCCCGACGATCCCACGGACTTCGTCCTGCCAGTTGGGGTTGACGGCCGGGTTGTTGCACACTGCGTGGGTGGCGCCGAACTGCGACACTGCCTTGGCCAAGCGGTTTTCGTCAAAGTCGACAGCGACGATGATCTTCGGGGACAGCAGGGTGGCCGTCTTGATGGCGGCGAGGCCGACCGGGCCGGCACCGATGACGATGACGGACTTGCCGGGGCTCACGTTGCCAGCGAGCACGCCGATCTCGTAGCCTGTCGAGAAGATGTCAGACGTCAACACAGCTTCGGCATCGGTGACACCCTCGGGCAGGTGGAACGTGGACGTCTCACCCAACGGCAGGCGAACGTACTCGGCCTGCGTGCCGGAGATGTTGTGTCCCAACTGCCACGAGTCGCCGTTCGGGCAGCGCTGGCACTTGGACGTGAGGCCAACCTTGCAGTAGTCGCAGGTACCACAGGACGTCATACAGTTGACGACGACGCGCTCGCCCACCTTGAGGGTCTTGACGCCAGCGCCGACCTCGACGATGGTGCCGACGCCTTCGTGACCGATGGCGATGCCGGTGCGGGTGTCGGTGTCGCCCTTCAGGATGTGCAGATCGGAGCCGCAGATCGTGGTGGTCTCGATCTGGACAATGATGTCCTTATCGTCCTGAATGGTGGGATCCGGGATCTCTTCCCAGCCCTTTTCGCCAGGACCGTGATAAACGAGTGCCTTCATGTGTTACTCCTTGCTTGTCTCGTCAGTGAGTTGGGATTGCGTATTGTTGCTTGTCCGCATGACAGCGTTTGTAGCGGATACGGGGTTACGCTACTAGCCGAAACGCGCTGACAGCGCACTGTCAGCCTAAGTAGTTTCTCTCATTTGCAATGATAGTAACTCTCGCCTTGACTTGCTGCCAGTTTGACAAGGGATTACGTCGTCGTTTTGCCCAACATTGGCAACGCAACGAGACCCAACGGTTATTTGCAAATGATAATCATTTGCGTTTGGGAGTTCATCGGGTGATGCCACCTGACGGCGGATGAGCTGGGCATGGAGTGCTGAGCCTTGGCTGCGCGGCTCACAACACCATTGGGCGCTGGGCTTGCTCGAACCAGCCGTGGGCTAGGGCCAGTTTGCGACGCAGGGCGCGATTGGGGTCTTCTCCAGTGCTGGCAACCTCCGCTAAGGCTAGGTCAACCATGGCGAAGAAGACGGTTAGCACCAGCGTCACCCACTCGGAGTCGGGGCTGGTGTCGGAACGCAGCGCGACGGACTGACGCACTAGACGGCCGTGAGTGCGCATCTCTTGCGTCCAGACGCTCATCAGCACTGGAGAGCTGATGACCACTGGCATGGTGGCCTGGAGTTGCTGGTGCCACACGCCTTTGACCGTTGCTGTCCAACCGCGATACAGCGCTTCGCCAAGGCTGATGTCGAAGGGCTGGCCGTCTACCTGGTTGGCAAACTCGTCTTTCAATTGTTGCAGGGCGGGGCGCAGCACGTCTTCACGGGTAGCGAAGTAGCGATAGAACGTTGACTCCGAGATTCCGGCGGCGTGCGCCAGCGCCTTGACGGTCTCGTCTCGTCCGCTGGTACACAGCAGGTCGATAGCGGCAAGGGATGCGCGCAGTTTTGCTTTCGCGACGTCGGTACTCACAAATGAGAGTCTACTACCAAAACGGGAGTCCACTGTCACCACCTCGCGCCCGTGGGCAGGGTGGCAGGCGAGGGCTCCCTCGCATACCTTCCGTCACCCTAGGTGCAGCAGCAAAGTCCATGTGTTGGATCGTCGCCCACCCCACTGACGGGAGAGAGTTAGGTTAGTCGTTCAGGTGCAACGCCAAAGCGGCGCGAGCCTCCGCTAGGGCGACCGAGGCAGCTTCTGGCGGGTTTACTGCCAACACGGCCGGGCCAAGTTGCAGCAGCAGGTCAGTTAGCCAATCGGGGTTGACTACCCCTAACTCCACACGAATCTTGCCGTCTTCTAGGAGGGACGTGCTGCGGACCGCGAAGTACTCGGGCAGCCACGCGGCCTCGGGGGCTAGGTCGAGCGTCACGGATGCGGCGTCGTCGTAGGCGCCGCTCCAGGTGTGGCGTCGCTCTGGGGCGGCGCCGTGGTCTTCGCTGGGTTGGTCACAGATCTGTACGCCACCGATGCGGCCCAAGCGGAAAGTGCGCCAGTCGTTGCGCTCCACACTGAAGCCGACCAGGTAGGTCTCACCGTCGATTAGGTCGAGACGTACCGGGTCCACCAACGGAGAAGTGTTTATACCCCGCGTGGCACCAGAGTAACTGAGTTGCACCCGGCGACCTGCAGTGATCGCGTCTGACAAGGAGGCACGCAGGATTTCGTCCCCGGAGCTGACTTGAACGTCTACCCCGGCAAGCGGCTGCGCGCCGGTGATCTCCACCAGCTTCTCTAGGGCGCTGGCTGCGGACTCGCTAGCTTCGTCGCTTGCCACGTCCAGCACCGCTTCGAGCGCCACGATCAGTGACGCCGCCTCATCTGGGTAGAGCCGGACCGGGCGAGACAGGAACTCGGCGTTGCTCAGGTAGATCTCGCCCGCGTCACGAGCCGCGTCCATGTCCACCTCGATGAGGTCACTGGGAAGCCCGCCGGGCAGACCTACCATGTAGGCGACCTCAAGGTCTTTGATGATCTGCTGTCCGTCAACGCCGAACGCCTGCGCGACATCGGCCACCCGCACGCCGGGATGGGCCTGCAGATATGGGACGAGGGTTAGTAGCCGCTCCAGTTGATTTCTGCTCGTTGCCATAACTCACTCCCTTTCGCTCAGATTGGCGACAAATCCAACCAAGTGGGCATGGACCTGCGCGGCCAGTTCGGCGGGGGCAAGGACGATCACGTCCTCCCCTTCGCGGGCGATCTCTGCAACAAAGCCGGAGTGCAGCGCGTAGGGCACGCTCACCGGCGAGAATCCTGCGGGGAGGGCATTGTTCACATCTGCGGCATCTGGCGTCCCCCGACGGCGCAGGGAGGCGGCGCGACCGTCACGCACGGCCAGTAGGGCCACAGCGTCCGGTTTTCCGCTCCGCTCTAGACTGCGAGAGTATGCGGCTAGGTCTACGTCACTAGGCATCTGGTAGCTGCCGGGCTGACCGGCAAACGTGACTTCCGAGATGATGCGACTGACTTTGAAGGTGCGCGGTTCCTGCCGGAGTCGGTCGAAGGCCAGCAGGTACCACGCCGCTTTGCGGTATGTCATGCGCCATGGTTCGACCGTGCGCTCAGTAGCACCGCCTCGGTAGGTGAACGTGGCCGGGATGCGGCGGGCGGTGGCCGTCCATAACTGCTCAAATGCTGGTTCTCGGGCTGCAACAAACGGCACAAATGTGGCGTCAGCGCCGTCAGTAGTATCACTATTGGTACTACTGGCGACGGGCACGGCACCGGCGGCGCTGAGTTTCGCCAGTGCGGCTCGCGTCTGGTCGGCGGCCCCGGCTTGCTGCCAGACGTGCGACGCAACGGCCAACGCACCCAACTCTTCGGGCGTGAACTCGAGCGCAGGCAGTTCGATCTCGCTGCACAGGATCCGATATCCCGGCTCATCATCGAACAACACCGAGTTGGACCGCACGTCGATGGGCAGACCGACCTCACGAAGCTCGCTCTTGTCCCGCTCAAACATGCGTCCAAAGGCCTCATCGCTTAGGTCGCGATAGTCCTCGATTTTCTCGCGCAGTTCGGAGCGCAACAGGTAGCGACGAGCGCTTTTCAGCGCGATAGCGAGGTTCAGCAGGCGCTCAGACTTGCGTTGCGACATCGGCGCTCACCGCCTCACCTAGTGAGGGGCGGAGGGTGGGCCGGGCCAGCGCCTCGTCGAAGGAACCAATGAGGGCAGGGAGAGTTTGGGCCAGGCGATCAGGGGGCAGCGGGCCGGGATGGCTGGCGGCGGCGACAGCTTGCAGGGAGGCGGCCAACGCTCCCGCCAACGTGGCCTCAACTCCGGATGCCAGCAGGGTACCAGCAATGCCAGCTAGCACATCACCCGATCCGGCTTGCGCGCTCCAGGCAGGACCCATAATGGCGGCCCATGCGGTGCCGTCCGCGCCCACACAGAACTGCGCTGGCCCTTTGACTAGCACCGATGCTCCGAATCGGCGCGCGGCTTCACCGGCATACTCGAGCGGATGTGCTGCCACCTCGGCGCGCTCCACACTCAACAGTCGCGCCAACTCGCCCATGTGAGGCGTCAACAGTGAATCCGACGGCAGCGTAGACGGCATCACCCACAAGGCACCGGCATCGACCACCAGCGGCACCCCAGCAGCACATGCGCGCAGCATTCGAGCAGTGTTGAACTCGACCTCGTCCCAGCCGGAACCCACCACCCACGCTTGCACCTGTCCCAGTCCGAACGTCACTGAGGGAGTGCGGGTCAGCAGCGCCGGGCGCGCTTTGGCGGCCCCAACGAAACGGATGAAACCCGGACCGGCGTTCAACGCGGCCAGAACCGACAGCACGGCAGCACCCGGATAGCGCGCCGACCCGGTGTCTACGCCAAGCACTCCGCGCGAGTATTTGTCGGCGTCTGGCTGCGGACGCGGCCATAAGCGTTGCAGGTCAGCAAGCGTCAACTGGCGCACTCCACTCGTCGTCAGCGGGGACATGTGGGCATTCCTTCGCAGGACAGCGACCAACCAGCCGAGTAGACAACCGCGAGCGGCGAGAATGCCTTGATTGACGCACTTCGTACAAGTCCCAATTGTGTCTGACTAGCGGCAACGCGACTAGGGGTCATGTCTGTCAGTCCTCACTCGACCGTGACGGACTTCGCGAGGTTGCGTGGCTGATCCACGTCCCGTCCCAACAGAGTGGCCAACTCGCATGCGAACAACTGCAGCGGCACGGTGGCGACCAGCGGCTGCAACAGGGTGGGGACGCTTGGTAGTTCGATGAGCCAGTCGGCGAACGTGGCGGCCAACTCGTCGCCCCGCTCAGCAAGGACAACCGTCTGGGCACCGCGAGCGCGCACCTCTTGGATGTTGGAGATCACCTTGTCGTGCAGGTGGTCGCGACCGCGCGGGGGGACGACGACGAACACGGGGGTGGTCGAGTCGATGATGGCGATAGGGCCGTGCTTCAACTCGCCTGCCGCAAAGCCCTCGGCATGTAGGTAGGCGATCTCCTTGAGTTTCAGTGCCCCCTCAAGAGCCACCGGTACGCCCACATGGCGACCTAGGAAGATGAAGTCCTCAACATTCACCATCTCGGACGCCAACTCGTACACTCGATTGGCCTGGTCAAGAACCTGCTGAATCTTGTCTGGGGTGGCTGCCAGCTCGTCAACTACGGTCTTGATCTCCTCGCCAAACATGGTGCCGCGGACCTGCGCGAGGTAGAGGCCCAGCAGGTAGGCCGCAACCACCTGCGAAAGGAACGCCTTGGTGCTCGCCACCCCGATCTCCGGACCGGCGTGCGTGTAGATGACGGCGTCCGACTCGCGCGGGATCGTGGCCCCGTTGGTGTTGCAGATGGCGATGATCTTGGCGCCCTGCGCGCTGGCGTAGCGGATGGCCTGCAGCGTGTCCATCGTCTCGCCTGACTGGCTGATCGTCACACAAAGGGTGCGGGAGTCGATCACCGGGTCGCGGTAACGGAACTCGCTAGCCAACTCCACCTCGACTGGGGTTCTGGTCCAGTGTTCGATGGCGTACTTGGCCACCATACCGGCGTAATATGCCGTGCCACAAGCCACGACGACAATCTTGTTGATCGCGCGCAGCTCGTCCTCGCTGATGCGCACCTCGTCCAGCGTCAGGCGGCCCGCGGTGTCAAAGCGGCCCAGCAGCGTGTCGGCGACGGCACGTGGCTGCTCGAAGATCTCCTTGCGCATGAACCAGTCGTAGCCGGACTTCTCCGCCGCCTCTGCGCTCCAGTCGATGTGATAGTGACTGGCCTCCACGGGAGCACCGTCATAGTCGGTGACGCGCACGCTGTCCCGGGTGATCGTCACCACCTGATTCTGGCCCAACGCGATGGCCTCGCGGGTGTGGTCGATGAACGCCCCCACGTCGGACGCCAAGAAGTTTTCACCCTCGCCGACGCCAACTACCAGCGGAGAGTCACGGCGGGCAGCCACCACCTCTCCGGGGTTATGGGCGTCGATTGCCACCAGCGTGAACGCCCCGTCAAGCTGCTTGGCAAGACGTTGCATGGCGGTGGTCAGATCATCGGTCTCAGCCAATTCGATAGCCAGCAGTTGCGCAGCCGCCTCGGTGTCCGTCTGCGACACGAAATGGACGCCACGCTCCTCCAGCGCCGCGCGCAATGCCGCGAAGTTCTCGATGATGCCGTTGTGGACCAGCGCAACGCGTCCGTCCTCACTGACGTGCGGGTGGGCGTTTGTGTCCGTCGGACCTCCATGCGTCGCCCAACGGGTGTGACCGATGCCGTGATGGGACGCGGGCAAGGGCTCGCGCTCAAGTTGCTCGCTCAGACGGCCCAGTTTTCCGGCGCGCTTCGCCACCGTGATGGTGCCGTCAACCTCGACGGCGATCCCAGCAGAGTCATAGCCGCGGTACTCCATGCGCTTCAGGCCGTCAAGAATCACTTGAACCGCATCCAGTGGACCCACATACCCGACTATCCCGCACATGGCGACAAGTCTACTGGGTGGGGCGTCATCGCAGTCCCCGAACCGCCCGAGGGTCATCTCCAGAACGCAAACCCGACCATGCGTCACCTACCGTCGGCCATCACCACTGCTTGCTCGCCATCGCCTGGCACCCAAGTGTCAACGCTGCTGGCCGTGCCCAAGTGGCGCGAGACGGAGCCGACAAGGTAGCGTTTCTTTCGCCAATTGACTTGCGTCTAACAGAAAGCTTGGCTTGTGACTTCTACACCGGAGCCGACGGCTACTCTCGCGTCGGCCAGCCCGTACGTCGACATGCCGCGCAGCGCGTGGTCCGAGTTGGCCGCGTCCACTGCTGTGCGTTTGGACCCCGGCATGATTGAGCAGTTGCGCGGTCTGGGGGACCCCACCAGCGAACAGGACGTGCAGGAGGTTTACCACCCGCTGGCGGAACTGATCGTCGAGTATGTGCGCAACACCGGGCACCTGTATCGCGACTCAAACCAGTACTTGGGCCTGACCGCGGAACGTACCCCGTTTATCGTCGGCATCGCCGGGTCGGTTGCCGTGGGCAAATCGACTGTGGCAAGGCTTGTTACTGAGCTGCTGCGCCGCACGCACGGTCGTCCCCGCGTCGAGCTGGTCACCACTGACGGCTTCCTGTACCCCAACTCGGTGTTGGAGAAGCGCGGAATCCTCGATAAGAAGGGTTTTCCGGAGAGTTACGACACCGCCGCCCTGTTGCAGTTCATCATCGACGTGAAGTCCGGCATGCCTGAGGTGCGTGCGCCGTTGTACTCGCACTCTCTGTACGACGTGGTGCCCGGCCAATTCACCGTGCTGGAGTGCCCAGACATTCTGGTGATCGAGGGCATCAACATCTTACAGATCCCCGACCCCATCCCCGGCAAGCGGGCATCGATGCTAGCCGTGAGCGATTTCTTCGACTTCTCCGTGTATGTGGACGCCCACGAAGACGACATCCGCAGGTGGTACATTTCGCGCTTCCTCAAACTACGCGACTCGGCTTTCCAAGACCCAGACTCGTTCTTCCGGCAATACGCCGCCCTCACCGACGAGCAGGCCATAGCGTTTGCCAACGAAGTTTGGGACGCCACCAACGGCCCCAACCTGGTGAACAACATCGAGCCCACCAAGGTGCGCGCCACCGCGATTCTGCGCAAAGGTCCCGATCACTCCGTGGAGCGCGTCCGCATCCGCAAGATCTAGCTGCAGCAACTCGCAGCCTCACATTTCGCGCGGCTTCCACACGACTCCCACGCTCTTGTGTCCGTCACATCCTCGTCATGTAGTCCCGCGCCAATACCACCACGTCAAGACACGCCACAACAACAGAAAACTCCCCCGCCCGGAGTGAACCGGACGAGGGAGTTTCTAAAGTCAGCGTAAGGCTGGGATCAGCGCTTGGAGTACTGAGGAGCCTTGCGGGCCTTCTTCAGACCGGCCTTCTTGCGTTCCTTGACGCGAGAGTCGCGGCTGAGCAGACCGGCCTTCTTCAGGGCGGGGCGTGAAGCTTCGGTGTCGATCTCGTTCAGGGAACGGGCAATGCCAAGACGCAGTGCGCCAGCCTGACCGGTGACGCCGCCACCGGAGATGCGAGCGATCACGTCGTACTTGCCCAGCACATCCGCAGTGACGAATGGCTCAGCAACGGTCTGCTGGTGCAGCTTGTTCGGGAAGTAGTCTTCCAGAGTGCGCCCATTGACGGTGTACTTGCCGGTGCCGGGGATCAGGCGCACGCGGGCGATGGCCTGCTTGCGACGGCCCGTGGCACGACCGGGGTTGATGACGGCCGGGCGGGTAGCCACAACGGGCTTGCCGGAGTGGCCGGTGCCATCGGCGCGGTAAGCAATCTCGCGATCCTCATCGTCAACAAACGCGGACGCGGCGGGGGCAACTTCTTCAATGTCCTCGACGGTGGCCGTAGCGGTATCGTTTTCGCTCACTGTGCAACCTGCTTGATCTCGTAGATTTGCGGATTTTGGGCCTCATGGGGGTGCTGTGGGCCGGAGTAGACCTTCAGCTTGGTTAGCTGCTGGCGGCTCAGGCGGTTCTTCGGCAACATGCCCCACACTGCCTTCTCGACAGCCTTGCGCGGGTCACGCGCTAGCAGTTCGCCGATGGGCGTGGTGGTTAGGCCACCCGGGTAACCGGAGTGGCGGTAGCGCAGCGAGGTGAGGCGCTTGTTGCCGGTGAGTGCGATCTTGCTGGCGTTGATGATGACGACAAAGTCGCCAACATCGATATGCGACGCGAACGTCGGCTTGTGCTTACCACGCAGCAAATTCGCCACTGTCGTGGCGAGACGCCCGAGTACGACGTCTTCTGCGTCGATCACGAGCCAGTTCCTAGTGATCTCACCAGGCTTTGGGCTGTACGTTGACACGGTTGCTTCGACCATCT
>JAISJP010000019.1 GCA_031261455.1 Propionibacteriaceae bacterium
CGCGACTGTTCGCGCCCCCGGAACATGATGGTGATCTTCACCTTGTCACCGGCCCGCAGGAACCGCTGCACATGACCCCGTTTCGTCTCGTAGTCATGGTCGTCGATCTTCGGACGCAGTTTCATCTCTTTGATGACGGTGTTCGACTGGTTGCGGCGCGACTCACGAGCCTTCTGCGCCGCCTCGTACTTGAACTTGCCGTAATCCATGAGTTTTGCGACCGGCGGACGGGCCTCTGGGGCCACCTCGACAAGGTCAAGGTCGTGGTCATGAGCGAGCCCGAGGGCCTGCTCTATGCGGACAATGCCGATCTGTTCGCCGTTCGGGCCAACCAGACGCACTTCCGGCACGCGAATCCGCTCATTGATGCGGGGCTCTGTACTAACGGGACTAATGGGATCCTCCTAGCCTTTGATGGCTGTTCTTGAAAGCAGTTTTCTGTTGTGCTGAGACGTGCGGCGCTCCCTTTGCACGAATGCAAAGAGCCTCACGTTTCGCAAGTCACGAAGCGCAAGGCTCAAGTTGGGACGCGAGGATTCGTTCACTGACCGCCAGTGTCCGCACGCGTTCAGCGCACAGACACTTTCAGAGCGCAGTTTCACCTGCGTCCAAGACGGGGTGTGTCTTCCCCTAAGTCAGGCCTCTTGCGCCTAAACGCTGTCGTGACCTACCTCGACCCAGCCGAATTGCCATCCTGCTCAGGTGGAAACCTGCTTGCGTTTGGTTATGCGCAAGAGCCTCACTTCTTGACTTGCTTCTCGGCGAGGTACTCCCCCACTGATCAGCTCACCCATTGTAGCGGAGGGTGCCCGTCAGATGCCAATTGCGGTTTCAGAATCGTCCGGCGGTAGGTCCAGATGAGGACAGTCTGGGCGCCATGGATCCGGCGACAACACGCAGGATGACGAGGAGGGCAAACGCACACAAATGACGAGACGCAGGCACGCCAAGCTGGTGACGTGGCTGTACGCGCGACTCAGCTGCGAGGGTACCCGCCGAGTAGTCGATATGGACATCATGATTCAGCGGAGCGTCCGCGGTGGACATGCCGTCGCCCGCGATAGGCAGTTCCTCGACGAAACCGGAGATGGGGCGACCCGCCACAGTAGACTGGTGCGCATGACAAAGAGCCTCGCCGAACTGATGGCACCTGACTGGGCGGCTGCGTTGGCCGGGCAAGAGGCGCAGATCCATGCGATGGGCGAGTTTCTGCGGTCCGAGTTGGCCGCAGGGCGGGGCTACCTACCCGCTGGCGACCTAGTGCTGCGGGCATTCTCACAGCCGCTGGAGGACGTGCGGGTACTGATCGTCGGTCAAGACCCCTACCCCACGGTTGGGCATCCCATCGGGTTGTCGTTCGCCGTCAACGCGGACGTGCGTCCGCTGCCCGGCTCCCTGGTGAACATCTACCGCGAACTGGAAGCCGACCTAGGCGTGCCACCTTGCCCGCACGGCGACCTGAGCGCGTGGGCCGCCCAAGGAGTGCTTCTGCTCAA
The DNA here is from genome assembly GCA_031261455.1 of Propionibacteriaceae bacterium. Classification (GTDB taxonomy): domain Bacteria; phylum Actinomycetota; class Actinomycetes; order Propionibacteriales; family Propionibacteriaceae; genus WRGV01. The sequence goes on from JAISJP010000019.1 coordinate 1,497, forward strand.
TCGCTGTCTCACTGTCCAACCGAGCAAACCGGCGTCTCACAGAGGACAAGGTTGGGAACAGGTGACACAAGCCGCCATCGACGCCCTAATTGCACGCGGCGGTCCGCTGGTCGCCATACTTTGGGGCCGTGACGCTGCCACCGTTCGTCCCCAGTTGGACGCCGCTAACGTGCCTGTCATCGTCAGCGCACATCCGTCGCCGCTCTCCGCCCGCAACGGCTTCTACGGCTCTCGCCCCTTCTCCCGCGCCAACGCCGCCCTCGCCGCCCAAGGTGCCTCCCCCATCAACTGGGCGCTTGCTTGAGACTCTCGAAAAGCGCATTTGTCGAAGGACTTATGTGCCTGCCACGCACACTTGTCGATCGACTTTCATGCGAATTCGGGGTGGACTAGCGGTGGAAGAGGCGATGCCAAAGGTAGCCGCCGCGCTGGGAGTTGGTGTTGGTGATCATCTCTAGGGCCACTTGGTTTTCGACGCGGAGTTGCACCAGGCGCAGGGCGCGGTCGTCACCGGCGAAGAGGACCTCGTCGCCGCGCTCTAGGGCTAGGTCATCGCTAGGGGCTTCTAGCACGCGACGGCCCCTGACTACCAGTAACACTAGGGCAGACAGGGGTTCCTCATCGACGCGGTAGGAGGAGCGCAGTTGCGCTAGGGTCAGTTCGCCGCCGTCGGCCAAGAATTGGGTTAGACCGGGGGCGTTCTTGGCATCCACCCGCAGGCTCCAGATCACGGGCATGCGACCACCGTTGACAGTGCCCAGTGCATCGGCCAGCGCCTTGCACTCGTCTTCGTTGTGGGTGGGGATGCGGTTTAAGTAGCGCACCAGCAGCGGCGTGGTGATGCGCGCCAGAAACTCGGAGGCGACGATTCGGCTGGGCACCATCGCTAGGTCGTCGGTGAAAGCCTCGAAGAGAGGGGCGTTGGCGGCTTGATTCTCTCTGGTGACGATGAAGATTCCCGGTTTCAAGTCGCGCGCCGTCACCGCGATGGCAAGGTTCTTGGTGTCGGACGAGTTGCCCGCCACGATGCCAACCGCCTCGTCCATACCGGCAGCGCCAAGCGAAACTGAGTCAGTGCCGGTGCCGTTGACGTCCACCCCACCGGCAGCGTAGTTCTCCACGTCGATCACGCTCACGGTGTTGCCTCCGGCGCGCAGTTCGCTCACCACTGCGCGACCGAAACGGCCGTAGCCACAGACGATCCAGTGGCCATGCGGCGGGTGATGCTGCTCGGGCAGCGGGTCGCCCTCCAAGCCGGTAAGAATCTCGCGCAAGCGGTAGCGTTGCGGGGCCGATACCGCAGCTCCCAGCTGCTCGGCGAACCGCTCAAACGGGTTGATGACTAGGTCGCCACCAAAGACACCGACGTGAGTCTCCGTCTCCGAGTCGCGGATGCGCGCCAGCACTGGCACACGCGGGGCCAATAGGCGCGTGGTTACGGCAATCGCCTGATTGGACTCGTCGTCATGCACCACGGCCACCACGCCACGACAGAACGGAGACAGCAGCCCCGCCTCCTGCAACACTGCGGGTTGCGACGCGTCCGCGCCGATCATGGGAGCGTCTAGGTGGAAGTCACTCAGCCGCAGGGCTTGCAGCCGGTCTTCGTCGCGCTCGATGACGACGAACGCCCACCCTAGTCGGTCAAGACCGCGACACACCAGCGTGCCAGTCTCCCCCGCCCCGCACACGATGTAGAACGGCTCGCGAATCGAGCGCACCCGCCGCGTGAACCGCCCCATGCGCAGCGCCGTCTGGAAGGTGCGCTCCTGAACTAGGGCTAAAATCGTTACAAGCGTGTAGTACCAGCCGGTCACCGTCATAAAGATGGACAGCGTCATCCACATCCGTTGCGCAATGGAGAACGGGCCGGGGATCTCGCCAAACCCGATTGTCGTGGCCGTGTAGGAGATGACGTAGAAGGCGTCAAAGAACGTCAGTCGCTCGGCGCGGGTGCCGTCCGGCAGGTCCACACCCGGCATCAACGCCAAGCCAAACGTGCAGATCGTGAACGTGACGATCAACAGAATCAGCGGCGTGCGCATCCGTCGCAAAATCAAGAAGACAACGTCCGTCATCGGACCCGGCTGATCGCTGGTCCAACCTGAGGCTGCGCTCACCTGCATAACCTAGCGCTCATCTACTCTTGCTAACTCCGGCCGACTTGAGCCCTAGCGACGGAACTGCATCACTTCGGAGATCATCAGGACCACCGACACGGCGTTGGCAACCAGAGCGCCTGCGGACATAGAGACGATCAGCGCCATGTGGGATCCGTCGAGTCCACCGCTGTTCACCTCGCCGAACCACACCCACAGCACGCAGGCGACGATGAGTTGTAGGTCTGCGACAAGGGATGTTGCCAGATGGACGGCACCCAATTGCGTGCGGTCCCCAAACTTCAGCACGGTGGCGATCAGCGACACCACGGTGGCGGCGATCAACTCCACGCCGTTGTGGTGGTCCACGATCTCCATGTCACCAGTGAAGAAGCCAAAGTTCAGCGTCAGCGCCAGCGTAATAAAGAAGCCGAAAACGACCTTCTCAAAGTTCATTGCCCGTGCCTTTCTTGCATGACACAAACAATCGTAGCGCAGACCATGCTCCAGCCGTTTTACGACGCTAGATGAACCTCGATGCGGTCCAAGGCGGCTTCCCAGCGGGAGGTCAGCCAGGCAAAGTCGACGTCGTCGGTCAGGTTGGTGTGGGTGATGGCGATCAGCGTCTTGTCACCCTCGGGGGTGAGATCGACGGAAACCAGCGACGGGCCGAACTTGCCGTCTTCACGACGAATTGAGAAGCGGACCTGTTCCAGCGGATGCAGGGAGCGGATGACGCCAGACTTGCCGTTGATGGAGTTCCACGTCTGGCCCTTGAGGCCGATCTCGCCACCTTCGCCGAGCAGGGCTTCAGCGCCCTCCTTGGTCATCAGAGCTTTCCAGACGTCTTTAACCGGAGCCGGTACCGACCTGCTCGCGCTGACGGTACCGGATTCCTTGAGTGGCTCAGTGTCTTGAATTTCGGTCATGATATGCCTCGGTTCGTTATGCTCCGGCCCTGCCAGAAAAGCAGAGCACCTATTGACGTGTGCATAGCTCCGGGGCTCCTTTGCTTGAAGCTTAGACACCCCATTGGTTCTATACGTAAACCTTAGCCGACCAAGCGCCCCATCGGGAGGGATTTTCGCAACTAAAGAACGCATTTATGGACGCAGTTTCAGGGTCGGGGGACGGCGGTGTGTTTCGACGTGGTCACTCGCGGTAAACCACTGATGTACTAACCTTGGAGTTGTGAACTACCGCGCTGCTGCCACGTCGTTGGTCGCGACTGCCTGCGTGTTCACGTTGACGGGTTGCGTGGAGGACGTGCCGGACCCCAGCGGGTCAGCGACACCCCGAATCACAGCCACGTCGCCCACTCCGACGTCCACTCCCACACACGCCGATCTGAGCGTTCCGGGCAGAGCGCGAGCAGCGATTGCCGAACTGATAGCTCAAGCGGGAACCGGGCCGGTTGCGGTCATTCGAGTCACCATCAGCCAGACGCGGGCAACGCTGACTTGGGTGGACGCCAAGACAAACAAGACGGTCACGTACGAGTGGCTGAACGGCGACGTGCGCGAGTTCGACTCTGACGTAGTCAACATTGGACAGGCTACGTTTGACGTGAATGACTTTGCCCTAGACGACGTGGGGGGGTTATTTGCCCAAGCCGCAGCAGTTTCGGGTTCGGCGTTGGAGCAAGAACTACAGATCAACGAGTACAACGAGTCGCGAGTTTTGATGACGGTGACCACCGTGCCCGAGTCCACGACCGTGTTCTTCCACCCGGACGGACGCATGATTGCCCATCTGGACTTCACCACCGAGGTTGGCATCAGCGAGGGGTTGCACGACCTAGTGACGGATTCGCGCATGGCGCTGGCTATCGGCGTCAACAGCGCCGGATTATGGATGGATGTGCGCATCGATCCGGAGACTATTGAGCGCCGCATTCGCCCGGCGGCGCTGCCCAGTTACACCACGCGCCGCGCACAATCGTCGTCGCTGATCCCCTACAGCGCCGAGATGATCCGCCCGCAGGTTATCGCCGAGATTTGGGCCTCGCTGCTGGCGTCCGGAGTGCCGTCCGTCGGGCCGTCGTCCGCAATGCCTACGACTGACCCCACGTCTGGTCGCACCGCCCCGACGAGCGCAAACCCTACAACCCCCGTCGTTCCCATCGAGTTCACCGCCGACGCGAGAGACGCAGTATGGCCGCCGAAACTGCACTTCAGCTTCGGCGGCCACGCTGTTGTTTACTCGCTCAACGGCGAGTTACTCGCAAGCGGCTAGCGGGTCACTCCTGGTAGTCCTGGAGGGCCTCGTAGCCGGTCTCGCCGGTGCGGATCTTGACTACGTCCTCAACATCGTAGACGAAGATCTTGCCGTCGCCGATGTTGCCGGTGTAGAGGGTCTTCTTGGCGGTGTCGATGACTAGGCTAACCGGCACCTTGGAGACCACCGTCTCCACCTTCACCTTGGAGACGAACGGGGCATCAACAGCAACGCCGCGATAGGTGCCCGTCTGGCCCTTCTGCAGGCCGTGTCCCATGACGTTGGACACCGTGATGCCGGGAACGCCGATACCTTGCAGCGCCAGCTTGAGCGGGTTGAGCATCTGTGGGCGGGTGATGATCTCCACCTTGGTGAACTTGTAACCGTCGGCGTCCGTCTGGGCAGGCTTGGCGGTGGGCAGGTTGGCGTCCACCACAGCGACGGCGACATCCACCGGCACCTGAGGAGTGGGCAGTTCCACTCCGGGAACGTCGGTGAAGAAGGACGTGGTGTCGGGGGTGAACAGGAAGTCCGCGTAGGCCGAAACCAGTCCGTGTTCGGAGATGTCTAGGCCGGCAAGCTCTTCGGACGGGCTGACCCGCAGGCCGGAGAGAGCCTTGATGACCTTGAAGACTAGCGTCATGGTGACGATGGTCCAAGCCAGAATGGCGATGACACCCAGCGTCTGCACGCCCAGCAGGTGCGCGCCGCCGCCGTAGAACAGACCGCCATCGACAGCAAACAGACCGACAGCGATGGTGCCCCAAGCGCCGTTGACGCCGTGAACCGCGAAGGCGCCTACCGGGTCATCGATATGGAAAATCTTGTCTGGGATCTCGACGCCAGCGACGACGATCAGACCAGCGACTAGGCCGACGATAGCGGCGCCCACTGCGTCAAGGTTTGCACAGCCAGCGGTGATGCCCACGAGACCAGCAAGCGCCCCGTTTAGCGTCATGGAAACGTCCGGGTGACCGTCCTTAATCCAAGTGAAGAGCATGGTGGTGACGGTGGAAACTGCTGGAGCGATGGTGGTGGTGGCCATGATCCAACCAAGCTGGGACACGTCGGTGGCCGCAGCGCCGTTGAAGCCGTACCAACCAAACCACAGGATGAACACGCCCAACGCGCCCAGCGTGATGGAGTGGCCGGGGATTGCCTTAGAGACCAGTTTGCCTTCAGCGTTCTTGGAATACTTGCCGATGCGTGGCCCGACAATGGCGGCACCGATTAGGGCTGTAACGCCACCGACAAGGTGAATCACCGACGAACCGGCGAAGTCAATGTAGCCGCGCGTTGCCAACCAGCCTTGGCTGTTCCAAACCCAACCGGCCTCAATGGGATAGACCACGGCTGAGATGATGAACGAGTAGATGAGGTAGGAACGGAACACGGTGCGCTCGGCCATCGCGCCGGACACGATGGTGGCACAAGTGCCGCAGAACACCAGGTTGAACACAAAGCCGGAGTAGTCGAAGTTTGCCCAGTCGGAGAATATACCGAAGTTGGGCACTCCGATGATGCCGGCTAGGTAGTCCTCGGAACACATTATGGCGAAGCCAAGGAGGACGAACGCGATGGTGCCGAAGCAGAAGTCCATGACATTCTTCATGACGATGTTGCCCGCGTTCTTGGCGCGGGTGAAACCGGACTCCACCATGGCGAAACCAGCGCCCATAAAGAACACGAGGGCAGCGCCAATGAGGAACCACACCCCGAATACAGTGTCGTTAGCTAGTGTGACTAGCTCTTCAGATATCTCGTCCATGTCTTGTTCAAATCTCTTTCTCGTGTTCTCGTGTGTCAGCGCCACCACGCAATTGCTGCGTTTGGGACGTAACAACGATGCTAGAGATGGATTGTTTCAGCACTTTGCACGGGGGTAACGTGCTCACGTCAAGCTAGTAACGCCCTCTTTGCACATGCGTTACGCGTAGGTTAACGGGTCGGCCCGCCCTCTGGGTTAGGGCGCCGATACCGAAAGTTGCAGCGGCCTACACGAATTACCTATGCACGGTAGGCAGACTCACACGAAATCCAGCTACACTACAACTTGTCACATATTGAAAATGATAAAACCAACGACGACCCCCTGCCTCGCTCTCACGGTTTGATTACCTCGACAGCGAACCTCGTCAAAGGCCCCGGCGACGGGCTATTTGGCGTGTTCGCGTATCGTGTGCTCGCCCTGCGAGCCCACGACCGGGACCGAAGCAGACGCGAACTATGGAGAACAGAGATAAGAGATGACTGAAGACCACGCTGACAGACCGCTGCGAGTGTTCTTGGTAGACGATCAGGCGTTGGTGCGCAGTGGATTCGCAATGCTGATAGAGTCCGCTGGCGACATGGTGGTCGTCGGTGAGTCGAGTGACGGCGAGAGTGCCGTTGCGGCGCTCGCTGCCACCCAGGCTGACGTGGTGCTGATGGACGTCCGTATGCCCCATCTTGACGGTGTGGAAGCCACCAAGCAGCTGACCGCTCGCGACGACCCGGCGAAAGTGCTGATCCTCACCACGTTTGACCTAGACGAGTATGTGTTTGCCGCACTTCAGGCCGGGGCATCTGGCTTCATGCTCAAGGACTCCCGGGCCTCCGAACTGCTCAACGCTATCCGTGCGGTGGCTGACGGCGACTCCGTGGTTGCCCCCAGCGCCACCAAGCGTCTGTTGCAGCAGATGCTTCCGGACATCGCGCTGGGGGGCCCCATTCCGGCACAAGCGCTGGCACCCGACGCGGCGCATCGTCATGAGGTGGCAAGCCAGAAGCTAGCAACCCTCACCGCCCGCGAACGCGAAGTGATTTTGCAGATTGCCAACGGTGCCACCAACGCGGAGGTAGGCGCTGCGCTCGCCATGGCTGAAGGCACTGTCAAGACGCACATCAATCACCTGTTTGCCAAGCTGGACACCCGCAACCGAGTGGGTCTGGTGCTGTTCGCGTACGAAGTCGGGCTGATTACCGCCTGAACTGGTGCCGGTGCGCCTGGTGGGCTGGTGTTGGTGTGTCCCCAGCCGGATTCGAACCGGCGCTGGAGCGGGTTTAAGCCGCTTGCCTCTACCGCTGGGCTACGGGGACTTAGCTAAGTGCAGCCTTCTTGAGTGGACACTGCGCCTGCGTCTATCCTAGCCGCGGCTTGGGAGTTGTGGCTAGCGCAGGGTGCTCATCCGACACGGAACCGAGTAGCACAGTAGTTGCCACGCAACACGCTGGCGAGGCCGAGAGTCACTACACCGCTAGTGTGAGACGAGAGCTAACGCGATGCCGTCGAGGATGTCAGCCTCAGAGACGGTGAGCGTAGCCGATCCGATGCGCTCGGCCAGGGCGTAGACCAGCAGGGCGCCGCCACCCAGCACCTCGGCACGCTTCTCGGGAACGCCACGCTCAATAAGGCGGGCGCGACTTGTGCCCAGCACGTCGTCAGCGATGCGCTCAAGGGCGGCTGCGTTCAGGGTGGACAGGTGTACTTTGCTGCGGTCATACTCCAACAGACCCAAGGCCAGGAATGCCAGCGTTGTCACCGTCCCCGCAACCCCGATGAACGTGCCCACAGACTCAAGGTCCACACCCACGTTGCTCAGTTCGCGACGCACCGCCCGGTGGGCAGCCCAGATCTCTTGCTCCGTGGGAGGGTCGGAGTGCAAGAAACGTTCCGTAATCTTGCGAGAGCCGAGCGGGATGCTTACTGACTCAAGGATGGTGCCGTCCCGAAGCCCCCGGATAAGCTCGGTTGAGCCGCCACCAGAGTCCATGACCAGCACTGGCTCCACGGGATTGACCAACCCCGACAGCGCACCGACGAAGGACAGTTCGGCTTCTGCTTCGCCCGAGATCACCTCCGGAACGATGCCGAGTCGCATCCGCACCCCGATAGCAAAATCGTTCCAATTGTCCGCGTCCCTGCCCGATGCCGTCGCCACAAAACGCACCTTGTCAGGTGGATATTGACGCAGCAACTCGGCATACTCGTCGCACGCGGAATAGGCGCGAATCATGGCATCGGCGGCGTACTGGCGCGTGTCGTCCAGCCCTTGTCCAAGACCGACAAAACGCTGCTCGCGGACCTCGTCGCGAAGCCTGCCGTCGTCGTCAGTGCTAGCAATTAGCAGACGAATGGTGTTGGTTCCGCAATCGATGGCCGCTACTCGCATGGATCCTCCGTGTTGCCAATTTCACTGTTCCCCGCGTTGTTTCCAACGTCTTCTCTACTCGGGCCAGTCGGAGCGCCAACCGTTGCGGCGACTTCAGGGCTAGCGTCAGCGCTTGCGCGTGTCGCCTCATCATCGGCGAGACAAGGCTTGGTCCAAAACTCACCTATCGCATCGACTACCTCATCGCCCAGCGGATTGATTCCCCTGCCCGCAGCCAGCGCATGCCCCAGCAGCGCATGCAGACACTTGACGCGGGTGGGCATGCCTCCAGCCGAAACGCCTGTGATCTCGGGCACATCCTCGCCCAACGCGTCCCGGGAGGCGATGTAAGCCTCGTGTGCGCGGGCGTAAGCGTCAGCCAGGGCCTCGTCGCTCCGCAGGCGCTCGTTCATCTTGACCATCAGACCGCCCGCCTCAAGACGCGAACAGGCCACGACGGCGTTCGGGCAAGTCAGATAAAAGGTGGTTGGGAAAGGGCTACCATCTGGCAGTCTGGGAGATGTCCAAGTGACGCCCGGCTTACCACACGGGCAGCGCCACGCCACGCCCGCGACGCCACGGGGTGGGCGTCCCAACTGTGCAGCGAACACCGCCACATCTGCTTCGCTGGGGGGTCGCTCCATAGTAGACAAGCTTACCGGTTACGGCCCTTCATTTAGCGGAGCCATGTCGTCAGCAGTGAGAACAGAACCCAAAAGGCGCTCGAACCACTGTTCGGGGTGTTCGTCGGAGGGAAGGGCGCCTGTTCTGTTGACGACGGCGCCGCCGCCTAGGGGCTGGCCGTCGGGGCCGACGACGCGGAAGCCGATCTCGCCGGGGATGACCCAACCTAGACGTTCACGGGCTTGGGCACGCAAATAGTTGGGGTCTTTCCAGCGTTCGATCTCCAGTTGGAGTTCGCCTAGGCTCGCAGTGCGCTGCTCAATCAGCGCCCGTGTCTGCGCGATCTGAGCCTTGTAGTTGAAGTAGGTGACCACGTTGCCCGCGTACATCAAGAAGAGCAGACCAAAGACTGCACCGATAGCCAATAAGCGCTGCACCCCAGAGACTCCAGCGGAGATCGGAGCCTTGAGCGCCGAGATGAATCCGCCACCGGGTTGCGGGGCGTCGCCCAAGCGGGGAGTGGCACCCTCGCTGGGGGCGGACGGGTCAATGCTGCGATTGGAGGCGCGCTGCTGTTGCCGCTCTGCGGTGCGCGCGCTAGGACTGGTGCGCGAAGGTCCCGCTGCGGCCCTGTGGGGAAGTTTGCTCTGTGGGCTCATAGCTCTTCTAGTATCTCACAACACCAGACCACCTGAGTCACCTTGCGGCGCGGCGGGCGATTCTACGGGCGGACTGCTCGGCAGGGTCGGGGACGGGGACGGCGGCGATTAGTTCGCGGGTGTACTCGACCTGGGGGTTGCGGAGGATCTGCTCGCGAGGGCCTAGCTCGACTATGCGACCGTGGCTCATTACGGCGATGGTGTCGGCCAGCATGTCTACTACTGCGAGGTCGTGAGTGACAAAGAGGCAGGCGAAACCCATCTGGTGTTGCAGACGCACGAAGACCTCAAGCACGCGGGCTTGCACGCTGACGTCTAGGGCGCTGGTGGGTTCGTCGGCTACCACGAATTCAGGGTCGGTTACTAGGGCACGGGCTAGGGAGACGCGTTGACGTTGTCCACCACTCAGCTCGTGGGGATAGCGGAAGGCGTAGTCAGTGGGCAGTTCGACCGCGCGCAGCAGTTCGGCGGCTTTGGCCAGACGTTGCGCCTTGGTGCCGATGCCGTGGATGACCATGGGTTCGGTGATGCACTCGGCGACCGTCATGCGCGGGTTCAGGCTGGCGGCTGGGTCTTGGAAGACGAAGCCGACGCGCTGCCGGAAGTGTTGCAGCTCCCGCCCACGGGCACGCACGATGTTGACGCCCAACACGTTCACCTCACCGGAGGTGACCGGCTGAAGACCCACCGTCGCGCGACCCAACGTCGTCTTACCAGAGCCAGACTCCCCCACTAGGGCGACGATCTCGTGCTCGTGAACGTCCAGCGTGACGTCAGCCACGGCGTGGACAGGCCCGGCACCGAGACGTCCGGGGAAGTCCACACACAGGTCTTTGACGCTCATCACGATGCCGTCGCCGACCTTCTCGGCGGGAGTCTCCATGGAGGCGGGGCGAGGCTGGCCAAGGTGGGGCACGCTGGCCAACAGGTGGCGCGTGTAGGTGTGCTGGGGATGCTCGAAGATGTCGCGCGCGGTGCCGGCCTCCACGATCTCGCCTAGGTACATGACGGCAACGCGGTCCGCCATGTCAGCGACCACGCCCATGTTGTGGGTGATGAGGATGATGGCGGTGTTCAGGCGTGCGCGCAGGTCGTGCAACAAGTCTAAAATCTGGGCCTGCACCGTGACGTCGAGTGCAGTGGTGGGCTCATCGGCGATGATGATTTCGGGGTCGCAACTGATTGCCATGGCGATCATCACGCGTTGCTTCTGCCCGCCGGAAAGCTGGTGCGGGTAGGAATGCACACGCTGTTCCGGGTCGGGGATGCCCACTAGGTCGAGCAGTTCGATGGCCTTGGCGAGCGCCTCTTTGTGGCTCATCTTGTGGTGGACGGTGATGGCCTCAATGATCTGCCAGCCGACGGTGCGCACCGGGTCGAGCGCAGTGGACGGCTCTTGGAAGATCATGGCGATCTTGTCGCCACGCACGGTGCGAATCTGTTCGCCCTTGAGGCCGACAAGTTGTTTGCCGTCGTCAGCCGTGGTGAGGGTGGCAGTGCCGGTGATGGCAGCAGTCTCGGGCAGCAGCGACAGGAACGCACGGGTGCCAACCGTCTTGCCAGACCCAGATTCGCCCACGATGGCGAGCACCTCGCCGGGAGCTAGGTCGTAGCTGATGCCCTTGACAGCGTGGACGGGCGCGCCGTCAGTCTGGAACTGTACAGCTAGGTTCTCGACGCGCAAGATCACGTCAGGCTGGGGTGACGCTGGGGTCTGGAGAGCTGCATCGCTAAGGGTTGTTTCACTCATCGCTGCTCACCTCCTGCGCGGATGGGGTGTCAGCAGGTTCCACAACCGGCGACCCGGAAAGGTCAGGCAAGTCTGGCAAGCCGGGCGGGTCAGGTTCCTGCAACACCGAAGCAGCGTTTGCCTCAACTAGACCCTCGTCCGAGGACGGCGCGTCGTCCAAGACTGCCGATACGACCTCGGCCAGCTCCTCCTCATCAGCGGTGGTGGCACCGCCACGGGTGCGAAGTAGCGGGTTGAGCACGTCGTTCATGGATTCGCCAATCAGGGTGACGCCGGTGACGATTAGCACGATGGCTAGGCCGGGGAAGATTGAACCCCACCAGTAGCCGGACGATAGGTCTGGGCGGGCCTTGTTGAGGTCGTAGCCCCATTCGGCAGCCGAGTTGGGCTCAATGCCGAAGCCAAGGAAGCCGAGACCGGCCAGCGTGAGGATGGCTTCGGAGGCGTTTAGTGTCATCAGCACCGGGATGGTCTGGGACACGTTGGGCAGAATGTGCCCAAACATGATGCGTCCGGGGTTAGCACCGGCCACGCGGGCGGCGTCAACGTACGGCTCGGCCTTGGCGGCGAGCGTGGCATTGCGGGTGACGCGGAAGTACTGCGGGATGAACACCACGGTGATGGAGATGGACGTGGACAGAATGCCGGAGAACGCACCGGACTGACCAGACGACACCATGATGGACACCACGATTGCCAGCAGCAAGGAGGGCAGCGCGTAGAGGGCGTCCATGAACAGCACCAGTACGCGGTCCAACACGCCAGAGAAGAAGCCGGAGATGACGCCCAGCGTGACGCCGACGAAGATGGACAGCGACACTGCCAGCAGGATGACCTCAATGGCGGTGCGCGCGCCCCAGATGATGCGGGACAGCACGTCGAAACCGCCAACCGTGGTGCCCAGCAGATGTTCGGCAGACGGAGGTTGGTTGAATGTGGTGATCTGCGCAAACCCGAATGGGGCGAGCACCGGGGCGAATGCGCCCACTATCACGAATATGGCGACGATGACCACGCCGGTGAGCAGCATGAAGCGCTGCAGACCGTGGGTGGTAGCCAACAGTTGCGCGCCGGGCAACTGGAAACGGGGGCGCTTCGGATCATTGCCGTCTAGCTCCGCACCGATACCGTCAAAGCGCGGGCCGGCAAGAGCATCGGCAGGCGAGAGTTCAAGGACGTCTGACATGTCAGTACCTCACTCTCGGGTCGATCAGCGCGTTGATAAGGTCAATCAGGAAGGACGCCACCGCCACCACGCATGCTATAAACGTCACAATGCCCTGTACGGCTATGAAATCTCGTTTCAGCAGGTACTGCGATAACGCATAGCCCAAGCCTTGCCACTCGAAACTGGTCTCGGTGAGGATGGCACCGCCAAGCATCATGGCGATCTGCATACCCATAACCGTCACCACCGGGATGAGGGCGTTGCGGAACGCGTGCTTTGAGACGACGTCGTTCTCCTTCACGCCACGGGCACGGGCGGCGGTCACGAAGTCGGCACGCAACGTCTGCAACAGATTGATGCGCACTAGGCGGATGAACACGCCAGCAGTGAGCAGGCCGAGCGCAATAGCGGGCAACACCGCATGCTTCAGCACGTCGACAATGTAGTCGGGGTTGCCGATCAGTAGGGCGTTCAGGATGTTGACGTGGGTGTTCACCTTCGACTTGCTGTCAAGGGCTATCTGCACGGCCGTGGACGCGCGGCCGGCGATCGGTAGCCAGCCCAGCTTGATGGCGAACACCAGCTTGAGCAGCAGCGCGATAAAGAAAACTGGGGCGGCGTAGAAGAAGACCGCAAATGTGCGGATGGTCATGTCCTGCCACTTGTTATAGTAGCGGGCGGCCAAGCGGCCCAGCGGGATGCCGACGAGGAAGGCGACGATCAACGCCCAGAACACCAGTTCTAGCGTGGCGGGGCCATACTTGAGCAGAATCTCAGAGATGGCGTGATTGTCAGTGGTGCGGCCAAAGTCGAAATGGATGAGATCCCAGAGGAAGCGTCCGTACTGGACGATGATGGGGTCGTTGTATCCGGCGGCGTCCTTCAACGCCTCAATGCGGTCGAGCGGCAGACGTCCACCCATCGCGGCGGTGATTGGATCGCCCGTCACGCGCATGAAAAAGAAAACCACGGTGACCAGAATCAGCACCGTCGGGATGATCAGCGCGGCGCGTATCGCGAGATACTTCACCAACGCTTTTGTTGGGCTTTGCTGAGCGGCCATACGGTGACTTTCTTGATGTGTGGATGCGCAGGCAGTGGCCTCTCGTGCCCACGTCAAGTGTGGGTGGGCACGAGAGGCTCCTGCGCTTGGGCCTTGAGCCAGGCCAGAGCCTGCGCGCTGGCGAGGCTGTTTAGCTACTTCTTGGTGATTTCAGCGTAAGGCAGGTTCTCGGACGGGCCGAGGTCGATGCCATCGATGTTGGTGCCGGAGACGGCCCACTGCGAACCGTTGAGCAACGGAATCGTCGGCAGGTACTTCTCGGCGAGCAACTTCTGCAGTTCACCCAAAGTAGCGGCGCGCTTGGTCGGATCGACCTCAGTTGCTTCGCTGACCAGCAGTGCCGTGACATCCTCAGCCAGCAGGCCGTCCTCAGCGTTGAAGTGGTTACCCAAGAAGTTACCAACGCTGAAGAACGGGTTCAGGTAGTTGTCGGCATCCGGGAAGTCCGGGAACCAGCCGAGCTGGTAGACCGGGTAAGCGTCAGCGCGACGCTCCTTCGAGTATGTCGTCCACTCCGTCTGCTGCAGGTTTACCGTGAACAGACCGGAAGCCTCAAGCTGCTGCTTGATGAGACCGTACTCCTGGTCGGAGGACGAGCCGTAGTGGTCACCGTTGTACTGCAAGTTGAGCACGACAGGCGTAGCCACACCGGCGTCGGTCAAGAAAGCGGCAGCTTTGACCGGATCCGGCTGGGTGCCGTAAGCGTCGCCAACAGCGGTGGTGCCGCCGGGGTAATCCTTAGGCACGAACGAGTAGAGCGGGCTGTACTGACCCTTGTAGACGTCGCGAGCCAGCGCATCACGATCGATCAGCGAGGCGACGGCCTGACGGACGGCCAGCTTCTGCTCGGGGGTGTCACCTGGCTGCGTGTCGAAGTTCCACACGATGTAGCGAATCTCGCCACCGTTGGCCTGCCAAACCTTGACCTTCGGGTTGGCCTGCAGGGTCTCGACATCGGTCGGGGTGAGGCTGCGGTAGGCAACGTCGATCTCGGCGTTCTCAATCGAGAGCTTTAGGTTGGTGGCGTCCGTGAACGTCTTCAGCGTAACGCCAGAGTTGGCAACCTGGCCGTGAGCACCGTTGTAGTCAGCGTACGGAAGGTACTCGATCAGCTCATTGAAGCTGTAGGACTTGATGGTGTACGGACCAGAGAACGCGTTTGCGGCAACAATGTCGTTGTCAGGCGTGAGCGCGGTGGCACTGAAGACCTCTTCGTCAACGATGGGGCCAGTGTTGGTGGCGATCACCTGAACGAACGTCTGGTCATTTGCTTCCTTCAGGTTGAAGGCGACGGTCAACTCGTCAACAACAGTGATGCTGTCAAGGTTGGTCAGCAGCGAAGCCGGGCCCTGCGGGTCGTCAATGGCGACAACGCGGTCATAGCTGAACTTGACGTCAGACGCCGTGAGAGCGTGACCGTTGGCGTACTTGAGTCCGGGCTTGATCTTGCAGGTGAAGACCGTAGGTGCCGTGAACTCGCAGGACTCTGCGGCATCCGGAACCGGAGCCTTGGTGCCCGGTGCGAACGTGTACAGGAATTGGTACACCTGAATCTCGATGGAGAACGAGCCGTGGTCGTAAGCGCCAGCCGGGTCGATGGTGATTGCCTTGTCGGTGGTGCCGACGATGATTGAATCAGTAGCAGTTGTAGCCGTGCCGGAAGGAGTAGTCCCATCCTCATCCGTGGAGCCGCAGCCACTAAGAGCCAAGATGGCAGACAGCCCAAGAGCTACGGCTGCCATTCCCTTCTTGAGTGTCATTGAGTAACCTCTCTGGTCAGTGGATTTCTGGTACCCCACGTGGGGGATTCCCCCAATTCTGCCACAAATTTTGTTGATGCTTGACCATTGCCCACGCTTGAGGGCGCTACATTCATGCTACAAAATGCTGAGAAAACCCTAAGAATTGCGGTTCTTACGCTTGTGGCGAAGCGAGAGGCGGCATGGGTTGCCAAGCCCAGTCGCGATAGATTTTCCAGGCGTCGCGCATGCCTTTGAAGACTGCTTTGACGCCGGATAGGCCGGAGGCCTCGCGATCAACTAGCGCTATGCGGATGAGTTCCTTGGCGGCGGTGGCTGCCGTGCCGATGCCGAAGAGGACTGGGTGGTAGTCACCGTAAACGGCGAGATATTTTGAGATATATCCGCGGTTTCGCATGATGTGATAGCGCACCATGTCGGAAGTGCCGTTGAGTTTACGGGCCTCGCCGATGCGGGCGTGGCTGATCTCGCGGGTGCGTTGCATCACGATGTCGGAGATGAGCAGAGGCTTGGTGACCTTGGAGGCTAGGTAACCGTAGGTGGTGTCGTCCCAGTAGATGAAGAAACGCGGGTCAGGTAGACCGATCTCGGCAACTACGGAGCGGTGAAAGAGGCCGCCCTCGAAGCAGGCGGTGTTCATGGGGCGGCTGGTCTCGTCGTCAGCAAATGCCGCTTTGGCTACCGGATTTGGAATGCCCAGCGAGTTGATGAAGTGGTACTGCCAGTAGAACACTTCGCCGTTGAAGTTCAGGCGGCGCACCTGTAGCACTCGGTTGTTGTTGGCAACAGCGCGTTCCAACCACGGCTCCACGGCGTCCACGGCGTGAGGCAACAGTTTGACGTCATCATCCATCAGCCAGAGCCACTCGGCACCCGCGTCGTACGCCTCGGCCGCACCGCGCGAGAATCCGCCCGCACCACCGGTGTTGGTGTCCATGGCGATGTAGCGCACGTCAACATCGTCCGGCTTTAGCGTGGCGTGAAGTTCTTCGCACAGCACGCGCGTGTCCGGGTTAGCGTCGTTGTCCACAACAACGATCAGTCGCGGTCGGGTGTTGAGCGCGATGAAGGAGTCAAACAGCGTAGTCAACAGCTCGTTGCGTCGATAGGTAACAACAACGATGCCAAGATTTGCCGCAGAAACACTCACAGTAACCAAGTGTAGTCAGTTGGCCTACGGCTCTGTGAAACTCCACACCACGTGCCAGTTGGCAAAGTCGTTGGCGTCCCCAGTGACCTCGATGAGTTGCCAGACGCGGGGCTTACCCGGTTCCTCAATGCGTGTCAAAATGTGCCGGGGAATAACAGCGTCTTCAGGCACGAAATCTTGCGTTGTGGTTGCGGGCTTACGCCGAACGCAAGTAGAGTTGCGCCCGTGAGCGAGGACGTAGGTGGCCATACCGCCACTCCGGCGAAAGCTGGGTTTTCGATCGCCCGCACGCTGTTTTATGCGAGTTGCTGCGGCCTGATCGGTGCGCTTCTGGTAACTATCGCCAGCCCAAAGTGGGTGCAAAACCTCGTTGGCGGCGACTTCCCCGGCATGTCAAACCCGTCCCGCCCGTGGCGCGACGCGCTGTACTATCCTCCGCTGCTCATCTGGATGGGTTGCGCGGCGCTAGGGTTGCTACTCGCCGTTGTGCTGCTCACGTTGTTGCGACACAAGAAACGCCAACCCATCACCAGCCCGGGCGCTTTCGAATCGTACGAGTGGCGCAAGGTCTATGGGCTTCGGCTCATCATCTGCGACGTGCTGTGCGTGCTGTGGGCCATAGTCGGAGCGCAGTTGATCTGGTTTGCTGACGACGACATTCACGTGCGAATTCTCGGTATTCCGGTGTCGTACAACGTGACGTCGCTACTCATCGCTGCGGGATGGCTGATCGCCTTGTGGGTTGCGGACTCGCGCTCGCCGTTGTTGTTTGGGGATGGCATCACCGAGTATGCCCGAGTGGTGTCCGCGTCCTTCACGTGGTTCGGTCTCGTCGCCATCGCTGCGGTCGTCACAAAGATCGACTTTTCTCGTGGCTACGTGCTGCTGGCATTCCCGTTGGGGTTGGTCGCGTTGTTGTGTGGACGCAAAGCGTTGCGTTCTTGGCTGTTGACCAAGCGCGCCAGCGAGGCACTGTACATGACACAAGCGCTGGTGTTGGGCCACCCTGATCGGGTGCTTCGCGTGATTAGCGAGATTGATCGTGACCGCGCCGCAGGCTATGCGGTGCGTGCCGTGGCCGTGCCAGACGAGGATGCCTTGCCTGACGAACTGCGGGCGCTTGGTGTGCCCATAGTGTCGTATGATCATGCGCTGGAGCAGATGCGCTGTTCGTCTGCCGACACCCTCATTATCACTGGCGGTTCAGGTTTGACTCCTGAGCACATTCAGGAGCTGAGCTGGCATTTACGCCCCGGTGTTGAGCACCTAGTGCTGTCTCCCGATTTGGTGGATGTGGCTGGGCCGCGTGTCGCCACTCGACCGGTGGCCGGGCTGTCGCTTATCCATGTGGAGACGCCAAAGTTCTCGTCCAGCACCCTGCTTGTCAAGCGTTCGTTTGATGTTGCGGCAACCGGTTTGGGCCTAGTATTGCTGGCATTGCCGTTGGCCGTAGTCGCGCTCGCGGTGAAGATGTCGTCACCCGGACCGGTGTTTTACAGACAGACCCGCATTGGGTTGGGAGGCAAGGAGTTCCAGATCTGGAAGTTCCGCTCAATGGTGACCAACGCCGATGCGTTACTGGCCCAACTGCAGGTGGAACGCGACGCTGGCAATCAGGTGCTCTTCAAGATAAAAGACGATCCGCGCGTCACTGGCGTGGGTAAGTTCATTCGTCGCTTCTCCATTGATGAACTGCCACAGTTGTTCAACGTGCTAGGCGGTTCCATGAGCCTTGTCGGGCCACGCCCACCGGTGCCCAGCGAGGTGGCCGAGTACCCGCCCGAGTTGTTGGGACGCCGGTTCCTGGTGAAGCCCGGCATCACTGGGCTTTGGCAAGTTTCGGGACGTTCTGACCTCAGCTGGGAAGAGTCGATGCGCCTCGACCTCTACTATGTGCAGAACTGGTCATTCATGCAGGACGTCCAGTTGCTCTGGCGAACTGCGCAAGTTGTCTTGCAGGGAGACGGAGCATACTAGGCTTCTTGGGAGCCCGCACTCAACTAGACTCATGTATGTGAAGATTCTTGTGACCGGCGGAGCCGGATTTATTGGATCCAATTTTGCGCACTTGGTGCTTGCGGAGCGGCCGGACGCACACATTACCGTGGTGGACAAACTCACCTACGCTGGCAACCTCGCGTCCCTTGAAGGGCTTGAGGCAACCGGACGCTACAGTTTCGTGCGCGGCGACATCACGGATGCTGCATTGATGGACTCACTAGTGGCCGAATCCGATGCCGTGGTGCACTTTGCGGCCGAGTCGCACAACGACAACTCAATCGCCGATCCGGCACCGTTCATCTCCACTAATCTGGTGGGCACGTTTACGCTGCTGGAGGCGGTGCGCCGCCACGGCAAGAGGTTCCATCACATCTCCACGGATGAAGTTTACGGTGACCTTGAGCTGGACGATCCGGCGAAGTTCACGCTCAACACCCCCTACAACCCGTCCAGCCCCTACTCGTCGTCCAAGGCTGGCTCGGACCACTTGGTCCGAGCCTGGGTGCGCACCTACGGCATCAACGCCACCATCTCGAACTGTTCCAACAACTACGGTCCCCGCCAGCACATAGAGAAGTTCATTCCTCGCCAGATCACAAACATCTTGGACGGACGTCGCCCCAAGCTCTACGGGGCGGGTGCGAACGTGCGCGACTGGATTCATGTTGACGACCACAACCACGCCGTCCTCGCCATCCTAGAGCGCGGCACTGCCGGACGCACCTACCTAATTGGTGCCGACGGCGAACTGGACAACAAACACGTTGTGGAGGCCATTCTGGTTGCCATGGGGCAACCCGCTGACGCCTATGATCACGTCAACGACCGCCCCGGCCACGACATGCGCTACGCCATCGACGCCAGCCTGCTGCGCGACGAACTGGGCTGGCGCCCCCTATACTCAGACTTTGCGGCAGGCCTAGAGGCCACCATCGCATGGTACCGCGACAATGAGTCCTGGTGGCGACCCCTCAAAGAAGCCACTGAAGCCAAGTACGCCGCCAGCGGTCAGTAGTCACGACGAAGGCGGCCGACTCCAACACGAGGCATACCATGACGCTGACGCACCGATTGACAACCGTCGTGAGGCCCATCGCACCGGCCAAGACGGACAGGCTGGGGCGAGCGGCCCCTGACCTTCGTTTCTGGCTCGCTCACGCACTCGCAAGCCGATAGACTAGACCCAAAGGGAGAGAACAATATGCGTGGAATCATCTTGGCGGGTGGTTCGGGTACCCGGTTGCATCCGGTCACGTTGGCGACCAGTAAACAGCTCATCCCGGTTTATGACAAACCGATGATCTACTATCCGCTGACTACGCTCATTGCAGCTGGGATGCGTGACATTCTGATCATCACCACACCGCATGATGCTCCGGGATTCGAGCGGCTGCTGGGCGATGGCAGCCAGTTTGGCATCAACA
This sequence comes from Propionibacteriaceae bacterium, assembly GCA_031261455.1. Taxonomy (GTDB): domain Bacteria; phylum Actinomycetota; class Actinomycetes; order Propionibacteriales; family Propionibacteriaceae; genus WRGV01. The sequence continues at coordinate 21,542 of JAISJP010000019.1, forward strand.
TCACCTACGCGCAGCAGCAGGAGCCCAACGGGTTGGCGCAGGCGTTCGTGATCGGAGCGCCGTTCATCGGTAGCGACAAAGTGTCGCTGGTGCTGGGTGACAATATCTTCTATGGTGCCGGGCTGGGGCGCTCGCTTAGGCGTCACACGGAGGTTGAGGGGGGCACGATCTTTGCCTACTGGGTGGCAGACCCGTCGTCGCTTGGCGTAGTCGAGTTTGACCCCAACGGCAAGGCAATCTCGCTTGAAGAGAAGCCGGCGCACCCGAAGTCCAACTACGCCATCCCCGGACTGTATTTCTACGACAACACCGTTGTTGACATCGCGGCTGGGCTCAAGCCGTCAGCGCGCGGCGAGTACGAGATCACCGACGTCAACAAGGTATATCTAGAAGCAGGCAAACTGCAGGTCGAGGTGCTGGAGCGTGGCATCGCGTGGCTGGATACTGGCACGTTCGACTCGCTGCGGGATGCCGGCAACTATGTTCGTGCAATTCAGTGCATTCAGGGGCTGTTGGTCGGCTCGCCTGAAGAGGCGGCGTGGCGCAACGGGTTCTTGAGTGACGACGAGTTGTTGGCACGAGCCAACGCTTTCGCCAAGAGTGGGTACGGCGAGTACCTGCGCGCACTTGTCACACAGTGAGGTGCGCCTAACATGCCAGCCACGTCAATTTCGGACCACGCCAAGTCGAACACCAGTCGGCTTTCCACGACAGGTAGGAAGTGAACACGCCAATGCCGACATCCGTTGCAATTCACCCAACCAATATTAATGGACTGCTAGTCATCGACCTGCCATTATTTGCCGACGACCGCGGCTGGTTCAAAGAGAACTGGCAGCGCGAAAAGATGCTCACCCTGGGCCTGCCGGATTTCGGCCCGGTGGTGCAGAACAACATGAGCTTCAATACGGCACGCGGCGCAACACGTGGCATCCACGCCGAACCATGGGACAAGTACATCGGGCTCGGAACGGGCCGCATCTTTGGCGCCTGGGTTGACCTGCGTGAAGGCTCCATTACCTACGGCCAGACCTACACTCACGAACTCGGCCCAGAGAGCGCCGTGTTCGTGCCACGTGGTGTCGGCAACTCTTACCAAGCGCTGGAAGACGGCACTCTCTACTCATACTTGGTCAATGAGCACTGGTCTGCTGAGTTAAAAAGCCAGTACACTTTCGTCAATTTGGGCGACCCGGCGCTAGCCATTCCGTGGCCGATCCCGCTGGCGCAGGCCGAAGTGTCGGACGCAGACAAGGCGCACCCGCTGTTGGCTGATGTCACGCCCATGGCCCCCCGCAAGACCATCATTATCGGGGCCGGGGGACAACTGGGCCTAGCGTTACAGGCCGTGCTGCCATCCGCCGTCGCGCTCACTCAAGAACAACTGGACCTGCGTTACCCCGACCAGATCGCCGCCATCGACTGGGCGAGCGTGGGCACCGTCATCAACGCTGCCGCCTACACTGCGGTTGACGCTGCCGAGACCCCTGAAGGACGCCGCGACTGTTGGGACGTGAACGTTACTGCGCTAGGTCACCTCGTCGAAGTGTGTCGGACGCACCGAATCACGCTTGTCCATATCTCATCTGACTACGTGTTTGACGGCACCATCCCCGAGCACGACGAGGACGAATCGTTCAGCCCACTCGGGGTCTACGGCCAGACAAAGGCCTCCGGGGACGCCCTTGTCGCCACTCTCCCCCGTCACTACATCGCCCGCACGTCGTGGGTGATTGGGCAAGGCAACAACTTTGTGCGCACCATGGCTGGCCTCGCCGAGCGTGGCGTGCAACCTGCGGTGGTTGATGACCAACTTGGGCGGCTGACGTTCACCTCCGACCTTGCTGCCGCCATCGTGCACCTACTGGCGTCTCAGGCACCGTATGGCACTTACAACGTCACCAATTCCGGCCCGGTCACATCCTGGTACGAGTTAGCTTGCGACGTGTTCGCCCTGACTGGTCACGATGCCGTTGCGGTGTCACCCACCACAACGGATGCCTACACGGCGGACAAACCCGGCACCGCCCTGCGTCCCAGGCACTCCACGCTCAGTCTCGCCAAACTGGAAGCCACCGGCTTCCACATGCCGGACGCCGGGTTGCGCCTGCGCGAGTATCTAGCCGGGTCTGCAGAGTAGGCATAGGGACTCGGCGATGAGTGACCTGTTAGTTGTTGGTGCCGGGCTGTATGGCCTGACCGTGGCCGAGCGGGCGGCCAACGAGCTTGGGCTGCATGTCACCATAATCGACAAGCGCGATCATGTCGGCGGCAACGCCTACTCGTCGTTTGATGCGGCCACGGGCATCGAGGTGCATCAGTATGGCGCGCACCTGTTCCATACCAGCAACGAGCGGGTCTGGGAGTACGCCAACCGGTTCACCACGTTCACCAACTACGTGCACCGGGTGTATACCGTGCACGGCGGCACCGTGTATCCGATGCCGGTGAACTTGGGCACCATCAATCAGTTCTTCGGCACGGCGATGAGCCCTGACGAGGCACGCACGTTCATCGCCCAGCAGGCTGCTGAGTTTGCGGGCGACGAGCCGCAAAACCTGCTTGAGAAGGGCATATCGCTAGTCGGGCGTCCCCTGTTTGAGGCGTTCTTTGCCGGATACACCGCGAAACAGTGGCAGACCCCACTGGAGCAGTTGCCCCCCTCTATCATCTCGCGCTTGCCCGTGCGCTACACCTACGACAACCGCTACTTCTCCGACACCCACGAGGGTCTACCCGCCGATGGCTACGCCAAATGGTTCGAGCGCATGGCGGACAACCCGCGCATTGACGTGAAACTCGGGGTCGACTTCTTCGCCGCCGACGGCGATCTCACGAAAACCGCCGCCGTAGGACAGATACCGGTCGTCTACACCGGCCCGATAGATCGCTACTTCAACTACTCGGCAGGAAACTTGGCGTGGCGCACCATTGACCTGATCGAAGAGACCCTACCCACAGCCGACTTCCAAGGCACGTCAGTGATGAACTACGCCGACACGCACGTGCCGTTCACTCGCATCATTGAGTTCCGTCACTTCCACCCCGAACGTAGTTACGCGGGCGACACCACCCTCATCCACCGTGAGTATTCGCGGTTCGCCGCCCCAGAAGACGAGCCGTACTACCCCGTCAACACTGCCGCTGATCAGGCAGTCCTAGCCCAGTACCGCGAACTAGCCAAAGCCGAGCCGCGCGTTCACTTCGGCGGACGCCTCGGCAACTACGCCTACCTCGACATGCACCAAACAATCGCGTCTGCGCTTGGCTTCGCGGAAACTGGGCTGATCAAACTGCTGGGCTAACCCAAGCCAACATGGCCGCCTACGGTGACTGCACGTCACCTAGTCCATGATTCTCCCTCAATGGAGCCAGCGCCACGCGGTTCAACTGACCGCACCAGAGCACCCGATTAACCTCCCCACTTTGGGGCCAGTGTGCGATAATGGATGGAGTGTCGATTGGGGGACAACGCGGTGGCCATGAGAGTTGCAGTCATCGGAACTCGGGGATATCCCAGTTACTACGGAGGCTTTGAGACCTGCGTACGGAACCTTGTGCCATACTTAGCAGACTGCGGTTGGGATGCTCGCGTGTATTCTCGCCCTGGTGCTTCGCGCCCGGACGACCCCGACCGTGACGCCCGCGTTAAGGTCATTGAGACCCCAGGCATTGAGTCAAAGTCACTCTCCACACTCAGCTACGGATTTACCTCAACGCTCCATGCCTGTTTTCATCGTCCCGATGTTGCCCTAGTGATGAACGTCGCCAATGGTTTCTTTCTTCCTCTGCTCTGGCTAGCCAGAGTGCCGACGGTAGTCAACGTCGATGGCATTGAGTGGGAACGAGCCAAGTGGAATGGACTCGGCAAGGCGGTCTTCAGGCTGGGGGCATGGTTCACAGCTAAGCTGGCGAGCAACCTGATAGTCGATGCAAAGGCCATCGGACAATACTGGGAAGCCCATTTTGCTCGAAATGGGGTCTTCATCCCTTACGGCGCAAAGTTCTACGACACAACACTGCCTTTGGAGCCTGGACTGACCCATCGGGGCTATGTGCTTGTCGTCGCCAGGTTTGTCCCAGAGAACACCATTCCCGAATTTCTTGGAGCAGCCGCCGAAATCGCCAAGTGCGCGCCGGTCATCATTGTTGGCTCCTCTGGGCACGGCGGCGAGCTGGACAAAGCCGCCGCGAGCTTGGATGAGACGGTCCCTAACGTCCACTGGCTCGGTCACGTCAGTGACGACCTCCGGTTGCACTCGCTCTGGCAGCACGCAGGCGTGTACTTTCATGGCCATTCCGTTGGCGGAACAAACCCCGCCTTGGTGCAGGCGATGGCTCTCGGTGCGCCCACACTAGCTAGGGACACCAACTACAACAGAGAGGTGCTGGCAGGCACCGGCGTTTTCACTGAGCCGGACCCGGCCTCCATAGCCGCTGCGACAATTGCGTTGCTACAAGACTCCAAACTCCAAGAGGACCTGTCAACTCAGGCCACAGCTCGGGCACGCGCAGAGTACACCTGGGATCTAGTCAACCAACGCTACGAGGCACTCTTGCGTGCGCCCCAAAGACGAGCCAGTTGAGTTTGTCTACCTCACACGCTTGCAGCGCAAGGCGAGAAGTATCTCAAGAAAGGCATCTATGAGCAGGGCACTTACCATCGGCAACTGTCTCCCCCGCACGCTGTCTCACTATCTGAAAGAGCTGGAGGCAACCCTATCAAGGGTTGGCACTCCATTCGAGTTAGATAACCAGTTGCCTTCGGCGGAGGGGGCATCAAAGACCCAGAAGGCGCAGTACTTCGCCTATCTGACATCGCGATATCGACGCAATTCTGAGAGCAACTATTTTCAGGTTTGGCCAGCAACCGGACTTCTCGAAGCTCTATTCATGGACAGATGGAAGGCGCCCTCCTATGTCATTATCCATGATCCAACGCCCCTCAGACACCAATTTGGCTTCGGTAAGGTCGCGCACTCGCTTGCTGAAAAAAAGCGTCTAAAGAGAGTTACGGTCGTGAACCATACCAACGACGCATACTCGGAGTTGAGGTCACTTTACCCTCATGCCAAACACGTGCAGATGCTACATCCAATACTGTCTGAGCAGCAGATTCCAGAGAAAGAAGAGGGATCCGTCCTAGTCGCTGGACAGTTCAAGCCAGCTCGGGACTTAGACTTGTTGTCAGCTTTAGGTCCGCAATTGCGGCGACGAGGATTTCATCCCAAGATCGTCGGCCCCGGATGGCCCCGAGACATCCCTGGATGGGACGTTACCGACAGTTTTCTGTCCGAAGAAGAGTTGTCGAATGCCATCGGGAGAGCAGGCGCGCTTTGCATTCCATACCGCCGCTACTTCCAGAGCAACATTCTCGTCAGAGGTTTGGAGATGGGCACTCTTGGCGTGTCCCCCAAAACAAGCTTTGCAAATGATGTTCTCGGCAATGAGTCGGCGCTAATTGTGAACGCCAACGACTCTGTTGGCGCTTGGGTTGAATCCATTGAAGCCGCCCTGCAGAGCGGCAACCAAGCGGCAAGCCGATTCGCTGCGTACAAGCAAGCATGCGACCAGTCATGGACCGCAGGTCTTTGCGAACTTGGTTGACCGCACTATTGGTTCCGCGCGACCCCAACGAGGCCTGTGGTTAGGAAGCTCTTTCTGGCTCTATCCGTGGTATCGAAATCATCTTGTCCCTCTCTTTCTGATGGTATCCGGCGCAACTGTATTGGGCCGCAACGAACCGAATGACAGTGATGACGTTTCAGTCTGAAGGCGGCCTCGCAGTGGGGAATTTCTTGGACATAGGCATATACCCAAATGCCTTGATAAGAGTTCCGGCTCTTTGGCTTTTCATGACCTTCAAGTACGCAGCAGAGAACTACCAGTTGCCTGAGACAGCCAGACGCGCTCCACAGCCTGTAAGGTAAGACGAGGATCGCACAAGAACGAGACCGTGTTGCAACATGGCGTAACGCCTACCCATCCGAGGAAGCCAACCTAAATAGCTCATGAACGTACTTATTGTAAACAATCTCTTTCGACCGTACAGCGTGGGCGGTGCCGAAGAGTCCGTCTACGAACTTGCCAACGAACTGGCATCGCAGGGCCTGACGGTAACCGTGGCTACAGCCGTGCCACCGGACTACTCTGGCCCCTTAAGTGAAGCCTTGGCGGGGGGGGTGCAAGTTGAGCGCTGGGTGACGAACAGCCTTGCCCCCTTCTTGCCCCAAACGAAGCGGCGCAGCGCATTTGAAAAACTGTACTGGCACTTGGCAGAGATTTACAGGCCATCGGCCTACCGCTTTTTGAGTCGGCTAATTCGCGACACCAAACCCGACATCGTGCATCTAAACAACACTGCTGGGTTTGGTGGTGCAGCGTGGCGTGCCTGTCGTGGGGTCAAGTCCATTCAAACCGAACGTGGCTACTACCTAGCGTGTTGGCGTTCTACAACTTTCCGGGACTCAGCACCCTGTTCGCACCAATGCCAGCTGTGTCATATTTCGAAACTGCCGCTACGAGCAGCGAGACACCGTCCGGACATGTTTGTGGGCATATCGTCAGCGATGCTCGAACGCAACCGTCAGTTTGGGGCAATCAAGGCGGGCGAACCAACAGCGGTTGTGCAAAACGCCCCGCACCAGGACCCGGTGCCGGTCACCCCACACAATGGGTTCGTGATAGGCATGATGGGACAGACCGACCCAAAAAAGGGATTCGATGTAGTTCTTAACGCCTTGGCGACTGTACCCGATCTGGAAGTGACGCTCATAGTGGCCGGAGACGGCCTACCCCAGTTCGTTGAGCCGTTGGCGTTGTTGGCCGCAAAAGACCCGAGAGTAACCCTGACAGGGCGCCTGAGTCGTGACGAGTTCTTTGCTCAAGTTGACGCCGTTCTTGTGCCTTCGCAATGGCCGGAGCCATTTGGGCGGGTTGCCGCAGAAGCCATCTTGGCAGGGCGCAACGTTGCGGTATCGGGAGCGGGCGGCTTGCCCGAGGCCGTTGCAGGGAAACCAGGGTCAATTATTGTGGACGACTTCGATTCGCCCCAGGCTTGGGCTACCGCAATAGAGGTTCTTTCTATAACGTCACGGGCCGACACTGGAACTTCATGCGACACGACACGACGTCAGGTCTCAGACGTGGCATCCGAGTACCGAGTATTGTACGAGTCTCTAGCACATGGCTCGATGTGGAGTTCGCCTCGCTGACTCTTGCCTGGTTCGCTGGTTACCGCACCCCGCTAATCGGCTGTTGGAGAACTATCTGGCCCGGCCAATAACGAGTTGTAAACGTCCGCATGCTGTGCGCCGATCACGGCCCAATCACGGTCAGGCATGTCGGGGCCATTGGGGAATCGCGCCGTATCATCAAGATGACTTAGGGCACCCTTGATAACCTGCGGCGCTAGCTCCCCGGAATATGTGCAGACCCATTCGCTCCCAAACTCCTCGACCATCTCCCGAGCCAGCGGCGAATCGGGCATCAGAACCCTCTTGCCGGCATTCAGTGCCAGAATGAGCGAACCAGAATTGGTGATATTGCGAAACGGTAAGACCACGAGATCAGCCCGTTTGATAACGTCCCACAACTCGTTGTCGTCAACGAAACGGAGATCAAGCAGGGCGTGAGCAAGTTCGGCAGTCCTCTGAAGCAGTTGGTCTCCATAGTGTTCGTCTTTGGCTTTTCCAACCACCCTCAGCTGCACTGGAAAGTCGCAAGCAGCAAAAGCCTCAATGAGATCCTCTACTCCCTTATACGGACGAACCATCCCAAAGAACAGCAATTCAGGACCAAACTTATCAACCACCGTCGACGCCATCGTGACAGGGTTCATGTCCGCAAACCACTCTGTATAACGGCCCATCTTGATGATGCTCGCATGCTCTCCGCAAGGTTCCGCCATTGAACTCGCGGACAAATAGATGCGGTAGTCTGTCATACGGTCCAGTCGCCGGAGCAGTAGTTTTTGCGCCGAATTCAAAGATTCGTGCGGCTCCAAATTGTGTACCGTACGAACCACACGAGTTTTTCTTAGGTCTAGACGCAATAGCAACACTGCCAGCATCAAGCACTTAACTAGGGAACGCAGTGTTGACCCTCCGCGCACTAAGCTGTCTGGCCAGTGGACGTGGAATATGGCGTAGGAGCCCAATATTGCGGTCTTCCAGGTGAATCGCTGCGTGTCAAAGCCGACACTCGTGATTGCCTGCTCGAGCATCATGGTGAACGGATTGTCCACATGCCCAGGAGGTTCTGGCGCGAATGTCGTCAGCACCAGCGGACGAACAGGCACACTGGTGGTCATGGCTCTGGCACCCCTTTCAGTGTGTTCTTAGCCAGTCGAAAGATACGGCCAAGCATGGATCGGCCATCCCGCCAAACAACTAGGGCTGCGCCCATCGCAGCCAGCCCAGATGCCAGCGCCACAGCATAGTGTGAGTCTATGCCCCAGCCCGCATGGACTGTGACTAGCTCCACTACCCAAGGAAAGGTCCCAGTGATCAAGACAAAAGGCCACGTGTACCGAAATGCTACTCGAAACGCTTCCCCTGTTGTCACGCCAATTCGAGGCAGAGCATAGATGCAAGCTGTTGCGATCATGAGAGCCTGGCCACCTACCCAGCACCATGCGACCGCAAGTACGCCCCACTTGGCCAGAGCGAAAATCGCAATGATCATTGTCACTCGGGGAACAAGCTCTGATAATAGGAGCGTGCGTTGCTGCCCAGACGCCACCAGCAACCAGTAATACACGTAGCCAGACATCTGGATCGCAGCGGCCAAAGACAGCGCGCTGACAACATGACCGACGCCCACCCAGTTTGCCCCCAAGAGGACTCTGGCAAACAGTTCACCATTCATTGCAACCAACGCGAGCATAGCGGTGCTGATGAAAGCCAGTGGTTCGTGGACAGCGAGGGCAGGCACCAGCGGAGACCCTGCTGCAGGTCCTTCTTGAGAGATCTTTGGTATTGCAAGCCGAGTCATTGGTGTCGCCAACTGCTGGATCGGCATCACAGAAATCTGACGAGACCTATCGTATACACCAACCACGCTCGGCAACTGGTACCGACCCAGTGCGACTGCGTCAACGCTCTGATTTATCGCAACCAGCATCTGAATGAGCATCACCGAACCGCCGAACGAGACGAGTTGTCTCATCTGCGCATGACGGGAGGGCATACCTGGGCGCCAACGAACTGCAAGAACTAATCCGACCAGAGTGACGCCCGCAACCGCAACTTGTTGCCACCCCAGTGCTCGCGCACCTAATCCAAACGTCGCCCCGGTCACTCCCACCGCAATACCTACCGCTCCGGCAATAGACTCCACCAAAGAGACTCGCCCAAACTGTCCCCGGCGGTTTGCCTCGATCCGGAACTGCGCTGACATCCCGTTGAACACGAAGTTCAAGGAAAGAATGCGACAAAGGCTGGCCACCCCCGGATTTTGGTAATACTCCACAATCACAGTAGTACAAGCGTTGAACACCAGGAACAACAGGATTCCAGACGCCGTGTTCAGCCAAAACAGGTTGGACTGCTGCGCTGGGGTGATGGTCCGGGACTGGAGCGCCGCCATTGATAACCCAAGGTCACCCAAGACTGTGGCAAAAGCAACGATACCCGTCGTCATCGCCAATAGGCCGTAGTCATCTGGGGATAGCATCCTAGACAGGACCACAACGCTGACCACCTGCAGGACGTACTTGAACCAGTGCCCAGACAGCAGCGCAGCCGCAGATCGGGTGCCGAATCGGATCGGCTGGTTGGCTACCGGTTCTGTGGGTGTGTTCATGGTTATGACTTGGCAATGAAGATCGCCGAAGTTATGCCTCCTTAGTTCCTACCGCTGGGTCCACTAGGGTGCATCTCGTCAGTCTTTTCCATAGAGATCGCGCGTGTAGACCTTCGCCGCGACATCTACCAAATCGGCAGACAACCTGTTCGCAATGATGACATCTGCAATCTTCTTGAACTCTTCGAGGCTGCGCACAACGCGAGAATGGTAGAATTCGTCTGCGTCAAGCGTCGGTTCGTAGATGACCACTTCGATGCCCTTTGCTTTGAGGCGCTTCATGACACCTTGGATAGAGGACTTGCGGAAATTGTCCGATCCGCTCTTCATTACCAGTCGATACACGCCCACCACTTGGGGATGCCTTGCCAGGATATCCTGTGCAATGAAGTCCTTGCGCGTGGTGTTGGAGTCAACGATTGCCTGAATTAGGTTTTGTGGCACGTCCGTATAGTTCGCCAGCAACTGCTTAGTGTCCTTCGGCAAGCAATACCCGCCATATCCAAAGGAGGGGTTGTTGTAGTGAGCGCCAATGCGTGGGTCCAACCCGACTCCAGCGATGATCTGTTCTGTGTTGAGACCTCGAAGAACCGCGTACGTGTCCAACTCATTGAAATATGCCACCCGAAGCGCCAAGTACGTGTTTGCAAACAGTTTAATGGCTTCGGCCTCAGTGGGATCGGTCAATAGGATGGGCACATTGTCGTCTAGCGCAGCATCAGCCAGTAGACGTGCAAACGTTTGGCCATCATCTCCACGATCTCCAACAACGATCCGCGAAGGGTGTTGGTTGTCGTACAAGGCGCGTCCTTCTCGTAGGAACTCAGGGGAAAATACGATTCTGGCGCCAGGGTGAGTTGCTCGCTGCCCTACAGTGAATCCAACCGGAACCGTCGACTTGATTGCAACAAGTATGTTGGGCCTTGCCGCCAAGGCGGCGCGAATAGTGGACTCAACCGTCAAGGTATCAAAAAAGTTGCGTTCGGTATCATAGTCCGTGGGAGTGGCCACGATAGCCAAGTCAGCATCCTCATACGCAAACGATGGGTCTGTGGTGGCCACCAAGCTGAGGTTTCCGGCAGCCAACTCTGCCTCGATGCCTTCATCCACTATGGCGGACTTACCGGCGTTGATGGCTTCGACGCGGCTCGGGTTGATCTCGAGTATGCGCACCCGGTGCTTGCGAGCCAAGAGCACCGCATTCGCGAGGCCGACATACCCCGCCCCAATCACCACAATATTCACAGATTTATCTTACCGGGTTATGAAGCGGGATGTGGTCGAGTTCGGAACTGGCCAAGCTACTTGGAATCTGGGGTTTACTCTGTCGCTGATCAAGTTGGGGCAGCAAGAAGTACAACGGCAGGATGATCCCCCAGGCGTAGCCACCAAAACGGTCAAAGGACACGCCCTCTGCCGAGCAAATGATGACCAACGAGATAATCGAGCCAGTCAGAGCCTGCAGTATCCTGTCGCTCTGACTGGCGGCTATGACTGACGCCATCAGCAAGAGTCCTACTAGAAGGAGCCCTGCCAGGAGGCCACCTCGGGCGACTTGCGTCAAGATAGTGTTGTGGGCCGTGAAGGCCGCGAATCCGTTGAGTCTCTCCGTGACGTCTCCCCCGGCGTGGAACGCTCCGTCCCCGACACCGAACAGCCAGTGCGACGCTAGAGCTTCGCGCGTCACCCTCCAGATCCAGCCCCGATTCGTCAGAAACCCATCAGAGAATCCGATGAATGGCGTCATCGCCGCGATAATAACGGCCCCGACAAAACACACTCGACGAAATCGTGGCGTCCCTCTGGGTTGGGTGATGATTGGGACTATGACGACGGCCATGACTGCCGCAAAAATGCTGATCCTAGACGCTGTCAACAACAGTGTGAAAGCCACGAAGAGAAATGAAACCATGCGGCAGCCGTTGTCTCGTATAGAGATGATGAACGGAAGACCCAGAGCCAGCGCGCACCCGAGATTATTTGGATGTGAAAAAGGGCCGGCCAACGGAGTAATACCGAGAACAGACTTGTCTAGGCCTGTCGTCCAATTGCTGGCGAGTCCACCACCTTCCAAACCGAGCCCGACAGAGATGGCCGCGGTTAGCACCGTACACAGTGCTACAGATCTGATCGTTGCTTCAGTACAGTCGGCAAAGAGACAAACAGTGGCCACCAGCAACCCGTACATTTGCATACTGCTGACGCTGCGGTGCGTCAGTATGTCAACTGCGATAGTGGTGCCGACAAGCATCAAAGGAAGCAAAGCGCTCCAAGAGAAGCGGCGATTGTTTGCTAGCCCCCCCATAATTATCTGAATGCCGCTGAGCGCCAAACCCGCAATGCAGACGAAACGAATCCCTTGGAACCAGAACCCAGTGGTGATGATGTCGTGATTGGCGCCAGAAACTGCGCCCGAGGCGGTGCCGTCGGCCAGCACACTAACCGCTGCTGGAAGCACCGAGTAAGCCCAGCACCAGACGATTAGGAGTGCGCCGGAATCAAAGCGCCCAACTCCCGTAGGGCCAAGGTAGCAAGCGCGGAAATCATTCACCAATGCTGCGTCCCCTTCCGTCTGTAGCCCAGTGTCATACTAGCCTACAGCGCTCAACCTGGACTCACACTTGACGCTCATCCACCTAGTGCGGACGCGTCACGCATTGTTCAGGAACAAACCTAAAGCCTAGCGTCCTCGTTGAGCATCTCAGCGTCGTGACCAACCATGCCCGCGACCAGCTCTTCAAAGGTCAGAGAGTGGACAAAGTCCAGTTGGTCTTGGGCTTTGGACGAGTCTCCTACGAGCGCAGGGGCATCAATTGGACGGAAAAACTGTTCGTCGATTTCGATATGGGCGCGATAGTCCGAAATGCCCACGCTGGCAAAAGCCGCAGCGACAAACTCCTCAACGCTATGCGCGACTCCTGTTGCCAGAAGATAATCGCTCGGCTCGGCGGCGGGGATTCTTGAGATCGCGGCAACGTAGTCCGGTGCCCAACCCCAGTCGCGACGAGCCGCGATGTTGCCAAGGCTCAACACAGCCTCTCGCCCCGCTGCAATTCTGGCAACGGTCGATGTAATTTTCCGGGTCACAAACGTCTGTGGGCGTCGAGTTGACTCATGGTTGTACAGGATGGCGTTGGACGCATGAAGGCCCCTGTCCCTAAATATCCGCACCAAGTCATGTGCAAAAGCCTTCGCGGCACCGTATGGCGAGATCGGATTCAGCGGCGTGTTCTCATTTTGAGGAGAAACGCTGGGATTGCCGAATATCTCAGCGGATGAGGCTTGCACAAAAGAAACATCTTCGCCCGCTTCGTGCAGCTTCCACGCGCTGGCCAGCAGCCCCGCAACAGCAGCCCCCGACACCGATGCAGTAAGCGCGGGCTTGTCCCACGACAGCGCTACTGAGCTGATTCCACCTAGGTTGTAGATCTCGTTAGGCACGATTGATTCAACAAGAGACTCGATGGCAGCCGAGTCTCTTAGGTCGCCGACGTGCAAGGTGACTCTCTCGGCAACGCCACTCAAGTTATCCAACGGTTCTCCCTGGAGAACCAACCCGTGAACGCTATATCCGTCAGCAACCAAGCGCTCAGCTAGGTATGATCCGTCTTGCCCGGCGAGCCCGGTAATAAACGCCCGTCTAGCGGTCATGACCCCAGACCAGCCTGTGGCTTCTGGATCGCTAGGTCGTTTTCGACCATCATGGCGACCAACTGCGGCAAAGAAACGGTTGGCTTCCACCCGAGCTTCTCATGCGCCTTGGTGGAGTCACCAACTAGGAAATCAACCTCAGCGGGACGCATGAAACGGGGATCTTCCGTCACATATGGGGCCCAGTCGTCGATGCCAACACACGCAAATGCCAAGTCAAGGAACTCTCGGATGGAGTGAGTTTCTCCAGTGGCAACTACATAGTTGTCACCCTCCGGTTGTTGCAGCATACGCCACATTGCATCAACGTAGTCCCCAGCGAAACCCCAGTCGCGCTGAGCATCAACGTTGCCCAAAGCGACACTATCTTGCAGCCCCAAAGAGATCCGGGCGACGGCGTTGGTGATCTTTCGAGTGACAAACTCATACCCGCGACGCGGGGACTCGTGGTTGAAGAGGATGCCTGATGACGCGTGCAACCCATACGACTCGCGGTAGTTAATCGTCATGTAGTGCCCGTACGCTTTTGCCACTCCATACGGCGAGCGGGGCCACAACAGGGTTGACTCACGCTGAGGCACTTCTTGCACCTTACCGAACATCTCCGAGGACGAGGCCTGATAGAAGCGAATTTTGTCAATGCTGTCGCCTGCGTAAAGCCGAATTGCTTCAAGTATGTTGAGGACACCCTTAGCAGTGACGTCCGTTGTCAATGCCGCATTTTCCCATGAATAGGCGACAAAAGATATAGCGCCAAGGTTGTATACCTCATCGGGCTGTGCAGTCGCGAACGCGCGCAAGAGACTCGACAGGTCAGTTAGATCACCCGTCAGAATAGTGACCTCTGGAACGAGTTGTTCGACAAGTTCGCGCTTGGGGTTGTTCTGACCACGTACTAGACCGTAAACGCGGTATCCCTTCGACAACAAGAGTTCAGCTAAGTAGAGGCCATCTTGCCCAGTGATCCCAGTTATCAACGCGTTAGGCATGAGCCAAAGCCTACCAGAGGCGTGATTCCTACGTGGAACTCCGACTCTTCACATCAGAACAAGACGATGCCTTGAGCGGGAACCCCCACTTGGTCCAAATCTGCTATCGCCGATCTGAAATCTTCAACGGAAGTGCGTCCAAGCCTAACGCCAATGATCGGGTTGCCCACCTTGGCAACGACCGACAGCCCGTCTGGAGTGTCCACACGAACTACTTCAACGGTGCTGGGGTTGGGGTCGGCGTCGTTGTTCCTGCCTCTAGCCTCAACCAACGCCAACAACGCCTTTTCGTCCGCTGCATCCATAACACTCACGCGAGGAGTGTCCAGCACTTGACTGCCCTTGCCAAGAAGGTCCAGTTTGGTCTTCAGCATATCGAATCCTGAATCAGCATGCAGGTCTGCAAGGATGCCGAGACCCGAGAAATCTGCAATCATCGCGGCGGTGAGGAGGGTACTTCTCCGGAGATACAGTAGACACGCAACGCCAACTCCAAGCACAAGCCCTAGCACGCCCCCAACCGCGGTACTGCGCAGATGGCTTGCGGCGCTGGGTCCATCGACGGTTTCTCTGACTATCTGAGACGTGAAGACAAGGCTGTCGGATTCAGGCACCAACTCTAACAACCTCGCTTCTACAGCCTGCCCGAGTATAGTAACGATGGCCTCAGCAACGTCTTGGTCGCTCCACTCGCAGACGATATCAAACGCGTGCCTCCCGGTCAGGGCATAAGCCTTAACTGACTCACTGATCTCTTTCAGGTCATCCGGTCCGGCCACAGCTAGTACCGCATCGTCAATCTTGTTAAGGTCCGTCTCATACCACGCTGCAGTGTATATGTAGGCAGCTAGGTCGGTAGTTCCATTGGGGGCTAGATCAAGATTGAACCCACTCACAACGACTCGATATGTGGTTTGGTATTGCGTTGCAGCGGGCCGAGGCACGAAATACCCTTGGCCTACTCCGGCACCAGCCCCCACCAAGACTAACGCCGCGACCAGCCCCCACCAACGCTTGGCCAGCGCAAAGACCTCCCAAATTCCCACAGCCACGTACCTCCTGCTAACTGTCACTTCTTCGCCTTATCCTACGACACGTAACGGGAACGCTGGGACATGCCGTCACTTTCGATGCCGACGCCTAGAACCATCACCACCATGGTGGGCGCCTTCTGAGCAAGCTAGACGCTCGCGCCAAAGAAACGCAAGTCTCACCACCAGAGAGGCTTGTTCTTGTGTGCCATCAGGCGATACTGTAGCCCCTTGGGGCGCTCTCGTATGGCAGCGGCCGGCACCCCCACGGCCAGGTGCCACTCGGGCAGGCTGGTGGAAACTACCGCCCCGGCACCGACGACAGTCCCGTTTCCTACACTGACCCCGGGCAGAACCACGGCGCGAGAACATATCCAGCAATGGTGTCCAACGCTAGTAGTGGACTTAACATAGGCGAAGTCCGCATCCTGCCAGTCATGCTGAGCTGACCACAGTTGCGCCCCAGCATTTATGCTTGTGGACGCACCAATAGACAACCCTCCGCGAGCATCAAGAACTACACTTTCGGCGATGTAAACGTCATCTTCGATAACGAGTGCCCGTGCCCCGCGAACGGTCAGTCCATGAGAGATGGCGACGCCTCGTCCGATTCTTGCGCCCCAGAGTCTTAGGACCAAGATGCGAAACGCCTGCACTGGAACATAACTCGCGATATGAATGGAGACAATTTCTGCGGAAGCTCCAACTCTTCGCACAACGCTGCGGATACTCATGACTACCTCAGAAACGACTGGTGCTCCAGAGCGCGCCGATACTAATACAGACGGCTCCGACGACTGCGGTTTCATGATGAGAACTCTACCCGCACTGCTCGCCTCTGGGCATCGCATCCAATTCCTATGCTTCGATGGGGATGCGATACAGCGTGAGGTTGTAGTTCAGATACGGATCCCAAACGCTGAGAACTGGTTCCAACCACCTGTACTTCTCTTTATCGTGGAACGAGACGTACGCACTAAACTCGCCGTTGAACTCGCTCCAAACTGGACCAAGGTCCATTACAAACATGACTCCAAAGTCTCGCAGCGCAATGAGACCCCACTCGTCCATGCGTGCCAGCGCCCCCCAATGACGTGGCCTTGGTCCAAACGTGTTGAAGTACTGGTTCACGTTGAACTGGGAGTAGGCAAACATAGCCCCAGACCACGGATCAGCAGCAACGAGATCCTGCCCTACAATCGGAACGCACTCTTCATAGAAACGAGTCTTGGCTGCGTCCAACATCCCACCTGGCTGCGCGCTGACTGTCACGACTGAATCAGCAGTAGCCGCAACCCCCGGACTGAAGAGTGCTGTACCAGTGGCACAGATCGCGACCATGAAAACCGAAACGCCTTGGCCAAAACGACCCGCCACACGCGCGATACGAACTCCAAGCGCACCACACGCAACACATATCATGGGAACCATCACACTTGGATAGGCTGCATAGATGCGCAATTCCTGCCGATACCACGGCAAGGAGATAACGCGCGGGAGTATGGCCTCACCTGCAGCAGCACAGCAGTAGACCACACCGATGAAGAACCAGCCTGCAAGAAGCCATCGTTCACGTGGACATATGAACGCTACGGCCGTCACGGAAAATGCAACCAACGCAATCATCGTCCAACTCAGTTGCAGATCGGCTCCCGGATCAACATAGCTGGCGCCGCTAAGATACGTGGCGATAGCATGTTTCCAAGCCATCACTGCCGGACTGAAACTCCATTGAGACGTGTCAAAGAGCTTGTCACCGAATCTCACGTAGGCATACAGCAAAGCTCCACCTGCCGCCAACAGCATCGCCACCGGCAGCCATACCTTGTCGATGAGGCGCGACCGCTGATTGCGCCAATACTGGCCGTACCACCATGTTGTCCAGAAAGCGCCAGAGGCCAGCAGATAGGTGAAAGCAACACGCGGTTGGGTATAAGCAACCAAGAGAATCAAGAAGACGGCAGCCGAGATATGTCTCCACGAAAAGGCACGAATAAACAGCACTGAGACCCCCATCAGCCACGGTAGGAGACTAGATGCCAGGCCGTATGGGTAGAGAGTGCCAAAGCTGAGGAGCCCAAGTGGGTACTGAGCAAAACACATCGAGACCACGGGAGCCAACGCTGCGGGCATGATGCGATCAGGAACCATGGCATGAACAAGAAAGGCACAGCCCAATGGCCAGAGAACAGCCGCTCCTAAACCCCACGCCATAGCGATGCCAACAGGGCCCGTAACCCCAAAGACCCCGACAAAAAAGTAAGCGACGGTGGTAAATCCCAGCGGATAGTCATACCCGTAGAGGTCGATGTCGTTCCGGAAGCCGAACGGAGAAATTGTGCCACGGTCTACCATGCCTCTGACAAGCGAGTTATGCGTGGCTGAGTCGTAGTTTTGCATCGGCAGCGCGAAATCGACGTACCGTACCTGCCAGTACAGAATCGCCAGCGAAATCAGCCAGGAAACAAACACGGCAGCCAGAAGCAGCCAGTGCCACGACGAGGTGTACTTGTCGCTCGACGCACAAGCGTCACTGAGTTCTTCGTCGAGCTCAAGCTCTGAAGTCACGGCACGGCGCGCCACATTGTTTGACACTGGGACCACCTCCAATCGGCATGACTCTCGCTGCTGTGTTCTAGCTGCCTGCAACATCATCAGGCAGGCCTGCACATCCGCGTGACTCTCGCGGTCGAAGCGGCCCGCTGTTCGATTTCCGTGAAACCTTGCGCCTCAATTTGCGCCACCTGATCTGCGGAGAAGAATGGGCGCGAAGCTGTGTCCATAACGTAGACACACGTCAACCCACCTCCCGTGAGGCGATTCAGGACCGTCGCTGAGTCAACAGAGTACGAAATGAAGTCGTTGGCTTCAATGGCAGTCTTGTAAAGCGAGATATCATCGAGACCGATGAGAGCTTCTGGATAAGCCACGCTCACCCACCTCGTCGATTGCCGCCCGCTCGGCGACATGCCGAACACAACTCCCGCCTTCCCAGACGGGCTATCGGACCGAATCTCGCTGAGGTTGTCGGCCAAAGACGCGATCCACAACCAACCCGTGCTCTTCCCAGCTGGCGTTCTGTCGTCGGCCCAAGTTGGCAGAGCCAAAGTAAACACGGCAGCCAGAGCCAAGCCGCAAACAAACAAGGATGAAGAAAAGCGCGCACTGACGTGATCGATTCCAAAGGCGACCGCAAGGCAGAGGGCTGGCACAGAAAACTGCATGTACCGGGGCAACCAAAAATCTAACCCGAAGAGCAAGCCAGGCAGACTGAGAACCAGCGCTGGACACCACATCCAGGCCGCGATGGCCCAACGTTGTCGCCCAGCTAGAGTTCGAAATCCCAGAAGTGCGAACAGCACGAAGACCACCGCCAAGGTTAAGTTGTCTCCAACCCAAGCCTCTACCAATACAGACTTCAACTGCGCTGTTCCCGAAGAATAAACGTCAGAGATAAAAGCCACCTGCCGTCGTTGGCGCCACGCCAAAAGGATCAGAGGCAGAGACGCCAAGACCGCCACGAACACGGCTCCCAGCCAAACCACCGAGCGAGCAGACAAGACGCGACCAGTCGGTCGAGCCCGGTCCAGTAACAGAAAAGCGTGAGGTGCAACCATGAATACGGTGTAAAGATGCAGATAGACGAGGAGCGCTAGGAAGACGCAGTACAGCGCCGCGAGTGCCCTGAACTGCTGCCATCCCTCCGCGTGACTCATCCAAAACGCGACGCAGGTCAGCAAGACGGCACCTGCTATCGCTGCCGCGTAGGGTCGAGCCTCAATTCCGTAGAAGCAGCACGCGGGGGTTGCGATGAAAACCAAACCAGCCATGACTCCTGCTCGCCGATTCTCAAGCAGCTGGCCAAGGACCACCAAGCCAGTAGAGGCTACGGTGACGGCCACGACGCTGGGAAAGCGCAGAGCAAACATCGAATAGCCGGTCAGGCCAAGCCACTCGTGCATCGCTAGATAATACAATCCATGAACAACATCGGCTCTTGTAGTGATGAACGTCAGGATGTCCCTGCCTGGACGCATCGCCACGGACACCGTGGCCGCCTCGTCGTACCATATTGCGGGCGTGGTAACCCAAGCTATGTTGATGAGGAAAGACACAACTCCAACCAGTGCAGGCCACTGCCATGCCCCTCGTTGGCCGACCACCATCGTCTGCAACGCTGAGTCGCTGTCCGACTGTTCGGCGGCGCCTAGGACGGCAGATGACCCGTCTTGGTCCGCATCCAACATCATGCTGTTTCCTTTTGGTTATCTCCAGCACGGGCGCGCTAGCCAGGCTGGCACATTCGCGTAATTCTCGCACTGCCAGTGGTCGCTGTTTCAGCCTCAGTGAAGCCTTGTTCTTCGACTCGCATCACTTGTTCCGCAGAGAAGAAGGGGCGCGAGGGCGCGTCCAAAACGTAGAGACAAGTAAGCCCATCGAGGCGAGTCAAGACTGTCTCGGCATCAAGAACGGCCCCAGTGATGGGATCAAAGTCAAAGACATAAGTATCGGAGCGCGCCACATCGTCAAGACCAGTGAAAGCGTCTGGGTAGGCAGTGATCACCCAACGCATCGAGCCTCCCATCGAAACCGGAGCACGGCTTAGTGCAACTCCTGCCCTCCCAGACGGCTCGTCGGCCCGCATAGCCTTCAGACCATTCGCCAACGCTAGGGTCCACCCCCAATCTCCGCTCTTCCCATCTTCGGTTCTAGCACTCGCGTAGGCCGGCAGCCCCAAAGTAAACACCACAGCCACGCTCACTGCGCTGACGAAAAATGGCTCAGAGAACCGTGAACTGACGTGGTCTATGCCGAAACCGACCGCGAGGCACACTGCGGGCACGCAAAAGAGCGTGTATCTGGAAAGATAAAAAGACTGTCCGACAAGCGCTCCAAAGAGAATCATCGTTAACCCAGGGCACCACATCCAAGTCACGATGACCCAGCGTTGCCGCACAGCAAGACTTCGGAGTCCTACTAGAGCAAATACCACCAATACCGCTGCCAGGGCTGGGTTGCCTCCAGCCCAAGTCTCTACCAGCAAGGACTGTAGTTGAGCTGATCCGGAGGGAAGCCTGGTTGTAATCCAGTCCACCTGGTGTCGCTGGCTCCAAGCCAGCCTGACAAAGGGAACGCAGGCCACTGCTGACACGACCAGTGCCCCCGCCCAGAGCCATACGGTGGCACGGTTACTCAGTCGAGCGTGGCCCAGAAACAGAAAGGCGTGGGGCACAACTACGAAGACAGCATAAAGATGCAGGTAGACGAGAGACGTCGCAAAGATGCAGTAGAGTGCAGCGAGCGCCACACACTGCAGCCTTCTTTCCGCACGGCCTAGCCACAGTGCAACCACAGTAAGCCAAACGACGCCAGCGATTGCCGCCGCATACGATCTAGCTTCAATGCCATAGAAGCTAGACGCGGGTGTCGCAGCAAAGACCATCCCGGCGATAACTCCGGCTCGCTGATTTCCAGACAATCGGCCAAGCACAGCAAGGCCGACGCTGGCGGCAGTGACAGCGACGACGCTGGGAAAGCGCAGAGCAAGAATCGAATAGCCAACTAAGCCAAACCATTCGTGCATTGCCAAATAATAGAGCCCATGGACAGCATCAATTCTTGTGGTAACAAGATCAAGAATAACCCCCCCCGGGCGCGTCGCTACTGCCGCAGTAACCATTTCATCTATCCATATGGCGGGTGTCGTAGCCCAAGCTACGTTCACGATGAAAGACGCAACTGCAACATATACGATGGGCAGAGCATCCCGCACCGCGCTAAGCCAGTTGCCCTGTCGCTGAACCGTTTCTGATGAAATCTCGTTGTCGCATGACTGAACCGACACTGGCCCAACAAGTGGTTCGCGGCTCGCGTTAGACATTATCTTCATCTAGTTCCCGGCTATTCTGGCGTTCGCGTTGACTTTAGCATGAGGTGCTCTCGCTGCAAACCTCTTCGACGCCCACACACAAACAATCTGACGACCCACTCCATTTCTCGTTTGGGATGTCGATGTGACCGAACCCCCTCGGGGCTTCACAGCACCGAACCCCCGCGAGCGACACGCCTGACCTTGTCGGTCAGGGCGCGCAGTGGAGCGGTGATCTTCCATGAGGAAGTGGCCAACAGCGCCTCTATCTTGGCTTCAAGTTCTGTCTCTCGTGTCTGAAGTGCCTTGATGCCTGTCTCCAGTTCCGCTGCTTGACGCACCCGTTCCGCTTCCAAGGCGGTGAGTTGACGTTGCAGCTGTTGTTGGTTTCCCGACAGCGCCGCACCGGCCACGCGGCGACGTTTGTACAACAAAGCGTGAGCGTCAATGGGCTGGGCCAAGATCTGTTCTAGATAGGCGGCGACAGCTAAGTCGTAGTCGGCGAGACTTCGCACTCCGGCCGTGACCGTGTCTGACCCTGCAAACGCGGCGTGCGACCCATCCGGGGTGTGACCCGCAGTGGCGACAACCTCATTGGCCAAACCGGCCAAGTCATCTAGGCGAGAAAAGAACCGTATTTGTACCTGCGGGAACAGCGCCGCTGTCTCTCGCATGACGGGCATGTCGGTCGCGATGATGGGCTTGCCGTAGCGGGCGGCCTCCGCGATTGGGAACCCGAAGCCCTCATAGCTGGACGGGAAGATGAACAGGCCTGCTCGGCGACGGATCGTCTCCATCACGTCTTCTGGGACAACACCACTGCGCAATACGTACAGCCCAGAACCCGCCTCGAATGAGTCTTCCGCACCCAAGCAAACAATTTGCCCGACGAAACCGCCGCGACGCAGCGCCGCAACCGCCAAATCGACCCGCTTGTGCGGATAGCGGTTGCCTGAAATGAATGCAAAGCCAGGTTCGATGCCCCCTATCACCTGTTGGTAGGGGCCGGGTTGGCTGGTGGAGGACGCAAAGCCGACGTCAGGGCACCCTTGAGGTATGACCTTGATTTTGGCACTGCACTCCTTGCAGCCAAACAGCATATCAGTGTCGGTTTGGGAGGCCTGTGAGATGGCAACGATGCCGTCGGCGAACTCCAGAGACTCGTGAAACACGGCCTTGGAATAAAAACGTTTTATCAAGTGCTCATTAGTACGCATCCAGATGACGTCAAGCACGGTGACGACGGTGCGCAGGCAGTGCCGCATGAGAAACTCAAGCATCCCGGCATCCGCCACCTGAAAGGGCACGTATCCCAGCGCGAACTGGCGTCCCTCCACGCTCGTCTCGTCGAGCACTTCCAGCCCGACACTGGACAGCGAAAAGAACTCACTGGCGGCATTCTCCGCGTAGACGCTGAATCTGCCCGAATCTGGACGCGACGCAACGTAGTTCAAAAATGAAACAACGTTGCGTGACGTGCCAGAAAGCTCTGGCGTGATGTAACCGAGGTAGATGAGAACACTGCGATCAGCCGAGGCGATAAGAGGCTCAAACTCGTCAACGGGGTGAGCCCAAATGGCGTATTCGTCAGGCAACTGCGAGACGTACGGGTAGGCGTCTTCAAGCGTCTTAACATCGAAGTGTTGCTCGTGCGCTGCCCCAACACCGTCGCCGTGGTCATGGGCCACTGCAGGTGGGAGCGCCACAACAGCTTGGTTGGCGCGCACGGTCGAGTAGCCGTAGCGATTGACGCGCAGACTGAACTCCGCTCCAGCGGTGGTCAAGTCGGCGTAACTCTCATCCAACAACCCATAGTCGTCTAGCAATTCTGCGCGGATAAGCATGGCGCAACCGTCCCAGTGCGGAACTGGATGAGCGCGAGGCAGGTCTACCGCCACGTCGCCAGCGTCTGGCCTACTGATGCGAGGAATGACGATGCCGTGCCTATCGCTAAGCTCTGCCACGGCCAAGAGTTCTGCGACGCACTCTGGAGCGGGTTTGGTGACATGGTTGCTGAGCAGCAGCACAGCCGCTTCTACAGAGCAGTTTTGCAGTGCCTCATTCGCTGCGGCAACGGTGTCGGCAACTATCGTTAGAGGCACCACGGATGCGTTAGGTATCGCTTCGCTCATGACAAAATGGTACCGTCGAAAGGACGGGGCTGCCTATTGGACGCAGCACTGAGCAAATGGAGAACAGCAATGGGTGCGCGGTTACTGCTTGATCTGACGGAGTTCTGCCAAGTTGCCGTTGGGGGTTTCTCCGGCATTCAGCGCGTGGAGTACGAGTTGGGAGCGCGTCTGCTCGCCGATGAGTCGCTGGACGTGGCGGGCATAGTGTTTGACCGCGCTGCTGGAGTGTTTGTGGACGCCGATGCACGCGAAATCTACGCTCGCCACTCGACAGTGGCACCGGTCGAGCCTATTCCCTGCGCGCCGGCGGACGGCCCTCATGACCCGCAGGTTGGTGACCCGCAAGGTGCTCCGCTCACACCACCGGAAGCGGGCAACGGGCAGCCCGTGCACGTTCCCGAAAGCTTGACGCGACGCCTGTTGCATCGTTTTACTCGAACACGGGCGTACTTGGCACTGCGGGACCGCTGGCCACTGGCGGCCATCCGCAGAGCCGTGCGTCCGGCCGCGCCCTTGCCGGTGCCGCCTGAAATCATCGCCGAGCCGCCTCAGGTGGAACCGCCTCTAACCGCTCCTGCCCAGGTAGCATCTGGTGACACTCTGCTCATGCTGGGGGCACCGTGGGTGGCGCCGGACATGTCCACCGAACTGCGCAAACTCAAAGACCACTCCGGCTGTCGAGTGGTGCTGCTGGTGCATGACCTCATCCCCGTGCTACACCCCGAAGTGGCACCCATCGACGCGTCCCGATTCTCGGAGTTCATGACGCAAGCGCTGGGAGTCGTGGACCTGTGCATTGCGGTCTCCCAAGCCACTGCACGCGACATAGCGCAGGTGTGTGCTCGCGAGGGGCTTCCCACGCCTCCCGTCAATGTCATAAGGCTGGGGGACGACCTTGCAGGTCAACCACAACCCGACCGTCCGACAGGTATCCCCGAAGATCTGGCACCGTTTGTGCTGGTGGTGGGCACCGTGGAGGTGCGAAAGAACCACATCGTGTTGTACCAGGCCTACCAACAGGCGTTGCTGGATGGCGTGCAGCTGCCACCGCTGCTCATTGTGGGCCGCAATGGCTGGCTTACTGACGACCTGCGTTACCAGCTGGAGCACTCCCCACAGGTCGGCGGACGCATCATTCACCTGAACAGCGTCTCAGATGCCGAACTGGTCTGGGCATACACTAACTGCTTGTTCACCGTATTCCCGTCCCGCTACGAAGGCTGGGGGCTGCCCGTGGCCGAAGCTCTCGCCCGCCACAAGTTCTGCATTGCATCAGATGCGTCCTCAATCCCGGAGATCGGCGGAAGCCTGCTCGACTACGCTTCCCCCTACGATCCACGGGGTTGGATGGACAAGATTGCCCACTATGCCAACAATCTTGACGCACTGGCCGAGCACGTCGCCTCGATCAAGAGTGGCTATGTTGCCACCACTTGGGATGCGACTTATTCCGCCCTCAGAAGCAGCTTGTAACCAGATTCTGCGACTACGCACAGAGCGACAAAAGAGGGTGCGAGTCACGCCACCCTCAAGAACAGCACGCCACCCTCAAGAACAGTTTGTGCCCAACTGGTGGGAGATGCGTGAATGCGCTCACTCAGAGGCACGCAGATGCGCGATGGCATCCGCAATTGGGCCGTCAAAAACGGCTTGCCCGTGAGACATCACGATTCCACGGTCGCAGATGTCTTCCAACTGGTCCAAGGCGTGGCTGACGATCACCAAAGTTTGCCCTTGCGCGTGCAGTTCGCGGATTCTCGCCAGACATTTGGCTTGGAACGGTTCGTCGCCAACCGCCAGAATCTCGTCGACCAGAAACACGTCGGGTTGGCAATGGACTGCCACCGCGAACGCCAGTCGCAAGAACATACCGGACGAGTAGAACTTGACCTCCGTGTCCATGAAGCGCTCGATCTCGGAGAAGGCAACAATGTCATCGAACTTAGCCTCAATCTCTGCCTTGCTCATACCGAGGATGGCTCCGTTGAGGAAGACATTCTCCCGTCCGGTCAGGTCGGGGTGAAAACCTGCGCCAACCTCGATGAGTCCAGCCACGACGCCGCGGGTATGCACGCAACCGCTGTCAGGCTGCATAACGCCAGAGACAAGTTTCAACGTGGTGGACTTGCCCGAACCGTTGAATCCGATGAGCGCAACCGCCTCACCTTCGTTGATGGTGAAGGACACTTGATCCAACGCCTTGAAGCGCTCCCCCAGGTCGCCTTTGCGGCCCTTGAGCGTCCACACCACATACTCCTTGATGGAGCGGGTGTGACGCAACATAAACCACTTAGTGACGTCGCTAAACACCACAGCTGGCAAAGGTGTGTTCATTTGACTCACCCCAACTCCTGCGCGAAAACGGCCTCATGCTTGCGGAATACCGCCTGCCCGAACGCCACCAACACCAACGAGACCACGAGCCCGATGCCGGACCAGTACACCCAGTGGTTGGGCATCATCGTCCACATCTCGCCGTGCGCGCTGGTCAAGGGACCGGTGGTGGGTACCCAGAAGCCGTAATGGAACAGTTCTACCGCGATGGTCACTGGGTTGGCCATGTACACGTACCAAAGCCAGCGCGGAATCGCCTCGTTAACCATCGACCACTTGTAAATCACTGGAGACATCCAGAAGACCACCATGGATATCAGTTCGACAAAGTTCTGGGAGTCGCGGAACATCACATTCCAAGCCGCGAACGCCAACCCCAGACCTAACGCCGACAGAGCCACCACCAACACCCCACCCATGATGGCGACGATGTTCAGCGGACCGGGCCTCCATCCAGTGACTACAGCGCCCACCAGCAGCACCACCACCTGAGGGAAGAAGTGAACCAAAGCCACCCACACGCTCGACACGGGAAACAGTTCGCGCGGAAGATATATCTTCCCGACCAAGGCCGCGTTGGCAACAATCGAGGTGGTGACGTTCATCAAAATCTCGTTGAACAAGTTGATCATGATGATGCCGGAGAACAGGTAGATGACGTAGTTGTCCATCCCATCACTCATCTTCATGAACTTGCCTGCGGCGAAGTAGAAGACGGTTAGTTGGACGACAGGCTTGACGTACGTCCACATCATTCCCAGGATGGACCCGCGATAGCGGACGCGCAACTCCTTCTTGACGAGCAGGTCAAGCAGATACCACCACTTAGGGATGTCAACGATTCCGCGACTGTGTCCGGGGGCACGCATCCCCTCGTCCCATGGTTTGACTGTCACCAGCGTCTCGCAATCCAAGTCTCACTTCGCAGTGGTTGGTTGTCGCTGTAGCACGCCGCGACCACCTGACACACAATGCTCCCTTTGATCCTAGCCGACGGACACGCAAGGACGCCATCGAGACACTGACCTGACGGTTGAGAAAGCCATAGAGTCAGCGGCGCTGCCAGCTCTTGACCACAGTGCCCTGCACTTGCGGCAAACTCGTCGCGACTCGCGACCGCTGATCGATATTCGCGCACAGGGGGCACACTGCTAGGCTGAGAAGGTGCAAAGTGACTTGGGCGTGCAAGTTCAGGCCGTCATCTACAACAACGAGCCGTGGACGGTTCACCGTGCGCTCACCTCGATTGCTAACGCGGCCCGCGTGTGTCGTGAGCAGCGCGGACAATTTGAACGTTTCAACGTGGCCCTCGGTGATGCCTCCCCACAACCAGTCCCAGCTGATGACGTGGTCGAGGAATGGCGAAACGAGTTCGCACGCGACTTTGACCTTTCCGTATCACGCTTCGGTTTCAACTCCGGCAGCGCTAGGGGTCACAACCTGTTGGCAAAAGACGCCACAGCCGACTTCTTGGTGCTCCTGAACCCGGATGTGATTCTCACCCCCAACTTCTTTATGGATGTGATGCGGCCTTTCAACGAGTTGGGCGACGAGGCGGGAATCGCGGAGGCGCGGCAATCTCCCATCGAGCACTCCAAAGACTACGACGTTGAAACGGGAGAGACGTCATGGGCAACCGGTGCATGCACCGTTATCCCTCGCGCAGTTTTCGAAGCCGTTGGAGGCTACGACGCCGACACGTTCTTTATGTACTGCGACGACGTTGATTTGTCATGGCGAGTGCGCCTGACCGGTCGCAAAGTAATCTTCTTACCCGATGTGCCGGTCTTTCACGCCAAGCGACTGTCGCCAACGGGAGCTTGGCAGCCGACCTCTGCCGAGCGCTACTATTCGGCCGAGGCCGCCCTGCTCATGGCATACAAGTGGAGCCAGCCAGCGATTCTCAAGCGAATCCTCACCCGATTCACGCTAGAACCGAACGACGTCCAACACCGTGCTGCCGATGCCTTCAAGCAGCGTCGCAAGGACGGACGACTGCCTGTTCAGCTTGACCCAGAGCACACAGTGGCTCAGTTCATTGAGGGAAACTATGGACCGCTTAGATACGTCATGTGACACTGCAACCCGGCCCTTCCTGAGCATCGTCACCCGAACTCAGGGCACCCGTCCGGTGGCGCTGAAAGATGTGTTGCTCTGTCTCACCGGACAGACCGACACCGACTTTGAGTTGCTCATTATGGGGCACAAGTTGACCCCCGAGGGCCGCAAGAGCCTCGACCAAATCATCGGCGAAACGCCCGCCTGGCTACAGGCACGCATTCGTCTCATCCCGGTTGATGATGGCAATCGCACCCGCCCGCTCTGCGTGGGCTACGAGTCCGCCCGTGGCAGCTACATCGCCACTTTGGACGACGATGACTTGGTTTTCGACAACTGGGTTGAAGTATTTCGTGAGCTTGCCAAGGCCCATCCGGGCACGGTAATACACGCAAACTGCGTGGCTCAAAACTGGGAACAGACTACCGACGCCCATGGTCGCAAGGGCCTGCGCGCGGCGGCGCCGCCTGACACCATTTACTGCATCCCGTTCAATTATCTAAACCAGCTGGCCACCAACTACTGCCCGCCGGTGTCGTTTGCGCTTCCCGCACACGCCTACCAAGAACTCGGCATCCGGTTCGACGAGACGCTCACTACCACTGAAGACTGGGACTTGTTGATGCGCACCGTCCGGCAGTGCGGAGTGAGTGACTCGGACTCCGTCACCAGCATTTACCGCCTCTGGGTCAATGCTGAGAACTCTCACACGGTGCATGACGCCAAAGAGTGGGATACAAACTACCGCCGCATTCGAGACAAGTTCATGAGCGAACCCTGGGTCTTGCCACCCGGCTACACCGACCAGATCGCAGAGCTTGTGCTTGCCCACGAAGGGGGACGCACTGCACAGTTGGCTGTGGAGCGAGATCCCGAACTCCTCATCGAAACCGCAGCAGGTACGGTGTGGTTTGCGGCCACGCGGGACGTTCCGGGAAAGCGGGAGTGGTCATTTGCTGGCTTGCCTGACGAACCCGTCAACTGGCTGCGACTGTTGCCAACACGCCAAGGTGGCGTCACGGTGCACGACTTGCGTATCACCCTCACGAACACTGAGGGCGCGCGGTCAACGTTTAGTCCGGCCAACGTTGCTCACAACGGCATCCGCGAAGGAAACTTGCTCCACTTCATCGGGGCCGCCCCTGAGCTCACCATCTCGTTGAAGTCCAGCCAGAGGTTCAAGACCATCACCGTGTCGTACCTGCTGACTTCTCCTGTGAACAAGAACGTTGTCAAGGTCTTGACGCTGTTCTCTTGGCCGCGCATCCTCGCATACCGGCTGGCGAGAAAACTCCTCGGAGTTGTCCGAGGTAGTTGAAATGCCCGAGCCAACGCAGCAACCGAGCGTTTCTATCATCATGCCTGTGTTCAACGCCGAACACACCCTTGATGTTGCCTTGGCCAGCGCCACCACTCAATCGTTGCCGTCCATCGAGATCGTGTGCGTGGACGACGGCTCCACTGACGCCAGTCGGGAGATTCTTGACCGCTGGGCGGCGCGCGACGCACGCATCCACATCTTAGCCCAGGCCAACTCTGGGGTTTCTGCCTCCCGCAACTTGGCCCTCGACCGTGTTCAAGGCGAGTTTGTGCTGTTCTTGGACTCCGACGACTGGATTGAGGAACACACGGCTGAGTTGTTGTTGGCTCGTGCCCGCACCCACGGTTCTGACATAGTGACCTACGGTGGGGTGTGTTTCCCGGGCGCTGGTTGGCCCCAGCGCTATCTCGACACGCGCGACTTCGAGTATGACGACACCAGAGCCGCCCTGTTGGGCGAAGTGGGGGCGTATCCGTTGGTCAACAAGCTGGTGAAGCGCTCCCTAGTTGAGGACCATCAGCTTCGTTTCGATACCGCACTAGCATTGGGCGAGGATCACGCCTTCTGGTTCTGCGCCTTTCCGCACGCCCGCAAGGTGTCTTTCGTTGCCGACAAGTTGTACCACTACCGGTGGAACGAGACTGGCTCTGCTGTGCAGCGAGTTGGCTCGCAAAACTCCCGAGTCTGGTCACATCTTGAGATGGTGCGTGCCGTTTGCGAATACTGGCGGGCGCAGGAGTTCTTCTCCGGGTATGAGCCTCAATTCCTCGCGTGGCTGGCTGAGTTGCTGTTCCGGGACGCCACCATGTTGCCTCGCAGCGAACGCGAACTCTTCGCCATGGCTTTGGGTGTTGAGATGCAACGAAGCGGGCTCAGCGCCCACCTGAGCGCCGCTGACGCCGATACCCAATACACGGTCCATGCCATGCTCCAAGCCAGTGGAATCGTGGCCAAACTGCGACTGGAGGCCCAAAACGGTGGCCTTGCCTCCCTCGGCTCGATGTTGCGCCGCCGACTAGGTCGCTAGCCGCCCCTACTCTCGACTAGCCGCGAGCCCACGAGAGCACAATAATAAACGAAACAGAGAAGCCCCGCACATTGGGTGACGCGAATGTCACCCAATGTGCGGGACTTCCCTTGTGCTGTGATCTACCGACTATTTCGGCAAGATGCAGTAGGCGATGCTCTCCAACTCGTAAGCGCCCTTGCCAGACGCGTAGTCATAGGTGTTTACCACGTACGCCTTCTCATCCGGATCAGCAGTGTAGAAGTGAACACCCGTGTTGTGGTTGTAGAACCGGTAGAACGGAATTGTGCCGGGCTCCACGCATCCCTGCTCATTAGCTGTTCGTGTGTAAGCCACATACGACGCACCCTCATACGAGTACTTAGCAGATAGGTGGGCCTTCACATATGCAATCTCATCGGGATCGGAACTGTAGAAATGCACGCCAACACCAGGCAAGTAGAAGCGGTGAACAACCACCTGATTAGATGCCGACACGCTCTGACCGGGAACAATTCGTCCAGCAGCGCCTTCTATGCTGAACTGATGCAGATTACCCACGATGTAATCACGCTCTCCCGGATCACCAGTGTAGAAGTGCGCACCCGTAGCCGAGTTGTAGAAGCGGTACAAACCATTGCTCACCGCCCACAGGCCATTCGAAGTGCTGGCCACAGCCGTGTAACCCGCCGCAGCAGCCACTACACGGACAGTGAGCTCATTGCCCAAGTCGGCGGGGGCAACTTGGTAGGTTGGGTTGACCGCGTCAGCGATGGGCGATGCGCCCCTATACCACTGGTAGCTCAACTGAGCATCCGAAGGAGTGCGCGAGGCAACTGTTGCAGTCAGCGTAGCCCCAAGGTCTCCAAACCCCAAGATGGTCGGCGTAGCGAGACTGGCGTTTGGCGCGGTACGCGTCACGCTGAGCACAGCCTGTGTGCTGTTCACTGTCGTGACGGTCACGCTTACAGAACCTGAGTAAGAGCTGAAGGTATCGCCAGCCGCCAGATAAGCAACCTGAGTCGGCCCAGGGCCAGCAGAAACTCCGGCAGTCGCCTTCTTCAGTAGGATCGACTGCGCACCATCGGTGCGAGTAACTGCCACTCCAAGCGTTCCGCTGCCTGCAAGATTCTTGCGCAACTCAAACACGAAGTCCCACCCGGCATGCGGATCGCTCGCGCTGGGATACATGTCACGGACAATTAGTGATTGCACCCCTGTGCCAGCCCCAACCGGAGCGGCCGCAAGCGTCACGCTGACGTTAGACGCACCGACATCAGCAACAGTGAGGGAAGGCCCTCTGCCCAGCACGTGAGCAGAGAACACTCGGGCGGCCATGAGTTCGTACTGGGAAGAAGAACCCATGACATCCCACGCGTCCGCATACTCGCGGGTGTAGCAAGTTGCAGAGTTGTTTGACTGCGCCCAAGTGCCCGTTCCGTTGGCCTTAGGAGTACACACTTCAGTGTTGGAGTGTTCCCACCCGAGATTGTGACCGAATTCGTGAATGACAGTGCTGGTCATGTAGACCGGAATACTCGCGTCCCAACGCACAGTGATAATGCCGCCCGGGTATGGGCTTGGCTCAGAGGTTAGATTGGCATAACCCTGAGCACTATAACTAGAGCAGTCACGCGGTGCGTTCTCCAAAATCAACAGGTGCTTCCCAGTTGAAGCCGTGTAGTAGTTCTGATTGTGGCCAAATAATGAGGCCGCCTCGGTCCACAAGGCATCTTGTGAGGTGCCGGAACTGCCGCAGATGTTGTTCAGTTCCGCCTCTTGGAAGTTGACTATGTCGGCACTCCAAGTCTGCGAAGTCCATGTCGAGTACTTCGTCTCCAAGGTATCGAGAACTCCTTGGATGGTGGACTGCGAAAGCCAATTCGCCGACTCACCGGGATTCGAGGCCACAACAACATCAAAGGTGTGGGCAAAGGTTGCTTTACTTGCGCTGGCATCTACCACAAAGTTCACGGCTGCCCACGAAGTGACCCCATTGGCCCAGGTCACGACGTATGCGTTGCCAGGGCCCTCAGCCAACGCGGGTGTTGACTGGCACGACCACTGACTATTAGCAACAGTCGTGGAGCACAGCGTATTACCGTTGATGTCCTCCACTCTCAATGAGTAGCCGTTGACTCCAACGCCAGAGAACGTCGGCCTGTTCGTGGTAACCACTTGATCCTGCACCGGTGCCTGCACCGCAAGTACGGCGGTAGAAGCCGAGATGCGCACCACGTACTCCACTCTGTTCTCCCAGTTGCCGTAGTCCTGCACGGCAAGGCGATGGAGACCATTTGGCAATGATATCTGCGCGGCACAACTCCACGTACCGTTGCCCGCTGCCTTCACTTCGCAGTAGGTCACTTGCTCATCATGAGAGGTAACCACAACCCACATGTTTGGGGTTGCTCCGGTACCGGAGAAGGTTGGTTTCGCGGTAGTGATGGGGGCTGAGTTGCTGGGCGCAGTGACCTTGAGAGACACCGCATAGGCTTCGAGTTTCGGCGAAGTCGGCGGCTCGGGGAACCCGTCTGGCCTCTGGTGACTAATAGGCTGCGTCCAAGCCGGGGCGGCCCCAGCCACCGGCACGCCATCACTTGGAGTCACAGGTTCTTGCGTCCAAGGAATCACGTCGAAGATGCCGTCGCCGTAGTCCACCACTTCGAGTGTGCTCGACTCAGAGTCGAGGGGCCCTTCCTCTTCTGCCCATACAGGCTGCGATGGCACCCATGACAATGTGGTAACCACCGCAACTGCGGACAGCACTGCCAACTTCTTTCGCGTCTGCATAAAACGATCCCCTTCGACCCGCAAGAAAGTAATATTGCAAGTCTAGCCTCAATAAGGGGTATCCCACACCTCTTTTTGCCACTTGGGGCAGCTCTCCCCATCGGCACCCGCACCACGTCTCACCGTCGTGCGGGCTAGCGACGCTTGTGGTGGGTACTTTCTGGCACGAACTGGATTGTGGACTCTTCGGAGTAGATGTCGTCAATCACCTCAGTGAAGTGTTCAATGACCGTGCCACGACGAACCTTCAGGCTCGGCGTTACCTCGTCCAACTCGAGAGAAAGATCGCGGTCAAGGATCACGTACTTCTTGATGGTCTCCCACTTCTCCAGTTTGCGGTTGGCGCGACGGATGCAGCGGTCGATGGAGTGACGGATCTCGGGAAGCTGGGTCAAGCGTGCGTAGTCAAGCTCCTGTCCGCGACGCTTGGCCCACGTCTCGATGGAGTCTTGGTCAAGGATGATGAGTGCGGACGCAAACTGGTGGCCCTCGCCCAGCACAATCGCCTGCGCGGCGTAGGGGGTGTTTGCCATGATGGTGTTCTCCACCTTTTGCGGGGCGATGTACTTGCCGTTGCTGGTCTTCAGCAGGTCCTTCTTGCGGTCCGTGATCTTCAGGTAGCCCTGGGCGTCGATCTCGCCGATGTCACCGGAGTGGAACCAGCCGTCAACAAACGTCTCGGCGCTGAGCTCCGGCAGGTTAGCGTAGGCACGCGCCACGATTGGACCCTTGATGAGCACCTCGCCGTCGTCAGCGATCTTCATCTCAATGCCGGGCAGCGGTTGACCCACCGTGCCGAAGTGCGGGTGCCGGTCATGATCGACGGCGGCAATCGCTGAGGTCTCGGAGAGGCCGTAGCCCTCGATCAGCGTCAGACCAGCGGAGTAGAACCACTCCTGCACCTGGCTTGACAGTTTGGCGGAACCGGACACCATGAAGCGCATCCGTCCGCCCATCTTCTCGCGCAACTTCGAGTAAACCAGCTTGTCAGACACGCCGTACTTGAGCCGGAGCCCAAAGGGGAGCTTCTTGCCCTCGATGCGATACGGGCGCGACTCGCGGCCAACGGCGAACGCCCAGCGGCTGATGCGGCCCTTGATGCCACGCTTGGGGTACATGGTGATGACGGCGGCACGGATCTTCTCAAAGATGCGCGGTACGCCGATCATCACGGTGGGGTGCACCTCGCCGACACCGGCGACGATGCGGTTCACGCGGCCATCAATCGCGGCCTCACAACCGACGGCGATCTGCGCCGACAGCAGGTCGCGGCCGAAGACGTGCGCCAGCGGCAGCCAGATGTAAAGCATGTCCGTTGGGTAGATCAGGTCAATGTTGTCCACCGCGATGCCCTCGTACGTCCACGCGCCGTGCGTGATCTCCACGCCCTTCGGGGTGCCCGTGGTGCCGGACGTGTAGATGAGGGTGGACAGGTCGTCGCGTGTGATGGAGGCGATGGAGGCGTCCAGCTTGCCCGGGTTCTCCGCCAACCACTTGGGGCCGAGCGTCTGCAGCGCGTCCCAAGTGATCACGCGGTCATCCGGGGTAAGGCCGGGCTCGCGGTCGTCAATGATGAGGATGATGTGGCGGATCTGCTTGTCCAGTGCGGCTCGTCCCTGAATCTTGGCAAGCTGCTCGGCGTTCTCCACCAAGATGAAGGCAGCCGCAGAGTCGGTGAGGATGTACTCCTCGTCCTCGGGTTTGGTGGACGGATACACGGTGGTGGTGACGCCACCGGTCGCGGCGATGGCAAGGTCGGCGAGCACCCACTCGATGCGCGTGTTGCAGGCCAGCGCCACCTTCTCGCCCTTGGCCAAGCCGAGAGCAAGCAAGGCACCTGCGATGACGTCAACCTTCGCCTTGGCCTGCGCCCAAGTGAGCGTCAACCACTGCTCCGGCTCGGTGTATGCCGGGTAGAAAAACGCGGTGACGTTGGGGGACGCCGCCACCCGGCGACGGAACATGTCTGCATAAGAGTTGGCCGATGCGGCCACCAACTCTGCTCTCTTCGCTTCTACTGCGGTCATCATCTCTCCAGTCATCAAACAAGAAACCTACGGCTACGTAACCATAGGCTACGCTACCGTAGGTTTCCGCAACTTTGTAGCAACCCCACATAACAATTGCCATGTTGTTGTAGGAAAGTGACCTCTACCGCGGTGCTGGACGGATTCCCCGCTTACGCGCTCAGCGGACATCCCCCTTCGTCACCGTGCGCGCGTCCCCTGCCCGTCATCCTGCGCTCTAGGAGCAGAGTCCACCTAGTTGGTCCAAGCGTCCCAAAGGCGGGCGTACTCGCCGCCGGTGGCTAGCAGGTCATCGTGAGAGCCATACTCGACTATGCGACCGTCGATGACGACGGCGATGCGGTGGGCGTCGTGGGCAGTGTGCAGCCGGTGCGCGATGGCGACGACCGTGCGTCCGGTCAACAGGGCAGACATCGCACCCTCGACGTGGCGGGCGGTGGTCGGGTCGATCAGGGAGGTTGCCTCGTCGAGCACCAGAGTGTGCGGGTCGGCGAGCACTAGGCGCGCTAGGGCGATCTGTTGTGCCTGCGCGGGCGTCAACTGGTGATGACCGGAGCCGATCATGGTGTCCAGACCCTTGGGCAGCTTGCGCACCCAGTCAGCGGCTTCGACGGTGGCGAGCGCCTCCCACGTCTGCTCGTCGGTGGCGGTGGCTTCACGCGCCAACACGATGTTGTCGCGAATAGTGCCGACAAAGACGTGATGTTCTTGGGTGACCAGCGCCACCTCGGTGCGCAGTTTGTCCAGCGGCAGCCCCATCACGTTGGCGCCGCCGACACGAACAGTGCCAGAGCGGGGGGCGTTGATACCGGCCAGCAGGCGTCCCAAAGTGGACTTGCCGCCACCGGACGGCCCCACCACCGCGAGCCGCTCGCCCGGCGTCAGATCTAGGGACACCCCGTGCAGCACGTCGTGACCCTCGCGGTAGGCAAAGTACAGGTCGGTCGCCACCAGGTGTTCGTCGGCAGGCTCTTCGCCGCTGGTCTCGCGGTCCGGCGGTACGGCAGCGATGCCCAGCAGACGGGACGCAGACGCGATGCCGCGCTGCACCCAGTTGAGCGTCATGATCATCAGTTCGATGGGGCTGACAAGTTGCTGCAGATAGAGCGTTGCTGCGGTGATCTGGCCGATGGTCACCAAGCCCTGACCGTAACCCCATCCGCCGATGATAAGCGCAAACACCAACGGCAACCGGTAGGCGAACCCAACCTCGACGAACAGTTCACTGCGCAGCATGGCGGTGAACGTCTCCCGCTGCCCGGCCACCTCAATGTCGTCGTCGGTCGCGAACACCCGGTTGGCTTGCAGGTTCAACGCCTCGACGGTGCGCGCGCCCTCAACCGTCTCGGTGAGCGACGAGTTGATCTGGCCGTAGCTGATGGACTCGGCCACAAACCCGATGGTGCCAAAGCGCAGGTAACGCCTAGTGGCGACGGCCAACAGACCTGCCGTGAACACCAGCGGCAACGCCAGCAGCCACGAGTTGAGCACCATCGCTACCGCCGTCGCTCCCACGGTAACCGCCGCGATGACGAAACGGGGCAGCGCCCAGCGCACCCCACCGGACATGGTTGCTACGTCACGGGTTACGCGCGTGACAAGGTCACCTGTGGACGCTGCCTCGACGGTCGAAACCGGCAGTTTGAGCACAGAACGGATCACGTGCTCGCGCGACTCCGCCACCATGTCCTGACCAAAGACGGCGCTCAGCGCTCGCGCCAGCATGTTGAAGGCCGCCTGCGCCACGATCACTCCGATGACGATCAGACAGGTGCGGCTGACGTGCGCCATCGCGTCCGGGTGCGTGGTGGACGACACGTAGTCCACAAGCCCACCGAGCATACTGGGCGCAATCAGCCCGGCAACTGCGGCTACGACGTTTGCCAAAATCATGGCCGTAACCACGCCCTTGCGGGTGCGAATCAGCTTGGCGATGAAACGCACCACAGTGCCGTTATCGGTGACAGGAATGCCCAACTTCGGGGACCGCTGCGCCCAATACTTCTGCTGCGCAATCTCCCAGCGCAGATGGTGTTGCTTCAAGAAGATGCGGATGCGCTTCAGCGGCCCGCCCTCGATCTTTTCGTACAACTCATCCGGCACTTGGGACACCGGAGGTTCCTCAGACCAAGACGCTGCCGACCCCTCAAACAGTTCACTCATGGTCCTCACCTCCTGCGGGCGCTAATCCTTCTCCCCGGATCACCACTGCGCGGTATTCGGCGTTGTCAGCGAGCAACTGCTCGTGTTTGCCTTGGGCAACAATGCGGCCGTCTACCAGCAGCGCAACGCGGTCTGCGTGTCGCAACCACAAGGGAGAAACGGTGGTGAGCACGGTGGTGCGGCCCATGCGATACTCAGGCAGACGCTCGGCAATCCGGGCCTCCGTGTGAGCGTCAACGGCGGATGTCGGCTCGACCAGTACCAAGACCTCGGGCTCGGTCAGCAGGGCGCGAGCCAGCACCAGACGTTGCCGCTGTCCGCCCGAGAGTCCACGTCCACGCTCATCTATATGCCCTTGCCAACCTCCCGGTAGCGACTCCCAGACATCATCTGCCGACGTGATACACAACACTCGTTCGCACTGCTCCCGCGTGTGGTTGGCCGTCGGGTCCAGCAATCGTTGTAGCGTTCCAGCAAACACAACGGGGGATGCATCGGAGAGGACGATGCGACGGCGCACCTCGTCAAGTGGTAGTTGTCCGAGATCGACACCACCTAGACACACACCCCAGTCACCGCTGGCGGCAGCCGCATCGGCAGCGGCGATCTTGGCGCGCACGGCGGCCTTCTCGGCCCGTCTAGCCTTGGAGTCGCCGTCCTCATCCTCGTCAGGACTTATGTTGGTGGCGCTCAAATAGCGTCCCAATCGGTCGGCCAGTGCCGCAGAGTCGTCCGGTTCCGCGCTGACGATGATGGTCAACTGCCCCGCCTCGGCCACGAATCCGCTTGCCAGGTCCTGGAGGCTGCAAGGTGCCGCGACTGACGTGGATCCTGCCGCTTCGCGCAGGATGACGGAGGAGGGTTCTGGAGCACTCCACGGGGGGTCTTGGCCTAGGACACCGATGGTTTTGGCGGCGGAGACCACGCCACTGGTCCACTTTTGGGCGGCTTCAAAGAACGTCTGGAATGGGAAGACTAGGAATACCGCGTAGCCGAAGAAGCTCACCAACTCCCCCGTGGTCAACCGCCCGCCGAGCAGTTCGCCTGCTCCCATCCAGGTGAGCACCACCAGCAGGATGCCACTCATGAGGGTGGACAGGGCGTCAATCGATGCCCACCAGGTGCCCACCTTGACGCCAGCCTCACGCACGCGCTGCGACTGTCGCGCATAGTTGTCGCCGAACGTCTTCTCGCCACCAATACCGCGCAGAATTCGCAGCCCGGCAACAATATCTACGGCCTGTCCGGTCAGGCGCGACGAACGCTCGCGCTCCACCAACTGGGCCTTCTGGATGGGTTTCAGCACCGGAGCCACGCCCAACACGATCAGCGGCGTGATGATCAGCAGCGCCAACCCCAACTTCACCGACGTCGCCAACACCATCCCCGCGACCAACAAGAACGATACGAAAGCGCCGATCAGTCGCCCCGCAGCCTCCGTCACCGCGCCCAGCGAGTCCGAGTCTGACGATGCGATGGACAGCATCTCGCCCGCCGGCACCCGCCGCGTGATCACGTGCCCCAACTGCGCCACCTTGCGCACCACCAACTTCTGCACCCGGTACAGCGCGATGATCCACGACGCGGTTTGCGCAACGATCTGCACCGAGTCTGCCGACACGCTAAGCACGATGGTCAACAGCAAAAGCCCTGACCACAGCAGGGTCGCGCCCATGTCGTGCGACGTGATGCCGTCATCAATCGCGCGTCCCAACAGGTAAGGAGCCAACGCACCGGGCAGCAGCCAGATCAGCGACACCAGCCCCGTGAGCAGCACTATCTTCCACTGTCGCGCGATCAGCCACCAGATAAAGCGCCCCGGCCCGCGAACGTCAGGAACCTCTTCCTTCACCTGCGAGCAAGCAGGACGACCGCCCACCTCACCCGAGGGCTCGGATGACGCAGGCTTGGACAGCGGGACGGGCCCATCCTGAGTGAGCGTCTCGTCCAGGCGCGCGCAACCGCCCTCACGCACACGGCGCGTGTAGGCCTTGACGGTTGGCGGAAAACCCAGCATAACGCGACAACTTTACTCGTAGGCTCCGCTCATCCAGTGGCCCCATTCCATGCGCGAGTGCGCTATCTTGGTGACTGTGAGCATGTGGGATGCAGCGATGCGCTTGGCGCTGGACGAGGCGCGCGTTGCACTCACGCACCAAGATGTGCCAGTTGGGGCAGTGGTGCTGGACGCTACCGGCACAGTGATTGCCGCCGCGCACAACGAGCGCGAACTGCGTGGTGACCCGCTGGCTCATGCCGAGGTCCTCGCCCTGCAACGTGCGGCTCAGGCGGTTGGTCGGTCTGACGCGGCCACTCAAGGCACTGAACTTGTGAGCGACAGCACCCCAAACTGGCGCTTGGACGACTGCACGTTAGTGGTGACGCTGGAACCATGCACCATGTGCGCGGGAGCCATCGTTCAGGCCCGGATTGGACGCCTAGTATTCGGTACCTTTGACGAGAAGGCCGGTGCCGTGGCGTCGCTCTGGGACGTGGTCCGCGACTCCCGCTTGCCGCACCGTCCTGAAGTTGTCTCCGGCATCATGGCTGACGAGGCCGCCGCGCTCCTGCGCAAGTTTTTCACCTCCTTCCGGACTCCGTAAGTCTCTGTCATCGGCGTTCCACCACAGCCTCCGTCATGCTGCGCGAGCGAAGGGATGTCGCAGTATCCCTGTCCAGCGGTTGGACCCTCAAAACCACAGGAAAATGACAGGTAGGTGACCGTACAATGGGTGGCATAGGTGGACAATGCGGCCCGCTTCGGGCTGTGGACAGAAAGGCTGTGCGCCATGAGCAAGACATTCAAGATCGGGCAGATTGTGCCCAGCAGCAACGTGACAATGGAGACGGAGATTCCGGCGATGTTGGGCCTGCGTCAGCTCGCCATCCCCGATGAGCGCTTTACCTTCCACTCGGCACGGATGCGCATGAAGAAGGTTGTCAAAGAGGAGCTAGCGGCGATGGATGCAGAGAGCGACAAGTGCGCGCTGCAACTCTCCGACGCGCACGTCGATGTGATGGGCTACGCCTGCTTGGTCGCCATCATGGCGATGGGACATGGCTATCACCGCGTGAGCGAGGAGCGTTTGGCGAAGGTGGCCGCAGACAATGATGCCCCGGCCAAGGTGGTGACCAGCGCGGGCGCGTTGGTTGACGGGCTGGCCGTGCTGGGTGCCAAGAGAATCGTCGTAGTCAGCCCGTACATGGTGCCGCTCGCCGAACTCGTGGTGGACTACATAACCCACGAGGGTTTCGAGGTGCTGAAGTACCGCACCCTTGAAGTGGGCGACAACGTGGCAGTCGGCTGTCTCGACACCGCCGCCCTGCCCGGCTACGTAAAGGAACTCCCCTATCAGGACGCCGATGCCATCGTATTGAGCGCCTGCGTGCAGATGCCGAGCCTGGCCGCCGTGCCGCTGGTCGAGGCGATGACGGGCAAGCCGGTGCTCACGTCGGCAATCGCCACCACGTACGCCATGCTGAAGTCCCTGGGCCTGAAGACGTTCGTGCCCGGTGCTGGTGCTCTGCTCTCCGGCAACTTCTGAGCCGCTGACGCCCGGGTTTGGGAACGACACCGGGAGACTGAAGCGGGGCTAGAGCGGCGACGCCACAGGGAGTTCGGGTAGATTCGGATACATGAGCATTCTTATCGGGTCGCATGTTTCGGCCAGCGACGCCATTGAAGAGGCGCGGGTGCGTGATGCCCAGTTGGCGCAGTTCTTTCTGGGGTCTCCACAGCGGTGGAGCGCGCCCAGCGTCAGCTATCCGGGGGGCGCGGCGGCGCTCAAAGCGGACGCGGCACATGCCGGGGTCGGGCTTTACGTACACGCTGCCTACCTGATCAATATTGCGTCGCCCAACCCGAAGGTGCGGTTTCCGTCACGCAAACTGCTGCAGGACACCTGCACTCTCGCAGGCCAAGTTGGCGCCAAGGGCGTGATTGTCCACGGTGGGCACGTCACTGAGGGCGCTCCCATCGAAACCGGCTATGACAACTGGTTTAAGATGATTGACTCACTAGAGACGGAGGTGCCGCTGCTCATCGAGAACACCGCTGGTGGCAAGCATGCGATGGCGCGTTACTGTGAGTCGCTGGCCCGGCTGTGGGAGCGTATCTCTAGCGCGTCCGGATTTGCGCACGTGGGATTCTGCCTTGACACCTGCCACGCGCACGCTGCCGGGGAGCTGCTCGACACTCTCGTGGAGCGCGTCAAAGCCATTACCGGACGCATCGATCTAGTACATGCCAACGACTCGCGCGACGCTTTCGGCTCCGGGGCCGACAGGCACACCAACCTCGGTGCGGGCACCATTGACCCTGACGCCCTAGTCGCCGTCGTCCGGGAGGCAGCCTGCGACGCCCTAGTGGAGACCCCAAACGGTGCCGAAGCTCAAGCAGCAGACATCGCCTGGTTGCGCGACCGACTGTGACGCTCGCTAACTAGCTCGCGTTGTCGTGTTGCGGCCTGAGATGATGGGCCATCATAGCTAACTCGACGCGGTTGCGACAGCCTGTCTTGGCCAGCATGTGACTCACGTGCGTCTTAATTGTGGTCTCTGTTAGACCGATGGTCTGGCCGATCTGGGCGTTTGTGGCGCCGCCAACGAGTTGCGCCAATATCTCGTGTTCTCGGTCGGTGAGCGAACTCAGTGGGCCACCGCCAGCGAGCCGAGCACTCAGGTCAGGCAGACGCGGCACCATGAAGGCAAGCAGGCGTTTTGTTCCTGTAGGTGACAGCACGTAGTGATCATCAGCCACACTGCGTATCGAGTCCAACAGAAACGTGGGTTCCGAGTCTTTGAGGATGAACCCACTTGCACCTGCTTTCAGGGCAGCGAACATGTACTCGTCCTCATCGAAAGTTGTCAGCACCAGCACGCGAATAGAACTACCCAGTTCCCGCAGTTGCCGCGTCGCTTCAATTCCATCCATGCCTGCCATGTGGATGTCCATTAGCGCCACATCCACAGTGGTGCCTGCCGCGTTTTCTAGGGCCTCGACACCATCACTTGCCTCCCCGACGACCACCATGTCGTCAGTCGTTTCAATTAGCCAAGCGATGCTGCGGCGAACCAAGGCTTGGTCATCAACTACCAGAACTCTAATGGGCTGATTGTCGTTCATGCCTACCGACTCCACTCACCAAACTATTGGCCGACACATCGCGGATGCCTCGGCTGAGGTTATTTGGGGGTGTCTGTAGGCGTCTTGTTGACTCCGTCCAGAACAATGACTTTACTAGTTGAGAGGGCTAAACTGGCAACCAAACAGGCAATTTTGCGTGAACAGCGTAACCGCCGGCGGCTTGTGGACCGCAGGTCAGCTCGCCATGAAGCGCCGAAACTCGCTCTTTCATGCCCCTGATTCCGCTGCCTGGGCCTCGCTCAGTGGCATCACCAACCGCACCAGTATTGCGAACCTCAATCTCAATGAATCCGCGAGTGTAGGTCAGTTCGACGACAGCAAACTCCTCAGCCCCAGCATGTTTGAAGAAGTTAGTCAATGACTCCTGCACGATACGGTAGGCGGCGATTCCCACCATGGGGGGCACGCGAGAAGGCTCACCAGTGGTGCGGAGTTCAACGTGTTCGCCCGCCCGTTCCACCAACCTCTGGATTTGTACAATTCCAGGCTGGGGTGTCATCTCTGGATCTTCTGTGTCAGACGGGGTGCGCAATCCTCCGACAACCCCACGAAGCTCCTGGAGTCCCTCGCGGCTCACGGTCGCGATAACTTGCAACGCCTCGATGGCAACGTCCGGGTTCTTCTTGCCCGCTAAGGCGCCTCCATCTGCTTGCCGGAC
Source organism: Propionibacteriaceae bacterium (assembly GCA_031261455.1). Taxonomy (GTDB): domain Bacteria; phylum Actinomycetota; class Actinomycetes; order Propionibacteriales; family Propionibacteriaceae; genus WRGV01. The sequence goes on from JAISJP010000019.1 coordinate 64,524, forward strand.
AATCACCGCCAGCGAGTGGCCCAAGATGTCGTGAAGCTCCCTGGCTATCTCCAATCTGGTAGCCATCGAGACCAACTGTCTCTCCTCGCGCAGCTGACTCTCGAACGTTCGTTGTACGTCCCACAATTCCCAGAAAAACTTGGCGTTGGTCTTGCTGTTGGAAACAACATGGAGACCGATAATGAAAGCAAAAACCGTGATGCTGAAGGAGAGAGCACCCGCTACGACACCTCCGGTGACCACGCTGGTGCCATAAGCGTGAGCAACCCATGGCGCCCACAGCCAACCGCCAATGCAAGACGTGAAAGCATCAAGAACCAACACTCCCACGCGCGCGCTGGGTAAGCCCCAACTACTGGTGATGTACGCTAGCCAAGGCATAATCGCTAGCGTGAACGTTGGTTGATCCACCTTCAGCAGGTGGATGCCGACACCAGTGGCCAACAGCACCAGCATCAACGGTTCTGACAGGCGAAACGCCGCCAAAGCTGCCATCAGCACTATGCAGGACGCCACATAGCCGTCAAGAGGCTTGCCTTGACTTGCCAGACTCGGAATGTCGATCAGCAGCCCCGGGATAACGAGCATCCCGGCACCAAAAGCCAACTCATGCAGCGGGGCAAGACTTGGCAAGGCGACAAACTCGTCTTGCTCTGTCAACGGCTCACGGTGCTTCATGGTTGCGATCCCTTGGTCGATCCCTCTTTGGTTACAGCGTACCGTTCCTCCCGCCATTCTCAGTGGAGTCACAGGATGCGAGGATCGTCGTGTCGATACGGTCAGCGAGTTTGTACGGAGGATTCTAGGGGCCAACGCAACGTTGTGCCAAGGGTGTTACGCGTTGCGACGTTGACAGTGACTGTTCACAGCAGGCTTACTGACGTCCAACAGCGTCGCCTTGCTGGTCTAGACTTTTTTAGATGAGGGGTTTGCGCACAGCTCATACCCGGAAAACCTGAAGACAAGTCCCAAACACCTAGCCGAAGACAAGAGGTTTAGTAGCATCATGTCGTTGTTTGCAAGCATCGAACAAGCTCCCGCCGATCCGATTCTGGGCATCACCGATGCCTTCAAGAGCGACCCATCAGCCGACAAGGTAAACCTTGGCATCGGGGTGTATCAGGACGAGTCCGGCAAGCTGCCGTTGATGGACGCGGTGGCGCGCGCCGAGGCGATCATCGCCGAAACTCCCAAGCCGCGCGGGTATCTGCCGATGGACGGCATTCCGGAGTTCACCGCAGCCACCAAGGAGTTGGTGTTTGGGCCGGGCAACGAGGCGGTGGCAAGCGGGCGCATCGTCACGTTGCAATCGCTGGCCGGGACCGGGGCGCTGAAGATCGGCGCGGACTTCCTGCACCGGGCTTTCCCTGCTGCCCGCATCCTGTTTTCGGACCCCACTTGGGACAATCACTCCGCCATCTATGCCGGCGCTGGTTTCGAGATCGACTACTACCCCTACTATGACCGCGCCACCGGTGGCGTCAACTTCCCCGGCATGCTGGAGGGCATCTCGGCGGCCGCACCCGGCACCGTGGTGCTGCTGCACGCCTGTTGTCACAACCCGTCCGGCTGCGACCTGACCCCCGCCCAGTGGGCGCAGGTGCTTGATGTAGTGGCCGAGAAGCAACTCGTCCCGTTCTTCGACATGGCATATCAGGGCTTCGCCGTTGGGCCGGAAGAGGACCCGGTCGGGGTGCGTCTTGCCGCCGAACGCGGGCTGCTGTTCCTCGTCGCCAACTCCTACTCCAAGACGTTCGGACTCTACGGCGAGCGGGTCGGGGCGCTGTCCATCGGCTGCACCGACGCCACCGAGGCCAAGCGGGTGCTCTCCCGCGCCAAGCTGTCGGTGCGTTCCAACTACTCCAACCCGCCCACGCACGGTGCTTCCATCGTGTCCACAGTGCTTAGCACGCCGGAACTGCGCGCCTCTTGGGAAGCTGAGGTGGCGTCCTACCGCGACCGCATCGCCAACATGCGTCACCTGCTGGCCGAGGGCCTGAAAGCAAACGGCGTAGCTAACACCGATTTTGTGACCAACCAGCGCGGCATGTTCACCTTCACCGGATTGAGCGCCGAGCAGATGCAGACTCTGCGTGGCGAGTATCACATCTACGGTGTGGACAACGGCCGAATCTGCGTCGCCGCCATCAACACCCGCAACGTCGAGTACGTCGCGCAGTCCCTAGCCAAGCTGCTCCCGCGCTAAGAACCCTATGTCGTTCATATGGACCCAGCGACTGCGCGCAGCATGACGGGAATGGACCCCCTCCCGTCATGCTGCGCCACCTGAGGGAGTGGCAGCATCCACAACCCAATGCAATACTTGCGTGACGAGCGGCACCGGGCGCGGGTAGGATTGTATTTGTGAAAGATTCGCTCCCTCACAGTCCATGCCCCAGTGCGTCTGGGGGTAACTGATGGGTGACTTGTGGCTAGACATAGCACTGGTCTTTGTATTCTTCCTTGTGGGAGCGGTGTTCAGCGCGGCCGAGATGGCGTTGGTGTCGCTGCGCGAGCCACAGATCAAGGCACTTTCGCGAAAGGGACGTCGCGGTCGTTCCATCAGAAACCTGACTAGCAACCCCAACCGGTTTTTGTCCGCCGTGCAGATCGGCGTCACGCTGTGTGGGTTCCTGTCGGCATCGTTTGGGGCCACGTCACTAGTTGACGGCTGGATGTCGCCGTGGCTAACCAGTCTGGGCCTGTCTACCAGTCTCGCTAGCGCAGTGGCGTTGGTGCTTGTCACAGTCGTGATATCGTTCGGGTCCATCATCATCTCCGAACTGACCGCCAAGCGGCTAGCGATGCAGAACCCTGAGTCGTTCGCGCTCACTTTGGCACCGTTCATCAGCGTGATTGCCACCGCGTTCCGCCCGGTGATCTGGCTGCTTGGCGTCTGCACCAACGCCCTAGTGCGCCTGCTTGGCGGCGACCCGAAAGCCGCCCGCGAGGACGTCTCCGACGCCGAACTGCGGTCCATGGTGGTGTCGTCAGCAACGCTGGGCGACGAAGAGCGGCACATTGTGGACGAGGTTTTTGACGCTGGCGACACCAGTCTGCGCGAGGTGATGGTGCCCCGCACCGAGGTGGACTTTCTCAGCGGCGACATCCCTGCCTACAAGGCGCTGCGCGAGGTTGCCGTGTCCACGCACTCCCGCTACCCGGTCTCCGGCGCCAGCCAGGACGACATTCTCGGCTTTGTCCACATCCGCGACCTGATGGAGATGGACACCCCCACCCGGCAGGCCCCGCTGAGCCAACTGGTGCGCCCGGTTATGATGCTGCCCGACACGGTAAAGGTGCTCAAGGCGCTCACCGCGATGCGGCGCGACCACGCGCACCTCGCCATCGTGCTGGACGAGTACGGCGGCACGGCTGGCATCGTCACCCTAGAAGACCTTGTCGAAGAGGTGATCGGCGACATCACCGACGAGTACGACGACGCCCCCATCGCGGGCGAGCACCGCAACGAGCGTGACGAGTACTCCGGCCTCTGCACCCTAGAAGAGTTTGCCGAGATGACCGGTTGGGAGCTGCCCGAAGGCCCCTACGACACGCTCGCCGGTTTCTTCATGGCAGCCCTAGGCGAAGTGCCGACCACCGGCGACGAGATCGAGGTAGAACTGCAAAGACCTTCGGCAGAGGACGATTCGGCTCCTGCGAATGCTCTGGAAACGGTAACCATGCGCGCCACCGAGATGGACGGACGTCGCGTCGCCTGGGTCAGCGTCACCCCCGCGTAGACTTGGGGGCATGACTCGACGAGTGCTGCTGGCCGCTCCGCGCGGATACTGCGCGGGAGTTGATCGCGCCGTGGCCTGCGTCGAGTTAGCGCTGCAAAAGTGGGGTGCGCCCGTCTATGTGCGCAAGCAGATCGTCCACAATGCGCACGTTGTCGCCTCGTCGGCGGCGCGCGGGGCGGTGTTTGTTGACGAACTGACTCAAGTGCCCGAAGGAGCTGTCTGCCTGTTTTCGGCGCACGGCGTCTCCCCGGCCGTCCGCGACGAGGCGGCGTCCCGAAACCTGCTGGTCATCGACGCCACCTGCCCGCTGGTCACCAAGGTTCACAATGAGGCCCGCCGGTTCGCCGCGCAGGGCCTGCCCATCCTGCTCATCGGACATGCCGGACATGAAGAGGTGGAGGGCACCATGGGCGAGGTGCCGGACATGCGGTTGATCGAGACTCCGGCTGATGTTGCCACGTTGGACCTGCCGGACGATGCTCCTGTTGCTTGGCTGTCACAGACCACGCTCAGCGTTGACGAGACTCGTGAGACGGTGGCGTCACTGAAGTCGCGGTTTGCCAACCTCGTCTCGCCGCCCAGCGAGGACCTGTGTTACGCCACCCAGAACCGACAGGCTGCGGTGCGCTCGCTAGCTCACGAGTGCGACGTGGTTCTGGTGGTGGGTTCGGCCAACTCGTCCAACTCGGTGCGATTGGTCGAGGTGGCGCTAGATTCCGGTGCTGGTGCCGCCTACCGGGTGGATGCCGCTACTGACATCGACCCGGCATGGTTGGCTGGGGCGCAAACCGTTGGTGTAACCAGCGGCGCATCCGTGCCCGAAGAGTTGGTCGCCGGGGTGTTGGCGCGCCTCACTGAACTCGGCTGGCCCGTCTGTGAGGAGCATCGCATCACCACCGAGACGCTCTCATTTGTGCTCCCGGCACAGCTTCGTGAGGGCCAATGAGCGCTATTGTCGCGGAGCGTGCTCGGGTGGGAGAAGAGGGCCTAAACGAACTGAGTCAGCTGCGGACAGAACTTGAGACGTCCGGGGTGGCAATCACTGACCTGACAAGCACAAATCCCACGGTCCACGGGCTGTTTGACGCGAGCCTACTCGACATTGTGGCATCCGCTGGCCGAGGTTCCTCTCACTATGACCCGACCCCGCGTGGCCCGATCATCTCTCGTGAGGCGTTGGCGGAGCGGTTCGGCGGTCATCCAGACGACTATTGGCTCACTGCTTCCACGTCCGAAGCGTACAACTGGCTGTTCACCCTGCTCGGCGATCCGGGGGACACTTTCGCTATCCCGACGCCCGGATATCCGTTGATCGAGCCGCTCGCTAGGTTGGCGTCTGTGGGCGTCACCCCTTATCAGGCGCACTATCTGTCGCGTGTTGGTTGGGAGTATGACTTCGGCTCTCTCGCTCACGCGCTGGACTTGCCCACCACCAAGGCGCTAGTTGTGGTCAACCCGAACAATCCCACAAGTGCCTATCTGGACACTGATGCCGCCGACCGGATAGCTGTCCTGTGCGCGCGACACGGCACTGCGCTCATCGCCGACGAGGTGTTCTTGCCGTTCCAACTGGGCACCGCCACAGCCGTCACCCCCACCCGCTTGGCTGGGCGTGAGGACTGCCTGACATTTGGACTGGATGGAGTGTCCAAACTGCTGTCCGCACCGCAACTGAAGCTGGGCTGGATTCGACTCAGTGGTCCTGCCGAGGCGCGACGCCAAGCAGCAAACGCGCTTGACGCCATAGCGGATGCCTACCTGGCAGTTTCACAACCGGTGGCGTTGGCGCTCCCCGCCTTGTTGGCGCAGGCTGATGCGAGCGTCGCCCGCGTCCGTGAGCGAATCAACGCAAACTTCACCACGTTGACAGGCATATTCACTGACGACGGCTTCTCGGTGCGGGTTGCCCAAGGCGGCTGGATGGCTTTGATCGACGTCCCCACCACTGCTCACAACGAGGACCCTGCGCTCGTGGCGCTGCGCGAGGCCCACCTGTACGTCCACCCAGGCTGGTTCTATGATCTGGAGTCTGACTCCACGCTGGCCCTTTCGCTGTTGCCTGAACCCATCGCGTTTGCGAACAACGCAGAACGTCTCAAAGAGGCATTGCAGGTTGGTTGACGTCACAGATTTGCGGGCTAAGCTATTTTGACGTGGCTGTTGAAACCGACAATGTTGCGCCCAACATCGACGATGTGGCGCTGGTTTTTGAGGGTGGCGGCATGCGCGTCAGTGCTACCGCCCCGGTCGTCGTGCAACTGTTGGCCGAGCAGCTCAACTTTGCTTATGTGGTTGGGGTGAGCGCTGGCGCGTCTAACGCACTCAACTATGTTTCGCGCGATGCTGATCGGGCCAAGAAGTCGTTTGTGGAGTTTGGGGCGGACAAGAACCTGGGTTCGGTGTGGACGTTTTTGCAGGGCAAAGGCATGTTCAACGCCGAGTACATCTACGAGCACACTGCCGGACCGGGCGAGTCGCTTCCGTTCGATTTTGCCACCTACCGAGCCAACCCTGCCGACGTGCGCATCGGCACCATGGACGCCGAGACGGGCGAGGAGATTTGGTGGCGCAAGGCCGACCACCCCACGCTGCTCGACCTAGTGAAGCAACTGCGTTCGTCCTCGTCACAGCCGATTCTGATGCCGCCAACGAAGTATCGGGGGCACGTGCTCTACGATGGTGCCATCGGGAGCCACGGTGGCATTCCGCTGAGCATTGCCCAGGCGGAGGGGTACAAGAAGTTCTTCATTGTGCCCACCAGGCCGCGCGACTACGTGAAGGGGCCGGACGCCCCGGCTCCGCTGGTTAACACGTTCTTGCGGAAGTATCCGCACGTTGCAACCGGCCTGAATGAGCGGGCCAAAAACTGGAACACCACCAAAGAGGAGATCATCGAGTTGGAGCGCAGTGGCGACGCTTACGTGTTCTGGCCCGAGCATATCCCCTACCCAGACGCGTTTCGCAACGTCTCACAGTTGCAAGCCAACTACGACCTTGGCCTAGCGCAAGCCCGTCGTGAGGCCCCGGCTTGGCACGAGTGGCTGGGCGTCTAGCGCTCAGAGGCCGTCCAGCTACTTGACTGCGCGGTCGAACTCTGTGGTGAACTTCAGATCGGCGACGATGCGACGAATCATCTCGTCGGACTCGTCGTCGTAGTCGCCGATGATGGTCTCCATGTCGAAGTCGGTGACGCCAGCGTCGGAGAGCAGACCAAGGTCGCCCACGGGCTCGGGATCGTCGTCCTCATCAGGGATGTCGATGCCAAGGAAGTCGACCACGTCACGCGCAATCGGCCAATCATTGGCCGCAACCGCGTCGGAGAGCAGCACCTGCACGTTGCGACCGCGTACTCGAACTATGACAAAGAACTCGCCCTCAATCGACACTAGGCCAATGGCTCCAGCATCCCCTGGCAAGCGTCGCAACATGATGATCAGGTCATCAAGGTCGTTGGCTAGGGCATACGCCATCTCAACGGCCACTGGGGCGCCGTCCTCGCGATAGAGCGCGACCACAAAGTCGATCTCCTCGGCCGTGGCGTCTTCGTAGTCGTCGTCCTCGTCAGCGGTGTCTTCGTCGGCGTCTTCGACTTCATCGTCGTAATCATCGTCAATGACCGGGCCAACGTCGCGGGCATCAAACACGCTGTCCAGAACGTCGCCCTCTGGCTCGTCAAACTCTTCGTTCATGGCGCACACCCCTTTACTGTCTACCATTCTTGCCCAAAACCCATGCGTTGCGCTAACTATTGCCCGAACTCGTGCTTTCTTGGGTGCGCAAACGCCTGTTGCACTAGAGTTGAACCATGCAGCTCATCGTCGCCAATCACCCGCTTGTATCCACCAAACTCACCCGTCTGCGCGACGTTCGTACCCCCACTCCTGTGTTCCGGCAACTGGCCGAAGAGCTGGTCACGTTGTTGGCATATGAGGCGACGCGTGGAGTGCGCACCGAGACTATTGACGTAGTCACGCCCGTTTCACCGACGGTTGGCGTTCGGATCGCGAGGCCGCTGCCGCTGGTGGTGCCCATTTTGCGCGCTGGACTGGGCATGCTGGAAGGCATGACGCGCCTCATGCCCATCGCTGAGGTCGGGTTCCTCGGAATGGTGCGCGACGAGGAGACGCTGGAGCCGTTCACCTACGCCGAGCGGTTGCCGCAAGATTTGACCGGGCGTCAGGCCTATGTGCTTGACCCCATGTTGGCGACGGGTGGTTCGCTGGGTGCCGCCATTCAGTTCCTAGCCGACCGGGGCGCGGACGAGATCACCGCCATCTGCCTGCTGGCCGCCCCCGAGGGCGTCGAATACATTCGCGAACTGACCGAGCGCCTCGGCATCGCCTGCACGCTGGTGATCGCGGGTCTGGACGAGAAACTCAACGACAAGGGTTACATCGTCCCTGGTCTTGGTGACGCCGGAGACCGCCTCTACGGCATCGTTGACTGAAGGTTGGCCCAGGCGTTGGCACAAGCACCTCAGGGAGGCCGCGAGTCGGTGAATGCGTTGCGCGAACGGGCGCAGGCCATGTTTGCGGTGTTGCACGCCACGTATCCAGACGCTCGCTGTGGCCTGGATTTCGATGGACCGTTCCAGTTGGTGGTTGCCACCGTCCTGTCTGCTCAGTCCACAGACAAGGGCGTCAACAAGGTGACTCCCACGCTGTTTGCTCGCTGCCCCACTCCGGAGACGCTAGCCGCCATTGACCGCATCGAGTTAGAGGAAATCATTCACTCGACGGGGGCCTATCGCAACAAGGCAGCGTCCATTCAAGGGTTGGCCGAACACCTTATAGAACGTTTCACTTCTCGCGTGCCGCAGACTCTAGAAGAGCTGACCACGCTGCCTGGGGTTGGACGCAAGACCGCAAACGTGGTGCTCGGTCACGCCTTCGGAATACCCGGGATCACGGCAGACACCCACGTACTGCGGCTGTCGAAACGCATGGGCTGGAGCACGTCTGACAAGCCCGAACAGGTTGAGACAGACTTGAACGCCCTGTTTCAGCAGACAGATTGGACGGTGGTGTCGGACGTCACCATCTGGCATGGACGACGTCGATGCCACGCCAAGAAGGCGGCCTGTGGCGCATGCCCAGTGGCGGCCACGTGCCCATCGTTCGGGTTGTTCGGGCCGACGGACGAGGCAGAGGCGGCAAAGCTGGTGAAAGAGTGAACGGCAACTCCGCTCCAGTTCCCTCCTCGTCAGCGCCACTGCGGGAGCCATCTGGCAGGCAACTCTGCGTGCGAGCGGACGATACTGCCCCCGTGCCGTCGTCACTACAGCGGCTGGCGACCTGTCTTGAAACCATTGACGCCACGGCTGTCCCACAAGGTTCGCGTGAGATCACCGGACCGGCGCGCTGGGCGGCGGTCTGCGTACTGTTCTCGGCGTCCGAAAGTCCAGACATGTTGTTCACCCAGCGGGCCGACACACTGCGCAAACATCCGTTGCAGATCTCGTTCCCTGGCGGCAGCGAGGACGTTGGCGACGCCGGGCCTTGCGCCACGGCGCTGCGCGAAACCACCGAAGAGATCGGCCTGCCCGCCGACAACGTGCGCGTCTTAGGACGCCTACCCAGCGCCGAAGTGGTGGTGAGCCGCTTTGAAGTGGTGCCCGTGGTTGCCTGGTGGGATGGCGTCGAGCCGCTGACCATAAGCCCCACTGAAGTGAAACAAGTGCTGCGCTGGAGCGTGTCTGACCTAGTAAACCCAGAAAACCGCGTGACGGCGCTGCACCCGAGCGGTTTCACCGGTCCAGCTTGGATGTTCGACGATCTGTTCCTGTGGGGATTCACCGCCCGCGTCGCCGACCGCCTGCTGCGTCTAGGCGGTTGGGAAATGCCGTGGGACGAGACCCGAAGAGTCCCCGTCCCAGACGAATTCATGCGCGACCACCTAGAAAAGAGTCGCGCAACTCTCACGCGCGACCCTCGGTAACTGTGCTGTCCGCAGTGGATCCTGCGACTTGCGCGCAGGATGACGGAAGATGGGCAGCCTTATCCGACGACGACATCCGGGCAGTCGGCTGATGGGTAATAACAAGCAAGACGGAGTGCTAGCGGCCTTGTCTGCATCAACACCACTATGTGGGCGGGAGAATGCGATATAGCGTCAGGTTGTAGTTGATGTAGGGGTCCCAGACGCTCAAGACGGCTTCCAGACCAGAGTACTTCTCCGCGTTATGGAAAGTCCAGAAGCTCTCGTGGACTGGATCGAAATCGTTCCAAATAGGGCCAAGGTCCATGACCCAGACCACTCCGAAGTCACGCAGTTGGCTGAGGTTTCCACGGCCAGCAGTGAGAATGGCATCCCAATGCCGACTCTGTGGCCCCAGCGTGTTGAAGTGCTGGTTGATGTTGTACTGCGAGAACGCGAACATTGCTCCCGACCATGGGTCGGCGGCAACCATGTCCTCACCTACAACAGGAACGCACTCCTGATAAAAAGGGTGCTTGGCCGCATCCAGCAAGCCCCCCGGTTGCGAACTGGTAGCCACAATCGAGTCCGCCGTGGCAACAACGCCCGGATTGGTGAGATCGCCCGCCAACGAACCTGCCACCACAACGGCAGCCACCATAGCGCCCGCAACCTTGCCTGCAAACCCGGATATGAGCCTGACAATAACATCAAAACCGACACAGATGATCGGCACCATCACCAACGGATATGCCGCATACACGCGTAGCTCTTGCCGATACCAAGGCAGCGACACGATACGCGGCAACAACTCTTCGCCGGCAGCAGCACAACAGAAAACGAAGCCGATGAGCAGCCAACCAACCAGCAACCAACGCTGATCTGGGCACATCCATGCCACAGCAACCAGCGCGACGATCACCATCGCCGTCATCACCCAACTGGGCGAAATAATGTCCGACGTAGAGTCAACGTAGCCAGAACCGCTCAGATACAGGCCAATGGCATGAGGCCAATTCATAACCGCGGGAGTCAACTTCCACTGTGACGTATCGAACAAACGATCACCAAAGCGCAGGTAGGCATAAGTGATGGCAGATCCCACTACGGCCAGCAGCGACAACGGCAACCACGCCTTAGTAATCAGACGGGTGTGATTGTCACGCCAGAAGCGGCGATACCACCAGTTGACCAAAAACGGTGTCACAACCAGCACGTAAATCAACCCCGTACGCGGCTGAACGTAGGCCGCTAGGCCACCGGAAATGACAACGCCAACCATGGGCCACCACGGAAAACCGCCCCAAGTGAAGCGAATCTTTGTCGAGCTCTCAGATTCTGTGCTGCCGTCGCAGTGTAGGTCGACGGCAAGGGAGGCAGGCTCAGAGTCAGCATGGTCAACGTCAGCGGACTCGGCGTTAGTTGACTCAATGCCGGTCGGCTCAGTAGCTGTCTCAGCAGTTGCCTCAGCAGTTGTCTCAGTGCCAACTGGGCTGACGCCAGCAAGATCACCCTCGGTAGAGTCCGTAGTCAAGGCGCCTTTGGAGGACGGGCGGGACGAGACGACGGGCTCCTGACGCGGGAAGAATTTGCGCGCAAACCACACCGTCGCCCCAAGCAGCCACGGCAGCAGACTTGAAGCCAAAGCATACGGATACAGCGTGCCGAAGTTCAGCAACCCCAGCGGATACTGCTCAAAACACATCGAGACCACCGGAGCCAGCGCGGCGGGGAAGATCCTGTGCGGCAACAGCGCACGGACGAGAAACGCACACCCCAAGGGCCACAGTATCGCCGCCCCGACACCCCATGCCAGCGATATCCCTGTTGGCACACTCACGCCCAACCACGTCACAAAAACGTAGGCAAGCGAGGTGAACCCCAGTGGGTAGTACGTCCCGTAAAGGTCGAGGCTGTCTTGGAAACCGAACGGGGAGATGCTCCGCCGGTTCAGCATGCCTCTGACTAGTTCGTTGTGGGTAGCGGAGTCATAATTCTGCATCGGGAGCGTGAAGTCCACATTGCGTGTCTGCCAGTAGAGAATGGCCAACGACACTAGCCACGACGCAAACACGGCCAGCGGGAAAAGCCAACGTGGGGCAGCCGTATTGGCGGGGGCAGCGGTCAGGTCTTGTGGCTGGAGTTGCGGATCGTTCTCTTCAGGCACCGTTGTTGTGAACTCTTCGGAAACGTCTGCCACGGAGTCGTCAACCACCGAGATGTCATTCGCTGACATGGCCTCTAAAACCTCAGCATGCCTTGCCACCGAGGTATCCGGTGTCGTAGCTACGACACCCTCGTCATCTTCGAGCAATGCACGCCGCGCCATTACGCCAAAAAACCTGTTGCCGCGAGAATCAGGCTAGAGGGTCGGTGACGTAGTGAGCACCGGTTTCAGGCTCGGTCTCGACCGGCGCGTCTTCAGGGGTGGCGACACCGAGATGGACGGGGGTGAGACCCTGCTCGGCATCCTCAGCACCGCGCTGGGCACCAGTAGTGACATCCAGAAGCACCTGCCGCGTCTGTTCCAGCGCAGCGGTCGGGCCATGAACCTGCTTGAACTGGCCCCAACCGAACTTGAAGGCAAACCATGTGAACACGAGGCCGAGCAGCGTCACCACTCCGAAGCCTGCGGTCAGAGAAGCGAAAATGCTCAGCCCGATCAGTCCGTTAAACAGCCAACAGAGCGCAAACGCCGCTGTGACTAGCACATACTTGAGCGCGCCATAGCCGATAACAGCACCGCCACCGAACCCCGCGACGCCACCACCGATGTGCTTCTTCGACTCCGACAACTCGGCAACAGCCAAATCCTTGATACTTGAGATGACCGCAGGACCATCGGTCAAGATGCCTTTGATGTTGTCTCCGACTCCATCAGCCATAGTGCCTGAAGTTCCTTTCGTATCTTAGGCTTCGCGCGCGCCAAAAACGGCACGCCAAACGTCACCTAAGACCAGTCTAGCCGTGGTTGGGTCTCGATGCCTGCCGAAGCACAATTGACGCCCAATTCATGCGCTGCCGTTGTGCCGCTGTTGTCCGTGTTATCCCCTGCCGTGACGTGTTAGTACTGGCGTGCGTCCATCGGCACGTCAGCCACGCACTCCCTGAGGTCTCAAATCGGACTAGAATACATCAGTGCAGGGAGCGCTTCTTATAGCCGGGACTACGTCCGACGCCGGCAAATCTGTGGTGACAACAGGGTTGTGTCGGCTGTTGGCGCGTCGCGGGGTGCGCGTGGCGCCGTTCAAGAGTCAAAACATGTCCAACAACTCCATGGTGGTGATCGACGCCGACACCGGTCAGCCCGGCGAGATCGGGCGAGCGCAGTGGATCCAGGCCGTGGCCGCCCAGGCGCGACCCGAGGTCGCCATGAACCCGGTGCTGCTGAAACCGGGTGGAGACAAGGTGAGCCATGTGGTGCTGAACGGACAGCCGTTTGGCCTGAGCGACGCCTCCGAGTTCGCGGGCGCACGCACCGTGCTGGCCGAGGCCGCCTACGCCGCGTTCGAGTCGCTGCGCAGCCGTTTCGACTGCATCATCGCCGAGGGCGCGGGCAGCCCTGCCGAGGTAAACCTGCGCGAACATGACTACATCAACATGGGCCTGGCTAGGCAGTTCAACATTCCAACCATCGTGGTTGGGGACATCGACCGGGGCGGAGTGTACGCCGCGCTGTATGGCACGCTGGCGCTGCTCGACGCTGAGGATCAGGCGCTCATCAAGGGCTGGCTGATCAACAAGTTCCGCGGCGATGAGACGCTGCTGGCCCCCGCCAACGAGTACTTGGAAGCGCGCACCTCCCGTCCGGTCTTGGGCGTGCTGCCCTGGCATCCGAGCGTCTGGCTCGACAGTGAAGATGGCATGGACGTGGAGGGACGGCGCGCCTACGACGGCGACCCGGTGCGCGTGGCGGTGGTGCGACTGCCGCGAATCTCCAACTTCACCGACGTGGACGCCCTCGGCTTGGAGCCGGACGTGGACGTGCGATTCGTGTCGTCCCCCCGTGAGCTCTCCGGCGCTGACTTGGTGATCCTGCCGGGCACTCGCGGCACCATCGCGGACCTCGAGTGGCTGCGCTCACGCGGGCTTGACGTGGCGGTGGCCGAGCACGCTGCGAGGGGCGGGGCACTGTTGGGCATCTGTGGCGGTGCTCAAATGCTGGGCAGAACCATCGACGACACCGCTGGCATCGAAGGCGTCGGCAAGTGCGTTGACGGACTGGGCATTGTGGACCTGACCACGGTGTTTACCGTAGACAAGAACTTGACGCTGCATGACCCCGGCTACGAAATCCACCACGGTCGCATCAGCGTTGGCGCTGGCGACCCATGGCCCGGCGGGGTGCAGGACGGTCGAGTGATCGCCACAATGATTCACGGCTCTCTGGAGGACGACGCGGTGCGTGCGCAGGTGCTAGAGATCGCCCGACCGGGGCGCGCGCCCTCCAGCGTTCGCTTTGCCGCCGCCCGCGAGCGCCGTCTCGACCTGCTGGCCGACCTGATTGAGCAACACTCCGACGTCGAGCGTCTGCTCAGCCTCATCGGCTGAGTCTGCGACCTACCGCACCAATTAGCCCGTGTTTGTGTACGATTCTGCACTGGCTACGGTAGGCGGGTTCTATTGGTCAAGGCAACACTCGGTTTTGTGACAGGGTTGCGACCGTGTCGCGGAGTGGGCCGCTATGACGCTACAGCGAGATGACTAGGCCGTCGTCGCTGATTCTTACTGGGGTGGTCAGCTCCGACTGGTCCACTTGCGCGCGCCAACATTTGAGCTGGTATGGCAACCGGAGTTCGGCACCGGATGCGGCGGACGAGTAGATGTGGCGGGCGTCATCCAGCGCCTTCTCGCGCTGGGCGTCAGGCAGGGCGGCCACGGCACTTTGTCCGGCAACCATCTCAAGCATCTGGGCTTGTGAAATGGGCACCCAGACCCGGAAACTCTTGGTTTCACCGCTGGGATAGTACTTGCTGGACGTCCAAGCTTCGATGGTGCGGGCGTCCGCGTTGGACATGGCTTGCGGGTCGAAAGAGCGCATCAAGTCGATTAGTTTTCGCACCCACGGAATGGAGTCGTCACGCTCAAAATGAGAGACGCAGAACCAGCCGTCCGGCTTCAACACCCGCGCGATCTCGGGCAAGGCCAAGCCGGGGGCGGCGCGATGCAGCGACTGGTGGGCAATGACGGCACCGAGCGTGCAGGACGCAATCGGTAGCGCCTCGGGGTGCGCGACGATGGGCGTCACACCCTTGGTGCCTTGCGCGCGGATGGCCGTGGCAGCGTCAGTGGCGGCATGGATGACGGGAAAACCGCGCGCCGCCAGCTTGCGCGCCAGCGTCGCTGAGGACGCCAAAGTGAGCACCGGTAGGCTGGCCGGGCAGCGTTCTGCCAGCCAGTCGATTGCGGCGCTCGGAAACACCAGACGTTGGGAACTCGCCATAGGTTAACTGTAACCCGCCCCGCCGACAGTTTTCTGCTGACGTGTTGCTCTTGAGTTTTCCACAGGCCATGTCGGCCTAGGCAGACCTGTGGATAAGTGACTCAAGGTGTCGTCTGCTTCGCATTGTTTAGGTATGAGCGTATCTGCGATGTTGGTGACCACAGACGTGAGCCTGAGCGAGAGTGTTGACGCCTGCGCCGAAGCCACGGGGTGCTCTGTCGTGCTCGCCCGTGACCCGGATGAGGTCAGAAGACGATGGGCGCGGGCACCGTTGGTGTTGATCGGCTCAGACTGCGCATCGTGGCTTGTCGGAATGGGGTTAGACGCCCGCACCGGGGTTCACCTCTTGGGACGGGACGCCAGTCAAGTGGTGCCGTGGTCCGCGCCGCTTGGGGCCAGCACCTTGGTGTTGCCTGAACAGCTTGGCTATCTCTCCGCACTGTTGGACAACCCTCACGCTGGGGTGAAAAGCGACAGTTGTCTGCTACGAGTGTTTGGCGGCAGCGGAGGTGTTGGCGCTTCGACGTTGGCCGCCGGTCTTGCAGTGCGCGCCGCCAAACGTGGCATAACTACTGCTCTTGTCGAATTGGACCCGTGTGGCGGTGGCATCGATGTCATGTTTGGCATGGAACATGAGCCGGGTTGGCGTTGGCCCGAGTTGGCTCATGCGTCTGGTCATATCTCCGACTTGGCAGAGCACCTGCCCTGCGGAGTGGATGTCGATCTGGTGTCCATGGGTCGTGCTGGTGCGGGTGGCGGCGGGGCTGCCAACACCCTGCCTGACGAAGCGGTGCGCTCAGTATTGAGTTCCCTGCGACGCACGCACTCACTAGTTGTGGTGGATCAGGGACGGGTGGTGCCGGATGCAGGTTGCGTGCTGGTGGTGAGCGCTCAAGTGCGCTCAGTGCTGGCAACCAAAGCTCTCATCTGTAACTATGAACTGACAGACACCCAGTTGGTAGTGCGCGAAGGACCAGCGTGGCGACTGCCGCCGCCGATGATCGCCGAGACTCTTGGTCTGCGGCTGCGTGGGGTTTTCCGACATCATAGTCAGATTGCTCAAGGGCTGGAGGTGGGTGATCCTCCAGGACGCGGCAGTGGCGCAGCGGCCAAGAATCTCGACCAGCTGCTTGACGCGTTGATGGTCGCGTCGAGTGGCAGTGGGAGCGGGACGGGGATGCATCGAGGTGGACTCGATGACTGACGTCAGTGAAGCAACCCTAAACGGTATCCGCACCACACTGGCTGCCCTCGGTCGCCCATGGACCGTGCCCGACGTTGCGCGGGCGCTGCGCCGAGTTCACATGGCGGTCACCGACGACCTGCTGCTGCATGTCACGGAACAACTGCGCATCTCCAGCGTTGGTGCCGGGCCTCTAGAGCCGTTCCTGAGGCTCGCGGGCGTCACAGACGTGTTGGTCAATGGAGCCTCGCAAGTCTTCGTTGACTGTGGCGCAGGCCTTGAGCCCGTGGCTAGCCCTTTTGCTGACGACGACGCGGTGCGCACCTTGGCGGTGCGGCTAGCTGCCAGCGCTGAGCGGCGGCTTGACGACGCCAGTCCCTACGTCGATGCCAGGCTCGCGGGAGGCGTGCGGCTGCACGCCGTGCTAGCTCCGTTGGCCGAACCAGGCACCTGCATCTCGTTGCGCATCCCGTCTGGAAACACTCTCACGCTGGATGACTGGATAGCGGGCGGTGGGCTCCACCCCCAGTTGGCGCAGGTGCTGCAAGCCATCATCGCCAAGCGCGTAGCGTTTCTAGTCAGCGGCGGTACGGGCACCGGGAAGACCACCCTGCTGGCGTCACTGCTGTCCCTTGTACCTGCGCACGAACGCATCCTCGTCGTGGAAGACTCGCGCGAACTCAAACCGTCACACCCCCACGTGGTGTCGCTAGAGGCACGTCACGCCAACGCCGAGGGTGCGGGCATCGTCACGCTGACAGACATGGTGCGGCAGGCGCTCCGCATGCGTCCCGACCGGCTGGTGCTGGGCGAGGTGCGTGGCGCAGAACTGATCGACCTACTGATCGCCATGAACACCGGTCATGAGGGCGGATGTGGTACGGTCCACGCCAACTCGGCTTTGGACGTGCCTGCCCGCTTGGAGGCGCTGGCCGCCCTCGGCGGGCTTGGACGGGTGGCGGCACATGCCCAGATCGCCTCCGCTATTCAACTGGTGATCCACCTTCGTCGCGAGCCGTTCGGACGGTTCGTCAACCAGATCGGCGTGCTGCACCGCACCGGCGAGATTGTTGAGGTCGAGATGGCGCTGCAATGGAGCCAGCCGGGCGGCTTGCAAGAAGGTCCAGCCATTAAGGCGCTCAAGGAGTTGTTGGCACTATGACGATGGTGCTGCTGACGGTGTCGGGTATCACGGCCGCACTGTGTCTGTTTCCCGGTGGCAGCAGCGCGCCGCCACAGCTGCTAAGCAACCCGACTGGGGCAGGCGCTGGTTTGGGTCAGGACGACGCATCTGGGCGCGGGCTATTTGGCATGCTGCCAAACTGGGGGTTTTTGTTGCTGCTAAGCGCCACGGTAGTGACGGTGTTGGTTCCAGCAGCGGCCCTCTGGGTGCTCAGCGGAGGCGTACTCACCGGGACACTGGGTTGGTTGATCGAGTGTGGCCGCAGTGAACGGCTTCGGCTAAAGAACCGCGCCGTGGTGATGCGCGCCTGCAACACGCTGGTGGGGCAGATCGAGATCGGCGAACTGCCCGCGCAAGCGCTACAGATTTTGGCGCAAGACGAACCAATGTTTGTGCCGGTTGCGGGTGCCGCGCAGGTGGGAGGGGACCCGGTTGCGGCGCTACGCCTGGTCGGCGCTCAGCCCGGCTGTTCCGGCGTCACCCAGTTGGCGTGCGCTTGGGAGTTGTGTCAACGAACCGGCATGTCACTTGCCGCTTCCCTAACGCGAGTGACCACAGAACTAATCGCCGAAACCGAGTTGGAGACGGTACGAGAGTCAGAACTGGCATCTGCGCTGTCCACCGGACGCTTGTTGTCTGGGCTGCCGCTGGTCGGACTAGGCATGGGTTTCATGGTTGGCGCCGACCCGTTGACGTTCCTGATCCGTGGGGTTGCGGGGCAACTCTGCGTTCTCGGGGCAGCCATATTTGCCAGTCTCGGCCTGATCTGGACGCAAAAGCTGTCGCAATCGACCGTTACTCGACCCTCCACTAACAAGTCGTCACCAGCGTCAGCGTCAACCTCAACAGTGCTGCCCGTACCGGGCCACGGTCATGACGACGCAGCGGGCATGGCGCCGCCGAGCCAAGCCAGCGGCCAAGGAACGCGGATCTTGGCGGCGTGCGGTGGAGCGGGGATCGCGTGGGTCATGCTCGGCAGTCAACTCGGCATCCTATCCGCGCCCGTAGGGGCAGTGGCCGGGTGGATGCTCATCGGCAAGACCATCGCGGCCGCCCTGGAGAAACAGCGTGACGCGGGTCGCGAAGACTTTGCGTTTGTGCTCGATCTGTTGGCGAGTGCCGTCGAGGCTGGTGGGACGATGATTGGGGCCGCTAACCACGTCGCCACCGTTGTCGGTGGGGCATGCGGGCAAGTGCTTGGTGGCGTGGCGGCGCTAACCAACGTCGGCATCTCGCCCGAAGAAGCGTGGGCAACGCTCAAAGTTCATCCCCACTGGGCAGACGTGTCGAAAGAGCTAGCGAGGTGCGCCCATTCGGGCACTGCGAGCACAAAAGTGCTCCGTGCCGCTGCGGCACAAGAGCGACGCGCCAGAGCTTCCAGCGTGGCCATCAAGGTGCGCCAAGTGGGCGTCAACTCATCCCTGCCGTTGGTAGTGTGCTACCTGCCCGCCTTCCTACTTCTAGGCGTCGTTCCCATCGTTGGCGGCCTAATCGGTCAATACATGTAACCTGACCGCGCAACCACCTCGGTCATAGTTGCTCGCAGGACCCTCACTCGGCTGCGTGCAGTTCCACTCGTCATCCTGCGCGAGGTCCAACTCGTCATCCTGCGCGCAGTCGCAGTATCCGTGTTAGGTACCGATGGATTCCGCGACTCCGCCTGATGGCTCCGCGCGCAATGACGGGAGCTGAACGGCCATTACTCCGCCTGGTGGTCTTCAGCGCAGCCACAGTATCCGCGCGACTTATGCACAGGTACAAAACTCCCCTCTTGACCTGTGGATAACTGACTCGAATCGGCTGATGCCTCGCATTGTTATTGGTGAGACGGGATCACAGTGGGTGATCCAGCCACCAAACAACAAGGAGAATAAAATGTCCAAGAACACGAGCAACATCCTCGACCGCATCGCAGCGAGCCGCGTCATCAAGTGGATGCGTCTGGGTGTCCAGCGCGGAATGGCGACCGCTGAGTACGCCGTCGGCATCCTCGCCGCCGTCGCCCTCGCCCTCGTCCTGTTGAAGGTCTTCAAGGCTGACAGCTTCCTGAACACCATCACTGACCTCATCTCATCCATCGTGAAGACCTTCTTGGGGTGGTTCTAGTGATGCTCGAAAGAGCCAAGGCGTCGGGGGCGGGGCATCAGTCCCGCCCCATAGGCGCTTGCCTGCGCAATAACGAGCGGGGCATGGTGACGTTCGAGTTGGCCGTAGGTGTGCTGTCGGCAGCTATCCTCGCCAGCATCTTGGCGTGGACTATCTCGCTAGCCATCACATACATTCGCTGCGCCGATGTTGCCGCTCAGATAGCGCGATATGCGGCTCGGGATGACGATGCTCTCGGCGAAGAGGCACAAGCGAAGGCGCCGGAGGGGGCGAGCGTCGGTGTCACTGAGGTTGGCGACTTTGTGCATGTGGAGGTAGCCGTGGACGAGTGGATGGGCGTTCTGGGGCCAATTCACCTCGTCGGGCATGCAGATCAGCTTCGGGAGCCATGATGTGGTGTCTATGGAACATGGCCTGGCAGCAACACGCTCTCATGCACACACGCCAGTCTGCACGGGACAAGCGGTCAGGAGAGATCAGTCATGACCTCGATGCTGGTATCGGCGTAAGTCACAATGACAGCGTCAACCCTGGGCCGCGCCGGACTGCACTAAGTAATCGGTCATTTGTGGCGCTCAGAAACCAGCGTGGTTCAGGAACGGTGCTCACAGCAGCGGCAATGATAGGGGTTATCGTCACCACTCTGGTTGCACTTGTTGTTATTGGATGGGTGGGTAGTTCGCGCAAGGCGCGCTCAGCAGCCGACCTAGCCAGTCTGGCTGGAGCCAACGCTGTTTCTGTTGGGAAAGACGCCTGCGCCGCCGCGCAACGCAGCGCTCAATCCAACGGCGGCACGCTTGAGTTATGTACCGTCGAAAGCAACGGAGTTGACTACGTGGTGCGTGTCCGAGTGAGTGTGCCAGTGACGCCAAATCTGCCTGGAGGACCACAACAGACTCGTGCTGATGCCACCGCAGGATCGCTGCCTCATCCGTGAGACCCTGGTTCAGTATCCTTGTGATACTCAGGCCAGTCTGAATAGCTGCTCCAGAGGTTGCGCCGAACAAACGCTCCGGCGTGTCTGGAGTACCTTATTGATAGGTCAGTTTGACACATGCGCAAGACTAGTTTCTGGAACAACCCCGTCCGAGGGCATTCGTAGGGCAAGCCCAAACATGAAAGAGGAAGATACGTGGCGAACAAGTCTCTGGTGATCGTCGAGTCACCGGCGAAGGCGACAAAGATCGCTGGCTACCTTGGTAGCAGTTATGTGGTCGAGTCCAGCCGTGGGCACGTCCGCGATCTTCCCACGTCGGCAGCGTCTGTCCCCGAAAAGCACAAGAAGGAGCCTTGGGCCAGAACGGGCGTGAACATTGCCGACAACTTCACGCCGTTGTACGTTGTCAACGCCGACAAGCGGGCAACGATCAAGAAGCTCAAGGACGAACTCAAGAACTGCGACGAACTCCTGCTGGCAACTGACGAGGACCGCGAAGGTGAAGCAATCGCTTGGCATCTGCTTCAAGAACTGAAGCCGAAGGTGCCCGTGAAACGCATGGTGTTTCACGAGATCACGCCACAGGCCATTCAGGCCGCCGTTTCCGCTCCTCGCGAACTGGACATGGACTTGGTGGACGCGCAGGAGACGCGACGGATTCTCGATCGCCTCTACGGCTACGAGGTTTCGCCGGTGTTGTGGAAGAAGGTCATGCCCAAGCTCTCCGCCGGGAGGGTTCAGTCTGTAGCCACGCGTCTGATTGTTGACCGGGAACGTGAACGTATCGCCTTTGTGCCCGCAGGTTACTCGGGCATCATCGCCACCTGCGAAACCGGAGACGGCGATTTTCAGGCAAAACTAACAACTCTCGGCGGCACCCGTGTGGCTCAAGGTCGCGACTTCGACGCATCCGGAAAAGCCAAAGCCAGCGTGCTGGTGCTCGGCGAAGCGGCCGCAAAAGTGCTTGCCACAGCCCTCAAACAGGCCAACTGGCAGGTTGCAAACTTGGAATCCAAGCCGTTTGTTCGCCGTCCGGCAGCACCGTTCCGCACCACAACGTTGCAGCAGGAGGCTGGCCGCAAGCTAGGTTTCACCACACAACGGACCATGAGCGTTGCTCAGGACCTCTATGAGGGTGGCTACATCACCTACATGCGTACCGACTCGGTGGCGCTCTCCGATCAGGCCATCAGCGCCGCCCGCGCCCAGATCAAGCAGTTGTTCGGCAACGAGTGCCTGCCCGCGAAGCCGCGCGTCTACGCCTCTAAGGTGAAGAACGCCCAGGAGGCCCACGAGGCTATTCGCCCGGCGGGCGACAGCTTTCAAACTCCGGCACAAACCGGACTGATGGGCGAGAAACTGCGCCTCTACGAACTGGTGTGGCAGCGCACTGTCGCCTCCCAGATGGCCGATGCGACAGGCCGGTCGCTGTCCGTCACCGTGACTGCCGATCTGGCGTCCCCGGTGGCGTTGGATGGCGGCGCGAGCGTGCAACACAGCGTTTTTGCGGCGTCCGGCCAAACCATAGAGTTTGCGGGATTCCGCAAAGTTTATGTGGAGACAGACACCCGCGCCGAGACCAGTGGCGAGGACGACACTGCCAACGCGACCTTGCCGCCGCTGACGGTGGGACAAGCGCTCAAAGCCACCGAGGTCACTCCTGAAGATCACGCCACCAAGCCTCCGGCTCGGTTCACGGAGCCTTCGCTGGTAGCAAAACTCGAAGAGTTGGAGATCGGGCGTCCGAGCACGTACGCCTCGATTATTCGCACCATAACCGAGCGCGACTATGTGTTCAAGCGCGGCACTGCACTGGTGCCGACGTGGCTGGCGTTCGCCGTCACTAGGCTGCTGGAACAACACTTCAGCAACTTGGTGGACTACGCCTTCACCGCAGAACTTGAAGACAAACTCGACGAGATCGCCAATGGCGAGATTGGGCGTCTCGCCGTCTTGTCCGACTTCTACTTTGGTTCCGAGGCCGCACTGGGCCTGGACAAGCTGGTCAACAACCTCGGCGAGATCGATGCCAAGGCCATCTCAACCATCGCCATTGGGGAGGGCATCAACGTCCGCGTGGGCCGTTACGGCGCCTACGTCGAGGACGCCGATGCGGTGCGTGGCAACATCCCTGAATCCATAGCTCCGGACGAGTTGACCGTAGAGGTTGCCAAAGAGTTGCTGAGCGCTGCCACCAGCGGCAACGCCAACCGGGCACTCGGCACCGATCCCCACACCGGCTACGTCATCACGGCACGCGATGGACGCTACGGCCCCTACGTCACCGAGGAACTGCCCGAGGACACAGACAAGAAGGTGAAAGCCCGCACGGCAAGCCTGTTCAAGACGATGAACCTCGGCGAAATCACCTTGGACGACGCGCTCAAGCTGCTAACGCTGCCCCGAGTGGTTGGTGTGGATGACGACACCGAGATCGTCGCATCCAATGGTCGCTACGGCCCCTACATTCAGAAGGGCAAGGACTCCCGGTCGCTCACTGACGAGGAACAACTGCTCACCATCACGCTTGACGAAGCCAAGGCACTGTTGGCCCAGCCGAAAACCTACGGTCGCACCCGCACTACCGGTGCTGCATCCGCAGCGGCAAAGGTGTTGGGCGACGACCCGGAAACCGGAAAGCCGATCAGCGTGAAGGAGGGCCGCTTTGGGCCTTATGTCACCGATGGCGAGACCAACGCCACGCTGCGTCGTGGCGACTCCCCCGACACCATCGACCTGACGCGTGCCGCAGAACTGTTAGCCGAGAAGCGCGCCAAGGGTCCGAGCACAACCACCAAACGCAAGACCACCGCCAAGAAACCTGCGGCCAAGAAGACCACTACCAAGAAACCTGCGGCCAAGTAGAGCCACGTCGCCCAAGCGGGCACTGCCAACAGCCAACAGCACCACCAAGACCAAGACAGTAACCCACAGTGGCAGCACTGCCGCAGCAGGGTCAAACCACTAGAACTAGCCCCAAGGAAACTGATCGAACATGACGAGCGAGCAACGGTACCCCGGACTGTTTGTTGTCTTTGAGGGTGGAGATTCCGTTGGCAAGTCCACACAAGTGCGGTACTTGCGTGCCAGCTTAGAGCAGGAAAACGTGCCGCATGTGATCACCTTTGAACCGGGAGATACGTGGCTGGGGGCGCATATGCGCCATCTGGTGCTCAGCCCCGAGTCTGGCGACATCCGCGCCAAGACCGAGGCGCTGTTATACATCGCTGACAAGGCACAACACGTCGCTGAACTCGTCATCCCGGCCCTGCAAGAGGGTAAGGTGGTGGTGTCGGACCGCTACGTGGACTCTACCATCGCCTACCAAGGTAACGGACGCCAACTGTGCGCCGACGAGGTGGAACGCGTCGCCCGCTGGGCCACAGATGACCTTCGCCCCGACCTGACCGTCGTGCTTGATGCCGACCCCGCCCAAGCTGTGGAGACCATCGAGTCCAAAGATCGACTCGAATCTGCCGGGCTGGAGCTACATGCCCGTGCGCGACAGGCCTTCCTCGACATCGCTGCCGCCGACTCGGAACGCTATCTGGTGCTCAACGCCTTTGCGCCCCGCGAGCAGATCGCAGCGAGTGTCCGCGACCGACTGGCAACCCTCGGGTTGCAGCTGCCAGCGCCAGTCACGCGCTGATCGCGCGGACCAGTTTCGCCCGACGGAAAGAACCGGGACCATATCTGTGCCGCTGCCAACCCGTATCCCGACACACTTTGCGGCACCCAAGTGAAAACTGTCGGCACCATCTGCGACACTTAATGTGTGAGCGTCTGGGATGAACTGATTGGACAGCGGCGCGCGGTTGATGTCATGCAGCGCGCAGTCGCGGGAGATGTCCATGCCATGTCGCACGCCTGGCTTATCGTCGGCCCGCCCGGATCGGGGCGCTCCAATGCTGCGCGCGCCTTCGCGGCGGCGTTGCAGTGCGCGGAAGGCGGCTGCGGCGAGTGCAACAGTTGTCGCACCACACTGTCAGGAGCCAATCCAGACGTCACCTTGGTGCGCGCCCAAGGGCTGAGCATCGGCGTCGATGAAGTGCGCGGACTTGCCAGAAAGTCCGCCATGACGCCAACCGGTGGCCGGTGGCAGATCATCGTCATAGAAGAGGCCGACCGGGTGACCGACCAGGCGTCCAATGCACTGCTGAAGAGCCTCGAAGAACCCCCGCCGCGCACGGTATGGTTGCTCTGCGCCCCCACGCCGGATGACGTGTCGGTGACCATCCGCTCTCGCACACGCGAACTGCACCTCGTCACCCCGAATGATGATGACGTGGCCCGTCTGCTGATCAACCGCGATGGGGTGGATCAGCAGACGGCAAAGCAAGTGGCGCACATCACCCAGGGGCATGTTGGCTGGGCAAGAGGCCTTGCCAGGAGCGAATCGGCGCGCGCAACCCGGCAACACATCATCACCCTGCCGTCCCGGCTCACCGGAGTTGGGGCTTGCCTGCAAGAGGCCGCAAAGCTGGTGAGCATCGCCGAAAGCCAAGTCAAAGAGAACGTCGCCGAGTTGGATGCCACGGAACGCGCCAACTTGGACGCCAGCTACGGCATTGGTGGCGGCAGCAGGCCAGCAGAGATCGCCACCACCTACGCCCGCGACAAAAAGCGACTGGAAGAGGAACAGAAGAGTCGCGCCAAACGGCTGGTGCGCAGCGAGTTGGACAAGGTGTTCACCGACCTGACCACATGGTATCGCGACGTGCTAACCCTGCAACTCGGTGCCACTCCCCTGCCCGGCACGGCACCGGGAGTGTTACCGGCCGTCCAGATTGTCAACGTCGATGCCGCCGACGCGATAACCGCAGCGGCACAGGCCACCACGACCGCGCAGACCATCCGATATCTCGACGCGATCCTCACCGCGCGCGCCCAACTGGATCACAACGTTAGCCCGCTGATGGCGATGGAATCGCTGCTGCTGTCATTGGGTTCAAAGCGATAAATGGCGTGTTGGTACCCGGCATTGACCCCCTAACAAGGCAGGATTGATACTGGTGACTTCCCACACGAATAGGAGACGCGGAACGCAATCATGACCGACGAAATCAAGGATCAGTTCGTGGCACACGAATCGGGCTTGGGCGCAAGCTCTACATCCTCCACTGCCTCCATCCCCGCTGCTTCCGGATGGATTGTTCCCACCTTGCAACCTGCGACGGCAGAAACCGGAAACGTTACAACAGTAGCAGGCACCGTTCCCGAGGTCGCCACTGCCGCTGGCCCTCCCACGGAGGAGTCGTTCGTGGAATCGTCAAGCCCACAGCAGCTTGCGCCCCCAACGGTGGACGATATCCCGACGCCAGTCATGCCCGCAGTGAGCATGGAACCTGATGAAGTCATCTCGCCGTTTGCGCAAGTGACGAACGCACCCGCAGACGAAGGATTCCGCGACTTCATACCGCCTGACGCGCAGGCGGTACAGGTGGCCGCCGACATTGCTGCTGCTGACGCCCACGCTCAGGCCGTCGCCCAGGCAGCGGCCTGGGAACAGGCGAACCGCGCACGTACGGGTCTTCCCGCAGAAGACCCGGCCCAACTCGCTGCGGCCCGCGAGGACCGCAATCGGCAGCTGGGCACCGTCACCCCACCAGCCGAGGGATACCACGTTCCAGTGCCGCGCAAGAACGACACGGACAAGTGGCTGGGTTCCATCGGCCTGTTTGTGTTGCGACTCATCACTGCCGCGATCATCGGGTTGCGTGGAGTCCAGATCTTCCTACACCGCGCCGACGCGGCGGCCTATTTGGAGAGCTACGGGGCTCCTAGTCCGGAAGCCCTCGCATGGGTGGAATCAGGAGTGCTGCTGCTGGTCGCAGTGCTGCTGGCAATCGGGTTCGGCACGCGTGCGGCTGCGGTTGTGCTCACGGTACTGGCAATAGCGTCGCTGGTGTTCGTGCAGTGGGGCAACTTCTCGATTCTGCGCACCGGCATCAACGGGGCCTACGGCGAACTACAACTGTTGCTCGCTGGTGTCGGCATCGCGCTGATCGCACTTGGCTCCGGCGGCTGGGCGGTGGATGGCTTCCGCCGTGCCGCCAAAATCAGCGACCCGGCCGGGTCGCTCGACTAACTCGACTAACTCGGCCGACAACTGCACGGCGATCAGCTTGAGACACGCAACAAAGGGGGCGCGGTGACAAACACTCTCGCGGTCACCTTCGAAGACGGCGGGCAACTGCACTATTTGGATGCCGCCGAAGAGACCTTCTCCGTGGGCGATGCCGTGCTGTATCCCACACCGTCCGGTCCGGAAGTGGCGCACGTGGTGTGGACGGCCACCGACTCAATGTCACTGACGGTCCCGCTGCCGCACTGCCTCGGCATGGCCGCACCGGTGGACATCAAGCGCGACGAGGACAACAGAGCCAAGCGTGAGTGGGCGTTTGGCGTAGTCAAAGAGTTGACCGCCCAACATGCCCCAGACATGAAGATCGTCGCCGTTGACTGGATCGACCGCGACCCGTCCGTTGACCTGCTGGTCGCCATCTACTTCCAAGCTCCGGGACGCGTCGATTTCCGCACCCTCGTCGGCGAACTGGCGCGCGCGCTGCAGGCCCGCGTTGACCTGCGACAGGTTGGGGGACGAGACGCCACGCGCCTGTGTGGTGGCTTGGGGACGTGCGGCAGAGCGTTGTGTTGTTGCACTTGGATGTCCACTTTTGAACCCATCAGCCTGCGTCTTGCAAAGGTGCAAGACTTGCAGGGCAATCCGTCGGCCATATCTGGCGCCTGCGGCAAACTCAAGTGTTGTTTGAAGTTTGAACAACCTGCCTACCGCGAGTTCATCCGTCGCGCACCCGAGATGGGCACCTCCGTGGTCACTCCCCAAGGGCCCGGCAAGGTCATCGGGCGGCGCGTGCCCGCCGAAGAGGTGAGCGTCAAACTGCGCGATGGACAAGTCTGCAACTGCCCGCTCGCCTCGGTCGCTCGCGTGCCCATCACCCAGCGCGTGGCACAACCCATCGTCACGGCAGCATCGAGCGCCGCGTCATCAGTCAGCGCCGCAACCGCCCGCACTAGGGACGCCGCCAGCGCCGTCTTCAAACCTAAGCCTGTCGCTACACCGATGCGGACCCCCGAGTCTGGTAGCGTGCCGTTTGACGCTGACGAACCCGAATCCGAGACTCCCCCACCCGGGCCACAAGACACTGCCCCAGACGCAAACGAGGAAGAAAGCTAGACGCTATGAAGACTGGCAAAGTGACACTAATCGCATCCGCAGCCCTTGGACTCACATTGTCCCTTGGGTTGGGGGGTTGCGCGCCACATCCACCGGCGGACCCGGACGGCCTTGGACAGATCACGCCCACCGAGGACCCATACGCAGATTTCACGCTGCCCGTGCCGGCGAACCTCTACACTGCGTGGACCGCCCCGGATCGCAGCACCTTCTCCGTCATCGATGTGGACCTGCCCGGCTATGCCGCGCCTCCAGCAGGCTCTGGCTACGGCAGATACTTCGATCAAGAGGTGACTTGGATCCAGTGCGGCGGCTACGAGTGCGCCAACGTGCTGGCCCCGCTGGACTGGAATGACCCGGACGCTCAGGCCATCACTCTGTCCATGAAACGCCGTCCGTCCACACAGACTCCGGCCCTAGGCACGTTGTTCATCAACCCCGGCGGCCCTGGCGGTTCGGCCAAGGACTACGTCAGCGACTACTCGTCTACCGGTCTGGAACAGTACGACATCGTTGGCCTCGACCCGCGTGGCTCTGGCGACTCGACGGCAGTAGTGTGCGGCACCACAGCACAGACGGACGCCTACTTTGACCTTGACTACTCGCCCGACACGGACGCCGAGAAGACCCTGCTGATCGCCGGTGCCCGCGAGTTCGCGGCGCAGTGCCGCGCCGGGTCTGGCCGACTGCTTGATCACATCTCCACCATCGAGGCGATCTACGACTTCGACATGGTGCGCCGACTGCTAGGGGACGAAAAGTTCAACTTCCACGGCGTCTCCTACGGCACCTACATCGGCTCCGTCTACGCCGAACTGTTCCCAGAGAATACTGGCCGTATGATCCTTGATGCGGCCGTCAACATCACGGACAAAGAGGGCGTGTCACAGTCAGACGGTTTCGAGTTAGCGTTGCACAAGTGGGCACAGTGGTGTGCCGCACAGAACGCACCTGCCACAGGCGCAACGCCCTCACCCTCTCCATCGCCTGCACCTGAACCGACGGGCAAGTGCTCGCTGGGCGCGACCGAGGCTGAAGTGATCGCGGCGCTCACAGCGTTTGTCGCAGATCTGGACGCAAACCCGATCCCGGTGGGCCAGCGTGCCTTGACGCAGTCGTACGCCATCACCGGTTTGGCGCTCTACTTCTACTTCGGTGCTGACTACTACGAAGACATGACCCAGGTCATTGAGTACACCATTGCCACTCGCGACGGCGCCAACCTGCTGTACGCCGCCGACCTGCTGAACTCCCGCGACACCAACTCGTGGGAACCGATGGCGTTCGCGTTCCCGGCGATCTCCTGTCTAGACGGTTCTGACGAAGGACTCGACGCCTCGTTCGCTGGCTGGAAGGAAGATGCGCAGCGAGCACCCTTCTTCGCCGGCTTCATGGGGCCAAACGTCACTTGCGTGGTGTGGGGCACTCGTCCAGCACCACAGATCAAGTTCTCCGGCGCGGGCGCGGCTCCGCTACTAGTCATCGGAGGCACCGGCGACAACGCCACCCCATACCAGTACGCGGAGTGGATGGCCGAAGCGTTGGAAAGCGCGGTGTTGGTGACACGCGACGGCGTGGGACACGGGTCATACGACGCCGGCTCATCCTGCATCGACAAGATCGTGCGCGGTTATCTGACAGATGGAACTGTCCCGCAAGACGGCACCGTCTGTCAGATGGATTAGATTACTGTCCCAACATCGGCCCTGCGTTCGCGCAGAGCGACAGACGTTGTGCGCCGGGTGACGTGGCCGGTCTGTCAGTTGGCCTTCGGGGTTGCGCGACCGCAATCTGACCCCCGTAACTGGTAGCGTTTCTCATCGTAAGGGAAGACCCGTTACAATTTCATTGGCCCGTTGATGCGTATGCGTCAGCGGTGCTGACGCCACCTTAGCTCAGTTGGTAGAGCGGCTCACTCGTAATGAGCAGGTCAAGAGTTCGATTCTCTTAGGTGGCTCAGCGGTTATCAAGGAGGGCCCGGCCACATGTCTCAAGGAAAAGCGAAAGAGCCCGAAGAGAACGAACTGTGGCCGATCAAACTCGGTCACGGCCCCAAACTGCGCTTTGAGGACGACCAGATTGTCGTCTGGCTCTCGTCCAACGAAAATCACTTCGACGTTGGCAGCGGCGACGGTGAGGCTCGCGAACTCGTCACCTACACCACGCAGATCACCGCCGACTCGCGCGACGCCCTCACCATGGCCGGACGCCACGTCACCGGCTGGATGATCCTTGACTCACAAGGCACCATGCTGGCACGCCTAGCTAGCGACGACGAGCGCGTGTACCGCCGCGCCGACATCGAGCGGTTTGCCGCACTCGCCGGACTCACCATCAAGGATTGGGGCGAGGTTCCGGTCACGCGCATCGACAAACTGATGGTCTCCCCACAATCCAATGTGCGCACCAATCGGCGCGTGTCCCGGCGCGAGTGGATCATCGCCGGGGCTGTGCTCGGCGGCATGATGATCACCTGGCCCATCACCTCGCACATCACCTACGACGGCAACTCGGACAGACAAGAGGCGCTGATGATCTTCGCCCTTGGCCTGATCGGCTTCGTGGTGGCGGCGCTCTGGCTCGGCATCGGGCGGGCGCTCGCCAACTTCTCCGGCAAACCGTTGACGATCGCGTTCTTCACCATAGCGGGGGCGCTTGCCGTCGCATCGGTGTTCAGCGGCTGGAACGGCTACACCTATTGGGAGTTGACGTCCGGACAGTTGGCTGCGGTGATTCTGGGCCTCGGTCTTGAGTTCGCGTCCGTTCCGCTCTGGGCCTACATCACCCACGAGGGTATCGCCGCCGTCAAGCGCGCCAATCCGCTCGAAATTCGCTAGCCCTTTATTGGAGCAGGACTACCCGATCAGCTACGGCGTCAGCTTCGGACGTGTCGTGGGTGACGTAGATCGCCGCCGTGTCTCGTGCGCGAATCATCGTCCTAATCTCTGCCGCGAGCCTTCCGCGCAGTTCGGTGTCGAGGGATGACAGCGGCTCGTCAAGCAGCAGCACTTTGGGGACGGGGGCAAGGCTGCGGGCAAGAGCCACACGCTGGGCCTCGCCACCAGACAAGGCGGTGATCGGGCGTTTGCCGTAGTCAGCCAGGCCAACCAACTCCAGCAGTTCGGCCACGCGGGCATCGCGGGTTGGTCCGGGCAGCGAGTTGATGCCGTAAGCGACGTTGCCCGCCACGTCTAGGTGCGGGAAGAGCTGACCGTCTTGAAACATCAGCACGAAACCACGCTTATGCGTGGGCACATGCGTGACATCCACGCCGTCCCACGCGATGCTGCCTGCCACCAGCGGTTCCAGCCCAGCGATGGCGCGCAGAATGGTTGACTTGCCGGACCCCGACGGCCCGAGCAGCGCTATGATCTCTCCGGGCGCGAGAGTGAGCGAGAAGTCGTCCACCACAAGGTTCTGGCCGTACTTCACCGCGATGTGGTTGACTGTGAGGCCTTCACTCACCATCCGTGGGTCTCCTTTCCGCCTAGAGCCTCCGCGATGCTCATCACCGTGGCGGTGACTACGGCTAGCACAACCGCCGCCGCTAGTGCCGTGCCGAAGTTTTCTGCCCCGGGGCGGCTGATCAGGCGATACACCACCACTGGCAGTGTAGGCCGATCTGGGCGCGACAGGAACGAGGTGGCGCCAAACTCGCCCAGCGAGGTGGCGAAGGCGAACCCGGCGGCGAGTCCGATGCTGCGGGCGGTTAGGGGCAGATCGACGGTGGCGAGGATGCGCGAGTCACTCGCGCCCAGCGTCGCGGCTGCCTGGCGCAGTTTGGGGTCGATGGACCGCCATGTCGGCAACAAGGTGCGCACCACAAGGGGCAGCGCCACCAGCGCCTGGGCGATGGGGATGAGCACCCAACTGCTGCGCAGGTCCAGGGGCGGACGGTTGAGAGTGATGAGGAATCCGAAACCAACGGTCACCGCCGAGATGCCCAACGGCAGCATGAATGCCGAGTCCAGCAGGGTGATCGTGGTGCGTCCGGCGCGGGTGATGGGCGAGCGAGACAGCACATAGGCGACCAGCCAGCCCAAGATCAGGGCGAGCGCGCAGGCACACAGCCCGATGATCAGCGAGTTACACAGTGCCGCCCACACGCTGACGCTGAGGGCACCCGACGCGTTGGTGGCGAGGTTGGCGTAGTTGGCTAGCCCCAGACCGCCCCCGCGCACCACGAACGATCGATACACCAAAGTGCCCAGCGGCACCAGCACTAACACCCCGATGACAAGCAGCGTCACCGCAACGACCGGGGCATCGCTGGAGCGCAGTTGTTGTTGACTGACAGTGGCGCGGCTGGCCAGGGCGCGCTGTTGGCGGCGTCTCACTACGCTAGCCAGCAGCAGGCTGGCGCTCACGAACACCAACTGGACGATGGAGAGCGCAGCGGCGGCGCTCAGGTTGAGCATAGTGGTGGTTTGGTACCAGATCTCGGTCTCGACAGTGCCGATGCGCGACCCGCCGAGCACTAGTACGATGCCAAAGGCACTGGCACAGAACAGGAACACTAGGGATGCCGCCGACCCGATGGCCGGTGCCAGGGCAGGCAGGGTGATGGTGACGAACGCGCGGGCGGGGGTGGCTCCTAGGGTGCGAGCCGCCTGCACGGTGCGCTCATCGAGCCGCGACCACAACGCTCCAACGGTGCGCACCACCAATGAGTAGTTGAAGAACACCATTGCGGCCACCACTGCGGTTGGGGTGCCGTCTAGACCAAGCCAACCCAACGGCCCAGTGGAGTTCAGCAGGGAGCGGAATGCCACCCCCACCACCACGCTGGGCAGTACGAACGGAATGGTGACGATTGCGCGCAGTGCCCGCTGGCCGCGAAAGCGCAGGCGATACAACACGTAGGCTCCGGGCAACCCCAGCAGGGTTGAGAAGACGGTGCCCAAGACGGCCAGCGTGAACGTCTGCCGGATGATGCGCACGGTGCGTGCCGACGCGAGGGTGTGGCCCACGGCGTCGAGCGTCCACCCAGATTCGTCTTGAAACCCTCGCGCCACTAGGGAAAACACCGGCCACAAGAAGAAGAGGGCAAGGAATGCCAGCGGGAGCACACCCGCCAGCACCCATGCCATCCGCTTCTTCATGCGTGTCCTCTCAGAGAGTGACAGAGCTTCCATGCCTCGTGATCGTGTCAGACTACCCGAGCACTATCTCGGTCCAGTCTTGAATCCAGGTTTCGCGATTGGCCTCGATGAGCGCGGGGCTCACCCAGATAGGCGCGGTGACCACGTTGACGTACTTGCCCCACTCTGCGGGCAGCGTTGCGGCCGGGCTGACCGGCGTCATGTACATCTCGTCCGGAATCGCGGACTGCACTTCAGCGGTGAGCAACCAGTCGATGAACAGTTGTGCGCCCAACGGGTTACTGGCCCCGGCGACGATACCGGCGTACTCCACCTGACGGAAGCAGGCACCGGGAATGGTAACGGTGGCACTCTCGCCGCTGTCCCCCACCTCATACATGGGCGACGACGCGTAGGAGAGCACCAACGGATAGGCACCCTTGCCGGACGACCCGGAGAACTCCACGGTGTAGGCGTCGGTCCAACTGGCGGAGACTCTCACGCCGTTGTCGGCCAACTCCTGCCAGTAGGCCAGATAGCCATCCTCACCCTTTGCGCCCACGGTTGCAGCTAGGAAGGCCAGTCCAGGAGACGAGGTGGCCGGGTTGGTGACCACCAGTTGGTTGGCGTACTCGGGTTTGACTAGGTCATCCAGTGTTGCCGGGATGGCGAGGGAGCGCTCACCGTACCAAGCGACGTCGGCGTTCAGGCAGACGTCGCCCCAGTCAATGGGGGTGAGCGACCCGATGCCATCCGCCAGCGCGGCAGTGGTGGCAGCGTCAGTGGGCAAGTTGGGTGACGCGTAGGGCTGCAGCACCCCGTTGCTGATCGCGCGGCCAGCAAAGGTGTTGTCGATGCCAAACACCACGTCCCCCAGCGGCGAATCTTTGGTGAGGATCAGTTGATTGACGATGGTTCCGGCGTTGCCTGGCGCGATAAACGTGACGTCAATGCCAGTCTGCGCTTCAAACGCGGACACCAGTTCGTCCGGCAGTTCGAATGAGTCGTGCGTGATGACGGTCAGCGTCGTACCTGCGGTGGGAGTGGTGGACGCCGTGGACGCCGCTGGTGAGGTTTCGTCGGCGCTACAGGCGCCGAGCATGAGGCCAGCCACTGCGAGTGACGCAGCGGCCAAAGCGGCCATGTGTTTCTTCATTATGTGCCCCTTAGGTTGTTTCTACTCGGGCACGGGTGAAGCACTCGGATGAGTGCGTGAGATTGGACTCCCTCCGCTGGCATTACCCAGATCAGGTTTCCCGGTCGAGAGCTTGCGCTCTCCTCTCAGCCTCGCTTGTGTGAGGCTCCCGTGTCATCTTTCAACTTACCACAATCTGGTGCCATAGCGGGTGAGTTCTGCGACTACGCGCAGGAGGGCGCAACGCGGTCGCAGAATCCAGACACAAGGTTGATTCTGCGACCACGCACAGGTTGAGTGAGAGTTAACTCTCAGCTATGACCGCTTCTTGGGAGACAGCCCGGCACCTAGGGTTCCGATGCTGGCGAACAACATCAGGAGAGCCAAGGGGGCCGACGAGCCGTCCATGCCGCTACCAGTGTTTGGCAGCCCTGAGTTGGGCGCGCCTGATGGAGTGGTCACGTCCTCTGGAGTCTCCGGGGGCTGCACAACCGGCACTGGGGGCACGTTGTTTTCCGTCCACACGGCGTGCAACTCAATGCTCGACGTCACCACAATGGCAACACCGGGCTGATGTGTGGCAGCAGGCGACTGGCCAGCCATCTTGAAGATTGCGCCGGGCTGTAAGAGCGGGAGGTTGCCGACGTGTCGCATTTCCCAGCCTGAGAAGGTGTGACCGTCGCGAACCAGCGTTCCTTGACCTGCCACTAGATGTTCGTCACCGTTGGCAACAGGGACCGGATCGGGGACCGCACCGGCGGTGTGTCCAACAGACACGTAGGTGACAGTGCGCCACAAGATGTTCGGAGCCAGATCAATGGTCTCACTGCCGGGAGCATCAAGACCGAAGGTGGAGTTGCTGAGGGACGGCTCAACCGTCTCTGTGAAACCGTCGTAGTAGTCGTACGGCTTCTCGCAAGTGACGGAGTCGCCAACAGCCACGGAGGTTTCGAGGCAAGTCCAACCGGCCTGCGCCAGTTCGGCAACGTTGAGTTCACCGTCCACGTTGCCCGTGTTTTCGATGGTCAGGATCACAGCGGTATCGTCGTTGTTGAGACTCCAAGAGGTGTCAATGGACAGGTTGGCAGCAGAGTACTGAACGCTGAACTGGGTGGGGATTATCAAATCGCCGGTTCCACGCAAGTATGTGATGGTGACGTCACAGGACTGCACCCCATCATCAAGCAGTTCCTGTGTTGCATAGCACGGATTCTGCGCATCATCTCCGCCGACAACGGCAGAGTCCCCGGAGTGAACTACAACACCATTGACTCGAATGTCACCATCGCTGTCATTAATGATTGTTGCCGTCACGGGATCGCCAACACTAGCCCCATGCGCAATGCCATATGTTGGGGTATCCGTAACGCTCCCGTCGATGATAAGTAGGCCGCTTTCGGTTCCGACAGCGCCCGTGGTGTCCCACTGGAATGAAGGACGAGTGGTGTTGTAGTGAATGCCGGGCCCAGTCCATATAGTCTCGCCATTTGCCCACAACATCTGAAGGGAAATCTGATAATAAGTCTCGACAACAGGTGTTGTGGGAGTAGTCCTCACGAACGCAAAACGGTGTGAGTTCCCGGCAGGGACCGTCTGACCCCAGAGAGACACGGATTCGCTGCCCGTGTTTGTGAACAGTGCCGTCCAGTTGTAAACAGTGTCCGTGTCTAGGTCGTTGATGGCAAAGAGCGGCCATTGCCAAGGCTCGGCGCTGGAGTTGGGATCGATGTAGCTACCCATGGGAGTGTCCACGCCGTCAACGTCGATAATGGCATCAGACCAAGTGAAGGTGTGAGTAACTTCACCGTGGTAATACCATCCGAACTTGATATTCTGACTGTCTCCGTTCTCCCAGTACAAGTGAACATTGGTCCACGTTCCGGATACAAGGTTCACATAGAGTATGCGGTCATCCACACGGAAGCGTGCTGTCTCTCCGGGATCCAGAGTTGCCGTTTGTTGGAAGTTACTCATGTATTCGTCGTCCGGATTCGCCCAAATAGGCCAGCCAAGATCGACGTAAACTGACTCGTCGCCAGTATTGGTGAAGTCAACCCAGTTGGTGTGCTTGGCACCAATGATGCCTTGGACCTGTCCCATAAGCGCCACATCACTCGTCGGGTTGATGATCGAATAAGAGTCGCCATTGCTCGTCGCATTTGACCACAGCCACGTGTGAACGGGATCAGGGTCCGAAGGGGTGACATCAGTGGTCGTGATGGCCGCGCTGGCAGTGGCACAGGTGGTCACCTTGTTCTTGTCGCCATACTCATACCAACAGAATTCCGCCTCGGCGTACCACGAACCGCCGGTCTTCGGGACGGTAAACGATTTATTGATGTTCTTTGTCTTTCCATTGTCAACATTGCCAGTTGTCGACGAGTTGGTGCTCGATCCAGTCGCCGCATCGGTAATGGAAATATGCGTCGGGCTGACGAGAACCTGACGTACGCCAGAGTTATTCTCAAACACGAAATAGGGCTGACATGACTTGCCCGTGGGAACCAACACGCCCCACTCATATATGGGTTGATTACCCGAACACGTCACGTAATCCAAGTAAATGGAGATACCACCAGTGCCGTTAGACCAGTTATGTCCGCCAGCATTTGGCGTCATTACTGGATCCGAACCAGCCGCGTAGGCAGGGGAAGGAGAGATGGCGAATCCGCCGATAGTACAAACGATGGTGACGAACGCAGCCAGAATGCTGCGAATAGCCTTGGGGAACTCCATAGACCGTACTCCTGTGGTTTTGTTGCTGACAGCATAACGCTTACGCGCTTAGCTTCATTCCACCCCCCTGTAACCCTCCACTATTCCTTGAGTAATTCGGCACAATACAAAATCGCGTCATCTTGCGTGAAGACGCAAGATCCGCACTCGACGGATGGGTTCTGCGACTGCACCTAACGGTTGCGCACACAGTGACAGGAAAGAAGAGCGCAGCCTCATGCGGCCAGGCGGAGGCGCTTCAGGTCTAGAACGCCGATGGCGTCGGAGACGGTGGCAACTTCTACTACGCGCAGCGAACCTAGCTCGCCACCAGCCTTGCGGGTGGTGTCGCGGGACCCGGCGGGCACTAGAGCTAGCTCGAAACCGAGCCGGGCCGCCTCAGTGAGGCGGCGTTCGGTGCCGGGGACGCGACGCAGCTCGCCTGCTAGACCGACCTCACCGATGGCGACCACGCGACGGGAGAACGCACGATCTACCGCCCCAGACGCCACGGCGATGGCTACCGCTAGGTCGGCTCCAGGGTCACTGACCCGCGCACCGCCTACAGTAGATACATACACGTCGTGGTGATGCACCGCGACGTGCGCGCGACGCTGCAACACGGCGAGGATCATCGCCACCCGCGAACCTTCAAGACCGCTTGTAACGCGGCGCAATGGCGCGTCACCACCCACTGCCGCAACGAGCGCCTGCACTTCGGTGAGCATCGGGCGTCGTCCCTCGATGGTAACTGTAAGCGCGGTGCCGGGAGTCGGTTCTTCGTGATGCGAGGTGAACAGTCCGGACGGGTCCGCAACTTCAGCTATGCCGTTGTCGCGCATCTCAAAGCACCCCACCTCATCTGCGGGGCCGAAACGGTTCTTGGTGGCCCGAACTATGCGGAACCCGGAGTGCCGATCCCCCTCAAAGCTCAATACCGCGTCCACAAGGTGTTCCATGGTGCGCGGCCCGGCGATACTGCCGTCTTTGGTGACGTGGCCGATGATCACCACGCACATCCCGGTGCGTTTCGCCACCCACACCAGCGCAGCCGTGACCTCCCGCACCTGGCTGACCCCGCCGGGAGTACCGTCCGCCTCGGCGCATCCGATGGTCTGCACGGAATCGACCACCAGCAGGGAGGGGTGAAGCTGTTCCACGTGCCCCAGCACTGTGCCCAACTCGGTTTCGGACGCCAAATACAGTGACGGTGCCAGCCCGCCGGTGCGCTCGGCCCTGAGTCGCACTTGGGAGGCGGATTCTTCGCCGCTGATATACAGGGCGTTTCGCCCTTGACTAGCCCATTTGGCCGCAGCGGCGAGCAGCAACGTCGATTTGCCCACTCCCGGCTCCCCCGCCAGCAGCACCACCTCGCCACCAACAAGACCACCACCCAGCACACGGTCAAGCTCCCCGATACCGATCCGGGTGCGCGGAGCCTCATCCATAGCCACCTCACCGATGGGCACGGCGCGCGCATCAGGAGCGACACTAGCGACAGCGCGCAGCTTGCCCGCGCCCCGCTCTGCCACCGTCCCCCAAGCTTGACACTCGCCACAGCGCCCCACCCAGCGCACGCTCGTCCAACCACACTCTGAGCACTCATAACCCGCAGTCTTTGCCATGTCTCAAACGCTAGCCGTCCCCACCGACAGTTTTTCTTGAGCAAGGTGTTGCTGCCCGGAGCGTCACTACTCAACCTGCACATGGCAAAGTTGGTCAGTTGGCTAACAAACCCGATTTGGTAAGGACTCTTAGCCTGCGTCATCCTGCGTGCAGTCGCAGGATCCACAGCCTACGGGTTGCGGGCGTCGTCGATGGCGTCGCGGAATGTGGTAGTAGCCCAAGCTTTCCAGTCGTCGAAGCTGATCGGGGTGGTCAACGGATTCCAGTCGACGTTCCACGCGACGACGTTACGGTACACGGCCGAGTGGATGGTCATCTCATAGTCGGTCTCAGTGGTGACCGTCTCCCATACTTGAACCTTACCAAGCAGGCCGAACGCGGTGGTGACCTTAGCGGTAGTCTCGGCGAGGTCGATGAACCCGCTCTGCTCTAGGCAGTCGAACGTGCCGCTGGCAAACGCCACCGCGTCGTCTCCCTCAAGGAATCGGATGAGCAGCATCGCGCTGTCCGAGTCGAATCCGGGGGAGGCCTCTTGACCGTCCTTCATCTTCTCGTTCAGACCGGTGAAGGCCGCGCAGTCTTGGACGCCATTGGACACACTGAAGTTCTCAAACGTGCCGATGCCAGTGGGGCCAGTACCACTCAGCTCCGCTGCCGCTCGCTTGAATGCGGCTGTGGTGATGGGCTTAGACGAGTTGTTCCACAGCACGCCACCGACGACGACAATGACGGCAACGACGATGCACACCGCATTGATTATGACGCCCACTTTGGTGACCTTCTTGGGGGCCTTGGCGGGTGCTGTTGCGGTACCGGAAGGGAGCGCGTCAACTGGAGTTGCGGGCACCCAAGTCTGCTGCGTGGCTGCCGCAGCAGCAGCTAACGGGTCGAACGGAGCGTTGGGGTCAGGGGCACCGACGTGGTCCGCCGGGATGTCGGTGTCAGACGTCACAAAGGGGACTGGCTCGCCGTCGGGGGCGGGGGCGTCCGTCACCTCAGACCTAACCTCAGCCTCAGTCGGGGCTGAGGTGTTAGCCTCAACTGCGTCGCCACCGCTGACGATGCCAGACGCTACGTCGCTGACGTCCCCCACGGGCTCAATTCCTGGCACTCCAGATGGCTCTTGCGGGTAATCCTCGCTTGACATGTCACTCCTTAACTTGCGACTCATGCGTGTCTTGGCCGCTTTTCAACCCAACTCGTCGTCACGACGTGGGACGACGGCGACACGCGCCATGAGCCGAAAGAGTATCCCCGAGCGGATTCGAACCGCCGTTACAGCCTTGAAAGGGCTGGGTCCTAGGCCTCTGGACGACAGGGACTCGGCAATGCACAATGCTACGGCAGGAGCGGGCAAAGATGCCAATAAAGGTGCAAAAGGGGGCAAAAAGTACGAACCGCGGGGATCAGGTGGCTTCCCCGGCGCTATGCGCCCCATCTGTTCAACCCGCGGTTGTGATGATGAATCTACTCGCGCTTGCCGGGTGATCGAAAAACTGTTGGCCTTCAATCTCAAGCAGTGGTTTAGACCCTAGTTGTGGGACGTCGAGACAAACGTCTGGGCCGGGTCTGCCGTGGTGACGCTGAGTTCAAGAAACCCCAAGTCAGCGGCGGTTACGTCACCTGCACGCAGGTCAATAAACGTGATTGGAGTTGCCTGCGCGATTGCGGCCAACTCGGCCAGAGCGGTGGCATCTCCTGAGGCAGGCACTAGCACCTGGAGCGTGAGTTTTCCGGCCATATGGTTGGCGACGAGCGTGTCGGCGGTCTGCTGTTCGACGCTGGGTGCCGCGATGATAAGCGGGGTGGTGGCCGTAGATGCCATGGTGAAGATGGGCAGTAGCTCACGCATCGACGTAATTGGATCGTTACAAACTAGCACGTTTACCCCTGCAAGGGACGATGTCTTACTGGCGCCCTGCCCAAAACGGAGGTCAACCAGACGCAAAGACAGTGGCGTCATGCCCTCGGTGGCTAGTACGGTCGTCTGAGTGCGTAAACGGCTGGCGTTTCGAACCAGCTGTTCCTCTGTGACGTACTCTGGGGTGGTCTCCGGGTCGGTTGTGCCGGGGCGCTCTCTCTCGGCCCGCTTTCGGGTGCGACGATCCGCGAGCGCGGCAACCAGCATCGCCACGCCGCCCGCGCCCAAGATGGTAAGAAAACCGGGAGTATCCACGGTTCAATCGTGCCACAGTGTCGGGTTCGTTGGGCGAATGCTTTCCCGTCGCCCTCGCGGCGACTCCTCCCATCCCTTGGGCGCAGATGCGGTAGCCACCCCCACCGCCGTCAACCACAGTCGTCACACCAGCCTGATCCGTGGGCGCTAGCACTGTACACAACCGTATACGCGGAGTACTATCTGTACATGCCCACAGACCCGACTTCCAAGTTCGCCGCATTTCGCGCCCGCCGCGAGGCCTATGCGTTGGCTCCCTTCTCCGACTCGGCGCTTATCGGCACCCACTACCTCAGCGAGACACCCGAAACTGTCGATCCCATTGCTGGCACCTGGTACGCCACACCCGATGCGGTGGTCGGCGTCGGTCTCGACCCGGCCGACGTCACCGACCTGCAAGAGGGCGTGGCTTGGGTGGACGGCAATCTGGTCTTTGCGCCAGAAAAGTCCGCAGTCTGGCGGGGGTTGCGGCTGCTCGCCATCGCGCGAATCGGACTGCTGGGTCTGCGCGTCTTTGACCCCGAAGCCGAGACGCGAACCACGCTGGCAGGCATTGATGTCTACGGCTACGACCCGCAGTGGGTCATCGAAGCCGAGTTTGTACTGCTTGCGCCTGAGGACGTGGAGATCACGCTGGTGACGGGACGCAAGGTGCCCGTCACTGTTACCGCACAGTTCACGTTCCAGCACCCTGTGGATGGGCAGTCGGTCACCATGCAGGTCAACGGCGAGATAGGCCAACCGACGTCCATCTCATTCCTTGACACGGCCGCCAAAGAGGCCGGGGCGCCGTTGCGTTTCCTGCCGATCCGCTGGCCGGAAGGTGGCGCTGGCAAGACTGTGGTTGACTTCAATTACGCCACCCTGCCGCCGTGCTCGTTCTCGCCCCATTTTATGTGCCCGCTGCCGCTGCCCGGCAACCGGTTGTCGTTCCCTGTCCGCGCAGGCGAACGCGCCCTGGTGCGAAAGTAACGTCGCCCAAGTGAGACCACATCTCCCAGTTGTACGAAGAACACTCTCTGAATTATGGACTCATTTGTGGACGCCCGTGGACTCTAGGCTATACTGGTCTTTATGGCGTACCACACGACACTCAAATTTGCGGCTGACTGGGCGCATCGCACCCCAGCGGCTACCTACTGTCGTCTCTGACATCGCGACCTGAGCCAACAGGTACCAGCAGGCTTTCACCGTTTTCGGTCGGCTCACCTCAAGACGGAGTGAGCAGAAAGAGCCGAAAACGCAGCAGACGCGGGCGCAAAGCATCAAGGACACGTTTCCTCCTTTTCGTGACTCCTTGTTGCCTGTCCGGGCATGAGCACTGCCTTGGGAGGGCAGGGTTCGGGGGCTTTCCCTGGCCCTCCCAAGGCGGTGTGGCTGTGGCTGCTGCGGCAATGACTTGGACTCGGTTTGTGCCTGCTTTGGGTCTGGTTTGGGCCTTATCGCCCGGCTGAGTTATCCACAGGCTGGCTCTTTTTGGTCTTTTTGAAAAAGTTATCCACAGATTTTTTTGGTCACCGTTCTTTTGGGTCTGCGATCCACTAACGTTGCGTTCTCCACCCCAGGAAGCCGGGTGGTAGCGAGTGTTAAGGGGCAGCAGATGGCAGAGTCGAACGACGGTTCGTGGTCGCGAAGTTCATGGTCGCGCAGTGGGGCGCATCCGGTAAGCGTCAGGGCCCGGGTCAACGTGCGTATGGTCGTCATTGGCGTGCTGTGCGTCTGTCTCGGTGGGCTAGGGGCCGCGTTCGCGTGGGCAACTACGTCCAAGATCACGTCCGTGTTGATCGTCCAGACCGACGTGGCGCGAGGCGAACTGCTGTCGGCGGCTGACATCGGCGTCATCGACGTGGTGCTCTCCCCGGGCATGAGCTATGTGCCTTCCGACAGTGTGGAAGCGGTCACCGGCAACTACGCGTTGAGTGACCTGCGCGCGGGGAGTCTGTTGGTGCCGGGTTCGTTTGGGTTGGCGCCGATCGATGCTGGAATGAGCCAGTTGGGACTGCGTCTTACATACGGACGACTGCCGACGGGTGCGCTGCCGGTCGGTACCAGAGTGTTGCTGATCGAACTGCCGTTGGAAGGGGCTGACAAGTTGGAGGTGACTGAAGGGGCCGGTGGGACCGACGGGGCGGGCACCGGAGGTGGCGGAACGGCCGTAGTGCCTCGGGTGGCCGAGTATCCGGCAGTGGTAGTCAGCCCGCCGGAGCGGCTGCCGGATGCCACCAGTTTCGCGCTTGACATCGCCGTTGACTCCTCATTGGCCGCCCGCGTGGCGGTATTGGCAGCGGCAGATCGCATCGTTGTCGTTCGAGAGGGTGAGCGCTGATGGCGATAGTCACATTGGTTTCCGCAGGCGGCTCTCCCGGAGTCACCACCACGGCGCTGGGCATGGCGCTGCTCTGGCCCAGAAACTGCCTGCTAGTGGACGCGGACCCCTGCCCAAATCAGGCCGTTTTGGCGGGCTATTTGCAGGGCAGTGTCGATACGAACGGGCGCGGGCTGCCATGGGTCGCTGAGGCGTACCGCCGTGCCGTGCCGCTAGAAGACGTGGTCTTCGAGCAGAGCCTGCTCTTGCCACCGTTGCCCTGGCGTTCTTCGCGAACGCTGCGGGCGTCGGGGGCATCAAGCGAGGACAACAACCCAGAACCTGGCATGAGAGTAAGCCATGCAGACAACACGTCCGACACCCCGGCGCCTGCCCATGCTGGTGGTCGCGCCAGACGAAGTGAACTTGGGCACGGAGCACGCTTTGTGCCGGGCTACACTCATCCGGGGGCCTCCGGGATGTTCGCCCCGGTGTGGAGCGCGTTCGCCACGGCGCTCGCTCATGTGAGCGAGACACAAGGCTGTGACGTGATCGTGGACTTGGGCAGGTTGGGCGCCGATGGCGTGCCCCGTCCCCTGCTGCAAGCATCCCAACAGGTGTTGGTCGTCACTCGTTCGTCTCTGCGTTCTTTGGCGCGCCTACGACTTCAGGTTGCTGCCTTGCGCGAGGCCGCAGAACATGCCGGTAAGGCGCGATCACTGTCCTTGGTCGTTGTGGGGCCGAACCTCCCCTACTC
The DNA here is from genome assembly GCA_031261455.1 of Propionibacteriaceae bacterium. GTDB lineage: Bacteria > Actinomycetota > Actinomycetes > Propionibacteriales > Propionibacteriaceae > WRGV01. Next base: position 108,028 of record JAISJP010000019.1, read on the forward strand.
GGTTTCTGAAGTGTCGGCGCAGTTCTCGCTGCCGGTGTTGGGTGACATCCCCTATGTGCCCACTGAGGCCGCTGTGCTGAGTGACGGACGCGCAAGCAGTGCCAGAGGCAACCATACGCGCCTGTCAAGCGCGTATGTCCGGCTGGCGTCGCAGTTGCGTGAACAGGATGCCGCTTGGGCGTCGCGGCTGCGAACTCGTGACGCGCACGTCAACGTCCCTTGGTTGGATGTCGATGAAGACGCTGACCCGTTTCTGGGAGTCGAACAGGCGAGGCAGGCCGGACCGGCGAGACAGGTGGTGTCAGTATGAATGATCTCAACTTCGACCCCCACCCGAGCGCACGTGCAGGCACTGTCGGCGCGACCGTTGACGCGAATCTCAGCCCAGTTCTCGGCTCATCTCTCCACTCGACCGTGGACGGCACTCTCGACTCGACTCTCGACTGGGGCATCGTGCGTGCGCTGCGCCGGGATGCCGTCGCAGAACTGTCGGAACGTGGCAAATACTGGGACGACGACACGCGGTCGCCACTGTCCGACATGGACCGCAGGCTCTTGGGCCGCAGCGTCATCAAAGCGGTGGTGCGCGGCCATATAGAGCAACAAACTACCTCCGGCACACCGCTGTGGAGCGTGGCCACCGAACAGGCTTACGCACACGCCGTCGAGAACGCCATCTTTGGCTATGGCCGACTGCAACCACTTCTCGACATCCCAGACGCGGAGAACATCGAGATCTTGGGAGCCGAACCAGCCTACGTTCAGTTTGGGAATGGGCACCGGGAGCGCCGCGCGCCAGTTGCTGACAGTGATGACGAGTTGATTGAGGCGATTCGTTTCTTAGGGCAGAGCGCCGATCCGCCGCGTCCCTTTGATGATGCGCATCCGATGATGACGCTGGCGTTGGGTTCCAAGTTCCGACTTCACGCCATCGGCTTTGGGCTGGTGGATCGGCCATCGGTGACCATTCGACAGCACCTGCTCACCACTGTGACCTTACGGGACCTTGTGGCAGGTGGCATGCTCAGCGAGCCTCTGGCGGCGTTCCTGTCCGCCGCTGTGAAGGCACGCATCTCCATCGTCATCGCTGGAGATCAGGGCGCGGGCAAGACCACCTTACTGCGGGCGCTAATTGCCGCCATTCCGCCTTCCGAGCGCTTCGGCACCCTCGAAACCGACTATGAACTGCTCACTCACCTGCGTCCAGACAAGCCGAATGTGGTGGCCATGCAGGCGCGCGTCGGTCTGGGCGAGATTCAAGATGGACGTCACCTAGGCGAGTACACCGTGGCCGATCTCATCCCGGAGGCGTTGCGACAGAACCTATCGCGCATAGTCGTGGGCGAGGTGCGTGGCAGCGAGGCGGGCGCAATGTTTGAGGCGATGCTAGCCGGAGCCGGAACCATGTGTACCACGCACGCCCACTCCGCCTTGGGCACCATCGACCGTTTGGCTAGCCGTGTCGCTGGTGGCGGGTCGGTGCCGATCTCAGAGGCGTACGCCCAAGTGGCCCACCACATCGGGCTCATCATCCACGTCCGCCTTGTTGACGACACATGGCGCGGCGGGGTGCGCACCCGTTTTGTCGACGAGGTGCTCCAACTGACCGGAGCACTTGAGGGTGGCCGTCCGATCACCCATCAGGCCTACTGGGCGGATAGTCTTGGTCGGAACTGGTCGTTGCAACCCACTGCCGACTTGGCCGAATGTCTCGCCGGGTTTCAGGAGGTCACACGATGAGTGTGTTCGTGGTGTTGTGCGGTGCACTGGTGCTTGGGGGAATGTTTGCCATTGTCAGCGGGGCATTCTTTGCCGCGGACGGCGACGTCAATGCGGTGAGCGCTGACCCGCAACGCGGTGGCCGGGCCTCGTTGTCGCAGCGAGTGGTGAGAGCGTGGCAGAGGTTGCGCCCCCGAGAACGGGCGCTGACCGCGGTTGGGCTCGCGGCAGGCGCGGTGGCATATCTCGTTACGTCGTGGCTACTGGCGCCCTTGTTGGTTCCAGCGGTAGTCATAGGACTGCCCTTACTGCTGTCCGACACACCCAACCATGAGGCCGACCTGCTGGCCGCGCTTGACCGATGGGTGCGCGCGCTGGTGGCATCGCTGCCAACCGGCAAGTCGATAGTTGAAGCCATCAAGGCTTGCGTGCCACAAGTGCCCGAGCCGCTGCACGATCATGTTGAGTTGCTGGCAATCCGACTGTCGCAAGGATGGACGCTAGATGATGCGTTGGCTGTCTTCGCAGATGAGGCGGATAGCGCTCAGTGCAACGCGGTGGCCGCGTCACTACTGGTGGCGGGAAGGCGAGGCGGCATTGGAGCCACCGACACTCTGTCGGCGTTGGCGGACTCCATTCAAGACCGACTGGCTGCGGCCCGCGAGATTGCACTGGAACGCGCCAAACCTCGTATCGTGGCCCGCCAGATCACCTTCATCACTGGTTCTGTGGTGGCGTTCTCATGCGTGACGAATCCCGGCTATTTTGCCGCCTACAGTTCCGGCATTGGTTCCGCGATTCTCGTGGCGTTGGTGGGGCTTTTCTTCCTCGCCCTGGCGAAACTGAGAGTCATGGCTGCGGCACCCGTGAGCGAACGCATCTTGGTACTCTCTCCAGAACGCGGGAGATTGGCCCATGCCTAGTCTCACTATTCTCATCATGGTCTCCGGGTGTCTAGTCGGCGGGGGCTTGTGGAATGCCGCACGCGGACTGTCTCGCAACAGACCACCTCGGTTGGATGACGCGCTGGCACTGTTGGGACCGCGCGAAAAGGGCGACAACGTCGCGTCTGCATCTGGAGGCGAGTCCGGTGGAGCCAACCCGTTCTTCGCTACATCGGCGAACGTGCGTGAAGTGGCGCTAGCTACTCACGAGGATGACGGATCGGTCGCATCCGAGAACCGCTTGGAGTCGATGGCAGCTCAAGCATTTCACGCCGCGCACTTGGGTGTGGGTTCCAAGAACGAGCAACTGCTCACGTTGCAGGGTCGCAGTACAGCCGAGTTTATGGCGTCCAAACTAATCCTTGCCTTCGGCGGGGCCATAGCACCTGCCCTGATGGCCTGGGTTGGCATGATGCTGCACTTGGGTTGGGGGGCAGCTCCCCTAGGCCTGTCGCTCGTCTGCACGGTGGGCGGGTTCTTCCTCCCTGATCTGCAACTGAGAAGCACATCGGCGCAAACCCGCAAGACATCGGCGGCGGCGCTGAGCGTCTACTTTGACCTAGTGACTCTGGAGCGGCTCGCCAACGCCTCGGCAACGCAGGCGCTAACGTCCGCTGCAGCCATGGGCGATGCTCCTCTGTTTCGCTCCATCTCAGCGTCGCTAGAACACGCGCGCATGCAGCAACGCGCTCCATGGCCCGAACTGCACTACCTTGCCGCTCAACTGGGCTTGGATGAACTGCATGATATTGCGGACATCATGGCGTTGGATGAACAGGGCGCGGCGCTTGCTCACACCCTGCGCGCACGCGTGCGTGAACTGCGACATGCCCAGCTGAACGCCGACAAGGCCAGTGCTCAGGAGAAAACCGAGGCGATGACCGTATGGATGGTGCTTCCCGTGCTGGCATTCGCACTGCTCTTCCTCACCCCGCCGCTGTTGAGCCTCACGGGGATGGCTTGAACGCGTGCCACATCCCCCACTTGGCCTCCACCCCCTCAACCGTCCGCACCAAACCAACTGAAGAAACAACAACTAAGGAGAAACTCCAATGGATAAGACAATGAACGCCATGACAACGACGTACCTGAATATGACAACCGCAATTCGTGAGTTGCAAGCCAAGAGCGAGCGTGGGTTGTCGCAGTCAACCGAGAACGCGATCCTGCTCGCTGGAGCAGTCGCCGTGGCGGGCATCATCATCACGGTGATCACCGCCTACGTGAAGAGCCATCTGCCCAGCTAGTTGGGCAGATGGGCAGTCCGATGAACCCAACGTGCAGCGTTCACGCTCGGCCAGGGGCATCGCGTTCGCACCATCACCAGTCACCCGTAACGATTCAATACGAAAGTGGGCCCAATGAGCCAAAGAGGAATGAGCGAGTCCGTCCAATGGACGCTGTTGATGCCCGTGTTTATTACTTGCGTGCTGGCGTTGATCCAAAGTGCGATCTGGCTGAACGCCCGCAGTGCTGCGGTCGAAGCGGCCTTCACCGCAGCCGAGGTGGCCGCCGAAGCTGGTGGCAGTTGGGACACCAAGGTGAACGCCGCCACGCGTGCCGCTGACCGCGTGCTCACCCATGCCGGGCTCAACAACCCCTCCACCAGAGTCACGACTGCTGGCGGACTGGTCACCGTGAAGGTCAGCGCAACCACCAAATCGTTCATCTCGTGGTTGGCGACCGACGTCACAGCCACCGCAAGCCGTCCATTGGAGAACCCATGACAACCATGACGAGAAGCACACGGAGCGCCACCATGCGTGCTCACTGGTTCGCGTCTGCAACTGGCCCGAACAGAGCAACCACCCCGAATACGCGGGGCGCCACTGCGGTCGAAGTGGCGCTGCTGGTGCCCGTGCTGGTGCTAGTGGCGGCCATGGCCTGTGCGCTGTGGCGGCTCTCGTGGGCACAGAGTCAGTTGAACGCGGCAGCGGCGGCCGGGGCGCGCTACATCTCACTGCATCCTTACTCGGGCAACACAGATGCGCTCGCCGCAGACCTTGTCGCCGCAGACATGGCGACGGCTGGACTGTATTGCACCTCACTGGCAGTCAACGTCTCCCACGAAGTGCCTTATGTCAGTGCCAGCGCAAGCTGCACTGTCCAATTGAGAGACCTCCTGGTCCCTGGCCTACCCGCCTCCATCACGTTGCGGGCCACGGCCACCGAACTGCTCGATACTTTCAGGGAGCAACCATGATAAGACTGATGAAAGCGCTGGCATCGATCACTGCGATTATTCTGCTGGTCGCCGCGTCACCGGTAGCGCTGGTGACGTGGGGAAAGCTGAACAACCTTGCCACCGTGGACTGGATACGTCTGTTCACCCGCCCGGATGATGGCAGCTTCCTGCTAGGGCTGCTGACACTCATCGGCTGGCTGGCGTGGGCGAGCGCCACCTGCTCGCTGGTGGGCGAAACCATCGCGCAGCTTCGTCACAGACCACTGTCTCTTCGACTCCCCGGCACCGCCTGGTTTGCGCCTGCGGCCGTGGCCCTAATCGGAGCAGTGGCCACGTTGGGAACTATCGGCACTGCGGTCAGCGTGTTTGGTCATCCGAACGCCGCTGTCTCATTCACCGACACCAGCACGGCGTCAGACGGTGCCGCGACGACGTGGGTTGGCTCCCCTGCCGAACAGGTAGCGACGAGTTCCGATGCCGCGGAGTTGACCGACACCACTGACGCCCTCGCTGCTAGCGGCACTGCAACATCGGGCACGCCCCGGCGAACCGTGGAGTCGCTCACTGGAGCATCCGAACCTCAGCCCTACCTCGTTAGACCCGGCGATGACCTCTGGAGTCTGGCCGAGACCTACCTAGGCAGTGGGGCGCGGTGGGGCGAGATACTGACCGAAAATGACTCGTCTTTGCTCGGCCCGCTCGCCGAACTGAAGCCCGGCACCGTGCTGATACTTCCGGCAACCTCCGGAGTGACGCCCGCCAGTGTTCCTGCTCCAGACATGCCTGCGAACGTCGAGGAGCTAACCCCAAGCCATCCCCTGCCACAACTGCAGCACCACGAGCCGGCAAGCATCGTCGTCCACTCTGGCGATACCCTGTGGGACCTAGCCGAAACACACTTGGGTGACGCCTACCAGTGGCCGCAACTGCATGAGGCCAATCAGAACGCGGTCGTCAACCCCGACCTGATTTATCCCGGTCAGGAACTGCGACTACCATCCTCGGTGGTCGACAGCCTCTCCGTCACCGAAGGCTCCCCAACTACCGAGAGCCCCTCCACAGTTGAAGACCTACCTACGGCCGAAGACTCTTCTGTAACTGACGTCCGTTCTACGGCAGGAAGCGCCTCCACCGTTGAGGACTCTCGCGTGACACTGGAAGGTGGTGCCTCCATGCCTGATTACGATGGCTCACCAGCCCCGACTGATGGCAGAGTGAGCGATGTCGGCAAGCCAACATTTGAGCGGCAAACTACGGAAGACGACGCGACCGCGCCGGAATCGCTGAGCACCGCTGAACGCTTACTCGCCATCCTCGGCCCGTTGGGCCCGACGGCAGCAGCAGCAGTGTTACTTGCGTGCCAAGCTCGACGAGCGGCACAACTGCGTCATCGGGCACTGGGACGAGCCGTCCCGACTTTGGAGGAGGCGATCACTCGCTTTGAGACGGCGCTGACGAAGAGCGCCGCCACCGGAGCAACGCCTGAGCAGTTCCACGATGGCGTCATGACCTACGTCGTGTTGGGCGTCAGTGACGATGAGGTGCGACAGCAGGTGGAACTCGACCTTGCGAACGCGGGAGTTGTCTGTCTCTATGGCGACGAGAACGTCTGCAACGGCCTCTTGGGAACGATAACCACTCAGTTGTTGCGGTCATGCTCGCGGGCAGAGTTGACGATGCACTGCGTCGTGGGCGAGCATCAATGGCTGAGCAACTTGGATGACGGCCTCATCACCTGGTTCGACGACACTGACGCGCTGCTCGCTGAGGCGACCCGCACGGCGCTTGAGCGGCTAGCCCATTTGCAGACCTACGAAACCGTTCTTGGCAAGCAGACAAAGCCTGAATACGGAGCCGCTTGGATACCTCAGTTCTACGCACTGAGCGCCCCCAACGCAGTCTTCGACGCGCACGTCGACTTCGCTGCGGCGGGCATCACGGTGTTGGTTGCGGGAGGGTCGCCACAGGCGTCGTCCAACTACTCCATTGAGGTGGGGGCGGACCGCGCTGGCACGGTACATCCGTTCGGTCAGCGCTTCGTCGCTAACGTGCTAACGCCCGACACTGAGGCGAGTCTTGCAGACTACGCAACCACCTACTCGTCCCCCTCCTTGGACCCAGCACCCTGGTGGGACGATCATGTTCCCGATGCGCCCGACGACTTGCTGGAACCCTCCCCTTCACTGTCGGTAACGTTCGACGACATCAATCTCGCGTTCGCACAGCAGCAAAACGGAGGTCATGTGCCTAACGGAACGTTGCTGGCGTGCGACACTGCTGCCGAGGTCAACTGTGTGGCTCCCACGCTGCTCGTGTTAGGCGAGGTGTCGCTGGTTGGCTGCAGCGGCAAACTCCCAGACAAGGCGATACAACAGTGCGTCGAGTACGCCGGTTGGTTGTTGGAGCACCCGAACACCACCTCCGTCGCCATGGCCGACGCGCTGCTCGTCTCAGAGGGAACTCGGCGCTCCAACATGTCGCGACTGCGTGGGTGGCTTGGCGCGACACCGGACGGCGAACCTTACCTACCGGAGGCATACTCGGGCAGGATGCGACTGCACCCCATGGTCACATCCGACTGGGAACAGTTCCAGGCCTTCATCGGCGCAGGGATTAACAAAGCGAGCACCGCCTCACTGATCAGAGCGTTATCCCAAGTCCGGGGAGTTCCGTTGCAAGACGCGCCGCCGGGACTGTGGGGTTGGGCGGCCAATTGGCGCAACAACATGGTTGGGGCAATTCGGGACGCTGCCGTGGTCCTCGGCAGTCGCGCCCTCGATGCCGAAGAGTACCCGCTGACCGAGTGGGCGTTGCAGCGCGGCGAACTCGTCGTCTCGCACGATGACCTGCTGACCATGATCAGACTGCGCCTAGAGCACGCGCTGGGACACCGAGCAGAGGTTGACAGAATTGTGCTCGGTACCGTCCGTTTCGCCCGCGAAATGAGCTTTGACATCTCGAAGGAGTTAGGCCAGGTGATCAGCCATGTCACACGCCCTGATCGCGGAGGCTCCCTAGCCGAAATGCAGTCAGTCGCGAGTCACGCCATGGCTGAACCCCGCAGTGTGAGAGAGTTAAAGGCATGACAACGACGTTGACGTTCCTCGGGGCCGCAGGCACCGTTACTGGCAGCAAGTACCTTCTTGAGACCGGCAAGCGTCGGCTGCTGATCGACGCTGGACAGTTCCAAGGCGACAAAGATCTGCGCCTGCTCAACTGGGAACCGTTCCCGGTGAGCCCCTCGTCGATCACGGATGTGCTGCTCACGCATGCCCATCTTGACCACGTTGGGTATCTTCCGCGTCTGGTCAAGCAGGGGTTCCGTGGCCCAGTATGGGCAACTGATGGCACCCAACAGCTCAGCGAGATCGTGCTCGCCGATGCTGCGAAGTTGCAGGAGCAGGATGCCAAGAACGCGGCCAAGGGTGGCTACTCGCGGCATGAGAGCCCGGAGCCGTTGTTCGACAGCGAGGACGCCGAGAAGGCGATGAAACTGTTTCGTTTCGCCGATTTCGACAAGGACATCAGCCTTGGGGACGGCATCACCATCCACCTGACCCGCACCGCGCATATCCTCGGATCGGCGTCCATCCGCGTCACCACTCCCGACGCAGAGGTTGTCTTCTCGGGCGACCTTGGCCGCCACGACCATCCGGTGCTGCGCCCACGCGAGATTCCCGAAGGCGCGCCCACCGTGCTCGTCGAGTCAACGTATGGTGACCGCGAGCATCCTGAGTGGGATGAAGAGCCGCACGAGGAGTTTGCCGATGCCATCCGTCGCACCATCGCACGCAAGGGCAACGTGCTGATTCCGGCATTTGCCGTGGACCGCACCGAAGTGTTGCTGCGCACCCTCAACCAGATGCGCGATGCCGGGCGAATCCCCGACGTGCCCATCTACATCAACTCCCCCATGGGCGTGAAGGCACTCGATGTGTATCAGGACCCGTTGCAGCGCGACGAACTGCGCGAGGATCTGCGCGACTCCGAACTGTTGGACATGACCAACGTGCATGAAGTTACGAGCACCGAAGAATCAATGCAACTCAACCACCCCAACCAGCCGAGCATCATCATCTCTTCCTCGGGTATGGCAACCGGCGGCCGAGTGGTGCATCACTTGGAACACATGCTGCCCGACCCCCGCAACACCGTTGTGTTCACCGGCTATCAGGCTGCGGGCACTAGGGGCAGCCGCCTCATCGGTGGAGAAACCGAACTGAAGATGTACGGTCGCTACATCCCCGTGCGCGCCGAAGTGCTGTTGGACGACGGCTTCTCAGTGCATGCCGACGCCTCCGACCTGATGGACTGGCTCAAGGCACTAGACCCGCAGCCAAAGATCGTCTTCTGCGTGCACGGCGAGAAGGGCGCCCCCGTGCTAGCCAAGCGGATTCGCGAAGAGTTGGGCATCATGGCCGTCGTGCCGAAGTACAAGGAGCGGGTGGTCCTCTCCAAGTAGCGGACGATTTGCCTCCGCTTTCTTGGCTCCGTGATTCTGCGACCGCGCTGCGTTTGCGCAGAATCACGCGAAAACGTAGCGGAGCCGGCTGTACGTCATCCTGCTCGCAGCGGCAGGACCCCGCAGCGGCAGGACCCTGGGGCAGCGCTAACCACCTAGAACTCTTCTCGGGTGAACTCGGATTCTATGAATCTTGAGTAGTGGCCTTGGAAGATGACGTTGACTCTGCCTGTGGGGCCGTTGCGGTTCTTCGCCAAGATGAACACGCCCTCGCCGCGCCGATCAGGTTGGCCGCTGCCGTCTTGCACCTCGGCGGTGGTGCCGCCTTCGCTGACCCGCTGTTTGTTCTCGGTGAACTGGTGCAGCAGGATCACCGTATCGGCGTCCTGTTCCAGAGCGCCGGACTCACGCAGTTGCGCCAAGTTTGGCTCTTTCAGGCCGCCGTCTTTGCTGTCGGTGGTGGAGCCACGGTTCAACTGGGCCAGCGCCACGACGGGAACCTGCAACTCTTTGGCGAGCAGCTTTACTTGGCGGGAGAACTCTGCCACTTCCACCTGACGGCTCTCGACGCGCTTGCCGCTGGACATCAACTGGATGTAGTCGATGATGACCAACTGGAGGTTGTGGCGCTGCTTCAACCGGCGCGCCTTGGTGCGAATCTCGTTCATGGTGAGACCGGGTGAGTCATCAATGAACAGCGGTGCCGCCGAGATCGACTGCGTCTTGTCTTGCAGCCTGCGGTACTCCAAGTCGCTGATCTTGCCAGCAAACATGGAACCAAGGTTGACGCTGGCCTCAGCGGAGAGCAAGCGCATGACAATCTCGGTCTTGCCCATCTCCAACGAAAACAGAGCAGTAGCTAGGTTGTCGTTGATGGCGGCGTGAGCGGCGAGGTTGATTGCCAACATGGACTTGCCGACGCCGGGGCGGGCGGCAACGATGACCATCTGGCCGGGCATGAGCCCGTTGGTCAGCCGGTCAAGCCCGGCGAACCCGGTAGAGATGCCCCGATTCTTGCCCGCACGGGCGGCGTCAATAACGTCAAGCGTCGGGTTCAATATCTGGTCAAGGACTTCGTAGTCTTGGCTGTTCTTGCCGGTGGACACCTCAAAGATGCGCTGCTGCGCGTGATCGACGATGTCCTTAGCTTCACCTTGGCCGGAGTAGCCTCGCTGGGCGATCTCGACGGAGGCGTCGATCAGGCGGCGCAACACCGCCTTGTCGCGCACGATCTCGGCGTAGTAGGACGCATTGGCGGCGATAGAGACGTACGACACAAGATCGATCAAATACACGGGCGAGCCGATCTTGCTCATCTGCCCGCGCTTCTCGATCTCGGCAGCGACGGTGATGGTGTCCGCTGGCATGCCGTGACCGTTGAGGTCTTCGATGGCGCTGAAGATCATCTCGTGGCGCGGCTCGTAGAAATCAGTGCCGCTGATTACCTCAAGCACCTCGCCGATGGCCTCTTTGGACAGCATCATGGCACCGAGCACGGAACGCTCGGCGGCCAAGTCCTGGGGCGGGGTGCGGTCAGAGACGCGGGTGCGCGGCTCGTCGTCATAGAGTTGCTCTATCACTTGTGTGTCACCCCTCTCCATGGCGATCTGTGGTCCTAGTCAAACCATCACCTGCGCCTCTAGCAATGCCTCGCCTGCCAGCAAGTGCGTCATGTCGCCAGTCAACATAAGTGAAGCCAACCTGAGCGCATGCGCGGCTTTGGTTCCAGTCACTATTGTTGACGACGCCGCTGACAATTTCTGGTTTCGGCAGTCCTGTCTGCCCAACGGTAGCGGTTTGGAACTCTTGTAACAAACCACAAACAACAGAGTTATCCACAGGAGTTGTGGACAACTCGTAGTTCCCTGTGTAAGACACGCGAACGGTGGTGGATGACGTGTGTGCAGTGAGTGAACAAAGGATTGTAACGACCGGGATGAAACCGCATCTGACAAGCCTTTATGCCACTAAATCGTCCTACTGGTCCGCCAATATTTCGCGACTTTTTCGCATAGGCCGAAACTATTTCCAGCGCTCCAAATCGCCCGCAACTCTTCTTGACTTTCCCCATTTATCCACATCTTGTACACAGTGCAACAAAATAGCTCTTAGGCAACTAGACGCTGACTAGGCAAGACGCGTGCCGTCTCACAATGTGAACTGCAAATACGCATCGAAACTGAAACAAAATCGGCAGACCAAGCGTTACACAGATATGGGATGGCTCCCAGACGAGGTGCCTGTCAGAGTACAAACAATAGATTTGCGCGACGAAACATGCGATTCTTTGCCAACTAACATGGCCCACACAGGCTGCTCACAGCCACAGCACATTGAATGAACCTTAGCTATCAGCAGTGCTTAGCTGCTAGCGATAGTGAGCAAACAAGCAAGAACTGGCCCGGCATGCGGGCAGAATAGAAATCGGCCCAGCAAGAGGGCCGGAGAGGCGAACGCAGACATGGCAACCACCCAATACATCATCACCGGTATGACCTGCGAGCACTGCGTCGCTCACGTCACCGAGGAGGTCTCCGCGATCCCCGGAATCGACGCCGTGCGTGTCGACCTAGCGTCAGGTTCCATGGAGATCGACGCCGACACCACGCCGCTGTTCGCCGATGTCACCGCAGCCGTCGATGAGGCTGGCGATTACAAAGTCGCGTTGCGCTAATGAGCGCCCCCACACTGGAACGCGCCGAGCCGCCCGTTGCGGACGCAGAAGTCCGCGCCCTTGATCTATCCATCTCGGGCATGACATGCGCCGCCTGCGCCGCCCGCATCGAGAAGAAGCTAAACAAGGTGGACGGGGTGCGCGCCAGCGTCAACTACGCCACCGAGAAAGCCCACGTCATCGCACCCCTGACGCTCACCCCGCAAGACCTCATCAAGGTGGTTGAGGGCGCCGGCTATGGTGCCCGCGAACCGGACCCGCAGGCTCCCCCCATCGACGAGGTGACGCCGCTGCGCCTGCGCATGTGGGTCGCGGTGGTGCTGGCGGTGCCGGTAGTCGCTACCTCGATGATCCCGCCGCTACAGTTTCCCGCCTGGCAGTGGGTGTGCCTCGCGCTCACCCTGCCGGTCTACGGCTGGTGCGGCTGGCGTTTCCATCGCGCCGCGCTGCTGAATCTGCGTCATCGCACCCTCACCATGGACACCCTGATCTCGCTGGGGACGACGGCCGCGCTGGCGTGGTCGATCTACGCGATGGTGTTCGGCCACGCGGGCGGCATGCATTACCGGCACGAGTTCTCGCTTGAGTTGATGCGCGGCATGGCGTCGTCGTCCATTTATCTTGAAGCAGTCGCCGGGATCATGGTATTTCTGCTTGTGGGACGCCTAATCGAGGCCCGCTCTAAGTCTGCGGCAGGTGCTGCAGTGAACGCCCTGCTCACGCTAGGCGCCACTCACGCCACCGTGCTGGACGCCGACGGTCACGAGACGAGCGTCCCCACCGAGACGCTGCTGGTCGGCGACCTGTTCGTCGTCCGCCCGGGCGAGAAGATCGCCACCGACGGCGTAATTGTTGAAGGACGCTCGGCGGTAGACAACTCCCTTGTCACCGGCGAATCCCTTCCGGTTGAGGTTGGACCTGACGACGCCGTCACCGGTGCCGCCGTCAACACCACCGGACGCTTGATCGTTCGTGCCACCCGCGTCGGCTCCGACACCCAATTGGCGCAGATCGCCCGCATGGTTGAGGCCGCGCAGGACGGCAAGTCGCAGGTACAGCGCATGGCCGACGCCATCGCCGGAGTGTTCGTGCCCATCGTCATCGGCATCGCCGTGCTAACTTTCGGCGCCTGGCTGCTCATCGGCAACGAGACGGTATCGTTCGCGTTCTCGGCGGCGGTCGCCGTGTTGATCATCGCCTGCCCATGCGCGCTCGGCCTCGCTACCCCCACCGCCCTGCTGGTGGGCACGGGACGCGGCGCCGAACTAGGCATCGTCATCCAAGGCGCGGCCGCACTGGAGGCCGCCCGTCACATCGACTCGGTCGTCCTAGACAAGACTGGCACCGTCACCACCGGCAAGATGAGCGTCGCGTCAGTCAACCCTGCCACCGGCATCGAACGCGACCAACTGCTGCGGCTTGCGGGCGCGGCGGAGAGCGCGTCGGAACACCCCATCGCCAAGGCGATCGCCGACTATGCCGCATCTGATGCTCACGTGGATGAGTTCGTTAACGAGCCGGGCCTAGGCGTCCGCGCCACCATCGAGGGCCACGAGGTTCTGGTGGGTCGCCCCGGCTGGGTCCACGCTGGCGAGAGTGGCGACTTGCGCGACTCGGCAGGCGTCAACATCTCGACTCCACATACTGCCGAAGCCAACTCTCCGACAGATCCAACTGCCGCAGACATCGCTGGCGCTAGGGTCGCGGAGGGAGCTACCGGCGAGGTTATCGCTCAGTCTGCCGAAGCCACCTCCCCCACCGGCAACACCACTGTCGAATCTGCGGAGGGCGCAACCACAATCGCAGTTTCGTCAGACGGCACCTTCTTGGGCACCATCTCCATCTCGGACACCCTGCGTCCCACATCAATCGAAGCAATTCGACAATTTGGACGCATCAACCTAACGCCGATCCTGCTGACCGGAGACTCCGAATCCGCAGCCAAGTCGGTTGCCGCCCGAATTGGCATCCGCGAGGTGGTGGCAGGCGTCATGCCCGAAGACAAGGTCGCCGTCATCACAAGACTGCAATCTGAAGGCCGCTCAGTAGCAATGGTCGGCGACGGCGTCAACGACGCGGCCGCCCTAGCGCAAGCCAACCTAGGCCTAGCCATGGGTGCAGGCACCGACGCAGCCATCGCCGCCGCCGACATCACCCTGATGCGCTCCGACCTGATGGCCGCCCTAGACGCCATCCGCCTCTCCCGCCGCACCTTCGCCACCATCAAAACCAACCTGTTCTGGGCATTCGCCTACAACACGGTCGCCATCCCGGTAGCAGCCCTAGGCCTGCTAAACCCGATGATCGCCGGTGCCGCCATGGCCTTCTCGTCGGTCTTCGTCGTCACCAACTCGCTGAGGTTGCGCACCTTCAAGCCAACGCTGGTTCAATAAAGTCGCGGCGCGTTGGCTCCAACCCTCGACCATCCCGTGGCGGAGTCACAAGCTGGGCTAGGGACTCCGACGGATGTCGCTTTCAACCGCCTTGAGTCGAAGTACGTGTCCCGCACTGAGGACATAGCTGCGGTCTGAGCGAGATACCTGCCACGTGGATGCAGTGCCGTCGTTGCCTTGCCAACCGCCAACGCCCTAGTCAGGCGTCAGTCAAAGATGACGGTGCGCTGACCGTCTAAGAGGATACGGTGCTCGGCGAAGAGGCGGACGGCGTGGGTCAAGGTGGTGGACTCGATGTCGCGGCCGATGTCGCGGAGTTGGTTGGCGGTCTTCGCGTGATTGACGGGGACGACGGACTGCTCGATGATCGGACCCTCGTCTAGGTCGGCGGTGACGAAGTGGGCGGTGGCGCCGATGAGTTTGACGCCGCGTTGGTGCGCCTGCTTGTACGGGTTGGCGCCCTTGAATCCGGGCAGGAACGAGTGGTGAATGTTGATGGCGCGTGCCTGCAGGAACTCGCACAGCTCCGGGGAGAGGATCTGCATGTAGCGAGCCAGCACCACCAACTCAATATCATGAGTTTCGACGACCTCGCGGATGCGGTCCTCGATGGCGGCCTTAGTTTCGGGCGTCACAATAATGTGCTCGAAGGGGGTGTCATAGAACTCGGCCAGGGGGCGCAACTCCTCATGGTTGCCCATGACCATGCGCACATCAATGGGCAAAACACCTTGTCGTTGGCGGCTTAGCAGGGCGCTGAGGGCGTGCGGCGCGCTGGACGTGAGCACCAGTGTGCGGACCTGGCGTCCCACCTCATCGATGGTCAATGTGCCGCCGAAACGCTCAGCCACCGGGTTGAGGGCCGCGTCAAACTCGTCCGAACTGACCGCAGTCTCCACCTCGATGCGTTGGAAAAACATGCCGGTGTCTAGGGATGAATACTGTTGCGACTCGGTGATGTTGCCGTCACAACCGACAATCGCGCCGCTGATCGAGTGGACGATGCCTGGGCCGTCGGGACAGACAAAGGTGATAACGCTTGTGCTCATAACTCTAGCTATTCTGCCATGCTCTACCGTCTTAGTGCGACGTATGGCAGACTGGAGATATGGGGCACGAACATTCCCACGAGCCGCTCCCTACCAGTCTGACCAAATTCGCGCTGCTGAGCGTTGCGACGGCGTTGACCACGATGGGCATCAAGACGGTCGCTGCTTGGCTGACCGGCTCAATCTCGCTGCTGTCGGACGCGGCCGAGTCGATCATCAACCTAGTTGCCGCCGTGGTGACGCTGTTCGCCCTGCGACTGGCAGCCAAACCTGCCGATGAGGGACACCCGTTTGGTCACTCGAAGGCCGAATACCTGAGCGCGGCGGTCGAGGGTGCGATGATTCTGGTGGCCGCTGGGGCCATCATCTGGGCAGCAATCGAGCGGCTGATTACACCCCGGCTGCCCGAGCAACTCGGCATCGGAATGCTGATCTCGGTGGTGGCCGCGCTCATCAACGGCGGCGTGGCGCTCGTGCTCATCCGGGCGGGTCGCGCGCACTCCTCGTCAGCGCTCGTAGCCGATGGCAAACACCTGATGACCGACCTTGTGACTACGATCGCGGTGCTCGTGGGAGTCGGTTTAGTGTGGTTAACCGGCTGGGCCGTCCTTGACCCGATTGTCGCCATCCTTGCCGGACTGAACATCCTGTATACGGGATACGATCTAATTCGCGACTCCGCAAGCTCCCTGCTCGACGCCGCCCTCGGCGACGAAGATATGACCAAGGTTCACGCCGTCTTGGACGCCCACCTGCGTGAGGGCATAACGTATCACGCCCTGCGTTCCCGTGTCGCTGGCACGCAGCGTTTCCTCGATCTGCACATCAGCGTGCCCGGCGAGTGGAGCGTCGCAGCCGGTCATGCGCTGGCTGAGACGCTGAGTGATGAGCTGAGCACGGCACTGCCCCGACTTCAGGTGAGCGCCCACGTCGAACCCAGCCGTCCTGATGGTACCTGTCCTGACGATGCCCACTGACGACGGTCAGTCACTTTGGGCTGTGGATGGGTTGCCGCCAATGGTGACGACCGAGAACTGACCGAAACCTGCGGCGTAAGTGGCCGTCGCACCCACCCAGGCGTCACAACATGGCAAAATAGCCGCTATGGCTACCCGCGCTGTGCCCAGTTGGGACGAGTACTTTTTGATGATCGCTGAGACAGTGAGCGCGCGCGCTAAGTGCGTGCGGCGGCAGGTGGGCGCGGTGCTCGTGGTGGACCGCCGCATCATCGCCACTGGCTACAACGGGGCCGCTCCGGGACGTCCGGATTGTCTGGACGGGGCCTGCCCGCGCGGTCGCCTCAGCTACGACGAGGTGCCCGCCTTCTCTGACTACGATGTTCCTGGCACTCCCGGATTCTGCATCGCCATCCACGCCGAGGTAAATGCGCTACTGTTCGCCACTCGCGACACACAGGGCGCCGTTGCCTACATCACCGACCAGCCCTGCCCTGGATGTCGCAAGGCCTTGGCGGCTGCTGGGATTGCCCGTGCCGTCTGGCCTGAGGGCGAACTCCAAGCCGACGAATTGGTTGCCTGGGATTTGTAGATCTGGTCTACTCGAATGTGGCTAGCCAGGTGCGTAGGGCTAGGGTGGCGCGGACGTCGTCTTCGTTGTATTCGAGGACGCGCTGCCCGGCGGCGGTGCGCGTAGGTTCGTCGTCACCGGTGATGGCCTCGTCGAACCAGGACTGGGAGTTTAGGCCGCTGGCCTCGGGGTCGCGCCATGAGAAACCTGCACCTGCGCTGGCTACCGCTTTGAGACCGAGGCCGTGAACGCCGAAGAAATGGCCTTTGACTACGGAGAATAGATCAACGAAACGGTCGCGGAACTCGCCTAGGAGTTGGCGGGCGCAGGGTTGGGCTTTGAACTTATCGATGTGGATGAGTTCGTAGTTAGAGTAATGGTAGACCAGCGCCTCGGGGTGTTCGCGTAGCGTGTCGGCCAGCCAGGTGAGGGCGCGTTTTGCGAGCGCACCTTCGGAGCGGACAGTCAGCGCCTCGAAGCGGGAGAAGTGCACGTAGTAGGGGTCCACGCCGTCTTCGCAGACCAAGAAGCCCCATAGGTAGACACGCCCGTCGCGTGATGTTTCGATGTCAAAATCGATCTCAAAGCTGGCGCGGGGCACGTTCATTGGGCCGGTGTCGCGGCGACGTTCCACCTCGACACCCTCATTGATGAGCCTGGCCCGGTGCGCGGCCAGTCGTAGACGCTCCTCTGCCTCCTGCTGGTGCCCGACCAGCGGCAGGTACTCGGGCAGCAGTTGGTCGAGGTTGGCAGCCGCAAGGTCGGCGACGGTGACCACGCCCAGTCCGCGCAGGGCCAGCGTCTCGTGAACGTCGAGTGGAGACTTGTCGATTTGGACGCTCAGGTCCGCCGCGCCCATGCGCTTCACACACGCGCTCCACCACTGGCAGCGCTTGCACTCGGGGATGCGAACTGGCTCCAGCATCAGCGTGGGATCGTCCGGAGTACCGTGATGAGCCTGCGTAGTGGTTGCCACCTTCACGCGGAATGCGAACTCGTGGTCGTAGCGCTCCAAGGCGCTCACGGTTCTGATCTCATCCGGCCGAGTCCGAGCGTAGACGCGTATCCGCTTCTCGGTTAGATCGTTCCACACAATAGCGTCAGTCAGTGGTTCGGTGTCGGTTGTGATCAGCCCAGCCAGCGGCGATTGCGTGGCACTTGCCCAATCCAGATCCTCAAGGTGACGCCAGTAGTGCGCTAGCTGAATCAGGTCGTCTCCCTGCGAGTCGCGCAGCGCCCAGCCCTCGAAAGACTCGGCGTCTGTCACAAAAGGGGCGGCAAACGTGCTTGCCAACAGCGTTCTGTCGTGACGCGTCGTTCGGGCCACCACGCGGTGCATCTTGATCTGCACCGGCAGATATCCTGGACCTCCAGTCGCCGTCGTGCCCTCACGCACCAGCACATCGGGACGCGATGCCCGATGCGTCGCATAGTCAGACCGCAACGCAGGCGCAATGATGACGTGCACCCCAGCCGCAACGGCATCGCGCGTCGCCTGCGCACGCTCCGCCGCCTCACTCACGTTGACGTAAGACACGCCAGCAGCCAGCAGCGTCGCCTCAAGTCGCGCGAAAACCGCCTGCCGATTGGCATCCGTGGTAGCAAACGAATCCGGCGAAATCTCCGACGATACCGGCAAGTCATCCGCGACATCGGGCGCATCACTCAGCGCAGCATCGAACCGGTTCTGCACCTTAACCGGGCAGTCCCGCGCCGCGTAGGCGTCAAGCGTGAACCCTAGGTCAGACATGTCCTAGCGACTAAACGTGAGTTCCGGCGCTGCGGAGCGCCTCACAAGCTTCGACTACGCGGGCGGCTAGACCGTTTTCGGCTAGCTTGCCCCAGGCGCGGGGGTCATACTGCTTCTTGTTGCCGACTTCGCCATCGATCTTGAGGACGCCGTCGTAGCTAGTGAACATGTAGCCGGCCACCGGGCGGGTGAACGCGTACTGCGTGTCGGTATCGATGTTCATTTTGACGACGCCGTAGTCAACCGCGTCTGCGATCTCTTGGTCGGACGAGCCGGAGCCACCGTGGAACACCAAGTCGAAGGGGCGCTCGCGACCGTACTGGGCACCGACGGCGTCCTGAATCTCTTTGAGGACGGCGGGGCGCAGCTTGACGGCACCCGGCTTGTAGACGCCGTGGACGTTGCCGAAAGTGAGGGCCGTGATGTAGCGGCCCTTCTCGCCGAGTCCGAGCGCCTCGGCGGTGGCGAGACCGTCGGCGAGCGTGGTGTAGAGCTTGTCGTTGATCTCACCGACCACGCCGTCTTCTTCACCACCGACGACGCCGATCTCGACTTCGAGGATGATGTGCGCGGCGGCAGCCTTGGCAAGCAGATCTTGCGCGATTTCTAGGTTTTCGGCGAGCGGCACTGCGGAGCCGTCCCACATGTGGCTCTGGAACAGTGGCGCTTTGCCTGCCGCGACGCGCTCGGCAGAGATGGCGAGCAGCGGACGCACGTAGCCGTCGAGCTTGTCCTTGGGGCAGTGGTCGGTGTGCAGGGCGATGTTGACGCCGTAGTTAGCGGCCACCACGTGCGCGTACTCGGCGAGAGCCACCGCGCCGGTGACCATGTCCTTCACCTTCTGGCCGCTGAGGTATTCGGCACCGCCCGTGCTGATCTGCACAATGCCGTCTGATCCGGCGTCCGCAAACCCTTGCAGGGCGGCGTTGAGCGTCTGGGATGACGTGACGTTGATCGCGGGGTATGCGAACCGGCCAGCCTTGGCGCGGTCAATCATGTCGGCGTAAACCTCGGGCGTTGCGATGGGCACAGTGAACTCCTTCGTCGGTCGGAAATAACTAACGCATCTAGTTTGGCACTATTGTCTTGGCTCCGCTTGAGAATCGCAAAGACCGGCGGGTCAGATCACACGATTGAGACGAGTGACATCCAAACCCCACGAGTTGTCTGTGGCAGCACGCACCGCAGAATCGATACTTCCCGGCAGGGAGTCCAGGAATATGAACGGAACCTTCCACGAGAATCCAGTGTCGGACCGCACCACCAGTTCGTGCCCAGGCAGCGACGTGTGGGCCTGCGCACTGAGCGCCGCGACATCGTCCCAAACAATACGAACTGGGCCTTGACTAGCGGCAACAACCAAACCAGCAGGGTCCACTCGCAGCGCCTGACCAACGGCCATGTCGCTGATGGTCCACGCCAAACCGGCCATCTGCAGTACGGAAGAGGCCCCAAATCCCACCGGGAAAGCCAGCAACAGGCCACTGGCCGCCGACCACACGGAAGCATCGTCGAACAGTTGGTAGTACCACATGTCCACAGTGGGCGGGATATCCAGCAGCGTGACCTTGCCGCTCAGGTAAGAGACGAAAACGCCGGTCGCCACATGCAGCACGATGATGACCATGACTGACGCTGACGCTAGGCGACGCGCGATAAAGCCGTGAGTTTCGCCATCGGAGACGCGCCACAACGCCAGCATCACTCCGGCAGCCAACAGCATCGCTAGTCCGACGCCCAGAGCGACCATGATTGCGGTGGAGCTCCAAGTCAAGTCCGCGAAAACCTCGTAGCGCGAGAACGCCCGCGTAACCCGCAACAGCAGAATCGGCGGCACAAGCAGGGCCGTCAACCCCACCAGAACAACCACCACACTCAGCGTCACCTTGCGAGTGCCCGGCTGGGCAAAGCTGATCAACAGCAGCGCCACAACCACAAACGCACACGCCCCGCCGACACAGCCCAACGCGATCCACGTGCTGGCGTCAAACTCGTGCTGCTGCGACTCCTTATATATGGTGTACCCGGCGTACGCGATAATCACCGCAAGCAGGATGAGCCGCATCACAATTCCGCGCTGCTGTGAGCGCAGTTGCAGCAGCAACCGGTCCGGCGAGTACGCGGTCGTAAACGCGAAGTCCTCCGGATCTGCCTGCATGAGACAATGCTACCCCGCCAACGTGTGAGCTTGCTGTGAGGGCAAATCCCGCGACCTCGTGGAAGGAACGGGGGGGGGGGGGAGGCAGGAGGTAGAGAGATGCGAGCGACGACACCCGCAACTACTACATGCTCCACTGGTGCGCGACAGAGACAGTTTCCGGTCGGTATCTCTGAGTGGGTGTGGCGAGTGTCGGGGAAGTTAGGCAGCGTCGGCCAAAGCACGGTCAACAGCGTCGCGGATCCACTGAGATCTCGTCGTGTGCGCAGAACCAGCCAACGCGTCCACCTGCGCCAATTTGGCAGGGTCAAGCCTCACCGGCACAACCACCGCAGCAGTCGTCCCGATCTCACGCGGACGACCCACGGCGCGTCGAGACCGAAGGAACTCGACGCTGTAACCAGCTTCAGCCTCTGCCGCACCAGCTTCAAAACGCTTGACCTCTTCGGGCGTGAACACTTTCTCGCTCATCTTCGTTCCCCCTCACAAGAACTCGTAGTAGCTAGGCGTCAACAAATCAGCATGAATGACCACCATCAGTCCCGAAACATCCGGCTCATCCGTGATGACCTCACGCGGTCTCCCCTGCGAATCGAAGCCCACCCATAACAGTTTGAGCGGGTCCTCGCGCAGAACTAAGACCGTGCGAGCGTTGTTCATCACATGCAGCGCATCACCATGCGCTGCATGATGGCGATCCGCCGAAGCGAAGAAGACAACATCAACGCCATCCTCCAACGACTTGTCGCCACTTCGACAGAACGCTATACGACTATCGTAATACGAATTATGTGACGGCACAAGAGGCTCCTTCCGTGTTGACCAACAAAGTCTCGCAGGTGCCACCGACAGTTTTTCGAGATGCCAACACGGGGCAGCAAGCAAAACTCACTATCGTAAGCCGCCGCCGGTACCGGTTGATGGCCCGCGGTCACTCGATACAGCGACGGCAAAGGAGCCATTCCCGCAGGGCAATAACCCATGGCCAACTAGAGTTGAGGTATGGATGAGACTCGTTCGGACGCTGCACTGCGGCGGTCTGGGGTGTTGCTCATGCAGAAACGGTGGCTCGATGCCATCGATCAAGTGAAGTCGGCGCTCGGTGCCGAGCCGGACAATGCGCGGCTTTGGTGTCAGTTGGCGGTGGCTCACGCCAACGTGTCGGGACATGAGGATGACGCGATGGGGGCGTTGCGCCGTGCACGGTTCTTTGCGCCGGATGATCCAGAAGTCTTGCGGGTTGCGGGGTCGGTGCTGCTCGATTTGGGACACAGACGACAGGCGTTAGCGGCGTTGCGGAAGTCGGCGCGGCTGGAGCCGGGCAGCGCGCTGGTTCATGCGTTGCTAGCCAAGACGCTGCACGCCATGTATCGCAACGGAGCGGCCGCCAACGAGGCCAGGGCGGCAGTGTTTCTGGCCCCGCGGGACGCCTCGTACCGCATTGTGCTGGCCGAGGTGCTGCTGGTGGGGTTCGTGGCCGATGAAGGTATGGTCGAAGAAGCCCGTAGTCAGGTCAACATTGCTATGGAGTTGGACGACCAATCTGAGTCGAGCATGTCCACCCAGTCCGCCCAAGTGCTGCATCGGCTACGGCAACAGGACACGCGCGAGTTCATCGCTGCCGAGGCGCGTCTGGCCCACTGGTCCATCTTGGCTGCGCGAGTGATTGCGGTCGTTGGTGCCGCCGCGCTCGGGGTGCTGCTGTACCGACGCGTGGAGCCTGCCACTGCGGCAGTTCTGTTGGCGGTTGTTGGCGGCGTGATTCTGTTGGCGTCCGTCGTGCGAGGCTGGGTGAAGCTCGGCCCGGTGGGGCGTTCCGACCTGCGCTTCCTGATCGGCACCAACTTGCGGGTCGTCTTTTCGCGGCTGGTCCGCGTGCTTGTCGCCTGGGTAGCGCCAATTCTGCTGCTCGTCCTGATTTGGTGGGCGTTCAAGCTCACTTCGGCGAACTAACGGTGCCGCTGTCGAGCGACGTTTGCCGACCATGCGCTCCACTTGCTGACGGTGGCGAACCGTACGCGAACCCTATCGCACGACCGCTGCCAAGGAGTCGAGGAGTCGGGGCCGCTACTGAAGCCGAGACAGCGATCAGTGACGGTTGCTGAGCGCGGCCAACAGATTGTCCAGGCTCATCTGACCGGGGGCACTGCCCTGGCCGACGGACGCGAACGTGGCGCAAGAGCCGTAGAGGTGGCCGAGCACGCGCGTCACTTGACCGGGCAGGCCCATCGCGATGGCGATGGTGGGGATGTGGTGGCTCTCGGTGAAGCGGGACGTGGCGTTCAGCAGGGCGCGCGCGTCCTCATCCGTCTGCGCAACCGTCGCCAACTTGACGACGTCCGGTTTGATGGCCGCCATGCGCGTCAACTGCTCGAAGATGCCCTCTTCGTCGAGCGTGTGGTTGACGTCGTGATACGACAAGATGACGGGAGTGGCCTGCGCGGCGGGACGCACCACGTCGTAACCGGGGTCGAACTCGATGTCGATGTAGGCGGCGATCTCCCGCACGGCCGCGACGGCGGCGGCAAACTTTGTGCCACCCAAAGTGACGTGTCCCCCTTGCGGAATGGAACGCACTGTGAAGATGACTGGCAGTTTGACTACGTCTCTTATCTCTTGAATGACGGACACGAGAGTGGCAGGGTCGCCAGAGATGCCGCTGAACCAGTCTGCGCGCCACTCAACCAGGTCGATGTGACGCTTGGTGGCGATCTCCTCCGCCTGCGTGCGGATGGCAGCCAACGTCTGCCCCACAATCGGCACAATGATGGCGGGACGTTTCGGACTGGGCTGTAGTGGCTCCATCGCACACCTCCTTACTCAAATTATCTCATCTGTTGTGCGTTCGTGGGGCAGATATCTGGTTTACCGACATGACTTAGCTGCCGCCTTGATAGGCGGGCGAAGACAAGACGCAAAAGAACTGGGCGGGGAGTGTTCATGTTGCGCGTCGAGCTGTTCCAGTAGGGGCAGAATTGATCCATGCCAATTTCGCAGCCCAATGCGGCGTTCACACCCGCGTCCGCTTTCACCACCCGACCAGACATTGCCGGGACGCATAGCATGGTGTCATCGACGCATTGGCTGGCGTCCGCGTCCGCCAATGCGGTGCTGGAGCGGGGCGGCAATGCTTTTGACGCTGCCGTGGCTGGGGCGTTCGTGTTGCACGTTGTGGAACCGCACTTGAACGGACCTGGCGGGGACATGATGGGGGTGTTTGCGACGGCCGAGGACCCCGCGAATCCGGTGGTGCTGGTGGGGCAAGGTCCGGCACCTGTGGGGGCGACGGCAGAGCATTATCGCTCGCTGGGTCTGGAGATGGTGCCGGGTTCGGGTGCACTGGCTGCGGCAATCCCCGGCGCTGTCGATGCGTGGATGATTCTACTGCGCGACCACGGCACATTCACGGTTGGAGACGTGTTGCGATACGCCATTGACTACGCACGTAACGGTCACCCGGTGCTGGCAGCCGTGAGCCGGACAATCACTGGAGTGAGCGAACTGTTCACCGAACACTGGCCGACGTCGGCCTCGCGTTGGCTGAAGGACGGAGCGGCACCACAACCGGGGCAGATCATCACCAACCCGGAACATGCCGCAGTATTGCAGGCGTTGGTTGACGCGGCCTCAGGCGTGACCGCCGGTGGCGCGTCGCGGGAGGAGGGCATCGAGGCGGCCCGTGCAGCTTGGCGTGACATCGTTGGCGCGCGCGTCGAGGAGTTCTTTGCTACCCCCCACCGTCACTCCGATGGCGGCGACTATGCCGGGGTGATGACCGCTGCCGATGTCCAGGGCTTCTCCGCCTCCTACGAGACTCCGGCGTCGGTTGATTTCCGGGGTTTCACGGTTGCCAAGGTGGGCGCGTGGAGTCAGGGGCCATCGCTACTTCAGGCGCTCACAATTCTTGACGGGTACGATGACGCGCGGCTTGATCCGTCCACCGAACTTGGTGCTCACACCATCGTCGAGGCGATGAAGCTGGCCCTAGCCGACCGCGAGGCCTGGTATCGCGACGGCCTAGAGCAAGAGGCGCTTGACTACCTGCTATCTGCCTCGTATGCCGCCCAGCGTCGCGCGTTGATCGAAGAGCGCGCCTCCGCTGAACTGCGCCCTGGCGCGCTCCCCGGCCACACCCTAGTGCTGCCTCCCATGCGCACCGAGTACGACACCTCCGCCGCCCCCGCAGGCGCGCTCCCCGGCACCCCCGCGCGCTCGCTAACCGTCGGCGAGCCGACCCTGCACACGTCATTGCCCGACGACCTGCCCACCGACGCAAGCGGCGTCACGAGGGGCGACACGTGTCACATCGATGTGGTGGACGCAGCAGGCAACATGATCTCGGCGACCCCATCGGGTGGCTGGTTGCAGTCGTCCCCCACAATTCCGGGGCTGGGCTTCTGCTTGGGCACCCGGCTGCAGATGATGTGGCTGGAGTCGGACTCCCCCACGGTGCTGACGCCGGGCATGCGCCCGCGCACCACTCTCACGCCCACGCTGGTGCTGCGCGACGGTCACCCGATTCTGGCGTGCGGCACCCCCGGCGGCGACCAGCAGGACCAATGGCAACTCCCGCTGCTGCTGCGCGTCCTGGTCGGCGGCTACACCCCCCAACAGGCGATTGACGCCCCCAACCTGCACACCACCAGCGCCCCCGGCAGCTTCTGGCCCCGCACCTGGGAACCCGCCGGTCTGCACGTCGAGGATCGCATCGGTGACGACGTGATCACCGCCCTAGAAACTCGCGGTCACAAAGTAACTCGCGCTGGCGACTGGGCCCTAGGTCGTCTCTGCGCCGTCACCCGCGACCCCGAGACCGGCGTCCTAACTGCCGCCGCCAACCCACGCGGCGCCCAAGGCTACGCCGTCGGTCGCTAGGCCAACTATGCAATCGCTCGATCCGTCACTCTTTGTGTCGCGTCAGGGTGGTGACACCAAAGTCTTCGGGAGGTGGGGACGGCTGGGTGTCAGAGTCGGCGAAGGGGTGGGCGTTGCCTAGCCAGTTGGTTAGGGCGGGCCCGGAGATGACGCGATAGGGGAAGGTGGCGCGGGAAGCGACGCGCTCTAGAGCTGCGACGTTTAGGGTTGGGCCAGACGAGACGACTAGGTTTCCGAAGCGTCGGCCTTTGATGACGGCGGGTTCGGCGGCGAATATGGTTGTGGGGCAGAGTTCGCGGATGCCAGCCACCACGCGACGGGACCAAGCGAAGGGGGCCTTGTCGGTTAGATTTGCCACTAGCGTCCCATCGGCGCGCAACACATGGGCGACGAGGGCAAACCACTCGCGCGTCACCAGCTCGGCGGGCACGCAGGCACCGTCGAACGCGTCCATGATAATAAGATCGGCGTAGTCAGCAGGCATTTCAGCCAGACCGGAACGGCCATCGGTGGGGCGCACTTTCACTCCAGACATCTTCGCCAGCGGGGCGTGCGCGCGCACCTCCTCGATCAGGGCGATGTCGGGTTCAAGCACAATCTGCGCGGAGGTCGGTCGCGTCGCGGCAACGTATCGCGGCAACGTCAGTCCGCCGCCACCTACGTGCACCACTCGGATGGGCGCTCCCGGCTCGGCAGCATGGTCAATGACCTCGGCGATGCGTTGCACGTACTCAAACTCCAGATACGTCGGATCTGACACATCGACAAACGACTGTTCCGTGCCGCCGATTCGCACAACCCAACTGTTCGGGCGCTCCCGGTCAGGGACCACTCGCGTATTTGGGTTCGGAGTTTCTCGCATCGCTACTTCTTGCTGGCTACGGACGACGATAGATGTCGTGGTGGCCGATGCGGCGCCAGACTAGGCGCGGTTCGCCGTCAAAAGTGTCGAAGTGGAATGTGGCGCGGCCATCTGGGCCAGCGAAAGACCATGTGATGGCGCACACTCCGTCGACGCCACCTAAGCGCTCGAAGCGGAGGTGTTTGGGCCAGCGGTATCCGGCGGGGTCGGCCTCGTAGGCGGCCACTGCAGGTAGGAATTCGTCGCCAAGCCAGGCCCGCACTGCTGCACGCTCGATGTCTGGAAGGCGATTCCAGTCAGCGAGGAAGGTGTCTAGACGTAGGTACCTCATGACAGATCAGCGATGAAATCCTCAGCGGTGGAGTAGGAGGCGCCCCGACCGGCGGCGTAGGCTGCCGACGCCTCGCGTTCCTTTGCTTGCCAGTCAGCCGTGTAAAACCACGCAGATGCGGCATCGACGGCAATCTTTGGGATGAGGACCAGCCGACCGTCTTCTTCGATGATCTCGACCTGCGCGCCGTCCTCGTCAAGATGGTAGGTGCGACGTATCGCTGGCGGAATAGCTATCGTCCCCCGATTTTGGACGCTGACCAACATACTCATGTATGCAGTATAGCAGCATTGCGGTTTTACCGCATAGGGCCGATGTATCAATGCAGTTGCGAAACTGGGTGCAGATTCGTTGCAGTACCGGGTGTGCGTCTGCCAACAGACACGTTATCTGTCATACTCTTAACACGTGCAACGGGGTCGAAAACAGAGCACGCGACAAGTCAAGTCACCGGCCACAACAGTGAACTTCTTGCCCTCATATCCCAACCCTGATGAGACACCCTGACTCCAACCGTCCTATGCATTTGTGGTATACTTGTGGGGTTGGACAGCGATAACGCGTAGAACTCCTAACCGGGTTCTGCGCGTTTTTTGTTTGTCTGACGCAGTTTTCAGGCAGCTTTCTCTCTCGATAAAGACTCCATTGCAATAGATTCCCGAGTTGAGGCAGTAATGACAAATACAGAAGAGAACACCGCCGCGCCCAATAAGTCCCCCATTTTGATCGTGGCGGTGGCCGCATTCGCGGCGTTCATCGCCACGTTCAACGAGACTTTCATGAACGTCGGGTTCGCACCGATCATGGAGGACCTGCACGTTGGGCCCGACACCGTCCAGTGGCTGGCTACCGGCTACATGCTGGCCGCAGCCGTGATGGTGCCGGTGTCGGCGTTCGCGTACCGCAGCATCCCCACCAAGCCGCTGTTCATGCTCACCACTGGGCTGTTGCTGGCGGGCAGCATCGTCGGCGCACTCTCGTCCACCTTCACTTTGCTGCTGGTGGGGCGCATCATCCAAGGCCTGGGCACCGGCATGCTGATCCCCGTCGGCATGAACATCACCCTTGAGGCCGCGCCGCGCGAGAAGTTGGGAACCTACATGGGCGTGATGGGGTCGATGACCACACTCGGGCCGTCGTCCAGCGTCATCATCGCGGGTGCACTGCTGTCGTTCTGGCATTGGCCAGTGTTGCAGTGGACGTTCGCCGGGCTGTCGCTGCTGTGCTTCCTGTTTGGCGCGTTGTGCCTGCCGAACATCGCCAAGCTCACCAAGCCGAAGTTGGACGCCGCCTCGGTGGCGCTGGTTGGGTTGGCGCTTGTCGGAGTGCTGTACGGCGTCTCCACCGTGTTCGCTGGTAGCATCCCCGTCGCCGCTGGTGCCGTGGTGCTCGGACTGGCGCTGCTGGTGCTGTTCGTGAAGCGCCAGGGCCGTCTGGAACAACCGCTGATCGACCTGTCGCCCTTGAGTGTCGCACCGTTCCGGTTGGGCGTGCTCATCAACATGGCGTCGCTGGTCACCATGTTTGCGATGAACATCATCATCCCGATCTTCATGCAGAGCGTGCTCGGCCTCGCGGCGTCGTCCGCGTCCATCACGCTGTTCCCGGCCATCGCGCTGTGCTGCGTGCTGTCACCCATTGCGGGACGCATCTATGACAAGCGTGGCGCGCGAGTGCTGTTGCCGCTCGGCTTTGTGCTGATCGCGGTGTTCGCGGTGGCGCTGGCGCTGTTCATCGGCACCGGCTCGATCTGGCTGCTGGCGCTGCTATACGTGCCTGTCATCGGCGGTTCGGCCCTGATCATCGGCCCGGCGCAGAGCCTAGCCCTGTCTCACCTAGCGCCCGAGCAGAACCCGCACGGCGTCACCATTTTGAGCACCGGCTTCCAGATCGCCGGCTGCATCGGGGCGTCGCTGTTCACCGGCGTGTACTCGGTAGTCACAGCCGCTAACGACGGCGAGACCGGGTTCCTTGCTGCTGGCGGTCTGACCGCAGTGTTCGCATTGCTTGGTCTAGTGCTCGCCATCCGGATCGGGCACTACGCCAAGGCCGTCGTCCCCCGTCACGAGGGCGCCACCTTCGACCTGAGCACCATCATGAAGACCGATGTGTTCGCGCTGGCCCCCACTGACAGAGTGGAGGACGCCCTACGCACGTTCGTTGACAAGGGCATCTCCGGTGCTCCCGTCGTCTCGCCCGAAGGCAAGGTGGTCGGCTTCATCTCGGACGGCGACATCATGCGCTTCCTGGCTCATCAACACACCGACTTCACCAGCCCGTGGTCAATCGTCGCCGAAAAGGGCAACGACGACTTCGACAAGACGCTGCAAAACGTGCTGGGCATGTCGGTCGCGGAGATCGCCACCCGTCACGTCATCAGCGTCAACCACGATGACGACCTCGGCACCATCTGCAAGACGATGATCGACCACCACCTGCGCAAAGCCCCCGTCCTGCAAGATGGTCGCATGGTCGGAATCATCAACCGCTCCAACATCAGCAACTACGCCATCAGCAGTTACCTGAAGTAGGAGCCCCTACCCACCCAGACCAGGGGCTGACGCGAGACTCAAACTCGCGTCAGCCCCTCACGTTGGGACTCATCCACGCCATGACTGTTGCGTTGCGAAACCGGGTCCAGTTCGGTTGCAAAACCGGGTGTAATTTCGATCATGACCGGGTGCGCTCTTGTTCCGCGAGGTTGAGCTACGGACCAAGGAGCGCCAGCGGGATGACTGCCACACCGTCCGCACGACGATAGGCGTAGGGACCCGTATTGAGAACCACTCGGTCGGCCAGCCTATCGCCGAGTTGCTCTGAAAGCCAGTTTAGGTGCGTCACGTCAGCGTCACTGACCGTGTCGGCGAGTTTCACTTCCAGCGCTACGCATCTGGTGTCGCTGGTTTCTACGACGATGTCAACCTCGTGCTCGCCACTCTTGGTGCGCAGGTGCCCGACATGGGCACCCATGGCATCCGCGTAGACCCTGACGGATTGTAAAGCAAGAGACTCAAAAAGGGCACCGAGCCAGGTAGCCGTATGGGGTGAGATCATGTCGCCCTCCCCAATGAGCAGGCCTCTCGCACCGACGCCGACAAGACGTGCCGCGAGTGCAGGGTCGACGAGGTTGTGTTTGGGCGAGTATGTGAGGCGCTTGAGCGGAGCGAACGCAGGGATCCAGGCCTCCACAGGGTCAAGGATGAATAGGCGTTGCAGATGCTCTCGATACGCATCGACGGTGGCCTTCGCTGGCTTGTCAGAGTCGCCAGGCGTGGCAGCGTCGAGAATCTTCGTGTATTCGGTGGTTGACGCCGTGGCGGCAGCGTAGGCACGCAACCAGGAGCGAAGTGCGGCGGGGCGGCGTACGGTGATTCCGTTTTGGGGCATGTCATGCTGCACGATGCGCGTGAGGTAACCGTCGAGTTGCATGTCACGTGCTGTGGGCGGGAGGTCGCGAATACCGGGAAAACCTGAGCGGAGGATCTCGTCAACGTAGTCCCGCACCGCGAGGTCGGTGTGCCCCGTGACCTCGGCATCGCCACCGTGGAGGGCACGCAACGACACGGTTGGGATCCCAATGCCGCGTTCGCTGAGCGCCATTGGCCGCAGAACCATGCTAACGATTCGTCCCGCGCCGCTATGGATGCGCACGTTGGGGGCAACAGCGGCAGAACCCGCGAGTATGAACTGGCCGCCCTTGGTGGGGTTGTCGTCCACGGCCTGGCGCACCCGATCCCAAACTCGGGGTTCGAGTTGCCATTCGTCCACAAACACAGGTGGATCAAGTTGCGTGATCAGATCGTAGTTTTCCGCGACGCTTGCGCGATGTCGGTCGTCAGTCAGCGAGAGTACCGTGGCAGCCCGCCTGCTAGCCGTTGCAGTCTTACCTACTGCCTTGGCGCCTTCGAGTGCCACGGCAGCGAGACCAGGAAGCACCTCATCGAGCACGTCATCGATGATTCGCCGTGAGTAACTCATGTTGCCAATCTAGCACATGGTCGACATTCTATTAGGCGTTTGGACGGAGTTCAATCGTGCGCTTGGACGGCGTTGAACTAGTCGTTTGGTCAGAAGCATTGGGGTCCAAAGGCTCTTCGCAAACGGGAGGTACTCACTTTCCAACGCATAGACGGTCAGAAAGTCAGACTCATCCAACGCTGGTTTGAGGGTAATCGTTTGTTGCTCTTGCTTTCTGCACAGACGCAACAATAGCCCCACAGGCACCCTTGGCGGAGGATACGAGATTCGACAGCACCCACGCGGGGACACCCCACACCCCGTGTGAGTTCTCATCCCACACGGAGCCTTTGGCGGAGGATACGAGATTCGAACTCGTGAGGGCTTGCACCCAACCCGCTTTCCAAGCGAGCGCCATAGACCAACTAGGCGAATCCTCCGAGAGGAAGTTTACTAGTTACGCGCCGGTTGCGCACATTCGAGTTCGGAGATGGTGGAACTAACCGCGGACGTTTAGACCGGCTACGACCATTTCGGGGTGCAGGCTGAACAGGAGTGACATCTCGGGGCCCATGCCGAAGCCGCACTCGTCACAGAGGCCGGGGGTCAGGATGCCGGGGCAGGAGGGGGTGCGGGTGCCGTCGCTGGAGATGAAGTTTGATATCCA
Source organism: Propionibacteriaceae bacterium (assembly GCA_031261455.1). Classification (GTDB taxonomy): domain Bacteria; phylum Actinomycetota; class Actinomycetes; order Propionibacteriales; family Propionibacteriaceae; genus WRGV01. Next base: position 139,581 of record JAISJP010000019.1, read on the forward strand.
GCAGGCACGGCGGTCGGCGAACGACTTGGGGTCGCGCATGAGCCGCAGTCCGGCACGGGAGTTCATTATGGGGAACCCGGCTGCCTTCAGTTCCAGCGCCTGGTCGATGATGGTTGAGCGCACGCCAGGGGGCACCACCAACTCACGTCCCTCATAGGGGACGTAGAAGCTGAAGCTCAGCCGGTTGAGGCGTGGATGCTCGCGCACCAGTTCGGCTACTGAGACGAAGTCACGCCAGTTGTGGCTTGTCACACACATGTTGACGTTGATATTGGGATGATCGGATGCCTCGATGTTCTTGAGCGCCTTGTCGAACGCACCGGCACCGCGCTGGTAGTCATGCTCATCACGCAAGCCGTCTAGGCTGACCCAAATCAGGTCGGGTCGGGCAAAGATCGGCTGCTGGGCGTTCGTCGTCACCGTGGTAGAGAAGAAGCCGATCTCGCGAGCCAAGTCGATCAAGGAATTGATGTCGGCACCGCGCGTGCGATCACGCCACAGATGTGGTTCGCCACCCTCGAAGTCGACGATTCGGGACCCGGCGTCGTAACTGTAACGCAGATGCGCCTCCACCTGCGCGTACGTCATTGTGGACACGTAAGGACCCTGGCGCACCACGTTGCAGTGGATGCAGTTCAGGTTGCAGCGGTCCGTAATAAAGATGACGGATTGCAGCGGGCGGCGTTGTCCCAGCAGCTTGCAACGCGCAAACCACGACGCGTAGTACGGCATTTCGGTTAGCACAGACATCATTAATCACCCTACACGAAGTTGGCGACGCCAAGGATCAGCACGAAACCAGACGTTGCCAAGTTGTGACCACTACACGAAGTTGGCGACGGCGAGGGTCAGCACGAACGCGGCCAGCAGGTTGCGGGCAAGGTACCAGCGCACCATGAACCAGCCGATTCCAGACTTGGTGATGCGCTCCCATGCGCCCATCGGGCCGTACCAGCGCTTCGGCTCGGCGTCCACCTCGGGGTGGTTGAGGTATTGCACCATCAGTCGCGAAAACTCGACCGCGAGCGGGACCGTCGCGAAGACCGCCAGCGCAGCCAATGGGAAGACGCCCAAGACGACGGCGGCAACGACCGACGCATAGGACGCGACGATGAGCACCTCGCCGATCCACAAACCCGCCCACCTGCTGCCAAGTGCGACGACGAGAGTGGTGCGGTTCGCGGCCTTGTCAGGTCCAAAATCCATGATCGCGTGGGCGTTGAGGATATTGACCGTGAGCAGCCCGGCAGGGACGGACGCCCAGATGGCTTGGGAGTCGATGCGTCCCAAAGCCACAAAGTAGGAGGCGACGACGACGAGCGGACCGAAGATGAAGCCGGTGATCAGTTCGCCGAGGCCGTGATAGCTAAGGCGCAAGGGCGGGCCGGAGTAGGCGACGCCGAGCAGCAGTGTGGCCCCGGCAAATGCCAGCACCACGGGGCCTCGGCCGATCAGAATTGCCGTGCCCAACACCGCCGCAATTGCGATGAAACCCGCTGCGGCCTTGGCGATGTCCTTCTGCCCCACGCTCTCATCGAGGTAGGAGCACTTGCCCATGCGCGCGCGCACTCCCCCATCGGCCAGTTCTTGGCGCGCCTGCACCGAGCCGTTGGTGTAATCAAAGTAGTCGTCCAGCAGATTCAACCCAGAGTGCGCAAAGGCGACACCGAAGAACCCGAGCGCGGCATACAATGCGTTAAAGTGTAGGGTGCCGCTGTCGCGCGCGGAAGTCCAAGACGCCAGCGCCAGCAGCGTGCCCAGCAGGTACGGCGTGAGCGACTGCCCCAACGCCTGCGAACGCGAAGCACGTATCCAGAAGCCAATCGTCTTCCCTGCAACGTACGGCACGCGCGTTCTCCTACCAGTTGAGTGGTCGCTATCTGCTCATGAGAGTCTACTCCCAGTTGGCCACGCTGCCGCGCACAGACCGGCTAGCCGTCGTAGGGGACGGCGATGAATTGGCCGCGGTACATACCCATTTGACAACTGTAGTTGTAGACTCCGGGTTCATTGAGGGTGAACTCGACGGTCTCGCTCTTGTTGCCGGGGTACAGCACGAACGAACCGGCACCCAGCGACTTGGCGTTGACGGCGGCCGCGCACGACACCGAGTTATTCAGTAGCGTCCAGTCCACAGGAATGCCCGCATACACCACTTGACTAGCGGGTTCGTAGCCGTGAATCTCGACTGCGGTGGTGACGCGCTGTCGTCCATCAGTTCCCAACACCCCGTCGGGGACCGTGGCGGACGCCGGTGGGGGCTGCACCGCGCCCCAACCCAACGCGGACGACAGGGAACGCACCCCGCCGGTCACGTTGACTAAGGCGAACGCCAGCACTACGACGCCGATGCAGCGCAACACGGTCTGGGCGGCGCCTTGGCGCAGCACGGACGACACCATGCCAGCGCCCAGCAGGCCAGGGACCGTCGCCAGTGCGAACACGCCCATGATGGACGCGGAACGCAGCGGATCGCCAGTGGCTAGCGCAAACACCTGCACGGCTTGGGTGAATCCGCACGGTAGGAAGAACGACGCTACGCCGAGACCAACCGCAGCACCGGCGCGATACTCACCCGTCTGTCCGTCAGTCATCCACGAGGTCAAGCTGGGGGGAAGCGCAAGGGAGGCGCCCGAGAGACGCGGTGAGATTCCGGTGAGGCGGATGCCGAGCAGCGTCATCACCACGGCGACCACGATCATGCCGACCGCCAGGCCGGTGCCTTGCAGCGAGACCACGGAGCCCAGCGCGCCGATCACGCCGCCGAGAGCCGCGAAGCCGACCACGCGTCCCACATGGAACAACAGTTGAGGACGCAGAAGTTGCGCGCGGGTGGCATCCGGATGTGCCTGCGCGTAGGTGGACGTGACGCCCATCACGATGCCGCCGACCAAGGCCATACAAGTGGAGACAGATGCCGCAACGCCGACCAGTGCGACGAAGCCAAGTCCGGCCGATTCGTCCATAACAAGTGCGTTTGCCAGGTCGGTGATGCCGAATAGGCGCAGCAACAGCCATCCCGCGGCCACCACGGCTACCCCGACGCCGAAGTCCCGCCACACCGTAGTGTCCTTGGCTAGCCACGGCTCAGCACCTGTCGCCACCACATATCCGGCCTTGCGGACTGCCGCCTCGATGGCTTGGTCATCAACCGCGCCAGTGGTGCTCAGCACCGCCGTACCTTTGGCGGCGCTCACGTCGGCGTCAACAATGCCGGGCACGGCGCGCAGTTTCTTGCCGACGCGCACCTCGCACGCGCGACAGTACATGCCGGAGATGTGAACGGTTTTTGTGCCCATGATTAGGCACAACGATATGCAGCGTCCCTATGTTCCCGCTGTGAAGCACCTGAGACTCTGCTGATGACGTCACGCTTCTGTAGCCGTGGCAATCCTCAGCGATGGGTGAGACCTCACTGCACCCGCCGTGCGCCCATCCCGGCTACAGTGGGACCCGACTGGGTCGCTTAGATCGTTTCACGTTCTTCTAGACCGGCGTGATCCAGTTCGTCGGCACCACCACGGCGGTAGATCGGGGTCACCACTGCCAAGACGCCTAGGCCGACCAGTAGCGCGCACGCCATCAAGCTGGTCATCGCCCGAGCGTCCCCACCAAGAACCGTGACCAATGGGGCAATCGCCGCCGGTGCCACACCCTGAACGAACCCGAGGAACGCACTCGCGGTGCCCGCTTTCTCGCCGTGCCGAGCCAGCGCCAGCGCCGCCGCATTTGGCGAGTTCATGTTCAACGTGAAGATCAGCGCAAACAGCGACCCCCACAGTAAGTGGAGCCCCCCAGTTCCGCTCCAACCCACAAACGCCAGCCACAAGGCCAAACATGCGCTGATCGGCAACGTGCGCGACAGAATCTGGGCGGACGTAAAGTGCTTCACCAACGCGGCGTTCAACTGCGCGCCAGCCACCAATCCAAGGCCGTTGATCGCAAAAATCAGCGCGTAGAAGCTGCCGGACAGCTCATAACCCTCCTGCAACACGAACGGAGAACCCGAGACGTAACTCATCAACGCCACCGAGATGCACGCCGGAATAACGGCGAGGCCCAAGAAGTAACGGTCGCGGGCCAAATCCGCGAAACCACGCAGCGGATTGTGCATGACGCGTCGCTCCGGCGGCAAAGTCTCCGGCAATTTCAGCAGAATCACCACAAAAAGCACCACGCCATAGAGTGCCAACGCCACGAATACGCCCCGCCAGCCGACCCAGTCGCCGATATACGTGCCGATAGTGGGCGCGAACAACGGAGCCACGCCGATAATCAGCATCAGGCGACTCATCAGGCCAGCGGCAGTGGCCCCCACAAAACGGTCCCGGATAACCGCCATCGACGTCACGCCCGCCGACGCGTTGAAGATGCCCATCGCGAATCGCAACCCGATCAGCGGCACAATCGCCGGAGCAAAAGCGCACCCAACCGCCGTGACTACGTGCAACGCCGTTCCAATCAGGGCTGGGCCACGACGTCCAAACCTGTCGGACAACGGTCCACAGATAAGCTGACCGACGGCACCGCCGAGCATCATGAACGTCATGGTCAGCACGGCCATCGTCTCCGTCGTGCCTAGATCAGACGCCACGTCCGGCAGATTCGGCAGATACATGTCTGTGGAGACGGCTCCAAGCGCGCTCATCACGCCGAGCATCAGCACATACTTTGTATACGACCGGTTGTTTTCCATTGCGCCATCAATCAAACCACGTTCTTGGCTGAATTGCTCGGTCTCTGATTTCGTGCTGTCGCGCTTGTGGTGTGGTATGACTGCTAGTGTTTGAGCGTGAGCAACTTCTTGTTGGACGTTAAGACTGTGGGGTCGGTGTCTACGGCATACCAGAAGGCGCGGGATGACACGGCGGTGACGCTGGGCGCGTTGGGGTATTCGCCGATTGAGTTGCAGGCTAGTTTTTCGCGACTGGGCAGGCTGATGGCTATCCCCAAGTTGAATATCCGGTTGGGACGGTTGGGGCCCAGCGACTTGTTGTTGACGCAGCATCCGCTGAACTCGCGAGCGTTTTATGCCACGCTGTCGGGCGGAGCGCGGGGGCGCGGGTATACCAATGTTTTGCTAGTACACGACATTGACTACCTGCGTTATGGGTATGACGCTGACGCGGGCATCACCTTGGCGGAACAGATGGCGTTGCGTGAGGCCGACGGGCTGATCACCCTCACACCAAACATGAGCGAGTATCTGAGCGGAATCGGAGTCTCCCAACCGATGACGCAGATGCAGGTGTGGGACTATCTGACGCCGTGCAAGCCACGACCTGCGGCCAACTACAGCGGAACTGCGGTGTATGCAGGCAACCTGAATAAGGCCGCGTTTCTGCGCCAACTGCCTACTGGGTTGAAGTTGCGCGTCTACGGGCCAGGACGCGAACAAGACCTCAAACAAGCGGTTGACTATGCGGGAGTGTTTCCGGCGGACGAGCTGCCGGGCCTGCTGGACGGCGACTTTGGCCTCGTCTGGGACGGCGACTCCCCCGACTCCGGCGCGGGCGACTTCGGCACCTACCTGCGCTACAACGCCCAACATAAGCTGAGCCTCTACCTTGCGGCTGGACTCCCCGTTGCCGTTTGGGACCAAGCAGGCACGGCCAACTTCGTCACCGACAACCACGTCGGCTGGGCCATCAAATCCCTAGGCGAGTTCAAGGAGCGTCTCGCAGCCACCACCGAAGCCGAGTACGCCGAGCTGCGCGCCAACGCCGCCAAAGTCGGTGAGCAGATCCGCTCCGGCCACTTCCTGCGATCAGCAGTCGAGCGCATCACCGAGTTGACCCGCAGTTAGAACAGGGCCAGGACCGCACTGCCCTAACTTGACGCGGGGGCTCCTCCAATCTGCTCCAATCTGCTCGAAGCTGAAAAGCTAGGCCACATGGTCCATCCAACAGCACCAGAGATGCGGCTATTGCGCTCAGCCTGACGAAATTGCCTACCCACGTCCGGTGGTATATGCCCGCAACGCTACTGTAGACAACATGGTCTACCCACTACAGACAGGATGAACTATGATGTAGGAGCAGCCTATTTGGCTGTTTTGTCCTACTGGAGTCTCTGACATTGTTGATACCGCTGTACATCGATCCGGCGACCACTAGTTACATTGTTCAGGTGGTGGCCGGGTTGGTCATTACGCTGAGCGTTGCGGCAGGAGTGCTGGCGAGTCGAGTGCAGATGTCTGCAGTGACACTGCGGGCGCGAGTGGAGGCGCTGTTTGCGCGGATACGCCGAAGCAGCAGTAGCAGCGTCGATAGCACCAGCGAAAGCGAAGCCGCAGCGGCAGTTGATGGGACCTACCTCGAAACGGACTACATCGAACCTGGCGTGGATGACTGCCCCATCGAGCGACCTGGCGTGGTGACTGATCGTCCCAAACGAACGAACACGACAGACGCTACGGGAGCATCGGCGTCTCCGCCAGGGTACCGCTTGCGACAGCGAGCCATAATGGCGGCACCGGTAGCGGTGGGCATCCCGTTCACGCTCATGGTGTTCGGTATGGTCGACTTGGCCATACACAACAACGCGATGCTGCCATTTCTGCTGTCCGAAGTGCTCAACACAATTGTGATTGCCTCCGCGGTGGTGTGTGTGGCCCTATTCGTGGCCCTACTGTTGCTGCGCGACCTCGCTTTCGACGTCTTTCTGTCGTTGGGCGTTGGGGGACTGATCGCAGTCTACGTTCAGGGCAACTTCCTAAACACTGGGCTTGGCCTGCTGACGGGCGACCGGGTGGACTGGGACGCCATGCGCTCCGACATGATCGTCAACGTCGCGCTTTGGGGTGCCATTGTGTTGGCTCCGTTGCTGCTGCGCGTGCTCGCCAAGAAGGTGTGGGTCAAGGTCTGCGTCTTCGTTCCGCTGCTGCTGATCGGCATGCAGGCCGTGGCGCTGGTCGTCAGTGCAACCAGCACGTCCATGCCGACGGATCACCCGCACACCAGCATCTTGTCGACCAAAGGGCTCTACGAGGTTTCGCCGTCCAAGAACGTCATTGTTATTGTGCTCGACCGCCTCGACGACGACTTCATTCAAGAGGTGCTGGGCGACGACCCCCAGTTCTTCGACGGGCACTTCAACGACTTCACTCGTTTCACAAACAACATGGGAGTCTACAGTCGCACATGGCCAGCAGTCGTCAACATGTTGACCGGCGAGACATACGAATTTGATCGACCTGGGCGCGCGTGGACGAGTGACGCTTGGCAGCACGGCAAGTTTCTGGCTGACATTGAGGACGCCGGGTGGAGCACGTACATGTTCGGCGAGCAGGGGTACATCTACTGGGACGCTAGTGACCTGGCTGGCAAGGTGGCCAACGTCGCGCCCACCGACAACCGTGAACTCGACCAGACCATCGCGTTTCGCCAACTGCTAAAGCTCTCCCTGTTCCGACATGCGCCACTGGTGGCAAAGCCGAGACTCCACATGGCCACGTCCGCATTTGAGGCTGCGGTCAACGTCGAACCTGAGGACGGGGTCACCAAGTACCGCAGCGCCGACCATCCTATGCATGCGCAGCTCATGAACGCTGGGCTGTCGCTGGAACGCAGCAACAAGTCGCGGTTCACCTACATTCACCTAGACGGCACCCATGAACCATTCACTTGGGGTCCACACATGGAGCAGATCGACGAGAGCCAAGGCAACCAGCTCTGGCAGACTCGCGCCGCGTTCAACATCGTCTTCGATTACTTGGAGTCGCTGAAACACTTGGGCACCTATGATGACGCCACCATCATCGTCACTGGAGACCACGGTTGGAGCCACGACGAAGACCTGACCGAGCCAGTCACCGTCGGGCTGTTCGTGAAGCCGGCTGGAACCTCGAGTTCTGGACATCGGATGGCAACCAACAACGCCCCAACCACGCCCGCAAATCTGCGCGCCACCGTTATCTCCGCCGTTGGTCTCGACAATATGGCGCTCGGCTACGGACCAACCTACTTTCAGGCGAAGCTCAACATGAATTCGGTGCGCATCTTCAATCAGCGCAGCGGTTATTGGGGTGGCACCATCCCCGAGACCCTGATCTACGAGGTGAGGGGCGACGCCAAATACTGGCAGAATTGGCGCCTGCTAGAGCGAGTCCCCAACGTCTACGACGAATACAGTTAGCCCCTGCTGGTTTGCAGGCACAGCCACCTCTACCCCCTCTGCGACCTCACGTCATTCTTGCGCGAAGCGGCAGAATCCACCCGACCATGGATACGGATACTGCGACTTTGCTGCGCTCGCGCAGCATGACCGAAGACTAGCGCTTGGAGCGACGGATATCTGCTAGCGCGGCAAGAATGTACTGGCCCGATGCTTCACCACTGGTGCCAATGTTGAAGATGTTTTCTGTCATCACCTGCGTGACTGTATCGTTCCAATTGGCTTGGTCTGCCAGCAACTCGTCTGCAATGTCACCCACACGAGCAAGCTCATCCATGTCAACCGAGACGCCAACCTCGTCGCGCATCAGGATCTCGCGCGGAACGGCCTCAATGCGCTGATAGTTGTGATTCATCACCTTCAGCGGAGTGTTGATGAAGATGGACGGCTTCTTGGTGGCGTACGAAAACTCCGTCGCAATGGACGACCAGTCGGTGATAACGATGTCGGACGTGTAGACCGTGGAGTTGGAGGAGAAGTCCAACTGAAACTCCAGACGGTCCGCGGGCGCATCGGCGAATCGGTTGACGATGGCATCCATGCGGTTGGAGAATCGCTTGACGTACTCGGGGTGTGGACGCACGATCACCTTGTAGCCATGGTCGAGCAGGGAGTCAATCACCTCGTCAACGCCCTCGTCGAGCAGGTTCTCAGCTTGCCACGACGGTGCGATAAGGACGGACTTCGGGTCATTCTCTGGCATCTCTTCATCGGCAACCCGCTCCAAAATGTTGTCCAACAACCCAAACCCGGTGCGCACAAGGCGCTTCTCGGGGAGGTCATAAACCTCCTCGGTCTGGCGCACCTCTTCGATATGATTGGGTCCGTAGCAGAATACCGTGTCAAACGAGTCAACTGCTCCCTCCGGCAGCGCCAGATGGAAGCTGCCCATGCCATGGTCCGTGTAGACGTACTCAATGTCCTTGCGCACCAGTGAGCGCTTGATGTGGTACTTCTCTAGGCACGGCGTGGTCATGACGACCATATCGACGTCGAGTTTCATCATGAACGAGATGAAAGCGGTGGGGCCGACGTAGTAGCACTTGAGCTTCGGATTGGCTTCGGCCACTGCAAAAACCTGATCGTTTGGATCATTGGTGACGTAGTGAATGACGACGTCTGAGTTGGCCAACAACCACGAGATCATGCGCTCGTAGTACTTGTAGTAACCACTGCCCTCAGAGTAGAACATCAGTTGCTTGCCCGACACCGAATTGAAACGTTTGATATCGGCCGTCTCGCGCTTGTGTAGTTCTCTCTTGCGCGCACGCTGGGCCACCTTCTGTTCACGCGTCAACACCGGCTTGATGTCAATCAACGAGTAGTCGATGTACTTTCCCGGTGGCAGTATCAGATTGGACACCCACACTACTGCGATGGACAGCAGGTTGCCCGCAGTCCAGTACAGCCCCAAACCGCAGGGCAGTACAAACGCAAAGTAGCCGGAGAAGGCGACCAGGAAGATCGTCGTCCCCCACTTCGACACGTTGCCTTGCGTGACAGACAGCACGTAGTACTTGTTCTGGTACAGACACAACGCCAGCGCGGACAGTGCGGACAGGATCGGGTAGATAATGCTGAACGATCCAAACGACGGCACGGACGCCAAGTCGATGCCGAGGAATTGTAGGTTGACGGCCTGCATCTGGGCGAGAATGCCGGAGCCGTCAGGGGTAGACGCCAGCACGCCCGACAGAACGTCAGGAGTGTTGTGTGCCGTCTCCAGCACGGCCAGTTGTGCGCCCGAACCCAGCTCGTCCACAGAGATTCCCCGGAACTGCGACACAGCAGCAACCAAAGAGTCATTCAGATCGGCACCAAAGTGCAGCAAGTGCTGCAGAGGATTGTAGATGACGTTGATCAGCCCGAGAATGATGGGGATCTGGATCAACATCGGCAGAATACTGATCCAGTTGGAGTAGTGCTCCTGCGAGTAGAGTTTCTTCTGTTCCTCCATCAACTGCGCATTGTTGCCCTCATAGCGACGCTTGAGGTCCTCAAGCCGCGGAGTCAACCGGACCATCGTGATGGCGTTCTTCTGTGCGAGAAGCGACAGCGGCAACAACACCACCTTCACAGCAACGGTAAACAGCAACACCGCCACGCCCAGATTGTCCACCAGCAGATAGCACCCGTAAAACAGGTAGCCAAGTGGCACACCGAGCAGTACATTGATCACCTTCATACAACAGCACCCAACCCCAACAACACAAGCAGCAACACAGTGTCACTAATACTACGCCGTGCGCCCCAAGACCTTGGAGACCGTGGCTTCCACGGGATCAGTCAACTGATCTAGACGTAAGAGTTTTGCGGCCACCCAGAGGACGGCGCAGAAGGCGATGCCACCCGCTGCGCAACCGACGAAGGCCATCAGACGGGACGAGTTGGCATCCAGTATGTAGGTGAGCGTCCAGGCGGAGACGCCAGCGATAGTGCCTGCAAGGCCAAGCTTCAGCCAGAGGGCGGTGACCGGGCCCATGCCGATGGCACCGATGTCGCGGCGCAGCATCCAGAGCCAGATGCCGCCCAACAGCAGCGCGGCGACGGTCTGACCAGCGGCTATAGTAGCCGCAGCCCAGGCAGCCTTGACGACATAGACCGCAGCGAGAGCGAAGGCCACCCGGATTGCAACCTGTCCACAGGAGAACGCGAAGGTCACCGGACCGTTCTGTTGCGCAAAGTAGTAGCGGTCTTTGAGGTTTGAGATGGCCAGCGGCACCATGCCCACGGTGTATGCCACCAACACCCACCACAGGGCGTGAGTCTCCACCGGGCTCAGGCCACAAACCAACGTCAACAGGGGTTCGCCGATGGCGATCAGGGCCGCAGACGCCGGGATCACCCACACCATGGGCAGCGTGAGACACTCCTGCAGGCTCGTCTTGATCTTGGGAACGTCCTCCTCGGCAAACGCCTTGGACAAGGCCGGGAACGTGGCCGTCAGTACGGATGTGGTGATGACGGAGTGTGGCAGCACCGCAAAAAGGAACGCGTACGAGCTGCCTTGCAGCCCGATCACGTCTGCCTCGCCACCGCGAGCCGCAGACGTAGCCCAGTTGATCACCATGCTCATAACCGGACTGAGCAGCACACCAGCGAATGTCCATGCGGACATCTTGGTGACTGCGCCGAAACCGTAGCCGCGCCAACCGAACCTCGGGTGGAAACGGAAACCGTCCCGATACAACGCCACGATCAACACCGCTGCTTGCGCCCCAATGCCGAGCGTCACTGAGCCGCCAAGCACCAACATCATCGTCAGTGACCAGACAGCCGGGTCGGGCTGGTAGCCCCACAGCAGGTAGAAGATGCCGAAACCGGCGATCTGCATGACGTTTGCCAACGCCGGTGCCCACGCGAATGAACGGAAGTGTCCACGCACGTTCAGCACCTGCGTCAACACAGAAAACAGCCCGTAGAACGCCAACTGGGGCATGCATATATAGCCCAGCAGCACTGCTAGGTGGATCAGGCCGGGCTTTGCTAGGTCGGCGTTATCGGCGACCGCGATGTTGGTGAGCCACGGCACTAACACCATCGCCAGCACGGTGAAAGCCCCGATGACAAGCAGCAACAGCGTGATCAGTCGATTGATGAAGTCCTCGCCCCCGTCGGCCTGTTTGGCCGCGCGGGTGATCTGCGGGATGAACACTGCCGCAATCGCGCCGGTGGACAGCAGCACAAAGATGGTCTGCGGCAGCGTGTTTGCCACCTCGAAAGCGTCCGCCGCGTTCGACTGCTGCACCGCGAGCGCCAGCATCATCACCCGCACAAATCCGAGCAGCCGCGACGCCAACGTGCCCACAGCCATGTCGAAAGTGTTCTTGCCCACCTTGGCAAGACGCGCCTCACTCGCGTCCGCGTCAGAGACAATCTCGACGTCGTCTTCCGAGAGGGTTGCGGAACCTGCGACTTCGGACAGGATGACGGGTGGTGGACCCGAGATGATGGAGGGAGAGTCGATGGTGGCGTCAGCAGGGCGCGCCTCACTCGCGTCCCCCGTCGGGACGCTAGCGCCTACCTGCTCGTCTGACACGCTCCGCCTAGCGACCGGTACCGGCGTAGACGACGGCCACGTCTTCGGCGTCCAGGCCGAACGCGGTATGCGCGGCGCGGACGGCGGCCTTCACGTCATCCACAGCCACAACCACACTGATGCGAATCTCCGACGTGGAGATCATGTCGATGTTTACTCCCGCCTCGGCCAGCGCGTCGAAGAAACTTGCAGTCACACCAGGATGAGAACGCATGCCAACACCGACGATGCTGACCTTGCCAACGGCGTCGTTGACAACGATGTTCTCAAAACCGATCTCGGCCTTGGCTAAGTTTAACGCGTCCACAGCCCGTTCCCGCTCGCCCATCGGGGCGGTGAACGAGATGTCCGTGCGACCCTCTCCAACGGAGATGTTCTGCACAATCATGTCCACGTTGATGTTCTTGGCGGCGATCACGCGGAACAGTTTTGCGGCGCGACCGATCTGGTCGGGCACTCCCACCACCGTCACCTTGGCTTCGGACGTGTCGTGAGCCACCCCACTGATCACTGCCTGCTCCATATTGCCACCTTCCGCTTCAATGACTGACTGATCAACAACCCAAGTTCCGGGCTTGTACGAGAACGACGAGCGCACATGAATCGGCACCGTCTCGGCCCGCGCGTACTCGACGCAGCGCAGATGCAGCACCTTCGCGCCACTCGCCGCCAACTCCAGCATCTCTTCGTAGCTGATCCGGGGGATCTGACGCGCGGCGGGGACGACGCGCGGGTCGGCGGTGAAGATGCCGTCCACGTCCGTGTAGATTTCACAGAAGTCCGCACCGATGGCTGCAGCGAGCGCGACAGCGGTGGTGTCGGACGCCCCACGCCCCAACGTGGTGATGTCTTTTGTCTCGCGGGCCACGCCCTGGAACCCGGCCACGATGGCAACGTCACCCTCGCTCATGGCGTCGATGACGCGCTGCGGGGTGATGTCCAAGATGCGGGCGTCCCCATGCTGATTTGTGGTGATGACTCCAGCCTGACTACCGGTGTAGCTGCTCGCGGCCACGCCAAGATCGGTGAGCGCCATCGCTAGCAGGGCGGCGGATTGGCGCTCGCCGGTGGTGAGCAGCATGTCGAGTTCGCGGGCGTTCGGCTTGGGGGACACGCGATGCGCCAACTCCAACAGCTCGTCGGTGGTGTCACCCATGGCGGAGATGACGATCATCACCTCATGCCCGTCGGCCCGAGTATCGGCGATGCGCCTAGCCACGCGCTTGATCGACTCGGCGTCCGCAACGCTCGATCCACCAAATTTCTGGACAATGCGACTCAACTGGCTTGCCTCTCCCTTGTGTCCCTTGTGCGTCAGACTGAAATCCAAGCTTACGTCATTGGCTGGAGACTTCACCTCCCGCACAGTCGGGCATGAGCGCTTTCGTCACCTCTGGAACAGGGTTGGGGATGCTGGATTCTGCGACTGCGCGCAGAATGACGGGAAAAGGTGTCGTGCGAACTCTCAGGCTTTGCTCACGGCGGTGGAGCCCGCTGTTGGGACGGAAGCAGCGTCACCGCTCGGCTTGCGTCTGGCGTCTAGAACGGCGCAGATCCACGCCAGTGAAACGATTCCGATGGCCGTCAACAGGGCGCGGGCGGCGGCAGCGCGTGGGCCTTGCGTGGCAGCCGTGCCAAAGAACGTAGCCAACACGACGCTCATGCCGACGGCACTACCGAGTTGTTGTCCCACAGTCAGCAGTGCTCCTGCGACCGATCCGATACGGCTGGGCACACGCGCTAAGGTAAGCGTCTGGTTGGGAGAGATCACCGCACCCGCACCGAGTCCGGTGAAGAACATGGCACCGGCCAGCACCCAGCCGACGTGAGCGGCGGGGACAAAGCGCAACACGCAGTCGATGAGCGTCAATCCGGCCAGCACCCAAGTGATGGCGATGATCACGAGTTTGCGCCCAACCCGAGTGATGCGTCTGCCAGAGAACTGCGCGGACAGCGCGCTGGCTACGGCAAACGGCATACCGGTCAGTCCCGCAAGCAGGGGCGAGAAGCCCAGGCCTTGCTGCAGTGTCATGGTCACCATCAGGAACAGCGACACCGAACCGGCGAAGTAAAGACCGCCGATCAGCACGCCGAAGGTGAAGCCTGGATTGGTCAACAATGTGGGGTCAAACACCGCAGCGCCGGTACGTCGCTGATAACTGCCCTCCCAGAAAACCAGCACGACGATGAGCACTGCGGCCACCGCCAGCAGCCACCAGCGCCACGGACCGGCGGACTCGCCGCCATCCGCGCCACCGAGGACGAACGGGGCCATCACGCATGCGGCGGCAACGCCGATCATCAGCACGCCAGGGATGTCCAAGCGCGTCTGGCTCTCACCTGCGGGTTTTGCGGGCAGCAGTTTCAGCGCCGCGGGCACCACCACCGCCACGATTGGAACGTTTATAAAGAACACCCAGCGCCAACCATGTTCTGCACCGAACACCGCGATCAATGCGCCACCGGTGAGCGGACCGATTGAAGTGGCAATACCAACCAACATGCCCATGAAGCCGAACGCCTTACCGCGCTCCGCACCCCGGAACATCTGCTGAATAATGCCGGTGACTTGCGGGTTTTGCACGCCCGCGAAGAACCCTTGCAACACCCGCATGACAGCAAGCATCGTGGCAGTAGTGCTCAGCCCGGCCAACAGGGACGCCACGCCGAACCCGCCGATGCCGATAGCAAACAGCGTGCGACGCCCCTTGGCATCCCCCAAACGACCCATCGGCACCACGCACAGCGCCAACGCCAACGCGTAACCCGAGACGATCAGTTGCACCTGCGTGGACCCGGCATCCAGCCCAGCCTCAATGGACGGCAACGCCACATTAACGATGGACACATCCAGCATCGCAATAAACGCGCCAGACATACACACCGCCAGCGCCTTCCAGCGCTTCGGGTCGGGCACATAACTACCCTCTAGCTCGTTCACCGCACCATTCTAGTGGATAGATCTGTGGACCAACTATGTCGCGCACTATGCGGAGTGCATCCCCAAACCCCAGCGCAACACACCAGAGCCCGATCCATGAATTCTGCGACTAACGCGCAGAATGACGGGAGGGTGAGGCATGTGGTGCGACTAGGCGGGATCGATGCGCAGGACCACGCCGTCACCCAAGGAGATCAGGGTGCCGATGCCAACTTGGACCGGAGTGCCTTCGGCGGCGATCACCGTGACGGCGGAGGGACGGCGCACCAGAGTGCCGTTGGTGGACGCAAGGTCGCTCACCAGCCAACCGTTGCCTTTAGGCTCGATACTCACGTGACTACGAGACACGTCGTGATTTGGGCTGGAGACTTTGAACGTCTTGACACCCGGGGCATCGCTCTTAGGAGCGCGACCGATGACCAGTTTGCCGTCAATGGGCACCACGCGACCATCCGAGAAACTGAGCACGGCACCGGTGCCGACGGTGGGTGTAGGGCCGGAGGCAGGAGGTTTGACCGTATCGAGCTTGGTGACAGGCAAGAACTCCGTCTTCCACTCCTGAGTCGGGGGGTTGCCCTCAAACTCGGTGCGCCGAACCGAAATCTGCTGCGTGCGGTCCTGTGGTGGCACAGATATGGGAGGAGCTAGCTCTAGGGACGGCATTGGAACCGGAGACGCATGGTCCGGCTGCGGCACTGGGATAGGTTGAGAGTACTCCGGCTCCGGCACTGGGATGGGGCGTGAATACTCCTGCGGGAAAACCGGGATCGGCTGTGAATACTGTTCCTGAACCGGGATGGGCCGCGAATATTCCTGCGGGAGCGGCACAATTGGCTGCAAATAGTTGGGAATCGCGCGCGACACCTCTTGCTGCAGCGGAGGCGGAGCAGATTGATCCCGCAACCAGTCAGGCACCGGGGCAGGGAGCGTGGCCGCCTGTTGATACCCGGGATTTGGGGGCGTCACAATCGGACCAGCTATGGTCGGAATCGGTGGCGACGGTTCTTGATAATGGTAATCATTTTCACGAGCCAGATGGAGTGGCGGGATCGGACTAGGAAGTGCACCAGGCGCTAGAGCCAGAGATGCCGGGAAACTGCTAAGCGTGCTCGCCTCACCGCGCAGGTCAATCCGCAGGGCCCCGGCCTTCGCCATCCCCAGTGGCAAGGGGGACGCCGGAACAATGCCCTCGCGAGTCTCAAACTCGACGTGCAGTTGAGCGACAACGTGGTCGAGTTCTCGCCATGTCATACCGGCACGACCGTCGGCGACAACTGCGCCAGTCTCCGCGTCACGCACCACCAAACCGCCACGAACCACCAACTGGACGCCAGCAGTAGGGTCAAAAACGGCAACCAGATCGCAGCGCAATCGTGTGTCCCAAGTGAGTAGTTTACGGGAAACCGCGGCGATGGTGTTCAGCCCTCGGATGCCGGACAGGGCGTCACTGAGCGCGGCCGGGATCTCGGCTGCGCCGGGTTCAAGCACAACAACAGCATCATCGCTGAAGAGCACAACCCAGTTTCCTGAACTGTAACTCACGCGCCACGACGACATTAGCTGTGCACTCCTTGCTCGCAAAGGCAGGCCTATCAGCCGAAGCCAGGCGCGCCCCTCGGGAAACTGCGCCCAGCTTCGTCCTGATATTTGAAATTGAGCATACTCGACACTTCAACAATTTGGCGCTTAAGCCAGTCAGGCGTCTAAACAACGGGTTGAGAGGTCACCACAGCGCCTTGCCACATGGTCCCGAACGCGACGCTCTCCACTCGTCACCCTGCGCGTAGTCGCAGAGCCCACAACGCAGGCATGGATCCTGGCGCCTACGCTACGCTCCGCGCAGGATGACGGAAGACAGCATGCCGACGAACGAAACGACTACCGCAGGGCAGCCTGGGCGGCGGCTAGGCGTGCGACCGGCACCCGGAAGGGGGAGCAGGACACATAGTCAAGGCCCACGCGATGGCAGAACTCTATGCTGGACGGGTCGCCGCCGTGCTCGCCGCAGATGCCCAGATGCAGGTCGGGGCGGGTCTTGCGGCCAAGGGTGGCGCTCATCTGCACGAGCTGACCGACACCGGTCTGGTCGAGGCGGGCAAACGGGTCGGATTCGTAGATCTTGGTCTCGTAGTAGGCGTCGAGGAACTTGCCCGCGTCGTCACGGCTGAACCCGAACGTCATCTGCGTCAGGTCGTTGGTGCCGAAGCTGAAGAACTCGGCCTCCTCCGCGATGGCGTCGGCGGTCAGGGCGGCGCGCGGAATCTCGATCATCGTGCCCACCTTGTAGTGCAGCTCCACCCCGGCGGCGGCGATCAGCGCGTCCGCAGTGGTGGTGATGATCTTCTTGACGAACGCCAGTTCGCGCTTCTCGCCCACCAG
>JAISJP010000023.1 GCA_031261455.1 Propionibacteriaceae bacterium
AATGAAGGTTCAGCCGAGCGTCAAGAAGATCTGTGACAACTGCAAGGTGATTCGTCGCCGTGGAGTTGTGCGGGTGATCTGCACCAACCCGAGGCACAAGCAGCGCCAAGGCTAGGTCAGGCATTTGTCAGCTCAAACTGGCAGATATAACTCTTGACAACTGCATACCCTGCTGGCGTCCCAATTGGGCCAACAGCGAGCGACAACCATCGTCCCCACAAAATGAGGGCGACAACATATACACAACAGAACAAACACAACGTGACGGCAAACCAAGGCCTCACCTCATGTGACTTCAGGCAAACGTCGGTAGTCCACGCGAGATGACAAGCTTGGTACTACCTCTGGTGCGAATGCCAGAGCCCGCCGATGGACGCGATAACTTACTCCATCGGACCTACGGGACGCCGCACGCCAGACACATTCACCAGTACCTGACTTGAGGTCTGGACTCACGCAGAGTCCACAATCAAGACCTGCAAGTCACACACAGGGTACTGCCACCACCGAAAGGAAACGTTGCTTTCATGGCACGCCTAGAGGGTGTTGACCTCCCGCGCGAGAAGCGCTTGGAGATCGCACTGACTTACATTTACGGGATCGGAAGAACCCGTGCAGCAAAGATCTTGGAAGGCACCGGAATCTCCGGCGACATCCGCGTCAAAGACGTCACTGAAGAGCAGTTGGTTCAACTGCGTAACTTCCTTGACGAGCACTACCGTGCAGGCATTGCCCGCGAAGACGGCATGGCCGAACGTGGTCTCGAAGGTGACCTGCGTCGTCAGGTTGCCGCCGACATCCGCACCAAGCAGGAGATCGGCTCTTACCAGGGCCGTCGTCACCGTGCTGGCCTGCCTGTCCGCGGTCAGCGCACTCGCACCAATGCTCGCACCCGCAAGGGCAAGAAGCAGACCGTCGCCGGAAAGAAGAAGGCGCGCTAGCCTCACAGGCCACGCCGCTTCACCGATCAGACTTCCAGAAAGAAGAAAATGGCTACTCAACAGCGCAAAGGCGCCGCCAAAACCAAGGTGCGCCGCAAAGAGAAGAAGAACATTCTCGCGGGCGAAGCCCACATCAAGAGCACGTTCAACAACACGATCATCTCGATCACTGACCCCACCGGTGCAGTGATCTCTTGGGCGTCGGCCGGCACGGTCGGGTTCAAGGGTTCGCGCAAGTCCACCCCATTCGCCGCGCAGATGGCCGCTGAGGCTGCCGCCCGTCGCGCCATGGACCACGGCATGAAGCGCGTCGATGTGTTCGTGAAGGGCCCGGGTTCCGGTCGCGAGACCGCCATCCGTTCGCTCACTGCCGCAGGCCTTGAGGTTGGCTCCATCTCGGATGTCACCCCCATGCCTCATAACGGTTGCCGTCCGCCCAAGCGCCGCCGCGTGTAGCGCCCGTAAGACAAGACGAAAGAAGGTAGATAACTAATGGCTCGTTATACCGGACCTATTACCAAGAAGTCACGTCGCTACGGCACCGATTTGGTGGGCGACGACAAGGCGTATCAGCGTCGGCAGTACCCCCCGGGTGTGCACGGCCGTGGCCGCACCAAGGACTCTGAGTACTCGCTGCAGATGAAGGAGAAGCAGAAGGCTCGTTTCTCCTACGGGGTGCTTGAGAAGCAGTTCCGCAACTACTACGAAGAGGCTTCCCGCATGAAGGGCAAGACCGGCGACATGTTGCTGCAGCTTCTTGAAACCCGCCTTGACAACGTGATTTACCGCGCAGGTTTTGCCGCAACGCGGCGTCAGGCGCGTCAGCTCGTCAACCACGGTCACTTCACCGTCAACGGCAAGAAGGTTGACATCCCCAGCTTCCGCGTCACCCCGCTCGATATCATCGACGTGCGCGAGAAGAGCATCAACGCGATTCCGTTTGTGTTGGCACGCGAGACGTTCGATGAGCGCCAGGTTCCCGGCTGGCTCACCAGCCGTCCGGGCCGCATGCGCATCTTCGTGCATCAACTGCCCACGCGTGACCAGATTGTCATCGACGTCAACGAACAGGCGATCGTCGAACTTTACTCCAAGTAAGAAACCCGGCTTCTTAGCTCTTGGTCTGGTGGTCATGTTTGACTGCCAGACCAGAGGCGAGGGCCACATATCGCCTCATCAGATGAAGGTTGAGGCGGAAAGCGAGAAACAAAATGGAACTTGCAAAGCGTCCAGAACTTGAAGAAGAGGTTGTCGTAGACAATCTGCGCTCCAGGTTCATCATCGAACCGCTTGAGCCGGGCTTCGGCTACACCCTTGGCAACTCCCTGCGTCGCACACTGCTGTCGTCCATCCCGGGCGCTGCCGTGACCAAGATCAAGGTCACCGGCGTGCAGCACGAGTTTTCGACCATCCCTGGGGTTGTCGAGGACCTCACCGAGATCATCCTCAACCTCAAGTTGCTGGTGCTCTCGTCTGACTTCGACATGCCAGCTACGCTGTATCTGCGCAAGTCCGGTCAGGGTGCCGTCACCGCTGAGGACATTCAGGTGCCCGCTGGTGTGGTCATCTACAACCCGGAACTGCACATCGCAACGCTGTCCACCGATGCGGCCTCCATTGAGATGGAGTTGGTCGTGGAGCGTGGCCGTGGCTACGTGCCTTCGACGCAGAACGACGATCTCTATGCCGAGATCGGCCGCATAGCCATCGACTCCATCTACTCACCGGTGCTGAAGGTGTCGTACAAGGTCGAAGCCACTCGCTTCGAGGCTCGTACGGACTTCGACCGTCTGATTCTTGACGTCGAAACAAAGCCAAGCATCACCCCGCGTGACGCCGTGGCCTCTGCAGGCAAGACCCTGGTTGAGCTGTTCGGCCTAGCCAGCAGCCTTAACCTTGACGCTGAAGGCATCGAGCTGGGCTCCACCGAGGTGGATGACGTGGTGAGCGCCGATCTGGCGTTGCCGGTCGAGAAGCTGAAGTTGTCGGTCCGTTCCTACAACTGCCTGAAGCGCGAAGGCATCCACACCATCGGCGAACTGGTCGCCCGCAGCGAAGCCGACCTGCTCGACATTCGCAACTTCGGCCAGAAGTCGATTGACGAAGTGAAGCAAAAGCTGGAAGAGATGGGCCTGGGGTTGAAGGACTCCGCACCGGGCTTTGATCCGCTTGCCGCCGCCAGCCGCTACGACGAAGAGGGCGAAGATTTTGCGCCCGACTTCGACGACATCGACTAAAGGCTTCAGGCCAACCAAACTACCAAGCACAAGTATTGAGAGCGATTGAGACAAAGATATGCCTAAGCCAACAAAGGGTCCTCGTCTTGGGGGAAGCCCTGCCCATGAGCGGATCATCCTCGCCAACCTTGCCAGCCAGCTCTTCGAGCACGGCAAGATTGTGACCACCGAGACCCGCGCAAAGAGGGTGCAGCCGCTTGCCGAGCACCTGATCACCAAGGCTCGTCAGGGCGACCTCGCCAACCGTCGTATCGTCGCCAAGACGATCCGCGACAAGGGCGTGCTGCACAAGCTGTTCACCGAAATTGCCGAAGCGGTCGCCGATCGTGATGGCGGTTACACCCGCATCACCAAACTCGGCCTCCGCAAGGGAGACGCTGCCCCGATTGCACAGATCGAGATCATCACCGAGGCCGTAAAGCCGAAGGCGAAGAAGCCGGCAACCAAGAAGGCAGACAAGCCTGCGGTCAAGGTTGAAGAGACCGAAGAGACCGTCGTCGAGCCCACCGAGGTTGAAGAGGTCGCCACCGAAAGCAACGAGGCTGTTGAAGCCATCGAGGCCATCGAAGAGGCCATCGCCGAAGCCGACGGTGAGACCGAAGCAGGCGCTGAAGCCGAAAAGTAGGCTTTCCGTCAACAAGAAGGACGCCCGAGGTTATCCGCCTCGGGCGTCCTTCTTTTGTGGATCAGTACCAGTTGTTGTCTACCCAGAACCACCAGGCGGCACAGGGGGAGCCGTAACGGTCAGCGATGTAGTCCAGGCCCCAAGCGATCTGAGTTTCCGCGTTCCACGCCCAGTCATCGCCGAAGGACGCCATGCGCTCGGCGGGGTACGCCTGCGGGATGCCGTACGCACCCGAGTCAGGATTTTCGGCGGTGGCATCCCAGTTGCTCTCGCGCTGCCAGAGGTCCACGAGGCAGACGAACTGGTCGTCGCCCCAGCCCCACTCTCTTAGTTGGTTGAACGCAGCAATCTGAGCTGAACCACCGGATCCGACGCCAACCTCAACCAACTCGTTGACTGGCTCGGAGAGCACTTCGGTGAAGTCTTCTTGGCTTTCGATCTTGCCGTCTACCCACACTGTCACCGTTTTGACGACAACCTCGCCAGCAACACCGTCCACAACGACGCGCCATTCGCCCGGGGCTAGGTCGGTGGTGTAACGCTCGTACGATGACCATCCGGTGGATTCTGTGCGCTCATCCGTGGTGGTGGTAACTCGCTGAATAATGACTGCTATGCCGTCTGACAAGGGAGTATCTAGGTCAAGGCTGATGCGGTCGCTGCTGGACAACTGCACTCCTCGTCTTGACAGCATGTCTCCGACGGTCCTGGCCGTCGTGCAGAAGTAGCTGCTGAGTCCGTCGGCGGTCAGCGAGACAAATGTGTCTACCCCAGTGTCGGACGTAATGGCGTTCGAGTTGGCGGGATGCTGACTCGAGCCGTCAACGGCATACTCGGAAGGGGCCAGTTGTGTGTCATCAGGCGCAGGCTCGGAGGAGTACCACCCCGTGCCATCCGGGGCATATTCGGACGCATCCTGCGCCACCGGCGACGGCACAGTTACGGGCGCAGCAGGGTAGGCGGCCGTGATGCCCAGCGAACTGAGCGCAACTACTGCCGCCATCGAGACAACCGTCCCAAATGTGCGCGTTCTTGACGTCAACGAGCCTTCCCCTGTTGTGGCATGCCGGTCGTGCCCGTCCATTTTTCTTGGGGACACAAGAAGGACGGTCACGCTAGGTGCTTATTCCACCTTACTGGTGCGCGCTGGTACACATCAAGGATGGATGGTGGGCACTCTCAGGCTTCGCTTGAGAGTCTGGCCTCTGACAAGCCAATACTCACAGGTCATACCTAGGTTGCCCGCTACAACGACAGCCCCGGATACAGCGGGTGCGAGGCGAGTAGCTCGTCGCAGGCGGTTTGAACGCGGGGGGCCACGCCGTCGTCCAAGGTGTACTTGGCGAGACTTGGGCTGCCTGCGCTCGTGGTGGTGGGGTGCGTGGCTTTCAATGTGGTGACAATCAAGTCTGCAACCTGGTCAAAGTCGGCTTGGTCCAACCCGCGCGTGGTGAGAGCTGGGGTGCCGATCCGCACACCTGACGTGTACCAAGCGCCGTTGAGGTCGGCGGGCACCGAGTTGCGGTTGGTGACGATGCCAGCGTCCAACAGGGCGCTCTCCGCCTGACGTCCGCTAAGGCCGAACGACGCGGCCACATCCAACAGGCAAAGGTGGTTGTCGGTGCCATCGGTGACCAGCTTGACGCCACGCTTCATCAGGCCCTCGGCAAGAGCCTTAGCGTTATCGGCGATAGCTTGGGCGTATGTCTGGAATGCGGGAGTGCGGGCTTCGGCCAGTGCGATGGCCTTGGCGGCCATGACGTGTCCGAGCGGGCCACCGAGCACCATGGGGCAGCCACGGTCAACGGCTTCTTTGTACTCGGCCTTAGCCAGCACCAGACCACCACGCGGCCCACGCAGTGACTTGTGCGTGGTGGTGGTGGTGATGTGTGCGAACGGAACCGGATTTTCGTCGCCAGTAAACACCTTGCCTGCAACCAAGCCGGCGAAGTGCGCCATGTCGGCCATCAGGGTAGCTCCCACGGAGTCGGCGATCTCGCGCATCTTCGCAAAGTTGATACGGCGTGGATACGCCGAGTACCCGGCAACCAGGATGAGCGGCTTGAACTCCTTGACACTGGCGGCAAGAGCGTCGTAGTCGATAAGTCCGGTCTGCGGGTTGGTGCCATATGAGCGCTGCTCAAACATCTTGCCGGAGATGTTGTGTCGGAATCCGTGCGTCAGGTGACCACCAGCGTCCAAAGCCATGCCCATCACGCGCTGGTTGCCGAGCTTGGCTCGCAGAGCCGCCCAGTCGGCTTCGCTAAGGTCATTGACGGTCTTGGCATCCAGCCGAGCCAACTCCGGGGACTCAATGCGATGGGCAAGAATCGCCCAGAAGGCCACCAGGTTGGCGTCGATGCCGGAGTGGGGCTGCACGTAGGCGTGATCGGCACCGAAAAGTTCGCGGGCATGCTCGGCGGCCACGTCCTCAACAGCGTCGATGTTGAGGCACCCTGCGTAGAAACGGTGCCCGCTGGTGCCCTCCGCGTACTTGTCGCTCAGCCAGTTGCCCATGGTCAGCAGCGTGGTCAGGGACGCGTAGTTTTCGCTGGCGATGAGCTTCAAGGAGCCACGCTGGTCACTCAACTCTTGCTCAATCGCACCTGAGATGCGCGGGTCAATAGCGGCGATCAGGGATTGGGAGGCGCGGAATGCAGTGTTTACTTGCTCGATATCAGTCACAAGTACAGCTTATTGGCTTTTCCTCGGCCAGCCATACGCTGCGCCCGCATTTCGACTTAAGGACGCGTCCACCGATCATAAGCGAGACAGGGTGATCGGGTGTGTTGTGGCGACGCAACTGCTCGGTCCGATGGCCAGATAGCCATCCCACCGAGCAGTCATGCCTTGTCTGACTACGTTGGACGCTTGGTGGGTCCGTCCAGCAGGGTGCGTGCGGGGTCGCGTTCCACGATGCTGCCCAGTGCCTCGTCGATGCGCGTCAGCAACTCTGCGGGGATCTCCACGCCGGAGGCGGCGACGTTGTGCGCGAGTTGCTCTGGGCGGGAGGCACCGACGATGGCGCAGGCAACGTTGCGGTTCTGCAACACCCACGCCAGCGCTAACTGAGCCTGGGTGATGCCAAGCTCGTCAGCGATGGGTCTTAGCGCAGCCACGCGGGTGAGGGTCTCGTCGTTGAGGAAGCGTTTGACCATGTTGGCCCCACCGTTCGGATCCGTCGCGCGGGAGCCTTCAGGTAGTGGCGCGCCGGGCAGATACTTGCCGGACAGCACACCTTGCGCCATGGGGGACCACACCACCTGCGAGATGCCCAACTCTTCGCTGGCGGGCACCACTTCGTCTTCAATGACGCGCCACAGCATCGAATACTGTGGCTGGTTGGAGACCAACTGCACTCCCAACTCGGCGGCGAGCGCGTGCCCGGCGCGCAGTTGGTCGGCGGTCCACTCGCTGACGCCGATGTAAAGCGCCTTGCCAGCCCGCACCACGTCCGCGAACGCCTGCATCGTCTCTTCCAACGGCGTCTCGGTGTCGTAGCGATGTGCCTGATACAGGTCAACGTGGTCGGTACGAAGTCGCTTCAGCGAGCCGTTGATGGCCTCAAGAATGTGTTTGCGGCTCAGTCCGGAGTCGTTGGGGCCGCCGGGGCCGGTGCGTCCATACACTTTAGTGAAGATCTCCAGCGACTCGCGACGATGTCCTTCGAGCGCCTCGCCCAGCACCGTCTCGGCGGCGGTGTTGGCGTACACGTCCGCGGTGTCAAAGCTCGTGATACCAGCATCAAGCGCCGCATGGACGCATTTGATCGCGGTCTCGTTCTCGATCTGCGAGCCGTGGGTGAGCCAGTTGCCGTAACAGATTTCGGAGATCTTTAGGCCGGAGTTTCCTAAGTAGCGATACTTCATAGCATCCACGATAGTCGCCCGCACCGGGCAATTCTGGCGCTTGTCTGTGAAATCAGGCGGCCTGCTGAACCAGCGAGAAGACGTGCGAGATGGCGTGGGCGTAGTGGTCTGTGCCGAACTCGTGTCGCGCTCGAATCGCGGTCTGCTCCAGTGAGGGGGCCAGCGCGTCCTCATCGGCTTGCAGCAGTTCGATGGCGGCAGCCGCAAACCCTTTGGCGTCGCGCACCACCTTGAACGAGTTGCTGATGTAGCGAGCTAAACCTTCGGCGCCAACCGGCGTGGAGACCAGCGGGATGCCGCGTACCAGCGCCTCGACCGTCTTGAACTTCACGCCTGCGCCGCCACGAAGCGGCACTACGACCAGTCTGGCGGTTTCATACACGTCATCTAGGGTGTCAACGAACCCGGTGACCGTAACCGAAGGGTACGCCGCTGCCGCCACAATCAGCTCTTTCGGCGGGTTCGCGCCCGCAATCGTCAGCGTCGCGTCCGGAATAGTTTTCAGCACTCGCGGCCAGATTTCGCGCAACATCCACAGGGCGGCGTCCACGTTGAACGAGCGGGCAAATGCGCCGACAAACAGCGCTGCGGGCGCGTCCGGCAGGTCGGCCGCCCGAGCCTGTGCGCCGATCAGCGGATTGACCTGCGAAATCTGTGCTTCAGGCACCAAGTGGCGCAGCAGCGTCTCGTCCTTGCCGCTCAGCGCCACGGTGATCGCTGCCCGCCTCAACGCCTGGACCTCGTTGCGTTCCGCTTGTGCGGAGCGAATCATCATGGCGATCTTTCTGGGCACGTTCCAGAACGGAACCAGCGAGCTCTTGCGCTCCTCACGCTGGGTGATGACGTCGTGAATGATCAGCACCACCGGCTGGGCGCAGTCCCGCAACACGGGCACGTCGGTGAACAGCGATGCGGTCTCGCTCCACTGCGCCTCGACGAAGTCTGCTTGCTCCAGCAGCTTGGGGATTTCGCGATCCCGACGCAATGCCCGTCCATAAACCCAAGGACTGCGCCCTGCCGTAAACGTGGAGTTGAGCACGCGATTCAGGCGCGTGATCGGATTCGTGGGGTGAATGCTGTACAAGTGGACTTTGAATGGTTGACCCGCGACGGCAGCTGCAGCGCGGTTCTCTGCCGTGTCAGGGGCAACTACCGTCGTCTCATAACCCAGTGTGGCAAGCACGTTGAGGTGCTTCAGGTACTGTTGTCCTCCGGCATGAGTCACGCCCGGAAAGGGAGCATACGGCGCAAACGACACCACTTTGTTCCCGTCCACCACTACCTCCTTGTGTGCAAGACGCTTTCACGCATTCTACAGGTATGTTGGGTCGCATAATTTGCTACAGTCAAAGATGAGGAGACACAATGGCGCAGACAAGAACAAAGTTGTTGGTTGAGGATTATCCGCTCACCACCGCGGGCGTTGTTTTGCGTCCAGTTTCGATTGGCGACTTGAAGTTGTATCGAGACCTAGTGACTAGAGCCAGTGGGTTTTTCGACGCATTCGAGGGCGGTTTTCCCAGTGACGAGTCCCTGCGCGACACGTTCACCGAACTGCCGCCCGGATGCTCGCCGGAAGACAAGAACTCCATCGGAGTGTTCGACGTTCGTTCAGGCTCAGGCTCAGGCTCAACGTTGGTCGGGTTTGCTGACATTGTGGCGGGCTATCCGGATTCAGACTCTTGGTATATCGGGCTGCTGCTGTTGGCGGAAGACGTGCGCGGGAGGGGCTTGGGATCAGCGGTCATTTCGGCGCTTGAGTCGCTGCTTGTCGCTCGCGGGGCACGCGACCTTTACCTGGCCGTGTACGACGCCAACATCCCTGGCAGAGCGTTTTGGCAGGCGCTGGGTTTTGTCCCGGTCAAGCACGCTCCAGAGCACCGCAACGCGGTAGGGGAGTTGCTGCCGACCACGCGCCTGCGCAAGTCGCTTGTCGTCTAGTCGGGCCGAGTCCTGCGCTTCTCTACTGCGCCCGGTCTGTCACTGTACTGATCCTAAACTTGATGCGTCTTTGTCAGTTTGTGGTCTTCAGAATGACCAGAAGAGTCGTCATCTTAAGCCGCACTGCCTAGTGTGCCATGTGGTCACAGCGTCTGGGCGGCACCCTTTTCGGGCAGAATGTGGGCAAGGAACAGCAGGCCGATCATGGCTAGACCGGGGACTAGCATGGCATGTTGAATGTCAAGCCAAGTGACGAGGGCACCTAGGATCGCCGGGCCGACGAGGAACACGGCGTAACCGAATGTCACTACCGTGGCGAGTCCCCGTCCGCCTCCGGTGTGTCCGGCGAGAGAGTAGACCTGCGGGGCCACAATGCCCATGCCAAAACCGACCATCGCCCAACCGACGACCAGCAGTCCGAAACCGCTACCAAAAGCGGCGATCAGATATCCGGCTACCGCAAGCACAGCGCCCGTGCGCACCACCAGGCGCGGTCCAAACTTGGCGACAATCAGGTCACCCATGAGTCTCACAACAGTGATTGCTGTTGCCAGAGCTGTAACTGCAAGTGCGCCTTGGGCGGGATCGACGCCAGCTACTTCACTCACGTGGATGCCCGACCAGTCGAAGGCCGACCCTTCCCCTAGACCGAACATCAACGCCATCAGGCCCAGCAGGTAGATGGTTGGCGGGAGCTTCACCTTGGCGCCAGTGTGGTCCACCTGCGTGACGGGTTGGGTGTCCGGCACTATCTTGTAGGCCGCGAACAGCACCACTACGCCCAGACCAGTCGCCCCGAGAAGCACCGTCTTCACAACGCCGTCGCTGCCCAGCGCGGTGAGTGCCGCAGCCGCCGCCAGCGCCCCCGACCCGAGCAGATTTCCGCCCGACCAGAGTCCGTGGAAGAAACTCATGATGCCCTTGCCGCGGGCCGCCTCTACCTGCACCGCGATGGCGTTCATACTCACATCCAGCGCGCCGTTTCCGAGGCCCAGAAATGCCGTCCCCACCAACGCGGCTGCATAGTTTGGTGCCAACGCCAGTGTCGTCGTCCCAATAGCAAGTGGGACTATACCCGCCAGCGCGAATCGCCGAGCCCCAAAGTGGTCCGACAGCCGCCCACACGACTGCATGGCGATCACCGCCATAACCCCAGACATCACCAACAACCCGGACACCTGCATCGCCGACAGTCCAAAAATTTCCTTCAGGGTAGCCAGCGCCCCCGCGAAAACCCCCATGGTGAGCCCGTTGAACCCGAACAGCAACATAGTCGCCGTGACGGAACGTTTGCTGGCAAGCTCTTCATGCGCCGGGCCAGTTCCGTCGTCGGTCAACGCGTCAGTTTGACCACTTGCAGGTCCCTCCCTGAATGCCAACCGTCCATAGGTCTCCCCATCGTCGTTCTGGCGGCCATCTGCCCGTTGCGTACTCACCGAATCAGCTTAGCTGCGACAACCTCACTCAAAATAGCGAAACCGCCAGCGCAAAGCCGAAGGCATCATCTGGCGCAACGACGCGGCCCCCGTCACCAGCGGCCACAGTCACCGCCCATCATTCAAAGTCTTCTCAACACCTACCTGCTCAAGCACGCCGCTGAGACTAACAGGAGTTGGACCGGCACTTGTCCACCAGCATGGTGGATTTCTGGTGGCCGACTGAGGATGTGTCAATGCCGACTGAAAAGTGGGCCGGTCTTGCCGGTTGAAATCTAGGCCAATCCGAGGTAACCATGGATGGCCTATTTGCGCTCTAGCTCAGGACTCGGATCCCCACACGCGAGGGTTCACCCATTGTTACGTCTTGAGACACGGCAATGGGGTATTCGGTCGCTTTGCTCCCTCTTACACTCGTTCGTTCGGGATCTAAGAACGAGCAAGCTCGTTCTTGCCCCTCACTTCTCTCGGGTGTTCGGACGCGGCGTCCGGCTACCCGTTCGTCTTCGCGACCCTCGAGAGCAAACTCTCGGTGTCGCTCATCCTCCGGGTGGCTGACGGGACTTGAACCCGCGACCGCCTGGACCACAACCAGGAGCTCTACCAACTGAGCTACAGCCACCATGGCCACCACGGGATATCTCATGGTGACGCGTGAATAAGTGTAGTCTGCCGGTTGGCTTGCGCGCCAACTGAGCGTGCGATGCCTTGTCAACAAGGAGCTGTAACACAACATTCATGCTCACAGTGTGGACATTGTGTCTCATAAACTGAGAAGACGGCTAGTCTGTCTACATCCGACGGGGGAAGCGTTTCCTTCCAGTCGGTCAGCGGGTTAGGAAATATAAGGACAAGAAAATGAAAAGCCCCAAGATAATTGCCGCAGCACTTGCGGCATGTAGCCTCGTGCTGAGCCTCACGGCCTGTGCGGGTGATGACACCACAGGTAGCCCGAGCGCGACCACGACGGATACAGCAAAGACGTCGTTTACCGTTGCCGCCGCTGTCATCGTGCAGCACCCCAGTCTCCAGATGATTCGCGACGGGTTCGCGGACGTGCTGGCAGAGAAGGGCATCGAGGTCACCTACATTGACGAGAACGCCAACGGCGACGGCAACACTGTTGTTACCATCGCTAACCAGTTCAAGGACAATGCGAAGATCGACCTGATTCTTGCCATCTCGACTCCAATTGCGCAGGCAATCGTCAAGGTGGAGCAGGATCGCCCGATTCTCTACGCTGGCATCACCGATCCGGTTGTGGCCAAGCTAGTGCCGTTCATCGACAAGGCCAGTGGCACCAACGTTGCCGGCACGTCCGACCTGAACCCCAACGGCAAGCCCGTTGAGTTGATCACGCAGGTGCTGCCCGACGCCAAGAAGATCGGTGTCATCTACACCTCGTCTGAGCCGAACTCGCTGGTTCAGGTCGAAAACTACAAGGCTGAGGCTGCCCCGCTGGGCGTTGAAATCGTCGAGGCCGCCATCACCAACTCCTCCGAGTTGGCTATCGCGCTGGCTACGCTGAGTGACGTGGACGCCATCCTCGTACCCACCGACAACAACGTGGTCGCGGGCATCTCTGCGGTCATCGGTTACGGCGAGCAGAACCAGATCCCCGTCTTCACGGCTGACGCTGAGTCTGTCGTGCTGGGCACGGTCGCCTCGCGCGGCGTCAGCTACTACCAGATGGGTCGCGACACCGGTGAAATGGCTTACCAGATCCTAGTTCAGGGTGTGGACATCGCCACGGTGCCCTGCCAGGTGACGCAGGACACCACACTGTTCATCAATCTGGAAGCCGCTGCGGCCTACGGAGTAACGATTCCGGACGCAGTGCAGGCAGGAGCAACGGTCGTCAAGACCGAGCGCTAGACGCCCGCGCTGGCGAGTAAGAGACGTGGCCGTCTCGGGCTGACGCAACCGCACCCAACCCCGGTTGCTCGCCCGAGACGGCCCCCTTTTTCGCTGGCTCCAAATGCCCGCCGTTCGCACGTATTCGGACACTGGGCTTGGTAGACGCCGCCTGTTGCGCGGATAATTGAACCTTGGGTTCAGCCCGCGTCGATCAGGCGCGTGCGGACGTGTGGGGTTAGACGCCCACACAACAGTTCTCAAGTGGTTCCTGAAGGGACTGCAAGAAAGTCAAGGAAAGGAGAGGTGAAGACGGCGTGCTTTCGGCAATCGACCAAGGCTTGATCTATGCGCTACTCGCGCTGGGCGTCTTCCTGACCTTCCGTATCCTCAACTTCGCTGACCTGACCGTTGACGCCACATTTACCACCGGCGCGGGTACCTGCGCCATCC
The DNA here is from genome assembly GCA_031261455.1 of Propionibacteriaceae bacterium. Classification (GTDB taxonomy): domain Bacteria; phylum Actinomycetota; class Actinomycetes; order Propionibacteriales; family Propionibacteriaceae; genus WRGV01. Next base: position 13,357 of record JAISJP010000023.1, read on the forward strand.
TCATCTCCAACGGTTACAACCCCTGGTTCGCGGTCGCCGCTGGAGCCACAGCGGGTGCCATCGGTGGCGGCATCACCGCCTTCCTGCACCTAGCCTGCAAAATAGACCCATTGTTGGCGTCCATCCTCACGATGTTGGGGCTGTACTCGGTGAACCTGCGCATCATGGGCCGCGCGAACGTGAGCCTGCTTGGTGCCACCAACATCTTCTCGCCACTGGAAGACCGCCGCCTGATGGGCTCCCTGTACTCCGTGCTGGCGCTCGCCATCTTTGTGCTGATCTTCAAGTTCCTGATCGACTGGTTCCTCTCTGTTGACCTCGGTCTAGCCATCATGGCAACAGGCGACAACCCGTCCATGGCTGCGAGTTTCGGCGTGTCTGCCGCGCGCACCAAGACCATCGGGTTGATGCTCGCCAACGGCCTCACCGGCCTCTGCGGAGCGCTCATGGCTCAGTATCAAGGCTTTGCGGACATCTCGGGCGGCACCGGCCTCATCCTCATCGGCCTAGCGTCGGTCATCTTGGGCAACGCCGTGCTCGGCACCCGATTCATGTTCTTCTCCACCCTCGGCGTGGTTGTCGGCTCCGTCGGCTACCGCTTGGTCATCTACTACGCGCTGCTCACCCCGTGGGTCAAGGCCCAAGACATGAAGATCATCTCCGCCGTGATCGTGGTGGTTGCCCTAGTGGTGTCACAGTCACGCGTGCTGCGAGACGTGGTGGGTAAAGCGAAAGCAACACTGCGACGCGGCGTCAGCGCACTCGTGCGTCAGTTCCCCGCCTTGCGCAAACTGGGGGACGCGGTTAGTCGCCTGCCGGGCTTCAAGAGCCTGAGCAAGCTACCAGAACCGATGACCGCTGTTCCCAACTCTTTCTCACCATTTGCTGACCTCGACTCGCACGCATTGGCGCGGGCACTGCCCATCGACGACGACAGCGACGACGGCAATTCTACGTCCGCGCTGGCCGCAACCACGGCTAACGTCGGCGTTGGCCTTACCACCTCCACACAGGAGGTGAACTAGCCATGCCGATGCTACAAATTAGCGACGTATCCAAGGTGTTCTTCCCCGGCACCGTCAACGAACGTCGGGCCCTGCGCAACGTTAGCCTCAGCCTCGATGAGGGCGACTTCATCACCATCATCGGCTCCAACGGTGCCGGAAAATCGACCCTGCTGAATGTGGTGTCGGGCACAATCCCGGCCGATTCGGGCACCATCTCCATCAACGGGGTCAACGTGACCAAGCGTAGCGAGCATGCCCACGCGCAGAGCATCGCCCGCGTGTTCCAAGACCCGCTGTCCGGCACCGCCCCGCACATGAGCATCGAGCAGAACCTCGTCATCGCCTACACGCGTGGTCGTCCGCGCCTGTTGGGACGCGGGCTTTCCCGCTCCCGCAAGGCGTTCTTCCGGGAACAACTCGCCACGCTCGGTCTCGGGCTTGAGGACCGGATGAGCCACCGCGTCGGTCTGCTCTCCGGTGGGCAACGCCAGGCACTCTCCCTGCTGATGGCGTCCTTCACCCACCCGTCACTGCTGCTGCTCGACGAGCACACAGCAGCACTCGACCCGCAACGTGCCGAACTGGTGCTTGGTCTCACCCAAACCGTCGTCGCCGAGTCGCACCTGACCGCGCTGATGGTGACGCACAACATGGAGCACGCCCTGCGTCTTGGCAACCGTCTGCTGATGATGCACGAGGGCCGAATCATCCACCAACTCGGCCCCGACGAGAAAGCCAAAGCCACAGTTCCCGATCTGCTGGAACTATTCGCGCAGTCCAACGCCAAACTTGCTGACCGTACCCTGCTGGGCTAGTCGGCTGGCTACAACTCCCTTAGCCAAGGGGGGTTTGCGCCGGGGCGAGAGACGGTTATGGCGGCTACCCGGGTGCAGAAATTCAGTATTTCCGTGAGCTGCTGCGTGCTGATGTCCGCTAACTTGTCTCGGTTGGTTGCGCCCAGCAGATCGGCGCTCCAGAGTGCGTGGATGAGCGCGGACATGAACGAGTCCCCAGCACCTACTGTGTCTGCCACTTCGACTCGCTCGCCGGGGACTTGCACGTGAACGCCCTTGCTGGTCCAGGCTGTTACGCCGTCGCCACCTTGGGTGACGACTAGCAGCTTGGGTCCACCATCTGCGGTGCCTAGCCAGGGGTGCTCGATGTCTGCTGCGGTGCCGTAGAGCCATTCAAGGTCTTCGGCGGATGCCTTGACTATGTCGGCAGCAGCCACGCACGCTTCGATCTGGGCGCGGTTTGCGTCCGGACTCCCGATTACGTGGGGACGAGCGTTTGGGTCGTAGCTGACGCTCGCGTGTGGAGCGAGGGCGCGGACGGCGGCCAGAACGTCAGCAGCACCGGGAGCGAGCGTCGCGCCGATGGAACCGGTATGAACCACCAAGGGTGTGGGAGCATCACCCAGCGGGGGCATCCGCCACTCCAGATCGAACTCGTAGGTGGCGGAACGGTGTTCGTCGAAGAAAACCTGCGCCGTCGGGGTGCGGCGTGCCCGCTCGGAGCCGGGCAGGGGAGTTACGCCCGACCCGCGCAGGTGTGAGGCGATCAGCATGCCGCGCAGATCGGCGCCGTACCAAGTAGCTAAGGTTGTCGGACGCCCCAAGCGCGCTAGGCCGACGGCAACGTTCATCGGCGAGCCGCCAGCGAATTCGTGTGGCACTCCCGCTTCGTCGGGCACGATATCGACGATTGATTCGCCGATGACTAGGGCATAGGGTTGCGTGTCGCGCCTTGTGGGCGAAGGAGCAGAGGCACACAAAGACTCAGACTCAGGCTCAGGTGTGGACATGGGCGAAGACGCAGACAACGTCGCCGACAAAGACGCAGGTGCAGGTGGCGGCGTAGGAGGAACGGGTAGAGGCCACTCAGACACGAAGCTAGCTCCTCCCGTGCTTGTGGCGAATCTCGCCGGAACCGCGCGCCACCAACTCTGCGGGCACAATTATCTGCTGTGGCAGCGACGTGTCGTTGTCGATGCGGGCAAACAGGCGTTCGGCAGCCAAGCGTCCGATCTGCACGGGGTCTTGACGCATGACGCTCAACGGCGGGTTGAACAGGTCGCCGGTGTCGATGTCGTCCATGCCGATCAGCGCGATTTGATGCTCAAGGTGTTCGCGTTGCAGCACTCGGATGGCGCCGATGGCGGCCATGTTGCGGCTGGCAAACAGCGCGGTGGGTGGGTGCGGCAGCGCCAACAAGCCCTCCATGGCAACGAAGCCATCAGTCTCAGAACCGATGTCCGCGATCATGTACTCGTCGCGCAGGGGGATGTCAGCCGCAATAAGTGCGTCGATATATCCGGCCCGTCGGTCAACAGCAGTGGACACCGACAGTTGGTCAGTCATGGCGGCGATACGGTGGTGTCCATGCGCGATGAGGTGCTCTACCGCCAACCGGGCCGCTTCCCGGTTGTTCGCCGTGATGACGTCAGCGGCGATGCCCAACGGGTCACGGTCAACGTAGACGTTGGGTAGGTTCGGGCCGATCAGTTCGGCGATAGCGCGATGGTCCACGGCGGTGGGTGTGATGATGAGCCCGTCCACGTTACGGGATAGGAACGCCCTGACTAGGCGCTCTTCAGTCTCCGGATTGCCCTCGGTTGAGGCTGCGAACACCGCGAAGTGCCTGGCCGTCGCCACCTCTTCAACGCCTTGGAACACTGCCGACGAGAACGGGTTGCCCACGGAGGCGATCAGCAGCGCAATGGTGCGAGTCTCGTGTGACGAGCGTGACAGCGCTGCGGCCGCCGCGTCGGGCAGGTAGCGCAGCGCGCGGGTGGCCTGGTGCACCTTGGCTGCGGTTTCCTCAGTCACGCGCGACTCGCCGTTGATGACTCTGGAGACGGTCTTGATGCTCACTCCGGCCAGCGCGGCCACGTCCTTGATGGTAGGGCGTCGGGCACTCGAAGCGGGGGTGTTGTCTGCGATGCTCAAGCTAACCTAGTTTCTGCCGCTGATTCCAGCGATGGCTTTATGACAGCGTTGTCTTATCCATGTTATGCGACAAGTATGACAGCGTTGTCATGGCTTTGCAAGGGGACTTGCGCAGTGTCTCAACAAACAGGTGCGAAGTACCGCAACCGCGTGAAAGACGGTGCGCAGAACCCAAACGGAGCGAAAATCGGTCGTTTTCTCTCGTTTTTCGGTGATTTGATGTCATTTTCTACTTTCTGACACAAATCATGCATAAGTGGTTGACAGCACCGGCACATGCCGCTAGGCTCAGTGCCATGACAACGTTGTCACAGCAGACAATGGTGCCTCCAGCAGTGCTTGGCGAGGCGCAGGATACCGCTATTGCCCCAAAGTATGTGCTAGAAATGCGCCACATCACCAAAGAGTTCCCCGGTGTCCGGGCGCTCGACGATGTCACCATGGCGGTGCGTGACAGCGACATCCACGCAATCTGCGGCGAGAACGGTGCCGGCAAGTCCACTTTGATGAAGGTGCTCTCTGGCGTCCACCCCTTTGGAACCTACACTGGCGAAATCCTTTACAACGGCGAGCTGGTCACTTTCAAGAACATCCGCGAGTCCGAGGCGGCGGGCATCGTCATCATCCATCAGGAGTTGGCACTCATTCCGGAGCTTTCCATCGCGGAGAACATCTTCTTGTGCAATGAGGTCGTCGGGCGTTTCGGCATCATCGACTGGGCAAAGGCCTATGCGCAGACGAGCGATCTGCTGCACCAAGTCGGCCTGAACATCGACCCGCGCACTCCCATCAAGAACTTGGGTGTCGGCCAGCAGCAGTTGGTGGAGATCGCGAAGGCGCTCAGCAAGAACGTGCAACTGCTCATCCTCGACGAGCCCACATCCGCCCTCAACGAGGAAGATGCCGAGACGTTGTTCAACCTAATGCGCGACCTCAAGCGCAAGGGCGTCACCTGCATTATGATCTCGCACAAGCTCAACGAGATCGCCCAAGTTGCTGACGCCATCACCATCCTGCGTGACGGCAAGACTGTGGAGACGTACCCCGTAGTCCCCGGTGAGGTGGACGTTGACCGCATCATCCGGGCGATGGTGGGTCGCAGTCTCGAAAACCGCTTCCCGTCACACGACTCTCACCCCGGTGACGTGGTCTTTGAGGTGCGCGACTGGCGTGTTGAGGACCCGAACGTTCCCGGACGCCTGCTCTGCAAAGACATCAGTCTCTATGTTCGCGCAGGCGAGATCGTCGGCTTGGCGGGCCTGATGGGTGCCGGACGCACCGAGTTTGCCCGCAGTGTTTTCGGTCGCAACTATGGCATATACCTCGGTGGCGAGATTCTGTTGCATGGCTCGCCGCTCACCCTGAAGAGTGTGGAACAGGCCATCGATCACCGCATCTCCTACGTGTCTGAAGACCGCAAGATGCTCGGGCTGAACCTGCTGGACGACGTCAAGGCCACCACAATCTCGGCCTGGCTGAAGGGCGTCTGCAACCCTCTGGGGCTGCTCGATCCGCACAAGGTGCGTTCCGCTGCCGAGGAGTATCGCGAGAAGCTCGGCATCAAGACGGCCAGCGTGGACGTGGGTGTCAGCACCTTGTCGGGTGGCAACCAGCAGAAGGTTGTGCTAGCCAAGTGGCTATTCCCCGACCCTGACGTGCTGATCCTTGACGAGCCCACGCGTGGCATCGATGTCGGTGCCAAGTACGAGATCTACCGCATCATGCAGCAGTTGGCCGACCAAGGCAAGGCCGTGATTATGATCTCGTCTGAACTTCCCGAGCTGCTCGGCGTCGCGGACCGCATCTATACCATCTGCGAGGGTGCGGTCACCGGCGAGATGCCCGCCGCCGAGGCCACCCAGGAGGCGCTGATGCGCATGATGACGACGATCACCACCACGGCCCCGGCTGTGGCCCGGTGAACGTGACCCCTAAGCAAGACCCCACGTCCAACTAGAACTAAGAACAGGTAAGAGATCATGTCGAGTGATGTAGAAACCAGCCTCACCACAGATCCTCCCGTGGCGGAACCGGTTGCCACCGCCTCGTCGCGTGAGGGTGCCAGCGGCCCCAGCAACGCCGGTGGCGGTAGTCCGTTGCAGCGGGTCGGCAAGTTCATATCCGACATGTTCCCTGGCGGCTTCCGGCAGTACACCATGATCATTGCGCTGCTGGCGCTCATCTTGTTCTTCGAGTACAAGTCGGACGGCAAGATGGTCACCTCGGCTAACTTCCAAGGCCTGATCGCCGCCAACACCCACGTGTTGATCCTTGCCATCGGCATGTTGATGGTGATCGTCGTCGGACACATCGACTTGGCTGTTGGTTCGACTGCTGGCTTGGTTGGCGTGACCATGGCGTGGATGGCACGCGAATACAGCCTGCCGTGGTACATCGCCGTTCTCGTCGGTCTCGGTCTCGGCCTGCTCATCGGCGCGTGGCAAGGCTTCTTCCTCGCCAAGGTGGGCATTCCCGGCTTTATCACCACGCTGGCTGGTCTCATCGGTTTCCGTGGAGCCGTCATCTGGATCTCGCACTCTGTAGCTATCCCGCCGCCCGTCGAGCTTTATCATTTTGCTAACGGTTCGCTACCCGATTGGGGACGTGAGTGGACGGCGTCTCTTGGGCTGGGCTCGACAGGTCGGGCAGCAAACGATTGGCCCTATGAGCACTTTGGTCTCAACGTGGTGACGCTGGCTCTGGGCGTGGCAATCATCATCGCCTTCTGCTACACCACCCTTCAGGGGCGTTCGCGGCAGTTGAAGGCTTCGGGAGTTGCCCCCAGTCTGGTGGCAGTGTTGGCGCGACTGGTTGCCGTGAGCGCGGTCATCGGCTTCGTGTTTTACCTGTTTGCTTCTGGTCGCCCCGGTACCGGATTCCCGCTGACGGGCGTGGTGCTGCTGGTCTTGGTGCTGGTCTATCACATCATCACAGAACGCACCCCGTTCGGTCGCCACATCTACGCGGTCGGTGGCAACAAGGCTGCGGCTGCCCTCACCGGTGTCAGCGTGCCGCGCACCTACTTCTTGGTCATGCTGAACATGTCGTTGTTGGCCGCTTTGGTTGGCATCCTGTTCACCGGTCGTTCCAACTCGGCGTTCCCCTCCCTTGGCAACGGCTGGGAGTTGGACGCCATCGCCTCCGTGTTCATCGGTGGCGCGGCGGTCTCCGGTGGCATCGGCACTGTTGTGGGGACGATGGTTGGCGGCATGGTTATGGCCGTGCTGAACTCCGGACTCTCATTGCTGGGTGTCGGATCTGACAAGACGGCAGTTATCAAGGGCCTGGTGCTGTTGGCTGCGGTGGCGTTCGACATCTACAACAAGCAGCAGGGGCGCAAGTCGCTGATTGGACGCATCATGGAGGGGTTCTCGGGCACGAAGAGTGAGTCCGACGAAGTGGCTGTGGTTCCCGCTGAGGCAACTACTGCGGCAGGTGTGGTCGAGACAGGTCCAGAGATTCAAGCCAACATTGACGGCATCACCCCCGCCAAACTCCGCGACGAACTGACGCCGACGGATGAATAGATTTCCCTTGGAGTAAACCCAAACATGATGGTGGTTTCTTCAAGGCGCGAGAAAGACAACTGAAAATCACACTAAGAAGCTCAGACGCCAAGATCATTCAAGGCGTTTGGCAGGCGGGTCCACAATGCATAGGTGAACCCGTCGCAACGAAAGGAACACACACAGATGAAAATCAAGAAGCTTCTGGCTTTCGGGTTGGCTGCCGCCATGGCAGTCGGCATGAGCGCCTGTAGCGACGATGCCGCCGATCCCGCTGCCAGCACCACTGGCACCACCACCGGTGGCGCAAAGCCGATTATCGCCGTGTCGCTGCCGTGGCTCGGCACCCAGAACTGGGCCGAGGCCAACGATCAGTTCAAGACTGCCATTGAGACAGCTGGCTACGAGGCCATGGTTCTTCATGCAGACAACAAGGTTGAGGTTCAGCAGCAGCAGATCGACTCCATGATCACCGCTGGTGCAGAGATCATCATCATCGGCCCAGTCGATGGCACCGCACTCGCCGCACAGGCTGACAATGCTGCCGCACAGGGCATCAAGATCTTCGGCTACGACCGTTTGATCGAGAACACGGTAAACGTTGACGCTGTCGTCCAGTTCGGCTCTCTCCAGACCGGTCGTGAGCAAGGTCAGGCTCTACTTGACGGTCTCGCTGCCAAGGCTGGCGACGCCCCGTGGAACATCGAGCTCTTCGCCGGTGGCCCAACCGACCCGAACGCCCCCAACTTCTTCAAGGGCGCCATGGAGATCCTCCAGCCGAAGATCGATGACGGCACCCTAGTTGTCGTTTCGGGTCAGACCACCTTCGAGCAGGTTGCCACGAAGGACTGGGAGAACTCCGTTGCCCAGACCCGCATGGAGCAACTGCTCGCTGGTTTCTACGCTGACACCACTGTTGACGGCGTTCTGAGCCCCAATGATGGCATTGCCCGCGCAATCCTCACCGCAACCGACAATGCTGGTCAGGGCTTCCCGCCCGTCTCCGGCCTTGACGCTGAAGAAGAGTCGGTCAAGTGGATCGGCGAAGGCAAGCAGTGGTCCACTGTCGCCAAGCCGACCGACCAGCTCGTTGCCAAGACCATGGAACTCGTGAAGATCGTCGTTGACGGTGGCACGCTGCCTGCGGGCAACGAGACCGCCAGCAACGGTGCGCGCACCGACGTTCAGGTCTTCGCACTGCCTCCGACCGTCGTCACGAAGGACAACTGCAAGACGTTCTTCACCAGTGTCGCCGATCCTACGCGTGCAGCTCTCTGCGGCGAATAATCACTAGTCAGACAAGTAGCGCGTTCTTCGCGGGTTGACATTAGCCCGCGAAGAACGCCCTGACTATCCACCCCGACTACCCAGCGCATCTGAAGAGGGTTTTCTCCTTTTTCTCCTCGGCAGATCCGCGAAGCCAACCAAACCCGAGAGGGCCCCTAGCAGTACTGCTAGAGGCCCTCTCGGCGTTTGTGTCTGGGCGTCGTGCTACAGCAGGGATGCGATGGCGTCGCCCACTGCGGAGGTGGTGCGCTTGGTAGTGCCACGAGCGATGATATCGGCCTCTACGGCGGCTTGAATCCGGGCGGCTTCGCTCTCGAATCCGAGGTGCTCCAGCAGCAACGCCGCTGAACCAATGGTTGCCGTGGGGTCGGCGATTCCTTGGCCTGCAATATCTGGCGCTGAGCCGTGAATTGGCTCAAACATGGACGGATGCTTGCGCTCCGGGTTTATGCACGCGGACGCAGCCAAACCGATGCCACCTGTGACGGCGGCAGCGAGGTCGGTGATGATGTCGCCAAAGAGGTTATCGGTGACGATCACATCGAAGAATGCCGGATCAGTCACCATCTTGATGGTGGTTGCATCGATGTGCAGGTAGTCGTGGCGCACGTTAGGGAACTGTGCGGCAACTTGCGCAACGATCTGCTGCCACATGGCTCCAGCGTTGGTCAACACGTTGTGCTTGTGGACCAACGTCACATGGTTCTTGCGCTTGGCAGCGCGGGTGAAGGCGTCTTGCACAGCGCGCAGCGTGGCGGCGTAGGTGTTGACGGAAACCTCCGTGGCTACCTCGTCTGCCGTGCCCTTGCGCAAGCTGCCGCCGATGCCGCAGTACAGCCCCTCGGTGCCTTCACGCACCACCACGAAGTCGATGTCTTTGCCGTCCACCACTTCAGGGCGCAGCGGACTCCACACGCCCGGATACAGCTTGGACGGTCGCAGGTTGATGCCTTGGTCGAATGAGAACCTGATTTTGAGCAGCAGTCCGCGCTCCAGTAGGCCTGACGGGATGGCTTTGGAGCCGGGGGCGGCACCCACCGCACCCAACAGGATGGCGTCGGCTTGGCTGAGTTCTTCGAGCACCGAGTCGGGGAGCACCTCGCCGGTGCGCTGCCAACGCTGCGCGCCTAGGTCGTAGTGGGTGAAGTTAAACGCCTCGCTGCCTAGGGTGGCGTTCAGCACCTTGATGGCCTCCGGCATGATTTCGGGGCCGATGCCGTCCCCGGGGATAACCGCAATGTTCGTCATAGCCTAGAACTCTACTGCTGCGTCTCATTATTTGAGACAAAATATCCGCATAGTGAGCGCCCGCTTCTTGAACTTGCGTTCCCAAAGGTGCACAGATAGCGCTAGATTTTGATGCATGAGTTTGCGTTTTGAACTTGCCACCAGCCCCACGTACACCTCGGACGCGCGTATCGCCGAGATCAACGTCGATCCGGGCTTCGGCGTCTACTTCTCCGACCACATGGCTGTCGCCGCCTACAACGAGACTGACGGTTGGGTCAACGCACGCGTCGAGCCTTACGCCGACTTTGCCATCGCCCCGGCCAGTGCGGTGCTGCACTACGCTCAAGAGGTGTTCGAAGGACTCAAGGCCTACCGTCATGCCGATGGGTCGGTCTGGCTGTTCCGTCCGGAAGCCAACGCCGAGCGTCTCGCGCGTTCCGCCAAGCGCCTCGCGCTGCCAGAACTGCCTGTCGCTGACTTTGTCGCCTCGGTGCGTGCGGTCGTGGAGTTGGACGAGCGTTGGGTGCCGTCCAGCGGCGAACAGAGCCTCTACATCCGCCCGTTTATGATCGGCAGTGAGTCGTTCCTCGGGGTGCGCGCCTCCAAGACCGTCACCTACTTCTGTATCGCAGGGCCGGTTGGCGCGTACTTCTCCGGTGGCGTCAAGCCAGTGGACATCTGGGTGTCCAACGAACTCTCCCGAGTGCCCAACGGCGGCACCGGCTCAGCCAAGTGCGGCGGCAACTACGCCACCAGCCTGCTTGCCCAGAACGAGGCATATGCGCAGGGCTGCTCGCAGGTGCTGTTCACCGACGCCGCCACCCACAGCGTCATCGAAGAGTTGGGCGGCATGAACTTCATGTTCATCAACACTGCTGGCGAACTGGTCACCCCGGAGCTCAACGGCAACATTCTGCCCGGCATCACCCGCGACTCGCTGCTGAAACTCGCCCCGTCGCTCGGCCTCACCCCGGTGGAGCGCCGCATCACCCTAGCCGAGGTGTACAGCGGCCTGGCCGACGGCAGCATCGTTGAGGCGTTCGCCTGCGGCACGGCTGCCGTCATCACCCCCATCGGCTCCCTGAAAGACGGCGCCACCGGCGAAGTCCACCGCGCGCTCATCGCCGACTTCCCGAAGGCCATGGGATTGCGTGCCCTGCTGCTAGACATCCAATACGGTCGCGTCCCCGACCCCTTCGGTTGGACCCAGCAGGTCGTCTAGCGCCGCAACACCATCCCCGCCACCCTGCGCTTTGGGAGCAGAGTCCACACGAGTCCGTGGATTCTGCGACGCCGCTTCGTTTGCGCAGAATGACGACGCTGGGGAGACGCGTCCTAGTCGATGCGAGCAAAGACCATGGGCTGGGGTGGGGGAGCCACCTCGCCGATCTCGTAGGTGCCGTCTAGGGCGGACAGGCCAGCGGGGAACAGGGACTCGTCGTCGGTATGCAGTGTGAGCAGTGGGTCCCCAGCGCGCACCCGGTCGCCGGGCTTGGCGTGGATGACGACGCCAGCACCTAGGCTGATGGAGTCTTCCTTGCGGGTACGTCCTGCGCCCAAGCGCCACGAACAGATACCGACGCCTAGGGCATCTATCCTTGTCAAGATGCCATCGGACTCGGCAGTAATGGTGTGCGTATAACGGGCGGTCGGCAGTGGGACGCTAAGGTCGCCACCTTGGGCGGCGATCATGGCGCGCCAAGTATCCATCGCTTTGCCACTGGCTAGCACGGCGGCCGGGTCAACGTCTAGGCCAGCCAGCTCCACCATGGTGGTGGCTAGGGCAAGCGTCAACTCCACTAGGTCGGCGGGGCCACCACCGGCCAGCACCTCTATGGACTCCTCAACCTCTAGGGCGTTGCCCACTTTGAGGCCCAAGGGTGTGTTCATGTTGGTCAGCAGGGCCACGGTCTTGACTCCAGCCGCGGTGCCAAGTGCTACCATCCGCTGCGCCAGCACGCTGGCCTGCTCTACCGTCTTCATAAACGCACCGTCGCCAACTTTGACGTCCAGCACCAAGCCGGAGGCCCCTTCGGCGATCTTCTTGCTCATAATGGACGACGACATCAACTCGATGCTGGGCACCGTTCCGGTCACGTCACGCAGGGCGTACAGCTTCTTGTCTGCGGGGGCCAAGCCGTCCCCGGCGGCACAAACCACGGCACCGACCGAGGCCAGTTGCGCATGAATCTCGGCGTCGCTCAGGTACGCGCGCCAACCGGAGATCGACTCCAACTTGTCGAGTGTGCCGCCAGTGTGGCCGAGCCCGCGTCCGCTCAACTGGGGCACGGCGGCCCCGCAGGCAGCAACCAGCGGTGCCAGCGGAAGCGTGATCTTGTCGCCCACGCCACCTGTCGAATGCTTATCCACAAGGGGTTTTGTCAGTTCGGGAAAGCTCATTCGCACGCCAGACGTGATCATGGCCTGTGTCCAGACGCTCAGTTCGGCATCGCTCAGGCCCTGAAAGTAGACTGCCATCGCCATGGCGCTCATCTGCTCGTCTGGAATGGTCCCGCGCGTGAAGGCGTCGATCAGCCAAGCGATCTCGCCGTCGCTCAAGGTAAACCCGTCGCGTTTGTGTTCAATGATCTCGACTGCGTTGTAGTTCACTATTCCATTGTCTCGCATTCGCAGGTTCACTGCACGCCAACCGAGGCACTGTAGGCTGAACCGCTCGGGGCGGCCGCTGGAGGTGCGGTTGTCGTCCAAGCGCCTGTCCACGATGGACGCAGGCTGGCTGGCCCCAATCCGGGCCGAGTAGACTCGCATTCTGTGAGCCAATACAGCACTCTTCTTGGCAAGGAGCCGATTCACGTCGGCAAAGTTCGTGAGCTATTTGACTGGGACGATGGCACCCTGCTGATGGTCGCCACTGACAACATATCAGCTTTTGACTACGTGTTAGACTCCGTCATTCCAGATAAGGGCAAGGTGCTCACCGAACTGAGCCTGTGGTGGTTTGAGCAGATCGCCGACGTAACTGCCAACCATGTGATCTCGGACGCCGTGCCCGAGGCCGTTGCTGGGCGTGCCGTGATCGTTGAAAAGCTCGACATGGTGCCCGTCGAATGCATCGCGCGTGGCTACCTCACCGGCACCGGCTGGGCGGAGTACCAAGTGAGCCAGACAGTATGCGGCATCCCCCTGCCCGCCGGACTTCATGACGGTTCGAAGCTGCCGGAGCCGATCTTCACACCCAGCACCAAGGCCGAGATCGGGGTGCATGACGAGAACATCTCGTACCAGACGATGGTAGATACGCTAACCGGCCCGGAGTTAGGGGCGCAGATCCGCGACACCACGCTGGCTGTCTACAGTCGCGCTGAGGCGCTGGCCGCGACTCGGGGCATCATCTTGGCGGACACAAAGTTTGAGTTTGGTCGCCGCGCCGATGGCACTCTCGTGCTCGGTGACGAGGTGCTCACGCCCGACTCCTCACGTTTCTGGGACGCAGGCGACTACGCACAAGGCAAGTTAACCAGCTTTGACAAGCAGTTTTTGCGCAACTGGCTCACCCAAGAGTCCGGCTGGGACAAGGCGTCTGGCACCACCCCGCCACCGCTGCCGGAGCACATCATCGCGGCCACGCGGGCGCGTTACATCGCGGCTTACGAGCAGCTGACCGGCAAGGCGTTCGTCGCCTGACTTTTGCGTTAGATAGGATTGAACACATGCCCAAGGTGATCGTTGAAGTAATGCCCAAACCCGAGATTCTCGACCCGCAAGGCAAGGCCATCACTGGCGCGCTCAAGCGTCTCGGCTATGAGGGCTTTGCGGTGCGCCAAGGCAAGCGGTTTGAGATCACGGTTGATGGTGCCCTTGACGAGCAACGCATCACTGCGATCGAGGCGTTCGCTGACACACTGCTAGCCAACACCGTCATCGAAGCCTACGAGGTCCATGCTGTCGTTGACGACGCCAACGACAGTGAACTTGAGGTCACTGGTCTCATCACAGTCCCTGCCGAAAGCCCGGTGGCCTGAGGTGGCCCGCATCGGTGTAGTCACGTTCCCCGGTTCGCTTGATGACGTGGACGCCCTGCGGGCGGTGCGACTGAGCGGCGCCGAACCGGTGAGCTTGTGGCACGCGTCCGACTCGCTGAACGGTGTGGATGCCGTCATTCTGCCCGGCGGGTTTTCCTACGGCGACTACCTGCGTTGCGGCGCGATCTCGCGATTTGCCCCCATCATGGACGAGGTTATCCGCGGGGCCAATGAGGGCTTGCCAGTGTTGGGCATCTGCAACGGTTTTCAGGTGCTCTGCGAATCCCACCTGCTCCCCGGCGCACTGATGCGCAACGAGCAGATGAAGTTCACCTGTCTCACCGCGCGTCTGCGGGTGGAGACCAACGACACGGTGTGGACGTGCAACTTTGCCCCCGGCGAAGAGATCGGCATTGCGCTGAAGAACGGTGAGGGCAACTTCCGCGCCGACCGGGAGACGCTCAAACGTCTCGAAGGTAATGACCAGGTGGTGTTCCGCTACCTCGACAACCCCAACGGCTCGCTGAACGACATTGCTGGCATCACCAACGAGCGTGGCAACGTCGTTGGACTCATGCCACACCCCGAGCACAACGTGGACCCGCTGGTCAGCGACACGCAGGACGGCGAAGTCTTCTTCCGTTCACTGTTGAGCTTCCTTGACGCCACCGCCAGCGTGTGACTGGTAGCCTTGCTCGGTGACTAAACGGGGACGTGCCAACCTACTGCTGCTGTTTGCCGCAGTCATTTGGGGGTTCGCCTTCACCGCCCAAAAGGTCGGCGGCCAGTCGATGGGGCCGTTCACCTACTCATCGGTGCGTTTCGCGATGGGTGGGGCGCTGCTTGCCTTCATCGTTATTCCCATCATGTCTGCGCGAAAGCCCTTGTCGTCTCAAGAACGACGCGCCGCCACACTGGCGGTCCTCCCCTCGGCGCTCCCGTGCGGCTTGCTGCTTGCCATTGCTGTGAATATCCAGCAGGTAGCGCTCGAATTCACGTCTGTGGGCAACGCTGCGTTCATCACCGGACTGTATCTGGTGTTCACCCCACTGTTGGGGCTTTTCTTTGGGGGACGGGTAAACGGCCTGACGCTGATCGGCATCGCGGTGGCCGTCTCCGGATCGTATTTCATCGCCGTCACGGGTGACTTCACCATCGGTTCTGGCGACGTGATCGTCCTCGGTGCGGCAGTGGCGTTCGCCATCCACATCTTGGTGGTGGACAACGTGGCCAAGCGAGTGGACCCCATCAAGTTCTCGGCGGCACAGTTCTTTTCATGCGGGTTCTTCTCCGCCGTGGGTGCCCTATTCTTTGACGAGGCCCCATTCACCGGTTTCGGTGACACCATAATCCCGCTGCTCTACGGTGGTTTCATCTCGGTGGGCATCGCCTACACGCTGCAGGTGATTGGCCAGATCGATGCCCTGCCCAGCCACGGTGCCCTAATTATGAGCATGGAGAGCGTCTTCGGCGCTGTCGGCGGCGCGCTGCTGTTGCAGGAGTACATGAGCGCCCGCGGACTGCTAGGTGCCGCCCTTATGACCTGCGGACTTATCGTCTCCCAGTTGGGTCAGGGCAAAGACACAGACGCACTGACCTCGGCAGGTGCTGCGGAGTCGTCGGATGCCGGTGAGTCCGTGGCGTCAACGGGACCAGCAGACTCAGTAGATTCGCTGGTTGGTTCCTGACCGGCTGATGTCAGTTTCGGGCGCATCGCCTTCACTGCATTGATCGCGGGCTGTTCGACAAAGCGCCAACTGAGCAGACCCAAACCCACTGAGACCACAGTTACTATCAGAATGTCTACGGATAGCGGCGGCTTGGTGATGTATCCGTGGATAATCAACACGGAAACCAGTTGCTGCACCGCAAACCCATAGATGTAGGTGCCGTAGCTGGCATCGTACTTTCGGGTGAGAGTTCCGAGCTTGCCCAGCGGGAAGGCCGAGCTAATCCAGAGAATAGTGTAGGTATACAAGGGGGCAATGAGCCCGGTGCCGTTCCACCCAGTTACGGGCGAAAAACCTGTGAGGGCGATGATGACAACGGCAGAACTAAGGGCGATGTACCAGCGAAATGGCAGTCGATCCTTGAGCAGATAAGCCAGCGAGCCACCGAGGAAGAACGGCATCAGCTGGGCAAACCCTTGGAATAATGCGCCGGCGGAGTAGCGTGACTGCAAGGTCGGTTCGATAAGACTGGCACCCGTCGTCAACACCCAAGCTGCCGCGACTCCAACTGTGCGCCACCGGGGCGCGAGGCTCAGCAACACTCCGATCACTAGGCAGCACATGAACTCGTAGTACAGGGTCCAATGAGAGCCACTCCACACATTCGGGTAGGGAACGCCTGCCAGCGTGTCGCCAATACCATACTGACCGATAACAAAGGCAGGATTCAGGTTTGCAAACACGTAGGAGGCAGGCGACGGCTGGGTGCTGAGATAGCCTGCGATCCTGCCAGTGGCTAGCACCAGCGCGACCGGGGCAAATACGACCACGGTAATCAAGTTACACACGATGTAACCGGGGAACATCCGTCCCACTCGTTGCATCAAGAACAGTGGGGCCGACGAATTGCAGCGGCTTCCGGTTACTAAGTATCCGCTGACGCAGAAGAAACCCATCACGGCCCATCCGCTGATAGTGTTACCGAGGATGGCGCGCTCTCCGCTGTAGCCACCGAGTATGTAGGCGTGTGAGAAGATCACCATCGTCGCAAATGCCAGGCGAATGAGGTTTAGTGAGTTGTGTCGCGCATCGAACTCATTGACTCCTAGATTCATGGGATAACCCTACCCTGGCGTACCCGTGTCAGTATTCCTAAGGGCGACCCACATGTGCCTAGGCGTAGGAGATAGCCGAGCGTAGGGGAGAGGTCTCGTCTACCTCGAAAAGCTTGCCGGCACCGGCTAGGGCGTCGCCTAGGGGTTGCACGATCTTGGCCGCCGGGAGCGCACGTTGAAGGTGTGTCTCAAAGCTCGCTCGGAGTTCTGGGGAACGGAAGACGCCTCCTAGGGTGCCCACCAGTGTGCCTTCGGGTCGGGTCTCGCCGACTTTCACGGCGGCAGTGGCCACCGAGTGAGCCAGCTCGCGGGCGGCGTTGTCGAGGATCGCGGCTGCAACCGCATCCGTGGGGGCGAGCGTGGCTACCGTCTTGCAGTACGATGCGATGCGACGCACCCAGTTCTCGTCATTCTGAATCTCAAGGTAGGCCTCTTCGATGTCTGCGAAGTCGCGTTCAACCACGCTCAGCAACGACGTTTGCTGCCCGCGTCCGTCGTGGGCGCGCATCACAGCTTCGAGACCTGCCCGACCAATGGAGAACCCGGACCCGCTGTCGCCCAACTGCGAACCCCAACCGTCAACACGCCAAGTCCGTTCTTGCCCTACGCCAAACACGATCACGCCAGTGCCGGCAGCAACGATTACGCCGTTTTGGTGGTTTAGCGCACCCAAGTAGTTGCTCACTGAGTCGTGGGCGACGGCCACCTGATGCACGCTGGTGTCGCCCAACAGGCCAAGCAGGTGGGCTGCGGTGTGTTGGCTGCCGCGTCCCGTGGATCCAACGGCCACTTGGGTGGGCGAGTGATCGGCGAAGGTGACTAGCGCTGCACGCACTATGTCTGCCCACTGCGGCACTAGCGGAGTATCGTTCCGCACGCCAGGCATCTCGATTGGGGCTTGCGCAACACCGTCAACAACGACGCGAATGCGTGCCCCAGTTTGACCGGCGTCCACCACCAGCAGCGTGTCACTCATACGCAATATTATTGCGTAAATAGGCGGGGTTTTCTGCATGTTGGCGACACAAATGACTCATCAGCAAACCTTTTGGTGATTTTGGCGCGAGTGTGCTGGGGTGAGCTCACGCAACATGATGACACTACTCGGACGTAAGCGGCCAAAAGCCCGGTAGACTTGCCAATTGTGGCCGATACCGTGAAAAATGCCCGCAAGACGCCGGACCTTGAGCAGCCTTGGGCTGAGTTGGGCCTCAAGCCCGACGAGTACCAACGTATCCGTGACATTTTGGGACGTCGTCCAACGGGCGCCGAGCTGGCTATGTACTCGGTGATGTGGAGCGAGCACTGCTCGTATAAGTCATCCAAAGTCCACCTAAAACGTTTTAGCGTTTTGGAGCAGACGACGCCCCGTGGCCCGCTGCTGGCAGGCATCGGTGACAACGCCGGAGCGGTGGACATCGGTCAGGGCTACGCGGTCACCTTCAAACTGGAGTCGCACAACCACCCGTCCTACGTTGAGCCGTTCCAAGGGGCGGCCACCGGCGTTGGTGGTATTGTCCGCGACATTCTCGCCATGGGTGCGCGCCCGATTGGAGTCATGGATCCGCTGCACTTTGGCCCCATCGACGCGCACGAGACCGCGCGAGTGTTGCCCGGAATCGTCGCCGGGGTGGGTTCTTACGGCAACTGTCTCGGCCTGCCCAATATCGGCGGTGAGGTCATCTTTGACAAGACGTACCTCGGAAACCCGCTAGTCAACGTGCTTTGCGTCGGCTTGATGCGTCACGAAGACCTGCATCAGGCCATCGCCACCGGCGTGGGAAATCGCGTCATCATGTACGGCGCGGCTACCGGCGGGGACGGTATCGGCGGCGCGTCCATCCTTGCCTCCGAGACGTTTGATGACACCAAGGCCGCCAAGCGTCCCTCTGTTCAGGTGGGCGACCCGTTCATGGAGAAGCTGCTCATCGAATGCACTCTTGAACTTTTCCACGCAGGGGTGGTGCGCGCCATTCAAGACTTCGGCGCGGCGGGCATCTCCTGCGCTACCTCGGAGCTTGCCTCGGCTGGCGACTCCGGCATGCACGTCAACCTTGACCTAGTCGCCCTGCGTGACCCGTCGCTCACCCCAGAAGAGATCTTGATGAGTGAGTCTCAGGAGCGCATGATGGCTATCGTCGCGCCCGAGGACGTGGATGCGTTCATGGCTATCGCGGCCAAGTGGGACGTGCTCGCCACCGACATCGGCGAACTCAGCGATGACGGACGACTCGTCATCAAGTGGCAGGGCGAGACCATCGTCAACGTCGATCCGAAGACCGTTGCCCATGACGGCCCAGAGTATGACCGCCCGCGTCAGCGTCCCGAATGGATCGACGCTCTGAACGCCGATGTGGCTGAAAATCTGCCGAAGGCGCAAAGCGGCGACGAACTGCGTGCGCAACTGCTTGCCATCGTCGGTTCGCCAAACCAGTGCGACAAGTCATGGGTGACGCGTCAGTACGACCACTTCGTCATGGGCAACTCGGTGCTGGTTCAGCCCGAGGATTCCGGGGTGCTGCGCATCGACGAAAACACCAACCTTGGCGTCGCCCTGTCCACCGACGCGAATGGTCGCTACACCTACCTCAACCCGTACCTCGGTGCCCAGTTGGCGCTCAGCGAGGCCTACCGCAACGTCGCCTGCGTGGGTGCCGAACCGGTCGCCATCACCGACTGTCTTAACTTTGGCAGCCCGGAAGACCCAGAGGTCATGTGGCAGTTCCTAGAGGCCATCATCGGCCTAGTTGACGGCTGCCGCGAGTTGGGCACGCCCGTGACTGGCGGAAATGTCAGCTTCTACAACCAGACCGGCACCACAAACATCCTGCCGACCCCCGTGGTCGGTATGCTGGGAGTGATGGACGACGTGTCCAAGCGCACGCGCCAGTCCTTTGCGACACCCGGCGACCAAATCTTCCTGCTCGGCACCACGCTAGAAGAGTTGAGCGGTTCCGTCTGGGAAGACGTCATTCACGACCATCTTGGCGGAGTGCCACCAAAGCCCAACTTTGCCGCCGAGAAGGCGCTGGCGCTGGTGTTGCAGGCGTCTGCCACCGAGGGCATCTTGGCTAGCGCTCACGACCTATCGGAAGGCGGTTTGGCGCAGGGGTTGAGCGAAAGCTGCCTGCCAAAAGGCCGCGGGGCGAGCATCACTTTGCCCGACGCCTTGGACGCCACCACACAGCTGTTCTCGGAGAGCCCCGCACGCGCTCTGGTGTCACTCGACACGGAGAACGTGGGCAGACTGCAGTATCTGTGTGCCAAACACTCGCTGCCTCTCACCCGCCTGGGGCAGGTCACCGACGAGGCGTCACTGGTTGTCGCAGGTCAGTTCGCCATCGGTCTTGACGAACTGCGCACCACGTGGGAGCGCCCCATCCCTGACGCCATGTCTCGCGCCTGACGCGACGTCATTGTTGCATTCCTGCGTGCCAGCGCTGGAGTGGACGTTGCTCCATCCCACGCCTAGAACGCTACTGCGTGGTGCCAGCAAGTCACAGACCATCTCGTCTGACACGTTGTAGAGCGTCGGGAGTGTTTGCCAGTGAGGGCGACACGATTTGGATACCAGCTCAGGGCACTACAATTGCACGCATGACTGATCTTGCATCCCGCGTCGAAGCTGCCCTTGATGCCACCTATCTCGACTATCTGAAGTTCATCTCGATCCCATCGATCTCGAGCCAGCCGGAACACGACCCCGATTTGGTGGTCAGTGCCGAGACGTACGCCGGATGGCTGCGCGAGCTTGGTTGCCCAAACGTGAAGGTCGTGCGTGAGGGTGGCGCGCCCGCTGTCTTGGCTCACTTCCCGGCACCCGAGGGTAAGCCCACCATCTGTCTCTACGCCCATCACGACGTGCAACCCACCGGTGATCTCAGCCTGTGGACCACGCCGCCGTTCGAGCCGCAGGAACGCGGCGGCCGCCTCTATGGCCGCGGACCTGCCGACGACAAGGGCTGCGCCATGAGCCACATCGCCATGTTGCGCGCGTTCAATGGCAAACCGCCGGTTGGCGTCAAGCTGTTCATCGAGGGCGAAGAGGAGTACGGCTCCACCTCCCTTGGTGCCGTCATCGAGCGTCACCGCGACATGCTTGAAGCCGACCTGTTCATCATCGCGGACGGAGGCACTTGGGAGGTCGGTGTCCCCGCCGTCACCACCACCCTGCGCGGCGTCGTGTCAGCCGTGGTCACTGTTGAGACGTTGAAGACTGGCGTCCACTCTGGCGAGTTCGGCGGTGTCGTCCCTGACGCCCTCACCACGCTGTGCCGCCTGCTCGCCACACTGCATGACGAAAAGGGCGACGTTGCCATTGAAGGGCTGCTGAAGACGCCCGCACCCGACCTTGACTACCCTGAGGAGCGCTTGGTTTCCGAGACTGGCAAGTTGGACGGTGTGGAGTTCATCGGTTCCGGCACGTTCGTGGAGCGCATGTGGACCCGCCCCACCGCATCGGTGCTCGCCATCGACACCACATCGGTTGCCAACGCGTCCAACACTCTGATCCCGAAGGCCACCGCCAAGGTGAGTGTGCG
Organism: Propionibacteriaceae bacterium; assembly: GCA_031261455.1. Classification (GTDB taxonomy): domain Bacteria; phylum Actinomycetota; class Actinomycetes; order Propionibacteriales; family Propionibacteriaceae; genus WRGV01. The sequence goes on from JAISJP010000023.1 coordinate 34,644, forward strand.
CATCGCTCCCGGTGAAAATGCCCCACATGCGCTGCAATGCCTGATCGACCACCTGTTGACTCACGCGTCTTGGGGTGCAAAGGTCAGCATCGGTGAGACGGACGCCGGGCAGCCGGGAATCGCCCCGTTTGAGGGCCCGCTGTGCCAGGTTTACGCCGAGGCGTTGACGGAAGGCTTCGGCGTCGCTCCGGTGGAATCCGGCACCGGCGGCTCCATCCCGATGATTGCCGAGTTCATGGAGGCGTTCCCGAACGCCGAGATCGCCTGCACCGGTGTCGCTGACCCCGACGCGCACATGCACGGCATCGACGAGTCGGTCGAACTAGCCGACTGGCGCAAGTACACCCTTGCCAACGCCCTGTTCCTAGAGAAGCTCGGCGCCTGAGACCCAACATGAGCAACATCATTGAGCGGGTTGACGCTGAGTACGAGCGGGCGTTGGCCGACTTCAAGCAGTTGTTGACTATTCCGAGCGTCTCGTTTCTGCCGGAGCACAACGCCGATACCCGCGCCACGGCCGAGCAGATCGTCGCGTGGCTCAAGGAACTGAACTGCCCAGATGTCCATCTGATGGACGAGGGCGGACACCCTGCCGTCATGGCGCACTTTCCGGCACCAGCAGGAAAGCCGACGGCGTGTCTCTACGCTCACTATGACGTGCAGCCCAGCGGTGACGTGGCGCTCTGGACGTCACCTCCATTTGAACCGGAGATTCGCGACGGACGTCTCTACGGGCGGGGCCCGGCCGACGATAAGTGTTGCGTGCTCAACCACCTTGCCATGTTGCGCGCGTTCGATGGCAAGCCCCCGATTGGAGTCAAGCTGTTCCTTGAAGGCGAAGAGGAGATCGGCAGCCCCAGCATGGGCGCGTTCTTAGAGCGTCACCACGACGAGATCGACGCCGATATATTTATGATCGCCGACGGTGGCGTGTGGGAGATCGGCCAACCCGCCGTGGCGGTTGCACTGCGCGGTATGTTGGCGCTCACCGTCGAGGTGAACACACTCGACCACGGCATCCACTCCGGCGAGTACGGTGCCGTTGTCCCGGACGCCAACATGGCGCTGGTCAAGATGCTCTCCAGTATCTATGCAGACGACGGTTCTGTCGTCATCGACGGCCTGACCATGTACCCCTCGTTCGACTTCGACTACCCGTATGAGCGTCTGCAACAAGAGGCGTGCAAACTGGACGGGGTGCACTGGATTGGCACCGGCACTGTCGTGGATCGCCTGTGGAGCGGTCCCAGCGCCACCATCATCGGTATTGACGCCACCTCGGTTGCCAACGCGTCCAACACGCTGGCACCAACGGCTCGGGCCAGGCTCAGCGTGCGTATCGCGCCGGGAGATGACCCAGACCGCGCCCTAGAGCGCGTCATTGAACACTTGAACAAGCACACGCCGTGGGGCGCGCAGGTGTCGTTCTACGACTTTATGACCGGCAAACCCGGCCTGCTGCCGTTCACCGGCGAGGTGTGCGAGGCCTACGCCGAGGCTTGCGTCGAGGCTTGGGGCGTGCGTCCCCTGGAGTGGGCGATGGGCGGCTCCATCCCCATGGTGCCCGACTTCCAGGCGGCGTTCCCCGGTGCCGTCATCCTCAACGCGGGCGTCTTCGACCCCGAGTCGCGCATCCACGGCATCGACGAGTCAGTACACCTAGAAACATGGCACGCCTTCACCCGCGCCGAGGCGCTCTGGCTTGAGAAACTCGGGGAGTGAGCTGGTGGGGCTTTCGCGACGGGGAGGTGAGCCGTGGCTGAGGAGCTGACGCCAGTCTTCGAGAGTTTTGTCGAACGCAAGATTCGTGAGGCTCAGGAGGCGGGGGAGTTCGAGCGCCTGCCGGGCGAAGGCAAACCACTAAAGCTGCGCCACCGAGATGACCCGGACTGGTGGGTCAAGTCCAAGATTGAGGACGAGAATCTAGGCCCTGAGTTGCGCGAACTGACGCGACAGCGCTACCGCGCGTGAGTCCGCATCAGCACATCGCTCTCTAAGAAATTCTGACATCGTCGTCGGAGGGTGTGAGCCTGTTTCGCCAAGCGCTCAATTCGGTGGGGTGCGAACGTGAGTGAAAGCGGGCTTACTTCACAAAGCCTTCGGCACCGGTGGTGTCTCCGGAGCGGATGATGGCGAACAACTCCTCCGCGGCGTCGTCGTCCCAGATGACGGCCGAGCCCACTTCGGTATTGGCACCGGGGTCCCAGATCGGTACGGTGAGTTGTAGCCCGTCTTCGGACGCGAAGTCCAGCGCACCCCACCCGGCGGAGAGCATGTCAAAGATTGACGTATCCTCGCCCGCCGTGAGCAGGTCCACGAGAGCGTTGGTGGTGGAGTGCCAACGCCATGGCAACGCGACGTTGCTCTTGAGCGCCAGTTTGTTCATCACCTGTGAGATTGCTTCCCGTTGGCGTTGGACGCGACCAAGGTCTCCGAGTGGGTCTGCGTAGCGCATGCGCACATAAGCTAGCCCCTGCGCTCCGTTGAGGTGGTGACATCCGGCGTCCAAGAACAGGTTGGAGTCCCCATCGGCAACGTCGTAATCGATACAAACGTCGAGTCCGCCGACGTAGTCGATAAGGTTGGCAAACTGTGCCATGCCAACCTCCAGATAGCCGTCGATGCGAATCCCGGTACGCTGCTCAACAGTTTCGACCAGCAGGGGAGCACCGCCGTAGGCGTAGGCGGCGTTGAGTTTGTTGTAACCGACGCCCGGAATGCCGATGTAGGTGTCGCGCGGCAACGAGAGCAGCACCGCAGGACCGGTCTTGGGGATGAAGTAGATCATCATGGTGTCGGTGCGACCACCGTCAGCCTGGCCTATGCCGAGGTGCTCTCGCTCCTCTGCGCTGAGGGCGTCGCGGGAGTCGCTTCCCACCAGCAGAATTGCCGTGCCGGGAGTGTCGGCAATGTGCCCGGCACCCGGTGTCGCATCCACTCGGGCAACTCCGCTCCAGGCCGTGAGTGGGATGAGAGTTAGCGCCACAACATAGCCGACCAACAGGGCAACCACCACAGTGATGGTCAGGCGGGCCCCACGTGGTAGACGGTGTCGCTTTCCTACCTCAGACACCTGGCCAGACTCGACTGAGCACTGTTGGCGTTGCTGGCCATTCGACAGAGGGGCCGATTCTGATTCCGCCAGCAACGAAACGCCAGGCACATCTCGGCTGGCCTTTGGTTTGGGTCTGGGCGCGGAGGCTGGGGAGGGAGCGGGTGGCACTGCCGGTGTGCTCGGCGGGCGTGCCACCCGAGCCGACGTCGGCTCGTCCAGTGGCACGTTGTCGTCCGGCTCTGGAGTTGTTCTCAGATCTGAAGGACGTGGGGGAGGCGTGCGTCTGGGCCGTCTGGACGCTTCTGACGTTGCTGGAACCTCAGCTGCTCCCACGACTCGCACGAGTGGCGTTGCGCTGGGTGCAGGAGGAGTTGCCGATGGCGTTCCGGGCAGAGCCTGTTTGTCGGCACGTGACGATCCGTAGAGCCACAGCAAGCCGGAGTCTTCACTGTCCTCGTCGGGCCCCACGTCGTCAGCCATGCATCTAGTCTATCCGGTTACACAGCCTCTTCTTAAGGTGCTGGTGGTAGCGTGGTGCAACATGAGATACGCAGTCATCATGGCCGGTGGCTCGGGGACGAGGCTTTGGCCACTGTCCCGCAACGGCGAACCAAAGCAGTTGCTCAAGCTGTTTGGTGGCAACCAAGGCAACGACCCGGACTCCACCGGGGAGCCAGAACCGTACTCTCTGTTGCAACTCGCGTGGAGACGCATAGTCCAACTCATCCCCGCGGAACGCATTCTAGTGTGTACCGGGGCAAAGTATTCCAGCCAGGTGGCGGAGCAACTCCCAGACCTGGGGCCCGAAAACCTGCTCGGCGAACCGGAGGGACGCGACTCACTGAACGCCGTGGCTTGGACGGCGGCGGTGCTTGAAGCACGCGATCCCGATGCCAGCGTGGTGGTGCTCACGTCAGACCACATCATCGAACCAATTGAACGTTTCATCTCCAGTGTTGACTCCGGTTTTGCCCTGCTTGAGGCGCAGCCGGATCGTCTGGTCACTTTCGGCGTGGTCCCCACGAGTGCCCACACCGGGTACGGCTATCTGCATCGTGGTGCCCCGGTTGACGGCTGTGACGGGGCTTGTGACGTAGTGGAGTTCAAAGAGAAGCCCGATCTGGTAACTGCCAAAGTCTATGTCGACAGCCAAGAGTACTGGTGGAACTCAGGAATGTTCGTCTGGCGTGCCGCCACCCTGATGGCACAAGTGGAGGCACTGTTACCGCAGACCGCAGCCACGATCCGCGCGATTGTGGCGCAGCCTTCGCGCCTGGCAGAGCTGTTTGTCACTCTTGACAAGATCTCAATTGACTATGCCATCATGGAACCCGTTTCCCGCGGACTGGGCAGCGCGCGGGTGGCCGCGGTTCCGCTCAAGGTCAACTGGCGTGACGTCGGCTCTTTTGCCGAGTTGGCCGGGGCGTTGCCCCACGACGCTAACGGCAACGCGGTGCGTGGTCGCGTGATCATTGGCGGCGATGTCAGTGGGTGTCTGCTGGTGAACACCGACTCAGCAGGCGATTTGGCCGTGGCAGATTTGAGCAATATGGCTGTGGTGCGCACTGCCGAGGCAACGTTAACCATTCCGCTTGCCTCGTCGCAGCTAGTCAAAGCACTCGCAGAGCAGGTTGTGTAGACAGCTGTACGTATGGGATGTGCACGGATAGACGGGCAGTTTTTCTTGCGTGTTGAAACACTTTGGCGTCTTGAAATGCGTTATTCTTTGCGGTCACAGAAAAATCTGCACGAATATCTGGTTTTCGCTTGACTTGGGTGTAGTTGCAGGCGTGTAATTATATGCAGAAGTTGTTGCCCCCCGATCTGCAACGTTTTATTCAAGGTGGGCGGGTGACTAGTGCGAGATGTACGACACGGCGGACGAGGGTGATTGCTAAGTGAGCACAGCGATCAGTAGTTTGACGCCTCCTGACGAAGCAGGCGGCCCCACCTGGCGAGAGTTTGCGTTGTGTGCGCAGACCGACCCGGAAGCATTCTTCCCGGAAAAAGGCTGTTCCACCCGCGACGGCAAGAAGATCTGCGCCAAGTGTGAAGTGATGATGGAGTGCCGCGCGTACGCCATCCTTCACGATGAGCGCTTTGGCATCTGGGGTGGGCTCTCCGAGCGGGAGCGTCGCTCCATTCGTCGCGCCTCCTAGCACAGTTTTTCTCTTTTTTCTTATCATTCCCTTAGGTTTGGTAGGCTTCATGGGTGAGCTTGGAAGAGACAGACCCTTGGGGATGGGCGCATATCCCGCCCGAAGAAGAGGATCTGCCGCGAGGATCAGATCGAGTTACCGCTATTCTCGTCGCCCATAACGGGTCAAAGATCCTCGGGCGTACGCTCATTGAATACTCTCGCCTTACCGTGCGCCCCGGTCACCTGATCGCTGTTGACACTGGCTCTGTTGATGACACCAGAGAAGTGCTTGACTACTGGCTGAACGAAGGCGTGGTCGACCAAATTGTTGAAACCGACGGTAAGGGCGGCTTCGCTCAGGCCGTTCAGGCTGCCATTGATGCGTCTGAGGCGCACGCCCCGTTGTGGTACTGGTTCTTGCACGACGACTCTTGGCCCCAAAAGGACGCACTGGCTGAACTGTTGCGCGCGGCCACTGAGCCGGACTTCACCATAGGTCCTGCCATCGTGTTGCCCAAGCTACTTACGCCTGGCGACGAAGAACGTCTCGACAAGGTACTTGCCATCGGCGAAACCATCGACAACGGCGGCGAGTCAATCGGCAGCGTCGAGCCTGGCGAAATTGACCAACGTCAAGATGAGGCCACGCGTGTGCTCGGTGGTTCTACTGCGGGCATGTTGGTACGGGCCGACGCTCTTGAGCATCTCGGCGGACTCGCACCGCAGGTCCCGTACCAACGCTGTGGGGTGGAGCTAGGTTGGCGTGCGAATCGCACCGGTCTTGAAGTAGAAACCTGCCCCAACGCTGCGGTTTATCATAAACGCTCCACGTGGACGGGGGAACGGCACTCTGACCTGAGCGTCACGGACGTGCTGGCAGCCGACCTTGCCGCCGGAATGCGGGTGGTCCAGGCACACTCGAGTCATCCCAACATGACAAGGTTGCGCCTGCGACTGGCGAACCGCCGCCGGTGGGTGCTTTCTGCGCTTACGAAAGACACTCAACTGGTCAAGGTTTATGGCCGTACCGCTCAGTTGTATGCCGCTGGAGCCGCAGACAGTGCGGCACTGGCCAAGTGGCTTGCCCCAGTCAAGCGGGACAGCGTGCGACTTCCACGGGGATTACGCCCCGGCCCGTTCTGGGGCATGCGTCGCACCTTTGATGCTGTCACCTACAAGTTTGAGTCCGGATGGCGCACATGGATGAGCGTCGGGTCCAGCATTGACCTCGAAGAACTCACCGCCGATGACCCCGACACCGACTATCGTCGCAAGAGCGTATTCCCGTGGATTCCGGTTGCACTGCTGCTGGCGGCGGTTCTCACCGTGGTGGCGTCGCGAGGCATCTGGGGCACTGGGGCGTTGACTGGTTCCAAACTGCTGGCGGCTCCGGAAACGCTCGCCGATGCGTGGAGCGCCTGGGTTCGGCCAGTACCCGGACTAAGCGGCGCAAATGCCCCTTGGCTTGGTCTTATGGTGCTGGGCTCTTTCATCACCGTGGGGCAACCTGGCTGGTTCGTGGTAGCTATGCTGGCGCTAGGTGTCGCTGTTTCCGCCTTGAGCGCGTTCGTGTTTTTCAAGAGATTCTGCACCCGCCCTTATGCGCTGCTGCTCGCTTCGATCTGGGGCACGCTGCTGTCCACCACCGGACAACTTCAGGAGGGTTCGCTAGGAGCGGTGTCAGCTTTCATCTGCATCCCGATCTTGGCGGGCGCGCTGCATAGCTGGGCCACGTCTCCGCTGAAGGGGCTTGCCGGGTTGCATCCCCCCGGTCTCGTAGCACTCACAACCACCATGCTGGTGCTCATCACGCCGGTGCTATACATTCCAGTCTTGGCCGCTGCTGGCCTTGTCGCGTGGCGGCGCACGGACTGGCGCGGTCTTGGCATTGCCGCTGCGCTGCCGTTGTTGGTTGTTGGCCCGTGGCTGCCCCGGTTGTTCCAGATGCCGGGGCGTCTGATTACTGGCATCGACCCCACCGCGCAAGTTGCCGGGCCGATTCCCAGCGTGTTGGCAACGGTCATTGGTCGGTTCGACGAGTCGGTCCCTTGGTGGGTCTCGTGGAGCGTTATCGGGCTTTACGTTATTGGAGTCATGGTCCTCACTCGCACCGGTCTGTCGGCGATGTGGCGTCGGGCCGCGCTCGCCGTGGTCGTTATCTTCCCCTGTGTGGCCGTGTTAGTGGCCCGTAGTGTGGTGTCGATTGGTTCGGTCGAGGTTCGTGGAGATCCCGTTCCTTGGATTATCTCCACCATCTTCGTCACTCTGGCGATGGTGGCCTATCACAACTCCGAACCGGAAGCGCACCGTCTTGACTTTGAGATCAGGGGCGCGACCGCTGGTCTGCTCGTCATCACTTTTGGTTGCATGTGCGCCTTTTGGGTGTTCCTCGGCATGGGTGAACCGCTGCACCGCGACCAAGGCAACATTCCAGGCTACGTGACGGACGTGCAGACGATTCGGGGCACGCGTACGTTGCACATCACCATTGTTGACGGTGTTGCCAACGTCGCAATTGCCGATGCTGAGCATCCGCGTTGGGGCGACGGCGAGCAGGACCCCATGCGTCCCACTGCCATGCAAGAGACCTATCTAGCGCTGGCGCAACAGGTGGCTGATGGTCTGGTCACTGACAGGTTTGCTGACCAGCTGAGCGACGCCGGGATCGGGCACGTGGTACTAACTGGTGCTCCCGCAACGGTAATCCTGTCTCTTGAAGGCGTCCCTGGTTTGTCAGGTGCCCTGGAGGTCGAAGCTGAGCCGCAGATGTGGATCTGGACGGTGGGTAAGTCCGCGAGTCGCGCCGAGATCGTCTCTGATGATGGCGACACGCTCACTCCGGTGCTTGATGGCGTCGTTAACTCTGGAGACTCTGACCGAACACTACGGCTGCTCGAAGACGCATCTGACGACTGGGTGGTAACTGTTGGTGGAGCTGAACTGGACGCCATTGAGACAGAAGATGGCCTAGCCACCTACGAGTTGGCAGATGCCAGCGGCGACCTGTCTTGGCAAGCCAAGGCCGGCTGGGGCTGGGCTGCTTGGCAGGTGCTCTCGTGGATAGCGCTCATTGTGTTGGCTGTTCCTCCGTCTGCCGCCGTCGCACAGCGAGAAGAGTTACTTGAGAATCAGGGGAGAGGAGGCAACGATGAGTGACAACACGGTTTCTGAAGAGAATCTTGCATTGCTTGGAGGGTTGGCCTCGCGCAAGCCCCGACCACGTCGCAGTGTCGCTGAAAACGAATCTGCTGAGACGGCAACTCAGTCTGCCACTGAGCCTGAAACCAGTGACGAGTTGACCCCAAGTCGTCGCGACAGTGAGGACAACGGCACCGCTGCACCGCCCAGCGTTGGTCTTGAGGCCGAACCTGAGCCTGAGGCTGAAACTGTTGACCAGGCACACACTCAGGGGGTCACGGATGAGTCGAACGAAGTGGACTTTGCAGAGGATGACACTGAGATCACTCAGAAGATTGTGCTGCCCAGTTTGCAGACGCCAACAGTCGCTGGCTTCCAGTTGCGTGCTTGGCAAAACCCCGTGCTTGAAGGGTTGATGGCCGTCGTCTTGGCAATTGGCGTATTGGCGCTGGTCGCACTGGGCGGTAGCGAGCCCAAACCGCCCGAGCCGGTTATGCCGGACGCAGAGATCATGATCGTCTGTCCTGGCATTGAGGGTCGTCCCGGCACCATTGTGGGATCGGTCAACGGTGAGGCGACTCTGGCTCCGGTGTCGGGCACTACGCAGCCAGAGTTGGTGTACGGACACTTCGAGTTGAACAACATCACCGAACCCATGGTGCTGACTGCTACCCGTGGAGACTCGGCGCTGAACGCCCGATTTGTTACTTACCAGCAGGGCGCACCGGACGACGACCCGCCCGGAGACCGTATCTCTGAGGTGAACTGTGCGCAGCCGCTAGCCTCGCAGTACCTCCTGTTCCCCAGTTCGTCCGGCGCGAGCGTGCAGTTGGTAAACCCGGATGACACCGAGGCCGTGTTCAACGTGAGCGCCCTCGGGCCAGACGGCGCGGTAAGACTCACCGACCTGCGTGACATGCGCCTAGCTGCGCACTCGGTTACCACTATTGACGTTGGGGCGATGTTGGAGAAGGTGGCTGCCTTGACGCTGCGCATAACCAACACCACCGGCCGCCTGTTGGCTACGGGAGATGTGGCGGCGTCCCTTGGCAACGAGTTCTCCGCGGCAACGCATATTGGTCGAGAACTGCTGATCACCGGCATCCCGGCGCTACCCGACCACACGAGAGTCATCTTGAGCAATCCCGCAACAGTGCGCGTGACTTTTTCAATAGTGGCCGTCTACGCGGACGGCACCAAGGATATTGCGGGGGCAGACTCTGTCACCTTGGAGGCAGAGACAACCACTGTCTTTGACATCACGGAACCCTTGATGGGGCAACCTGCAGCGCTTTTGGTTACGGCCAACAACGACATTGCTGCTGCGGCCGCCGTGTCCTTGGCAAACGACTTCGCAGTGGTCCCAGGCGTCCCGGTGCAACAACTGGTTGAACAAACCCTGCTCGTCGGCGTGTCGCATCCGGCACAGTTGATGCTCGCTAACCCTGGCGAAGAGCGCATAGACGTTGCGGTGCAGTGGCTCACTGCTGGCGAGCCGAGCACCGAGCCAGTCAGCATTCCGGCCAAGTCTTCACTGCTGCTGGATGTACCAAACGACGTCAAGCTCATTCGTGTGGAGGTGCCGGCCACATTGGGCACGGCACTGTTGTTCGGTACCCGCGAGGGTGGTCAGGCAACAGTGAGTCTGCCTGCCGAGACGCAAAGTGCAGGACGCACGCCTCTGCGGATCGTGGCGCACCAGCCGTAAGCGACCTTGGATGGCGCGACTACATACTAGAGACTAGAGATTAGGCCTGGTACTTGCGAATTGCGGTGCACCCGCCTCTTAGGTCAGCTTAGAATTCGTCATCAAACCTAGGGTCAATATCGGTGACCGAGCGACTGGTTAGCACTGATAACTGCTCCACCAGCGTGTGATGCACCAAGTGTTGCAGTTCATCGCGACTGACAGCACGTCGCTCAATGGGACGCCGATATACGATCACCCTAGCGCTGCGTCCCGCCTGTGGATCAACCGCGAGCGCTAGCGGCACAGCACCCTGCGACTCAAGTCCGCTCCACATGCCATTCACAGGATCAGGTACCTCTTCAACGCCGATATCAATCCCAATCAGCGCCTCCGGGCAGGTGCTCTGAATGCGGTCCACAGAGCGCGTCAGACACCCGAAGAAGAACTCAGCGCGCGTCTCCCGCAGCGGCAGCTTCGCCGACGCCCGAGTGTAAGGGTTAGGCATAGCCAAGGGCCCGCGAATCCCGCGCTCATGCAAGTCCCGTCTGCTCACCACACCCCCAGTCTACGCAAGGTTAAGGTGCAAAGTGCTGTGGGCACGATGGAGCATGCGTGCCCAAGTTTGTGGGTTTTCGCAGTCTTTGCTGTGGGTGTGGCGTACGCTGGCGGGAACGGAGGCTGAATCGCCCCGGGTTTGTCGGAGAGTCGGAGGTGCACCCCTACACAAGAGTGACGTCGTGCGGGCGCGTCTCGGCGTGACTTGGGGGGTGGCTGCGCTAGCCTGATAGGTGTGTTGCTGCGTCGGTGTTCCAGAGTGTCGTGTAATGCGCCCGCTGTTGCTACCTTGAGTTATCGGTACGACGGGTGCGTGGCGCACTTGTTTCCGCTTGAAAAGGAGCACTTGCCTGGGCACTATGATCTGTGTGCGGTCCATGCCCAGGGATTGAAGGTGCCTGACGGGTGGGACGTGGTGCGTGCGCCGGGCATCGAGTTTGAGACGCCGCGCATCGGCATGAGTGATCTTGAAGCGCTTGCCGCGCAGATTCGTGCCATCGGGTTGGCGGAGGAGTTGACGGAGCCGTTGCGTTCTCAGCCGGATGAGTCGAGCGTGGTGGAGTTGGCTCGTCGCGGGCATCTGCGCGTTATTGCTGACATCTCGCGTGCCAGTTGATCGTTAGCCTAAACTAGGAGGGTGACTTCTGTGCGACTGGTGGCATTCGACCTTGACGACACCCTTTCTGAGTCAAAGTCTCCCATGAAAGAGACGATGGGTGAGGCGCTGGCCGACCTGCTTGACAAGACGCAGGTGTGCATCATCTCGGGTGGACAGTTCGGCCAGTTTGAAGGACAGGTGTTGGCTCATCTGCCGGAGCGCGCAGACCTGACTAAGCTTCACCTGATGCCGACGTGTGGCACACGCTACCTACGATTCACCCCTGTGCAGGGGTGGACCGAGGTCTATGCCCACAATTTGAGTGAGAATGAGAAGACCAGCGCTATCAACGCTGTCGAGCTTTGGGCGCAGCAACTGGGGTTGTGGGAAGAGCACCACTGGGGTCCGCGCATCGAGGACCGCGGGTCACAGATAACATTCTCCGCACTCGGGCAGGAAGCGCCCGTTGCCGCCAAGAAGGCGTGGGATCCGGACGGGTCCAAGCGCGAAGCCTTGCGGGAGCACATCTCCGCGGAGCTAGGTGATCTGGAGGTGCGGGCAGGCGGCTCCACGTCCATCGACATTACCCGTCGCGGCATCGATAAGGCCTACGGCATGCGCGAACTGGAGACCCAGACAGGTATCGACCTGCAAGACATGCTGTTCGTTGGGGACCGTCTGGTGCCCGGTGGCAACGACTACCCAGTGCAAGAGTTGGGGGTTCCGGTTCATGCGGTCAGCGGCCCAGAGGACACCCTTGCTTTCGTCACTGCCCTGGTACCCACTCTGGACGAGTACCCGGTCGTTTCTGACACTGCCGTGAGCGGAGACCTGGCCCGTCACCCTGCGCGCAGTCGCAGGGTCCACATTCCGGCAGTTTCTGAGTCTACCTCCGATAGGTGTAGTTGCACGCCGTCGCGTCCCCCAGAGCAAGACTGATCCGGTAACGAACGAGTAAGTGGCGACCAAACATGAGCATCACCCCGATCACGCCTGAACTGCTCAGCATTGTGGTCTGTCCGGTATGCCACACGCGTGTCGCCATTGACGTGGAGAAGGCGCTGCTGGTGTGTGCCAACGCTATGTGTGCGCTTGGCTTTGAGATCCGCTACGGCGTCCCCGTACTGCTCGTTGATGAGGCGCGCAAGTAAGACGTCAATGTGACCGTCTTACATGGGAGTCTTGCGTCGTACGCCTTATGCTCCGGAAGCGTTGGCGTCACGCACCTTGAAGGTGATGAGGCCTAGCAGTAGCGGAACGAACGCCCATGCGCAACTTACTCCGAGTGCCTCAAGGAAAGTGAACGGGTTGTCCGCAGCCTGTTGGGCGGCGGCTGGGAAGGTATAAAGCCATGTGGTGCAGGCGCTGGGCAGGTAGTGAGCGGCGGTGGCGGCCCAGTCCCACGGGAGCATCTGCATCACAATCGGGACCACCAATAGTGTGCCGAGCACCAAGCCGATTGACCCGGCGGTGTTGTGCAACAGCACCCCGATACCAAACGCGAACAAGACGATCAACGTGTTGGCTAACGACGCCCCGGCGATGATCTTCAGCCCCTCGGGCACTGTGCGGACGTCTTCCACAAACTCGCTGGTAAACGTGTACCAACTCAACTCTTCGGTGCCGAACAACGCCACGAACGACACGATGAACGTCACAAAGGTGAGGATCACTGCCTTGGCGATGATGACGACGCTACGGGTCGGGGCGGCGATCACGGTGCTGCGAATGGAACCGGACGAGAACTCGTTGGTGATAAACAACACGCCAAGGATCGTCAGCACCAATTGAGACAGTTGTAACGTTCCAACTGAGGGTTCCGTAGAGTTGAGGCCGACCATCGCCTCAGGTGGCACCTCTGCGATGCCGCCGTTCAATATTTCCCGGATGGACCAAGCCACCAGTTCGCCAACACCTACCGTCAACAGCAGGGCGATGACCAGGATCCACCAAGTGGACCCGAGCGTGCGGAACTTCAGCCACTCCGAGCGGAGCACGCGGAAGAAGGCCACGTTGCGCACGCGCACGTTCGATGGCATCGATTGAGAAGGTGATTGAGACATGACGCGGCCGCCTTTGGAGGCTGATTGAGGTGGTGTCCACGACATCGGCGCTACTGCGGGCAGCTGAGCGACGACGGGAGTCACGACCGGGACGGATGGTGTCGGGGAGACGATTGGTGCTGCAGCAGGTGACGCGACGGGACCAGATTTGCTTGATTGGATGGCTTGGATGGTTGCGGTGGCTGGCCCGCCACCGTATTCGTTCGCCGATGGTTGCTTGACCTCTGTAGCAGGCGGGGTCGCGCTAGGTGGTGGTGGGGGAGGGACAGAGTCGGGGGTGGACGTGTAGGCGACTTGGCTGCTTACCGAGGCACTTGCCCCAGACGCCGGATACACCACATGGGGCTCTGGTTGCCCCCCCTGGCTGCCTGCAAGACGGCGGGGAGTGCGACGTCCACGCGCTCCCGCAGCATCGGACGACTGGGGTATGGCAGCAAGCTCGCCTGTGATACCCGCAGCGGCTGAAGCATCGCTTTGCCAAGGCTGGAGTGCCAGCGCGGGGTAGCTGTCGGCCGAACTGGCGGTGCTGAGAGCCGAAGGATACCCGGACGGGGACAAACCGCTGGCTCCATATGCGGCGCCAGCACCGGGGTAGTTACCTGGCGTTGCCGGATAACCGGACGCCGACGTGTCCGGGTAGTAGGTGGGCGACGGATATCCGGAACCCGTCTGCACAGGCGCATAACGGTCGCTGTACGGGCTCGTTCCGTATCCGCTACCTTGATATGCGGACGTTCCGCTACCATAGGATCCGTCGCTCGCACCGTACGGGCTCGACCCGTAGCCGCTTCCCGGCGTCATGCTGCGCGTAGTCGCAGCATCCGTGCCGCCCGCGCCGTATGGAGTTTGCCCATAGTTGCCTGTGCCGTAAGAACTGTCACCGTAGGCACTGCCGCTTGGTCCGTGTCCGGTGCCCGTCGCCCCGTAGCCAGAAGCTGCGCCATAGGGGGATGCGTCCGCGCTGTACCCAGAGGACGAACCGTGGCCAGATGCACCGCCGTACGCAGAGGACGCGCCATAGGGTGAGGATGCTCCATAACTTGGGCGATCCGTTCCGTATCCCGATGACGCCTCATACGGCAGGTAGGCAGAGGTATCGGCCCCATACCCCGATGGCGCAGCGCTCCCGTACGAGCCGCCGCTGCCGTAGGCTGAAGGGCCTGGGTAACCCCCGCCCGGCGGAAAACTCTGACCGGCACCAGAATGCGCAGCGCCGCCCCCATCAGGAGGCAGACGCCACGAGGTGCCGTCAAAGTAGTAACCGCTCACTTGCTACTGTCTCCATCACCGGTTAGGTGCGCAAACTCCTCGCTACGGAACTCCACAGCCGACTGCGTCAAGTCAAGATATGCCTGTTCCAGCGACGTTTGCAGTGGGGTCAGTTCATGTAGCGCCCATCCTTTGGCCGCAGCTGAGTCTCCGATCTGGGTGGAGTCCAGACCGTAGATCTCCAGTAGGTCTGCCTCTTTCTGCTCGATCCTCACGCCGGGTTGAGCAAACCACGTAGCCATGTCGCTGGCGTGTGGGGTGCGCACTCGGGCACCCACCTCGGAGTAGCTCTCGATGAAGTCACTCATGCTGGCGTTGGCGAGCAGTCGCCCCTTGCCTAGGATGATCAGTTGATCTGCGGTCTGTTCCATCTCGCTCATCAGGTGGGACGACAGAAAGATGGTCTTTCCCAGTTCGGCGAGGTGACGCACCAAGTCCCGGACCCAGCGGACGCCCTCGGGGTCGAGACCGTTGACCGGCTCGTCGAGGATGAGAGTCTTGGGGTCGGCCAACAGCGCGACGGCGATGCCGAGACGCTGGCCCATACCCAGCGAGAACGAGCCAGCCTTCTTGTTAGCGACAGATTGCAGTCCAGTGAGTTCGATAACCTCGCCCACGCGCTTGTCGGTGACGCCACACGTGGCAGCCAAAGCGCGCAGGTGCGAGCGAGCAGTGCGGGCCGGGTTGAGGGCACGCGCGTCCAACAGGGCACCAACCTCATTCATGGGGCGTTTGTGCTTGGCGTAGGGCTTTCCGTTCACCGTGACGCTGCCCGATGTGGGGTGGTCAAGTCCCATAATCAAGCGCATCGTTGTTGACTTGCCGGCACCGTTGGGGCCGAGGAATCCGGTGACCTGACCGGGGAACACCCGGATGCTCAACTGGTCGACGGCAACCTTGCTGCCGTAGCGTTTGGTGAGGCTGGAAGTCTCGATCATCCTTGATGGCCGCCTTACAAAAACGTTCTCGCACTTGAGTATTGCGCGTGTTGCACGCGCACCGCGATCTGGCTCCCACGCCCGCGCATACATTAGTCTATACGTTTGCGCCGTTCACGCGCGGTTTACAAGCTCAAGGTCTGCATTAGGACTGGATGTGATGTATGGGCACTGCCGAGCTGGTAGACGTCAATCACTGGGTAGAGTATGCGCATGAGCACACCGCGTACTAAGGCCGCCAGGGCAGGCATCAACCGTGACAAGGCGTTTGCTGCGGTCGTCCCGCCGATCTACCTGTCTACCACGTATGGGTTCGCCGGCTTCGGTGAGCCGCCTGCGTACGACTACTCTCGCGCTCACAACCCGAGTCGTGATATCACTGCTGATACTATCGCCCAACTGGAGGGCGGCACCGGCGCAGTGATGACGGCGTCGGGCATGGCTGCGGTGACCGTGCCGTTGCTGACACTCATGCCTGCGGGAGGCACCCTGTTGGCCCCGGTGGACGCCTACGGCGGTTCATGGCGAGTGTTTGACGCTCTGGCTCGCAAGGGATTCTTCACGCTGGAGTTGGTTGACTTTTCTGACACCGACGCTGCGCTTGCGGCCATCGAGCGCATCCGTCCAGATGTGGTGTGGTTGGAGACGCCGTCCAATCCACTGCTGCGCATCTGCGATGTGACAGTGCTTGCCGAGGCGGCCCATGCGGCCAAGGCCAAGGTTGTGGCGGACAACACCTTCAACTCTCCGGCAGTTATGCGCCCCCTGGAGTTGGGTGTTGACGTGGTGATGCAGTCGGCCACAAAGTACTTGGCGGGGCACTCGGACGTGGTCTCCGGCGTGATTGTTGCACGCAAACCGTCCCTGCTTGACGATCTGGCGTGGTGGGCTAACTGCATCGGCGCTACGGGGGGAGCGTTCGACTCGTATCTGGTGCTGCGCGGCGTGCGCACCCTCTACGCCCGTAGTGCGCTGGCCCAGCGCAACGCCCAGGCGATAGCCGAGGCTCTAGAGGCAAATCCGCTAGTCAACAGGGTTATCTACCCTGGTCTGGCATCGCATCCTCAACACGAGTTGGCAGCCAAACAGCAGGACGGTTTTGGTGCCATCGTCACCATCGAGTTGGACGGTGAGCAGGCGGTGCGTGCATTCGTGGCCGGGCTGGAGTGCTTCACGTTGGCTGAGTCCCTCGGCGGGGTGGAGTCACTCATCTCTCACCCGGCCACCATGACGCACGCCGCGATGCCTCCCGAGGCTCAAGCTGCTGCTGGCATCACCCCAGGCATGTTGCGCCTCAGTGTCGGCATAGAAGACGCCGACGACCTGATCGCCGACCTTGAGGCCGGGTTGGGTCGCGTCGCCACCATCTGAGTGAGTTCAGACGGTTTTCAGGCGCAATCATGGCACTACATGCTAGGGTTTACGTACGTTTAGGCGCATAGGTGGCAGCGCGTGAGCGTGCGTGCTGGTGCGCCTCGGGCCGGCACGAGACAACAGAAAGACCAAGAGTCAACCATGCTCCAGATCAGCGCCTCCGCATTGAGCGATATTCGTGTGCGCGCGGAAGCCTCTTATCCCTATGAATGCTGCGGGGCACTGCTCGGCGCTATTGACGAGGGTTCGGTCACAGATGAAGCGGGCCAGCCGATCAACGCTGTACGCCGCGTTGTCGAGACCCTGCCGATCGTTAACGAGGCTGAGGTGGCGCGGCTCATCGACAGGTTTGTCATTGAGCCGGAGCAGTATCTTGCTGCCGACCGGGCGGCGCGCGCCAAGCACTTAGATATCGTCGGTTTCTATCACTCGCACCCCAACGACACCTCGCGGCCCTCCGAGTTTGACCGCGAACACGCGCTGCCTAACTGGTCGTACATCATCGTCGCCGTTGCGAAAGAAGACGGCGCACCTCGCTCGGGAACGCTGCAAAGCTGGGAGTTGAGCCACGACCGCGAGGTCTTTGCCGAAGAGCCCATAGAGGCCATCGAGTCCCCAGAGTCTCCAGAGCCAATCATCGAAGCCCCAAGCCCCAAGGGCAATTAACCAAGGAGTTACACATGCCTAACTTGTTGATCCCCATCGCGCTGCGTCCCTACGCCGACCGGCAAGCAGAGATCGAGGTGGACGGCGCCAATGTGCGCGCTGCCCTTGAGGCTCTCACCACCACGTACCCGCAGTTGGGTGCGCAGATCTTTGACGAGACCGGCGAACTGCGCGGCTTCATCAACGTCTTCGTCGGCTCTGACAACATCAAGACGGCGGATGGCCTCGACACCGCAGTCAAACCTGACGATGAGGTTGCCATCGTCCCCGCCATCGCGGGCGGGATGTAGGCCGCAGGCGCGCTTTCCCGCAGGCAGGCAGACAAGAAGAGACTTATTGACATGGCAACTCCTTCGATCATTCCCGACTCCAGGCTTACGCCACTTGAGGACGACGAGTACGCGCGTTACTCGCGGCATCTGCTGTTGCCGGAGGTCGGCTTGGAGGGCCAACAGCGCATCCGGGCGGCGAAGGTGCTTATCGTCGGCACCGGCGGTTTGGGTGCTCCCATCGCGCTCTACCTCGCTGCCGCCGGAGTGGGCACGCTCGGGGTACTGGACTTTGATGAGGTGGAGGCGTCCAACCTACAACGCCAGATCATCCACACCACCAAGGACATTGATCGCCCGAAGGTTGCCAGTGCCCGTGACTCTATCCGGGCGCTCAACCCTGACGTCGAGGTTGTTGTTCATAATACGACGTTGACAAGCGCTAATGCTCTGCAAATCCTCAAGGATTATGACGTCATTATCGACGGCACGGATAACTACCCAACTCGTTATCTGGTGAATGACGCCTGCGTATTGTTGGGCAAACCTAACATTTACGGGTCGATCTTCCAGTTTGATGGGCAGGCGAGTGTGTTTTGGGCGGCTGAGGGCCCCTGCTATCGCTGCCTCTACCCGGAGCCACCGCCACCCGGTCTGGTACCGTCTTGCTCGGAGGGCGGCGTGCTCGGCGTGCTTCCCGGCATCGTTGGAACGATTCAAGCCACCGAGGCGCTCAAGATCATCTTGGGAGACGCCAAGACCCTAGTCGGACGACTGTTGACGTTCGACGCGTGGCGCATGCGTTTCCGCGAACTGAAGATCGAGAAAGACCCAGCTTGCCCCATCTGCGGCGAGCACCCAACCATCACAGAACTCATCGACTACGAGCAGTTCTGCGGGCTCAAGGTGCAAGAAAAGCCGGTGGAGACCATCACCGCCACTGAACTCAAGGCCCGGCTGGACGGCCCCAACCCGCCGCAACTGATCGACGTGCGCGAGCCGCACGAACTCTATATCGCCCGCATCGGCGGCGCAATCAATGTCCCACTAGGAACTTTGAGTTCGCGAGTGGACGAGATCGCCGAGAATCGGGACGTGGTGTTTTTCTGTAAGGTCGGCACCAAGTCGACTTACGCGATCAGGAGCTTGCAGCGTGCAGGCCACACCGGGCACCTGATCAACCTAGAAGATGGGATAAGTGGATGGGCACGCGATGTTGACCCCGACTTGCCTATCTACTAGGCACGTCGCTCAAATGACCAACGATTAATGACGCACAGATAGGCGTCACCAAATAGACAACACAAGACTTAGATTGATTAGCAACCTCAGGAGAACAGATAGATATGTCCGAACTTAATGCACTCGGCTACCAAGCCGCATATAACCTTGCCAACGTCACCAAGACCCGCCCGCAGTTCGGGGCCATCACCCCGCGCTGGCTCACACACTTCCTTGAGTTCAAAGGCTTGGAGACCGGGCTTTACCGCGTAAACCGCGTTGTCGAGGGCGAAACCCCGCTCGACGTGCTCTGCTCGCAGGACCCCGCCAACCCGGAGATTCCGCAAGGCTATATCGGCTACGAAACCAGCCCGCGCGAGTATCGCCTCGGTTCCGTCTCCACCATCCTCAACGTGGACACCAAGATTGAGGACACACTGTCCAGCCCGTACAACCAGACCGCTGAGCAGTTGGAGTTGGCTATCGAGAGCCTGAAGGAGCGCCAAGAGAGCCAGATCATCAACAACACCGAGTATGGCCTGTTGCATGCCGCCACCAAGACGCAGCGCATCACGCCGCGCACGGATGGCCGTCCCACTCCGGATGACCTTGACGAACTGATCACCAAGGTTTGGAAGGAGCCCAGCTTCTTCCTCGCTCACCCGCGCGCCATCGCCGCGTTCGAGCGCGAGGCCACTCGTCGTGGCGTGCCCCCGGTCACGGTTGGCATCGAGGGCGGTACTTTCCTCACGTGGCGCGGCATTCCATTGCTGCCCACCGACAAGCTGTTCGTCGATGGCGTCAAGAACCCCAAGGGCAAGGGCGGCAAGACCAACATCATTCTGGTGCGCACCGGCGAAGCCAAGCGTGGCGTCATCGGCCTGTTCCAGACCGGACTTGCGGGCGAGCAGTCGCGCGGCCTGTCGGTGCGTTTCCGCGGCGTCAACGACTCCGGTATCGCCTCCTACCTGTTGAACCTCTACTGCTCTGCTGCGGTGCTGGCTGACGACGCTCTGGCGGTGCTGGAAGACGTCGAAGTCGGTGAGTACTATGACTACGCCTAACGGCGACATTGACTGGACGGACACCGACTGGATAGCGCAACTTGCGGCGGCCCAATTCCCCGAGTTTGGGGTAGGGTCCGCGCCGCAGGCTGGCGTGGCTCCGGTGTTGGTCCAGGTTGACGAGCAGGAGGGTGTCGGTGCCAGTGGAACCGAAGCCGACTCCGGTGCAGCCCCCAACGGTGCCGCGCCCGGCGAGGAGACCCACCGGACGCCACCGCCACCGCGCTACATCGGCACCAAGACCATTGAGCAGGTGCGTGCCGACTTCCCGATCTTGGAAGAGATCGTGGATGGCAACAAGCTGGTCTGGTTCGACAATGCTGCCACCACGCAGCGTCCTACTCAGGTAATTGAGCGGCTGAAGTACTACTACGAGCACGAAAACTCGAACATCCATCGGGCGGCGCACACCCTCGCGGCGCGCTCCACCGATGCCTACGAGGCGGCGCGTCGGAAGGTTGCCGACTTCATTGGTGCCGGTGACCCTGATGAGATCGTGTTCGTGCGGGGCACAACTGAGGGCATTAACCTGTTGGCGCAGGCGGTAGTCAAGCCGCTATTGACTCCCGGTGACGAGATTATCGTCACCAACTTGGAGCATCACGCCAACATTGTGCCGTGGCAGATTGTGGCGGCACAAACCGGCGCGGTCATCAAGGTGGCCCCGGTGGACGACGACGGTCAGGTGATCTTGGGGGCATACTCGGCGTTGTTCACGTCGCGCACTAAGTTTGTCTCGTTTGCTCAGGTGTCCAACGCCACCGGGACGGTAACGCCCTGTGCTGAATTGATCGCGATTGCGCACGCCCATGGCGTGCTGGTTGCGGTTGATGGTGCGCAGTCCATCTCACATCTTCCGGTCAATGTGCGTGCCCTTGACGCCGATTTTTTCGTGTTTTCCGGGCACAAGATCTTTGGCCCCACGGGTATTGGTGCGGTCTATGGGCGCAAACAGCTTTGGGACGCGGCTCAGCCCTACCAAGGTGGCGGCAACATGATCGTCGATGTCACCTTTGAGCGCACCGTGTACGCCAAGGCTCCGGCAAAGTTTGAGGCGGGCACCGGCAACATCGCCGATGCTGTCGGCCTGGGCGCTGCGCTGGACTATGTGAGCGACTTAGGCATCGAGAGCATCTCGGCGTACGAGCACTGGTTGCACCAATACGCCACTGACAAGCTGAGTCAAGTCCCCGGTCTGCACTGGATCGGGACGGCCGCCAACAAGGCGTCCATCCTAAGCTTTGTGCTCGACGGCCACTCGGTGCCAGAAGTGGGGCAGTACCTCTCTCGTCAAGGCATTGCGGTTCGTGCCGGGCATCACTGTGCTCAGCCCATTCTGCGTCGCCTAGGCGTCGAGGCTACAGTCAGAGCATCGCTGGCGTTCTACAACACCGCCGACGAGGTTGATTTTCTCGCTGCCGCGCTTCACCGTTTGGTGGGATAGACGCGTCTCATCGATGCGGGTTCTGCGACTTCGCGCAGGATGACGGAAAACGAGAACGGGTGCTGTCTCTCTCAATGGTGCAGTCCCTCCCGTCATTGGGCGCAAAGCCGCAGAATCCATCTGGTCGTCCTCAGACGCGATCTGGCCCCTTATCATCTCCGGGCAACATGTGCTCCCAAATCTCTTGACAGACGGGGCAGGTGGGGTAGCGGTCTGGATTGTGGAAAGGGATCCAGACTTTGCCGCACAGCGCTTGGACGGGCGTGCCGTTGACTAGCGCCTCCATCAGCTTTGCCTTGGGCACAAAATGGCTGAAGCGGTCGTGGTCACCTCCGTCGGGGCGCAACTCTTCACGCTCAAGGACGGCGGTTCCAGAGTCAGGCAGCGTCTGTGTCATGTAACCATTGTGCCTCATTTCTTGTTGCAGTTGCCCTCTATCTGAGAGACTTAGTATGTGACGCAAGGACAAGGCGAAGTAGGCGAGGCAGGTGAGCAGCCGGAACCTATCGTCTTACCGTCTGTGGTGTCGTCCTCCATGCTCAAAAAGCTTCCAATGACGATAGCGTTGCTCATCGGCGTGATTGCTGTCGCGTTCGAACAGTTCGCCGTCAACACGGCGATGCCGGCGGTTTTTGACGAACTTGGCCACGAGCGCCTGTTCGCGTGGGGATTCTCCGCGTTCATGATCGGCCAAGTTTTCGCCATCGTGGTTGGTGGACGTTGGTGTGACCGCAGGGGAGCGTTCTATCCGCTGTCTGCCGGACTGCTCATCTTTGCTTTCGGGGTGGCGATGGCGGCCACCGCGCCGCATATTGGACCGTTCTTGCTCGCCCGCCTAGTGCAGGGCGTGGGTGGCGGCATGTTGTCCGTCGCCCTAATGGTGGTGATCGCCGAGGCGTACGGCGAGCGACAACGGGCGACGATGATGACCGTATTCTCGCTGTGTTTCCTGCTGCCCGCGTTCGTTGGCCCCATGGTTGCTGGAAGACTAGCCGAGACGCTGGGGTGGCGCTGGGTTTTTTGGGCCATCCTGCCCGTGATCGCCGCGTCCATCGTGTTGGGTGCCAAGCCGGTGTGGACTATCTACGGCAAGCGCCGCATCGTGCGCGCCGAGAAGAATCCGGTGCCCACTTGGGCAGCTGCCTTCGCTGCCATCGGTGTGACCGCGCTGCAGTGGGCGGGCCAAAACTTGGGACGACGCCACGTTCCCGAGACGCTGTTCATCCTTGCTCTCGGCGTCACGGTGTTGGTCTTGGCGGTGCCCAGACTGATGCCAGCCAACTTCCACCGGTTTGGTCGCGGGCTGCCCGCTGTCATCGGTGTTCGGTTCTTGCTGCAGGGTTCGTTTGCCGCCGCTCAGGCGTTCATGGTGAAACTGCTAGAGGACCAGCGGGACATGCAACTCTCCGAAGCGGGCATGTCGCTGACGATGGGTGCGGCGGGCTATGCCGTGGGCGCATTCTTACAATCCCGAAACTGGCTGCCGCTGCGTCGCGACCAGGTGATCGGCGGCGGCACCGCATTTGCCGCCATCGGACTCGGTCTCATCTCCGGCTACGCCTTTATGACCGTTGACCATTATTGGGTTCTGGTGGTCGGCATCATGATGTGCGGCTTGGGCATGGGCATGGCGGTGGCGTCTACGTCACTGGCCGTCATCACACTGTCGCGCACTGGCGAGGTGGGACGCAACACTTCGAGCCTACAGGTTGCTGACGGTCTGGGTTCGGCGTTCGTCGCTGGTCTGGGCGGCACGGTGTTTGCGGCCCTGCACTCTCGCTCGTCTTTGGAGATCACTTATGGCTCCGTCTACCTGGTGCAGGTGCTGTTTGTCGTGATGGCAGTCGGGCTGAGTTTGCGTATTGGCGCGGTGCGAAACGAGTCTTCAGGGGCGGCGTAGTCTCGCCAAAGCTGCAAATGACTGGAAGTGAACCCGCGGACGTGGCAGAATCTCACTCGTGAGCGAATATACGTCCCAAAATGTTTCTGTGCCTGCTGCTGGATGGTACCCTGATCCCGCCGATGCTGCGCGCCAGCGCTACTGGGACGGTGCCCACTGGACGGCGGACATTCGAGGCGCTCAGCCGACGTCGGGTGCGCCAGGGCTGGCCGCTCCTGTTGATCCGTATGCGGCCCAACAACAGCCCGCCTTCATCACGCCTACTCAGCCCTCCTATGGCGACCCGGCTCAGGCTCCGGCCAACAACATCGCTCCGGGATATGGCGCGCCCGCTGGGTTTGGCGCTGCTGGTGCGGCAGCAGGTGGCGCAGTTCCGGGATATGGAGCTGCGCCGGCCCAACAACAAGCCCCGGCAGGCATCCCCAACTATGGTGCGTACGGCGATGCTTACTACATTCCCCCGGCCAACTACGCCAACGCGAATGGCCCAGCCACCCCAGATGGCGTTCCCCTCGCCGGTTGGTGGTGGCGCGTGCTCGCGGTCATCGTCGATGGCATTCTGCTGAACATCCTCTCCCTGTTTTATACCCGGCTGCTGCCCGCAGAGTGGGGGTATTCAGCTACCCGCATGACTGACGTCTACCAAGACATCTTGGCTGGCAAGTACATTGACCTGAGTGGTTTCGTGCTTGGTAGTCTTATCGTGTCCGTCGTGGGCATCGCCTACGTTGTGGCAATGCTGAGCATCAAGGGCGCAACCGTGGGACAGTTGGCCTGCGGGCTGCGCGTCGTGCCGGTTGGGCAAGGACGCTACTACGAGAATCACTCCGGTTTGCTGATCGGCAAAGCCGTAATTGGGGTGTGCGTCTACAACGTGTCGATTCTGGCTACAGTTTTACTGCTGTTCCCGAGCCTGCAAATGTCTGCTCTTTATTCGATCCTGACTTTGGCTATCTCACTGTTCACTGCGCTGAACTACCTGTGGCCACTGTGGGACTCCAAGAAACAAGCGTTGCATAACAAGTTCGCGGGCACGCAGGTCGTTCGTCTGTAGACTCATACGTCATGTGCGAAATTGGCCCGTCTGACGAACTGCGACAACGTGCCCAAGATGCCGGTGTTGCCTGTGAGTTCACCGACTGGCACGCAGTGACGCACTCCGCCTCGGCCAACGTCATCACTAAGGTGATCGCGGCGCTCGGAGCTGACGCTCCCGATCCGTGGCCAAGAGCCTTGCCTGACTGTGTCGTCATCCGTGAGGACCTTGGCGGGCAGGTGGACGTACATGTGCGTTCTGGGGCGGACGCTCATGTACGCGTCAAATTTGAAGACGGCACGCAACTCTCACTCACTCAGGTGGACAACTGGTTGCCTGACCGCGAGGCTGGTGGCTACATGGTTGGCGAGGCAAGTTTCGCGCTCCCGGCCGGGATGCCGACGGGCTATCACGCGCTGGCCTTGCTCAGTGAGGGTCAAGAGTTCGAGACCAAACTGATCGTCACCCCGTCACTGCTGCCACTGCCTGCTGCTCTCGACGGGCGACGCTGTTGGGGCTTCGCGGTGCAGTTGTACTCGGTGCCGTCGCGCCTGTCTTGGGGCATCGGCGACTTCTCCGACCTAGGTGTGTTGGCAGTTTGGGCTGCTGGTCGGGGTGCCGACTATGTACTGGTTAACCCGCTGCACGCTCCGGCACTGGTGCCACCGGTCGATCCCAGCCCCTACGCACCGGCGTCGCGTCGTTTCATCAGCCCGCTCTATATCCGGCCCGAGGCCACGTTGGAGTACGCCTACGCTCCCAGTGAGGTTCGCGCTGACGTTGACGCTGCTCAGCGTGACATTGCGGAGCGGGCTTCATCGTGGTCGCACCTGCGACGTGACGAGGTCTGGCAGGAGAAGTGTGCCGCACTGCGCAGATTGTTTGTTCAGTCAAACAACAATTCTGTCCTTGCTTGCAGCTCTGAGCTGAACAACGACACAGTCCCCAACCGCAGGGCCGAGTTCGAGCAGTTCCGCGCCCAACAAGGCCAAACACTTGAAGACTTTGCCACTTGGTGCTCCCTGTCACAAGAGCTAGGGCAGGACTGGCGCACTTGGGACGAGCAGTTCCGCAGTCCCGGCACTCCCGAGGTTGCTGCCTTCCGCGAGCAAAATACGGAGCAGATCTCGTTCTTCTGTTGGTTGCAGTTTGTGGCAGCAGAGCAGTTGCGCGGGGCACAACAGTTGGCTACCCAGGCAGGAATGGCTGTTGGAATCGTCACCGATTTGGCCGTGGGGGTGCAGGCTTCGTCTGCAGACACTTGGGCGTCCCCCGATGTTTTCGCGCACGGAGTCTCCATCGGCGCTCCGCCGGATGACTACAACCAAATGGGCCAAGAGTGGGGGATGCCACCGTTGAACCCTCGCGCCCTGGCGGCCACTGGCTACGCCCCGCTCATAGAGGTACTGCGTTCGGCGTTGTCAGGTGTTGGTGGAGTGCGCATTGACCACATGTTGGGGGCGTTCCGACAATGGTGGGTGCCAAACGGTACGAACCCCCAAGACGGCGTTTACGTGAACTTCGACCATGAGGCGTTTGTCGGCATCATCGCCCTGGAGGCCGCCCGAGCTGGTGCCCTCGTCGTCGGTGAAGACCTCGGCACCCTGGAACCCTGGGTGCGTGAGTACCTGGTGGCCCGTGGTCTATTGGGAACTACCGTGTTGTGGTTCGAGAGTGAGCAGGGAAGCGCGAAACCGCCCGAAACGTGGCGAGAACTCACCCTAGCGTCCGTCACCACACACGATCTGCCGCCTACCGTCGGATATCTGAACTTCGAGCAGGTCTATCTGCGTCACCGCTTGGGGCTGTTGACGAACTCTCTGGAAGCCGAGTTGACACAGGCCGAACAGGAACAGCGCTACTGGCTGGATTATGTTGCCCAACACCCCTTCGAGGCTTCCGATGAGACGTCCGGAACGGTGTCCAACGCCGCAACAACCGCAAGACTTGACGACGACACGGAGGCCCAGGTCTTAGGTCTCTACCATGCCCTCACGCTAAGCCCATGCCGGGTGCTAAACGTGGCGTTGGTTGATGCCGTGGGGGACCACCAACCACAGAATCAGCCCGGCACCATCGACGAATATCCCAACTGGCGCGTCTGGCTCGGTGGCCCAGCGGGCGAACGCCTCTATCTTGAGGACGTGCTGATCTCCAGACGCGCCCGTCGTCTTGCCGGTATGGTCCAGGATCGCGTCGCGGCTGCATGACGGTGGTCAGGCTACAGAGGCGACAACCACCTTGCGTGCTGCCGGTAGCATTGTGTTTATGAGCACCACTGACCCGCTGAGTGACGACGCTTCGGGTGGTGTCGCCCTGCTGGACGCTCCGGAGAGCACCGAGGCGGTCGAGCGCGCCTGGGTGACCATCGTCTGGGACGATCCGGTCAATCTGATGAGCTACGTGGTGTACGTCTTCAGCAACTACTTTGGCTTTGAGCGCACCGAAGCCGAGCGACTGATGCTGCTCGTCCACACGCAAGGCAAAGCTGTGGTCGCTCACGGATGCCGTGAAGAGATGGAACGTCACGTGCAAGCCATGCACTCCTATGGCCTGCTGTCCACCGCCGAGTTGGACGCCTAGGGCAGCACATGGAGACGTTTGTACGCACCCCACAGGGATTTGTCGCTCGCATCGAGACTCGTGAACGCGTGGTGCTCTCGGAACTCTTGCGTCAGTTCATCGAGCTGATGTCTGATGAGGGACTCGGCGGCGCTCCCTCGTGGGATGCTCACGGGGACACCGACCCGTTGCTTCGCCTCGAGCGGACGCTGGGTGCCCCGCAGCTCTCGGCGCGACTTGCGGACCCGGCCCTGCGACGACTGTTCCCCGACGCCTACCGCGACGATGAGGAGGCCAGCGCAGAGTACGCCCGCCTCACGCGCATGGACCTCCGGGACGCCAAGGTCGCTGCCGCACTGCAGGTGGGTGAGGACTTGGGCGACCGCAGTCTGGGCAGACGCCTTGTCGTCTCGCACGAGAACGTGCTGGCGTGGATGACGACGCTCACCAATCTGCGTCTGGTCATGTCCGAACGCATACACATTGAACAACTCGACGGTGGTTTCGAGGACGACATCCCTGAGGATGACCCGCGTTTTGCTATCTGGAATTTGTACAACTGGCTGGGATGGGTACAGGAGTCGCTGGTTGACTGCGTCCTGTAACATTACAATAGAGAGAGCGGAATAAATTACGCAAGCCCTACGTTGCGAAATAGTTTGACTTGAGTTGTCCGGTTGACTAGGTTGGTTTTGTGAATTCAGACGTGATGACCTTGGGGGCCGCTCCGCTGCGTTCACCGTTGACTCTGGTGGCGTGTCTCATCGAACCCACGCTCCGCTCCCGCCTTGCTACGCTGGGGCTGCGCTGCGGTTCGCCGGTTGAGGTAATTCAGCGCACTGCTGGTGGGGGACGCATCATCGGCGTCGCCTCATCGCGAATCGCCATGGACGCCTCGGTCCTTGGCCAACTCCATGTCCGCGCCACCGCGACAACGCCCACTAGCGGGACTCCCGTCGTCACAACAGCCGCAACCTCGACGCCGCTCGCTGCGCCCGCCGCCACTCACGTCGTCGCAACAATCACCGCACCTGCCGCGACGCCCAGTGCAGCTATGTGTGTCGCCACAACCCCCGCAACCATGCAGGTTACAAAATGAGCCCAGCACTGATGGACAAGCCCTGTTGTCACTCCCCCAACATCGTCGCCAACCCGGACGATCCGGTAATCGCCATCGCGGGTGCGCCCAACGTCGGTAAATCCACGCTGTTCAACGCCCTCACCGGGGCAGGGGCCAGCACCGGAAACTGGCCGGGGACTTCCACGGAGTACTCCCACGGCGTCTGGAAGGCCCGTTCTGATCGGGCCAACGGCGAGGTGCCGCTCACGGTCATCGACCTTCCCGGCTCGTACAGCCTCGATCCGATGAGCCCCGACGAGCAACTCACCGCCGACCTGCTGATGGGGGAGGACCGCCCCGACGCCACGGTGGTCATCGTCGATGCCGCGCACTTGGCGCGCAGCCTCTACCTGGTCGCGCAGCTTCGTGAACACCCGATGAAGCTGGTGGTTGCCGTGACGATGAGCGACATTGCCGGTAACCGTGGCGTTGTCATCGACTCCGCATCTCTACAACGCAGTCTCGGCGTGCCCGTAGTGGTGGTCGATCCGAGACGCCGCACCGGCATCGAGGCGCTTGCCCAAGCCGTGCGGGAAACCATCGCCGGACACACCCCCCGCGCACGAGCCGTCGTCAGCGTCAAGGGCATGAGCCGCGACCAGTGCAACCTCACATTGGAAGACGACCGTTTTGCCTACCTTGAGGAGGCTGCCGCGCTGGCAACCTCCAACACCGACGAACTGCGCGCCGACATGGGAGACCGCATCGACCGCTGGGCCACCGCGCCACTCACCGGCCCGCTGATCTTCCTCGCCCTCATGTGGGGCATCTTCGAGGCCACCACCACGCTCGCCGCACCGCTACAAGACTGGCTGGATGTCCTCTTTTCGGACACCATCGCTGGTTGGCTGGAGTCCGGCTTCGAGGCCGTGGGCTGGGGTGACTCGTGGGTCAGTTCTCTAGTCTTGGACGGTCTGGTCACCGGCGTAGGCGCGGTGTTGACGTTCGCGCCCCTGATGGCGATCATGTTTGTGCTGCTTGCCATCCTTGAAGACTCCGGCTATCTGGCGCGCGCTGCTGTCGTCACCGACCGGATGATGCGCCGTCTCGGACTGCCCGGACAGGCGTTCTTACCGCTGGTTGTTGGTTTCGGCTGCAACGTGCCCGGCATCTCCGCCACCCGCATCCTGCCGCTGCCCCGGCAACGCCTGTTGACAGCCCTGCTGGTGCCATTCACGTCCTGCACCGCCCGCTTGACGGTCTATCTGTGCGTCGCGGAGGTGTTCTTTCCGCAGTGGGCGGGCACGGTGGTCTTTGCGATGTACCTGCTGTCCATCCTGCTGGTGGTTGGCACGGGACTAATTCTGCGAGCCACCCTGTGGCGCACCATGCCAGACCCGCCACTGGTGCTCGACCTGCCGCCCTATCAGATCCCCACGCTAGCGTTGACCGCCTCGGTGGCGTGGCGGCGTCTCAAGGGATTCCTTCAGACCGCATCGGGCATCATCGTCGCGGTGGTTGTGGTGGTGTGGTTGTTGCAGTCGATCCCCGCAGTGGGTTCTGAGGGCAGCTTTGCCGACGTGGACGTTGCCGACTCGCTCTACGCCTCAATCGCCCGCTGGATCGCCCCAGTCTTCGCGCCCGCAGGATTTGGACAATGGGAATTGGCTTCCACTCTGATCATCGGTTTCGTAGCAAAAGAGGCCGTCATCTCCAGTTGGGCACAGACCTTCAACGTGCCCGACCCCGAAGCCGGTGGTGGCATCGCCGGCCTCTCCGACGCCCTACATCGGGTCTTCCAGGAGGCCTCCGGCGGCTACATGCTCCCCGCCGTAATCGCGTTCCTAGTCTTCCTGCTCGCCTACACCCCCTGCGTCGCCACCCTAGCTGCCCAGAAACGCGAAATCGGTCTCAAATGGACCCTCATCGGCGTAGTCCTCCAGTTGGCCATCGCATGGATATTGGCAGTCATCGTCTTCCAGATCGGCTGCCTCCTGCTATGAGCGCCCGCACTCTCCTCCTTGCCCCTCGCGCTCGCACGCTAGAGTCGCCCGGCCCCCTAGGCGCGCTCCTATCCGCCGTCCGCTCCGGTGCCCGCAGCGTCCCCGAACTAGCGCAGACCACCGGTCTCTCCCGCGACACCGTCACCGCCGGACTAGAGCACCTAGTGCGCACCCACCGCCTGATCGTCCAAGACCTAACCTCCAGTTGCGCAGGTCGCTGCACCTCTTGCGATCTTCCCTGTGAACGGGCTTGATCAGTACGGGCGCGGTCGTTGCGTGCGGGACTGTCGTGGGTCATCACAACCGTGAGTGACTGCGCTCAGCGCCTTCCATAGTCCAATGTGCGTAAACCTATTGACAGGCTGATTGTAGGGTGTTACGTTAGCCCTGTTGGTTCTTGTTGAGCCGAGACATGGTGCAGTTGGCGAGTCTCCGGACCGCTGTTAGTTCCGAACACCCCGCTGTTGTTTTGAGGCTCAGTGTTGAGGCCTACGTGGGCGAGATCGCAGCATTGAGTTGTGTCTGTCCGGAAGGGGTGAGATACGTATGAAGAGGAAGTTTGGTTCGCTGCTGTTGGGTATTTGTCTTGTTGCGGCAGTATTCTCTGTGGTTCCTGCAGAGGCTCATGCAGCTGTGGGTTGGACGAAGGTTTCGGGTTATTGGTATTACTACAATGCGAGTGGCGTGAAGCTGACTGGTTGGCAGACGTTGCCTTCGCGTAATGGTACTGACTTGTTTTATCTTGATCCTGCTACGAGTCCGTCTGGTCAGATGGTGATGGGTTGGCAGAAGATTCCGAGGGGTGTTGGCAAGTGGTACTACTTTGATCCTGTTGACGAGCAGGGTGGCGTCTTGAAAGGCTGGCAGAAACTTCGATGGTCCGGTGGGACCAGTTGGTTTTTTCTTGATCCTGCTACGAGTCCGTCTGGTCAGATGGTTGTGGGTTGGCAGAAGATTCCGAGGGGTACTGGTGACTGGTACTACCTTAACCCGGGTCCGAATAATGACGCCGGTAATATGCTCACTGGCTGACAGATCTTGATGGACAAAGATGGAACGAATCACTACGAGTTCTATTTCTTGGGTGGCGACAACGGGCGAATGGTCGCTGGGAATGCTCTCATCGGCCTGGGTTTGTACCGGTTCGGAGACCGGGGAGGTCCGAATGAGGGAAGATACATGCGGTGCAGCAGTACGGGGACGGATAGCGGCATGCCCTCTCGCAGTTTCGACGTGCGGTTCATTAACCTGACTGGCAACGAATCAGTCTATGTGGATACTGCCATCGGACGGTGGAATGGTGCGGGAGTCGGGGCAAGCATCACCAAGAACACCACCGCAGCGTCATACGTCGCGATGAACCGAAGTTCACGACCAGATACCTCCCTTGGCGTCTACGAGCGTGGGTCAAGTGCTAGTGGTTTTGCTGTCACGTTGTTTGACGCGAACATTACTACATCGGCATCCCAGTGGGGATGGAATCAGACGGGCAAGGATAAGTCTGACTTGGTGTCGTTTGTTGCCATGCATGAGTTGGGTCATGCGCTGCGTCTGATTGACAACCCAGCACCGTTAGGCCAGTCTGCTTCCCAAGGCTCAATGGCATCGGTAATGAATCACATGGCTCCGCCTAGGGTCGTGTCTCCGACACTGTACGACAAAGAGAACGTGAGGAAGTGTTACCCATGAGCGTCACGAGACGACTGTCGATAAGTAAGCTGCGTTGGAAGAGTTTGGCGAGCGTTGTGACGTGCTGTTTCGCTTTGGGTCCGTTGGCGGGTTGCACGTCAACACTCGGAGGGGTTCCACCAGCCGAGACCGTCCATTTGCATGGGTATTATGCGCCTATTCCTTCGTTGGATGACTTGATCGAGGAGTCGCTCTGCATTGTTTCCGGGCGAGTCGTGGATGTCCGATACGACATCCTTTACGACACATTCGATTACCGTGACGGAGAAACGCCATTGCCTCCAGAGGCCATGACTGTTATCACCATTGAGGTGACGCATGTCTTTATGGGAGCGACTGAACCCGCAGACAAGATTGAGGTCTACCAGATGGGCGGAGTGATGGGACAGACCCTATTCAGCTATGACCAAATGCCGTTCCTCGCAGACCATGACGGTGAAGATCTTGTCCTCTTCCTGCGAACGTGGAACTACTCGTTGGCAGAGACTACTCCTTACGCGCTTGCCGATAGTATTGGGGGGGCGTGGCTTGATGAGTCGGGGAATTTGTCTCTGTTGTGGGGTGTCGTGTACGACAACAAGGAATACCACCCGGTCTGGGTTGACCCTGCGGATCGCAAGGTTCCGGGTGCGCCTGAGTTTCCTACGGTGATGACTGTCGATGAGTTGAAGCAGGCTATTGCTGAGCACAAGTAGTGGGCGCTGCTTTGGATGGTGCCGTGGCACGGTGAGCGTTGGGGTTTGGGGGATGTGCTCAGCAACCTAAGACGGACAAACCAGCTAGACGTTGAAAGGCTAGGGTGAGCGTGTTGCGGAGTGCATCCCCCAAACTCCAGCACGTGCCCATAATGAGCAACCCCGCCTTGGAGGACAAGTCGTGACTCGACTGTGGGCAAAGGCGGCCTACTGAGCCGCCAGCGCGCCCAACTCGGTGCCGTCTAGGGAGATGGAGTACTCGCGGCCAGCCACCAAGTCGGAATTGCTGAATACCATACACTGAGAGTCCTTCTTGGTGGTGAACTCCCATTTGAGCGTTGAGTCGGTGCTGTCGGTGATAGTTATGGTACTACCGGCGGATGCGCCGAATACTGCGCCTAGCCAGGGCTGGTCTCCAGTTTCCGGAGCCTCCGCCATGCTTGAGGTTCCAAGGGCGATCAGTTCGCCACCAGTCATGGTGAGGCCTGATGAGTCGAGAGCACCGTTTCCGCTGCGGACCGGGCCGTAGACGATGGTGCGACCACCGGTGATGCTGGCGTAGCCGTTGGAGTCCAGACCGTCGCCTTCGGCGTCAACCGTCAACTCGCCACCGGCGATCAGCAGGAAGAACTTGCTGGGGTCGCCGTCTCCGCCGGCACCGCCGCCAGCACCTCCGCCACCGGGGCGTCCTCCGCCACCAGGGCGAGTGCCTGGGTCTCCGACGCCGGGAACGCCGGGCGCATCCGAGCCGTCTCCACCGGCGGCGTTGAGACCGTCGTCGCTGGACACTACGGAGGTGACTCCACCGTAGATGGCGATCACAGGGGCTTCGAGGCCCTCGTAGGACTTGGTGATATCAATATTGGTACTATCGCCGTCGATGACTAGCAGTACCTCACCGTGCAGGCCGTCGTCTCCGCAGCTCAGCTTCAGGGTTCCGCCACTGATAAGGGCGTCCGTCTGGGCGTCGATGCAGTCTGTGCCTGCTGTGGCAGTGATGTTGCCGCCACTGACCAGCACGTAGCCACGCTCCGGGTCGGTGTCTTGGGTTGACTTCAGGGCGTCACCGACTGCATTGAGAAGAAGAGTTCCGTTGGCGACCACTAGGTAGTCTTTGCCGCGCAACGCGTCGTCTCCCGCAGTGACGTTGATGCTTCCGCTCAGATCGAGCACCATCCCATCGGTAGAGGCGATGCCGTCAAGGTTGGCGTTCACTTGCAGAGAGCCGCTGCCGATGATGTACAGATCGGCTTTCGAGTGGATCGCGGCATTGGGGTCGTCTTCGCCGGGCGCGGTAGTGGCGGCCGCATCGGAGATCAGGTTGGTGCTTCCGGACGCCAACTCGATTGTGAGGGCGTCTCCCTCTTCAACAACGAGCGCGCCCACTTGAGTGGAGGTGATAGACACCCCGTCAAAGATGAGATACAGCACCCCGTCTGGGCAGTTGATGATCAGCCGTCCCGACAGCGAGCCGCTCACCCGGTAAGTACCCGAGGTGACGATGGTGATGTCGTCGCCGGTGCGGTTGACGCCACGGGGTAGCGAACTGGAGTCCAGCACGAGTGACAGCACATTCGCAGACGGGGAACCCGCACTCTTCGGGCTCAGGTTTGCAGCCATCGCATCGGCGACGGAGGTGGGCACCACGAGGCTGCCCGTCGCGGCAGCCGTTGTTGCAGTCGTCGGCGCAGCCTGGGCCGCATCAGACGAAGGAGCACTCGCGGATGGCGCTGGTTCGTCGGTGCTCTGGCATCCGACGGCGGTGAAGCCAAGGATGATGGCGACGAGTGCCGCCAACCGGCTTGGTTTGGCGTTGTCACGCAAAATCATGATAGTGCTCCCTCGTGAATGCGGGTCATCAGCCGGTGCCAACGGTTTCCGGCTAGGTCATATGTGCTTGCCATCCCCACTCCAAACTTGGAGAATGCCAGGGGGCGACGCCCCTGCAGCCACAGTTCGCGGTCAAGCGGAGTGCGGGTTCCTGGTGTCTTAGTTTCGACGACGATAAAGCTGCCAGCAGGCTGCAGTTCACCCGGGCGTCCCCAACGGATGTCGGTGTCGATGGTGGCACGACCGCCGTCCAGCAGCAGGGTTGAACGTGAGTACTGCACTTCCAGCATCTCGGTGAGACTCTCCAGTGGGGGAGCCGCGATGCCGCGTTCGGCCAACAGCCGGGCAGCAGTATCCCAGAGTTTGCTGGCGTCTGCAGCGGTGTCCAGACGTCCAATTCGGTCCTTAATAGTGATGCCGCGAACGCCGCGGGTCTTCACCTCTAGCCAGGTCTCGCCGCTGGCGTAGCCTCGGGTGCGCACCTTGAAGCGGCGACGATGACGACTGGCGGTCAGGTGGTAGCTGAGCATGTCCGGGGTGTCGAAGTACACGGTGCGGTACTCGAACACGCGACTTCCCCCGATCTCAAGCGTGTGTGTGGTTTGCGGCAGCGCGGCGACCAGCTCGTCCACGTCACTAGCCTGAGGCAGCAGGTACTTGCGGTCGCGACGCACCAGCAGCTGCGCGCGGGCGTTCAAGTCCTCTAGAGTGATCGCGTCAAGAGTGTCTAGGTTGCTCACTTGCGGCCTGCCTTCACGTAGCGAACGTCCACGATGCAGGAGTCGTTGATGAGGTCAAGCTTGGTGCGTGACACCGCAACTATGCGGGCCTCAAACAACTTCTCCAAAGTGGCGTTCAATTCTTCGTCATCAGTTAATGCTCTATCAAGAACGACGAGTTCGTGGGCATATCCGCGAAACAGTAGCGACGAATCTGCAACTGCAACCACAACGACGACAGCGGCCATCATCGCAACGGCATACCAGCCCATGTCTGCGCCGAGTCCGCCGATGACGCCCAGCGACAGCGCGGTGAAGTAGTAGGCAACTTCGGTTTGGCTGAGTTCGGACGAGCGGAGTCGGATGATGGCTAGCACGCCGAACAGGCCCAGGCCCAACCCGGCGTTGACGCTGGCGCTCGACAGGGCGGTGGAGACGGCCAAGACGCCCACGTTGATGGCGAGGAATGACAGCGTCAGGTCGGCGCGGCGGTGGCGGGGAAAGTAGACAGCCAAAGCCAAGATAGCGATGGAGATGACGTCTGCAACGGGGAGTATGTAGGTGAACACGTGTGGCTCTTTCCAAGGTTTTCGACCGGGAAGGCCTTGCGTCTCCGGGTTGCTCATAGCCTAGCAACCGCCTTCTGTGAGAATCCTGTGTCGGCCCTGAGCGTTGAGTTTGAGTGCTCTTGGCGTTTTGCGGGCCGCAAAACGTGTCTCGCTGCCCCCAAATGGACTAAGCTCGAATGTATGGCAACCCGCGTGCCTTCCCCGACGCGGTCTGCTGGCGCGACCAAGAGTGCCCGTTCAGCAAACCCCTCCGGCGGAAGAAGTAGTAACAGAAGCAGTGTGTCGTCCCCACGAGGGTCGAGTGGCCGCAAGGCAACTGCTGCGTCCCAGTCTGCCCAAAAGCCCCTTGTCGTAAGGATGTTTGTGGGGCTTTTCGCCGGGTTGGCGCACCTGTTTGGACGCGCGGTGCGTGGCATCGGCTCGCAGGCGCGCGCCATCGACCCCTTGCTGTATCGCGACGGTGCCGGTCTGGCGTTCTTCGCGCTGGCGATTCTGGTTGCGGCCGAGTTCTGGTTTGGACTTCCCGGGCTGTTGGGAACTTGGCTGAACATCAGTTTGGCTACGGTGTTTGGCCTTGGCTGCTATGCGTTGCCTGTGGCCCTGCTGGTCATCGCGGTGCGCACCCTGCGCGACCCGGTTGCCAACGGTAGGCCCGGCCCGCAGAGTGTTGGTTGGACGTTCTTCCTGCTGGGCGTGCTTGGCATCGTCAACTTGACGTTCGATCCACTCCCTGCCCCGCACGATATGGCTGCACTGCGCGGTGGTGGTGGTTTCATCGGCTACCTATCGTCCTCCATGATCAGCCAACTGATGCCCAACGTGCTGGCAGGTTTCGTGCTCACCTTGGTGGCGCTGTTTGGTCTAGTTGTGATCATCGGACGCCCAATTCATGAGCTCATTGTCGTTGCGCGCAGTGCATTTGCCACAGTCGTGGCCTTCATTAACAGCCGCAGGCAGAAGGCGCCGTTTGATGACGACGAAGTGTCCACCGTGCGCAAGTTCACGTTCCCCAATCAGGATTCAGGCAGCATTGGCGACGTCCAAGACGACATCTCCACCAAGCTGTTGGCTGAGGCTTCTCGGCGTCGCGCCGAAGAGAGTGGGGCTTTTGGTGCATTCGGTGCATCGGGTGCCGCTGCTGGCGTAGGGGATGCAGATGGACTCGGGCACCCGGCAGGCACTGGACTAGCCGCCCCGCCTCACGGTGCCACGCCCAGAGCGGCGTCGCAACCACCCCTGATCGGCGAACCCACCTACCAGCTTCCGACGCTCGACATCCTTGCGCCCGGATCGCTGCCCAAGGCACGTACCGACGCGTCCGACCTTGTGGTACGCAAGTTGCAGGGCGTGTTGGACGAGTTCGACGTGGTGGCTCGCGTCGTTGGTTACACCCGTGGTCCCACGGTCACCCGTTACGAAGTGGAGTTGGCTACCGGAGTGAAGGTGGAGGCCGTCACCCGACTGACACTCAACATCGCCTACGCGGTTGGCTGCCCGGAGATCGCCATCCAGTCCCCAATTCCCGGCAAGTCTGCCATCGGCATTGAGATCGCCAACAGTGATAAGGAGTTGGTGTCGCTGGGAGACGTGCTGCGCTCTCAGCGCGCCCGCAAGGACGTCCACCCGCTCACCTTCGGTCTTGGCAAGGACATTGAGGGCGGGTTCGTGGTGGCCAACATGGCTACCATGCCGCACCTGCTAGTGGGCGGCGCTACCGGGTCCGGCAAGTCGAGCTTCATCCACTCGTTGCTGGTGTCCCTGCTGATGCGCGCCACGCCGGATGAGGTGCGTCTGATGTTGGTGGACCCCAAGCGTGTGGAGCTCACGCACTACGCCGGCATTCCGCACTTGATCACTCCGATCATCACTTCCGCCAAGAAGGCATCCGAGGCGCTGGAGTGGGTGGTCAAGGAGATGGATACCCGCTACGACGACATGTACCACTTTGGTTTCAAGCACATCGACGACTTCAACTCCGCCGTGCGTGCTGGGGCCGTAGAGCCGCTGCCCGGTTCGGAGCGCGAACTCAAGCCCTACCCGTACATCGTGGTGGTTGTGGACGAGTTGGCTGACCTGATGATGGTTGCCAAGGCGGACGTCGAGTCGTCGATCCAACGCATCACCCAGTTGGCGCGCGCCGCTGGCATGCACTTGGTGTTGGCCACGCAACGACCGTCGGTCAACGTGGTCACCGGCACCATCAAGGCTAACGTGCCCTCCCGCCTGTCGTTTGCCACATCGTCGATGCAGGACTCGCGAGTCATCATTGACCAGAACGGTGCCGAAAAGCTCGTTGGCAAGGGTGACGGCCTGTTCCTGCCCGGCGGTGCGGCACGTCCGCTGCGTTTCCAAGGCGCGTGGGTGACCGAGGCGGAGATCGCTCGCGTGGTCGAGCATGCCAAGGCGCAGGCCGCACCGACATACCGCGAAGACGTCATCCCGGCTGCCTCCCCGGAGAACGCGCGGGAAGCCAACGAGGACATTGGTGACGATCTGGAACAGGTCATGGAAGCTGCCCGTCTGTTCGTGACAACGGGCGAGGCGAGCACATCCATGATTCAGCGCAGGCTGAGGCTTGGCTTTGCCCGATCCGGGCGCATCATGGACATTCTGGAGACCTACGGCGTGGTCGGCCCCGCGAACGGCTCCAGACCACGTGAGGTGCTGGTGCGGGCTGAGGACCTCGCTGGCGTCTTTGAAACGATGCAAGGTGGCGCGGAACCTGAATGACCACAGCACACATAGTCACGCTAGGTTGCGCCCGCAACGAGAGCGATTCTGAAGAGTTGGCCGGTCGGCTGCAAGCATCCGGATACGAGTTTGTAACCGACCCTGCCGACGCCGAAGTGCTGCTGGTCAACACCTGCGGCTTCATTGAGGCCGCCAAGAAGGACTCGATCGACACCCTGTTGGCTGCCTTGGAGGTGCGTGATACGCCCGGCACTGCTACCAGACAAGTGATCGCAGTGGGCTGCATGGCCCAGCGCTATCACGACGAGCTGGTGGCCGAGATGCCAGAACTCGACTCGGTGCTTACCTTCGACGAGTATGCCAACATCGGGCCCCGCCTAGGCGGTGACGCACGGTCGGTGGCACCTGGGGGATTTGGTGGACGCGAGGGTGTCGGTTCTGCTCGCGCGGGGGCCATGGGGGAGGTCTTTCCCAACGTCTTCCGGGCGCGACTGGGCGACTCACCCTACGCACCACTGAAGATTGCCTCAGGCTGCGAGCGGCGTTGTGCGTTCTGTGCCATCCCGGCCATTCGTGGCTCCT
Source organism: Propionibacteriaceae bacterium (assembly GCA_031261455.1). Lineage (GTDB taxonomy): Bacteria > Actinomycetota > Actinomycetes > Propionibacteriales > Propionibacteriaceae > WRGV01. Next base: position 73,464 of record JAISJP010000023.1, read on the forward strand.
ACGTGTCGCGTCCGTTGGACGACGTAGTAGCTGAGGCGCAGTGGCTCGTAACTCAGGGCGTGCGCGAAGTCATGTTGGTCAGCGAGAACACCACGTCCTACGGCAAGGATCTGCGCGACCGAGACGCCCTAGAAACCCTGTTGGCACGTCTCAACCGGGTTGACGGCTTGGAGTGGATCCGGGCGTCCTACCTACAGCCAGCAGAACTGCGTCCGTCACTGATCGGCGCCATTCTCGACCTGCCCAAAGTGGTGCCGTACTTCGACCTGAGTTTCCAACACGCGTCGGCGTCCGTCTTGAAACGGATGCGTCGCTTCGGTGACCCCGAGTCTTTTCTGTCCCTCATTGACGGCATCAGGTCGCGTTGTCCGCAGGCAGGGTTGCGTACCAATGTCATCGTCGGTTTCCCGGGTGAGACGCGTGATGATGTACGCACGCTGCACGACTTCTTGAGCGCCGCCACGTTCGACACCATTGGGGTCTTCGGTTACTCCGACGAGGAGGGCACCGAGGCGTACTCGTTGGACGGCCACATTGACGACGAGGAGATCGCGCAGCGGGTGCGTGAGACCAGCGAGTTGGCTGAGTGGCTCTGTAATGAGCGTGCGGCGACTCGCATCGGCGAGTCGGTGAGCGTGCTGGTTGAGTCCGCAGATGGGCTGGGGCGCGCCGCGCATCAAGGCCCCGAGGTTGACGGCAGCTCTCAGTTGACCAGCGGCACCGACTGGGTGCCGGGGAGCATCGTGCCAGGCGTGGTTGTTGCCACGGATGGCGTGGACCTGCTGATCGATCCAATTCGCTAGCTTCGTTCGTCTTTCGCGACCGTTACGTTTCAGGCGGAATCTCGTTACGTTTTGTTGGCGACAGTGCCGTCACACGCGATTATCTCTCGCGTGTCCGCGTGTTGTCACGCACGCCAACGTTGCCCAATCTCGTCAGTCTGCGCGCAGCGGCAGAATCCACACTCACAGTCCAGCAATTCCCCGTGCGCGTCAAGACGGTGACTTCTAGCGTTCTCCCGCACTGCATGTAGCCGCAGCATCCACCATCGTTCCACCGCCGTCAGCGTAACAATTGTTAACTGGGTGTTTACCGTCAAAGTGCCGTTTTACGCGTAAATTCGGCGTATGGGGCCGTGTACGACGTTATTATTCTTGCTGAGCAGAAAAGGCGCCATTAGAATCGTCTCGTGAACTACGGAACTCGATACAGGAGCTGATGGCGATAATAATCCTCCCGCGTGGTGGGCGCACCGCGTGGGTGGAGAGCTTGTCTCAACAGAAAACGACCGATTCTGGTCGTGACAGGTGAGTCAAGGATCATCAGTAGCCGGTGTCGACAGTGTTGCACAGATGGGGTGGACGTAGAGCCTACAGACGCCTCATCGCTAAGCCGCAGCACGCCATGAGCAGCCCACCTGAGCTGCTCAGACGCGCAAACAGTTACGACTTAGGAGACCGTAATGATTAACTCAACTCTATTTAGGGAACACCTCGGCGAGGTCTTGCGAGGGCTGCGGTTGGCGCAGCGTCGTAAGCTCCATGACATTTCGACGCGTGCGCATGTCAGTCTCGGCTATCTGTCTGAGGTAGAGCGTGGGCAGAAGGAAGCGTCATCCGAGATGCTTGCCTCAATCGTCGATGCACTTGACGTGCGTCTCTCACACGTGTTGCGGCTGGTTGCTCGCAACATGGAGCGCAATCAGGGGATCATCCCGTCCCCCGGTGTCGCCGCCTACAATCTGGCACACGCCAGCTAGGCACCAGCAACCGAACAACTGCCGAGACCCACGGCGCAGGCACTGCCTGTCCTGGGTGAGGCGCTTGAGTTACTTCCGATTCATGGGCGGGTTCACCGCCCAACTCAAGCCCACTTGGCTGCGGTCGATCAGCAAGATCGATCAACAAAAACAAGGTAGTCTCATCTTGACGTAAGGGTCTTGCGTCGCTCACGCTCCTCGAGGGGGCTGGGTGCCGTAAGACCCTTGCGTCTTTGATGACTGCGGGGAAGGTCCGGGCGTGATGCGAGAGAACGAACTGTGGACACGACTGAGTCGTGCCCTCGGTGACGGTTACGCGCGCACTTGGGCGGAGCAATATGTGCTGGCTGACCTGCACGGACGCACGGTGGTTCAGGCGCTCGACGATGGGGTTGACTGTAAGAGCATCTGGCGGGCCGTTTGGGCTGTGCTGGAGTTGCCGCTGCGGGATAGATAGTTGTTGCTTGGCGTATTCGACCGAACCGAGTGCTCGTTGTGAGTGTGCCGTCATTTTGCGCGCGCTCGACAATCCATGCGAGGACGCACGCATTGCTAAGCGTCTCCGGCGTGTCGGATGTAATCGAACACCTGTTCGGATAAGCTAGCAGACGAATCGGCAGACATGCCTTGCTAACAAGCCTCTCGCGAGGTCGCGAAATCTGTGGATAACTGTTCGGAACGTCCAAGTTATCCACAGCCGCTGGCGGGTGCGGACAAAATTGTCGGTGGGACCGCATAGTTTAGTTGACAGGGCTTGGTGGGGCTCCCCTTGGGGGAGCAGGGCCGAGTCAGCAGACATGAAGATTTCGTCTTGAGAGGTAGCCAACATGGCAACAGCGGATCGTGAGAAGGCATTGCAGGCCGCACTCGCACAAATTGAGAAACAGCACGGCAAAGGCTCAGTGATGCGCCTTGGCGACCAAGTCAACGTCCCCATCGAGGTGATTCCCACTGGTTCCGTGGCGCTTGACGTGGCGCTCGGCGTGGGCGGTCTGCCTCGCGGTAGGGTCATTGAGATCTATGGTCCGGAGTCGTCAGGCAAGACCACCGTGGCGTTGCACGCCGTCGCCAGCGCCCAAGCTGCGGGCGGGCTGTGTGCGTTTATTGACGCCGAACACGCACTTGACCCCACGTACGCACACGCCCTCGGGGTGGACACTGACGCCCTGTTGGTGTCGCAACCAGACAACGGTGAACAGGCGTTGGAGATCGCCGACACGCTGGTGCGTTCGGGTGCAATCCAACTCGTCGTCATCGACTCAGTGGCCGCGCTCACTCCGCGAGCCGAGATCGAAGGCGAGATGGGTGACAATCACGTCGGCCTCCAGGCGCGACTGATGAGTCAGGCGCTCCGCAAGATGACTGGCGCGCTGCAATCCTCCAACACCACCGCCATCTTCATCAACCAGCTTCGCGAGAAGATCGGCGTAATGTTCGGCAGTCCGGAGACCACCACCGGTGGCAAGGCGCTCAAGTTTTACTCCACGGTGCGCCTTGACGTGCGCCGTATCGAGACGCTAAAGGACGGCACCGACATGGTGGGCAACCGCACTCGCGTCAAGGTCGTCAAGAACAAGGTTGCCCCGCCGTTCAAGGTGGCCGAGTTCGACATCATGTACGGCAAGGGCATCTCCCGCGAGGGTTCGCTGATCGATATGGGCGTCGAGGCCGGTGTGGTGCGCAAGGCAGGTGCTTGGTTCACATACGGCACCGACCAGTTGGGCCAAGGCAAAGAGAACGCCCGCGCGTACCTAGCCAACAACCCCGACGTGGCCGAAGAGATCGACGCCAAGATTCGCGTGGCTATGGGGCTGGGCGGTGCTGCGGCCGACGCTGTGGTTCCCGCAGGCGTTGATCCGGTCACCGGTGAAGTCGCGTTCTAGGCTCGCTAGGGCAAGCGGTCTTGTGCGTTGAGAACACACAAAATGCAGGCGCAAGATTTGGCAGAAGCTGACCTTGAAGGCGCGCACGTGACAGTTAACTCTCAGACAGTTGACTGTCACGGGTGCGACTGTGCGGTAGGCGAGTCGCAGACGCGGGGGAGTGACGAAGGGCAAACCAGTCCGGAGAAACAACTAGAGTTGGCCCGCGAGATGGTGCTCCGCCGCCTAGAGCGGCGGGCATACTCGGAGGCCGAACTGCGTGAGTTGCTAGCCAAGAAAGGCATCGCCGAAGAGGTCGTTGACGAACTCATGGCGGCGTTTACCCGCGTCGGTTTGGTTGATGACATCGCGTTCGCCGAGTCCTTGGTCGAGACCAGACACACGTTCGGGCACCGTTCCAAGATGGCCGTAGTCCTAGAACTGCGCCGAAAAGGCATCTCCACTGAGGCAATAGAGCAAGCCACCGAGGAGATCGACCGCGAAAGCGACCTAGAACAGGCCCGTACCGTGGCGCGCTTGAAGACCCGCTCTCTAGCCAAGCTAGAGCATCAAGTGGCCTATCGTCGTCTGGCCGGAGCACTGGCGCGTAAGGGATTCTCGCCGTCCATCGTCGCTCAGGTAGTCCGCGAGACCCTCGATTTGTTGGAGTCAGACTAGTTATCGGCGTCTTGTCGACAATTGTCCCCGTCATCCTGCGCGCTGTTCGGTCATCCTGCGCGCAGTCGCAGTATCCACGTGCCCCGCGCGACGGCCACCTAGACATGACACCTAGTCAGGCCGTTCCAGAACGTCTTGACACAACTATTCAAGACACAGGCTTTACACAGGCCCACAGCGGAGTGTCGCACCCTTGCAGGGGGTAGTCTTAACAGATAGGACTGAGGAGTGATGCGCCGTGCCACAGAACATACCAACGGAGTTGGTGCTCTTTGGCGTAATCGTGCTCGGAATCGTCGTAATCCTTGAGCTTCGCTCCATGCGCTACCGCAAGCGGCTATCATCACGCCTGCAAGAGCTAGAAACCCCCGATGCTGGTGCCTTCTCTGACGAGATGGAGTTGGCCCGACAACAGGTCGAACAGATCCTCGAACAGCAACGCGACGAGATGTCTCAAACGCGCAACACCCTCGCCGAGCGGGAAAAGCAGTTGACAGAGTGGGACCAGCAGTTGCAGGCCCGCCAAGAGCAGCTGTTCCGCGACGAAGTGGCACTGCGCTCCGCGCGCGACACCCTCGACAAGGAGCGGGCGTCACTCAACAAACGCACCGCTGACGTGGACAAGCGAGAAAACGCCGTTCTGGAGGAGCTGGAGCGTCTCAGCGGACTCACCGCAGAAGATGCCCGTACCGAACTGTTGGAGCAGGTCAGCCATCAGGCACACCAAAGCGCGGTCGCGCTGGCCCGAGAGATCGAAGAGAACGTCACCAAGACGGCGCAAGCCTCCGCACGCGATGTGCTAGTCACCACCATTCAACGCATGGCCGTCGATGCAGTCTCCGAGGCGGTCGTGTCCACAGTCGAAATCCCCAGCGACGAGATGAAGGGCCGCGTCATCGGGCGCGAAGGCCGCAACATCCGCACCTTCGAGCAGATCACCGGTGTCAACGTGCTGGTGGACGACACCCCTGGCCTAGTCCTCCTGTCCTGCTTCGATCCGGTTCGTCGCGAAGTAGCGCGCATCGCCCTAGAAGAGTTGATCGCCGACGGACGTATCAACCCGGTGCGCATCGAGGAAACCTACCAGCGTTCGCTCACCAAGATCGACGAACTATGCCGCCGCGCAGCAGAGGATGCCTTAGCTTCCCTTGAGATTGGCGGCGTTGCCGACGCGCTGTACCCAGTGATCGGCGCACTGAAGTATCGCACCTCATACGGCCAGAACGTGCTCGCTCACATGGTGGAGTGTGGCCGAATCGCCGGCATGCTGGCCGCAGAACTTGGCCTCAATGTGCCGCTGGCCAGACGTGCAGCCTTCTTCCACGACCTTGGCAAAGCGGTCATCACAGGTGGCGACGGCTCACACGCCCTAGAAGGTGCCGATTTGGCCCGCAAACACGGCGAGAACCCTATCGTTGTCAACGCGATCGCCTCCCACCACAACGAGGTGCCACCAGAGTATGCCGAAGCCGTCCTAGCACAGGTAGCGGACGCGGTCTCCGGATCACGCCCCGGCGCAAGACGCGAATCCATCGAAGCCTACGTCCAGCGCCTAGAGCGCCTAGAAAGCATCGCAGGTAGCCACGAAGGCGTCGACCGGGTCTTCGTCATGCAAGCCGGTCGCGAAGTCCGCGTAATGGTCTACCCCGACGAGGTAGACGACAACCAAGCCTGGGAACTAGCCCACACCATCGCCCTAAAAATCCAAGACGAACTAACCTACCCCGGCAACATCAAGGTAAACGTAGTCCGCGAGTCTGTCGCCTCCGACACCGCCCACTAGCCCAATCGTGCTGGGGTACCCTTCGGATGCCTGTGGCAGTTGTGCTCTGCTTTGCGTCTGAATTGGGGACGAGTAGGCTGTGTGTTTGATCGTTGGCGGCGATGATGCCGACGACGCGGACCCCCACATTAGGAGAACACTAGATGAATACGTACAAACGGCCTTGGTATGGCCCGATATTTGACGCCGTTGGGTACGTCATTGGAGCCGGAGTTCTGTGGTTCATGGTCTATTGGACGCAGGATGGACTCACCATCAACGGGTGGGAAGTGCCGCAGATTCCGCTGATCGTTGGAGACATTCTTGCTGGCCTTGCACTCGTGTTTGCGGCCTATACTATCTTTTTCGGTGACCGCTACCGCTTTGAGATCGAGGGTTCGCGTCTTCGTTACATCAAAGGGAACGACACAAAATATGACGTTGACCTGACGCAGTACTCGGGCGGATACCAGATTCGCACGCGCGGCACCGATCTTGAGCGCTGCACCCTGACGCTCAGCCCGCTAGCGGGTGGCGACGACATCGTCATCGAGTGCGAAGCCCTTGGTCAAAGCACCTTCTACAAGATGTGGGCTGAGATCGAGCGCTACATTCCCCAAGGTGACAACGCCATCGAGACCAAGTAGCGGACACTGAACAGGCATGCCAGATATCCTCGGAGCAATCCCTCCTTACATATGGGTCGTGTTCGGGGCGATGATTATCGTCAGCATCACGATGGTCGTGGTCACGCAGAAGAAGGCCGGAAATTACCTGAACGAGCATCCGGATGCCGTCACCATCGTGCTCGACCAAAAGGCTGCCCTCGGACGGTCGATCACCGTCCACACCGTGAACGGTGAAAAAGCTGTCGTCTTTACCAAGGGGACGCAGACGGCGTTCTACGCTCCTCCGGGACGTGTCGTCGTCAATGCGACCTATGCTGAACAGCACCAGCGTCTCACCAAGACGGTCATCGAACACTACGGTCCCCTGGACGCCACTCTCACCCTTGAGCCTGCCGGGCACTATGCCTTGGGCTGGGACGCGGAGGCGCAGAACTTCACGCTCACGCGCGCCTGAGATAGCTTGACAACCGATGGACGGTGACTGTGACTGTTGCCGTCCATCGGTGAGGCCGCCTACTCAGGGTAGTTGAGGTTTGTGTTGTCGGCGCTGGCTAGGACCCGCGAGTAGGCGCGGGCGTAGAACTTTGCCATGGCCAGGTCGTGGTTGAGGTAGTTGCCGCACTCGCCAGCATCGGCACCGGGAACGGGGCCATCGTATGCCGCAATGCCGTCCATTACCTGTTTGACTAGCGGTAAAGCGTCGGTGGACGTGAGTTCGCCCACCAAGATCAGGTAGAAGCCCGTGCGGCATCCCATGGGGCCGAAGTAGACGACGCGGTCACTCCAGCCAGCGTCGTTGCGAAGCAGCGTGGCACCCAGATGCTCAATGGTGTGCAAGGCAGCTTGGTCAAGCACTGGTTCGCGGTTGGGGGCGGTGAAACGCAGATCGAACGTGGTCAGTGTCACATCTCCTGCCCGGTCGAGTCTAGAGACGTAGAGCCCTGGCGCGAGACGGTTGTGGTCGATTGTGAACGATGCGATCTTCTCCATGGAGCTAGCCTATCAAGAGCATACCGTGGCGTGGCGGCGTAGAATCAGAGAGCAGTGGTGGGCTCCTTGTCCGTTCGGACATCGCGTTCGCAGTGGTCTCCGCTATCACAAACGCTCGTGCCGACTGCCCACAACCACTCTCAGATTCCGCGCCACCACAGTCTTTGCCTTCGTAGCTGTTGCTGTCCGTAGTTCTCAGCTTTTCGACAGCTCCGGTAGCATTGAGTGGCTATGAATGATGCACGCACGTACCAGGTGGTCACCTACGGGTGTCAGATGAATGTCCACGACTCGGAGCGGATTGCCGGGGTCTTGGAGGAGGCTGGGTATGTGCCCAGCTTGGAGGTGGCTCCGCCGGGGACCCCAGGGTTGGCTGATGTGGTGGTGTTCAACACTTGCGCGGTGCGCGAGAACGCGGACAACCGGTTGTACGGCAACTTGGGGCACATGGCTAGCATCAAGGCGGCGCGGCCGGGCATGCAGATCGCCGTGGGCGGGTGCATGGCGCAGAAGGACAAGGCGGTGCTGATCACCAAGGCTCCTTGGGTTGACGCGGTGTTTGGCACCAACAATCTTGGGTCGCTGCCGGTGCTGTTGGAGCGGGCACGCGTTGAACACGCTAGTCAGGTGGAGATCAAGGAGGCGTTGGAGACGTTTCCGTCCAATTTGCCGACGCGACGGGAGAGCCCGTACTCGGCTTGGGTGTCGATAAGCGTGGGTTGTAACAACACTTGCACATTCTGTATCGTGCCAAGTCTGCGCGGCAAGGAGACGGACCGCAAGCCCGAAGAGATTCTGGCGGAGATTCGCGCCCTCGTTGCGGAGGGAGTGCAGGAGATCACGCTGCTGGGGCAGAACGTCAACACCTACGGTGTGGAGGTGGGGGACCGCAAGGCGTTCGCCAAGCTGCTGCGCAGTTGTGGCGACATTGACGGACTGCGCCGCGTGCGATTCACGTCCCCACATCCAAAGGACTTCACCAGTGACGTGATTGAGGCGATGGCCGAGACGCCAAACGTGATGCCCAGCCTGCACATGCCGCTGCAATCCGGGTCTGACAAGGTGCTTCGCGAGATGCACCGGCCCTACCGACGCGAACGCTTCCTTGAGATTCTGTCTGAGGCACGTGCGGCCATGCCTGGTGCGGCCATCACCACCGACATCATTGTCGGCTTCCCCGGCGAGACCGAAGAGGACTTCCTCGCCACCATGGACGTGGTAGAACGCGCGCGCTTCTCGGCGGCGTTCACCTTCCAGTACTCCAAACGCCCCGGCACGCCCGCCGCAACTATGGACAATCAGGTGCCACACGAGGTGGTGCAGGAACGCTACGAGCGACTCATCGCCCAGATCGAGCGCATCTCCACCGAAGAGAATCAGAAACTGCTCGGCCAGCGCGTCGAAGTGCTGTTTGCAGAGGGCGAAGGGCGCAAGGATGCCGACCGGGGACGAGTGTCTGGCCGTGCACGGGACAACCGCCTAGTTCACGTCTCAATCGGTGCTGACTCTGAGCTTCGCCCACGTCCCGGCGACATCGGTGAAGTTTGTATATCGTATGCAGCTCCACACCACCTCGTTGCAGACAGCGGATTGCTCTCGCTAACTCGCACTCGCGGAGGGGACGCCTGGGAGGCTCGTCAGTCCGCCGAGTCCGGGAGTGCAACGAGCGCGACAGTGGACCCGAGCGTTCCCCGCAATCTGCGCCCCGGCATCGTCTACAGCGACGACTAATGAACGTGCAACCTGCCAGAGTGCTGGCGATTGTGGGACCAACCGCATCGGGCAAGACCGAGCTGGCTATCGAGATCGCCGCCCGATTGCGTGGCCTTGGGCGCGATGCTGAGATCGTCAATGCCGACTCCATGCTGGTTTATCGGGGCATGGACATCGGCACAGCCAAGCCATCTGCAGCAGAGATGGCGGCAGTCCGGCATCATCTGGTCAACGTCATGGAGCCCCGGCAGAGTGCCTCGGTAGCCGACTTCCAGAAGCTCGCCCGGAGTGCCATAACCGACATTCAGCGGCGAAACGCTTTGCCAATCGTGGTTGGCGGCTCTGCGCTCTACATCCATGCGATTCTTGACGAGATGGACTTCCCGCCCACCGACGAGGCGGTTCGCGCCAAGTGGGAGTCCGAACTGCAAACTCGTGGCCCCCAAGCACTGTATGAAGAGCTTGAACGTCGTTCACCTCAGGCTGCGGCAGGCATCCTGTCTGGCAATGGGCGACGCATCGTGCGTGCCCTTGAGGTCATTGAACTGACCGGCAGTTTCGTGTCACAACTCCCGGAACCGACGTATGCCCTCGCGGGTGTCCAGCAGTTCGGAGTTCTGATGTCTCGCGAGCAGGTGGATGCCCGCATCATCGCGCGCGTGGAAGCAATGTGGCAGTCCGGTCTGGTGGACGAGGTGCGTGCGCTCGAAGCTGAGGGTCTGCGTGAGGGCGTCACCGCATCCCGTGCCCTCGGCTATGCTCAAGTGCTGCGCCACTTGGCTGGTGAGTACGGCGAAGCCGAGGCCAAAGAGGCAACCATCGTCGCCACCAGACAGTTCTCCCGCAAACAGGAGGCATGGTTCCGCCGTGACAACCGCATATCGTGGGCGAGTCCGCAGGACTTCGTCGCGACTGCCCTTGCTGTCGTGAGACAATAGACATATGCGTATCGAGTTCGCCAAAGGGCACGGGGCGATGAACGACTTCGTTCTCGTCTCGGCGCTTGACGGATGCCCAGAGTTGAGTCCGGACGAGGTGCGTGCGCTCTGCGACCGGCGCGCCGGAATCGGTGCGGACGGCGTGCTGCGCGTCACCTACGGTCGTTACATCGACACTTGGACCGGCGACCCCGATGTGCTGTTCATGGACTATCGCAACGCCGACGGATCCCTGGCAGAGATGTGCGGCAACGGTCTGCGCGTGTTTGCCAAGTATGTGCTGGACGAGGGAATTGCTGTTGGATCGAGTGTCCAGGTGGGCACGCGTGCAGGTCTGCGCAGCGTCGAAGCCCTGCCGGACGGACGATACAAGGCCGCCATGGGTCCAGCCCGTGTCAGCGATGCACCAACGTGGACAGGTTTGGACGAGCGCCGATTCTTGGCAGTTGCGGTAGACGTAGGCAACCCACACGCCGTGGCGATCCTAAAACCCAACGAGTCCATCGACGCCCTCGACCTAGCCGAAGAACCAGACTATGACCAAACGCTCTTCCCCAACGGCGTGAACTGCGAGTTCGTGCGAGCCACGGGCGTCGGACAACTCCAAATGCGCGTCTTTGAGCGCGGAGTAGGGGAGACAATGGCCTGTGGCACCGGCGTGGTCGCCTCCGTTGCTGCCTACGCTCGTTCGTTACCACCCGCGGCACAGCTCGTCCGCGCACAAGTGAGCGTTCCCGGCGGCCTTCTTGAGGTCGAACTTGGCGCTGAACAGGCGTACCTTATCGGCGAGGCGAAGATCGTCGCCCACGGAGTTTTTGAGGTGAACAACTAGTGGGAACAGACCCGTCCCCAACAAACATGGAAGACGACGAACTCGACTGGGGGCCAGTTTCGGCTGACGAGACCATCGATTGGGATGCGGTCGTTACCAACGGCGAACTGGACCTTGAGGCGCGCAACTCGCTGCGCCGCGTTGCTGGCTTGTCCACCGACCTCGAAGAGGACTACGACGTCGAATACCGCCAGCTTCGGTTGGAGAAGGTGGTGCTGGTCGGCGTCTGGGCTACCGGCAGTGAGGCAGACGCCGAAAATGCCATGACCGAACTTGCCGCGTTGGCTCAAACCGCAGGTTCACAAGTGCTGGAGGCGCTCATCCAGCGTCGCAAACAGATCGACCCGGCAACGTTCATCGGCCGCGGCAAGGTGGACGAGGTGCGTGACGTGGTGCGCGCGCAGGGTGCCGACACCGTGATCTGCGACGGCGAGCTCACCTCTGCCCAACTGCGTAACCTTGAGGACCGCATCGGCGTCAAAGTGGTTGACCGCACTGCGCTGATCTTGGACATTTTTGCGCAACACGCGCGCAGCACTGAGGGCAAGGCACAGGTGGAGCTGGCCCAATTGCAGTACCTGAAGCAGCGTCTGCGCGGCTGGGGTAAGAGCCTGTCGCGACAGGTGGGTGGACGCAGCGCCAGCGGCGTGGGCATCGGTGGTCGTGGCCCCGGCGAGACGAAGATTGAGACGGACCGTCGCCGCATTACCACCCGCATCGCCATCCTGCGTCGCAAACTGCGTGCCATGGACTCCACACGTGCCCTCGCGCGCGCCGACCGCGACCGTAATCAGGTGCCCTCTGTCGCCATTGTCGGCTACACCAACGCGGGCAAGTCATCACTGCTCAACCGACTCACCGGTGCCGGGGTGCTTGTTGAAGACGCCTTGTTTGCTACCCTTGACCCCACCACTAGACGGGTAAAGGCCCCTGACGGCCGCGTTTACACTCTGACAGACACGGTTGGTTTTGTGCGTCACCTCCCGCACGATTTGGTCGAGGCTTTCCGCTCCACCTTAGAGGAGTCTGCGCGCGCAGACCTGCTGGTGCAGGTGGTGGACGCGTCTGATGTGGACCCCTTTGCCCAGATCGACGCCGTACACGAGGTGCTCCGCGACATCAAGGCTGGGGACATCCCAGAACTGCTCATCGTCAACAAGACTGACCTAGTCAGTGCCGATGTGCTTGAGGATCTGCGGCTTCGTCTGAGCGACGCATTCTTTATCTCAGCGGCTACCGGCGCCGGAGTCGACGCCCTGCGTGAGGCGATTGAAGAGCGTCTGCCCCAGCCAAACACGCTTATCGACGTGGTGGTGCCGTATTCTCGCGGAGATCTGCTTGATCGCGTCCATCGCAACGGTGAGATCATCAGCCAGGAACACACCGGAGAGGGGACGCGACTGGTGGCTCGAGTCAACTCCGATCTAGCTGGGGAGCTTGCTCAGCTCTCCTAATAGGCGTGCTACCTGCCCCGCGTTCCTCGTGTGGAATACTCTCGATCTGGATGTAAAGCTCGACCAGTACGCGTGGCGATCAGGGGCTATTTCAAGGTTCGTAGCAGCCGCCAGTCGGCGTCTTAGAAACGTGTATATCGTATACAAATGGGTGGTTAGTGGGTACTGGAAACTCGCAGCCACGCTCCATTGGAGCGCGCACAACGCCAGATATTAGTTCCCAGTGACATAGCGACCGTACCCGGTAGGCTTGAGGATGTGGAATCCTACGCCGAGATACTAGACACGGCCGTCGCCGCTGTCGGCGGGGCTAAACGCGAAGGCCAGCATCGGATGGCCGCTGCCGTGGCACAGGCGCTTGAGACCGACACCCACGTGCTTGTCCAAGCGGGCACCGGCACCGGCAAGTCGCTGGGCTACCTTGCCCCGGCATTGGCGCACGCTCACTCCACGGGTGACACGGTGGTTGTCGCGACCGCAACGCTGGCACTGCAAACTCAGTTGGCTACCAAGGATATCCCTGCAGCGTTGCAGGCTGCCAAAGACGTGTTTGGTGTCGCCATGAAGGCCGCTGTGGTCAAGGGCCGTTCGAACTACGCCTGTCTGCTGAAGGTCCGTGACGGTGTCGGCCAAGACCAGATGGCGCTACTGTCGGCAGCCGAGCTAGCTGCAGCAGTGAAAGCCGCAGGATCGGATGCCGAAACCGTCTTGGGTGCTGAAGTGGTGGCCCTGCGCGAATGGGCGGAGGAGCAGGTCGAGGAGGGTGCGCTGGCGGACCGGGACGACGCCCCGTCGCACTCCAACAAGGCGTGGGCACAGGTGTCGGTTTCGGCTCTCCAATGTGTGGGCGCGGCCAAGTGCCCCTTTGGGGATGACTGCCGTGTCGAACTGTCCCGCCGAATCGCCGCGTCCGCGAATCTGGTTGTCACCAACCATGCGCTCCTCGCCACCGACGCGATGCAGGGCAACACCCTGCTTCCCGCTCACACTGCTGTCGTCATCGACGAGGCGCACGAACTCGTTGACCGGGTGACTAGCATCTTTAGTCGGGAACTAAGCCCGCAAGCGCTGGAGCGGGCGACCAAGAGTGCCTCTAAATGGATAGACGATGACCTAGCGGTTCGGCTGCAGGTAAGTTCCGACGAACTGCGGGACGCGTTGGAGTTCAGTGACGTAGGGCGCGTCCCGGAGAGCAACATCCCGCTGGTCGAAGTGCTCAGCGTCTTGTCAAGCCAGTTACGTGACGCCGTGACCGCGCTCAACGCCGCCAGTGGTAAGGCAGCCAAAGGCAAAGATAAGGACAAGGACGGCAACGAGGACGAACTGGCCCTGAGTCTCGCTGCGGGCGCGGTGCAGGATGTCTACAACACCGCAAGTCGCATGAGCGAACTCAAAGTTGCCGATGTCGTTTGGGTGTCGGAACGCCCCCAGTTCGGGCGTCAGTTGGTGGTGGCACCACTGGACGTGACCACGTTGATGCGCGAAAAGGTGTTCGCCGAGCAGACCGCCATCCTAACCAGCGCGACGCTGAAGATCGGCGGCAGATTTGAGCCGTTGGCGAGCCGTGTCGGTTTCGAGCCGAGTTGGCGTATAGACGATGATGCTCAGGGGTCCACCGCCAGCCAGTCGAGACGCGTCAGCGACGATAGCAAGTCGCTCACCCGGTCCCGCCAACGGGCCCACGCAGCCGCAACTGGAGTCGATGAAGCCGACGACGATTACCTGGACGACTCAGGCGACCCATTCAACCCAGATGAGCCGGCAAGCATCCACCCGCAACCCTGGCGCGCTATCGATGTCGGTTCGCCGTTTGACTACCGCAGACAGGGCATCTGCTACATAGCCAAGGACCTAAACCCTCCCGGTCGCGACGGCATCAGCCCCGACGCTATGTCCGAGATCGCCGAGATGGTCTGGGCGGCAGGAGGCCGCACCCTCGGCCTGTTTGCGTCCCAACGCAACGCCGAAGCCGCAGCTACCTATGTCCGCAAACAACTGCCGAAGATGACGTTGCTGTGTCAAGGCGACGCCCAACTATCCGACCTGACAAAACGTTTCATATCAGAGGCGGAGACCAGCCTCTTCGGTACTCTCTCCCTGTGGCAGGGTATCGACGTGCCTGGCGACACCTGCACGCTGGTCATCATCGACAAGATTCCGTTCCCAAGGCCAGACGACCCACTCATGCAGGCTCGACAACAGGCCGTGGCTGAGTCCGGCGGCAACGGTTTCATGGCGGTTGCCGCCACTCACGCCGGTCTGCTGCTAGCTCAAGGCTCGGGCCGCTTGATCCGATCTCTCACCGACCGAGGCGTCGTCGCAATCTTAGACCCACGCCTAGTCACAGCGCGTTATGGCTCGTTCCTGCGGGCATCGCTACCAGATTTTTGGACGACCACATCCCGGGAGGACGCGATCACCGCACTGCAGCACCTTACCTCCTAATTGCCAGTCGGAAGCCAGCGGGCAACGAGCCAAGCCCACACACACACTTGGCTCTGGCGACAGCGCGAATCGGCATCTCGATCGACAGTTCACGACCGGGACCATGGAGTCGGAGCAGGTCATCACAACGGGACGTCTGGTCTGCGGGCAGATAGTGCACAAGGTAGCCTTAAGGTATGCAGGTTGTTGGGTTGTCTCAGGTGGGTGTGCGTCGCGGCAACACCATGTTGCTCGAAGACGTCACGTGGAGCGTCGATGAAGGGGACCGCTGGGTCATCATTGGAGCAAACGGAGCGGGCAAGACCACGTTATTGAGCCTGCTCAGCGCGCAGATTCACCCGACTTTGGGCACTGTTGACCTGCTGGGCGAACGCCTCGGTCGTGTGGACGTGTTTGAACTGCGTACTCGCATCGGCGTGGCGTCCTCGCACATCGCCCGGCGCATTCCCGGCACGGAGCGAGTGAGTGACGTGGTGATCTCTGCGGCCTATGGCGTGATGGGTCGCTGGCGTGAGGAGTACACAGCCGCCGACCATGCGCGAGCCAGTTCACTGATGGACGGATTGCATGTAACTCACCTAGCCAAGCGCACATTCGGAACCCTGAGCGACGGTGAGCGCAAACGGGTCGAGATCGCCCGGGCGCTCATGACCGACCCCGAACTACTGCTGCTAGACGAGCCGGGTGCAGGTCTTGACCTTGCGGGTCGCGAGGGCTTGGTCGCTAGCTTGGCGGCACTGTGCGTAGATCCGCATGCTCCCGCAACTGTGCTAGTCACACACCATTTGGAGGAGATTCCGCCCGGCATCACGCATGCCCTGCTGCTCGGCAAGGCCCACGTGGTAGCTGCTGGCCCAATTCAGCAGGTGCTCACTTCCGAGGCGCTATCCGAGACCTACGGAATGCCACTGCGCCTGAGTCATGAAGATGGTCGCTGGTCTGCTCGCGCGGATGGAGACCTAGCCAAGTTCAAGTGGTGACCGAGGCTCTTTACCAACCATCGGGGGAGGTGTGTTGCGTACCTTCTCCGTGCCACTCATCGTCTTTGGAGGCATAAGAGGTGGCCAGCACGCTGCAGGCCATAATTTGGGACTGATGGAAGATCATCAGCGGCAGCACGATGAACCCCACCGAAGCGGCGGGGAATAGCACAGACGCCATCGGCACGCCGGTGGTCAGGGACTTCTTGGTTCCACAGAACTGGATGGCGATCTGATCGCGTCTGTCGAACCCAAGCTTGCCGGGCACAAACCAGGTCAACCAGAGCATGAACGCCAACAGCGCCAGGCAGATACCCGTGAGGCCCACCACGGCTGGAACCGACGTCCGTTGCCATACTCCTTCGCGCACTCCGGCGGAGAAAGCGATGTACACCATCATCGCGATGGTTATCTGGTCAAAGTACTTCAACTTCTTGTGCTTCAGCACGAACGGAGCGCACCATTGGCGCAGCAGCTGACCCACCATGAACGGTGCCAACACCTGCAGCGAGATGTCGATGATTGACGATGGTGAGATGTGCAGCCCGGTGGTGCTCATCAGCGCGATGGCGAGCAGGGGAGTCAGGAACACGCCCAGCAGGTTGCTGATTGACGACGAAACCACTGCCCCCGCAACGTTACCCCGGGCAATGGAGGTGAAGTTGATGGCGCTCTGCACGGTGCCCGGCACGATGCAGATCCACAGCAGGCCACGGTACAGATCTTCGTCCATGAGTCCGTTCATCCAGAACAGGCTGAGCCCAATCAGCGGGAAAACTCCGTACGTGAAACCGAGAATCAGAATGTGCAGACGCCAGTGTTTCAGCCCGGCGACCGCCTCCTTGCGCTCTAGCCGAGTGCCGTACAGAAAAAACAGGATGGCGACAGCGATCTTCTGCGCCCACGACATCACGGTGACCCCGCTGCCCGTCACCGGAAAAACCGTCGCCACCACGGCAGTCAGGATAATGAGCACCAGAAAAGCATCGATACGAACCTTCTTCCACCACGGCTTCCGGACGCTTAGCTGGGCGATTGTATCGTTGTGCTTCGCTTCTGAGGGCGCTCCCGCTGTTGCATCTGCAGTTTGAGCGCTGGAACTCGGAACAGCACTCGCATCGTCTTGAATGCATGTGTTCCCGTCATCCTGCGCGCAATCGACGGACCCGTTGCTGTCACCGTCTCCGGCGCTTGAGGTTGGCGAGGTGGTCATCTGTAGGCGCGCCTAGTCTTCGTCGTCATCGTCGAAGCTGCGCCCTTTGGGATGCACCGGCCAGTCCTCAGGGTAGAGGTGGCGTTTGGATTCGCGTTCCTCGCTGAGTTTACGACGCGAACGGGCCGATAAGCGATCCCCGAACACGACGCCGTGCAGATGGTCGGTTTCATGTTGCAGACAGCGGGCCAGCAGACCGGTTCCGACAATGGTGACCGCGGCTCCCGTCTCGTCCTGACCGTGACAGACGCAGGTATCGGGTCGGGCGAGACTCTGATACGAGCCAGCGAAGGAGAGGCAACCCTCTTGGGAGGAGTCAAAGTTACGCTTGTCTCCCTCGGGCAGTTCGACTCGCGGGTTACACAGCACGCCGTGGTGGTATCTGTCATCATCATCGGGGCAGTTGTAGACGAAGATCGCCAAGTCTTCAGCAACCTGAGGACCGGCTAGGCCGACCCCGTCAGCAGCGTCCATGGTGGCAAACATGTCAGCCGCCAAGTGCTGCAACTCAGGCCCGAACTCGGTGATTGGTCGAGTTTCGACGTGCATGACCGGCTCTTCCCAGGTGGTGATGCGGCGCACCCGGCCTTGCTTGATCCATTCGCGAAGGGTTGGCATCGGTGTGGTCTCTCCCGCTCTCTTGGCTCTCGACTGTTCGCACAATAACCTTACCGGACTTTTCCGGCGTGCCTGAGTGGCGAAACCGGCGGCGTTGCGCAAAGGTAGATGTTGTGAGCGCAGATTTGCCAGACGTGGACCGATGGCCGCAGGAGTACGCTAGCGCCCACGCCCGTTTCACACAGTATCTGAGCGGTGAGCGGGTAGCGTCGGAGCACACTGTAAGGGCGTATCAGGGGGATTTGGCCAGCCTCTTCGGCTACATGAGCGCTAAAGGTGCCACTACGGTTGCAGACATCTCACTTGCGGACCTGCGTGCCTGGTTGGCGGCACAGTTGGCTGATGGGACCACTCCGGCAACACTCCAACGGCGCACCGCCTCGACGCGAGTTTTCTTTCGCTGGGCGCTGCGCACCGGACTGGCGCAAATGAATCCTGCAGAGTCACTGCGCTCGCCAAAACTACCCAAACGACTCCCGCCGACTATCACTCACAATGACATCGACGAGTTGATGTCCGCGGCCCTAGAACGAGTGACTCAAGGCGCTTCCGGCATTGCTGCCGCCCGCGACGCTGCCTTGCTGGAGGTGCTGTACGCCACCGGCATCCGCGTGTCTGAGTCGTGCGGACTGAACCTAGCAGACATCGACTTTGACCGGCGGGTGCTGCACGTCGTTGGCAAAGGTAACAAGGCACGCACCGTGCCTATCGGCGTTCCCGCACTCAGAGCCTTGGCGACTTGGCTAGCCAGCAGGGACGAGTGGGCTACTCCAGATTCGGGCACAGCAGTGTTTTTGGGTGAGCGTGGAGGCGCGCTTGATCCGCGTGTCGCTCGGCGCATCGTACATGCAGCTCTCGCCGCCGTGCCCGACGCCCCCGACCTTGGCCCGCACGCTCTGCGTCACGCAATGGCTACCCACTTGCTGGAGGGGGGTGCGGACTTGCGCAGCGTGCAAGAGATGCTCGGCCACTCGTCCATGGCAACTACTCAGGTGTACACCCACGTCAGCGACGAACGACTTCGGGCTGCCTTTCAGCAAGCTCACCCGCGCGCCTAACATGCGCGAATGACTCCGGAAAGGGTCGGCTCTACGTCCATCGCCGCCGGGCCGCTTCACCCGGCATCCAGCGCCGGGCGGATAACACCGCTGCGAGACAAGGCTCCCACACGCGGACCATCCCGTACACGCAGGTTCGTGTTGCTCCCTTTGAGCGTCATACCAGTGACATCGGATCGAGTGATGTGCCGTCACGGCTGGTGGCCCAGTGCAGATGACATCCCGTAGATTCACCGGTAGTTCCCGACAGTGCTATCACTTCTCGCGCCTCAACATAGGTGCCTTCCCGCGCCAGATGCTCGCTGAGATGCGCAAAGGTGCTGCGTATGCCACCCGGATGTTGCACCACCATGTAGTTGCCAAGCGACCAGTTGTACGCCACGCTAACCACCTGCCCGGGCCACGGCGTTGCCACCGGCGTTCCGCAAGGAACTCCGATATCTACTCCGCTGTGGAATCGCGTCTCGTCACCCCACGGTCGCCAACCGTATGGGCTGGTGATTGGTCCTGTGACCGGCCAGTTCGATTCAGCAGGGGACACCGCGCCCAAAGACGGAGTGGTCGGCACTTGCACGCCCTCGGGCAACAGTCGGATTGGCCCAGCGGCACGAGCCAACGACGAAGCCAACCACGCCAACGGGTCAAGATACTCATCGCCGCGGCGCAACCCAAGATGCAGTGCGTCTGCCGTGTCGGTGTGCCCGGCAAGCAGCACGCCGATTATCTCCCCGGCGACAACTGTCTGGCCTTTGGTTACGCTAGACGCCACGGGCAGGTAGCTGGTGCGCAGCCCGTCATAGTGTGTGATCGTGATGCTGGCAACCCCGGCCACCACGCCCGTCCAACTGATGTATCCACTAGCTGCCGCAACGATAGGAGTGCCAGCCGTTGCTGCGATGTCGATGCCACGATGCCCGGCGGACCACGCCTGCGTTGGCTTGTTAAATGGCCTTATGACCGGACCGATAACCGGCCAGTACTTGCTGCCTACATCCGCGCTCGCGTTCACCGGAGGTAGCTGCATAGCAACAGCAGCCAGCAGGGCAGCGAGACATGTGAGCGTCCTGATTGAAAGAAGTGTCTGTTTTGCTCTCATACCTTAACAATGTGCTTAGACACCAAAAATCGTCGGCATAACGGTCTTCCTGTGGATAACGTTTTCCACAGGCCTCCGACTAGCCCAAAGCCCGGAGCCGACGGCGCCACAAGCGAGCGACGCGTCCGAGACGCAGCGGAAACCCGTTCACCATTGGCAACGTCGCGCCACTTGTGGCAAGATTGTCAACGCACTTGCCCAAGTGGCGGAATGGTATACGCGGTCGGCTCAAACCCGGCTGGTGGCAACACCTTGGGGGTTCGACTCCCCCCTTGGGCACAATTTTCCTGTGAACACCATCTCGCACCCCTCTGCCGGCGACCAGGAAATCTCCTCGTGACCCGAGACCTAGAGTCACGAGTTCCAGGGCCCCGACACGGAGAGTCACAAGATTCAAGAGCCGCGAACTCCCTCACCGCCAACCTCCCTGAGTCTGCTCAATCTTGCGCGTTCCACACGTCCCTGAAGCCCATCCTCCAAAAAGACGGACTGTTCATTGATCTGTTGAATAGCCATCACCAGACAGGGAGCCAACCCAACGCCCTGTTCCTGCGCCCACCGCGTGGCGTGCACCATATGCAAGGTCGCCTGTTCGTGGTTACCCGATTGATGCTCCACAACCATTCGCAGTGCCAGCAGTTCCGGACATCCTGGCACAGCGGTCAAGCCAACTGCGCAGGCCTTGCGAGCGCCCTGATAGTCCTGCTGGGCCAGACATCGGGTGACAAACTCCCGCACCGTCGCGAGAACGGTCTCCTGCATGTCTTGTACCCACTCGTTGGCCCAGTCATAGGTGTGAATTATCCGGTCTGCAAAGATCTCGCCCGCGATTAGGCCTAGGGCAGCCTCAAGTGCGCTTGTCGGCGCAGTTTCGACCCCGCCAGAGATGAGCACGCAGAACTGCTCCCAGTCGGATGTCACATGCGAGTCAAGCCAGAACTGTCCGCTCAATGACTCCAGAATATACGGCTTGCCGTCGTCGGTCTTGCCCATCCAAATGCGAAGTTTGGACAGGTTGGACCTGCGTGTCGCCTCGGCGCACTGCATCGCCTGTCGCATCGGCCCGGGGCCAAGGCCAGGGTGGGTGTGGATCCAGGCGAGCATCTCGGTGCAACTGTATTGGGACCTTTCGGGAGCCAGCATTGACGGGTTGCGTACCCGGATTGGGCCAAGCACCTGCAAGTATGGATGCGCGCCGTCCAGTTGGGCAGTGCCTGGCTTTGACTCGGTGCAGGCGCGGATGGCAGCTGCGATCATGCCGCCGGGGTATGGCTCTGTGGTCACTAGGGGTTCTCTCCGTCAGTCATTTGCAGTTTTTGGACAGGACGGTCCTGCCTCCAGCGCCGCCCGTCGAGACGTCGAGACGTCAACGCCGCGACACGCACCGGCTCCGGTAGGCTGAACGCATGCCAACGTTCGAGCCTTTTGCGGCGCTCCGCTATTGTCCAGAGGCAAAACTGGACCATTTTCTTGCACCCCCTTACGACGTTCTGAGTGATTCGGACATTTCTGCGCTCAAATTGTGCAGCCCGCACAACATCGCTTGGGTGGACGATCCGGACGAATCTGACCCAGACCGTTATGCCAAGTCCGCTGAGATTCTGACGTCGTGGATAGCGCAAGGCGTCTTGGTGAGCGACCCGCAACCGTCGTTCACCATCTACCGCATGGCTTTCACGGACGCCACGGGTTCCAGCCGCGAGATCTCTGGAGTGCTGGGTGGACTTGAGGTTGTGGACGAGGGCGCTGGCGGTGTGCTTCCTCACGAACGCACTACTCCCAAGGCGTCAACCGACCGTTTGGACCTGACGCGGGCGACGGCCACGAATATGAGCCCGGTTTGGGGACTTTCGTTGGCGCAGGGCCTGACGGACGTGTTGCGCGCGCCGGGCGAACTGCTTGGAACGTTACAAATAGAGGGTGTTACGCACACCGTTGAGCGGGTGAGCGACCCGGTGCGCATCCAAGCGATCCAGGGCGTAATTGCTTCGGGTGACGTCTTGATCGCGGACGGACACCATCGCTATGGCGTGTCCCGCCAATATCGCGATGAGGTGCGTGCTGCAACAGGACGCCACGACACGCCCGCCGAGTACACGCTCACGTTTGTCAACGAGCTTGTGGCGAGCCAGTTGAGCATCGAGGCCATCCATCGGCTGTATGACGGGGTCAGCGTTGAGGCTCTGCGTGACGCCCTGAGTGGGTACTTTGAATTGGCACCCTTGAATGCCGACGACGCCCCCGGCAGTCACCACGCTCCCACGCCCGAGACTCTTGCCCAGATGGTTCAGCTCGGCCGTCTTGTCTTGCTGCACCCGGACGGTACCGCAGAGTGGCTGACCCCCAAGCCGGGCGTGTTTGACGGGGTCCGCGCTCTGGACGGCGCGTGGCTTGAGCATGCTCTGAACTCTCTGGACGCACAGGTGACGTATCAGCATGGCCTTGCCGAGATGAAGTCTGTGGTCAGACAACACGCTGCAGGCGTTTTGATTCGCCCAACTTCGCTGGAAGAGATTCGCCGCACGGCAACGGAGGGGCTGCTGATGCCTCCAAAATCGACGTTCTTCACGCCCAAGCTGCTCACCGGATTCGTTCTCCGTCCCCTCGCCTAAACATCAACGCAACTCTCGACCCGACTACGCGAAACATGAGAGTTTCTCAGTATTGCGGTAGAATGGTTACATGGTTCCTTCTGTGAGCCATGCGAGGAGAAGCGAATGAAGTTGATGTCGACCGTAGCTGCGGGTGCGTTGTTGGTTGCGTTAGCCGTGGCCGCCGTCCCCCCAACCCTGCCGGACCCGGCTACCGAAGTGACTCAGTCCATCAATGAGGTTTCGTTGGTGGACCAACAACATGGCGCTACCACAGCAGCAGGAGTCCGGGTGAGTTGGGCGTCCATCTCCCTGTCTTCAGAAATGCTCGCTATTCTCCAGGGCCTTCAGGCCCAACACGCGGTCGAACAGCTTGCCCTGCAAACGGGGCACCCGAGCACTCCCGGCCTTGAGGACGCAGATGTGCTGTCACGCGGCCCGCGCATAACCTACAAGCAGTTCACCGAGGTGGTGGAGATCCCGTTCGGCACCACCGAGAAGGACGACCCAGAGGCTCTGGTGGGTACGCGAACGGTCGTCGTGTCCGGAGTCGCCGGAGCCAAGAGCGTCACGTGGACTCTAACGTATGCTGACGGAGAAGAGAGCGAGCGCGTCGTGGCTGGCGAGCAGATACTCAGAGACCCCAGCAACGAGGTTGTGGCTATCGGGACGAAAGCCCCGCCGCCGCCTCCGCCTGCTGTACCCGCCGGTGAAGCGCAAGAAATTGCCAAATCAATGATGGCCGGACGCGGCTGGGGCGACGATCAGTTCTCTTGCCTAGTCATCCTGTGGAACCGCGAAAGCGGCTGGAGGACCACCGCAGGTCGGATCGACGGTCCCTACGGAATTCCGCAGTCAAACCCCGGTTCCAAGATGGCCTCGGCAGGTGCGGACTGGGAGACCAGCGCCACCACTCAGATCACCTGGGGCCTCGGTTACATCGCTGGACGCTACGGCACCCCCTGCGGTGCTTGGGAACACTTCCAGACCGTCGGCTGGTACTAGCCCCCAGACGAGCGCCCCACGCCAAGACCCCTCCACCCGGACGAGGACAACGCCGTCATCCAGTGCGCAGCCGCAGGATCCATGCCTTGTCGGCTGGTGCCAACCTCGGTAGCCGCCAGCAGGAAACTGAAGTCGCCCGCCAGAGCGGTAGAATTGTCTTATGAGTGCAACCCGCATAGACGGCAAAGTAACCGCTGCAACCATCAAGTCTGAGTTGGCCCAGCGGGTGGCTGCCCTCGCGTCTCGTGGCACCAAGCCCGGACTTGGCACCATACTTGTGGGGGACGACCCGGGTAGTCAGCTTTACGTCGCCGGTAAGCACCGTGACTGCGCCGAGGTCGGCCTTGAGTCAATTCGTGTGGACCTGCCCGCAACGGCATCAGCGAGCCAGATTAGTGACGCCATCGCGCAACTCAACAGCGACCCGGCCTGTACCGGATTTATCGTCCAACTGCCACTTCCCAAAGGCATCGACGAGAACGCGATGCTTGCCCTAGTCAACCCGGACAAGGACGCCGACGGCCTCACACCCACAAATCTCGGCCGAATGATGCTGGGCGCTCCCGGAATGCTGCCCTGCACGCCACGCGGCATCGTCGAACTCCTGCGTCGCCACAGCATCACTTTCGACGGAGCAGAGGTGTGCGTGGTGGGCCGAGGTATCACGGTGGGTCGTCCGCTCGCGGTGATGCTGAGCGCCAAGGGCATCAACGCCACGGTCACCCTGTGTCACACCGGCACGCGTGATCTAGCGGCACACACCAGAAACGCCGACATCGTGGTCGGTGCCGTAGGCATCACGCACTTCATCATTGCCAACATGATCAAGCCGGGAGCAACATGTGTTGACGTCGGCGTCACTAGGGTCTCGGGCAAGCCGATGGGGGACTTTGCCCCCGACGTCGCGGAGGTTGCCGGGGCGCTCACGCCCAACCCCGGTGGAGTGGGCCCGATGACTCGCGCCATGCTGCTCGCCAACGTTGTTGACCGGGCAGAGGCACTTGCGTCATGACAGACGTAGTTGAACCTGACGCAGTCACGCAGGTCGAAGATGAGGACGTGACGGTTGCACCCGCTGGCACCCCTGTTGACGAACTCGGTGACGCCCAGTCGCGGACGCGCCAACAGGACGCCGTCACGCAGGTAGAGGACGAAGAACGCGACGACAAGCCTTGGTCTGTGCGGGCGCGAATCCGGTCATTCTTCTACGACTGGCCCGGTGCTGCGGCGCGTCAGTGGCCGCTGATCCTCGTCATCGGCGCGTTCTGTGTCGGTCTGGCCTTGATCTACTTTGACTATTGGAGACGCGGTTCGTTCATCGTTGGCGGCGCTGTTGGCTTGGCCGGGTTCCTGCGTCTGGTGCTTCCCGAGCGACTCGTCGGTCTGCTGGCAGTGCGTTCCAAGGCGCTGGACGTGTGTTTCGCGGTTGGCGCAGGGGCGCTGATCATGGTGCTGTCTCTGGCCGTCGTTCCGTACTGACAACACGCTGGCACAACAGTCCGATGTGTTTGAATTGACACTCAACGGTACGCCCATGGGTAAACTGATACTTGATTCAGTTACGCGCAAGGAAGACGTTAATGACAAAGCAATCCGCTGCCGCCACGAGCGGCGACGCGACCCCGAGAGTGCTTGTCGCCGAGGATGAAGCACTAATTCGTCTCGACTTGGTTGAGATGCTCACGGAGCAGGGATACAACGTTATCGGTCAAGTTGGCGACGGCGAGGCCGCCATCCGGGCTGCCCGAGAACTGATGCCAGACCTCATCGTCATGGACATCAAGATGCCCAAAATGGACGGCATTGA
The DNA here is from genome assembly GCA_031261455.1 of Propionibacteriaceae bacterium. Classification (GTDB taxonomy): domain Bacteria; phylum Actinomycetota; class Actinomycetes; order Propionibacteriales; family Propionibacteriaceae; genus WRGV01. The sequence goes on from JAISJP010000023.1 coordinate 98,894, forward strand.
GGCAGCCAAGACAATTGCGGAGGAACGGATCGCTCCAGTGGTCATGCTGACCGCCTTCTCGCAGCGCGAACTTGTGGAACAGGCCCGAGACGCTGGGGCCATGGCCTACGTGGTCAAGCCGTTTGATGCGTCTGACGTTGTCCCGGCCATTGAGATCGCGATTGCAAGGTTCAACGAGATTCAGGGCGTCGAAGAAGAGGTCGCTGACCTAGAGGAGCAGTTGGCCGCTCGCAAGACAATTGAGCAGGCCAAGGGCATCTTGCAGGAGACCCTTGACCTCAGCGAACCCGAGGCGTTCCGCTGGATTCAGAAGACCGCCATGGACCTACGCAAGTCCATGAAAGAGGTCGCTGAGGGCGTAATCGACCACGAAAAGTCTGTTTCTGACTAGCACGGAAGTTCTCGGCCTCCGCCGCGTCGTCCGCCCCTACGACACTTCGGTCCATGCGTTCCGCCGTGCTGCCCCGCCACGTCCTTGCGTCATTCTGCGCGCCGTCGCAGAATCCACTGATCAAGCCAGTTTCTGCGTAGCGCGAACCTTGTGCGGTCAAAAACTGTCGGTGGCTTGCACTAGGCTCAATGTGTGAGTGAAACCCTGCTGCTGATTGACGGCTACTCGTTGGCATTTCGAGCTTTCTATGGCGTGCCTACGGGTGGTTTCATGACGTCAACGGGGCAGCACACCAACGCCGTTTTCGGGTTCATCTCAATGTTGCTGCCCACCATCAGGAAGTACCAGCCCACCCACTTGGCCGTCGCCTGGGATGTTTCGCGCGCCTGCTTCCGTACGGACGAATACCCTGCCTACAAGGGAACTCGCTCTGATGCGCCGCCGGAGTTCAATGGGCAGGCCGATCTCATTCGCCAAGTTCTTGACGCCGCCAATATCGTCCATCTCGACAAGCCAGGATACGAGGCAGATGACATTATCGCCACGTTGGCTACCAGGGGGTCGGCCTCCGGGGCCACCGTGCTGATCTGCACCGGTGACCGTGACCTGTTCCAAATAGTCAACGAGAACGTCAATGTGCTCTGGCCCGGACGAGGCGTCACCGGGCCCACCAGGCTGGACCCAGCGGGCGTCGAGGACAAGTACGGGGTGTCGCCACAGCGGTATCCGGAGTTGGCGGCTCTAGTGGGGGAGACCAGCGACAATCTGCCTGGGGTTCCGGGTGTTGGCCCGAAAACCGCCGCGAAGTGGCTCAACGAGTTTGATGGGCTGGACAATCTGTTGCTGCGCGCGGCTGAACTGCCCGGTAAGGCTGGGCAGTCACTGAGGGACAACGTCGATAATGTGTTGCGCAATCGCAAGCTCAATGCGCTGGTGACAACGCTTGATCTGCCTGTCACGCTTGCTGATTTGGCGCGCCGCCCGGCTGATTCGTCCGCCATTCATCAGATATTCGACGCGCTCCAGTTCCGGCAACTGCGTGCCGAAATGCTGAGCGTGTTGTCAACCGGTGATGAGCCCAGCACTGCTCCCGAGCCGACGCCTCAGCCCGAGTTGGTGGTCACCCGCGTCGGTGAGTCCGAAAGCGTCTCCAAGTGGCTTGACGATCACTCCGCTGGCACTGTCGGTCTCGACTTCGTGGGCCGTTGGGGCCGAGGCAGGGGGGACATTGAGGCCGTCACCATCGCTAACGTGGAGGGCGCAGCACTGTGGCTAGATCCCACGAGACTGGGGTCCGCAGATGAACTGGCGCTGACGCGCTGGTTGGCAGACTCGTCCAAATCCAAGATCGCACACGCGTTCAAAGGCCCCATGGAGGCCGCCTGGCAGCGTGGTTGGCAACCCGACGGCGTGGTTTGCGACACCGAGTTAGCGGCATACCTGCTGCGTCCCGACTCCCGTTCCTATCCGCTGGACTCGTTGGCGCAGCAGTACCTCAACCGGCCACTGTCTGTGGCGCAGACAGGCAGTTCCGAAGCTCAGTCGGCGCTTCCCACAGAGGACGACTTGGAGTCTGCCAGCTTAGAGGCCGCCCAGCGGGCGAGAACGGTGGCCGAACTCGGGCAGGTGTTGTGTGAGCGCTTGGGGGAGTTGGGACAGCGTTCCCTGCTTGATGACGTGGAGATGCCGCTGCAGCGGGTTCTTGCCGACATGGAAGCGGTGGGCATCGCCATCGACGTCCCTGTGCTCGACTCGTTGAGCTCAGAACTTGAAAAGCGCGTTGACAAGGCGGAACAGGCGGCTTTCGCGGTCATTGGAAAACAGGTCAATCTGGGCTCCCCCAAACAGTTGCAGGTGCTCCTCTTTGACGAACTGGACATGCCGAAAACCAAGAAGATTCGCACCGGCTACACCACAGACGCTGACGCGTTGGCTGAGTTGTACTCCAAGACGGAGCACCCGTTCTTGGCGCATCTGTTGGAGCATCGCGACGCCATCAAGCTGCGGCAGATGGTTGACGGACTATTGCGGGCCGTCGCGGACGACAATCGGATTCACACCACTTTCCAGCAGAGTGTTGCCGCCACCGGGCGGCTGTCCAGCTCGGACCCTAACCTGCAAAACATCCCTATCCGCACTGCGGAGGGTGCACGGGTGAGGGAGGCGTTCGTTGCGGGCACCGGGTATGAGGGGCTACTCAGCGTCGACTACTCCCAGATCGAGATGCGTGTCATGGCGGATGCGTCCGGCGATGAGGCGCTGATTGAGGCGTTCCGCTCAGGCGTCGATTTCCACACCGTCACCGCATCACACGTCTTCCGGGTGCCAACTGCGGATGTCACCCCATCCATGCGGGCGTCGGTCAAGGGCATGAACTACGGTTTGGCCTACGGGCTCAGCGCTTTCGGGCTGTCGAATCGTCTTGGCGTTAGCGTCTCGGAAGCCAAGTCACTCATGAGTGACTACTTCGCCACGTTTGGCAAGGTCAAGCTCTACCTTGACGAGGTGGTGGCCGAGGCCAAGCGCGTCGGCTACACCGAAACCAAACTGGGACGACGTCGCTACCTGCCAGACCTGAACTCGCCCAACCACCAACTCCGCGAGATGGCCGAGCGAGCGGCGCTCAATGCGCCTATTCAGGGCACTGCAGCCGACATCATCAAGGTGGCCATGATCCGACTTGCCCACGAACTCGACGCACACAAGTTGCACAGCAGGGTGCTGCTTCAGGTTCACGACGAACTGATCCTAGAAGTTGCCCCCGGCGAGCGCGAAGAGTTGGAGCAGTTGGTGTCCCACGTGATGCGTCACGCGCTAGACCTGCGGGTCCCGCTTGACGTGTCCGTCGGTTTCGGCCACAGTTGGGCGGCTGCCGCTCACTAGGCTCCTGTCATCCTGCGCGCAGTCGCAGGATCCACCTCTTCAAAAGGGACCCTGCGACAGCGCTTCGCTTGCACAGAATGACGAGCGGGGGCGTTACGGAGTTGGCGCTGGAGTGGCGGGGCTCGCGCTCGCGGGCGGCAGCGGTTCCCCAACCAAGTCGAGGTAGTAGATGATGCGTGCGCTGAGTTGGCCGGTGTCTGCATCTTCCGACGAGCAGGCCACGAGGGCAAGTCGCGGAGGTCCGTCATTGTCGTAGAGGATGCCGGACCCCGGATCGTAGTCTTTGACGTAGACCTTGATGGCGTGCGTGTACTGATAGCACACTCCCACACCGGAGGCGTCACTCAGTCTGACAATGTCGCCCTCGTGCAGCAGTCCAGTGTTGATCTCGTTGCCAACTCCGATGGAGCCGACCATGGTGTGAGCCGTGAGAATCACGTTCCCCTTGGCGGAACCAGCCCATGGCCCTTCGTTGAACCAACCGACCTTGCGGATGTCCTCTTTGGTGAGCGGAGGGGCAGCGGCCGCTACATGGTCGGAGTCCCAGCCAAGTGACATCATCTCCCAGGAGTACTGGGTGTCCATGATCTCAAAAAGTACCGGGTCAATGGGCTCGGGGTTTGCCACGCAGCCACTCGGCACTGAGATAGATGGTGCCGGGGTGCGTGCAGGCTCGCCAGGCGTCCATAGCGGAACATCCGGGTCAAGCCCGACGTTGCGGTGCGAGTATAGGTACCAGCTAGTTCCAGCAATAGCAAGCACCAAGATCAGGACAATGGAGCGAAACAGCCATGCTACAACGCGACGCTTCTTCGGCTCTTCATCGCTCAGGTAGGCGTCTTCCTCAGCCATGTCGTCAACCACATCAACGGCGTAATCCTCAGTGACATCGGATGCGCTTAGGTTAGAAGTTGAGTTTGTCGGGGACAACAAGTCGGTCGAGTCAGTTGTCGCCGCCTCGTCGTTCGCTGCACGCGAAGGTAGGGTAACGTCAAACTCGTCTTCGCTGTCATCGGCTGCGCGCTTTGGCGTCTCGTCCATCTTGTTCCTCTCAACCATCCAACTGGCCACTGCTAGGGCAAAAGCGTTGGCGCACCACACTCAACGGGCGACACCAACGCCCATCAAGTCTACCTTGACGGTGCCGTCAATACACTACATAAGCACACAGTAGAAACGGTTTATTCCTCTTGCCTTTTGCGCTCCCAGCACGGTAATGTAAGTGTCTGCTGCACCCGTAGCAATCTTGGCGCGCCCGCGTCAGGTCCGGGGCCGAAGCAATCGACTGATGCTCGACCATGGTACTTGATGGGCATGTCTTGACAAAACACCTAGTAAAACAAACAATCGGAGCACTACTACATGCCTTCAAATGAGGCAGTCGTCACGCTAGACGACTTTGGATCAGCGGAAGCCTTTGAGGCCGCGGTTGACGCCACAATCAAGAACTTCAACGACGGCGATCTGGTCACCGGTACCGTCGTCAAGGTAGACCACGACGAGGTTCTCGTCGATGTGGGCTACAAAACGGAGGGTGTAATTCCCGCCAAAGAACTGTCCATTCGTCACGACGTTGACCCTTCCGAGATCGTCTCCATCGGTGACGTCGTCGAGGCGCTCGTCCAGCAGAAAGAGGACAAAGAGGGTCGCCTGATTCTCTCGAAGAAGCGCGCTCAGTACGAGCGTGCGTGGGGCACCACGGAGGCCATCAAAGAGGCCGATGGTGTTGTCACCGGTACTGTCATCGAGGTGGTCAAGGGCGGCCTCATCGTCGACATCGGCCTGCGCGGCTTCCTGCCGGCGTCGCTCATTGAGATGCGTCGCGTGCGCGACCTCCAGCCTTACATCGGCCAGGAGATCGAAGCCAAGATCATCGAACTGGACAAGAACCGCAACAACGTGGTGCTCTCCCGTCGTGCGTTCCTTGAGCAGACCCAGTCCGAGGTGCGTCAGACGTTCCTCGACAACCTTGAAAAGGGCCAGATCCGCAAGGGCGTCATCTCGTCCATCGTCAACTTCGGCGCGTTCGTCGATCTCGGTGGTGTTGATGGCCTGGTTCACGTCAGCGAACTGAGCTGGAAGCACATCGACCACCCGAACGAGGTTGTCGAAGTTGGCCAGCCTGTCACCGTTGAGGTGTTGGACGTCAACCATGACCTTGAACGCGTTTCCCTGTCGCTCAAGGCCACGCAGGAGGACCCCTGGCAGGTGTTCGCCCGCACGCATCAGTTGGGCGAGATCGTCCCCGGCAAGGTCACCAAGTTGGTGCCTTTCGGTGGTTTCGTGCGCGTGCAGGACGGCATCGAGGGCTTGGTCCACGTGTCCGAGTTGGCCGACCGTCACGTCGAGATCCCGGAGCAGGTTGTTTCCGTGGGTCAGGACGTCATGGTCAAGATCATCGACATCGACTTGGATCGTCGTCGCATCTCGCTCAGCCTCAAGCAGGCCAACGAGAGCGTCAACGTTGATGAGTTCGACGCGTCGCTCTACGGCATGACCAACAACTACGACGCCGACGGCAACTACATCTACCCAGAGGGCTTCGACGCGGAGACTCAGGAGTGGAAGCCTGGCTACGAAGAGCAGCAGGCTGCTTGGGAAGCCCAGTACGCCGAGGCTCACGGTCGCTGGGAGGCTGCCAAGAAGCAGGCTGCCGAGGCCGAGACGGTTGCTCCGGTTGCCGGTGAAGCTGGCGAGGGTGACGCCGAGACGAGCTACTCGTCCGCCGCTGCCTCCGCTGAGGGTTCCCTCGCTTCCGACGAGGCGCTGCAGGCGCTTCGCGACAAGCTGACGGGTGGCGTCGCCTAAGGGGAGCGTCGCTACTAGCTAGCATCTCTCAGGGCGTTGTTCTGAGTACTGCGTTGAGCGCCGGAGTTTTGCGGACTTTTGTTGTCAAAACCCCGGCGCTCAGCCGTTAATCGACATAGGATGGGCGCATGCGCAAATTGAGAGTGGCTTTGTCGGGTGGCATCGCTTCAGGAAAGTCCCTTGTGGCAGGGCAGTTCGCAGAACACGGTGCCGTTATTGTCGACACGGACGTCCTTGCCCGTGAGGTAGTTGCGCCGGGCACGCTCGGACTGGAGGCCATCGTGGCCCGCTTTGGTGCTGGCGTGCTGAGCGCGGACGGAACGCTGGATCGAGCGGCACTTGGCGAGATTGTTTTTGACGACGATCAGGCCCGTGCCGATATCAACGCCATCACTCATCCCCTAATTCGTGACGCCGAGATTGCTGCGGATGCGGCCGCTCCAGAAGACGCCATCGTGGTTCACGTTATCCCTCTGCTTGTCGAGACGGGTCAGCAAGCCTCCTTTGACAAGGTGATTGTCATCGATTCCTCCTATGAGGCGCAGGTTTCTAGGCTGATGAACCGCAACAGCTACAACCGCATGCAAGCCAAGAAGCGCGTCGCCGCTCAAGCCACTCGCGAGGAGCGCATCGCGGTTGCTGACTACGTCATAGACAACGAAGGTAGCATCCCCGAAACCTTGACTCAGGTTGAGTCCGTCTGGACCGCCCTCCGCGAAGCCCAAGACGCGCAGTAGGCTGCTGCCCCTCACTGTCGGCTACCTGCCAACGCACATTCTGTGCCAGCATAGCGCGGTCGCAGAATCCACAGTGGGTAAGGGTGGATGCTGCAACTGCGTGCGGCATGACGGGCGAGGTGTCCTCGCCCGTCATTTTTGTCGGTGGGTCCCTATACGCTTGATGGCATGAGACTCAATCGAGGAGGTCTGGGCTGATGAGGCCAGTCGAGCAGATCCAGCGTCGCGTGGCACCATTCAAGGTACACGCCGATTTTTCCCCGTCTGGCGACCAGCCTGCCGCTATTGATGAACTTGAGCGCCGGGTGCGTGCTGGTGAGAATCACATTGTGCTGATGGGTGCCACCGGCACCGGCAAGACTGCGACGGTGGCTTGGTTAGCGGAACGGCTACAACGCCCCATGCTGGTGATGCAACCCAACAAGACGCTGGCCGCCCAGTACACTTCCGAACTGCGCGGGTTCTTCCCCGACAACGCCGTTGAATACTTCGTCTCGTACTACGACTACTACCAGCCAGAGGCCTATGTGCCGCAGACGGATACCTACATTGAGAAGGATTCGTCGCTCAACGAGGAGGTAGAGCGCCTCCGTCACTCCGCCACCAACTCGCTGCTCACTAGGCGAGACGTGATCGTGGTGGCGACGGTCAGCGCGATTTATGGCTTGGGCACGCCGCAAGAGTATGTGGATCGGATGCTCACGCTGCGTATAGGTCAGGAGTGGGAGCGCACGGCACTGCTGCGCAAACTGGTTGAGATGCAGTACGTGCGCAACGATCTCGCGGGTACGCGGGGCACCTTCCGTGTGCGCGGCGACACCCTTGAGGTGTTCCCGATGTATGAAGAGATGGCGGTGCGTGCCGAGTTCTTCGGCGACGAGGTGGAGTCGCTGAGCGTGATTCACCCGCTGACGGGCGAGATTGTGGAGGCTCCGAAGGAGATATACATCTTCCCCGCCTCGCACTATGTCGCCGGTCCCGAGCGTCTAGAGCGGGCCATGAAGGATATTGAGGCGGAGCTAGCCGAGCGACTGGAGTCTTTCGAGGCGCAAGGCAAGCTGTTGGAGGCGCAACGCCTGAAGATGCGCACCACGTATGACCTAGAGATGATGCGCAACATCGGCACCTGCTCGGGCATTGAGAACTACTCCCGACACATCGATGGTCGCGAGCCGGGCTCGGCACCAAACTGCCTGCTGGACTACTTTCCGGAGGACTTTTTGCTTGTGGTGGACGAGTCACATGTCACGGTGCCGCAGATCGGCGGCATGTATGAGGGAGACATGAGTCGTAAGCGCACGCTGGTGGAGTTCGGGTTCCGACTGCCCTCAGCGATGGACAACCGTCCTTTGAAGTTTGACGAGTTTGTGGAACGCATCGGGCAGAGCGTCTACTCGTCCGCCACGCCCGGCCCCTATGAGATGCAGCGCGTGGACTCGGTGGTGGAGCAGATCATCCGCCCCACCGGGTTAATCGATCCCGAAATTATCATAAAGCCCACAAAAGGTCAGATTGATGACCTGCTTGGCGAGATTCAGGAGCGAACCGCCAAAAACGAGCGCGTCCTGGTCACCACGCTAACCAAACGCATGGCGGAGGAGTTGACCGACTACCTGGTGGAGCACTCCGTCCGGGCGCGCTACCTGCACTCGGACGTGGACACCCTGCGACGTGTTGAACTGCTGCGCGAGCTTCGCCTCGGAGAGTACGACGTGCTGGTGGGCATCAACCTGCTTCGTGAGGGTCTCGACCTCCCGGAAGTTTCGCTGGTAGCGATTCTCGACGCCGACAAAGAAGGGTTCCTGCGTTCGGAACGCAGCCTGATCCAGACGACGGGTCGTGCCGCCAGAAACGTATCTGGTCAGGTTCACATGTACGCGGACACGCTCACCGACTCCATGAAGCGCGCCATTGATGAGACGAATCGTCGTCGCGACAAACAGATTGCGTACAACAAGGCGCACGGCGTTGACCCGCAGCCTTTGCGCAAGAAGATCGCCGACATCACTGAGATGCTGGCACGCGAAGATGCCGACACTTCCGCGCTGACAAGTGCAGTTGCTAGCAAACGCGGGCGCGGCACCACCACCAATCAGTCTCCATTCGAGCCTGCGAGCGGTCGCAAAGGTAGCGCGGGAGCGCTGGACGTGGCGTCCCTACCAGTCGATGACTTGAGCGCGCTCGTCGATGAACTGACCCAACAGATGCACACCTACGCAGAGAACCTAGAGTTCGAGCTGGCTGCCCGAGTCCGCGACGAGCTTTCCGACCTCAAACGTGCTCTACGTCAGATGATTGAGGCCAACAAGTAGGCGACAATGGGTCAGCGATATCCACCCAACAGGTAGCTGTCAACCACTCAACAGGTCACTGCGAGCCATCCAGCAGGTCACTGACAGCGAAATCCTAGACCTCAGTCGATGAAAGTTGGCCAACATTTGTCACTATTGGCCCCCGGTTTCGCGCGCATAGGCTAGGCTCTTATCTAGCACAAGCTTTGAGGACGCCAACAGGTTAGTTGGCCGCCCCAAGGCGACGCCAAACGCTGACTGTCCTCCTAGCGGAGGGTGGAGAGAAAGGTACTGGCCGTAACGGCCCGATGTCAATATGTTTCTGCTGGAGGATGTAGCTCCTCGGATGGATATCCATATCTACACATGGATAATCACCGTCGTAGTCCTAGTTGCCATCATCTGTATCGACGGTCTAGTTCTCCACCACAAAGACCATGTGCCCACGCCGGGAGAGTCTGCTCGTTCTGTGCTGATCTACGTCACCGCAGCCTGCCTCTTTGGTGTCGGTCTGCTGGTGTTCTGTGACGACACCAAGTGGGGTTTGCAGTACTTCTCGGGCTACCTCACTGAAGAAGCGCTCTCCGTTGACAACCTGTTCCTGTTCCTCATCATCATGGAGAAGCAGCGGGTGCCCAAGGAGCTTCAGCACTTCGCTCTAACCATGGGCATCTTGGGTGCGCTCGTGCTGCGCGGCGGATTCATCGCCGTCGGTGCCGTGCTGGTCGAAAAGATCACCTGGATATTCTTCCTGTTCGGTCTCTACCTGATTTACACCGCCTGGTCCATCTGGAAGGACTACAAGAGCGACGAGGACGCCGACGAGCACAAGGGCGAAGAAGGCCTCTTCATGCGGTGGATCAAGAAGTTGCTCCCCTCGTCCGGCACTTGGGAGCACGAACGCTTCCTCATCAAGGTGGACGGCAAGCGCGTCTTCACGTTGATGTTCTTCGCCGTGGCGACGTTGGAGACTGCGGACCTGATGTTCGCACTCGACTCTATTCCCGCCATCTTTGGTCTCACCACCGAGCCATACATTGTTTTCACCGCTAGCATCTTTGCCCTGATGGGGTTGCGGCAGATATTCTTCCTGATCGCAGACCTGTTGGAGAAGTTGCAGTACCTGTCTATCGGCTTGGTTGTCCTGTTGATCTTCATCGGCATCAAGCAGATTCTGCACGCACTGCATCACTATAACGGCGTTCCCGGCGGCCTGTTCGGCTGGGTTCCTTACGACTGGATGGCGATTGAGGTCCCCACGGTAGTGTCGTTGGTGTTCATCGTCCTGTGCTTGGGCACCACTGCGCTGATCAGCGTGTTGAAAGCCAAGAGGGATGCTCGCGAGGTCGCCAAGCTCGTCAACTAGAGAGTTAGCTCCAACGTTATCCTGCGTGCCTCTATCGTTATCCTGCGTGCCCTTCTCGTCATCGGGCGTGCGTCTCTCGTTATCCTGCACGTAGTGGCAGGATCCCATGCCGCCTATGAATTCTGCGACCACACGCGCAATGACGGAAGCTAGATGGAGGTCAACTCAAGACTCGCCGTTCAGGCGACAGATCGGGCACGTCGGACGACATTCACGCACCGTCAGCCAATAAGCGTGCCAACTGAGGAGCAGTTCTGCGGCGTCACTGTCCACGTCACGGAACTCGAATCCGCAGTCAAAGTCCACGTGGTGCACTGTCACTTCATGCAGTCGGGCAAGGGGCATGAGCGCCACGGGCACTTCGCAGCCCGGGAAAAGCGCGAATGGCGCGTTCAGGGCTTCGGCTGGGGCAGGGGGCGCGAGCAACTCCTTGAAGCGAGTGCTGAGTCGATCCTCCGTCGAGTCCAAATCAATCTGTAGGGCAAGGCCGCTGCGCTCCGATCCGCGCTCGATGTCTTCGATGCGGCGTTCTTCGGACGGGTACAGGCTGGGTAGTTCGCCCGCGAGGGCGCGTTCCAAGGCCTCCCGCAGCGCGTCGGCGTTGCGGGTAATGTGCGTACCCAAGTGCGCGCGAGTCCAGCCGGGGAGCCTGCACGGGCGCTGCCAGTCGTCGTCCGACCAGGCGATAGTGTCTCCGAGCAGACGCTGCGTGGCCTCCATGCGCAGGGTGCGGATGTGCGCCACATCACCAAACACGCTGAGTTGTGCCTCAGACATCGTGGGTACGCTCATGTTGTACTCCTCTCGCCCAGCTGACACTTTGAGCATATCGCAACCAACGCCCCAGCGGCACCCAAACGACATCCAAGACAACCGGTTCAGACAGGCCGTCGGTAATCCCTCCGGTCGTCCTCAAGTAGCACCTACGGAAGTGCCTTTCAGGCAGGCTGTCGGTCATCCGGCAGGCCCCCTCAGAAAACTGTCGGTGGGGTCGTCTACGATTGAATACGTGCCAGAAGACCTGACTATTAGAGGGGCGCGGGAGCATAACCTGCGCGACGTTTCGATCACCCTGCCGCGCAACAAGATGATCGTCTTTACCGGCCTATCCGGTTCGGGCAAGTCGAGTTTGGCTTTTGACACCATCTTTGCGGAAGGGCAGCGGCGCTACGTGGAGTCGCTGTCCAGCTACGCCCGGCTGTTCTTGGGGCAGATGGACAAGCCTGCCGTTGACTTCATTGAGGGACTCTCGCCTGCGGTCGCCATCGACCAGAAGTCCACGTCGCGCAACCCGCGTTCCACGGTTGGCACCGTCACCGAGGTTTACGACTATTTGCGCCTGCTCTACGCCCGCATCGGGGTGCCGCACTGTCAGGTCTGCGGTGAGGAGATCGCCAAACAGACCCCACAACAGATCGTCGACACGTTGCTGACCCTCGACGAAGGCACGCGGTTCGCGGTGCTGGCCCCCGTTATCCGGGGGCGCAAGGGCGAGTACGGCGAACTGTTCCGCGACTTGTCGTCTCAAGGTTTTGCCCGGGTGCAGGTGGACGGAGAGACGTATCAGCTGAGCGAGCCGCCCACGCTCGACAAACAGAAGAAGCACGACATCGACGTGGTCGTTGACCGGGTGGCCGTGAAGGCCAGTGCGGTGCAGCGCATCACGGACTCGGTGGAGACCGCGTTGGAGCTAGCCAACGGCGTCATCACCATCGACTTTGTGGACCGCAGCCCCAAGAACCCGGAACGCACTCGCAGGTTCTCCCGCAACTTGGCGTGCCCCAATGGTCACGATGTTTCTATCGACGAGTTGGAGCCGCGTCAGTTCTCATTCAACGGCCCGTGGGGCGCCTGCCCGGAGTGTACGGGGCTGGGCACCACGTTAGAGCCGGATGAGCGGCTGATCGTGCCGGATGTCACCAAGACGTTGGCTCAGGGGGCCGTTGCGCCGTGGTCCACACCGATGGTGGCGTCGCACTACGAGCGAGTCTTTGCCGGTTTGGGTGAGGTCGAGGGTTTTGATGTCAACACGCCCTGGGAAGAGATGAGCGCGAAGGCGCGGGCGTTCATCCTCAACGGCTACTCGGATGCGGTGGCGGTCACGTATCGCAACCGGTTTGGCCGCACGCGCACTTGGACGCAGAAATATGAGGGCATCATCGCGTATGTGAAGCGCCGTTTTGCGGAAGCTGACACGGATTCGGCGCGGGACCGTTTCAGTGCCTACATGCGCGAGAATCCGTGCCCCACGTGTCTGGGACGCAGGTTGAAGCCGTCGAGTCTCGCCGTCACTGTCGGTGGCTTGAATATCGCGGACCTGTCGGCGTTGTCTATCTCGGAGGCGGACGAGTTTCTGTCTACGCTGCACCTCAACACCAGAGACGTGACAATCGCCGAGCGCGTGCTGAAAGAGATCAAAGAGCGACTCCGGTTCTTGCTTGACGTCGGTCTGGACTATCTGACGTTCTCGCGCAGCGCCGGGTCGCTCTCCGGCGGCGAGGCGCAACGCATCCGACTGGCCACGCAGATTGGCTCCGGGCTCACCGGCGTGTTGTACGTGTTGGACGAGCCCAGCATCGGTCTGCACCAGCGGGACAACCACCGTCTGATCGAAACGCTGATGCGACTGCGCGATTTGGGCAACACGCTGATTGTCGTCGAGCACGATGAGGACACTATTCGGGCCGCCGACTGGATTGTTGACATCGGCCCCGGCGCGGGCGAGCACGGTGGTGAGGTGGTGGTGTCCGGCACCTACGCCGACTTGATTGCCGAACCCCGCTCTATCACTGGGCGTTACCTGTCGGGTGCGCGTTCCATCCCGCTGCCTGAGCAGCGTCGCAGAGGCAACGGCCTAGCGCTAAAGGTTATTGGCGCAGAAGAGAACAACTTGAACCGCATCGACGTGGAGTTTCCGTTGGGTGAGCTCATTGCGGTTACTGGTGTTTCCGGGTCGGGTAAGTCAACGCTGGTCAACCAGATCCTGTACACGGCGCTGGCTGGGCGTATCTATGGGGCGCATGCCGTTCCGGGGGCGCATCGTACCATCACAGGTATTGAGAACATCGACAAGGTGATTCACGTAGATCAGTCCCCAATTGGGCGCACTCCCCGGTCAAATCCGGCTACGTATGTGGGGGTGTTTGACAAGATCCGCACCTTGTTTGCGTCCACCCCTGAGGCGAAGATGCGGGGCTATCAGCCGGGCCGATTCAGCTTCAACGTGCGCGGTGGCAGGTGCGAAAACTGCATGGGCGACGGCACCATCAAAATCGAGATGAATTTCCTTCCGGATGTCTATGTGCCCTGCGAGGTGTGTCATGGTGCCCGATACAACCGCGAAACCTTAGAGGTGCGTTACAAAGGCAAGACCATCGCCGAGGTGCTGGACATGCCCATCGAAGAGGCGGTGGAGTTTTTCGCGTCGTTCAACATCATCTCGCGTCACCTGAAGACGCTGAACGAGGTAGGGCTCGGCTATGTGCGCCTGGGTCAACCAGCCACCACGCTGTCCGGTGGCGAGGCGCAGCGCGTCAAGCTGGCCGCCGAACTGCAAAAACGCGCCACTGGCCGCACACTGTACGTCCTAGACGAACCGACCACCGGCCTGCACTTTGAGGACATCCGCAAACTGCTAGAGGTGCTAGAGCGGCTGGTGGACGCGGGAAACACTGTTGTAGTCATCGAACACAACCTTGACGTCATCAAGACCGCAGACTGGGTCATCGACATGGGGCCAGAGGGCGGTTCGCGGGGCGGGTTTGTCATCGCCGAGGGCACACCGGAGCAGGTCGCGGCCAACTCGGCGTCCTACACTGGGCAATACCTGAGTCCGCTGCTCGACGGCAGTCAAGGGGACGCGGCGCTCGCCCAGGACGCACTGCCTCAAGATACGTCACCCGAGGGCACGTCACCTAGGAGCGCCCGACCCAAGAAGGTTTTGGCCAAGAGGATCGTGCCCAAGAAGACCCTGTCCCCGAGCGCACTACCATGAGCGAGCCGCTGACCTACCGTCCAGCACCCGGTTCCATCCCCACGCAACCGGGGGTATACCGGTTCATCGACGCGCGGGGCGTGGTGATTTACGTCGGTAAGGCCAAGAATCTGCGCAACCGGCTCAACAGCTACTTTGCGTCCCCAGACGGGCTGCATCTGCGCACGCAGATGATGGTGCAGGCGGCGGTCAAGGTGGAGTGGAACGTCGTCCAGAACGAGTTTGAGGCGCTGCAACTGGAGTACACCTTCATCAAGAAGTACGACCCCAAGTTCAACGTCATCTTCCGCGACGACAAGTCATACCCGTGGCTGGTCGTCACCTGGAGCGACGAGTATCCGCGAGTCTTCGTGACGCGTGGTGCCAAGCGCAAAGGCTGGCGGTACTTCGGCCCATACACGGCCGCCTGGGCGGTGCGTGAGAAGGTTGACTTGCTGCTGCGCGCGTTCCCGATTCGCACCTGTCGCGATGGTGCTTTCGACTCGGCGAGACGCAGCGGGCGACCTTGCTTGCTGGGGCAGATCGGAAAGTGCAGCGGGCCTTGCGTCGCTCACGTGAGCGCCACAGAACACCGGGCGACCGTTGCCCAGTTCATGTCCTACCTTAGTGGACACGAGGGTCAGCTTGAACGGCAGTTGACCCGTCAGATGAAGAGCGCAGCGGCGTCTGAGAACTTTGAGTTGGCCGCGCGGCTTCGGGATTCGTTGGGTGCGCTGCAAAGAGTGGGGGAGCGGAACGCCATTGTCCTTCCTGACAACGTGTTTTGCGACGTGATCGCGTTTGCGACCGACAGTCTTGAAGTGGCGGTGCAGGTGTTCTCAGTGCGGGGTGGCCGAGTTGCCGGACAACAGAGTTGGGTGGCCGAGCGTCTTGAGGACGTCAGTGACGCCGAACTAGTCGAAACGTTTTTGCTACAGCTGTACTCGCAGGAGACTGAGGACGATGACCGCGTTCCGCCCGAGGTGCTGGTGCCCGAGCTTCCGCCTAGCGTGAGCGTGATGGAAGAGTTGCTGTCGGCGGCACGTGGAGCAGCCGCCTCAATTCGCGTGCCCCAACGTGGTGAGAAACGAACCCTGCTGGACACGGTGTCCAAGAACGCCACCGAGGCGTTGAGCCTGCACAAACTCAAACGGGCCAGCGACAAGGACGCCCTCAACCAAGGGCTGATCGAGTTGCAGGAGGCGTTAGGGCTACCCAACGTGCCGCTGCGTATCGAGTGCTTCGACATCTCGCACCTACAAGGCACCGAAGTGGTCGGCTCTATGGTGGTGTTTGAGGACGGCGCACCGCGCAAGGGCGAGTACCGGAGGTTCGTCATCAAGAGTTTCGAGGGCTCCAATGACACGCTGGCGATGGATGAAGTGCTGCGTCGCCGCTTCAACCTCATGTTGGAAGACCGCCGTGAGATGGCCGAAGCCGCTGACGAGGCCGTCGAGGCCGGTTCCACGCTGATAGATCAGGGCACCAGAGCGCCGCGACGCTTTGGATACTCCCCGGCCCTGGTGGTTGTTGACGGCGGTCTGCCCCAGGTGAACGCCGCGCAACGGGTTCTTGACGACATGGGCATCGATGACGTAGCCATGTGCGGCCTAGCAAAACGCCTTGAAGAGGTGTGGATCCCCGGCGTGGAGTATCCGGTGATCCTGCCCCGCACCTCCGAGGGTCTCTATTTGCTGCAACGCCTCCGTGACGAAGCGCACCGATTCGCCATCACGCATCACCGCACCCGCCGCTCCAAGTCCATGGTGGAGTCCGCGCTGGATGGAGTGCCCGGACTAGGAGAGATGCGTCGCAAAACCCTGATCGGAGCATTCGGATCGCTGAAGAAACTGCGTCAAGCGAGCGTTGCAGATATCGCCGCCCTGCCCGGAATTGGCGACAAGACCGCTGAAGCGATCAAGGCGGCCGTCTCATCCATCTCTGCATCCACCGCCCTGAACGCCACCACAGGTGAGATAATCGAGCTATGAACTCACCACGCGTGGTCATCATCACCGGCATGTCTGGAGCAGGCCGGGGCACCACCGCGCACATTTTGGAAGACGCCGGTTGGTTCGTAGTGGACAACCTGCCCCCGTCCATGATGACGCAGTTGCTGAGTGAAGCGGTGTCGCGAGATGTGGAGCGCTTGGCTGTCGGTCTTGATGTCCGCTCGCGGGATGCCCTTGACCAACTTCCCCAAGTGCTCAGCGAACTTAAAGACCTAGGCGCAGTCACGGAGATTATCTTCATGGACGCCTCCGACGAAGCCATTGTCAAGCGTCAAGAGTCCGCGCGTCGTCCGCTGCCGTTGCAGGGCACTGGCACACTCACCGAGGCCATCGCGAAAGAGCGCGCTCATCTGGCGCACCTACGCGCCGCCGCCGATGTGGTTTTTGACACGTCTAGTCTGACCACTAACCAGTTGGCTACGCGAGTAACTCAGGTTTTCGGCGGCGAGCTTTCGGGCACGTTCTCGCTATTGGTCATGAGTTTTGGGTTCAAGCACGGACTTCCGATGGACGCGGATATGGTCTTTGACGCCCGCTTCTTGCCCAATCCGTACTGGGTGCCCGAACTGCGTCACCAGAGCGGCCTAGACGAGGGCGTTGCCGAGTTCGTGCTCTGTCTGCCTCCCGCGCAAGCCTTCGTCACCCAAGTCACCGGGCTGCTTGAGGGCGTGCGCCCCGGATACATTCGTGAGGGCAAGCGCAGCGCGGTCGTTGCCGTTGGCTGCACCGGAGGTCAACACCGTTCCGTCGCGCTTGCCGAGGCAATTGCGCATCGACTCACTGAACCCAACTGGAGCGCCACCACGATGCATCGCGACCTGCATCGGTCGTAGCCTGCGGGTCGAAGTGCCGCTATCGCGCCACGGCGTTAACCGCTTCATTGTCTTCACGTCCAGGACTTGTTATTCTGCGCCCAGTTGCAGAGTCTCACAGACATGAACCGGTGTCGTATGGCAAAATAGCCCTCATGGCGTTGACGCAACAGGTGAAGTCTGAGCTTTCTACCACTTCTGACATGAAGCCCAGCGCGCGTCGAGTCGAGGCCGCAACGATGCTCCGCTTTGCCGGGGGCATTCACATTGTTGCGGGTCAGATAGTAGTGGAGGCGGAGTTTGACACCGGCGCGGCTGCCCGCAGGCTGCGCTCCACAGTTGGGGACGTTTTCGGACTCGACTCCGAGATGCTGGTCATCAACGCTTCGGGCATCAAACGGTCAACTCGCTACGTAGTCAGGTTTGTGAAAGACGGCGCCGCCTTGGCGCGGCAGTCCGGACTCATCGACGCCGCCGGTCGCCCCGTACGTGGCCTACCATCGGCGGTAGTCAGCGCATCCCGCTCAGAGCAGATCGCCGTGTGGCGGGGGGCTTTTCTGGCTCGTGGTTCGCTGACCGAACCCGGCAAGTCAACGTCCTTAGAGATCACCTGCCCGTCAGCAGAGGCCGCCATGGCGCTGGTTGGCTCTGCTCGTCGTCTGGATGTGAGCGCAAAACAGCGCGAGGTGCGCGGTATCGACCGCGTGGTCGTGCGTGATGGCGACGCCATCATGAGCCTGCTCACCCGCATGGGTGCACATGCATCCGTGCTGCTGTGGGAGGAGCACCGCATCCGCCGTGACGTGACGTCAAGCGTTAACCGGCTCGCAAACTTTGATGACGCTAACATGCGTAGATCCGCCCGTGCTGCCGTCGCCGCCGGGGCGCGGGTGCAACGCGCCCTTGAGATACTCGCTGACGACGTCCCTGAGCATCTGCGAGCCGCTGGCGTCCTGCGCGTCGCCAATCAGCAGGCATCTCTTGAGGAACTCGGCCAACTGCACGTGCCCCCGCTCACCAAAGACGCCATCGCGGGCCGCATCCGTCGCCTGCTAGCCATGGCCGACAAAGCGGCCGAAGACCAGGGCATCCCCAACACCGAAGCCAATCTGCCCACCGACTTCCTCGACAACGAAGACGACTAGTTGACAGGCCTCCGCTTGTCCACTGGGCGATACTCCCCGTCATTCCTGCGTGACGCTCCCCGCCACCGTGCGCGAAGTTGCAGGGTCCAGCTCTCATCCGTAGATTCTGCGCTGTGTCGCTAGCGAGAATGACGCGAAAGATAAGTCCGGTGTGCAGCGAGTGGCCGACTGCTGCCCGACGATGTTGGATGAATTAGTGCCAGTATCTACTGCAATCCTCAACGCATCACACTCGTCACGACTACAATTAGGTAGTTGGAAGATGCGCCCGCCAGACCAGAGCGAGGTGGCACAAATTGGGAGGCAGTGGTGTCTCCCGGACACGCTCTCAACCAAGAGGAGAAACATATGACTGTCAAGATTGGTATCAACGGCTTTGGCCGTATTGGCCGCAACTTCTATCGCTCAATGATCGAGCAGGGCGCAGACCTCGAAGTGGTCGCCGTCAATGACCTGACGGACAATGCCACGCTGGCCCACCTGCTCAAGTACGACTCGATTCTGGGCAAATACAAAGGCGAGATCACCTACGACGAGGAGTCCATCACCATCGACGGCCAGCGCGTGCTGGTCTTTGCTGAGAAGGACCCCGCCAACCTGCCTTGGGGCGAGCTTGGTGTTGAGATCGTCATCGAGTCCACCGGCAAGTTCACCGACGGCGAGAAGGCCAAAGCGCACATCGAAGCTGGCGCCAAGAAGGTGCTCATCTCGGCTCCGGCCACCAATGAAGATGCCACGTTCGTCGTGGGCGTCAACGAGGGCGACTACGACCCCGCCACCCAGCACATCATCTCGAACGCGTCCTGCACCACCAACTGCCTCGCCCCCGTGGCAAAGGTGCTCAACGACGAGATTGGCATCATCAAAGGCCTGATGACTACGGTCCATGCCTACACCGCCGACCAGAACCTGATGGATGGTCCGCACAAGGACTTGCGTCGCGCCCGCGCGGCTGCACTGTCCATCATCCCCACCAAGACTGGTGCCGCCAAGGCCGTCGCTCTCGTCGTGCCCGAACTGAAGGGCAAGTTTGACGGCTACGCGCTGCGCGTTCCCGTGCCCACCGGCTCCGCCACTGACCTCACCTTCGAGGCCGCCCGCGAGGTCACTGTTGACGAGGTCAACGCCATCGTCAAGAAGGCCGCCGAAGGTTACCTGAAGGGCATCGTCGAGTACACCGAGGACCCCATCGTCTCCATCGACATCGTCACCAACCCGCATTCGGCCATCTTCGACGCCAAGTCCACCAAGGTCATCGGCAACATGGTCAAGATCCTCGCCTGGTACGACAACGAGTGGGGCTACTCCTGCCGCCTGGTTGACCTAGCCGAACTCGTTGGCGCAAAGCTGTAGGAACCACGCGAATCCTCTGGGATGCCGCTCGTCCACGATGGCATCCCGGCCACGTCATGCTGCGCGTAGTCGCAGCATGACGTGGAGCCAACGGTTGACGCAAGACTCAGGAGCGTCGTGCCAACCACACAAGACAACGTGATCGAAAGGCGAAGTGAAAGTGAAGTCTGTAACTGAACTGGGTGACCTGAAGGGTCTGCGGGTGTTGGTCCGCAACGACTTCAACACCCCGATGAAGGGTGGCGAGATCACCGATGACGGTCGCATCCGCGCCGCCCTGCCCACTCTGAAATACCTGCTGGACGGCGGCGCTCGCGTCACCGTCATGGCGCACCTTGGCAAGCCTAAGGGCCAAGTCGATCCAAAGAAGACGCTGGCACCCATCGCGGCGCGACTGTCTGAACTGCTGGGTCAGCCGGTACCGCTCGCTGGGGACTCCGGTGGGCCTGAGTCCATCGCCCTCTCCGAGAGCCTGAAGGACGGCGAGATCGCTCTGGTAGAGAACATCCGGTTCGAGCCTGCCGAAGAAAGCAAGGACGAGGCGGCGCGGTTCGCATTTGCGCAGCGCCTAGCGCAGTTGGGAGACGTGTTTGTCTCCGACGGCTTTGGGGTGGTGCATCGTAAGCACACGAGTGTCTATGACATCGCGCGTCTGCTGCCGTCCTACGCTGGCGGTCTAGTCGAGGCCGAAACCAACGTGCTCAAGGCGCTCGCCGTCGATCCGAAGCCCCCATTCGTGGTAGTGCTCGGCGGAGCAAAGGTGGCCGACAAACTGTTGGTTATCGAAAATCTGCTGAAAGTCGCCGACACTTTGGTGATCGGTGGCGGCATGGCGTTCACGTTCTTGGCCGCGCAGGGTCTTGAAGTGGGCAAGTCCATTCTCGATGCCGAAAACATCGAAACCTGCAAAGGCTACTTGGCTACGGCAGAAGCCACGGGCAAGAAGATCATCCTGCCCGTTGACGCCCGCGTGGCGCCCGGTATCGACTTTGAGACCAACACCATCATCGGTGAGGCCAGTGTGGTTGCTATCGACGCGATCCCTGCCGATCAGGGCGGGTACGACATCGGCCCGGACACTGAAGCGCTCTTCGTCGATGCCATCAAGGGTGCGCACACCGTGTTCTGGAACGGCCCGATGGGCGTGTTCGAGGTGGCAGAGTTCGCCGCTGGCACCAAGGCCATCGCTCAGGCGCTCACCGAAGTTGACGGGCTGTCCGTTGTCGGTGGCGGTGACTCAGCGGCTGCGGTGCGCGACTTTGGGTTTGCCGATGACGCCTTCGGCCACATCTCCACTGGCGGTGGCGCTAGCCTAGAGTATCTTGAAGGCAAGACGCTGCCCGGCATCGCCGTGTTGGAAGACTGAGATACCTAGAGAAGACCAAAGAGACGAGGACGTATGCCCCGCAAGCCGCTGATCGCTGGCAACTGGAAGATGAACGTCAACCACATCGAGTCTGTCGGCTTGGTGCAAAAGTTGGCGTGGGCTCTCACAGATCTGAAGTTTGACCCGAAGAAGGCGGAGTGCCTTGTCATCCCGCCATTCACCGACCTGCGCACTGTGCAGATCGTCATTGAGGGCGACAGACTTCCGATCTCGTGGGGCGCGCAAGACGTTTCCGAGCACCAGAACGGCGCATACACCGGCGATGTCTCTGC
Source organism: Propionibacteriaceae bacterium (assembly GCA_031261455.1). Classification (GTDB taxonomy): domain Bacteria; phylum Actinomycetota; class Actinomycetes; order Propionibacteriales; family Propionibacteriaceae; genus WRGV01. The sequence goes on from JAISJP010000023.1 coordinate 120,324, forward strand.
GGACATGCTGGTCAAGCTTGGCTGCACTTATGTGGTCATCGGGCACTCGGAGCGTCGCCAGTATCACAACGAGAGTGACCGCACCGTCAACGAGAAGTCCCGTCTCGCTTTGGACAAGGCACTCACTCCGATCATCTGCGTGGGGGAGGGTCTTGGCGTTCGCCGAGCCGGTGAACATGTCGAGTTCACCCTAGATCAGGTCCGTGGGGCGTTGGAGGACATTGCGGCTGATGCGGCCGCGAAGATTGTCATCGCCTATGAGCCGGTTTGGGCGATAGGCACCGGCGAGGTGGCCACCCCAGATGATGCCCAAGAGGTCTGCGGGGCCATCCGCGAAGAGCTGCGCACGCGCTATGGCGACGATGTCGCCGACGCCGTTCGCATCCTCTACGGCGGCTCGGTGAAGGCATCCGGCATCGTGGCGCTCATGGTTAAGGACGACGTTGACGGTGTTCTTGTTGGTGGAGCAAGCCTAGATCCGCAAGAGTTTGCGCTAATCACCCGCTTCTACGAGTCGCCCAACAGCTAGGCACACTCCCTGAAACAGCTCAGTGACACCAGCAGGTCTAGCAACAGAGCTAAAGGAAACCGACACGAGCCACAGAAACCAAGAGGTCCGAACTCTCCCTGATGGGGGAGTCCGGACCTCTTCGCTTGTCTACGCGGGGCTAGCGTTTGTCGCTAGCTCTGCGGCGGATACGGTGCCTGCGGCGGGTACTGCTCGGCAGGCGGAGCAACCGGCGGTTGAGCGGCGGGAGCCGGAGTCGCAGGGTAACCCACCGGAGCGTTAGGGTCCACATAAGGTGGCTGTGGCTGTGGCTGTGGCTGTGGTGCACCATATGCGGCGTTCGGGTCCCCATATGGTGCTTGCTGTGGCGGTATGCCATATCCGGCATTGGGATCACCATATGCACCTTGGGGGGCATAGCTGGGCACCGTCTGATATCCGGCCTGCGCATAATACGCCGCCTGCTGTGCGGCCGCCGCCTTCTCAGCCTTCGACTTCTTCAGTTTCAGCGCCACAAAGATGCCGATACCCGCGACGATAACCACGCCACCTGCGATCAACAAGATGGGGAGCAGCGAGTCGGTGACACTAGCGGAGTCTTTGCCGGTGGCGGACAGTCCGCTGGTCAAGTCAGAAATCTTCGACCAAGTAACGGTATTGCTTCCCAGACCCGAAACCTCTCCAGAACCGGAATTGGCGGTTACCTTGCCCGGGAACGTGACCGAGAAAGTGAAACCTGTGATCGCGTCCAGCGAAGCACCCATCTCGGACAGTTCAGCCCCCATATCTGCACCGTCCATGGTGAACGTATACTCACCGTTGCCATGGGCGAGCCGACCAGAACTGCCTTGATTGAAAGCGTCAAGAGTAAGTGTTTCAGACCATTTGCAGCCGATGGTGTCCTTTGTGGTCCATGGCTCGCCCGGCCCGTTGCCGATGGGAGACTCGCTCTCGCCCAAGTCGCACAAGTCAGTGACGCTCATGGCATCGGCATAGGCTTTCTCAAGACCCATGGAGATGGACACGATGATGCTGGAATCGTCTTTGATCTCGACGTTAGTCTCGTATGTCAGACACCCGGTGAGGAGTGCCGCAAGCGGAATTAGAGCAAGCGCTCTGGCGAACTTAGCTTTCATGCACCCGAGTCTATACCGCACCAGGTGTCGGCAACCGGAAGAGTTTGTGAACCTGTGGATAACTGTTTCCTGTGGATAGCTAGACATGTCAAATGCATCAAGCTCCCGCTGATGCTGTAAGATGTCTAGACGTGGTTCTAGTTCCTATGCTCACTTGGCCTCAGCTCACGCTGAGCGTGCTGCTCATCATCTTTTCTGTGATCCTCACGCTTTTTGTGCTGCTGCACAAGGGCCGTGGTGGTGGCATGGGTGACCTGTTCGGTGGTGGCATGTCCACCGCTATGGGCGGCACTTCAGTCGCCGAACGCAACTTGGACCGCATCACGGTCATCGTCACCACGCTCTGGGTGGCGTGCATCGTGGCCCTGCTGGTGCTGTATCGCTACTTCCCTGAGGCGGCCACCGAGGAGCCTCCTGCCGCGAGCACCCCTGTTGTGACCGTGCCTTCCGACACGCCGTCTCCCTCTGACGCGGCATCGCCTGACGATGAGGACACTGAAGACTAAATAGTCTTGCCCAAGCCTCTCGGGACTTCCCAGTCTCTAATGGTGATTGGCTTTCGCTAGCAGTTGCTAGACCGATTGTTTTCTAAGTCCTCAGAGTACCTGTGGCAACGCTCTAGAGCGCGCAGTGAAAGTAGGGCAGTTCGCGGGCTGCAGCCTCGTCCAGCACCCATTCGGTGCGCTCTGTGCCAGCAACATGTGTCGCGGGCTGAGTTCTGTCACCGGAGAACGCGCGTAACACGGCGTCTGCTACGCTGTGCCCAAACCCAAACAGCCACACGTCGCGGGAACGGTTTAGCGCCCGCAGCGTCATAGTTATGCGCTCGCTCTTGGCGGGCGACTCCTCGTCATGCACTGGCATAACGCAACGGTTGCTGACAAACTGCTGCAAAAACGCAGGGGAGTCAGGAAACAGACTGGCAACTCGCCCATCCGACCCCATGCCCAACATACAGATATCGAGCACGGTGTCGCCAAACTCTTGCTCGTAGGCCAGCGCTGCCGCGTCAACGTCCGGCATTCCGGCCTTGGAGGGCATGGGATGGGCATTAGCGGTGCGGAATGGCACCGCTGAACCGAGTAACGCCAGTGTGGACGTAGAAACCCGTTCGGAGTCGTTCGGCTGTACAAAGGCGTCGTGGGTCCACCACAGATGGAGTCTTTCGGGGTCAACTTGAGCAAGACCCTCCGCGTGCAGGGCGGCCGCCCACAACATGCGGCCGCCCTCGGCGAGTCCTATGTTGACGCACTCTTGCGTCGCCTGTAGTTGCACAATGCGTGCCACCAACCTGGCCGACGCGCTCGTGGCCAAGTCGTCCAAGTGGAGGTATCGATGAATCCTCACTGTTCGACTCGGGTTTGGTTACTCGTCGTCTTCGGCTTCTTCATCGACTGTGCCAGCACCGACGTGTGCGAGCACGGGGGACTGGTCGTCATCTTCGTCGTCTGCGTCTTCCTTGGCTTCGTTGAGTTCACGCTTGACGTCCACCAAATCGAGGCCGATGCGCATGCCGTAGAACGAACGCCACACGAAAACTGCGGAGACTACGAAGAACGCGGCAGCCAGCACATAGGTTAGCGAGCCAGAGCCAGAAGCGCTGAACGAGACGGCCAACTCAACGGCCAGCAAGCCGAACAGCGTCGAGAACTTGATGATCGGGTTGAGCGAAACCGAGGAGGTGTCCTTGAACGGGTCACCCACGGTGTCACCGACCACGGAGGCATCATGCAGCGGGGTGCCCTTAGCGTCCAGATCGACCTCTACGAGCTTCTTGGCGTTGTCCCAAGCTCCACCGGCGTTAGCCATGAAGATCGCCTGGTACAGACCAAATAGCGCGATGGACACCAAGTAACCGATGAACAGGTACGGATCGGCAAACGCGAACGCCAGCGTGGAGAAGAACACCCCGAAGAAGATGTTGATCATGCCCTTCTGAGCGTACTGGGTGCAGATCTGCACCACCTTCTTGGAATCCTCGGTGCTTGCCTTGGACACGCCGTCGAGGTTCAGGTTGTGGCTGATGAAGTCCACCGCACGGTACGAACCCGTAGTGACGGCCTGCATGGACGCACCCGAGAACCAGTAGATGATAGCGCCGCCCGCGATCAGACCCAGCAGGAACGGGGCGTGAATCAGGGACAGCTTGTCGGTGTTCTCGGTGAGCTTCTCGGTGAGGCTCATGATGATCGAGAAGATCATCGTGGTTGCGCCCACCACAGCGGTGCCGATGAGGACTGGCTTTGCGGTGGCCTTAAAGGTGTTGCCCGCGCCGTCGTTCTCTTCAAGCAGACGCTTGGCGTGCTCCCAGTCAACGTCGAAACCGAAGTCGGCCTTGATCTCGTCTTCGATGTTGGGGATGTCTTCAATGGTGGACAGTTCGTAGACGCTCTGCGCGTTGTCCGTGACCGGGCCGTAGCTGTCCACGGCGATGGTGACCGGGCCCATGCCCAAGAAACCGAACGCCACGAGACCGAACGCGAAGATGGCCGGAGCGATCATGAGCGCGCCCAAACCGAGGGTGGAGATCAGGAACGCCACGCCCATGAGGCCGACGATTGCCAAGCCCAACCAGTAGGCCGAGAAGTTACCCGAAACCAAGCCGGACAGGATGTCCAGCGACGCGCCACCCTTCTGGGCAGAAACCACAACCTCGCGCACATGCTTCGAGTTGACCGACGTGAACGCCTTGACCAACTCGGGGATGAGCGCGCCTGCGATGGTGCCGCAGGAGATGATGGAAGCCAACTTCCACCAAAGGCTGCCGTCTCCAAGGTCGGAGATCAGCAGGTACGAGGTGGCGTAGGTGAGGGCGATGCAGACGGCAGAGGTCAACCAAACAAGGTTTGACAACGGACGTTCAAAGTCCATGACATCCGAGTTGGCGTAACGCGCACGGGTGTAAAGGTTGTTGATGGCGTACGAGATGAACGAGGCGATCACCATCACGATGCGGATGGTGAACACCCACACCAGCAACGTCACCTGAATAGCCGGATCGGAGACGCCGAGCAGCACGAACGTGATGAGCGCCACACCGGTAACACCGTAGGTCTCAAAGCCGTCAGCAGACGGGCCAACCGAGTCGCCAGCGTTGTCGCCCACGCAGTCCGCGATAACGCCAGGGTTGCGGGCGTCGTCTTCCTTGATCTTGAAGGCGATCTTCATCAAGTCGGAACCGATGTCGGCGATCTTGGTGAAGATACCGCCAGCGATACGCAGTGCGGACGCACCCAGCGATTCGCCGATGGCGAAACCGATGAAGCACGAACCCGCAATCTCACCGGGCAAGAACACCAGGATGAGCAACATCATCATCAGTTCGAGGCTGATCAGCACCATGCCAACGCTCATGCCCGACTGCATCGGGATGGAGTGGCAGGGGTACGGCTTGCCCTTGAGCGCCGCGTGGGCGGTGCGCGAGTTAGCGAACGTGTTGACGCGAATGCCGTACCACGCGATGGCGTACGATCCGGCCATGCCAACCAGCGAGAAGGCGAGGATGATGAGCACCCGAGGTAGCGAGAAGCCGACCAACGCCTTGTAGTAGACGAAGATGACGGTGCCGATGAACGCCCAAAGCAGCATCAGGAAACGCCCTTGCTGATACAGGTAAGACTTGCAGGTCTCATAGATGAGCTCGGAAACTTCCAACATCGCCTTATGGACGGGCATGTTGCGCAGTTTCGTGTACGTCACTAGGCCGAAGATCAGGCCGAGGGCGCAGATGATTAGGCCAGACGCCAACAGTTGCGAACCGTTGATGCCGCCAAAGAAGGTTACGGTTGATAGATCGGGAACGTGCAGGTTGGCTTCGCCGCCGACCTCATGGGTGCCTTCGCCGCCTCCCGGGGCACAGCCCGCCAAAGACAACAATACCCCGGCAACTAGTGCTATTTTGCCTAGTCCGGGGCGTTTAGTTTGACTCTGTGCGCCTTTAGCCGCGTCAGTCTTTGCCACTGGTCTCTTCTCTCTTCTTGGGCGGCGTTGGTGCCGTCGTCCAGCGATGAACAAAAACCCGTGTGGCTCATGAGCAACCGGCCCGAGCACTGCCTTTCCACGCGGAGACTGTTGTGTTTGCGAGACCGCGGACTAACTTTGTCCGTCTGCTCGCACCAGCTTGCGTTTGGGGCACGTAAAACCGAACCGGTTTCATGTTCCACCAGGTAAAACAAGAGTCTAGCCTGTGAATGTCCCTCTTTGCGACATTTAGACCACAAGTGAGCGGGACGCTATGCCTGCAATGGGTTGCAAAGCTGGCGTTCCGGAGCCATCGCGGCGGCCGGTATCGGGCGGCAGGTCGATGGGGGAGCCAGATGCCGCGTTGGCGACGGCTGGAGCTGCGCCCACCCAGCCAAGCAGTAGCACGTCCTCCCCCTTCAAGAAGCGGTGGCAGCGCACCCCGCCTGTGGCACGTCCCTTGCCGGGATACTCGCTGAATGGGGTGACCTTCACGTTGCCCGCCTGAGTGCCGGGAAGCGCATCCGAGGTGCCGGAGACGCTCACCACTACGGCGTGGGTGTGTCCTGGTGCGTCCGTGTCTGTGCTCGCGTCGGCGGCAACCGCACCGAACCAGATGGCCGACTGTCCGGGAGCAAGTTTGATACCGGCCATGCCGCCGGCGGCCCGTCCTTGTGGACGCACGCTTGTGGCCGGGAAGTGCAGTAGTTGTGCGTCGGAGGTGATGAACACCAGCTCATCGCTCTCGCGCGCCAGCGAAACCGCACCGACAACGCTGTCACCGTCGTCCAATCGAATGATGTCCCACGAGTCTTTGGTGACAAGCTCTGGCGCTACCCGTTTGACTACGCCGTTCTTGGTGCCAACGGCGAGCAGCATGGATTCTGCGTCAAGGGGCGTCAAGCCGATAACGTTCTCGCCCGACTCCAGTGAGACCAACTCGGCGACGGGCGAGCCGCCCTTCAGGCTGGGCGCGGTTGCGGTCAGTGGGATGGTGGGCAGGTCGATGGCGGCGTAGCGGATGAGTCGTCCGGTGCTGGTCAACAACCCAAACTCGGAGTGTGTGGTGGTGGCGATGAGCGCCCGGATGGCGTCATGCCCCTCACGCGGCCCGTCACTCGGCAATGGGTCGGCGGTGTCAACGCGGGCCAGCAGAGCGGTGGTGGACAGCAATACCTGGCACGGGCCGTCCGGAATCTCCAACTGGGTGGACAAAGCCGCAGCCCCACCCGCGACCTTCGCGGGAGCGCCCGAGCCTTCCAACAGGATGGTGCGGCGGGGATCGGCAAAGTTGGCAGCCACTTCGGCCAAGTCGTTTGACACCACGTCACTCAGCCGGGCGGGGGAGTCAACGATGGCTTGCAGGCCGGCGATGCGCTCGGCCAACTCGTCCTGTTCAGTCTCCAGACGGATGCGCGAGAGCTTGGTGAGCTGACGCAGTTGCATGTCGAGGATGTAGTTCGCCTGAGTCAGGCTCAGTTGGTAGGCCTCCATCAAGCGGTTGCGCGCCTGACCCACCTCTTCGCTGCTGCGAATAATTGCGATGACCTCGTCGATGTCTATGATGGCAAGTAGCAGGCCCTCCACCAAGTGCAGGCGCGCCGTCGCCTTCTCAAGTTGGTATTGGGTGCGCCGCAGCGTGACCTCAAGCCGGTGCGTCAGGTAGACCTGCAGCATCTCTTTGAGACCAAGGGTGCGCGGCTGGCCGTCCACTAGGGCGACGGCGTTGACAGCAAACGAGTCCTCAAGCTTGGTCACCCGATACAGCTCGTTCAGCAACGCCTCTGCGTTGACGCCGTTCTTCACCTCAATGACCAGGTGAAGACCCTTGTCAAGATCGGTTAGGTCCTTGACATCAGAGATGCCGATAATCTTCTTGGCCTGGACCAACGTCTTGATCTGCTCAATGATTCGCTCTGGGCCGATCATGTGGGGCAGTTCAGTGATGACGATGCCACGCCGCCGTGGGCTCACCTGCTCAATGCGGGCGGTGGCCCGGATGCGGAACGTGCCGCGCCCGGTTTCGTAGGCCTCACGGATACCGTCAAGGCCGATGATCTTGCCGCCACCGGGCAGGTCCGGGCCGGGCACAAAGCGCATCAGTTCGTCGAGCGTGGCGTCCGGGTTGGTGATGAGGTAGCGCAGCGCGCCCACAACCTCTCCAAGATTGTGAGGGGCGATGTTGGTCGCCATGCCCACAGCGATGCCTGTTGCCCCGTTGACAAGCAGGTTTGGGAACGCGGCGGGGAGCACCGACGGTTCCATCTCCTTGCCGTCATAGTTGGGACGGAAATCCACCGCGTCCTCGTCCAAACCTGCGGTCATCGCTAGGGCGGCCGGAGCCATGCGGCACTCGGTATAACGCATGGCGGCAGGTCCAGCATCAAGGGAGCCGAAGTTTCCGTGACCATCGATGAGCGTGAGGCGTTGCGTCCACCACTGTCCAAGACGCACCATGGCGTCATAGATGGCGGAGTCGCCGTGGGGGTGCAGCTTGCCCATGACCGAGCCGACGACGCGCGCGCACTTGACGTAGCTCTTGTCCGGGCGCAGGCCCTCGTCGTCCATCGAGAACAGGATGCGCCGCTGCACTGGCTTCAGCCCGTCGCGGGCGTCGGGAAGGGCACGCGCATAGATGACGGAGTAGGCGTACTCAAGAAAGCCGGACTCCATCTCCGCAGTGACATCCACGTCAATGACGCGCATCTCATCTTCGCTGGTGCTCATGCATCTCCTGACTTTGGCCCACACTGACGTCTAACCTAACCATTTTGCCTGATTTCTCTCGGTGAGGACGCCTTGGCGCGCCGCGTCTGTGCTCTAAGAGCGCATTCCACGTGGCAAAATGGTGGTTGTGAACGATATGCCGGTGCTGCCTGACTACCAAGGCAGGTCTCTGGCTGGCGTCATGACCTCTGTCGCAGCCCATCTTGCCCCCGCAGCAGGTTTTACTGACGTGTTTGGGTTGCCCCAAGCGCGCCACTACGTCGTCTTGCTGGTGGACGGTCTGGGTTGGCACAACCTAGCGGCGTCCCTCGCTCACGCCCCCTACTTGGCGGGCATCTTTGGGGACGGGATACGTGTGACCAGCAGTGCTCCCTCCACCACCGGAACGGCGATCCCGTCGCTGACTACGGGTGTTGCTCCCGGGCTACATGGCCTGGTGGGCTACCGGTTCCGCCCCACACCGGACGCCAAAGGCATGAACGCGCTCAGTTGGGAGGGCGGACCGGACTCGCTTGATGCATTCCGCTTGGCTCCCACGGTCTTCTCCCGGCTTGCTGACTGGGGAGTTCGGGTCAACGACGTCTCGCTTACGCGGTTTGCGCAAACTCCACTGACGCGCATCGCCTTCGACGGTGCCACTTTCGTTCCGGTCGAAAACGAGAACGATGCGAGCGGACGAGTAAGCCAGGCTGTGGACGTGGTGTGCTCCGGCGGGCCGTCCCTCACCTACATCTATGAACGCGGCCTCGACCACACCGGACATCCGCGCGGGTGGCGCAGTCAGTCGTGGACCACGAAGCTCAGCCTGATCGACGATGCCATCGAGCGCTTTGTCACCCAGACCACCGGCGAAGACGTCTGCTTGCTCATCACCGGCGACCACGGCATGGTGGATGTGCCCGAGACGCACAAGCTCTTTGTTGAGGACGATTCCCGGCTGGGCAGTGATGTGGAGTTGCTCGAAGGCGAGGCCCGGTTCCGACACATCTACACCGACCGCGCGTCCGATGTCGTTAAGCGGTGGGCGAAGGTGCTGGGCGAGCGCGCCTGGGTGTATCGCCGTGAAGAAGCCATTGAGATGGGGCTGTTTGGCGCGTATGTGTCTCCCGCGGTTCGGGAGCGTCTAGGCGACTGTTTGGTGGCGATGCGCGATGATTGGGCTGTGGTGACGCATGTCTGGCCCGGTGAAGCTAAACTCATCGGGATGCACGGATCGCTGACCCCCGAAGAGATGTACGTTCCGCTGCTGATTGAGCACGAGACGCGTGACGATGAAGGAAATCGAGGCTAAAACACAAGTGGCAGAGTTGGTGTTTTTCGGCGGCCCGATGGACTCGGGCAAGTCCACCCTGGCGTTGCAGATGGCGCACACCCAGTCGGCGCATGGGCGCAAAGGCCGGCTGTTCACGTCCCAAGATCGCGCTGGGCAGGCGCATATCACGTCGCGCATCGGCCTGGAGCGAGACGCCATCGAGGTTGGTCTCGACTTCTCGTTTCGTCGCTACGTGTTCACCGAACTGGAGGCCGGACGCCGCATCGACTTTCTGATCTGCGACGAGGCCCAGTTCTACCAACCCGAGCAGATCGACGACCTAGCCCGCCTAGTTGACGAGCTAAACATCGACGTATTCTGCTTCGGCATCATGAGCGACTTCCGTTCGCTGATCTTTCCCGGATCGAAGCGACTGGTGGAACTCTCCGACCGGGTGGAGCCGCTGCCGGTGCAGCCGCTCTGCTGGTGCGGACGCAAAGGCACTCACAACGCGCGCGTCATCAACGGAGCCATGATCACCGAGGGCGAGCAGGTGCTGGTGGGGGACACTGGCGACGGCACGGATAGCGCTCCCGACGAGGTTCATTACGAGGTGCTGTGTCGCATTCATCACCGGGCACACCAGCCCAAAGGTTGGATGGGGGCCACCCTGAGCCCGCTCACCCTGTTTGAAGAGAGCTAGACCCTGCGTCAGCGACCGGTCATTAGACCTAGTCAACAGTTTTGGCGCTGAGTGTCTGGCTGAGACTCACAGTTTTTCGGGTGTGGACTCTCGGCTGTGCCTATTAGTTCTTCGGGTGTGGACTCTCGGCTCTGCCCATTAGTTCTTCGGGTGGGGACTCTCGAACATAATCTCATCCCAAGAGGGGACGGAGGCGCGTTTGCGCTTGCCCTTCTTGGCGGGGACGGCGGGCTTTTCGGGGGCAGGCTCGGGTTCAGTCTTTGCTGGCTGGGGTTCAACGTCAACCAGATCGTCAGCAGCCTCAGGCAATTGATCCGACTGTTCCGGTATGGGCAGATCAGCGGGTACGTCGAGCGGTAGTTGCTCGGAGTCCTCAGGCTTGGTGAGACCAACGTAGATGCTCACGGAGTCTTCATTGATGCTGGCGATCATGCCGGTGAGCACGTCCATGCTGGGGTTGGTGTTGACGATCTCGTAACGTCCGTCAATCAAGTCAAGATCGCCGGGCATGTAGTCGGGCAGATCATCGAAAGCGGGGGTCAGGCTGTACGTGTTCGTGCTTCTCGCATCACCGGGGACATGCGGGCGACGCAAGCCCGAGCCGACCAAGCCCGAGCCGACCGAGGTGGGGTAGAACCCGTATCCCCGCTTGTCTTGCAGATCGAGAGTGGGCTCATCATCCGGGTTTCCAGCGTAGGCGCGCCCGCGCAAGGGCTGGGGCCCGTGGCTTGCGCTGGACTCGCTCAACAGCCAGCGGGCGTCATCGTTTGAGGCCACCGAGTAGCGTCCACGCGGATCGAACCGGAATAGAGCGTCATGTGTCGCCGAACCAGACTTGTAGCTCGCCTTAATGCTCCACAGTCGGTCTAGCCCTCGCCATGCGTCCCACGCCACCAAGGTGGGGTCTATTCCCCTGCTGGCGAGACGGTCGGAGACAACGTCATCCAAGGTACGGTGTGGCATCGGCTCGCCGGAACGGCGCACCTGCGCGCCGCGAGCCTGTTGGGTGGCGTAGGAACGTTCGGCCAACACTGGGGACGCAAACGCGCTGATCGCGCTGCTCGCAACCCCCGCTACGCGGGCAACCTCATCTACCGACTCGCCGGCGCGAATCCTAGTCTGGATCTCGCGCGGAGTCAGTGACATCTCCATGGATTACAACTTAGCGCGTCTGTCCGCAAAATGGCACATAGGCCCACCGGTTAGGCCCGAAACTCTCAACCGCAGGCTCACAGCCTATTCTGGGTGCCACACTAAGGCGACACTTAGGAATATCTTGCACACTTGAGCTGTTTGTGGTGTAGCATTCCCGCGTTACGTGTGTTTGACGGAAGAACTTGAAAGAAACCGCCCCTACGCGTAAACATGACGGTGAATGCGAGAGTTGGAAGGTACGGAGGACAAATAATGGCTACCGATTACGATGCCCCGCGCAAAGGCGAGGAAGAGCTACCCGAAGATTCGCTCGAGGAGCTGACAAGCCGGCGCAACGACAAAGAGTCCGGCACAGTTGATGTTGACGAGGCGGAGGCCGCCGAGTCGTTCGAGCTTCCTGGCGCTGATTTGAGTCACGAGGAACTGACCGTGCAGGTGCTTCCCCGGCAAGCAAACGAGTTCACCTGCGCAAGCTGTTTTCTGGTGAAGAGTCGCACCCAGATCGCCAAGACGAGCGGTGCCAACGAGTACTGCGTCGACTGCGTCTAAAGTAGCCCGCTACAGCTTGACCTTTAGGTCCTTTGGGGAGCGGTTGAAGCGACTGCCACCGAACCTGTTGACCAGCACCTGCACCGCGATGAGCGTGGCGGTGCTGACAACAGCGTAACCAATTGCCGAACGCGCAGGAATGTCTGGGTCGTTTGGGTTGGGGGGCTGTTGGCCTGTGGCAAACGCCCATCCGGCATTGACCACGCGGGCGGCTGCAATTGCCGCGCCGGTTCCTAGCGCGGCCACAATCATCTTTCCAAACACGAAAAGTCGTCCCTTCTGGTGCGTATCGTCTATCAACTTCTAGACTACCGCGAAAAGGGGGCACGCCATATGATGGTTGTGTGTTACTTGCCGTCGAAATCAAACAGCTAGATACCGATCTGCCCCTTCCCAGCTATGCGCGCGACGGTGATGCCGGTGCCGACCTGATGGCAACCGAGGACGTGGAGTTGGCTCCCGGAGAGCGTCACATGGTTGGCACGGGCGTTGCGCTCGCCATCCCTGAGGGCTACGCCGCGTTTGTCCATCCGCGCTCTGGATTGGCGGCCAGGCAGGGGCTCACCATCGTCAACGCTCCTGGAACCATTGACGCTGGTTATCGGGGCGAGATCAAGGTCTGTCTGCTCAACACGGACCGGGAAACTCCGATCAGCATCAAACGGGGGGACCGTATCGCTCAACTGGTCATTCAGCCTGTGGTTCAGGCCCAGTTTGTGCAGGTGGCTGAGCTTCCTGACTCCGAGCGGGGCGCTGGCGGCTACGGCTCCAGCGGCGGCGTCGCGGCGTGGACCGATGGCGTGCGGTAGGGTAGCGGCATGGCAGAAATTCGTACCAAAGACGATGATGACGATGGCCTCAGCGCCGCAATCGATAACTTCCTTGACGGAGATGATGAGTGGACGCGCGTCGATGAGTCGAAAGACTGGCGTGAAGATGGGCCTTTTGACATCTCCGAGGTCGATCTAGATGCTGACGAGATTCAACGACTCGACTTTGGGGCGCTCGTTGTCACCCCATTCGTCGGCATGAATCTGCAACTTCAGGTGAGCAACCGCGATCAGAGCATCCAGACGCTGCTGGTCTCGTACAAGGGCAGCGCCCTGCAGGTGTCGCTGCTGGCTGCGCCCGGCAACACCAACTATGTTGCCGAGACTCGCGAAGCCATTCTTGCTAACTCCGCTAGCAACAACGCCAAGGTCGAGGTGGTCACCGGGCCGCTGGGGGTGGAGATCAGGCAGCAGGTGCCGCTCACCCCTCCCGACGGACGCACGATCACGCAGAGTGCGCGCACATGGCTGGTGCAGGGTCCGCGCTGGATGCTGCGCGGCGTGCTGATTGGCGCTGCTGGCAAGGACGACGGTTTGGGTGAGCCAACGGAGATGCTTTACGAGTTCTTCTGCAATCTGGTGGTCAACCGTCCGGGCACGCCGTTGGCTCCGGGGTCAATCGTGCCGCTCACCCCTCCCGATGGGATCTTGGATCAGGTCAAGCCGGAAGACAAGTGAGCGCAGAAATAATCGGCCCACTGGTGTTGGGCGCTTATGCCAACGGGGGACGGTGTGTCGTCCGTCACGAAGGCAGAGTGGTCTTCGTGCGGCTCGGTCTGCCGGGCGAAACCGTGCTGGCTAGGGTAGATGACGATTCTCATGCGGGTTACTGGTTCGCAACTTGTGTTGAGGTTTTGGAGGCGTCGCCGCACCGTGTTACGCCAGCTTGCCCTGTGGCGGCCACCTGTGGGGGGTGTGACTTCCAGCACGCTGCCTTGGAGTATCAGCGCGAGTTGAAGGCCCAGGCGGTGAGTGACCAGTTGGCGAAGGTGGGCTGCGCCCTCAGCGAGCCGCTTGTCGCCCTGCCGTTGCGCAAGGACGAGATCGGGTTCGGGTGGCGCACTCGTATGGACTACACCTGTCGCGACGGAAAAATGGGGTTGACGGGCACTCGTTCACACCGCATGGTGCCGCTGCCCGCTGACGGTTGTCTCATCGCCCATCCTGACGGACGCGCCGCCGCCAGTGCGTTGGCAAAACGTGGAGCACGCGGTGCCGCGAACTGGCGTGTGGTGGTCTCTTCCGAGTCTGAGGTTCGGGTGGCCGACGAGCGAGACAAAACGGCCATGCGGGAGCCAGTTCACGAGTGGGTTGGTCGCCGTCAGTTTGCTGTGCAGACGGGCGGGTTCTGGCAGGTTCATCCCAGCGCGGCAGGCACGTTCACCGATGTGGTGTTGGAGTATCTGGAGCCCAAATCCGGCGAAAAGGCCATTGATCTTTACTGTGGCGTCGGGCTTTTTGCCGGGGCGCTCGTTGATGCTGGCTGTGACGTGACTGGCGTCGAGGGGGACAAGGGAGCCGTCGCCTTGGCAAAGCGCAACGTGCCTCAAGCCCGCTTTGTTGCCGCTGAGCTCCCCACAAAGGTGCCTCTGGCCCAGTTGTCTGCGGATGTGGACCTCGTGGTGCTCGACCCTCCTCGTGCGGGCGCAAAGGGCATGGTTGCCGCAATTGTGGGGGTGCATCCTCGCGCTATCGCGTACGTCTCCTGTGATCCGGCGACTCTTGCTCGGGACTTGGCCGACTTTGCCACCTGCGGCTATGCAGTAACCGAGGCACGGGTTTTCGATGCTTTTCCCATGACCCACCACGTCGAGACGCTCGTCAAACTGGTTCCTAACGCTCGCTCGTAGCGATTGTTTGAGGTGCCGTTACCCCCAAGCCTGCAATATGATTGGAGGATGTCGTTGTTAGACGCGGAGGTTCCCCTTAGTCCCGAGGTGCTGCGTTCGCTGTCCCTTGCGCAACTGAAGGCTCTTGCCAGCGACGTTCGCCACTTCCTCATTGCCAACGTCTCGCGTACGGGCGGACACCTCGGCCCTAACCTAGGTGTCGTGGAGTTGAGCATCGCGCTACACCGCGTGTTTGACTCGCCGCACGACCCCATCATCTTCGACACCGGCCATCAGGCCTACGTTCACAAGATTCTCACGGGCCGTGCCGATCAGTTCTCCACGCTGCGCCAAGAGGACGGGCTCTCCGGCTACCCATCGCGTGCCGAGAGCGAGCACGACTGGGTTGAGAACTCGCATGCTTCCACGTCGCTGTCGTGGGCAGAGGGCATGGCCAAGGGCTTCAGGTTACAAGGTGAGACCGACCGCACGGTGGTTGCCGTCATCGGAGACGGCGCGCTGACCGGCGGCATGGCTTGGGAGGCGTTGAACAACATCGCCGTCGAAGAGAATCTCAGGCTGGTCATCGTCGTCAACGACAACGGGCGCTCCTACGCGGAGACGGTGGGCGGATTGAGCCGCCAGTTGGCCGGATTGCGCACCGATCCGAGCTACGTCAAGGCGTCCAACAGACTGAGCAAAGTGGTGGCCAACACTCCCATTATCGGACGCACCCTCGTCGAGTTCTTCCATGCGGTGCGCAACGGCGCGAAGAGTCTGCTGGTGCCGCAAGTGATGTTCTCGGACTTGCGCATCAAGTACATTGGCCCCTTTGATGGTCACGACATTGCGGAGACCGAACGCGCCCTTGAGCAGGCGAAACGCTTTGGTGGACCGGTGATCGTACACGTCATCACCCGTAAAGGGGCCGGATTCCGTGCTGCGGAACGCAACGAAGATCGTTTCCACGCCATTGGAGCGATCGATGAGCACACTGGCGAGCCGCTGCAAACCAACAGAGAAGTCGGCCAGACATGGACGGACGCTTTTGCTGCCGAGCTAGTGGAGATTGGTGCAGAACATCCTGAGGTGGTGGCGCTCACCGCCGCCATGCTGCAACCCACGGGGCTCGGCCCCTTCGCACGCGCCTATCCAAAGCGAGTCTTCGATGTTGGCATCGCCGAACAGCACGCAGTAGTCTCCGCCGCGGGCATGGCAACCGCCGGGCTTCACCCAGTTTTCGCCGTATACTCCACCTTCCTGAACCGGGCGTTCGATCAACTGCTGATGGACGTTGCCCTTCACAGACTGGGCGTCACGTTCGTGCTTGACCGGGCGGGAATCACCGGTCCTGACGGAGCCACCCACCACGGCATGTGGGACGTGTCCCTAGCCGCGATTGTGCCTGGATTACGCTTGGCCGCGCCTCGCGATGGCAGACGCCTAAGAGAGGCGCTGCGCGAGGCCATCAGCGTAAATGACCGTCCCACCCTGATTCGCTACTCCAAAAATCGCGTGCCGGACGACATCGAGCCAGTCGAGGAACTCGGTCAGTTTGACGTGCTGGCCGTTGGCACAAAACGTGACGTGCTCATCATCGCGTACGGCGAGATGGTAGGCACTGCCCTAGCGGTCGCCAAGGCTCTAGCTGAGCAGGGGATTCAGGCAACGGTTGTTGACCCGGTGTGGGCCATTCCCGTCTCCACCGAGTTGGTTGACCTGACCGCGGGCTTTTCGCTTGTGGTCAGTGTTGAGGACAATCTGGTCAACGGAGGCCTCGGATCGCAGCTCGAGCTGGCGATGGACGCCGCAGGCATCGAGGTGCCGACAAGGCAGTTTGGTGTTCCCAAGCAGTTTATCGCTGCCGGAACCAGAGATCAGGTGCTACAACGTCTGGGGCTGACCCCCGAGGCCATCACCGAGAGCGTGCAGAGCACTTTTTCAAAGTTAGCCTAGGCTAACAATTGACGAGTCTGCCACGGTACGCCATCGCGCGACAGCTCGGGTGCGCTCGCAAAGTTAGCCTAGGTTAACAATTGCTCTGCGACGCGGATGTCAAGCGCGCGATCAGGCCGGAGCCCAGTGATCTTTGATGCGCCAGTGGATTTGTCGTGCTCCAGTGGATTTGTCGTGCGGCTGGGCTACAGCGCAGCGAACGCATGAGCTAAGACTGGGGCAACCAGTTCGCACTGCCACTTTCTAGCCCCAAGGCCACTCAGCGCGAACTCTATCGTCTTGGAGTCCAACTGTGCGGGGGCGTCCCAACAGAGGGCGCGCAGGGTTGCCGGGCTGAGCAGGTTCTCGCCGGGCAACACTAGGTCTTCCGCCAGTGAGACGACTCGCGGCTTTGCGGCTAGCAGTCGGGCATACGCCTGCGGATTCGTCTTCTCCCAGTTTCTGGGGTCAGGTGGCCCAATGCGGGGTGCGCGCATGGGTGGCATCTGTTTCTCGTTGAGTGTGGCGGCACGCGCTACGGCGTCCTGCCAGTCGCGCAGAAATACTCGGCTGCGCTGTGCGCGGAACTCGGCCAGAGAGCGCACATCGCCCGCAGAGGGCGCCTTGCCGTTGTTTGCCAGCAGGGCGATAGCCGTCAGCGCATGGTCGGGCACAATACGTCCCGGCCAGCGGTCTAGGTCCTCAGCGATCTGGTCACGGGTGGTCCATAGCTCGCGCAGGATTGCCAGCCCAAGGCGGGTGCGTATCTGGTTTGACCCAGTGAGGCGTCTGAACCTGTCAGGGCGCTCCTCAGGTGGCTCAAGATGACGCTCAACAATGTAAGCGAACTCTTGGGCCGCCCACTCGTCTTTGCCGACACTGGCTAGCTCTGTGGCGAGCTTGTCGCGCAGTTCTATCAGCAACTCCACGTCAAGCGCGGCGTATGCGGTCCATGATTCGGGGAGGGGACGCTGTGACCAGTCGGCCACCGAGTGTTCTTTCAGCAGACTGAGGCCGAAGTAGTGCTCAATCATCGTCCCTAAGGACACACGCCGTAAGCCCAGCAGACGTCCGGCCAACTCGGTGTCAAATAGTCTTGTGGGACGAAGACCCACCTCGCACATACAGGGCAGATCTTGCGAGGCTGCATGCAGGATCCACTCGCGCTCACGTGCGGCGGTGCCAAAGGCGCTCAGGTCGGCGAGTTCGCGGCCATTCTGGAAAGCGATGGGGTCGATAAGGCAGGTGAGCGTCTCCGGGCTGCGCAGCTGGATTAGATACGCGCGATTGGAGTAACGGTAGGTGGCAGCCCGCTCAGTGTCGAACGCGATTGGTCCTGTTCCGCGCGCAAGTGCAGCTTGAGTCTTGGCGAGTGCAGGCCAGGTGTCGGTCAGCGCGGGAAGGCCATCAGCCGGGACCGAGAGCACGGGATACTGCGGAGTATCGTCTGCGGGTTTCTCTTGGTCGTCGCGCTGGAGAGTGGACCCTGCGACTTCGCGCAGGGTGACGGAGGTGTCGTCCGCTGGTGTCTCTTCATCGTCTCGCCGGGGTTCATCAAGCAGGTCAGTGTCGCTATCGCTCATTGCAGCCTCGTTCCCGCAGATGGGCCGGTGAGGGCGTGCGGTGCTCCGGCGGCCAACAACAGCAACTCTTCCCACGCGCGCAGGTGCGCCTCGATGTCTAGTTCGCCGCGAATCAGTGGCGTCCATGAGGCGCGCAACTCGATCTCGCAGGTGAACTCGTGCGATTTGCAGCCAAATCCACGTCCAGTAATGGTGGTGACCGTCCCTGACGGCTCGGTGTACTCGGCCTGACAACTGTCCAGGGCTTCGGTGAGCCAAGACCAGCCCACCTCCAGCAACAGTGGATCGTTGGCCGTCTCAGAGTCCACTGGGGCGTTGACGTAGGCTACGCAACGAAACGCGCCCGACCAAGCCTCAGGTTCGGCAGGGTCATGGAGGACGAGCAGACGGGCGCTCAGGTCGGGGGAGTAGCGTTCGTCAACATCGGCTTCAAGGGTGAACGCGAACGGGGCGAGTTGGGTCGGGCCAGGGTAGATGCGGGCCTGAATGCCGTGCTCCCACTCAAATGCGGAAACAACTTCAAAGGTACGGGTGAACAACGAGTCATCCGGATTATTAGCTGTTCGCACGCCTTTAGGGTAGTCGCGTAGGGGCTTTGAGCGTGACTGGCGCGCCGGGGAGTGTGCTCCTTGGGTTGTTGCGAAGGATGCTTTGGGCAGCTCACGGGTCGTACGGCGAGTGCCTACGTCTCCGGCTATGATGACGGCTGCTCTACGTGCTCGCTGGTGGTCGCTGGGGCGGTGACTTCTGGGACTTCCCGCTCGCGAGGTGCAGCGTCCACCTCTTCAAGCAGGTCTAGCGCAGCAACAGCGTAACGGGCCATGATGACATCCATCAGACGTTCGTCAGTTGAGATCGGTGCTCCGACGGCCAGTGCGCCGCTGCGCAGCGCCATCTCTGCCATGGACCGGTAGGCGTCGTTGGCGGCCAGATAGAACGAGCCGACCACGATGGCACGTCGTCCCTGAGCGCGCAGCGCGGCGATGGCTTGGGCCACGTTGAGTCCGGTGCCGTCAGCGAGGGCAACCTGAGCGGGAAGTCGATGATGGTTGTGCCACTGTCGGGCGCGTCTAGCCAGCAGGGCGTTACCACGCGCGTCACCACTTTCGGGCGCAGCGAGCACCACCGCGTCAACCTCGCGCACTCCGGCGGCGCTGAGTGCCTGACGGATCTTGGAATCCAGTGCGGCGAGCAGTTCGCCCGCAGGGCCGATGGGGTGGGAGAGCGCGATGTGCAGCGCGGGGAACGCGGCACGCAGACCGGCGAGGAGTTCTTGGACGCCCGCTTCGGGTTCTAGGGAACGCACGAGGTCGAGCGGCACGAACACGGCCTCGTTGATACCTGAGGTGGCAACTTCTTTGAGGATGACGTGGGCGGATTCGGGCATCTCACTAATGAAGACGAGATGCACCTGAATACCGGGGCGAAGTACCTGCATCCGGGTGCGCAGGGCGTGCACAGTCTGCACAGAACGCTCATCCGAGAACGCACCGGCTAACAGGATTAGCGCAGGTGCCGTCATATCTTTCGTGTCCTTCCGTCAACCTGATAACCCAAGTTGGCGCCCAACTCGCAAGGAGGCACGCCCGAGCGTGTCTTACCTTAGGGACGCATCTACTCTGCCGACTTTGTGCCCATTTGGCAAGCCCACTCTCATTTGGTGGACGGATTGTCCACATAGTGAGACGAAATCTTGAACGTACATGCCATGGCAAGGTGTGGGCGCAGTTTGCGAGCGAGTAGCACGCACAGATTTGAGTCCAGTTGAGCGCTCAACGAAAGCCCGCCGACACCTGCGTTTGGCTTGTGACGCATTTGTCTACTAAGCTTCTTAGCGCGCTCAGAAATGAGTTTGCGGACGTGGCTCAGTTGGTAGAGCATCACCTTGCCAAGGTGAGGGTCGCGGGTTCGAGTCCCGTCGTCCGCTCGGAAAAGTCGTAAGGGCAGAACACTTGCCCTTTGGCTTACCAAATACACAGTGCTGAAGTCATCTTTAGCGCATGTCCTTGCTAACAGAACCCAATCTGCAAACAAGGGAACACACTCGGTGGAGTGGCCGAGAGGCGAGGCAACGGCCTGCAAAGCCGTGTACAGGGGTTCAAATCCCCTCTCCACCTCTTGACGAGACACAAGAGGTGTAAGGCAAACGCCGAAACACTTTTCACGAGGCCTAGCGAAAGCTTGGCACCGGGCGGCTGGCGCAGTGGTAGCGCGCTTCCCTGACACGGAAGAGGTCACTGGTTCAAACCCAGTGTCGCCCACGCAGAGGATGCGTCATATGCGATGACGCAAGCGTGAAGTTCGCAAACATAACTAAACAGGGGCGATTGGCGCAGTGGTAGCGCGCTTCGTTCACACCGAAGAGGTCACTGGTTCGAACCCAGTATCGCCCACAAGCGGCCGCGGCGCGACAGCGCCTCTCACTTCCCTGAGGTTGTTGCGCTCGCATCGCTAGCCCGCATGTGGCCCACAGCGAAAAATCGCAAGAATATCCTGCTACACTCGTCTGACAAGCTGAGGACGCTAGCTTTTATCGACCTCGGTGGACTGGTCGCGCGCAAGCACCGCCGGTCTGGAACCAGTGAAAAAGGAAAATCCCCATGAAAATGAAAAAGACACTTGCCTGTACGCTGGCCGCGACGCTCGCCTTTGCGCTCGCGGCGTGCAGCGAGGATGCGCCGACAACCACCGCTAGCAGCACCAGCGCTGCCGCTACGGCCATCAAGATTGGCGCCACCGGCCCGCTGACTGGCGGAGCAGCCATCTACGGCCAGGCAGCCCGCAACGGCGCTCAGATCGCCGTTGACGAGATCAACGCCCTGGGCGGTATCCAACTTGAACTCAACTACCAGGACGACGAGCACGACGCTGAGAAGGCTGTCAACGCTTACAACACCCTGAAGGACTGGGGAATGCAGATCTCGCTCGGTTCCGTCACCAGCACCCCGGCCATCGCGACCGGCGCTGAGAACTTCACTGATCGCATCTTCGCCCTCACCCCGTCCGCTTCGTCGGTCGATGTGACCGCTGGCAAGGATAACGTCTTCCAGATGTGCTTCGCCGACCCGAACCAGGGTTCAGCTTCCGCGCAGTACATCGTCGACCAGAAGCTCGGCACCAAGGTCGCCGTCATCTACAAGAATGACGACGCTTACTCCACGGGCATCTTCAACACCTTCAAGACGACTGCCGAGACTCTCGGTCTTGAGATCGTCTCGACAAGCACGTTCACTGAGGACAGCCAGCAGGACTTCTCCGTCCAGTTGGGCGATGCCAAGAGCAAGGGTGCGGATATCATCTTCCTGCCCATCTACTACACTCCCGCTTCGTTGATCCTGCAGCAGGCAGCCTCCATCGACTACACTCCGAAGTTCTTCGGCGTTGACGGCATGGACGGCATCCTGACGCTTGAAGGCTTCAACACCGCGCTGGCTGAGGGCGTCATCCTGTTGACCCCGTTCAACGCTGACTCCACCGATGCCAAGACCGAGGCGTTCGTTGCCACGTATCAGTCCAAGTTCGGCGAGGTCCCCAACCAGTTCGCGGCTGACGGCTACGACTGCATCTACGCCATCTATCAGGCCATTCAGGCTGGAAACATCACCGTTGACTTGAGCGCTGAGGCGATCAATGACATCCTCATTGCACAGTTCACCACGATGACCTTCAATGGAATCACGGGCACCGACGTGACGTGGGGCACCAACGGTCAGGTCTCCAAGGCTCCTAAGGGCATGATCATCAAGAACGGCGCTTACGCCGGTCTCGACTAACATCTGCACATTTTGAAAGCTTGAGGGAGGGCCGTCACTTATCGACGGTCCTCCCTGCAGCTTGTGAGGGACGAGTAAATGGCTTTTTTGTCACATCTGATCAGTGGCGTCAGCTTGGGCAGCATCTACGCGATTATCGCGCTGGGCTACACCATGGTCTACGGCATTGCCAAGATGCTGAACTTTGCGCATGGCGACGTTATCATGGTGGGGGCGTACTCCTGCTTCTTCATGGTGTCACGCTATGAACTGCCCGCCGTTGTTGGCGTGGTGGTTGCGATGGTGGTCTGCACCATTCTGGGCGTCACCATCGAGCGATTGGCGTACCGACCACTGCGGCAGGCTCCGGCGCTGGCGGTGCTGATCACTGCCATCGGCGTCAGTTACTTTTTGCAGAACTCTGCGCTGTTGTTGTGGACGTCAAATCCTAAGGTGTTTCCCTCCATCGTCGGTAACGGCTCACTGAAACTCTTTGATGGCCAACTGTCCATCTCCTACACGGCCCTGTTGACGGTTGTCACCTGCATAATCATCATGATGGCGCTCACGTGGTTTACCAGCAAGACCAGAATGGGCAAGGCCATGCGGGCGGTCAGCGAGGACAAGGGCGCGGCCCAGTTGATGGGCATCAACGTCAACGCCACCATCTCCATGGTGTTCGCCATTGGTTCGGCGCTTGCAGCCATCGCGGGCATCCTGCTCTGCTCGGCGTATCCCACGCTTAGCCCCACCACCGGCTCCATGCCGGGCATCAAGGCCTTCACCGCAGCCGTGTTTGGCGGCATCGGCTCCATTCCGGGCGCCATGATTGGCGGCATCTTGCTGGGCGTCATCGAGATCTTCGGCAAGGCCTACATCTCCACTCAACTTTCGGACGCTATCGTCTTCCTTGTTCTCATCGTCGTCCTGCTAGTCAGACCCACGGGCCTGCTGGGCAAGAGCGTGCAGGAGAAGGTGTAGGTGAGCGTCGTGGTACCCAAACTGCAACAACTCGCGCGGAAGAACCTCCGCACGTTTCTGCCGTATGCCGTTGTGATCGTGGCATTCGTCGTGGTGTCGGTTCTTGCCAACGGCGGCAACATCTCAGCCACGCTGCGGGGCCAGTTGGTGCCGATCTGCGCCTACGTGGTGCTGGCGGTGTCGCTGAACCTCACCGTCGGCGTGCTGGGCGAGTTATCGCTGGGGCACGCCGGATTCATGAGCGTGGGCGCGTTCTCCGGAGTGACCGCGTGCATCGCGTTGAGCGACACCATCCCTTCGCAGGGGCTGCGCTTAGTGGTTGGCATGATCATCGCCGCGATCTGTGCCGGTATCGCGGGTTTCCTGATTGGCATCCCGGTGCTGCGGCTGCGCGGTGACTATCTGGCTATCGTCACCCTCGCTTTTGGCGAGATCATCAAGAACGTCATCAACTGCCTTACCATCGGTAAGGACTCCAACGGGCTGCATTTTGGCTTCTTGACCACAGTGCAAGACCTCGGCATGGAAGCCGACGCCCGCGTCATCATCAACGGGCCCATTGGCATCTCCAACATTCCCCGGCTGTCCACCTTTACGGCAGGTTTCATCCTCATCTTGGTCACGCTGTTTATCGTGATAAACCTAGTCAATTCCAAGTCGGGGCGCGCCATCATGGCGCTGCGTGACAACCGCATTGCGGCGGAGAGCGTTGGCATCCCGGTCACTCGCTACAAGCTGATGGCGTTTGTCACCTCAGCCACGCTGGCGGGTGCAGCGGGCGCGCTGTATGCCATGAACTTCTCCACGATTGTTGCCACAAAGTTCAACTTCAACACCTCCATCCTGATCTTGGTGTACGTGGTGCTGGGCGGCCTGGGCAACATCACCGGCTCGATCATTGCGGCTACCGTGCTCACGGTGCTACCCGAGATGCTGCGCGAGTTCAACGACTACCGCATGCTGATCTACGCCATCGTGCTCATCTTGGTCATGTTGGCGACGAACAACGCGTCAGTGAAGGCGCTGCCTGCGCAGGCCAAGGCATGGTTCTCGCGCGTCGTCACCGGGTCGTCTGGCTCGCCGGGCGGGGACGCAAGCATAGAGGCGGACCCACGCCCCGACGCGACTGTCGTTGACCATGACAATCAAGACGCCGACGAGCAAGACGACGTGTCGGAGGTGATTCTCGATGTCTAAGACAGAAACAAAGTTGGTGCCACAGCCCACCACAAATCTCATCCCCGAGCGCGACGCCGACAAACAGCCCATCTTGGAGGCACTCAACCTCGGTATCGACTTTGGTGGCTTGGCCGCCGTGGACGACTTCGACTTTGCGGTGAGCCCAACCGAGATCGCTGGTCTGATCGGCCCTAACGGCGCGGGCAAGACCACAGTGTTCAACCTGCTCACCAAGGTGTATCAACCGTCGCGGGGCACCATCCTGTTCGACGGCCAGGACACCCTGAGCATGAATTCGGTGCAGTTGAGCCGGGCTGGCATGGCACGCACGTTCCAGAACATCCGGCTGTTCGACAACTTGAGCGTCGCCGACAACGTGAAGGTCGGCCTGCACAACCACATCAACTATTCGATGGCATCTGGAGTGTTACGTCTTCCCAGCTACTGGAAGGCCGAACGTGCGGCCAACGAGCGGGTGCGGGAGTTGCTGTCGATCTTTGGCATGGAGCACCTAGAACAGGCACAGGCCGGGTCGCTGCCCTACGGCGCCCAGCGTCGCCTGGAGATCATTCGTGCCCTAGCTACCAACCCGAAGTTGTTGCTGCTGGACGAGCCCGCTGCGGGCATGAACCCCAGTGAGACCGCCGAGTTGATGGACAACATCGTCAAGGTCCGTGACATGTTCCAGATCGCCATCGTGCTTATCGAACACGACATGAGCTTAGTGATGGGCATCTGTGAGGGCATCTGCGTGCTCAACTTTGGCAAGATCATTGCCAAGGGCACTCCGAGCGACATCCAGAACAACACACAAGTGATTGAGGCCTACTTGGGACGACGCGCTGAGGAGGGCCGCCATGATGCTGAAGGTGAGTGACCTACACGTCTACTATGGCGCGATTCATGCCGTCAAAGGCATCTCGCTGGAGGTCAACGAGGGCGAGATCGTCACGCTGATCGGGGCAAATGGGGCAGGCAAGAGCACGGTGCTGCAAACCATCTCCGGCCTGCTGCGCCCCCGCACGGGCAGCATCACGTTCTTGGACGACGACATCACCGCGCTGGTGCCCCACAAGCGTGTGGAACGCGGCCTGGCGCAGGTGCCGGAGGGCCGTCGCATCTTCCTCAGCCTGACCGTTGCCGAAAACCTTGAGATGGGCGCATACACCCAGCGGGGGGCGGACACCAGTGTTGGCATGGAGCGGGCATTCACGCTGTTTCCGCGCTTGAAGGAGCGTCGCAAGCAGGTTGCGGGCACACTGTCTGGCGGCGAACAACAGATGCTGGCAATGGGGCGGGCACTGATGAGCAGCCCCAAACTGCTGATGCTCGACGAACCGTCGATGGGATTGGCCCCGATCTTGGTAGAGCAGATCTTCTCCAACATTGTGGACATGAACGCTGACGGCACCACCATCCTGTTGGTGGAGCAGAACGCGCAGATGGCATTGTCAATCGCGGGTCGCGCCTACGTTTTGGAGACGGGCCAAATCGTCATGCAGGGCGAGGCAGCGGAGCTGTCCGACAACGAGCAGGTGAAGAGGGCATACCTCGGAGGCTGAGTGAGTGGCTTGGCTGCAGGTTGCTGCGGGTCGCTTGGGTGCGAAAGCATGCGCGCGGCGCGGGTGTTGGCAGTGCAGCTGAGCGCACCGAATGTACGTCAGAGGGTGCATTCGGCCCTTTCGGGTCTAGACTGAAGATTCGGCAATAACACATGCCGAGCGGGAGGAAGCAGAGAAGTGGCAGAGTTCCAGCCACCAAGTCCGGGTTTTCACGACGAAGAGCCCGAGCACGGCGAGCCGGTAATCGAGGCACCAGAGCAGCATCTGCCCGGTGTCCTACGAGCCGTGATCGCTGTTGTTGTCTCCCTCGCCTTCCTTGCGCTGGTGCCTTTGGGTCTGATGATGCGCACCATGGAAGACATGCGCAGCGGCACCGACCCGAGCTACTTGGCTTCCACGCTTGATCTTGAGCCGGGAAACTACGTGATCGTCGTCGAGATCGAGACGCCCAAAGCCGACATCTCAGATGGCGAGTGGCCCGACGCAGGCTGTGCCATTATGGAGGCAGACGGCACCCCAGTCGTCATGACTGTTCGAACGAATGCGCTTCCCGCCCCCATCCGCAACGGTAGTGAGGGCACCTACAGGTTTGGACGGGTCGTCGGCTCATTCACCTTGACGCAGGCCAACCCCTCCGTGTCTTGCTCCTATGCCGTCGGCTCGCACATCCTGCACATTCACCCCACCACTGCGTGGTATGCAGCGTTGGGGCTGGATGTTCTGGGCTTTTTGGTGGCTGTCGTGGGCATTTGTGGCGTCTTGGTGGCCGTACTCTGTGCGGTGAAACCCGGCAAGTTCCGCGCTCTCATCATCCAGTTGGTTAGCATCCCAGTGGGCTTGTCGCTGATCGCTTTGATTGGTACGTTGATACTTCGCTCGCTTGCCCGATAGGCAACACGCCCACGTAACCAGTAGAATTGGCTTTCGCGTTTGGGGCGGTAGCTCAGCAGGTTAGAGCTGCGGACTCATAATCCGCCGGTCCCGGGTTCGAGCCCCGGCCGCCCCACTTGTTACAGACGCATGTTTCCATGGGGGACGAGCGTCTGCAACACACACGCTCAGTCTCGCTGGTCGTGTGCCGGGCGAGAGAAATCGACAGGAGGTGAGAACCATGCCACGCGAAAAGGGCGAGAAGATTGTGGCGCGCAACAAACGCGCCTTCCATGAGTACAACATTGAAGAGCGTTTCGAGGCGGGGCTGGTGCTCACCGGTACCGAAGTGAAGAGTCTGCGCGAGGGTCGCGCATCCCTTGTGGACGCCTTCGCCACCATCGACAACGGCGAGGTGTGGCTGCGCGGAGCCAACATCCCCGAGTACGCGCAAGGCACCTTCCACAACCATGCCGCTAAACGTAATCGCAAACTGCTGCTGCACGCCAAAGAGATCGTCAAACTCTCCCGCCTGACGCAGGAGAAGGGCAAGACGCTGATCCCGCTGTCACTGTACTTCCGTGATGGCTACGCCAAAGTTGAGTTGGCAGTCGCTACCGGCAAACACGAGTGGGACAAGCGCCGCGACATCGCCGAGCGTGACGTGAACCGTGAACTGCAACGGGCGCTCGCGTCTCGAAACAAGCGCGGACGTTAGGGCTGGTTCTCTTAGCTGTCGTTGGCATCGAGGAGCGTCAGCAGCGTGCGTGCGAAGCCAGCATCGTCATTGGTCCCGGCTGTATGTTCAAACTCGGCCAACAGCTCAGGTTGAGCGTTGGTCATCGCGAATCCGCGTCCGGCTAGGCGTAACATCTCCACGTCGTTTGGCATATCACCGAATGCCACCAACTCGGCAGCGGCAACACCAGCCTCGTCGAGCAGAATCTTGAGGGCACTCGCCTTGGAGACGCCGGGAGCGCTCAACTCCAACAGTCCGGTCGGCATCACCCACGAGTAAGTGACATCAAGACGTCCACGGGCGAGTGGCTCGACGGCCGCGTAGAGGTCGAGAGTGGGCAAGCTCTGGCTCATTATCAACAGTTTGACCGCAACACGCGCGGTCAACAGTTCGTCAATATCTTCCGTGAGCACGTCCTGAACAACCATGTCACCACGAATCTGGTACGTGGAGTCTCGACCCCAGCCTTGGGTGTATTCAACCGCGAATCCGGCGTCGGGCACGACTGCCTTCACGGCCACCGCCACACCTATGGCATCGGCGATGGGTACGGGGAAAAACTCGCGCACTGTGGCGGTCTCAAGGTCAAAGATGACCGCACCGTTTGACGTGATGGCTAGCGGGTGAGCCGCGCGAACCGGGTCAAGAGGTTGTAGCCAGCGGCAAGGGCGCCCCGTGGCGAACACCGTGGTCACATCCAGTTCGGCGGCACGCAGAACAGCCTCGACGTTCAATGCCGGGGCGGTGCCGTCGCTGGCAAGAAAAGTGCCATCCATATCGGTGGCGACCATGCGCATAGCGGTGCTCATAAGATGGCGGGGCTCACAGTTTGGTGTTCTGTGTGGGCGCGTCACCGGTTCCCGATGGCGCGGAACTCATCATGGATGGGGTCTTGGTGGGGGATTTAGGGTCGCCTGAACCGGACTCCGACGGGGATAGCGAACCTGACTCGGAAGGTTCTCCTGAGTCCGAACTCGACTCAGAGGGGGATCCGGACTCAGGAGGCTCGGGAGACCCAGATTCTGGAGATTCTGGCGAACCAGACTCGGGCGAGTCTGGAGACTCTGGAGATTCAGGGGACCCGGACCCTCCACCTGAACCAGAACCGCTGGTCGGCACGGGCGGCGGTGGCGACACCGGAGGCGTGTTCTGAAACAACAGCACCACGATCAGCAGCGCCAGCGCCGTGAGCAGCAACATCAGTAGCCAGGACGCAAGAATGCTCACCCAACCGGCTCTGTTCTTGTTCCTTGGCCAAGACAGCGGCCACAATCGCCACGACCCCGGCGAGGTCTTGCGAATCCACGGAAGCTCGAAGTTGGGACCGCGTTCTTCCCCCAATTGGGGCGTACTGGACAGTTCGACACTGCGCAACAACCGGTTGGCCTCCAGTACCGCCTCTTGCGAGCCGTCGTACGCCAAGGCCACCCACGGGGCCAGCGGCTCGTCAACCTCAGAGATTGACTCAGCGATGGGGGAGTCAATGTCGCTGATGAACTTGTCGGCCATCCGGCCCTCGTCCTGGCCGGTGCCACCGCGCGCCAAAACAGTGTCGCGGTGCATCTTGTTGACCTCACCAGCGAGCCTGTCGCGTGCTCCCGCGTCACCCGAAGCACCCTCCGAGAGCATCACCAGCATTACAGACGTGCCTGCCTCGTCATGGGCAAGATAAGTGACGCCTGCGGCACGTGCTGCCAGCCTTCCGTCCAGCCAGTAGCCACCGATCAGCGGAGGGTCGTCAACGCTCAGTGCGGCTCCGTAGGGCGGGGCAGGGTAGATGTCCACTTGTGGCAGGTCGCCGGGAACGTCCACGCCCTGCGTCGCTGGTGCTAGCGGGGGTAACTGGATCGGGTCACTCATTGTACCTACTATCTCACCACAGATTGGGGTGAATTGGTGACCTCAAAGGCCCCGATTTTGCTGTGAGTCTTCTGAATAATCACTGTGTAAGACGGTTTTGGCATCAGCCAATACACCTGTGACACGGTAGCATTAGTGGGCGAGGTGGAACTGGCGCAAATCCAAGCTTCAGAGCCATCCAGCGGGTCACTTACCCTCACGAGTGGCATGATGCGCGAACCGCTAGACAAGAACACAAGGAAGACCATGAGCGAATTCCCCACGAGCACACCTGATGGGTCCCTATCCGCAGGCTTCTCACAAGGGCAAGGGACGAGCGTGCCGGTTGGCGGCGAGTCCCCAATGACTCCGGCGAGCGCATCCGCGCTGTTGCGGGAGGCGTTGAACGAGGTGCAGAAGGTCATCGTCGGTCAGGAACACCTTGTCGAGCAGTTGATGGTCGGGCTACTTGGTCGCGGTCACATCCTGCTTGAAGGCGTGCCTGGCACCGCAAAGACCCTAGCCGTGCGCACATTCGCCACCGTCATCGGCGGCTCTTTCGCTCGTCTCCAGTTCACTCCAGACTTGGTGCCCTCCGACATTGTGGGTACCCGGGTGTACTCGGCCAAGAAGGAGTCGTTCGACACGGAACTCGGCCCGGTATTCGTCAACTTTGTGCTTGCTGACGAGATCAACCGCGCGCCCGCCAAGGTGCAGGCCGCGATGCTCGAACTCATGGCTGAAAAGCAGGTGTCTATCGGCGGTATCACCTACCCCATGGAGAAGCCGTTCATCGTTATCGCCACCCAGAACCCGGTGGAGTCCGAGGGCGTGTATCCGTTGCCTGAGGCACAGCGCGACCGTTTCTTGCTCAAGGTGGACGTGCCGTACCCCAAGGGTAACGAGGAGTTTGAGATCCTGCGGCGCATGTCTGTTGACGTCCCCGAGGCCCGCCAGATCATCAACCCCGAGATGACGCTCAAGCTGCAGAAGATGGCGAGCAACATCTTTGTCCATAACTTGGTGGCCGAGTACATCGTGCGCATCGTGATGGCGACGCGCAACCCGTCTGAGTTTGGCATGCCTGATCTCACCAAGGTGATCTCGATTGGCTGCTCGTCGCGTGCCACCCTCGGTCTGGTCAACGCGGCGCGGGCTTTGGCGCTCATTCATGGCCGTGACTATGTGCTGCCGTCCGACGTGCAGGCGTGCGCCAAGGACGTGATGTCGCACCGGTTGACGCTCGGTTTTGACGCCATTGCGGACAACATTCCCACCACGCAGGTTGTCGAACGCATCTTGGCGATGGTTCCAGCCCCGACGCCGGTGTGGAATGGCCGTCCGGGCGCGCCTGCCACTGCTGCTGCGCCCATGGCACCCGCGGGGCCTGCACCAACTGGACCTGCTGCTCCTGGGATTCAACTTCCGCCGCGAGCATAGTTGAAGTTTCAAGGACAAGAAGACACGTATGGGTTTTGGGGCACTGCCAGAGTTCGCGCCACCGCGTCCATCCACTTCGGATGACGTGGACTCTTCTGCTGCCATCTCGCTGATTGAGGCCCCAAAGGGGCAGACGATCCGGTTGCACAAGTTGGCACCTGAAGCGGCCCTTCGGCGGCTGGAATTGACCATTGTGCGCCGCCTGGAGGGCTTTTTGCAGGGCGACCACCTCGGTTTGTTACCAGGTCCGGGTTCCGAGCCGGGCGAGGCTAGGGTCTACTCTCCCGGTCAGGATGACGTGCGGCGCATGGACTGGGCCGTCACCGCCCGCACCACCGTCCCCCATGTGCGCGACACCATCGCTGACCGTGAACTAGAGATCTGGGCGTTGTTAGACGTCACCCCGTCGATGAACTGGGGTACTGCGGGCGTCACCAAACGCGACCTTGGCATCGCCGCCGTAGCCACCATCGGGTTTATCTCGCAGCGTGTCGGTGACCGTTTTGGCGGCATGATCTACAAGCCCAACGAGGTGAAGGCGCTACCGGCGCGCGCTGGACGCAGTGCCCTGTACGGACTGCTCGGGCGCATGCTTGAGGAGCCGATTGTTCCGGACCACGCGCCCGGTGACATGAGTCTTGCGGATGGCATTGAGCAGATGACGCGGTTGCAACGCCGACGCGGCCTGCGCGTGGTCGTTTCTGACTTCCTGACCGCTGGTGAGGCGGAGGTTGACCCGAGTGTTCCCCCGGATTGGGAGCGGGCGCTGCGACGCTTAGCAGTGCGCAATCAGGTGTTGTGCATTGAGGTTGTTGACGCGGCCGAGTTGGCCCTGCCCGATGTTGGTGACATTCTGATTCGTGACCCCGAAACCGACTACGCCCGCTACGTAAACACCTCCGATCCGAAGGCGCGCGAGTTGGTGGATGCGGCTACGCGCCAGCAGCGTGAGCGGGTGGCCGCGTCGCTCAGGCGTGCCGGGGTGGGGCATTTGCAGCTAGCTACGGACCGCGACTGGGTTGAGGACATCGCCCACTTTGTGCTGAGTTACAAACGCACTGCAGCAGTCATCTCGGCTCCACCGCAGGGGGTGAGCAAGTGACCACAACCACTATCGGTCCGTTCGACTTTATCGCCGCAGGCAGGCTGTGGGGGTTGTTGTTGCTGCCGCTGCTGATCGCTGCGTACATCATTGCGCTGCATCTCAGCAGTCGCAAGGGCATTCGTTACACCAACACCGGCATTCTGGCCGCAGTGCTGCCCAAACAGAGCCAGTGGCGGCGACACGTGAGCGTTGCCATGGCGCTCGCATCGTTGGCGATGATCTGTGGGGCGTGGGCCAGGCCGGTTGGCGTTGAGAAACAGCCTCGCGAACGCGCGACAGTGGTGCTCATTTTGGACGCGTCGCTGTCCATGGAGGCTAACGATGTGAAGCCAACGAGATTGGATGCCGAGAAAGAGGCAGCCATCGCGTTTGTGCGGCAACTACCACTGAAGTATAACGTTTCAATTGTGAAGTTGACGGGGTCTCCCGCTTCGATCTCACCCCCAACCACTGACCGCACGGCCACCATAGCTGCCATCAACTCGCTGGAGCTTGACGCCGGCACGGCCATCGGATCGTCAATTCAGGCAGCAGTGTCGGCGATTGACGCGGCTCCCCTGGGCGAGAACGACACTCCGGCACCTGGCCTGATCCTGCTGCTCTCTGATGGGTCAAACACCGTGGGGCCGTCTCCCATTAGCGCTGCTGCGGCGGCAAAGGAGAAGGGGTATCGGGTGTTCACCATCGCGTTCGGCACCCAAAACGGGTACGTCGATCTGGATGGCAAACGCGAAAACGTTGCTCCCGACGCGCAGGCGTTGCGGGAGATTGCCACCGCTGGAAACGGCAGGGCGTTGAGCGCCGACTCGGTGTCTGAACTGAACGACGTCTACCAGGAGCTGAGCAGCGATGTTGGCTATGAAGATGTGAAAACCGAAGTCACGGCCACATGGGCGTTGTACGCACTCGCGTTCGCCATCGTCGCGGCTCTCGGTGTGGTCTCAATGGCAGCGAGGTGGCCGTGATGTTCCGGTGGTCTGTTGACTACGGTCCTGCTCCCAAAGCGCAGGATGACGACGAGGGGGGCGCACGATGAGTGCTAGCGAGGTGAACTTCGATGCTCGATAGTTTGTTGATGGGATTTGGCGCTCCGGAGCGACTGTGGTGGCTCGTGCTGGTGCCTGCCGTTGGCGGCTTGTATCTGCTGCTGTCCTCGCGTTTCGTGCCGGGACGACGCAATCGGCGACTGGCTGAACTTCTGCCAACAGAGTCCAAGTGGAAGCGACACTTCTCGGTGATGGCGTCGCTGCTGTCGCTCACGTTCTTGGTCATGGCGTTTGCGCGCCCGGTCGCTTACGTGGAAGTGCCGCGCGAGCGGGCAACGGTGGTTTTGGCGATTGACGTGTCGCGCTCCATGGCAGCCCAAGATGTGGCACCGGACCGGTTGGCGGCAGCGAAAGAGGCCGCCATGGAGTTTGTTGACATGTTGCCGCAAGGGTTCAACTTGGCCGTGGTGAGTTTCGCCGCATCCACGGCAATCGTGCTGCCGCCGTCCACTGACCGTGGTGCTGCCAAGCGGGTGATCGCCGGGCTGGAACTGCTGCCGTCCACCGCCATTGGTGACGCGATCTACACGTCGTTGGATGCCCTGAAGCTCGCTCCGCCGGACCCTGACCATCCAGACGAACCCGCTCCCGGCGCCATAGTGTTGCTCTCCGACGGTGCCACCAACGTGGGCAAGGACTCCGCCACGGCAGCCAAAGCCGCCAAAGAGAAGGGCGTTCCCATCTACACCATCGCTTATGGGACAGCGAATGGCTACGTCATTAACAATGGACAGCTGGACCAGGTGCCGGTGGACCACTACGAGCTTTCGCGCATCGCGCAGTTGAGTGGCGGCAAGAAGTTCTCTGCCGAATCCAAACAAGACCTATCTGAGGTGTATGAGACGATTGCTCGCCAGATCGGCTACGTTGAGGAGGCCTCCGAGGTGACGGAACGGTTTGCGGGCGTGGCCCTGCTGTTCGCGGTGTTTGCCGGTATCGGGGCAATCTCGATGGCTGCGAGGTGGCCGTAATGACCGTGCGAGCCCATGGGCCTCATCCGACTTCACTAACTCCGATCTCTCGGATGGTGAGGCTGCCGTGATCCACACTGACCCTGCTGCCGTGAGCGAGATTGGCGTGCGCATTGGAGAGATTCGCCGTCAGATCGCGGTCGCGGCTACCGCTGCCGGACGGGACCCCTCCGATGTGCGCCTGCTGCCCGTCAGCAAGAATCACCCCGTTGCGGCCATCGTGGCGGCGTACGAATCGTCCGGCATCCAGGTGTTTGGCGAGAACCGGGTGCAGGAGTTGGACGCCAAAGCGTCAGAGCTTCATGGCATGTCTGCGATCAGTTTTGCGCTCATTGGACACCTGCAAACCAACAAGGCTGTCGACGCGACACGCCTGGCCAGCGAGTTCCACGCGCTGGACTCCGTGCGTCTAGCCAGTGTGCTTGACCGTCGCCTCACCGAACAAGACCGCACGCTCGACGTGTTTATCGAGGTCAACTCGTCTGGCGAACCCAGCAAGTTTGGCCTGGAACCAGCGGAAGTCCGCGAGTTTGCCGAACGCCTAGCTGTCTATCCACACCTGCTCGTGCGTGGCCTAATGACTTTAGCCGTCCCCAGTGAGGACGAAACCGAAGTCAGAGTTTGTTTCGAGCGCATGCGTGACTTGCAGGCTGACTTGCGTGAACGGGAAACCCTAGGTTTGACCTGGGACGAACTCTCCATGGGCATGAGCAGCGACTTCCCGCTAGCTATCGAATACGGCGCCACCACGGTGCGCGTCGGCACTGCGATATTTGGTGCCCGCTAACGCATGGTTGTGGGCACCCGTGCGTCCCTTCTTTCTCGCCACCCTGCCACTACGCCTCGCTTGCGCGCAGTGACAGAGGATGTCGGATGATGCTGAGTTAGTCAGTCGTTGGGCGTGTCGTCCAAGACGCGACGCGGGCGCAGGTTGTCTATCGTGAGCGTGGGGATGTTGTCGGCCGGAGTGAAGCCGAACAGTTGGGCGTAGAAGCTGAGCTCTGCGGCCAGCGCCTCGCGTCGCGTCTCCAGTTTCTTGAAACCGTGACCTTCTCCGGGGAAGATGCGCAGCGCGACGGGTAGCCCCTTGTCAAGCAGCGCTTCGGAGAGCTGGATGGCCTGGATCTGGGGCACGACGATGTCATCGGCACCTTGCGTGATCAGCATTGGGCACAGCAGTGCGTCCAGGTGATGAATGGGGGAGCGCTCCAGATAAATGTCGCGCCGCTGTGGATACGGACCGACCAGCGTGTCGAGGTAGCGGGACTCGAACTTGTGAGTGTCGTGCAGCAGCAGTTCCAAGTCGGCGACGCCGTAATTTGATACCCCACAGGCGTAGATGTGGGTTGTGACTAGCGATTGCAGGGTGGTGTATCCGCCTGCGCTGCCTCCCGTAATGGAGATGCGCTTATCGTCCACCCAACCTGAATCGATGCAAGCCCTGACGGCGGCGGCGCAATCGTCAACGTCAACCACGCCCCAACGTCCGTTGAGACGGTTGCGGAAGGCGCGTCCAAAGTTGGATGAACCGGAGTAGTTGACGTTGAGCACCGCGAATCCGCGCGATGTCCAGAACTGGATGCCGAGCGAGAACTCGTTGCTGGCAAACGCCGTCGGTCCTCCATGAGAGCGCACGATCAGGGGCGGCAACTCTCCCGGCGCGTGCGTGAAGTTGGCGTTTGTGGGCGGGTAGAACCACGCCTGTGCGCGTCCGTGGCGTCCAGTGAACAGCAGCGAGCGGGGGATGGACGTAGAGGCGCGCGAAATCTGCACCTTGTTGGGGCGGTAGAGAGCTGTGGTAGTGCCGTCTTCATTGAGTTGCGCTAGGCTCGGCGTTTCGACAGGGCGGGCGACGAGGGCGTAAGCATGCCCGTTAGTGGCGACGATGTTGCTGGCGCTGGACACGGACGCCAGTCGCGTGGCGGTCCCAGTCGAAAGCTCAACCCCAGTGAGGTAGCCGATGCCGTCCTCATAGGCGCAAACGATGACATGATTGGCATCCAGGGCGGCAAAGCGTGAGCCACCCAACTGCCACGCCGGTTCATCCATGTCGGTTTGTTCGCGGGTCACCTGAACGGGCGCGCCGCCACCGGCCCACATGTGCAGGTTGTAGAAGCCAGACTCGTCGCTCATGAACAGCAGACGTCCGTCAGGCAGCCACAAGGGGTGCTGGGCGGAGACGCCGTCGAGGCCAGCGTCAGGTCCGCCAGCGGCGAGCGCGAGACGGCGTACCGACACGTGCCCGGACGAGGTGGCCCGCAGTTCGCCAACGCCGATCTGGCAGGCATCCCACGGCATGGCGGGCAGGTTCCACTGCGTCCAAGCTAGCTTTGAGTGCTGGGATAGCTCGGGGGTGGCGTAGAAGTCGGCTCCTTGGAGCAGCACCTCGCCTTGAGATGGACTCGGGCTCTTCTTCGGCCACGGAATGGACACGATGGTGCTTATGGAGGCGGCATCCGCCCGGCTCTCCTCACGCACCGCGAGAATCGAGGGGATGGACGGTTCGACGCGAATGTCCGCATAGCGGAACTTGGTGCCGCCGTCAGCGATCTGGACCGGCACCCCATCCGGTGTCAACAACCAGACCGAGCGGCCCTGGTCTGACACCCACGCCACCGACCCACCACGGGAGTGCATCGCCCCGCCGCCATAACCGTTTACTATAGTCACGACGTCAATGGGGTAGGGAGTGACCTCAGCAACAACACCATTGCGCAGGCGTCGCACGGTGGTGCGTCCATCCTGCGACGGCACGGATTCGAGCCACAACAGGTCCGCCCCGTCCGCAACGAGGTTGCGCATCTTTGCCTCGCCGTCCAACACCGCATCAATGCTGATGGGCGAGTCCCAAGACCCGTAGGGGGCAGCCGTTGTCGCACTCATGAAAAACTCCTGGCTTATCTGACTTGTGCTGGTGGTGACGCTGAGTTCAGCGTTCCTCGTCGTTGAGCTTCTCAGAGATGTAGTCAACAAACTCGGCCACAGTGCTCAGCGTGCGTGCATCTTCGTCCGCAATCTCAATGCCGAATTCTTCCTCGCTGGCGTAAACGATGTCAACCTTGGTCAGTTCATCGACGCCCAAGTCGCCAACCAACGTGTCCTCCATTGCCACCTGTTCGTACTCCACGCCCGGGACAACCTCGCTGACAATCTGCGCCAATATGGCAAGGATCTCTTCAGTGCTCATCGTTTGTTTGTGCTCGCTTTCTTGTTCCAACTTGGCAGTAGGGCGGTGTTAGTTCTCTTGATTGGTAAGTGACGACTCACGACTTATTATGACTCGCGCTGGAGGGCATCGAGCCGACCGAAGGTTAGGGCGAGACGCAGGGTGTAGGCGTCGCGGGGGTCGCTGGGGAGGTAGCCGGTGATGTCGAAGATGCGCTTCAGGCGGTAACGGATCGTGTTGGGGTGGACGTAGAGTACGCGGGCGCTGGCTTCGATGGATGCGCCCGAGTCGAGGAATCCGGCGCATGTTTCGAGGAGGTCGCCACCGGCGTCGTTCAGCGTTTGGTAGATCAGCGCGACTAGTTGTCGTCTGGCTAGCGCGTTTCCAGCGAGCGCACGTTCGGGCAGCAGCGCGTGGGCGGGGCAAACCCGGGGTGCCTGCGTCCAAGCAGCGGAACAGACGGCACCAGAGACTGCCTCGTCGGCAGAAGCGCAGGCGTCCGCAAGCCCGGCGGAGACGCTACCAACGACGATGGTTTGGGGTCCAAAACAATGTTGCAGTTTGGTTGCCGCGGCGAGCGCCAAATTGTCGTCAATGACGGACGGACCGCAGAGCACCGCAACCAAGTGGCGTCCCACGCTCGCGCACATCGCAGTGAGTCCGAGACGCTTGGCCTCCGCGCGCAGGTCGTCTAGCGGCACTGCGACGGTGTCGGGCGGTGGGGCGAAACCAGCGATGAAGACGGTAGGTGCGCCCGTGGGCCAGCCCAGGGTCGAGGCGCGGGAGATGGCAGACTCGTCGGCAGCGTTGCGCATCACGGCGTCGATGACGATGGCCTCAACCTGCTCCTCCCATGCGCCCCGCGACTCGGCGGCGCGGGCGTAAACCTCGGCGACAGCGAAGGCGACCTCGCGGGAGTAGCGGGTGATGGAGGCCGTGAGCAGCGGGCGATCCGGGCGGGGCATCAGCAGTTCGATCTGCTCCTCCACCACGTCGATGGTGGTGCGCACCAGGTCGACGGTCTGACGCAGCGTGAGGCGGCGCGTCATGGCGCGCGGGGCGGCGTTGAAGATCTGAATCGGGTCGACGCCGCTCTCCTCGTCGGCAAACCACTGCGCGAACGCCTCAATGCCGGCCTTGGTGACCAGTGTGATCCAAGAGCGCTCCTCGGCGCTCAACTGGGAGTACCACGGGTAACTCTCTTCGAGCGCCTTCACAGCGGCGGTGGTCATCGCGCCGGTCGCGGCATGAAGGCGCGCGACCATAGCGCCACGGGTACGTTGCCCCGGCAGCAGGGCGCGCACGCTGTTCGTGACCGTGGCGGTGATCGTGTCTACAGTATTTGCTGGCATCAGAGTTCAACAATACCGGAGAGGGTAGTCAAGTTGACGTCCCCAGCCTGCTTTGTGGCTGCGTCGCCCACGCATACGGCGAGAAAACCACCAGCATGAGCCGCCTCAGCACCACTTACGGCGTCCTCCACCACCAGACAGTTCATGGGACTAAGGCCGAGTTTGGCTGCTGCCAACGTGAAGACCTCCGGGTCGGGTTTGGAGCGTTGAATCATGTTGCCGTCCGCAATTGCGTCGAAGTAAGGGGTAAGGGCGAGGCGTTCAAGGATCAAAGGAGTGTTCTTTGAGGACGATCCGATGGCGAGTTTCAGCCCACGGGTGCGCAAGGCGTTTAGCGTAGCCACGACCTCGATGGATGTGTCGTCTGGGGTCAGGGAACTGAGGCTATCGCGGTAGCGAGCATTCTTCTCGTCGGCAATGTGAAGTTTTTCGGCAAGGCTGAGCGAGGTGTCTCCGCCGCGTCCTTCCAAGATCAACTCAAGGCTCTCCATCCGCGAGACTCCGCGAAGTCGATTGTTAGAGTCGCGATCAAATGGAACGCCGAGTTCGTCGGCAGTCGCCTTCCAAGCAAGGTAGTGGAACTCGTCAGTCGAGCAGAGCACTCCGTCGAGATCAAAGATGACGCCTTGGATTTCGCGTCCCAGCACAATCCAACCCATTGTGTCCGTGTTCCTCTCTGCGCGCCGCTCCGTCAGTTTCTCCCTAGCGATACTACAAGAGCGTCGCCCATCCGTCCGTCTGAACCGACAGCGCAACTCACATTCGCCACCAAGCCCCCAACCGTGCGACAATAGTTGCGCGATGATGCGGGCGCATAGCTCAGTTGGTTAGAGCACCTCCCTTACAAGGAGGGGGTCGTTGGTTCGAGTCCGACTGCGCCCACCGTAGTCAGAAGGCATTTGCCCTACTTTTCGAGAAAGCCCTCCGTCAGTGCTGACCAGACATATAGAGTTGGTGTCACATGGAATCGAATTGAGGTGCCCACAGTGGGGCTATTCGATAAGCTCAAGAAGCAACCCGAACCTGTAACAGAGGACGACATTGCGTCTCCCGGGTGGGATGCAATTACCTCCCGCTTTGAGGAACTGTATCCGGGACAGACCAACCCGAAGCACTATGGCACGCTCATTCGTTGGCAGCTTGGCGGCAACGACCCGATAGACGGCATCAGCGTCTATGATGGCGGGGATTTCTGGCATTTCGTGACCTACGGTTTCACCGAGTTGTATGACAAAGAGTCAGACGACACCGAATGCAGCGGCTTCGGGTTTGAGCTCACGTTGAAGCTGAGGAAACTGCCGGGCCTTGATGAGGCCGAAATCAAGTGCATCTGCGGCGTTTTGCAGTCACTGGCGCGGTACGTGTTCGAGAGCCACAAGGTCATCGCCCCCTACGAGTACATCTACACCGGCCAGCAAACGGGCATCGACGCCAAGAGCGCGTCCAAGCTCACTGGCTTTCTCACGCTTCCCGACGTTGCAGGCACTTTGGATACCCCCAACGGCATAGTCGAGTTTGTCTGTGTCGTTGGCATGACAGACGGAGAGCTTCGCAGCATCGTGGACAAGGAGCGCACCACCAAAGAAGTGCTGGCGCTGTACGGAAGCGACCTGACCGACTACTCCCGCACGGATTTGTTCTAGTCAATAAGGCAGCGAGACGCTAGATATCGCCCCAGTCAGCCCCTTTGAAACGGACGAGATATCTGTCGGGGGATAACTATTGGCTGCCCCTTCTGGAGCCTAACACAAGCACAAATCGTCATCTCAGACTGGCGAAACGAATACAATCAACACAGGCGGCATTCCTCCCTGGGATACCAAACCCCAACCGGCTACGCCGCCCAACAACGAAAACAACACGAACTCTCACAGTAACCGAATCAAATCAAGGGGTCCTGTCACTACCACCAAGCGCAGCAATAGTCGACTACGCAGACCGTGCTGTTCAATACCATGAAGGCGACTGAGTAGTCTCGATTGACCTGTATCAGGGATCTGTCCCACATGGCAGCGACCTAGACCGCATAGTAGTAGCAAGATGTCAGATACACTGCCTACAATCAAACATACGTACGATTTGTTAAGGAGGGACATGACTACTTGGAAAACACGTGGCCGAGAAGACGCGCCAAAGACCAGCCCACGCCACTTGGCAGCCACATCAGGCAGTAGGATTCAGATGTCTGGCGAGGATCGGCAGACGTGCCTTCCTCTCCTTTACCTCCCCAGACTACGAGCAGAAAGCGGACGCAGCGAGATGCCGCATACGATGATTGACCTCTTCGCAGGAGCCGGAGGCCTCTCTGAGGGGCTCCGCGAGGCTGGATTCGAGGCGCTGTACGCCAACGAAATCATGCCTCGCTATGCAGAGACCTATCACTTGAATCATCCGGACACAATAGTGGAGAGTTCAGACATCCGCGACGTCGAGGCAGGCAAAGTACGTTCCATGCTGAATCTAGCCAAAGGTGAACTTGATCTATTGGCTGGCGGCCCACCCTGCCAAGGTTTTTCGATTAATGCTCCAGTCCGTTCGGTTGGTGATAGACGGAACCACCTTTTTCGCGAGTTTCTTCGGTTCGCTGAGGAGTTTGAGCCTCAAGCAGTGATGATTGAGAATGTTCCTGGACTCGTGTCTTTCCAAAATGGGGAGACTCTGTCCGCCATTCTGAAATCACTGGAACAGCTAGGTTACAAGTCTGACGTACAGATTCTCTATGCTCCCCACTTCGGTGTTCCGCAAACTAGGTGGCGTACCATCATTCTGGGTTTCAGAGACTATAACGAACCGCTAGCTGCTTTCCCTGAACCGTTGGCGCTTGCGCCTGTAAGAGTGAACTTTACTTCGAGGTTTGCCGGACGAGATATCGTGAAACTGCCAAGTTCCTCTGAGCTACCGTCCTTCACATCGGTCAGAGAAGCCATCGGGGATTTGCCACACCTGCGCAATGGAGAGGCTGGTACCGAGGTAAAAGAGTACCCAGTACCTCCCGTTAGCGATTTTCAGCGCATCGTTCGCACAGGGTCCTTTGGTGTCATAAACCATGAGGCAGCCCGTTTGAGTCCAATCAACATGAGGCGGCTGTCTTACATCCAGCCAGGTCGGAATTGGACTGACATTCCACATGATTTGCTACCTGAGGGAATGAAGCGTGCTCGAACCTCAGACCATACGAAACGTTATGGGCGCGTGGACCCAGACGGTTTGGCATCTACCATCCTGACGAAGTGCGATCCGCATTGGGGTGCCTATTTCCATTACGATCAAGATCGCGCATTTACGGTTCGCGAGGCTGCGCGACTCCAAACTTTCCCCGACTCATTCCGCTTCACTGGGTCTCGCGTTGAACAGTACGAGCAGGTTGGTAACGCTGTTCCACCATTCTTGGCTGTTGCTGTGGGACGATCAATCTCCCGTGCGCTTCAGAGCGCAAATCAATCTGCGAGTCGAACGGTGGCATAGGTAATGGCAGGGGCAATCTACGAATTCTTCGGCTACCGGGCAGTCGATGACTCTAACGAAGCAAAGGCAGCACCTGCGAGCGCAGAGTGCCCATTCTTAGGCGAAAAGTGTGAGAAAACCCTTAACGACAGGGCGATTTCCGGGGCATGTTCCATCAAACCAATGACTTCTCCTCCTGTTATCTGCTGTCCAATCAGGCTTTATGCTGACGATTACAAAATCCTCCAGCACATAGCTGATCTGGCCTTCGAGACGCCAAATCTAGAGCTTGTGTCCGGCCCTTCCGCCCGAAAGACAGCCCTGAGAGAGCACAAGCCAACTATTGGGGTCTTCGGAAAGCGTTGGGGCGGAGAACTCCATCTGCCCAAGAAGAGCGGGCACGGCAACTACTTCGTCGATTGGATACTCGCCTTGGTATCCGCTGATGGCGAACTTCAAGAGTTTGTTGCAATCGAAGTGCAAACAATGGACACGACCGGCAACTACCGTCCCGGGCGGCTCGCCCTCTTAGACGGCAGACGAGAACTAGTGCGCACAACAGTTGGCATCAACTGGGAAAACGTATCGAAACGGATCATCCCTCAGTTGGTCTACAAGGGCCAGGTACTCCAACGCGAAGAATTGTGTCGGCGAGGCCTTTTCTTCGTCTCTCCCAAACCTGTGCTAGATCACATCATGGAGCGCCTTGGAGGAGCCTTACCCAGTTTCCCAACAAACCGAGCATCCATTACCTTCCTCGCGTACGACTATGACAGCAGTGTGGAGGCCTCCAAGGGCTCTATCATTCCTCTCACTATCGTTGAAAAACTTCCTACATCAGTGGAGAAGCTGAAGGAGTCATTCAACAACGTTACGTTGGAAGAGACCAACGTGTACCAAGCAGCGATTGAGGCAGCGCTCAGCGGGATCTAGTCGAAAGGGCTGACTGTGGAGATCAGGAAATTCTCGGTAAAACGTTACCGATCAATTCAAAGTGCGGAAGTCACTTTGAGCAGGTTCTCTGTATTAGCTGGTCCAAACAACGAAGGAAAATCAAATGTTCTACGAGCTATGGTTCTTGGAACTCAGACTCTTGTAGAGCACGCGAAGGGAAGAACATCTGGGGGCGATTCTCGCATCCGTCGATCCTCTTACTCGGAGCGGACAGGTATTGACTACCGCTGGGAACGCGACTTCCCTCTCTCGCTGAGAGATTCAAGGTTTTTGACCACGGAAATCACGTTCCACTATGAACTTGATGCTGAGGAACAAGAACACTTCTCCCGTCAAATTGGGACACGCAACAATGAGACACTTCGAATCAGAATCACCTTCAAGAGGGGAACCCCACAACCAGCCATTACAGTCCTAAAGCAACGCTCAGGCCCCAAATTAACCGCACGTTCAGAGGAAGTTGCAGAGTTCATCGGAAGTCGGCTAGGAGTCGAGTATGTCTCAGGCGTTAGAACAGCTGAAGATGCTAGCCAGGTAGTGCAGCGTCTTCTTGATGATGAGCTATCCGCACTAGAAATAGATGAGAATTATTGCATCGCTGCAAAAGCAATCGAAGACCTCCAAGTTGAGCGTCTCAAGAAAGTTGGCAGCGATATTACAGAAACTCTTACTTCGTTTCTTCCGGAGATAAAATCTGTCCGAGCCCAATCGGTCCAAGCACGGTACCGCAATCTCACCATTCCGCGCTTGGCCGATCTTTTGGTGGATGATGGGGCAGAGACATCTCTCAGCGCAAAAGGAGATGGTGTTCAGTCTCTGGCAGCAATCGCCCTGCTAAGAAGGGCGGCAATCGATCACCGCGCCGCGCGGTTTGTATTAGCAATAGAAGAACCTGAGGCTCATCTACACCCCCGCGCGGTGCGCCGACTTCGACCGATTCTTGAACAGATAGCTGCCGAACAACAAGTAGTAATAACTACCCACAGCCCTCTTCTCATTGACCCCACAGATTTGGAATCGACGGTCTTAGTGCAAAACAGCGTTGCCAAGGTGCCAAAAGACTTAGCCGAAGTGCGGCGGTGTCTTGGAGTTGAGCTTCAGGACAATCTCCGATCAGCAGCAGTCGCCCTAGTTGTAGAGGGAATGAATGATGTCGCTGTTGTATCGAAAATGTTGGCATCGATGGACAATGACCTTGCCCAGGCTCTCAAGAATGGTCTCCTTGCTCTAGAGCCTCTGGGCGGGGGAGGACTAAATCTGACCTACCACCTATCCCAACACTCCATGAGTGCTTGTCGATCCTTTGTATTGGTTGACAACGACAAAGAGGGAAAAGCTGCGATTCAGAAGGCTACCAAGTCAGGGCTCTTGGATGAGTCAGACTATCTCTTGACATCAACGCATCGTCTAGAGTCGGAGCTTGAGGACCTCATAAGACCGTCGATTTACTTGCAGGCTTTGTGCGACAAATTTGAGATCATTATTACTGAAGATGACCTTGAGAATTCTGAAGGCAAGTGGTCTGATCGGTTAAAGTCCCTCCTGAAGAGAAAAGGGAAACTGGGAAACTCCTCCGAGGAGGCCAGCGCAAAAGAGAT
The DNA here is from genome assembly GCA_031261455.1 of Propionibacteriaceae bacterium. Taxonomy (GTDB): domain Bacteria; phylum Actinomycetota; class Actinomycetes; order Propionibacteriales; family Propionibacteriaceae; genus WRGV01. The sequence continues at coordinate 164,489 of JAISJP010000023.1, forward strand.
AGTTGCGAAGACTGTCAGCCGTGTTGACGGCGTTGTAGTTCGAGAGGACTGTATGGAATTGGTAGAGACTCTGGTAGTTCAGTTGCGGAGAAAACTTAAGCTGGGCGATAAGTAGCTGCTCAACGAATTAGCGCATTCGTCTACCTCGCCACAATTGCCGCAGATAGTTTGTCGTAACCGCTCAAAAGATGTTCGTGGGCAACCTCTTGGTAATGTCCTGGTGCCTTTTTCTTGATCAGGGTGGTGTGAGAGTCTTATCCATGATGGGAGGGGGACTCGATGATGAAGAGTGGGAAGCATGGGCCGGAGCAGATTGTGCGTTTGTTGCAGGATGCGGATCGGCTGCTGGTTGAGGGTCTGCCGGTCGCGGAGGTGGCACGGCAGCTTGGTGTGGTGCAGCAGACGTATTACCGGTGGCGTAACCAGTCTGGTGGTTTGAAAGCCGAGGATGCTAAGGAGTTGAAGCGGCTGAAGGTGGAGAATGGTCACGTTGGGGCGGTTTCTGGTGGAAGCAGGTCTGGAGCAGGCTGTTTTGAAGGAGTTGGTTGAGGGAAGCGTCTGAGCCCGGCTAGGTGCCGAGGCGGCGACGTAAACGCCGTTTGGGTGAGTCCAGCCGGTTCTCGCTGGGTTGTGCTTGGGCTGCTCAGAGGACTTGCGCCGGTGTCTTCCGGCGATGATGTGCCGCACGGTGCAATAGCTGTGCCGTGGCCGCCAGCCTCAACAACCGCTGAATAGTTGGGGCTAAGCCCATCCATTTGCCGGACCCCTGCGGTGTAGAGGTAGTGGCGTGGAATGCGGATACTAGGAGCCTAGAACTCGACCGTGCGGGGCTCTCCGCCAAACGTCGAGAATACCGCAGTTCCGCTCGTGAAGGCATAGGCTTCCGTCTTGCCGTCATCAGCAGAGTACAGGCTTTTCAGGTTGGGGTAGACGTCAAGCATCGCTTGGTTTATCTCCACGGAACGCTGGGCGAAGGCCTGGCCGCTGATGCGCACCCAAGATTCGCCGTCGTAGGCGCAGATGGCGACGTTCGGGTTGACGTCGATCTGGTGAGCGACCGGCTTGGTGTTCGCCGTCTGGAACATCAGTTGCCCGTTGATGATGGCCAGCGTGCCAAACGGGCGCACCTGTGGGGCGTCGCCGTCCACGGTCGCCAAGAAGTAGAACTTGCACTTCGCGACGAAGTCAACGATCTCTTGCATATGGTGGGGTCACTTTCTTTCTTGAGGGTACGCGACGCCCAACTGGGCGCGGATGGCGTCGGTGATACGCAACACTTCAACTGTGTCGGCCCATGAGATTGCTGAGCTTTGAGTGTGGCCGTCCTTGATGCAGCGTGCGGCCTCGGCGGCTTGGAACTGGAAACCGCCCTCCACGGCCGTCTTCAGCGTCACCGGGTCGCCGTTGAGTGGGGTGAACGTCACATCCTGTGGACGATAGAACCAGCCGGGGATGTCCACGCGGGCCTCAGTGCCGGTGATGGTGGCGGCGTTCGTACCACGAGCCGACATGTCGACGAGCGATTGAGCGTAGCGTCCCTGAGAGAAGTGCAGGGTGATGGCCTCGCGCAGGTCCACGCCAGTGGTGGTCAGCACGCCCTCCGCATGTACGTCGACGGGAGTACCCAGCAGGTAGTGGAAGAACGACAACGGATAAATGCCCAAGTCAAGCAGTGCTCCACCGGCGAGGGAGGCGTTCATCATGCGGCGCTCCGGGTCGAGGTTCAGCGACTGGGTGTGGTCGGCGTGGACTCCAGAGATCTGGCCAAGCGCGCCGGTCTCAATGAGGTGGCGGGTGGCGGTGTAGTGCGGCAGGAACCGGGACCACATCGCCTCGCACGCGAACAGATTGCCCGCTACAGCGTGGGCGAACATCTCCTCGGCCTGCGCAGCGTTCATCGCAAACGCCTTCTCGACCAGCACCGGCTTGCCCGCGTCTAGGGCAAGCATGGCGCTCGCGTGATGCTCCGAGTGCGGGTTGGCTACGTAGATGGCGTCGATATCCGGGTCCGAGACTAGTTGAATGTAAGAGCCGTAGGCCCGCTCAATGCCGTACTCGGAGGCAAATGCCTGTGCTCGAGTGAGGTCACGGGAACCGACGGCCAGAATGCGCGACTTGGTGTACTGGTGCACCTCGCGCGTGAACCTGTTTGCTATGTGACCGGGAGCGATGATGCCCCAGTTGATGGCGGGAGCCTCTGCCGGATCGGGAGTTGCAGGAATTGCGAATTCGCTCATGGCGTCAAGAATACTGTGTCGGACGGTCCCGCACTGGCAGTTTGGGATGACGATGGTATGGACTCTGCTCCTAAAGCGCAGGGGGACGGGAGAGCATACGCAGTACGACGGAGGAGCACGCTGGCAGCGGGCTGAAGTCGGCTGGTTCCCCAAGAACTAGCAGTAAATCTGGGACACCCGCACTCCTGTCGCACCCGAAGTGGAGTAGGGTAAGTAGACGTGGCGAGTAAAGCACATACCCTGTTGCTTCCCAGCCGCAGCGAGACGCAAATCTAAGCCAGTCTCCTCGCTGCGGCGTTTCTTCGTGCGCTGGTATTGCTCAACTGTTACTCAACACGTCCAACAAATCCAAGGAAACTCTTATGACTACGTCTGATGTCGCGCACGGTGTGTCTACGCCGACTCCGAACACCCGCACTCAACCCAAGCCACAAGCCGACACGTCGCCGATGCCGTACCATCGCTATCGCCCGTTCGCGCCGCTGCCGTTGACCGACCGCACCTGGCCAAACAACCGTATCGAGAAGGCACCGCGCTGGTTGTCTACCGACCTGCGCGACGGCAATCAGGCGCTCATCGAACCGATGACGTTGGGTCGCAAGCGTCGGATGTTCGACCTGCTGGTCGCCATGGGATACAAGGAGATCGAGGTTGGTTTCCCGTCCGCCAGTGCCACCGAGTTCGACTTTGTGCGGTCCCTGATTGACGACAACGCCATCCCTGGCGACGTCACCATCTCCGTGCTCACGCAGGCCCGGGAAGACCTGATTGACCGCACCGCACAGTCCATCATCGGTGCCCACCGTGCGTCTATTCACATGTATAACGCACTGTCACCGCTGTTTCGGCGAGTCGTGTTCGGGCTGGACGAAGCGCAAACCATCGCTTTGGCGCAGCAGGGCACTGCGTGGGTCACAGAGTATGCCAACAAGTATCTGAGCGACGTGCAGTTTGGCTACGAGTATTCGCCGGAGATTTTCAGCCAAACTCCAACTGACTACGCCATCAAGGTGTGCAACGCGGTGATGGAGGTTTGGCAGCCCACCCCTGAGCGCGAGATCATCCTCAATCTGCCCGCAACTGTGGAGATGTGTACCCCCAACGTGTACGCCGACGAGATCGAGTATTTCTGTCGCGGCATCAACAACCGTGAAAACGTGTGCGTGTCGCTGCACACGCACAACGACCGGGGCGCCGGCATCGCCGCCACAGAGTTGGGCCTGATGGCTGGCGGGCAGCGCGTCGAAGGTTGTCTGTTTGGTCACGGCGAGCGCACAGGCAACGTTGACTTGGTGGTGCTGGGCCTCAACCTGTACACACAGGGCATCGACCCCGGCATCGATTTCTCTAACTTGGACGAAATTCGCCACACCGTCGAGTATTGCACCGGCATGAAGGTAGCGGCGCGTCAGCCGTACAGCGGCGACTTGGTGCATACCGCCTTCTCTGGCTCGCATCAGGACGCCATCAAGAAGGGCATGGAGGACTTGGCCGAGAGGGCCGCCGCGCAGGGCACCAGCATTCACGACATAGCGTGGGAAATGCCTTATCTGCCCGTTGACCCCACCGACATTGGCCGCAGTTACGAAGCCATCATTCGCGTCAACTCACAGTCGGGCAAGGGAGGCATGGCGTACTTGATGAAGAGCGAACACAATCTCGACCTGCCGCGTCGCTTGCAGATGGAGTTCTCTAAATCGGTGCAAACCAAGGCCGACGCGGAGGGCGGCGAGATCACTGCCGACACTCTGTGGAGCCAGTTCAGCGCCGAGTACTTGGACCTGACCAGCCCGGTTGAGATCATCAACGCGTCCACCACGGCAAACGATGGACTGACCGCGATCACGGCTACCGTAAAGCTGCGTGGTGTCGAGCAGACGATCACCGGCGAAGGCAACGGCGCGGTGTCAAGCTTCATCGACGCCCTCGGCACCGTTGACATCAGCGTAAAGGTGCTTGACTACGCCGAACATGCCATGACAAGTGGTGGCGATGCCCGTGCCGCCGCCTACTTGGAGTGTGAGATCGGCGAGAATGGCGACGCTTCTGTGGTGTGGGGTGCCGGTATCCACTCCGACATCACGCATGCTTCGCTCAGCGCAGTAGTGTCGGCAGTCAACCGGGCGCTGGCGTAGCGCCCGTACCTCGACATCTGAGGCGTGGGCGTGCGTTCTGAGGCCGAAGCAGGTGGCTGAGCGCTCAAACGCTCAAAGGGTGAACTACAAAGCAAGTATATTGTAACCTTTTGCATATGGGACTCTGCTTACAATTGTCCTGACTCTGAGAACGTGCGTTGGGGGGCGAAACATGGGGTTTCTTGACCAAGCGATAGTGTCGATCATTTTCGGCACGGTGATCTCCGTGATTGCCTTCGTGCCCATCGTCTGGCTTCAGTTCATCCGCTACGGCAGGATGAGCGGCTCGCGCCTGACTTGGTTGGTCGCGGGCATGGTTTACCTGACGGCAATTGTCACCTACACCCTGTTCCCGCTGCCCGATACGTCCGGCAACTTCTGCGACGCACACCCACGCAGCTTCATCCTGAATCCGCTCACTTACTTCCGCGACATGTGGCACGACTTCGGCGGCAACATTGGGGCCATGGTCGACTCGTGGGCCATGCTGCAGATGGTTTTCAACGTGGCACTTTTCGTCCCGTTGGGCATCATCGTTCACCAACTGTGGAACTCCAACGTCATTGTCGGCACCCTCGTCGGGTTTGCAATGTCGCTGTTGGTCGAGATGACCCAATACACCGGCAACTGGTGGTTGGAACCGTGCAGTTATCGCGTGGCCGACATAAATGACCTCATGACCAACACTTTTGGCGCCTTCCTTGGGGCGGTGGTTGCCTCACTGCTGCCGCGACTGGCAGGTGACACTGCCGAACTGGTCGAGCAGCGCGGCGTGGCTCGGCCAGTCACCCGTGGCCGCCGTTGGATGGGGCAGTTCTTCGACATCGGTTACTACTGGCTCCTTGACCTCATGGCCACCATGGGCGCCATGCTGGTGGTGCTAGCGCATCGGGTCCTCACCGATGGGCGACACACGACCTTGGAAGAGGGCGCTGCGGGAGCAGGAAGTGCCCTAGCCAGCGCCGTTTCACGTGACTGGGTGCAGGCCACAATCGCAGGCCTGTGTTTGCTGCTAGTCCTCATGCCAGCGTTCATCGGCTCCGGAGCGTCGCTAGGACAACGGACCGTACACCTGAAACCCGTCGCGCCGGGCAACTCGCGCACGCGTCTCGTGCTGCGAGCACTGCTTGTGCAAGGACTGTTGGTGACACTGTCCGGGCTGGGCAGCGTCGTGGCCGGATTCAGCGACATTATCTTCCCTGCGCCAGCCGTGATTGTCGTTGTGTCGTTGCTGTGGGTGCTGTTCACCCCACGCGGCTTCAGCTGTGTGCTCACCGGCTGTCGTATTGAGGACTCTAGATGGACCGGCCAACCGTCTGGTCTTCCTGTGGCAGGTCGGGATGACGATTCTGAGGACTTCGGCGAGGCTGAAGACCCGTCTGAAGAGTTTGACGCAAGGCAAGACGACGGTGACGAGGGACTCTGAGACATCGAGCAACCACATGAAGGGCCAGCGACAAGCCAGGACAGCGTTTCTGAGCACTTGTGAGGATTGTGGACAAAAAGTGTTGTCCGTAGAAACTCATCAACACCCATAGCGCCGACGCGCGCCCAGGTTCAAGACTGGTAGTCATGAACCTCACAGACGCTCCTCGTCTCAGCAAAGAAGATGAGATTGAACTGGCAAAACGAATCGAGGCGGGCGTGTACGCGGCGCATCTCGTTCAGCAACAAACGGCCAGCGTTCCCGCTGACGTCCCCACGAGCACTTGCGCTTGCACTGGTGACACGGGCGCGCCCAGCGACCAGATCCCGTCCCCAGCAGGCACCAGCCTGAGCAAAGAAGAACTACTCCAAGTTGTGCGCGACGGTGAGGATGCTTGGGCAAGCTTCTTTACCGCAAACATGCCGCTGGTGGTCCACATGGCCGCCTCATGGAACAGGCCAGGGCAACAGGTCAACATGGAAGACCGCGTGCAGGAGGGGAGCGTCGCGCTGCTTAAGGCGATGGCCTGTTGGGACTATGCTCGCGGCATCCCTTTTGGCACGTTCGCCCGGATGCACATCAACTCCGCAACCCGACCGGGTCTTGCGCGCACAGAGGTGCCGCTGCCTGATGAACTGTCGCAAGCGACAACGCGTGAGAGTGCCCTCTCTTCTGCGCTCAGACATGCCACAGATGCTCATCACGAGATTCTGTCTGACGCGTGGGAGCGTCTGTCACTGTGGCAGCGTCACGTGCTGACGCTGCGGTTCGGACTGCGGGGAGACGAGCCGTGCAGTTACACCAGACTGGCGGAGCATCTCGGAGTAAGCTATCGTGAAGCTAGACGCCTTGAACGCAGTGCCCTGAGCCACCTTGAAGAGTGTTCCGTTGCGGAACGTTACGCGTGTGCCGCAGTTTGACCGCTAGCCTTGGCGTCGCGTAAGATGTTCTCTCGGTGCTCTGTGCGGCATTGTGTTGCGTATGCCTTGCGTCTTTTTGCTCTTTTCTTGAGGGTTAACGGCGTTTGACTCAGCTTTTCGCAACGCGTGACACAAGTTCCAAGAACAGAAGATAGTCGGATATTCGTCGCGGTCAGGCAAGAGCTTGGCGGGTGACGCAAGCGGAAGCGAGTTCCTAAGGTGTACGCGATTGTGCGCAGTGGCAGCCGTCAACACAGAGTTGAGGTCGGCAGTGTCCTCAATATTGATGAGCTTGAACTGGACGAGGGAGCTACCATTGAGCTGCCAGTAGTGATGCTTGTGGACGGCGATACGCTGACCACCGATGCGGCAAAGTTGGCTACCGCCAAGGTCACCGCTGAGGTTGTCGGTGCTACTCGTGGCCCGAAGATCCACATCTTGAAGTTCAAGAACAAGATCGGCTACCGCAGGCATCAGGGGCATCGTCAGCACTACACCGCGGTCAAGATCACGGGTATCGCCGCCTGAGCCTTGAGGCTCGGCGCACAATAGACTTTCGTTTGGGTTAGATGGAGGATTTGAGATGGCACATAAGAAGGGCGCATCCAGTTCGCGCAACGGTCGCGACTCGAACGCACAGCGTCTCGGCGTAAAGCGCTTCGGCGGACAGCAGGTCAACGCGGGCGAGATCATCTTGCGTCAGCGTGGCACCCACTTCCATCCGGGCGACGGCGTTGGCCGTGGTGGCGACGACACGCTTTTCGCGTTGGTCGCTGGCAAGGTGCAGTTCGGTGTGAAGCGCGGTCGTCGCGTCATCAACATCGACGTAGCATAGCTTTTTGATGAACTTGAGGGTTCGCACTTTCGCGAGCCCTCGAGTTCAGCGGCAGTTCGGGACGGGTACGCCAGAGCCTCCTAGCGGGGTCTTGGGTTCCCGTCCTCTACTGTTTAACTTGGCATTGATTTCAAGAGACAAGGGGAACCAGCAAGATGGCGATTCCATCGTTCGTTGACCGGGCGACCCTGCAGGCCAGCGCCGGAAACGGCGGCCACGGCTGCTCCAGCGTCCACCGCGAGAAGTTCAAGCCTCTTGGCGGCCCAGACGGCGGCAACGGCGGCACTGGCGGCTCAGTCATTTTGCGCGTCGATCCCGGTCTGACTACGCTCATCGACTATCACAGACAGTCGCAACGCAAAGCTACCAACGGCAAACCGGGTGAGGGCGACTTCAAGTTTGGGGCCAACGGTGAGGACATCGTGCTGTCCGTGCCGCAGGGTACACAGGTAAGTGACGCCGATACTGGCGAACTGCTGGCGGATCTTGCCGATCCAGACGCTGAAGTGGTCATTGCTCAAGGCGGGCGTGGCGGCTTGGGCAACGCCGCGCTGGCAAGTGCCGCGCGCAAGGCTCCTGGATTTGCGCTTCTCGGCGAGGAGGGTGAGCAGCGCAAAGTGCTGCTGGAGCTCAAGGTTGTGGCGGACGTGGCGCTGGTTGGGTTCCCATCGGCTGGCAAGTCGTCCTTGATCGCCGCGATCTCCCGCGCGCGTCCCAAGATCGCTGACTACCCGTTTACCACCCTGATCCCCAACTTGGGTGTAGTGGTGGCGGGCGAGACTACGTTCACTGTGGCTGACGTCCCTGGCCTCATCGAGGGTGCCAGTGAGGGACGTGGGCTGGGACACGACTTCCTGCGACACATCGAGCGCTGCTGGGCGATTGTGCACGTCATCGACTGCGCCACCTACGAGCCGGGCCGCGATCCACTTACCGATCTCACGGTCATCGAGTCCGAGTTGGAGGCCTACGGCGGCTTAGAAGACCGGCCCCGACTGGTGGCGCTGAACAAGATCGACGTGCCTGATGGTGCTCAGATCGCCCAGATCGCCACCGACGAGATTGCCGCGCAGCATCCGGATTGGCCCATCTTCCGGGTTTCGACCAAGAGTGGCGAGGGGTTGCAAGGGTTGGCGTATGCGCTGGCCGCTCTGGTGGCAGAGCGTCGCGTCGAGGTTGCTGCCGCCCCTGTGCAGCGCATCATCCTGCGTCCCAAACCACAGGATGAGGGTGAACAGTTCACTATCAAACGCATCGGTGATGGTGAGGGCGGCTTGGTTTGGCGCGTCAAGGGCACCAAGACTGACCGTTGGGTGGCGCAGACCGACTTCCGCAACGACGAGGCAGTGGGCTACTTGGCCGACCGGCTCAATCGACTGGGCGTCGAGGCGGCGCTGCTCCAACTGGGAGCACAAACCGGCGACGCTGTTGCCATTGGAGCTGGCACCAACCCTGTGGTGTTCGACTTTGCGCCGCAGGTTGAGACCGGAGCCGAGTTCCTGACGCGGCGTGGCGAGGATGCCCGCCTTGAGCACCAGAGGCCTTCGATTGCGCGCCGCCGCGAGCGGGACGCCGAATATCATGCCGGTCGCGATGAACTCATGGAAGGTACCGGTAGAGACGGCGACTGGAGGCAGGTCTACCGTGACCTCAACTCCCGGTGGGACGATGGGGAAGACGGCGATGAATGAGCGCGACGTGCAGGCAAGAATTGCTGCCGCGGAGCGCATCGTCGTCAAAGTGGGTTCTTCTTCGCTGACAAGCCATGGGCATCTTGATGTGGCCCGACTCGAGGCCCTAGTTGCAGCAATCGCAACGATACAAACTGCGGGCAAACAGGTAGTTTTGGTGACGTCCGGGGCCATCGCTGCCGGACTACAACTACTTGGATTCACGCATCGTCCCAACGACCTGGCGCGGCAGCAAGCGGCCGCAGCAGTGGGGCAAGGGCTGCTTATCGCACAGTACACTCATGCTTTTGCTGCCCATGGCATCTCGGCTGCTCAGGTGTTGCTGACCGTTGAAGACGTCACGCGCCGCGAGAGCTACGCAAACGCGCTGCGCACCTTGGATGCGCTACTGCGTCTGGGCGTAGTGCCGATCATCAACGAGAACGACACGGTTGCCACGCACGAGATTCGCTTCGGCGACAACGACCGACTGGCGGCGCTCAGCGCCGAGTTGGTCCGGGCGAACGCACTGGTGCTGCTCAGCGACATTGACGGCGTCTACACTGCTCACCCCGATGATCCAGGGGCCGAGCGCATCAGTTTTGTGCCGGACGCATCCGCATTGGTTGTGGACGCGCACAAGGCTGGGTCGTCCGTTGGCACTGGTGGTATGGCTACCAAACTCGATGCGGCCATTATCGCCACATCGGCGGGTGTTCCCGTGGTATTGGCCCGCGCCGACCAGGCGGCGGCGGCGCTGGCAGGGCAGCCAGTCGGCACCGCTTTTGCTCCGGACGACAACCCGAAGCCAGCAAAGCTGTGGTGGTTAGCGCACGCGTCGGTTGCTAAAGGAGTGCTTCGAGTGGACGAAGGTGCGGCAAATGCCCTAGTCAAGCGGCACAAGTCGCTGCTAGCCGCTGGTATCACTGACGTTAGCGGTGACTTCTCGTCCGGAGATCCGGTAGATGTGGCAGCACCGGACGGCCAGATAATCGCCCGTGGACTAGTGAACTTTGGCTCGGACGAACTGCCGCAGATGCTGGGCAAACGCTCGTCGCAGTTGGTCCGGGAGCTGGGCGCTGGCTTTGACCGCGAGGTCATCCACCGCGACTCGCTCGTCTGGCGGTTCAAGACCGGCGTCACGGGCACCACGACGGACAGCACCGGAACCACAGGCGTCACGGACGAGTAGAGCCACCAACAGAGTTTGACCGAGAAAGCGAAGCGTAAGACAAGAGAAGATGAGCGGTGTTGACGTTCTAGGCTGGTGTGCCGCACTTTCAGTGATCGGCATTTCGATACCACAGCTGGTGTTGCTGTTGCGCACTCGCGATACCTCCGGAATAGCGGTGACTACGTGGGTTATCAACCTTGGTACCTACATTGGTTGGCTGTCCCACGGCATCGTGCTGAATCAGTGGCCGATGATTGCGCCCAACATTCTCGGCCTTGGTGCCACGCTGGCAATCCTGTATGCCTTGATGCGTCAGCGCAAGCTGAGCTTCATGCGCTTGTATGCTCCTGGCTTGGCGTTGGGCGCGCTGATGGTGGTGCTCGACCTGTTTATCGCTTCGTCGGCATTCGGTATCGCGGCGATGATTCCGGGTTGCATCTCGATGGGACGCCAAGGAGTGGAACTGTTGCGTTCGCCAGACGTAAGCGGCGTCTCCACAGCGTCTTGGTTCTGGCAGGTGACCACGCAGGCGCTGTGGTTCGTGTGGGCAGTTCTGGTGCATGACCCAGGTACCACGATCTCCACAATCGTGTCCGTCATTGTGGCCGCCGTCGTACTGGCAATTCGGGTGTTCCGTGGGCGCGGTTGGCATCCGCGAACCGTTGTGACCGAAGACGCGCTAGGCTGATTGTATGAGCGACGATGGGGGCGTGAACCCTGAGAGCGAGCGTTCCGCGACGGGTGCGGATACGTCCGGTGGTGTGGATGCTGCGAGCGCGCTTTCGATGACGGAGGTTGGGTTGGCGCGCACCCGCACCGGAAGGCGCTATCGACTGGGCGTTATGGGTGGCACTTTTGACCCCATTCACTTCGGACACTTGGTGGCCGCCAGCGAAGTCGCCGCGCGCTATGACCTTGATGAGGTGGTGTTTGTTCCCACAGGCATCCCGTGGCAGAAGGCAGGCGCTCGCGTCTCGAAACCGGAGGATCGCTACCTGATGACGGTGATCGCCATCGCCCCTAACCCGCGATTCTCGGTGTCACGCGTCGATATAGACCGTGGTGGCGACACGTATACGATAGACACTTTGCGTGACCTGCGGGCCGAACGGGGTGACGACGTTGACTTGTACTTCATCACCGGTGCTGACGCGCTGGAGAAGGTGCTCACCTGGAAGGACGCCGACGAACTGTTTAGCTTGGCGAAGTTTGTCGGCGTTACCAGACCTGGAGTTCCACTAAGCGAAGATCATCTGTCACATCTGCCCGAAGATGTCGTGACGCTGCTGGAAGTGCCAGCTCTGGCCATATCGTCAACAGACTGTCGCAGACGCGTCGCCGAGGGCCTGCCCCTGTGGTACCTGGTGCCCGATGGCGTGGTGCAGTACGTAGCTAAGCGTGGGCTGTACCAACAACTGGGTCCTGACTCTGGGTCTGCCTCCGCAGTGCCTATGATCGTGCGTGGGACTGCAAAGAAACGTGCCAAACAGGCAGAGCTGTCGCCTTCGGGCGCGCCGTCACCGGTGATACTCACCCAGACTGGCCAAAACTGAACAACAATTGACAACATCCGACCACGCGGATTGCGGGCGCCGAGCCCCATGAACCGCACCAACAATTGATCCCAACTGAACAATCACCAACAGAGAGTCGAGACCCAAGTCTTGAGCGCAACACCCGAATCAGTCGTCACCGCTAACCTTGCCGCCTGTGCGGCCGCCGACAAACTTGCCGCCGACATCGTCGCCATCGACGTGGGTGACCAGCTCGGCATCGCTGACGTGTTCCTCATCGCCAGCGCCGAAAACGAGCGCCAAGTGGGTGCCGTCGTCGACTTCATCGAAGAGGTGCTGCTGCGCGTTGGCATCAGGCCGCTGCGTCGCGAAGGCAAGATCAACGCCCGCTGGGTGCTGCTCGACTACGGCGATGTGGTGGTCCACATCCAGCACGTCGAGGAACGCGCTCACTACGCGCTGGAGCGCATCTGGGCCGACTGCCCCGCGCTCACGCTCGATCTGGACGCTCCGCTGCCCGCTCCAATAGTCCGCGACACTGGATTTGAGTCCGACGACGAAGTGCTCGGTTGGGATGATGAGCCAGAAGACCTGACTTCTGGCTTGTCTGCTGCCGATCTTGAGCTGGTCGCCTCGGTTTTGGAAGACGGCGAGGCAGATGGCGCTGAAACGCTCCCCGAGGCGTGAGGCATGAGCGTTAAGAGTTTCCCGCAGGCAACGCGGCTGATTCTATGGCGTCACGGTGTCACCGACTGGAACGCCGCTGGTCGTTTTCAGGGTCAGACAGATATTGAGCTGAACGCTGATGGACTGCGACAAGCCGAGGCCAGCGCCCCTTATGTAGCAGCCCTTCATCCCACCGCGATCTACGCATCCCCGCTGAAACGGGCTGCTGTCACCGCCGCTGCCGCGTCCAAGGTGTTGGGGTTGCCCATTGAGTATCGCTCCGATCTCATGGAGATCAACGTCGGTTCATGGTCTGGCCTCAGCGTCACGGATGCGCGCGAGCTTGACCCGGCATTTGCGCTGGCGCAGGACACCGGACATGACTACCGTCGCTCGGCCACCGGGGAGACGTTCGTGGAAGCGGGGGAGCGTGCCGCTGCTGAACTGCGCCGCATCGCTGCTGCACACTCGGGCGAGACCGTGTTGGTCGCCGGGCATGGCGGCACCACGCGCATGTCGCTTGGCCTGCTGCTCGGCTGGGATTTCCGCACCACAATGGCGCTGTCCGGCATCACCAACTGCGCCTGGAGCGTGGTCACTCAGCGAGAGCCGGGTGGGGCATGGCGTCTGGATTCATTCAACGTGAGCGTGGTTGCGGGCGCAGTTGGCCCCAGTGGACTGGTCTGACTGGTAGCGTTGGCTCTGGGACGTTTCGACGAGAGGCGCAGGGGAGAGACACATGGAGTCGATTGTTGAGATATTTCAACCCGGAATGCGGTTCTGGGATGAACAACGCAAACTCGAAAAGGAGCGCATAGTCCTTGCCGAGGTGCCCGGCAGTAACCCTCACCAAGCACGCGTGGACATCGACCGAGGCGTTGTATACATGCCTGAGGACGTGGCTCCGGACCTTGATGCTGCAGAGACAGCTACAGCTCAGTGATATCGGGTCCGCCCGAACCGGTCTCCCATCCGGGTTGCCGTTTGCCACCCCAATTGAGTAGAGTATCTTCTCGGTAACGGGGCATTGGCGCAGTTGGTAGCGCGCTTCCATGGCATGGAAGAGGTCAGGGGTTCGAATCCCCTATGCTCCACCAAATTGAGGGGGCCGTCCGTATGGACGGCGGCGGCGAAACCGCTCAACATTAGCCGCATGGCGGCTCGTCTAGGATGTTCCTTATGGACACCAGCAACCTGTCAGCCATAGAACTAGCCTCCGCCATCCGCTCCCGCACCATATCTGCCCGCGAAGTCACGCTGGATGCCGTACAGAGAGCGGAGCGCATTAGCCCGTTGGTCGGAGCATTCACCTACATAGCGGCAGACCAAGCACTGGCCCAGGCTGAGGCCATCGATCAGGCCGTAGCCAACGGAACTGCCCCAAGTCAGCAGCAAGCCCCACTCCTAGGCGTCCCATGCCCCATCAAAGACTTGGAGCCCGTGGCAGGTGTCCCATTTGAGGAGGGGAGCGCTGCCCGCAAGGGAACCGTCGCCGACCAAGACGCCGACATCGTGAAGTGGTTGCGGCAAGCGGGGACCGTAATGTTAGGCAAGACTAACACTCCAGAGTTTGGCCTTCCTTGCTACACGGAACCGGACGTGGCACCACCAGCTCGCACCCCGTGGGACTTGTCCCGTTCGGCGGGCGGCTCCAGTGGCGGAGCAGCCGCAGCAGTGGCGTCTGGGATCGTCCCAATTGCTCACGGCTCGGACGGCGGTGGTTCTATCCGCATACCGGCCGCGGTCTGTGGTCTGGTGGGGTTGAAGGCTAGCCGAGGTCGCATCAGCCCAAGCGACGCGATGCCCGGCCCCGGACTGTTGACTGACGGCGTGCTGACTCGCACGGTTCGCGACACCGCGTTGGCTCTCGACATCCTAGGAAAGCCGAGAGTGGGCAGCATCTATCACGTTCCACAGCCACAGACGTCGTTCCTAGCTTCCTGTGACCAACAGCCCAGCGAGCTGCGTGTCGGCGTCTTGACCGCTTCAGTCATAACGGACGCAAATGTCCATCCCGAGGCGCTGGCCGCCGTTGAGAAGACCGTAAGTCTGTTGCAGGCCCTGGGTCACCATGTTGAGCAGGCGCCGACCCCGTTTGCCAAGGAGCGTTGGGGCGCGTTTGGTGCGATTTGGGCTGTTGGGGCGCTGGGGATCGACCTAACGCCGGAGCAGGAGCTCCAGATTCGCCCCCTGACGCGCTGGCTTCGCGAGCAGGGCAAGGGCATATCGGGGCTGGAGTTTTCCCACGCCTTGGCGGCGGCTCAGTCGATTGCCCGCGATACTCAGGTTGCATGGGCGGACTATGACATCATTTTGACGCCAACCCTCGCTCAACCTCCAGCAAAGATCGGTGCACTGCGTAACGATGCTGATCCGGCGGCAGATTTCCAGGCTCAAACCGAGTTCACTCCTTGGGGCAGCATCTACAACGTATCCGGGCTTCCTGCTATCTCGCTGCCGCTGCACACTGCGGAAGTTGATGGAGTCACGCTACCGTTTGGCGTGATGTTGGGCGCAAGGTTCGGATGCGAGGACGTGCTACTGGCAGTCTCGGCTCAACTCGAAGCCGCCGCCCCGTGGCAACGGACAGTAGCGATCAACTGAAGCCACTGTCTGCCCACTGAGTTTCGGTCTTGGACGCAACTCACACAAGCTGATTGATGACTTCAACAAGCAACTGGCGTTCCTGTTCCTTGATCCGCTCGTGGAGACTTGCAACGTCGTCACCCGGCTGCACTGCGACTCGACGTTGCGCGATGACCCGCCCGGTGTCCACTCCCGCGCTGATCCAGTGAACGGTGCATCCAGTCTCGGATACCCCGGCCTCCAGCGCATCTCGGACCGCGTGCCCACCTGGGAATAGGGGCAGCAGCGCAGGATGCGAGTTGATGGTCAGCCCTTCAAACTCGTCTAGGAATGCCGCACCCAACACGCGCATGAACCCTGCGGAGACCACCAACGTCGGCTTGAACAGCGCGACCGTTTGGCGGAGGGCTTGGTCCCACAGATCCCGGTGGTCGAAGTCTGTGGGACGCACGGTGAAGGTTGGTATTCCTGCCGTTCGGGCGATCCCCACGGCTCCGGATTCTCGATCAGACCCGACCGCCACGATGTGCCCGCTCAAGTGTCCGGTCTTTTCGGCGTCTATCAGTGCTTCCGTCAACGAGCCGACACCAGAGGCCAACACAACTAAACGATTTGGAGAGTGCACCTGCGTCCTTTCTTACATCCAGCGTAGAACGTGCTGGTCGTTTTGTTGAACTCGTCGGCGCCTCGTCGGGGTCTCGGTAACCTACTGTCGCGACGAGACGCCACCATCGAGGTGGTAGCGTTAGTCGTTTTGGCATTACGTATACAGTGGGATACGCTTTGAGTCATGTGTGTGGCGCTGTCGCCAATGACTGCGTGTTAGCCGACAGCGTCACTAGTTAGACTAGAAAAGGAAAACTATGAAGAAAGCTCTCTCCGCCCTGCTGGCTGCCGGTCTCACCCTGGCTCTCGGTGCGTGCGCCAGCGACGAGTCCGATACCCCCAGTTCGGCAACCGCCACATCAGGTGCTGCGATTGACCCGGCAGTTGCTGCCCTGAACGGCACCATCACCTTCGGTACTGAAGGCACGTACGCGCCCTTCAGCTACTATGACACCGCTACCGGCAAGCTGGTCGGCTACGACGTTGAGGTTGCAGAGGCCGTGGCCGCCAAACTTGGTCTGAAGGTCGAGTTTGTGGAGACCGCGTGGGACGGCATCTTCGCCGCTCTTGAGGCTGGCCGGTTTACTGCCGTCGCCAACGAGGTTGAGATCAACGAGAAGCGTCAAGGACTTTATGACCTGAGCGATCCTTACTCCATCTCTTATCCCGTCGCGCTCACGCTCGCTACCAACACGGACATCACCACCGTTGCTGACCTCAGTGGCAAGACTGCTGCGCAGACCGCTGGCTCAAACTGGGGCGCCAAGGCTGAAGCTTACGGTGCGACGGTCAACGTTGTCCCCGGTTTCGCTGAGTCTGCTCTTCTGGTGTCGCAGGGACGTGCCGACTTCACGCTGAATGACGCGCTGAGTGTTGCGGACTACTTCACTGCCACTGGTGACACGTCGCTGCATGTCGCCATTGAGATCACGGAGGAGCAGGTGTTCCAGGGCTTCGCGCTGAAGAAGGGCTCCGGTCTGTTGCCCGCGCTGAATGCCGCACTCGCGGAGCTCAAGGCAGACGGCACGCTTGCGGCCATCGGTGACAAGTACTTCGGCAAGGACATCTCCCAGCCGTAACGCTTGAATCCCGGTGCGGTCTCTTTGCGTTCACGAGGCGCTGAGATCGCACCGGGTTTCGGTCGATAGCTTATCGCGCAGCCACGGGTCCGACCGTCCTCACCAGTCACAGGTCGAGGCCATCCGCAGGTCAGAGGGATGGCGCCCACAGGTCACCCTGAGATGAACTGCCAAACAACCAAGGAGTAGCTATGCATCGCTGGCAACTTGCCCTCGACTCTTTGTGGCCGCTGGCGCGAGCAGCATTGACGGGTACTATCCCGTTGACGCTGATCTCGTTTGCAATCGGTCTGGTCATCGCAGTGCTTATCGCTCTGGCGAAACTGTCGAGTATCAAGCCGGTCAGTCTGTTCGGAGCGTTCTATGTGTCGCTCATCCGGGGCACGCCGCTGCTGGTGCAGATATTCATCATTTTTTACGTGTTTCCGTTCATCGGCATCACGATGGACGCTTGGACGTGCGGCATCATCGCGCTGAGCGTCAACGTCGGTGGCTATGCTGCTGAAACGATTCGAGGCGCGATTCTTGCGGTGCCAAAGGGCCAGTGGGAGGCCAGCGCCACGATCAACCTGAGCTACTGGACGACGTTGCGCCGCATCATCCTGCCGCAGGCGTTCAAGATCGCCATCCCGCCGTTGTCCAATACGTTTATCTCGTTGGTGAAGGACAGTTCGTTGGTCTCCACCATCGGGGTGCTCGAACTGTTGCGCAAGGCGCAGATCATCGCAACGCCAACCTACGACTTCCTCACCCTGTACATTGAGGCGGCACTAATCTACTGGGCCATCTGCATCGTTCTATCCTTCGGTCAACGACGCCTAGAGAACTACTTCGACGGACACGCCACGGTATAAGGAGAGAATCATGTCTTTATTGTCTGTGCGCGGCATCCACAAGACCTTTGGCGACAACCAGGTGATTCAAGGGATCGACCTAGACATCGAACCCGGCACTGTGACCGTCATCATCGGCCCGTCCGGATGCGGCAAGACCACGCTGCTGCGTTCGCTCAACGGCTTGGAGACCCCCGAGCAAGGCGTGGTGTCAATTGACGACATCGAGGTGGACTACGCCAGCAAACCCACGCCTGCCCAGATCCGCAAACTGCGTTCCAAGACCGGCTTCGTGTTTCAGGCTCACAATCTGTTTCCCCACCTGAGTGTGCTGCAGAACATCACCGAAGGCCCCATTTACGGCAACAAGCAGCCCCCTGAAGAGGCCAGGGCGCTGGGCCGCACGTTGCTGGAACAGGTCGGTTTGGCTGACAAAGCCGATGCCTATCCCGGTGACCTTTCCGGCGGGCAGCAACAGCGCGTCGGTATCGCCCGTGCCCTAGCGCTGCAACCCAAGTTACTGCTCTTTGACGAGCCTACATCGGCTCTTGACCCGGAGATCGTCGGAGACGTGTTGCAACTCATGCGCAAGCTGGCGCGCGAAGGTTGGACGATGGCCGTGGTGACGCATGAGATTCAGTTCGCCAAGCAGGTGGCAACCAACGTGGTGTTCATCGATCAAGGTGTCATCGTCGAGCAAGGTTCGCCCCAGCAGGTGCTCACAAACCCCAGCCACCCGCGCACCCGAGAGTTCCTTCGTCGCATTCTCGACCCCCTGGCCGACGAAGAGTCTGCCTCGTGATGCCCCCGGATTGGCCAGTAAACTGTGAGTGTGATTGATACCCGGCCGTTGGCTGCTCTTCTTGCCACTTATCCGAAGGTCGCCTTGGGGTTTCTGCCGACCCCAGCACATCCGCTGTCGCGGTTGAGTGCCAAACTGGCCGCAGAGACTGGACGTGCCGTTGACCTGTGGATCAAACGTGACGACGTCACCGGTCTAGCATCCGGTGGCAACAAGACTCGTAAACTTGAGTACGCCATCGCTGACGCCATCGCTAAGGGACACGACACCATCGTCAGTGGGGGAGGGTTCCAGTCCAACTCGGCTCGGCAGTGCGCCGCCGCAGCCGCCAAGTACGGTCTGAAGTGCGTTCTCGGCCTGCACGACGGGTACCTGAAGAACGAAGAGTACATCCGCGGTGGCAACGTCTTCCTAGAAGAACTGCTCGGCGCTGAAGTGCGCATCTACCACGGTTGCAGCTCCGCTGACTCGATTCGTTTCGCGACGGAGGAGTTGATCGCTGAGGGACGCAACCCATACGTCATCCCCGTAGGTGCCTCGAACTCGCTAGGGTCGCTAGGTTACGCTCAGGCCGCCCTAGAACTGATAGAGACTCTGCCCGCCTCCGACCTGCCGACATCTGTCGTGGTCGCCGTCGGCTCCAACGGGACAGTCGCTGGACTAGCGGCCGGTTTCGCCGCCGTTGGCAGTGACATCGAGGTGGTCGGAATGTCGGTAGACGAGTCAGCCGAAGCAACAGAAGCCGGAGTGCGCGCCCTAATTGACGACATCTGGGCGTTGGACGTTCCACAAGGCACACTCAACCTGCGAATCGCAGACCTAGCCCTAGGCGACGGCTACGGCATCCCCACCGACGGCATGCGCGAAGCCCTAAGACTCCTAGCCCGCACCGAAGGCATCCTCCTAGACCCCGTCTATACCGGCAAAGCCTTCGCCGGCCTCCTTGCCGAACTTCGGCTCGGCTTAGGCCTAGCTCAGTCCAACCGCATCCTCTTTTGGCACACCGGCGGCCTCCCGGGCATCTTCCCTTACCGTGCGGAACTGGCGCTCTAGTGTGCGAACTACCTGCGAAGCTACCACCGCTAGTGATACTAGCTCGTGTCGAAAGTAAACTGCAGGGTTGTCTTGCGGATTCGTTGTTGCAGCAGTAGGCCGCGTCCTGCTCCACGGTCACACGCACAGCAAGGAGAAGTTCTCTAGGTCGGCCCTAGGTACGCCGCAACTTCACGTTGGCCTAGACGCTTGGGACCTCAAACCAACGACGTTAGCGCAGGTCCATGCTCTCTTGCGTTCTAGTTCGATACCAGATACGTCCAACGATGAGCAGCGACTCGACGCAAGGCATTCGGACCATGCGCCCTCGGATAAGCCACGTTGTCTGGGCACTTTTCCCGTTAGTCGGGTTGCACGAACTCGAGGTCGATCTCGGCACCGTTGGAGATGGTGAGGCCGACGGTGCAGCCACGGGCGATGGCGCGCTCGACGCGGTCGGCGAACTTGGCTCGGGTCTCGTCGTCTAGGGCGGAGGCGTCCACGATGAACTTCTCGTAGAAGTGATCGAAGCGGTCGACGCTTTCGTGCTTGGTGGTATCGACGGCGACCGTGACGGGGGTGTCCGGGCCGAGGATGTCGCTGACGCGCGAGTCGGCGGTCATGGCGGCGCAGCCAGCTAGGGCCAGTTTCAGCAGCTCGCCGGGGCCAAAGACGCCGTCGATTCCGGAGTCGGCGGGGCCGATTAGAATCTGTCCGCCGCGCTCGTTGCGTCCCACGTAAACGCGTGGTGCGATGCGTTCCACCCAGAGCTTGGTGCCTTCGGGTGGGTCGTTGGTGACGGTGATGGTTGGAGTGAAGTCGCTCATGGCATCTATTCAACCACGGTCGCTGGCTGCGGTCGCTGAGCCAACACCTGTTTGATCACATCCGCCACGAAGAAGAGGATGAACGGCGAGAGCGTGAACGCGAAGCCGAAGAGGATGATGCCAGGGGCGTCGTCTACGTCTGCTGCCGTGACGAACAGCGGCGCGCAGGTGATGGACGCCGCGACCGCTTGGGCGGCCATACCCCACTGGAATCTGGTGACAATCTCGCGGGTGTGCGCCTCAAACACGTGGCCAGCGCGAATCGCGAACAGGACCTGCAGCACGCTGGCTAGGTTGACGAACAGTACGGCGACCGAGATGTACATGCCGACGCGCAACGGCCAGACCCAACCGACCAGTTGAGTGAACTCGACGCCGACGCTGCGGGTCATTTCGGGTACGGCGATGACGGCGAGCACCGCAACCCCCACCCACACCACAATCGAGATGCCGATCAGGACGTTGAGCGAGAACTTGTTCATCGCGCTTGTGCGCTCCTCACAGCCTGGACGAGCGCGGAGATGGCGTCGTCGTCAATGGCACTCACTGACTCGGACGTGTGGGCGATGCGCTTGATGATCGCCTTCTCGAAGAAGCCCATGTTCTCGAACAGGAACTCGCCGCCTACGAACCAGGAACCGAGGGCGTGGGCACGCAGCGACTCGGGGAAGTTGTCGGCGATCTCGGCCTCGCGCTTTGCGGGATCCGGCTCCATGCCGACGGCGAACAGAGCCAGAGGCTTTGTGGCGAGTTCGGCCGCGCGCGCAGCGGCGAACGTCTTGACCTGTGCCGTACCGTGGCCTGCGTACACCGGGCCGCCCACGACAACGGCATCGAATCCGCTCAGGTCGGGTGAGGGCGTGGCGTTCAAGTCAATCAGTATGGCCCCGCCCAGGGCGTCGGCGATGCGAGCCGCCACCTTTGCGGTAGTGCCGTGCTTGCTGGCGTAGACGATTGCGATGCTCACGTCGGTGCTCCTCACTTGGTCTGGGTCTGGGATCCAATGAGACCAGTATGGCACGCCCATGGTGCAGTGCGGCGCGGGACGCGAAATGAGGGTGTCGCGACAGATTCTGACTTCTTCGCAGAGCCGGGTCTCGTTGGCTCTTGTTATGCAAGCTGCTACGGAGAGAGTCATCACCAACACGCTGCACAACAAGAACTCCCAACGGCAATCGCCCGTGGCGACGCCATCTGCCAGATCAGATTTGTCCGCGAGTAGCGGGTGTCGCGTCTTCTGAAGACCTCTATGCAGGTTCTTCCGTTGGCAGGCGGGCTGCGGTCCAGGCTGCCATGCCGCCTTGGACGCTCTTGACGCTGGTGTAGCCGTGGGCCTTGAGTTCCAGCAGGGCGTAGACGGAGCGGACGCCGCCTGCGCAGATCAGGGCCACGGTGGCGGACTTGTCCTCGGGGAGACCATCGGTGCGTCCGGCGGAGAGTTCGGGGAGCGGGATGTTGGGGGTGCCTGCGATGCGCAGCTTCACGTACTCGTCCGGGTTGCGGACGTCGATTAGAGGGACGCCCGACTCGAGTAGGTGGTTGGCTTCGGAGACGGTGATGATGTCCGGGCCGTCGTCGGCGATGGCGAACGCGGCCTTCAGGTGTTGCACGTAAGGATCGACCGGGGCCAACGCCAGTCCGTCCTCGGGTGGGAACAGGTCCGGCAAATGGCGACGAAACGCCGATACATACTTGAAGGCGTTATCCGGGAAGATGACGATGGCAATGACGCCGGGTTCGTCGGGGATGGCGCGCAGCGCACCGGCCAGGGCCAGGCCGGAGCTGGGACCGGCGATGATGGACTCTTCAGTGTGGAGACGGCTGCAGGTCAGATAGGCGTCCTCGTCGCTGACTTCTAGAATCTGGTCATACTCTTCGGGCTTGAAGAACGCGGTCAGGGCTAACGCCCGACGCGACCGCACTCCCGGAATGTCGTGACCGTCCGTGGGGTGGACACCGATCACCTGCACGTCCGGGTTCTGCGCCTTCAGGAAGCGGCCGGTGCCGGTGATGGTGCCGCAGGTACCCATGGCTGCCACAAAGTGCGTGACTTGCCCTGAAGTCTGGCGCCAGATTTCGGGGCCGGTGGTGGCAAAGTGCGCCTCAGGGTTGGCGGCGTTCTGATACTGATTCAGCTCCGTCCATCCGGGTTGTGCGGCCAACTCCTCGGCCTTCGCCATCGCGCCCTCGGGCGCACCCGGCATCGGGCACAGATCGTCGTCCAGCTCGTAGAGGTCGGTGCCGAAGAGACGCAGCGCCGCCCGTTTCTCCTCCGGGATCGCCTTCGACAGCGTGGCTGCGAACTCGTAGCCGCGCACGTTGGAGATCATCGCCAATCCGATGCCGGTGTTGCCCGACGTCGGTTCCACCAACGTCTCCAGGCGTAAGCCCCGAGCCTCGGCATCGCGCACCAAGGAGGCGGCCACACGGTCCTTGACCGCGCCGAACGGGTTGTACCACTCAAGCTTTGCGTACACCTTCGCGTGCTCGAAGCCGGTGATGCGTCCCAGACGGACGATCGGGGTGGGGCTCTGTTCGCTAGGGAGCAGATCAAGGATGGATTCGTAACTGCGCAGGTCGTTCGACATGAAACAAAGGGGCTTTCTGATTCGGGTGTCTGCTAGGCGGCGCTTGCCGTGGTTGACTCACGCCAGAAGTCGCGGGCCAGTTGGCGGCTGAGGGCGCTTGGTAGCAGCGCATACATCCAACACCCGGCGCAGAACGAGAATACGGACTCAAGGAATGCGAACACGGCCAACACGGCCAGCACAATGGTGCCCGGCAAGATGAGCCCGAGCGCGAACAAGACGGTGGTCGTCACCGAGAAGATGACGCCGATTCGGGCGGCGAACACCTTTGGCGCCGAGTCGACCATCACCTTCGGCAGGTTTAGCCCCGACGAGATGCCGCGCGCCAGAGTGGCGAGCGGTGAGTAGCGCGGCTTGATGAACGCTCGGATGACGAAGTCCAACGCGAGCGCCCCGGAGACGGCCGCAACCCAACGCGATTCGAATATGACGGCGAGGGCAATGGTGACAAGGGCAACGAGCAGCGTCTCGCCGGCAACCACCCGGACCGTATTGTTGTCCCGCTTCTCGAATGAAACGGGGCAAGCGAAGCTGATAGGCATGTTTCTTCTCTTTGACTTAAGTTCTATTGGTTTGGGTCGACCCCAAGGAGGTTCAGATGAACAGGGGAGTCGCGGCACTCGCCAGTGCGTGGAGAGTCTTGTGGTGGGAGTTTGCTAGTCGTGTGGGAACTAGCGACAACAACAGCAGGTCAAAGCGACGCGACTTCCGCGCCCAAAGTTCGCCCTAGCTGACAACATACGTTGAGTCTACCAGAATGTGCGTATCCGCTTGTTTGCATTGGTAGTCACTGATCCAAATGCTCGACAGGGAGCGTGGCAACAAACCCAGCTTCTCGACGGAGAGATTTGTTCCCGCACGAAGGGGGCCGCGCCAGCGTTGGGTTACGGAGCGTTATTCTCCGTAACCCGCAGGCGCGACCAGCTTGGTGAGCGGTTGAGCCGAACTCGTTGATGTGCTGTTGGTCGTCGTGCCATTGCGCACGATGGCAACCGTGTTGGTGTTCTGGTTTTGCTGCGACCCGCCAACTATCCAAAAGCTGCCATCGGTCTTCTTGATCGACAGACTGAAACCAGTACCGGCCACTTCCGCGATGGTACCCTCGGCCCAACCGGGGTAGGTGGTGCCGCCGTTGATTCGCACCGGCACAGAGCTAGGGCTGGCATTTGAGCTCCCGCCAGACTGCCCATTGGCAGTGGGGTACGTGTCACCAATCGGCCGCAGGCCGTACATCCAGACGGTGTTGGTTTCATCTAGCAGGAGGAACAGTCCGTTGGTGTGCGCAACTTGCACAATCTTTAGCGTCGAGCCACTTTGCTGGATCGAGATGAGCGTGGGTATCTGTTTTGCTTTTGTAACCGTTTCGGCATTGCGCCCGGAACTGAACCTATCTGAGTTTCCCCAGGCATACACTTGACCGTTCCGCAGCAGTGCAACATTGCCGTAGTTGCCGCCAGAGAGTTGTCGGAAGGTGCCGTTGTCTTCGGGGGAACCCATGGCGACGCCTAAGGTAAGGTTATCGTCCCCGGCGGTGGTGCCAGCGGCAAGCAACTTATTCAACTGCGCGTTGGTGCCCAGTTTCGTTGGCGTATAGGTTATGGCGCTGCTGAAGTCCGGATCACCGGCGGGTGAGCCACTGTACTCATCGTTGACGCCCCAGAACAGCACGCCTGCCTTGCCGTCACCGTTGGCAGAGTTGCAACTTGCAGAGGTTTCTTTGGCATAGGTGCATTTTGTCCAAGCGGGAGTGGCGATCGCCCAGGCGCTCCAAACCGTCGAACCGATGGAGTGAATCCCGGTGAGGATCAGGCGGGCAGTGGATGAGCCGCTGGACGACGAACCCTGCCCCAAGGCCCCAAAGCTCTTGGGGTTGCCCCATGAGTACACTTTGCCGCTCTCAGTGAGCGCCAGCATGGTGCTCTCGGTCGCCTTGATATCCACAACGCGGTCATCGGCAGGGATGGTGGTCACCTGACCCGGAGTGGCCCTCATAGCAGCAGAGCTTGTCGTCCTTGCGAGCAACGCATCTGACGCGGCGCCCCACGTCCACACAGTGCCGTCATCGGCCAGTGCAGCCACGAGTGAGGATATGCCATCCTCAAAGTTGTCTTGGGTGCCACCCGCCAGTTGCACAATCTTGCGCCCACCGGGCAACTCGACCCTGCTGATCGCGCTCGTCCCGGTGACGCTGGCCGTGCCTGTTCCAGATATGCCTCCGTTGCGATAGCCCCAGATGTACGCAGCACCATCGGAGCCGATTGCCATCATGGTTGATCCCATGTAGGCCGCAACCGGGTGCAGGCCTGGCGTCATCGCCGACGGGGGAGCCACGGCTATCAATGAGAACTTGCCGCTTTCGGTGTCGGTGTATGCCGACAGGGTGTTGGGAAGAGGGAACACGAGGGCGAGAAAGGCGGCGATGTGCGCCAGAACGACTGTGCTGAACTTGAACACGTTGTTGGGCTGAGTCAGTTTCACAGTTGTGTCTCCTTTCTCTTATGCCTTCTTGGAGTTTGTACGGTCTCGTGTGGTGCTGTGTTTATGCGACCGGTGGGGCCATTGGATATCCGGCAATCGTGCTGCCTGATTCGACTGACATGAAGTCGGGTCTGGCGGCGCGAGTGGCCCTGTATCTGATGCTGTTGGTGTGTGACTCGTCAGGGTTGGTGTCGAGCGTATTGGGCGTGCCGCCTACTTGAGCTAAGTCGTCCGACTCTCCCGCCTCGCTCGCCGTGTCACTGGACTGAGGCCCGGCGTGACGCATCTCGGCAAGACACTCGTCGGCTTCGCGTTTGCTTAGACCCTTTTTGACGGTGCCGTCAGCGAGGATCACCTTGTATCTGTGGGGCGTCGGCCACAGTGAGATGGCTAGCAGTGCGGCCAGAATCGCGAGAGCCGCAAAGGCGTGGGATCGCATCCACAAGAGTGCAGTGCCGGCGTAGGGCACGTGTGCGACCACTAGGTTGGCTTGGTTGACCGTGTATGCCTCGGGGTCGTTCTGCTTGTTGGCGTCACCCTTGAGCACGAGCGAGACGCCATCCGCAGTTGGCGCGACGCTTACGATGCGGTGGGTGACGAAGGAGCGATCATGGGGACGTTCTAGAGTGACCACGTCGCCAGGTTTCAGTTCGGACGCGGGGACGGGGCGTCCCAGCACCAGTGAACCCACCGGCAATTCAGGTTCCATGGAGCCGGAGATCACAACGACCGGTTTCATGTCTGTGGCGACGGCGACGCCAACTGCCGCAATCGATGCAGCGCCGATGATTGCGGTGATGGTGAGAGCGATGGTCTGGATGACTCTGAATGCACGCATGCGTGGGGGGTCCTGTTCGTTTATCGGCGTGTGTGGTGTAAGTGAGGTCTGTCTCGTCACCATTGTTGATCGAAGCAGTGGTCTGGCCGAGCCAAGCAGCCCAGAGGCTTGATGCCGATCTGGGCTGCCCGCTCAGCTTGGGGGAAGTTGGTGGACAAGGTTGTTGGCGACGTGGTGGTTAGACCACTGACTCGCCGTTAACCTGCGCGATTAGGTAGACCTGCTTGCCTTGCAACGCGTTATTGTTGGCGTTGCTGCCTTGGTCTGCAATCGACACGTCAATGGTGACCTTGACGCCGTCGCGACCAGGGGCCAGCGAGGTGAGCAGATCCACTCCAGTGTTGTTCAGTTCGGCGAACGTGAACAGGCCGTCGGGCTGCGAGTTCGGGTTCTCCACCTGAGCGGTGCCAACCGTGATCTTGAAGCGCAGCGCGGCCAGCATGGTTGCATCCGACGACTCGCTGGAGTCGGTGACGAGCTTCAGCGCGAGCTTGGTGTTGACAGTTGACATGTTTGGATCGTTACGAATCCAGAAAGGCGTGCTGACAAAGGCGTTTGCGTCGCCGGGGATCAGGTTGTTTGAACCCAAATTGTTCAACTGGAGCGGCAGTTCGGTGTCGGCTGTGGTGTTGTCAACTTGGCCATCCAGGCTGGTGTCGTGCCACTCAGAGTCGCTGAGCAGGTTGCCGTCCTCGCCGCTGGCACTGATCTGCAAGTTGTAGGCGGCTGCCTGAAACGGCGTTGCGTCGTTTAGCTTCGCATACTCGGAGTCGGTGAATGCGGCAAGGGTAGCGCCAACACCGAGTGCAGTTGTCAGCGAAAGGACTGCGAAGAGCGCGCCGAAGCGACGTTTGCGGGGCTCCTCCTCGACAACGACGACAATGCTGTCTTGAAATTGGGACATGTGGAGTCTCCTCATGGCTGTTGTGGATCGTGCACCGTGTGGCGTAAGCGCAGTTCGCTTGTGTGATTCTCGTTCATGCGACCCGGTTGGCCTTGTCGGTCAGACCCAGTTGTGGTTGTGGTACTAATTCAGGTTATGGGCATGCCCTCTATATCTGTAGACCGTTTCACCGTCGGCACAGTGGCTATGCTCACAGCGAAGATTTGCGCGATTATGGCGCACGGATCAGCAGCAGAGACGCGGAGGAAACGTTTAAGACTATGGGTGGGATGGGGCAGACTGTTGGCTTAGCCGAGTTGTTGCGTGTTCCTCCGGAGCGCCGTTCATCTTGGGGACGGTGAGTGGTGCAGTGGCCTAGCCGAGCAGTTCGTCCCATTTTTGAGCGCACTCATCTGGTATGTCTACAAGTTTGGTGCGGGCCGTGTGTCCAGACGCGATGCTCACTTGAGCGGGTTTCACTTCAAGGGCGGCAGCGAGAGCTTTGAGCACTGCGTCGTTGGCGCGTCCATCCACGGCGGGGGCGTTGGTGGCGACGACCAGGGCGTCGTCACCGTAGCGCCCGCCGACGTGGGTGCGTGATGCACCGGGTTTGACGCGAATGGCTCGCCTCACAGCAGCACCGCCCTACATGCGCCGCAGCACGGCGACGACCTTGCCCATGATGGTAGCTTCGTTGCCATCGATGGGCTGGTACGCCGGGTTGTGCGGCATCAGCCACACTTGGCCTTTGGTGCGATGCAGCGTCTTAACGGTGGCTTCGTCGCCCAATAGGGCGGCAACGATCTCGCCGTTCTCTGCGGTCGGTTGCTGGCGGATGACAACGTAGTCGCCGTCACAGATGGCCGCATCGATCATGGAGTCGCCACGCACCTGTAGCGCAAAGACGTTGCCGGAGCCGACCAACTGCGGTGGCAATGACAGCACGTCCTCCACGTGTTCATCAGCCAAGATGGGGGAGCCAGCGGCGATGCGACCCAGCACGGGCACATCGACGGTTGCGGGACGCAGGGGCACCACGTTATCGGGCAGTGTGGTCGCAGCGGCGGACATGTTGACTTCAAGAGCGCGGGGACGGTTTGGGTCACGGTGGACGAGGCCACGCGCCTCCAGTGCCTTCAGTTGGTGTGCCACACTGGACGAACTCGACAGCCCGATGGCTGCCCCCATCTCGCGGATGCTCGGCGGGTAGCCACTCTCGCGAAGCGACGTCACGATGAACTCGAAGAGCGTACGTTGGCGCGCGGTCAGGCCATCGTCTTCAGAGATGGAGTCTGGCAGCTCAACGATGCGAGGCGGCTGTTTGCGCTCTGTCATGACAACAACTATACGCCCAAGCACGTGCGCATATCAAACATGTGTTCGAGCGTGTCGTAAGGGGGCGCGTGGGTCAAAGATGCTTGTGACGCACCATTTGCTAAGGACTGTCGGTGGCAGGTGTTTGACTATACCTATTGGAGCGCAGGGCGCACGAATCGAACATGTGTTTGACGAAGGGCGCAAGCGCGAGTAGCATTTAGATATCGAACAAGCGTTCGACTAGGAGGGGTCATGAGTCTGACGATAGTGGGCACGCCGGAGTGGCGTTCTGATGTTGAGTTGATGACGGGTGCCGTGCTGGCGGCACCGTATGCCAGTGTTGGCGTGGTGAGCAATTGCCCAGTCAGTGAGTACGCCATCCCGGTCGAGAGGCCAACCGCAACTGCGGCAGTCTTTAGTGGTAGTGCCTACGGGACACGTGGCGTGCGTGGCGGTGTCGCTTGCGCTGGCGCATCGATGCCGACAACTCGCCAGTCGCGGGTTTCTCCCGAGTCGCTAGGGGTTCTGCGGTTCCGCGCTATGCAGGCCGCCGCCGTTGGTATGCTCGCCATCGTGTCGTGTGCCGCCATCATGGTGGGTTGGCAACTGGTCCAGGTGTTTACCGCGATTCTCTAGGTCTTCGCCCGTTTTCCGGACGTCGGCTGAGTCTTAGCCACGGCGACCTGGATACGACATTGCTGGCGTCGATGGCATCGGGTCGTGCGACTCAAGAAGACCGTTCGATTGCTGCTCGGCCAATGTCGTAGGCGGTGATGTCGCGGTGCGGTCTGTCGCCTAAGGCTGGTGCCTGAAGGCCGGCGCGTCGAGAATCCTGCAATCTCCCGGTCCGACTTAGTAGAGATCGCCCAAGAGCGGCGCTCTAAGATGTGCTCGAAGAGATTCCGCTTTGCTCCTCGGCGTGTCGCTGCGAACCAACAGTAGAATGTGTACGATACCCATATGTAGTAGTTGCACGCTTGTAGTTCAACTACAGGTTGTGGTTTTGGCAGATATGCGGTATGGCTAGGTGATATGTAGATTTGTCGCCTAAACCGTAAGACAAGTCAAGCGACTACCAGAGCCTCATAACCACCGAGAGGGTCTCAAAATAGGGGCCGTCCCGCCCCAATGCACTTGCCTGAGAGGAGACGAACCGCAGATGTTCTGCCCATACTGCCGCTACACTGACTCTCGCGTGCTCGACTCTCGGGTCGCCGATGACGGCGCATCAGTGCGCCGCCGCCGCCAATGCCCCCAGTGCGAACGCCGCTTCACCACCGTGGAACAACTTCAGTTGGCGGTACTCAAACGTTGCGGCATCACTGAGCCTTTCAACAGGGACAAACTGATCGCTGGAGTGCGGCACGCCTGTAAGGGGCGACCTGTCGCCGATGCGGACCTGACGAGGCTCGGCCAACAAGTGGAAGACACTTTGCGGGCTAGCGGAATGAGCGAGGTGCCCAGCGAAGAGATCGGGGTGGCCGTCCTTGGACCGCTATCCCAGCTCGACCCAGTGGCGTACCTGCGGTTTGCCAGCGTCTACCTGCACTGGCAAACCGTCGAAGACTTCCAGGCGGCAATCGTGGGGCTTCTCGCCACGAGCGCCGCCGAATAACAATCAAAACAATCCAAATCCATCCTAGGTAATGAGGAACCATCATGAGTGCCGCCGTAGAATCGCACAAGCGCACACCGCAGAACAAGGGTCTGCACATCGAACGCGTGTTCACCACTGCTGGCGTCCACCCCTATGACGAGGTGACGTGGGACCTGCGCGACGTGGTGCAGACCAACTGGCGCACAGGTGACGTGGTCTTCGAACAGCGAGCCGTCGAGTTCCCCGACTTCTGGAGCATCAACGCATCCACCATCGTCACCACCAAGTACTTCCGGGGCGCGATTGGCAGCACGGAGCGCGAGGCCAGCCTACGCACGCTGATCGACCGGGTGGTCAGCGTCTACGTCAAGTGGGGTAGTGACGAGGGCTACTTTGCCAGCGCCGATGACGCCACCGTCTTCGGACAAGAACTCACTTGGATGCTGCTGCACCAATACTTCAGCTTCAACTCGCCAGTCTGGTTCAACGTCGGCACGTCGTCGCCGCAACAGGTGAGCGCGTGCTTCATTCTCTCCGTCGATGACTCGATGGATTCAATCCTCAACTGGTACCGCGAAGAGGGCATGATCTTCAAGGGCGGCTCCGGCGCTGGGCTGAACCTCAGTCGCATCCGCTCGTCTCGTGAACTGCTGCGCTCCTCCGGCGGCACTGCCAGCGGTCCGGTCAGCTTCATGCGTGGTGCGGACGCCTCGGCGGGCACCATCAAGTCCGGTGGCGCCACCCGACGCGCCGCCAAGATGGTGGTGTTGGACGTCGATCACCCGGATATCGTCGAGTTCATCCAGACCAAAGCCCGCGAAGAAGACAAGGTGCGGGCACTGCGCGACGCCGGTTTCGACATGGAGGTCGGCGGCAAGGACATCACGTCCGTGCAGTATCAGAACGCCAACAACTCGGTGCGCGTGTCCGACGAGTTCATGAACGCAGTTGTTGACGGCAAGAAGTTCGCGCTGCGTGCCCGTACAGATGGCGCCGTCATCGAACAGGTTGACGCCCGCGAATTGTGGATGAAGATCGCCACCGCCGCCTGGGAGTGCGCCGACCCCGGCCTGCAGTACGACGACACCATCAACTCGTGGCACACCACGCCAGAGTCGGGCCGCATCACCGCGTCCAACCCCTGCTCGGAGTACATGAGCCTCGATAACTCGTCCTGCAACCTGGCGAGTCTCAACCTGATGAAGTTCCTCACCGAGGACAACGGCTTCGACACAGACACGTTTGTCAAGGCTGTCGAGTTGATCATCACCGCCATGGACATCTCCATCACCTTCGGCGACTTCCCGACCGAGGCGATTGGCGAAACCAGCCGTAACTACCGTCAGCTTGGCATCGGCTACGCCAACCTAGGCGCGCTCCTCATGGCGTTGGGCAAGGGCTACGACTCCGAATCGGGTCGCTCGTTAGCTGCAGGTATCACCTCACTGATGACTGGTGCCGCCTATCGCCGCAGCGCCGAGTTGGCTGCAGTCGTTGGTCCTTACAACGGCTATGCGCCCAACGCCGCAGCACATCAGCGGGTGATGCGTCGCCACCAGAGCGCCACTGATTCGTTGCACACCTCAGCAAAGATCGACGCCGACGTGCGCGACGCCGCCAGCGAGCAGTGGAGGCAGGTGGTTCGTCTCGGCGAAAAGAACGGTTTCCGTAATGCGCAGGCCTCCGTGCTGGCTCCGACTGGCACAATCGGCTTCATGATGGACTGCGACACCACCGGCATCGAGCCGGACTTCTCGCTGGTCAAGTTCAAGAAGCTTGTCGGCGGCTCGTCCATGCAGATCGTCAACGCCACCGTTCCGCACGCGCTGCGCACCTTGGGCTACTCCGAAGACGACGTACAAGCCATCGCTGGCTACATCTTGGAGCACGGCAACGTGGTGGGCGCTCCTGGTCTCGACCCGGACCACTACGAGGTGTTCGACACCGCGATGGGCGTGCGTTTCATCGCCGCCATGGGCCATGTGCGCATGATGGCCGCCGTGCAGCCGTTCCTGTCGGGTGCCATCTCGAAGACGGTCAACCTGCCTGAGGACGCCAGCATTGAGGACATCGCGGACATCTACCTGCAGGGCTGGAAGCTCGGCCTCAAGGCCATCGCGGTCTACCGAGACAACTGCAAGGTGGGCCAGCCGCTTAACGTCTCCGACAATAAGGCTGCGGACGGCACTGCGGACGCTAGCACTGGCACGCCCGCCACTCCGGCCCCGGAGGTGCGCATCGAATACCGTGCCCGGCGCAAGCGCCTGCCCAAGTCCCGCACGTCCCGCACCACGTCATTCACCGTCGGTGGCGCCGAGGGCTACATGACATCCGGCGCTTACGATGACGGTCGCCTCGGCGAGGTGTTCCTGAAACTCGGCAAACAGGGTTCAACGCTCGCTGGCGTGATGGACGCCTTCTCAATTGCGGTGTCTATCGGTCTGCAGTACGGCGTGCCGCTGGAGAGCTTCGTGCAGAAGTTCACCAACCTCAAGTTCGAGCCAGGCGGCATGACCGACGATCCCGACATCCGCATGGCGCAATCCATCATGGACTACATCTTCCGTCGCTTGGCGCTGGACTACTTGAGCTTTGACGAGCGCGGCGAGTTGGGCGTCTATACCGCTCAAGAGCGCGCCCACTATGTCGAAACGGGCAGTTTTGTCAGCGAGGAAGACGAGGCGCTGGAGCTTGAAAGCGAGCAGTTGCGCAGCGACGATTGGGACAGGGTTCGCGTCGACGAGTCCGGGCCCAACCAGCCTAGCCTCATCGAACACCCTGGAGTGACACTGTCGAGCGTCCACACCACATCTGAGCTGTTTGAGCAGATGACTGGACGCGGGGTAGATGCCCCGTTGTGCTTCACCTGCGGCACCAAGATGCGTCCGTCGGGTTCCTGCTACGTCTGCGAGGGATGCGGAGCAACATCTGGTTGCAGCTAGGGCCAGAGTTGTCAGGTGGTCGTCGGCAAGCCTCGTTTTGTCGTGAGGGGGCATCGTGCAGCAACTTGGGGCGCTGGAGTTATCGCTCCCGCGTCTGATGGCACTACACAGAGCGCGATGTAGCCGGTTTTCCTGTCGCGACACCGTGTTCGGAGTAGCATTAAACTATGTCTGTCGAAACTCCCATAACGTCGGTGCCTAAGCTAGATCGCCAAGAAATCGCAAAGATTGATGCTTGGTGGCGGGCCTGCAATTACCTGACCGTCGGTCAGATCTATCTGCAGGACAATCCGTTGTTGCGCGAGCCGTTGAGCGTCGATGATATCAAGCCTCGCTTGCTCGGCCACTGGGGCACTAGCTCGGGCCTGGGGTTCATCTACTCGCATCTCAACCGGTTGATTCGTGAGACCGGACAGGACTGTCTGTACATCGCTGGCCCTGGTCATGGCGGTCCGGCACTGGTGGCTGCCAGCTACCTTGAGGGCTACTACACTGACTGTTTCCCGCGCATCACCCGCGATGAAACCGGCCTGAAGACATTGTTCCGTCAGTTCTCGTCTCCAGGCGGCATCCCATCGCACGCGTCTGTCACCACTCCCGGCTCCATCCATGAGGGTGGCGAGCTGGGTTACGCCATGAGCCACGCCTTTGGTGCGGCATTCGACAACCCTGACCTGCTCGTCGTCGCCGTAGTTGGTGATGGTGAAGCTGAGACCGGTCCGCTGGAGGGCGGTTGGAAGGGCATCTCGTTCCTTAACCCCAAGCATGACGGTGCGGTGTTGCCCATACTGCATCTCAACGGCGCCAAGATTGCTGGCCCAACGGTGCTGGCACGCAAGGACCCTGAAGAAGTGCAGTCCCTGTTCGAAGGCCACGGCTACGAGGTGCTGTGGGTCGAGGGCGATGACTTGCCGTGGATGCATGAGCGTTTCGCCAACACGCTGGCCTATGCGTGGGAGCGCATCCGCGAGATTCAAACGGCAGCCCGTGAAGACCCCAGTGAAGACAGCGACTTTGAGCTAACCGAGATCGCCTGGCCCATGATCATCCTGCGCTCCCCAAAGGGTTGGACCGGCCCGAAAGTGGTGGACGGCGAGGTTGTCGAAGGCACTTGGCGGGCGCATCAGGTGCCGGTGTCCACCGTCAAAGAGAACCCGGCTCACCTCACCATCTTGGAAAACTGGCTGCGCAGCTATCAAGTAGACGAACTCTTCAACGCGGACGGCTCCCCGTCCGATCTGGTGCTGGCCAACAACCCTGAGGGCGACCTGCGCATGAGCGCCAGCCCGTACGCCAACGGCGGCCTGCTCACTAGGGATCTGGACCTGCCCGACTTCAAGGGTTACGCACAGACCGTCACCCCAGACACGCGCGGCACATTCCGCTACGAGTCCACTCGGGTGCTCGGCGAGATGATGCGCGACATTTACGTCAAGAATCCCACCAACTTCCGCTTGTTCTGCCCCGACGAGACCAACTCCAACCGTCTTGGTGCCGTGTTTGAGGTCAGTGACCGCACGTTTATGGAGAACACCAACGCTATCGACGTAGCGTTGGGCACCAACGGTCGCGTTATGGAGGTGCTCTCCGAGCACAACTGCCACGGTTGGCTCGATGGTTACACCCTCACCGGTCGTCACGGCTTGTTTGCCACCTATGAGGCGTTTGCTATGGTCAGCGCCTCAATGACTATGCAACAGGCCAAATGGCTGGAGGAGGCTGAGCACCTAGAGTGGCGTGCCGACGTGCCGTCCACCAACATCCTGTTGTCATCCACTTGTTGGCGCAACGACCACAACGGTTTCTCGCATCAAAACCCGATGCTGTTGCAGGTGGTGCTGAACATGCGCGGCACCGTGGCGCGGTTGTACCTGCCGCCGGACGCCAACAGCTTGGCCTTTGTGTCACACCAGGCGTTCAAGTCCCGCAACTTGGTCAACCTGATCGTTCAGGACAAGCAACCACAGTTCCAGTGGCTGTCCATCGATGAGGCTGTCGAGCATTGTACTCGCGGCTACGGCGTCTGGGACTGGGCAGGCACGCCCGACCTTGGCAAGGAGAAGCCGGACATCGTGTTGGCCTGCGCCGGTGACGTGGTGACCATGGAAACCATCGCAGCGGCACAGATTTTGCGTCAGCAACTGCCCGAGATGAAGGTGCGTGTGGTCAACGTTGTGGACCTGATGACGCTTTACCGCCCGAAGGACCACCCGCACGGCATGAGCGAGAAGGCCTTCGCGGACACCTTCACGGAGGACGTGGACGTGGTGTTCGCGTTCCACGGTTATCCCGGGGCAATTCACCAGTTGGTGCATGGTCGCCCCGACGTTGACCGGGTGCGCGCGCGCGGCTTCATCGAGGAAGGCACCACGACCACGCCATTCGACATGGTGGTGCGCAACAAGGTTGACCGCTACCACTTGGTTATGGACTGCATCAATAACGCAAAGCGCAAGCCGGAAGGCAGCCACGAGTTGTACCAGTTCTGCGAGCGCGCCTTGGACCGTCACGCCGAGTACATCGTCGAGCACCTCGAAGACCTGCCGGAGATCGCTGAGTGGACCTTCGAGCCGCCCGTGAC
>JAISJP010000020.1 GCA_031261455.1 Propionibacteriaceae bacterium
CCGCGCACTTTCGACCGTCAAACCAACGAGTGGAAGGATGGCGACGCGATGTTCATCAACTGCGCCATCTGGAGGCAGGCAGCAGAAAACGTTGCCGAGTCGCTCACGAAGGGTATGCGAGTCATCGTGTCGGGCAGGTTGCGTAGCCGTAGCTATGAAACCCGTGAGGGCGAGAAGCGCACTGTTTTCGAGGTCGAGGTTGACGAGATTGGCCCGTCGCTGCGTTACGCAACGGCTAAGGTTACGCGTCAGGCTGTGTCGAACTCTTCGCAGTGGTCTGGCGGCGGTAACAGCGGCGGTGGTGACGGCGGTTGGTCGTCGTCCGCCCCTGCGGCAACACCGGCTGCTGACCCGTGGGCAAACGCCCAGAGCGACGAACCGCCGTTCTGATCGGTTAGCCCCGACAAGCTCGTAACGGTATCTGAGTTGCGGGCAGACGCATAAGTTAGGCGTCCGTCCGCGTGATTTCAGTGCCTTGAGAGCACCCCAAGTCCAAACATCCAACTCCATTCCGGCATCAAAAGTGCCGGGCTACCTAATGATAAGGAGCACCATAATGGCAGGTCCACAGCGAAAGCCGAGCCCTCGGAACTCGAAGAAGTTCCTCCCGGTCAAGTCTGTAAAGATCGGCACGGTCGACTACAAAGACATCGCGCTGCTGCGTCGGTTCATCTCGGAGCGCGGCAAGATCCGTTCGCGCCGCGTTACTGGCCTCAGCGTCCAAGCCCAACGCAAGATTGCGATTGCGGTGAAGAACGCCCGCGAGCTCGCCCTGTTGCCCTACGCTTCAACGGCACGCTAAGCAGAGAAGGCACGGTACAAGAGATGAAACTCATTCTGACTACTACTGTTACCAAGCTTGGCTTGGCTGGCGACGTTGTTGAGGTGAAGGACGGTTACGGCCGTAACTTCCTGTTGCCTCAAGGCAAGGCTGTCGCATTTAATCGCGGCACCGCAAAGCAGATCGATGGCATCAAGCGCGCCCGCGACGCTCGTGAGGTGCGTGACACCTCTCATGCGCTCGAACTGCGCGAGCAGATCGAGAAGCTGAACGTTAAGATCGCCGCTCGCGCTGCCGAGTCCGGCTCTCTGTTCGGTTCGGTCACCCCGTCCGCACTGGCGCTGGCGCTCAAGAAGGCCGGTGGCCCGGCCATCGACAAGCGTGCGGTCACCATTGCAAAGCCGATCAAGAGCGTTGGTCGCCACACCATCGGCGTGAAGTTGACGGATGCCGTCACCGCTCACGTCGAGGTTGAGGTAACCGCCGCGTAAGGCTTCGGCCGTTTGGCAAACTACTACTTGGTCCGTCTCCTGCGTTCTGCGCAGAGGCGGGCCAAGTTAGTTTAAGGCCACTATCCGGCACGCCACCGCTCTGTATGGCACCGACTCGCCGACACCACACCCATACCCACGCGAGTGCTGTTAGCAAACTTGCGTCAAGATCACACGATGGCGGCAATCATGTCCCGGTGTCCGCAACACTGCGCGTCACCAAAGTCTGTCAGATTTCTGGCCCCCCTCAACTGCCCACCTGGCACGTCTCAGATGACCAAATCTAAAGAAATCT
The DNA here is from genome assembly GCA_031261455.1 of Propionibacteriaceae bacterium. Taxonomy (GTDB): domain Bacteria; phylum Actinomycetota; class Actinomycetes; order Propionibacteriales; family Propionibacteriaceae; genus WRGV01. Next base: position 1,568 of record JAISJP010000020.1, read on the forward strand.
TGAGAAATTTTTGGTCCGAGTTTGCACAACTCGGCAACAGATGCACTACATTTAGAGATGGCTGTCTGGCATCCAACATGGCGGAGCTAGACGTTCGAGAGGGCGTCTAGGTGCAACATGGTCAAACAGCTACGCCGAAGGGGCGAGTGATCCAAGCGTACTTGTACGAGGGGGTCATAAGACCTTGAGGCGAAAGAATACTGACTTTGTGCCCCTCGGGGCATTCGTCCAGCACCGGCATCCGCCTTAGCTGGACAACTTTAGAACGAAGGAGTTCCTCGTGATTCTTCTCGAAGACTATTCGCAGTATCTGATTAAGTCGACTTCCACGCAAGCCATCATCGCCACCGCGATCTTGGTGCTGGCATTCATCATCGGTTCTGTGACTGAGATTCACATGGGCGTTCTGGTTATCTCGACGCTGGCTCTTGTTGGCCCGCTGCTGTACCACGACACCATCAGCACTCTCCAAAGCGGTTGGAATACCAACCTCATGTTCACCCTGATCGGTGTTACCTACTTGTTTGCCTTGGCAAACAACAACGGTACCGTTGACTGGATCGTGGCTATGGGTGTTAAGGCGGTTGCCGGTAAGGTTGCCTTCTTCCCATTCGCTATGTTCTTGATCTGTGCGATCTTGACGGCTATCGGCTGCGCCACCCCGGCTGCCGCCGCTATCCTGATGCCTATCGCATTGGCGTTCAACCGCAACAACAACATTAACCCAATCCCGATGGCTCAGGCCGTTATTCAGGGCGCTTCGGCCGGTTCGCTGTCCCCGCTCGGTGTGTACGGCATCATCATCAAGGGCGTTGTTGACAACAAGCTGTACGCAAACGCTGACGGCACCCTGCTGAACCAGAACTTCAGCCCGCTGGTCATGTGGGCCGTTGGTTTCCTCATCTTCCTGCTGGTCGTTGTGGCCGTCTGGATCCTCTATCCGAAGCCCGGCCCGACCGAGGCTGAGGTTGCCGCTGCTGAGAAGGACGAGAGCATCGACCTTGAAGGCTCCGCTGATAGCCTCGTTGACGAAGAGTTCGGCGACTTCTCTGGTGCTGCTGAGTTCAACGCAGAGATCAAGCTAAACGGTGAACGTACTGCCACATTGTTCGGCATTATTGCCCTCGCCGCGATTATCATCGTTGGCTCGATGTACAAGACACCTCTCGGTGTCAACCTGGCAAACGTCGATGCTGACGGCAAGGTTGTTGCGGGTTGGGGCGGCGCTGGCGTCAAGCTCCTCTCCTTCATCGACGTCGGCTGGACCGCCCTTGCGATTGGCGCCGTTCTGACGCTCATCTTCCCGAAGGCTGCCAAGGGCGCCGTCAGCCAGGTCGCATGGCCGACCTTGCTGCTGGTCTGCGGCATCGTCACCTACATCTCGCTGCTCGAGAAGCACGGCGTCGTTAGCTGGATCGGCCACATGGCTGCCGGCATCGGCAACCCGGTCTTCACCTGCATCGTGATCTTCTTCGTCGCGGCGTTCGTTTCGGCTTACGCTTCCACGACGGGCTTGTTCCCGATCCTCATCCCGATCTCGGTTCCGTTCATCGCTTCCAAGTTCGCCGAGGATGGCGTGACCATCGAGCCGGCCGTTCTGTCCGCCACCATGTTGCTCACGGCTCTGTCCGTGTCCGCATCCACCGTGGACTGCTCGCCGTTCTCGACGAACGGTGCTCTGGGTGTTGCCAATGGCGCACACCAGGCCGACTACGTGTACAAGGGCCTGTTCCTGACGTCGTGGGTTACCATCATCGGTACCCCGATCATCACCTGGGCTCTGCTCATCCTGCCTCCGTGGGGTCGTGTGTAGTCGTCGTTCGCATTCGCGAATTAGACAAACCAGTGGCCTCGTCCCTTCTTGGGGCGAGGCCACTGGCCTTTTAACCGCAAGCCAACCGCAAGCAATATGCGCCAAAGTCGCGCCCAGTGGCACTGCTATCGCGTAGCATGGATTAAGTAGGGGTTTTTCGGACGTCTTGACGATCATGCGCACGCGTGACACTTGAGACGTTCATGGCCCAGCACTCAAGAACTACTCGCGAGAGGTATTCCCCGAAATGGCATACATCATCGGTTTCATCATCGTCCTGCTCGTTGTCGGCGGTGCCGTCGTCAGCATGTACAACGGCATGGTTGGCCTGCGCAACAAACTGCAGGAGTCTTGGCGTCAGGTCGATGTCGAACTCAATCGTCGCTACGACCTCATCCCCAACTTGGTGGAGATCGCCAAGGGTTACGCGTTCAACGAGCGCGAGACGCTGGAGCGCGTGGTGAGCCTGCGCTCGCAGGCGCAGCAGTTGGCGCAGGGCAACGGTGGAGCCGCCAGCCCGCAGCGCGCCGAGGTGGAGCAGCAGTTGACGGCTGCCGTCACCCAGTTCTTCGCCGTCTCCGAGGCGTACCCGGAACTGCGCAGCAACGAGAACTTCGTGCGCTTGCAGGCTGAGGTCACTGAGACCGAGAACCGCATCGCAAACTCGCGTCGCTACTACAACGCCATCGTCGGCAACTACAACACCAAGACCGAGGCATTCCCGTCCAACCTGATCGCCGGCGTGTTTGGCTTCCAGAAGGCCGGATACTTCGAAGTGAATGACCCCACCATCCGCGCGCGCGTGGACATCAACCTGAGCGAGATCGGCGGCAACGCTCGCCAGCAGGCCCACAGCCAGTTGACCAGCGCCGGTGAGGCCGCCGGAACCCTGCCTCCCGTCAGCATCGACGGCTCCACGTTTGGCGCGGCTCCCGCCGCCACGCCGGTTTCGGCACCGGCATACCAGCCTGCTCCGCAGATTCAGCCCCCGGCCCAGCCTTACCCGCCGGTTGCGTGAGCTGAAACTGGTCTAAGACACACGAGCAACAGCCGGTCACCCTTGCTGGGTGGTCGGCTGTTGCTCTTCGGGTGAGTCCGTCGTCTTGGTTGTGACGTGGCTGGGGACCTACGGGAGCGGTTTGTGGTCGGGTTGCCTGGGGCGTTCCTAGGGCTATACGTGCATCTCAGTGGAGTTGGCCGGTCTCTCTCCCTCAGCACCCTCAATGCAGACGACACGGGCGGCGGCGGGTCATTACGGTAGAATTATTCGGGTGAGTCAAGACGAACTAGCTGAGCAGACCGACCCCTCCCCGGCGTCCCCCAGTGTCGCAACCCCAACCCCGTCCCCTGCGAAGGGCGGCGAGGACTCCGTTGTCGCGTGGGTGTTCCGCTTTGTGAAGGGCATGTTCATCGGCACGGGTGCGATTCTGCCCGGCGTCAGCGGTGGCGCGCTGGCGGCTGTATTCGGGCTGTATGAGCGCATGATCGCGTTCTTGGCGGACATGCGCAAGGACTTTGTGCGCAACGTGGCGTTCTTCACCCCGGTGGCGATTGGCGCGCTGTTCGGCATGTTTGTGCTGGCATTCCCGCTTGACTACGGCCTAACCCACTACCACGTGCAGGTGGTGTTCTTCTTCATCGGCGCGATTGCGGGCACGTTCCCGGCGCTGTACGCCGAGGCGGGCAAGCATGGCCGCACCAGCAAACACCTTGTCATCATGGCAGTGGTGGCAGCCGTCGCGCTCGCCGGTCTGGCGCTGGCCCGCACCTACTTGGACGTTGCGGTTCCGCGGAACTTTGGCACGTGGATGATGGCGGGCGCAATCTTTGTGCTCGGCATGATCGTGCCGGGGCTCTCACCGTCCAACTTCCTGCTGTACTTCAACATGTATCAGCCCATGACCGACGGCATCAAACGGCTGGACTTCTCCATCCTGGTGCCGTGCGGCATCGGCGCGGTGCTGTGCGTGTTTGCGTTCGCCAAGGCGATGAGCAAGCTGCTGGAGGTGGCCTACGCCGGAGTGTTCCACTTCATTCTGGGCGTGGTCATCGCCTCCACGGCCATTATCGTGCCGCTCGGGGCTGAGTGGGACGGCGTGAGCGCCCTCGGGTACGCGGCCACCGTCGGTTGCGTGGTTGCTGGTTTCGCACTCGGCTACTGGATGGGCTGGCTGGAGAAGCGCTACAAGGGCGACGATGAGTAGCGAGTGTTACGCTCGTCCGTCCTGTTGGCTGGCGGACCTCCGGTTTGCGAACTGTGACCATTGCCGTGAGCGGGCCGCCGGTGCTGTTGATGCCACGCTAAGTGCGCTGTGGGGCAGGGCATGACTGGCATCCTCTCCGAAGACGACCTGGCCGCGCTGGCGTCGCCGGGAGTGGGGCCACATCCGCTGCCTTGGCCGGACGATCCGCGCTACGACGAGGAGCTGCTGCGCGAGGGCGACCGTCGCAACGTGCTTGACCAGTACCGCTACTGGACGCTGGACGCCATTCGCTCCGATCTAGCCGAGCACGCCAACCTGCTGCACGTCGCCATTCAGAACTGGGCACATGACTTCAATATCGGTTCCATTGTGCGCACAGCCAACGCGTTTGGCGTAGCCGGAGTGCATATCGTTGGGCGGCGACGTTGGAACCGACGCGGGGCCATGGTGACGGACCGCTATCTGAACGTCTACCACCACGAGGACGAGGACGCGCTCGCCGCATGGTGTGAGGCCGAGGGTGTCGCCCTGATTGCGGTGGACAACCTGCCCGGATCAGTGCCGCTTGAGACCGCCGAACTGCCCGAGAAATGCTGCCTGGTCTTCGGTTCCGAAGGCCCCGGCCTGACCGATGAAATGGTCGCCATATGCACAAAGCTGGTAGCCATCACGCAATACGGCTCCACCCGGTCGATCAATGCGGGTGCGGCTGCTGCCATCGCCATGTACCATTGGGCGTTGCAACATCCGCCGTCGTCGCGCGCTGGTAGTGCCGACGGTACCGCTGGCGCAGGCACCACAGTCCGCGAAGTGGCCACACCCACCTGCGTCATTCCGCGCGCAGTCGCGGAATCCGCTTCAACCGCTGTGGATGCTGCGACTGGCGCGCAGAATGACGGGTCAGAGTGACGAGCAGGATGACGGTATAGCACAAGAGTTAGGCCGTGCTAAGTCATTGATGACAACCACACCAACTGGCCAGCGCCACCACGACAACCACAGCGTCAAACGATAGAGGTAAGAGAGAGATCATGAGCAAACTCAAGGTGGCAATTGGGTCAAATGCGACCCCCGAAGTTGCGGCACGTCTGGCCGCCGACGAGGCGTTGGACGTCACCTATGACGCGGACTTGTACATCCCGTGGCGTTACGCGGGCAACTGGCCCCGCCCGACGGACGCCCCGCAGCGCACCCCAGAACAACAAAAACGTTTCATGTCGCAGCTGCGCGAGGCCGAGGTGATCTTCGGTCTGCCTGACGAGAGCGCCACGCTGTTGCATGAGGTGGTTGACGGCAACGACAATCTGCGCTGGCTGCACACCATGGCTGCCGGTGGTGGTGGTCAGGTGCGTGGCGCCAAACTGAGCGATGAGCAGTTGAACCAGATCACCTTCACCACGTCGGCCGGAGCGCACGCCGAGGAGTTGGCGGAGTTTGCCGTGTTCGGGGCGCTCGCTGGCGCCAAAGACCTGCCCCGCTCACAGGCCGACCAGCGCAATCATGTCTGGGGTGGACGCTGGCTACCCCGTCACTTGCACGAGTTGACAGTGGTCATCGTCGCCATGGGCGAGATTGGCCGCGCCTGCGTCCGCGTCTTCGATGCTCTCGGCACCAAGCGGATCATCGGCGTCAACCGCAGCCCGTTCGAGTTGCCGGGCGTCGAGGCGCACACGGTCGATTCGCTGCTAACTGCTGCTGCCGAGGCCGACGTGCTTATCAACTGCCTGCCCGCCGCCGTCGGCACCGAAAAGCTCATCAGCGCCGAGGTATTGGCCGCCACCAAACCCGGCTGCGTAATTGTTTCCGTGGGTCGCGGCACCTGCATTGACGAGGACGCCCTGATCGTCGGACTGAAGAACGGACACCTAGGCTATGCTGCGCTAGACGTGGTGGCGCACGAGCCGCTCGACCCTGCCTCCGAGCTGTGGGACCTGCCAAACGTACTGATCACCCCGCACAATATGGCTCTCTCGTTGCGTCAGCCGGAACAGGTCATCGATCTCTTCCTGGAGAACGCCCACGCCTATATCGAGGGTCGCCCCATGCGCAACGTCATGAACAAACAGTTGTTCTACTAGACAACATCCGCCATCCTCGGGCAGTCTCTTCCATAATCCGGGGGATTCCGCGATGATTCACGGAATTACGGGTGGGGGAGTCCGCGAGAAGACGAACTCAGCGAGCGGCGATGGCGTCGGCCATGCGCTCCAGAATAGTGCGGACGATGGGGCGGGGAGTGCCAAAGTTCAGACGGACGTGACCGCGTCCCCCTTGGCCACATTCGATTCCGTCTTGCAGCGCGACACTGGCGTGAGAGCGGAACCAGATACCAAGATGGTCTCCCAGTTCATAGGCGGATAGGTCGAGCCAGGCCAGGAACGTAGCGTCGGGGATGCGGATACGCGCCTCGGGCAGCAGTTCTGCGGTCCAGTCAGCGATGGCGCGGCGGTTGCCGTCTAGGTAAGCGAGCACGTCGGCCAACCACGGATCACCCTCGCGGTAGACGGCGATGTTGGCGATGGTGCCCAGCGCGCTCGGCTCGTGCTCCAAGTCGCGCGCGGCGGCCCACGCCTGCTGGTCGGGGTTGGTTAGCACCATCTGCGCGCACTTCAGCCCGGCGGTGTTGAACGCCTTGGACGCCGAAAATGCGGTGACGGTGTGACGCGCCGCCGTCTCGTTAAGCGAGGCGTACGGGATATGTTGCAGGCCGTCATAGATGATCGGTGCGTGGATCTCGTCGGAGAACACGGTGCCGCCATGCCGGGCAACAACCTCGCAGATGCCCTCCAACTCGGCGCGCGTGTAAACCTTGCCGATGGGGTTTTGCGGATTGCAGAAGATCAGCAGTTCACCGCCCGCGCGGAAGGCCGCATCAAGATCGTCAAGGTCCAGGTGCCACCCGGACTCGTTCTCGCGCATGGGCACCTCAATGATCTCGCGGTGATGCACCTCAGGCAGCAGCAGGAACGGCATGTAGCAAGGTGTTATGGCGATCACCTTGCTGGCAGGACGCAACCAGTGCGACATCACGTCGATCATCCCGGCCAACACATCCGGCAGTGCGAACACCTGCGTCGGGTCTATCTCCCAGCCATGTTTGCGGGCCTGATACTCGGCCGTCGCCACCCGCAGATCCTTACGCAGCGGCAACGGCACATACCCGGTCAGATTGTTGCGCGCCGCCACAGCCAAATCGCGCGTGATCGGCTCGGCCAACCCAAAGTCCATCTCCGCAACCCAAGCGCCGATGCAACCCGGATACGCCACCCACTTGTGGCTACCCGCAGCCCAGCAGTCCTCCGGCGTGATGGCGTCAATACGTGTCTCAAAGCTCACCCGAGCAATGCTACTTTGCGCACGCTCCCAGCGCAGGCATTATGACCAGAGACTCCCAATTGTTGTCGGCGATCAGCGGCCACCGTGCCGCTTCTCGGCTACTGGGGGAGTCGCGGGTAACACGGACTATTACGCGCTTCAATCGGCTCGGAAGTCGAAGCAAGCTTCAGTTTCTCTCACCTCAATCGTTTGTGCCCCCAGTGGGGTTCGAACCCACGGCCTGCGGATTAAAAGTCCGTAGCTCTACCACTGAGCTATAGGGGCATTAGAGAGTTTACTACTGAGCGGGTGGAGGGAGCCAAAAGAGAGGCTGTGGAGTTCGGCTAGGATTGTTGGGCGTTGTAAGGGGATCATGAAGTACGTCAAACAGTTCGCCATTATTATGGCGGTTTGTCTTGTGGGCGAGGCCGTTGAGGCACTCGTGCCACTTCCCGTGCCGGGGAACGTCTACGGCATGGTGCTGATGTTCATTTTGCTGTGTCTGAAGGTGGTGCGCGTCGAGCAGGTGAAGGACGTCGCCGGGTTCCTGATCGCCATCATGTCCATCTTCTTTGTGCCCGCCGGGGTGGGGCTCATCTCCGCATGGCCCATGGAACGCAGCCTGCTGATCGCGGCCATCATCGCGGTTTGCGGACTAACGCTAGTAGTCATGGGAGTTTCCGGACATGTGACACAGTTGGTCCAGCGGGTGTTGGGCGGACGATCAACCGAGACGGAGGACGCTCATGAGTGAACTCTTCGGCTCGTTGGGCACACTGGGTGTCGCCGTTACTGTGCTGGCGTATGTGGGCGCGACGTGGCTGCGCACCAAACTCAATCACGCACTCGTGAACCCTATGCTCATCACTATTGTCGTCCTGATTGTGTTCCTGAAACTGAGTGACATTGATTATCAGACGTACAACTCGTCCGCCAGCATCTTGAGTTTCTTCCTGACTCCGGTGACCGTTTGTCTCGCCGTCCCGCTGTACGAAGAACTGGACGCCCTGCGCAAGAACGCCGCCGCGATTCTGCTGGGCATCCTCGCGGGCGTGTTGGCCGGGCTGTCCACCACAGTGCTGCTGGCCCGCGCGATGCACCTGGACGCCACCCAGTTGGCCACACTGCTGCCTCGCTCCATCACCACTCCGATTGGCTTGGGGCTCAGCGAAAAGATGGGCGGCATCGCTGCCCTCAGCGTCGCCCTCATCGTCATCACCGGAATCTGGGGCAACCTAGTGGGCCGCGTCTACATGAAACTCATCCGCGTCACCGACCCAGTGGCGGCAGGTGTCGGCATCGGCACCGCCTCCCACGGTCTAGGAACCGCCCTAGCCTTCGAGATGGGTGAAGTCCAAGGCGCCATGAGTTCCCTCTCCATCGCCGTCGCAGGCGTCTTCACTGTCGTCCTGGCCCCCCTATTCCTCCAGTTGGGCTAAGCTCCGGACAATGACCGGCTACGCGGCCACGACCTCGCGTTCGATGATTTGACGGACGTAGCGGGACACGGACATGTTGCGTGAGCGAGCTTGCGTCGCGACCCGCTCGGCGGTGTCTTGCGAAACCACGACGCGCAATACTGGTGAGTGAATGCGCCCACCACTGAGAGACTTGCCTCCCGGCACCAGCGCAGCGAGTTGCCTTGCGGTGGCTTCCTCTTCCTCGCGGGCCAGCGATTCCTCGGTGATGGGGTTGCCGTCAAAGTCATGAAGACCAAGAGCATCGATGGGGTCGTCATTCAAAATGACGGTGACACCAGGAATGTAGCGGTACCGTTCGGGATCGATTGTTGTCATTTCATTCTCCTCAGATTTGTCGGCATCACGTGGTAGATGATTATCACGTCGGGGTTTTCGGCTGCGGGTCTCCCAAGAATGTGCAACTCGATGCCTCGATCATCGAAGGCGTACCACTCCAGTTGGCCACTTTCGTTCACGCTTCCGACGTCAGCCCGCGCGAGCGCTGCGAACAAGTGGGCTTTTCCTATCTTGTGGCGTAGCGCAGACCGGGCAACCTCAAACCCATTGTAACTAACATATACCATATGTCCGTCCTTTCGCAAGATTGATGTATGAGAGAGCCCATGAGGGACAGCAATTCGTTGTGTTACGCGACGAATGCGGCATCGATTTGAAGTGCGTCATACCCTAACTATGTGGACATCAACTCGATTCTGTCCGTCACACACGAGGGCCTGTGGATAACTCAACCCTGTGGATAACTCGTCAGGCGCGTCGGTGCTTTGGACACGTGACCCAGACGGCGGGTATCGTATGAGGTAACCCCCGCGCGGCGTTACCTCGCCCAACTCCCCCAGGGCCGAAAGGCAGCAAGGGTAAGTGAGCTCTGTCGGGTGCGCGGGGGCCCTATCTCTTCTTCCCGCCAACGCAATTGGCAAAAACTGTCGGTGGCCTCACGTAGGCTTGGGAGCATGGATGAGGTGAGCCAATGGGGGTCGAAGTGAACGCAGCGGGTGTCGATGACGAGCAAGTTGCGGATGACGGTGCACAACGTCCCGAGAACTTTTTTGACCAGGACGGTCCCGGCCTGTTTAGTGACTCCGATAGTGCACCGGAACCGACTGTTGCTGCGGACGAGCCTGCGCCTGAAGTAAAGAAGCGCGCTCCTCGCAAGAAGGCTGCGCCCGCTGATGACGAAGCTGCTCCAGCGAAGCCCAAGGCTGCGACAAAGGCTAAGACTGCCACCAAGGCAACTAGCAAGAAGGCTGCCAAATCTGCTGAGCCCATAGTTGCGCCTGAGCAGGAAGTGTCTGAAGTGGAGGCTGTGTCGGACGAGTCTTTGACTCCCAATCAGGAGGTTGGGGATACTGCCGAGCTCGCCCAACCAGCGCCTGCCACGGCAGTGCCCGCACCGGCACCCAAGACTGCCGCATTCGCTGCGGCGACTGCACCACTGGCGCTGTACCGTCGCTATCGTCCGGACAACTTTGACGAGATCATTGGGCAGGAGCACGTTACTGAACCGCTGAAACGGGCGCTCGCGAACGGCAAGATCAACCATGCTTACCTGTTCTCGGGGCCGCGCGGTTGCGGCAAGACGACCAGTGCGCGCATCTTGGCGCGCTGTCTTAACTGCGAGCAAGGGCCTACGCCAACGCCTTGCGGTGTCTGCCAGTCGTGCCGCGATCTCGCCACCGGCGGGCCGGGTTCTGTTGACGTCATCGAGATTGACGCCGCTAGTCACGGGCAGGTTGATGATGCTCGTGACCTGCGCGACCGGGCATACTTTGTGCCGGTTTCTGGTCGTTTCAAGATCTACATCATTGACGAGGCGCACATGGTCACCCCGCAGGGGTTCAACGCGCTGCTGAAGGTGGTCGAGGAGCCGCCGCCACACGTCAAGTTCATCTTCGCCACCACCGAGCCGGAGAAGGTGATGGTGACCATCCGGTCCCGAACCCACCACTATCCCTTCCGGCTGGTGCCGCCGAAGGTGCTGCAAAACTATCTGGAGACCATCTGCACATCCGAGAACATCGCGGTCGAACCGGGCGCGTTGCAACTCGTGGTGCGCGCCGGTGCCGGGTCGGTGCGTGATTCGCTCTCCGTGCTCGACCAACTGCTCGGATCGGCGGACGACAAGGGCGTTAGTTACGCCAGCGCCGCCGCACTGCTCGGTTTCACGCCCGACTGGCTGCTCGACGAAATCGTTGATGCATTGGGTGACGGCAGCGGTGAGGGCGTGTTCAGCGCCATCGATAAGGTGATCGAAGTGGGCCAAGATCCGCGCCGCTTCACTGAAGATCTGCTGCAGCGCCTCCGAGATCTCATCATTATTTCGCGCGTTCCGGACGCTGTCTCGTCCGGGCTGATCGACGTCTCCCCAGACCAAGGGGAGCGGCTTCACGACCAAGCTGAAAAGTTGGGACGCGGAGAACTGACGCGCGCGGCAGAGGTTGTCGCCGAGGGTTTGACGCGGATGCGCGGCACCACGGCACCCAGACTGTATCTGGAGCTGATGTGCGCACGGGTGCTGCTGCCCAACGCCGACACCGGTCAGCGTGCATGGCTTGCCCGCCTCGAAAAAGTGGAGAAGCAGATCGCTGCTGGAGTTCCTTCGGGGGTTGCAACCACTGCCCCCGTTGGTGCGCCAATGGTTGCTCCAGTCGGTACACATTTGTCTGCGCCCGCCAGTGCTCCTGCGAGTACTCCCGTGCCGATCTCGCGCCCGCCAACTGCATCGTCGCTGCCACCGTCGTCGCGCCCGCAGCAGAGCGCGCCCGCACCGACTGGGCAGCGACCTCCGGTTGCGCCCCGACCACCGGTTTCTGGGCAGGTTGGGCAGCAGATGCCGTCCCCAGCCCCACAGGCTCCTACCCAACAGAGTTCGCAACAACAGACTCCACCTGCGCAGGTAACCGCGCCACCAAGCGTGGCACCGGTCGTTGAACCGACTCCGCAACAACCAGCACAAACTCCGCCCGCTGGCTCGGCTCCGGTGATCGCGCCTCCAATCGCGGCAGGCTCACCAGTCGCAGGCGCAGCTTCCGGAGGCTCAGATGCAGCCACCGCATTGTGGGCAAAGGTGTATGACGTTATCAGCGCGCAGAAAATCCATTTTGCGATCCTGCGCGGCTGGCAACCACTGGAAGCAGACGGGGAGTTTTTCGTGCTGCAAGCACCGTCCCCAGAACTGCTCAACACGTTCAATCAGCGGGGCACCGCACAGGTCGTCGCCACCGCGTTGCAGACCTGCTCAGGCAGGCCCTGGCAAGTCCGTGCTGTCGTCAAGGGCTTGGGTGGGCCGAATCCTGCGCCTGCGCCCAAACCGACTTCTGCTTCTGTAGACACGCCAACGCCGGCTCCGCCTGTTGCCCAGACCGCACCGCCGCCTACTCCGCCTGTTGTCGAGACCGCACCGCCGACTACTCCGGTTCCGGAACCACAACCGGAACCACAACCGGAACCTCAGCCGGAACCACAACCGGAGGCAGTACACTCGACACCGACGGATGACGCGACGGCGTTGAAGTTGTTGCGAGAGGCGCTCGGCGCACAGATCATCGAGCAGTAGACCAGCAAATCCAAGCAGTCCAGACAGACCAGCGGCCCAAGGCTACAGGCAAAGACACGGGGCAAAGAGAGGCGTAACCACATGTTCCCAGAGGGTATCGATTTCGCGGAGCTGATGGCTCAGGCGCAGGCCATGCAGGCGCAACTGATTGCGGCTCAGGAAGAACTGCACAACGCCAAGTTCGTCGGCACGTCCGGCGGCGGCCTAGTGAGCGTAGTGGTAACCGGCGAAGGGGTGCTCGACAACGTGCAGATCAGCCCTGAAGCTGTGGACCTAGACGACCTAGAGTCGCTAAGCGACCTGATCGTCGCTGCTGCGCGCGACGCCCATGCGCAGGTGCAGGCCCAGGCTGCTGCTGCCATGCCGACGCTGCCCGATCTTCCCGGTATCGACCGTAGTCAGTTAGGTTTGTAGGCAAAACAAGCATGTACGAAGGCCCACTTCAAGACCTTATTGACGCGCTCGGTTCACTGCCCGGCATCGGCCCGAAGAGCGCCCAGCGCATCGCATTCTGGCTGCTCGAGCAGAACGAGGGCGAGGTCAACCACATCGCCGACACCATCCGCAACACCAGATCCAAAGTGCATTTCTGTACCGTCTGTTTCAACGTGTCCGAACACGAACTGTGTCGCGTCTGCATGAGCCTCACCCGCGACCGCAGCAAAATCTGTGTGGTTGAAGAGTCCAAAGACGTGGTCGCCATCGAGCGCACCCACGAGTTCCGCGGCCTCTACCACGTGCTTGGCGGAGCCATCTCCCCAATCGACGGTCGTGGTCCCGACGCCCTCCACGTGCGCGAGCTGGTGCAACGCCTAGGCGACGGCGCGGTCACCGAGATCATCCTCGCCACCAACCCCACCATCAGTGGCGACGCCACGGCCAGCTACCTGATGCGCCTGCTCTCCACATTCCCCGACGTAAAACTCACCCGACTAGCCTCCGGACTTCCGGTAGGTGGCGACCTAGAGTATGCCGACGAAGTAACCTTAGGCCGCGCCTTCGCTGGTCGCACGTCGCTGTAATCGGCTGACGCTTTTGCGGTGCAGATTCATGCTTGCGCCAAACAACGCGTTGCTCTGACGCTACCGTGGGCTAGAGTAACGCCGACGAAGTAACCCTAGGTTGGGCATTCGTTTTTTCGGTTGATGCTTGGTCGGTGCAGGTTCACCAGTTGTCAAGCGACGGGTCCCGCTGACGCTACTGTGGGTAGGCAGTGACGTCAACCGTGACTCAGTCAGCGAATCCGGGTGCTCAGACCGCTGTCATTTGGTCGCTGCGTCGGCAGGCCGCGCTTCCGTGAGATGCGCGCGATTGTTCCGCTGATACGTGAGCACATCGGCCAAGCGAACTAGGCGGTGCTTGCGGGGGCGCTCGTAGGGGATGACGCCCTCGTCTAGGAGGCGCACCAAGGTTGGACGGGAGATGCCCAGCACTTGGGCGGCTTCGCTAGTGGTTAGGCGTGCGGCGACAACGGCAATGCTTACGCCCATCTTGGAGTCGAGGGTTTCGACGACCAACTTTAGGGCCCTGGCGACTTCTGCGGGCAGCTCTTGCTCGTGGTTAGCGACGCTGAGAGACATGCTGGTATGGGCGGCGTCATGGCAGTGCTCGTCCATGAAGACGGCCAACTCTTGCAGCGCCGTCGCATCACTCGGAGGCAGGATAACTTCGGCGTTACCGGGTGTCGAGAACATGCTTTTCACTCTAGCAGAGGGCGGCTTGCATGGAGCGGAGGCGCACTAGGCTTCGGCAGTCTTCGCCATCAACGTGGAGCCAGGGCCACCCTTGAGGGCCAAGAAACCAAGGTAGACGGCACCGATGGTGGCACCGGCCACCCAGACAATCCGCATGTCGATAATGTCGCTCAAGGGTCCGAAAATCGCCATCGAAATCGGCGTGACTAGGGACAAGATCAGCGAGAACATGCCCATCACTCGTCCCATCTTCTCCGGAGGCACGTTCTCTTGCGCGCTGGTGATCAGCGCCGTCTGCACCGGAGGATACGACAAGCCGAACAATGTCATAAACACCGCGAACGGCCAAATGCTGGGTGACAACGCCAGACCGAACGTGAACGCGCACCACGCGAAACTGCAAATGATTATCATTTTCATTCGGTTGCGCAGTCCGCCCCAGGCGGCCATGATCAGCCCGCCGACGATGGTGCCGACGGACCAAGTGACCTCGGCGGCCGCGAGCATCCACGACTCGTCGCCAAAGTAGCGGACCACAAACACCGGCGTCATGAATGTGGGCGCAAACGCGAATGCCAACAGGAACACAAAGATCATCGCAGCTCGCCACAGACCGGGGAAGCCGCGCACAAAACGCACCGCGTCAAGGGTGGACACAAAGTAGCTCTTCAGCCCCCGCTGTGGAGCGGCACCGGAGTCGGCACCAGCGCCGGAGGTAACAGCGTCAGTATGTTCCAACGGCGGCACGCGCACCAGCAGCAAGAACCCAATGCCGATCACCGCAGTGACCACGTCGATCATAAAGATCCAGCCCAGTGAGACGCGCGTGATCAGCAGTGCCGCGATGGCAGGGGAGGCGAGAAAAACCAGCGACTGCACCGTGCCGTTCAGCGAGTTCACGCGCATCATTTTGGACACCGGCACCAGTTGTTGCAGCGTGGCTGACGATGTTGGACTCTGCACTCCCGAAGCAAAACCCCTAGTGGCAAGCACAAGCAGGATTAGCCACAGGTCGGTATAGCCTCGCAGGAACGCGACCGCCAACCCGATGGTGACCAGTGCAGTCACCGAGTCCGACACAATCAACAGCATCTTGCGGTTGTAACGGTCCGCCCATGCGCCACCCGGAATCGACGTGAATGCCTGGCTCAGATTCGTCGCGATGTACGCCAAGGCGTAGCGCCAGCCCGATTGGGTGTCCAGCGCGATGTACCAGATGACCGCATAACCCACGATGGAAGTGCCGATCATCGACACCGCCTGCCCACCAAGGAACAGCGTCACGTCTCGCAGCCAATGCGCGGGCAGCACCTCAGAGCGCTGGTTCGGCGACTGGCTCACCATCTGTTCCTAACACCCGGACGCGGCGAGGCAAGTTGCGGACCTCCGGGAAACACAACGCGATGATGGTGACGATGAGCACTACCAGACCGCAGGCCAGCATGGCGTTGTGAATGCCGACAAGACGACGGAAAGGCTCGGCGATCAGCAGACCAAGCGGCCCCATGCAGATGGAACCGAATGCATCGTAGCTTGCCACACGGCCAAGAGCCTCTGGCGGCACTTCGGTCTGCATGGTGGTCATCCACTGCACGGTGAATGTCTCGAACCCAAAACCCATGAACACGGCAGCGACGACGACGACGCTGATCGGGAAACTCAGGCCCAGCATCGCCATGGGGATACCGGCAAACAGCAGCACCGATGTGGCCGCGCGAATCGGATATTTGGGCCGCCAAACCAGCGAGACAAACACGCCGATGACGGCACCCAAACCCTCTCCGGCTAGCACCATCGACCAAGCGCCCGGGCCGCCCAACTCTTCCTCGGCCAACTTCGGACCGAGCACACCATGGGCCGCCTGGAACATCATCACCAGCACCGCGAACGCGGCCACGCACACCCACAACCATTGGCGGCTGCGGAACTCGTGCCAACCGCCGCGCAACTGCGTGAACAGCCCCTCGGTGAGGTTGTTTTCGTTGGGCATCACACGCGGCAGTTGCGTGGTCAGCGCCGCCCCGCACACGTACAAGCTGCCCGCGATAATCATTGTCAGACCGCCGCCGAAGAACACCACACAGGTGCCGCCAGCCACCATGCCGATGAGTCGCGCAAACGACGTGCCCATCGCCAGCCATGAGTTGCCCTGTTGCAGCAGGTGGGCGGGCACGATCTCGGGAATGATTCCGGTGATGGACGGATATATAGCTGCGGATGCTAGGCCGCCGAGCGCGGCGGCGGGCACCAGCAGGTACAGTTCGGCGCGGTCGAGCAGCAACAGCACGCCAATGGAGATCCACGACGTGGCGAGCACCGCCTGCGCAATGCCCAACACTCGGGTGCGCGGGAACCGGTCGGCCAACACCCCACCAAACAGCGTAGCAACCACCTCGGGCAGCGTCTGTGCCAGCAGCACCGCAGACAGCGTCCATTCAGTAGCGTTGCTGAGTCGAAGGATGCCAAACGCCAACGCCACCGGCGAGAACGCGAACCCCAACATGTTCAGCGTCCGTGCCGTCAACAGAATCAGATAGTTCCGGCTGCTAAGCAACTCCGTCCCGGCGGTGCCGGTGTAGCGCAGCAGCGGCCCAAGAATTGGATGACGACGGGTGCGCTGCGGCGATTGCGTCGAAGAATCATCGGTCATGTGAGCGCACCCCTCTCTTTGAGTCTGTTTGTTGATTGGGCAGCGCAAAAAACTCTACCGGACGGCTCAACCGCCGACGAAAACTCGCTGAACTCGCGGCGGGATTAGCGTTGTCACCTCGTAGCTGATGGTGTGGGCGTTAGTGGCAAGCTCGTCCGCATCGATGGCCGGGGCGTCTCCCCATGTGCCCAGCCAAACCACGTCGTCGCCAGCTTGGACTTGCGTCGCTGGGCCGAGGTCCACCATGGTCTGGTCCATGCAGACGCGACCGACGATGGGGTAACTGGCACCGCCTATCAACATGCGTCCGGTGTTGGAGTTGAGCCGCGACAGGCCGTCGCCGTAACCAACCGGAACGGTGGCGATGAAGGTGTCGCTCGGTGCGGTCCAAGTGCGACCGTAACCCACGGTGTCGCCCGCCTTGATCTGCTTCACAAACGCCACCTTGGAGTACAGGCTCATCACCGGCGTGACGGCGAACGGACGCGGCGTGGTGGCGTCAGGGTAGTAGCCGTAGGCCAGGATGCCGGGGCGCACCATGGTCAGCCCGGCGAGGTCGTGGCCGGCGATGGCTCCGGAGTTGGACGCGTGGATGTAGGGAACCTCGTCGTAGCCCTTCGCCAGGCTCATGCGCTGGATGGCATCGACGCAGTTGCCGAAGGTGCGCAGTTGCTGCTTGGTGACGGCGTCGTCGGCGGGAGTGTCGCTGGACGGCAGGTGCGTGAAGACGCCTTCCAGACGCAAGTTGGGGTCGTCTAAAATCGATTCAGCAAGTCTGGCGGCCATCTCAGGCGGGCAGCCGATGCGTCGCATCCCAGTGTCCACGGCCAAGTGGACGTTGGCTTGCAACGCCAGCCGGGCGGCCGCGTCGCTCACCTGCCTGATGCTGGTCTCGTCCACCACGGTGAGGGACACGTCGGCACCCAGCGCGGCGTCAAGCTCTTCCTGGAACGAGTTGGGCAGCTTCAATATGGGTAGGCTCACTCCGGCGGCGCGCAGTTCCAGCGCCTCGGGCACGGTGGCGACACCCAGCCAGTCAACCAAGTGGGCCTGTTCCACAAACTTGGAGACAGTGGCAGCGCCGTGGCCGTAGGCGTTCGCCTTGACGGCCAGCATGATCGCGGCGTCGCCAACGCGTTCGCGGATGCCGAGCAGGTTGTTGGCAAGGGCGCTTAGATCAATCTTTGCGTATGTCGCATAGAGCACGCAATAGATTGTAGGCGCAGTTGCGCAAAGTCAGCATTTTGGTGGTTCTGGCAGCGTGCGTCGGACCTCAAGTTTTTCCAACTGAGGGACGCAGCATTGACACCAAGATTCGGCGTCACGTGTGTCTGTGGACTGCGTGGGCGGCTAGCGTCCTCACGTATTGCCGGTCGCGGGAGGCAGGTCGCCGCGCAAGGATCCGTCGCCTAACTGGCTCTTGTTTCGACCCCAGCCCCACACGTCACCCAACCGGGCAGACGTACAGATCCTTATGCAAGTGACAACGTTCGTTGAAAGCGTGCCCGCAGGTGCCGCATTCGCTACTAGCCCAATAGGTGACGTAACTGAACCGCGCCCCGCACGCCCCACACATCACGTTGGGCGCGGGATCATCCTCAGGTGTGCGTCCAAAATCATGGTCAGCCAACTCTTCATGACACTTGCTGCACGCCCAAAAAGCGTCACAAACACAGCAATAGTTCGCGATCACATCGACGTCACTATGCCAGTGAAAACAGCGCCCTTGCGCGTCAACATCGACTCCAAGAATGGGGACATCACGAGGGCTCATGCACACAATTCTATAGGCACAGTCGCGCTCGGCAGTGTGGCTAAGGCGGAGGCTCGGCTAGGATTACCTGCGTGATCACGAGTATGAATAACTTGTTTGTCCGGACTTTGCGCGAAGACCCTGCGGACGCCTTCTTTCCGTCCCACCGTTGGCTGGTGCGCGCGGGCTATGTGCGTCCCGTTGCGCCCGGCGTCTACTCGTGGATGCCGCTGGGGCTGAAGGTGCTGCAGAAGATCAGCGCGATTGTGCGCGAGGAGTTCGACGCGATGGGGGCGCAGGAGGTGCTGTTCCCGGCGCTGCTGCCGCGCGAACCCTACGAGGCCACCAACCGCTGGACTGAGTACGGCCCCAACCTCTTCCGCCTGCAGGACCGCAAGGGCGCCGACATGCTGCTCGGCCCGACGCATGAAGAGATGTTCACGCTGATGGCGAAGGATGTAATTCAGAGCTACAAGGACCTGCCGCTCACGCTGTACCAGATCCAGACCAAGTACCGCGACGAGGCCCGCCCGCGCGCCGGTCTGCTGCGTGGCCGCGAGTTTGTGATGAAGGACTCCTACTCCTTCGACATTGACGACGCCGGCCTAGGCGAGGCCTACCTGCGTCACCGAGGCGCGTACATTCGCATCTTTGACCGTCTTGGCTTCAGCTACCGCATCGTCAAGGCGGACGCCGGGGCCATGGGCGGCAGCGCCTCCGAGGAGTTCCTCGCCATCGCGGAGAACGGTGAGGACACGTTCGTCTACTCGCCCGGTGGTTACGCCGCCAACGTCGAAGCTGTGGTGACGCCCGCACCGGAGTCCGTTCCGGTCACCGACGCGACCCCGGCCGCACATGTCGAAACTACCCCTGACGTGCCCACGATTGACGCGCTAGTGACGTTGTCAAACCAGCTTTACCCCCGCCAAGATGGTCGCGAGTGGACCGGTGCCGACACGTTGAAGAACGTTGTCGTCATGGTGAAGGACGCCGACGGCACCCGTACCCCGCTGGTCATCGGCCTGCCCGGCGAGCGCGAAGTGGACATGAAACGCCTTGAGGTGGCGGTGGCTCCCGGCGAGCCGGACGCGTTCACCGAGGAGGACTTCGTCAACTTCCCGTCCCTTGTCAAGGGCTATATCGGCCCGGTCACGCCCGATGGCACCAAGGTGCTCGGCGAGGAGGATTCCGCCACCGGAATCCGTTACCTCACCGACCCGCGCGTCGTCCCCGGCTCGTCTTGGGTCACCGGCGCAAACGAGGCTGACAAGCACATCTACGGCTTGGTTGCTGGTCGCGACTTCGCTTCAGACGGCGTCATCGACGTTGCCGAGGTCTGGGAAGGCGACTTGGCGCCCGACGGTTCCGGCCCGCTGAAGCTGGCGCGTGGCATTGAGATCGGTCACATCTTCCAGTTGGGACGCAAGTATGCCAAGGCGCTCGGCCTGCAGGTGCTCGACGCCAACGGCAAGCTCGTGACGCCCACCATGGGTTCCTACGGTCTGGGCGTCTCCCGCGCGGTTGCCGCCATCGCCGAAGCCACCGCCGACGACAAGGGCCTCGTCTGGCCGCGCGAAGTTGCTCCATTCGACGTGATGATCTTGGCCACCGGCAAGGACGACGCGGTGTTTGAGGCCGCCCGAGCAATCGCCACAGGACTGTCCGAGCAGGGTATCGAGGTGCTGTTGGACGACCGCAAGGCCAGCCCCGGCGTCAAGTTCACCGACTCCGAGGTGCTCGGCATACCCACCGTCGTCGTGGTGGGTCGCGCGCTGGCTGGCGGCCTAGTGGAGATCAGGGACCGCAAGACGGGCGAGGCGCGCGAGGTGCCCGTCGCCGAGGCCGTGGCAGAGATTCTCCAGGAGATTCGCGCTAACTAGCACCCACTAGGCCCCACGGGTGACTAGAATACTGTTGGTAGATTCCAACCGGTCTACTCGTACAACCGCACATAACAATTGAAGGAGCCAGCCATGAGTGAGGCCGCAATTACCGCCTTGCTTGAGCCTGTTGTGGCCCAGCACGCTCTCGAAGTTGATTCAATCGAGTTGCTCAAAGCCGGTTCGCGCACCCTGTTGCG
>JAISJP010000021.1 GCA_031261455.1 Propionibacteriaceae bacterium
GGGCAGCAGACACCTGAACTGGAGGCGGCGGATACGTGATCTCGCCAGACCGGGTGATCGTGGAAGTGCGGATGATCTCGTCTTCAAAGTCGAGTTCAATCTCGCCGTTCGGCTCGGGCGTGAGCAGCTTGAGCAGGTTCACCAGGTTGGTGCCGTATAACTGGCTGGCCTGACCGGGCAGGCGCGTCGCCAAGTCGGTGTAGCCGATGATCGTCACCCCGTTGTCGGTGGTGTAGCTGACGCCGGGCTTGGTGAGCTCGCAGTTGCCACCGCCGGCAGCGGCCAGATCGACGATCACGGAGCCGGGCGTCATGGTGGACACCATCTCGGCGGTGATCAGCTTGGGCGACGGACGGCCGGGGATCGCGGCAGTGGTGATGATGATGTCATTCGCAACCGCCTGCTCCGCGTACATCACGGCGGCGCGAGCGTTGAAGTCATCAGTGGTCTCTTTGGCGTAGCCGTCGGAGGAGACGCCCTGATCGGCTTCGCTGGCGGCGACGAACACGAACTTCGCGCCCATCGACTCCACCTGCTCTGCCGTCTCGGGCCGCACATCCGTGGCCTTTACCACAGCGCCGAGGCTGTTCGCTGCACCAATGGCGGCCAGACCGGCGACGCCAGTGCCGACGACAAACACGTTTGCCGGAAGCACCTTGCCTGCCGCAGTCACCTGCCCGCCGAGGAAGCGTCCAAACACGTGCACGGCCTCAACAACCGCGCGGTAACCGGAGATGTTCGCCATGGAGGACAGCGCGTCCATCGACTGGGCGCGGCTGATGCGCGGCACCATGTCCATTGACAGGGCCGTAACGCCCGCCTTGGACAGTTTGCCGATCAGCGCCTCGTTCTGGCGGGGGGCCAAGAAGCCGATGATGGTGGCACCAGGCTTCAGCCACGAGATTTCGTCGTCGGTAGGTTCGTTGACCGTCAGGATAAGGTCGGTGCCCCACACCTCTTGCGTTGTGCCGATGGTTCCGCCAGCGGCGACGTAAGCGTCGTCTGGTAGGTCGGATTTCGCCCCGGCACCTGTCTCAACTACGACTTCGTAGCCGAGTTTGATCAGTTGCACAAGTGTTTTCGGTGTGGCGGCAACCCGATTCTCACCCTTCAGGGTTTCTTTGGGAATGCCAATTCTCATGTTTTTGTGATTCTTCCATACTCTGCGCAGCGCCCACGACGGTTTTTGACCGCAGGCAACTAATACGGCTACTTCATCATAGCCGGATGAGCCATCATAGCCGGACGGGATGCACAACGGCGGACACTCTGCCCACGAACGGAGATGCGACGACCCCACGAGACTTCGCGTTGAGCGTGTCCCGTGGGGTCGTGTTGGGTTGATTCAGTTGTAGCCAGTGGCGTCTTTAGCTAGACGGCCAGACGACAGAGACCTTGGGTTAGACGGCAGACCAGCCACCGTCGCACGGCAGGATGACGCCGTTGATGTTGCTGGCGGCCACATCGTCTGCGAGGAACAGGATGGCGGCAGCCAACTCTTCCGGCTCGGCGGGAGTGCCCGCACCGGCCTGGAGCAGCGGCCCGAGCACCTGCGGGGCATAGGCGGAGCGGAACGCACCGTCAACGTTGGTCTTCACCGCGCCGGGAACCACCGCGTTGCAGCGGATGCCCTTGCCGCGATACAGCGTGGCGACGTGCTGGGTCAACGCGTTGATGCCGCGCTTGGACACAGCGTAGGCCACTCCGGAGCAGGGACGCAGGGACGCCTCGGACGAGATGTTGACGATTGCACCCTTGCCCGCCTCGATCATGCCGGGCAGCACCGCGCGGATCAGCTTGAACGGTGCAGTCAGGTTGACGTTGAGGATCAGATCCCAGGTCTTGTCGTCCACCTCGGCGGCGGGCAGGAAGCCGTCCATGATGCCGGCGTTGTTGACCAGCACGTCCACCTTGCCACCGGCAGCGGCGAGAATCTTCTCGGGGGCGTCAGCGGCGGTGATGTCGATGGCGACGGGGATGTAGGCGGCACCGATCTCGGCAGCTGCGGCATCAAGACGTTCGGCGGACAGATCCACCGCAACAACCTTGGCGCCCTCAGCGATGGCCTGCTTGGCGGCGGACAACCCGATGCCCGAACCTGCTCCGGTGATGATGATGGTCTTGTTCTCGAACCTATTGGTCATGTGGGAGTTCCTCTCGAAAAGCCGGTGGTGACAAAACATCTGTCACCACACACAATTCTACCCAAGGCAGCGCGGGCGGGCAGCCGTCTCAGGCAAGTTGTGCGCAAACTGTGACCGAGTTGCGGGCAGCCGAAGAGTCGGGGTGGCCCCTGCGACTGCGCGCACGGTGACGGGCGGACGTGAGGCAGAGAGACAGAAAGTGTGAGCAGGGTGACAGGTGGACAGGTGGACATGGGCAGATCGACAGAGAGACCTAGTCCATCAACGCACCAACCAAGCGGGCGCTACGGGTTCGTCTTGGGGACGGACGGGAGGCAGACTGTGCCGGCGTCAATCGAGATGGTGGTGGGGGTGCCCTCCGGCAGTCCTTCCCACAGATTGTTGACGATCACGTCCACGGAGTGCGTCTCTCGTTCGTCGGCGCGCAGCACGGCGTCCGGGAAGAACGATGCCACCAACTGCACCTCGGGCGAGTCTTTGGCAGTGCCGACGACCGTCACCCACGAAACCGGCTGGGCGTTGTCAACGTAGCCGATGACGAAACCTTGCCCGGCTAGGGCGTCCGCGACAACTTTAGCTTGGCCACTCTTCGTCCCACCATTGAAGACGTTGACCGTCACCTGCGTGGTGGACAGTTCAGACGAGGTGGTCTGCACGATGCACGGCGGCGGCGGTGGCGGCGCGTCCGGCGGACGGAACAGTGCTTGATAACCCCAATACGCCGACCCGAGGAAGACCGCAATCAGCACACCAAGCACCCAAGGGGCCACCCGATGGCGTTGCGCCTCAGTGATCTCCAGTTTCACGCCTGTCCTCCTCTAGCTGACCACAACCTCAGCCAGTCTAGCGAACGAGTCGGTCGTATGCACCTGCAACGTGCTGCCATCCCACGTATAACGGTGGTGATCGATGAGCATTCCGCGTATCTGAGATGCGTCTTGGCCCAGCGTGAGGGTGGCTGGTTAGGTCACTAATGCTGCGCCCCTTTCAGTCATGACTCTAGGGCACCCATGGATAGCTCGCGCTAGGGCGTTTACTAGGCGGCGGGTCTTGGGTTGGACGGAGATGAGGATCTTACCTGGTGTTCCACAGCTCGCCCATGCCTGTGGATAACGTAGGCAAGTGTCAGTCAGGCAATGTAGTCTCTCAAGGGTGACAATTTCTGAGGGTGCGACCGCTCTGGCGAGTGGTGGGACGACGGGCGACGACCCGCGCGCCGTGCTGCAGCGCGTCTTCGGGTATGCGGAGTTTCGCGGACACCAACGCGAGGTAATCGACCACGTTATTGCTGGTGGGGACGCGATTGTGCTGATGCCCACTGGTGGCGGCAAGTCGTTGTGCTACCAGATTACAGCCTTGATTCGGCCCGGCACCGGCGTGGTGGTCTCGCCGCTGATCGCGTTGATGCAGGACCAAGTGGACGCGCTATCGCAGCTTGGCATCGCGGCGGCATTTCTCAACTCGACTCAGGATTTGGGCGAGAGGCGAGAGGTTGAGCGTTCCTTCCTGCGCGGTGAGCTTGACCTGCTGTATGTGGCTCCCGAGCGGCTGCTGACCGAGTCCACAATGAGTCTGCTGCACAAGGGTGAGATCGCGTTGTTCGCCATCGATGAGGCGCACTGCGTGTCCCAGTGGGGTCACGATTTCCGTCCTGACTACATGGGACTCTCCGTTTTAGCAGACGAGTGGCCGTCAGTTCCGCGCCTAGCCCTCACGGCGACCGCAACACAAGCCACGCATGAAGAGATCACCCATCGGCTTCGTCTGGAGTCGGCCCGGCACTTTGTTTCATCGTTCGACAGGCCGAACATCCAGTACCGCATCGAGCCGAAAGACCGAGTACAGGACCAGTTGGTGCGCTTCATCCGCTCGCTGCAGGACGACGAGTCTTCGACCGCAGCGGTCGCTCCCATCAGCCAGACGCAAGCCGACGACGGTAAGGCGATAGACGCGCAAGCCAGCGTCGCAACTGGGCCGAACACCGACACGCACTCGTTGACCACACACACAACGCCCACTCCCGTTGTCCGGCGCAAAGTCGCAGGGTCCGCGACCCGTGCGCCATCGGGAATCGTCTACGCCCTGTCGCGCGCTACCACCGAGAGCACCGCGCAGCATCTGCGCGAGGCAGGCATCAACGCGCTCGCCTATCACGCTGGGATGGATGCGGCCACGCGACGCGAAACTCAGGCGCGATTCCTGCGGGAGGACGGCCTTGTTATCGTCGCCACCATCGCGTTCGGTATGGGCATCGACAAACCCGACGTCCGCTTTGTCGCTCATGTCGATCTGCCGAAGTCCATCGAGGGCTACTACCAAGAGACGGGACGTGCCGGGCGCGATGGCCTGCGATCGGTCGCGTGGATGGCGTACGGCTTGGCCGACGTGGTGCAGCAGCGCCGCATGATCGCCGAGTCGACCGGAGGCCTAGCCCACCAGCGACAACTGTCCGCGCATCTGGACGCGATGCTGGCCCTGTGCGAAACATCCCAATGCCGCCGCGTGGACCTGCTGGCCTATTTTGGCCAAGAGTCTGGGCCTTGCGGCAACTGCGACACCTGCCTCAACCCGCCCGATACTTGGGACGGCACTATCCCGGCACAAAAGCTGCTGTCCACTGTGCTCCGGCTCGACCGGGAACGACACCAGCACTACGGTGCCGGGCAGATCATCGACATTCTGCGTGGACACCTAACCCCGCGCGTTGAGCAGTACCACCACGACCGCCTCAGCACCTGGGGCATCGGCTCCGACCTGCCCGAGTCCGAGTGGCGCGCGGTGGTGCGGCAGCTCCTTGCCCGTGGCGACCTCGCCATTGCCCCAGGCGGCCACGGGGTGCTGGCCCTCACGGAGTTGAGCCTCGCGGTGATGCGAGGAGAGCGTCAGGTGAGCCTGCGTCGCGAACTCCCCACCCCCAAAGCCAAAACGACCAAAACAGCCAACACAAAAGCGTCATCCGCAGTTGGCCCGTCCGGGACGCAAACCTCTGCGACAAGTGGATTTACCCCAGACACCCCTATGGAAACCCTGGACCTATTCGAGCAACTACGCGCCTGGCGCGCCAGCATCGCCCACGAAAAGGGTATCCCTGCCTACATCATCTTCCACGACTCCACCCTGCGCACCGTCGCCGAAACGCGCCCCGCCACGCTAGAAGCCCTAAGTCAGATCAGCGGCGTTGGTGCCGCCAAGCTAGCCGCCTACGGCGATGCAGTCCTAACCGTCGTCAGTGGCGATGCCTACCAAGAGACCGCAGAGCAGGAGGACTGAGCGCAAACACCAACCCAAGAGTCCTTCGGATTTGTACACCCATTTATCCACCCAGTTGTACACCCACTCGCGGAGAGTTCTGTGGTTTCAGAGGAAAACTACGCAGGCAGGCAAGAGAGCAACTCGGCCTGGCGGGCAGGGGAGGCGAAGGATGCCTCGATTGAGTTACGACAGAGTTTGACCACTTGGGCGTCTGTTAGGGACAAGGCGTCAACTGCGCCGGTGAAGTTGGCGGACAAGTAGCCGCCGAAGTATGCGGGGTCGTCAGAGTTCACGGTTACCGCCAAGCCGAGATCTAACAGGCGCGCGAGCGGGTGGTCGGCCATCGTCGGCACTCCCTTGAGTCGCACATTGGAGAGGGGACAGACGGTCAGCGGAATGTGATGCTCGGCTAGATACGTGGTAAGCATGGGGTCCTCAATGCAGCGGACGCCGTGGTCGACTCGCTCAATGCCCAGCGTGTTTAGCGCACCCCAGATGTATTCGGGCGGACCCTCCTCGCCGACGTGGGCCACGCGGCGCAGGCCCAGTTCGGCTGCCCGCGCAAAGACAGCGGCGAAAGGCTCGGGCGGGAATCCGATCTCGGACGAGTCCATGCCCAATCCCAGCAGTTGGTCTGCGTAGGGTTCGGCGAGTTGGAGCATGTGCGCTGCCGCTTCCGGACCTCGGTCGCGTAGCACGCACATGATCAGACCGCCGGTGATGCCGTGCGCGGACTCGGCGGCAGTCAGCGCATCGCGCAAGCCACCAAGCACGTCAGCAAAAGGAACGCCATTGTCAAGGTGCACTTGCGGATCAAAGAATATCTCGGCGTGACGCACCCCATCGGCGTGGGCTCGCTCCAGATAGGCGCAAGCCAAGTCGAAGAAGTCCTCGCGGGTGCGCAGCACCACCATCGCCTGGTAGTACAGATCGAGGAACGACTGCAGATTGGTGAAGTTGCGCAGTTCGGTCAGCACCTCGACGCTCGGCCATGGCAGCGTCACCCCATTTCGCTCCGCTAGAGCGAACACCATGTCCGGCTCCAGCGTCCCCTCAATGTGCAGGTGTAGTTCTGCCTTCGGCAAGCTTCGAATGTCCACAGCCAAATCTTGCCACGACTCGGCGTTAACGGGAGAACCCCCGCGCTGCAACGTGGGGGTGTCCAGCGCGGGGGCCTCTGGGGTAGTCGGTGCTAAGCATGCCGCTACCCCTGTCTCCTCGCGTCACCTGAGAAGTTGGTCTCGGTGCGCTCATTGGGGGTGGACGTCCGGGCACGGACGTCGGGCGAACCATTGCGGGTCGCTGGCTCTATGGACTGGGACAGCCTCAGGCGTTCCTAGGCTGGGAAGAAGAATCCCGCGGTCATATCCAAGTAGTTTGCACCGTTATAATTCGGGAACGTCTGCTGAACGGCCTGCTTGAAGGCGTCTGCGGTGGTGTTCCAAGACGCAAAAGTCTTGAGAGCCTCAAGGTAGTTCACCTTGGTACGCACATCCGCGTCGTCTTCCGGGACGTAGTGCGACGACAACACCAAGTTAGCACCCGAGGCGATGATCTCCCGCAGTCGAGCAAGCTGGGCGTCGGCGTCTTCCGGGCCTGCCACGATGGAGTGGACGTCATGTCCCAACATGTGAATGTAGACGGCGTTCAACTCCGGGATCTCGATGTCGAACGCGTTGGCGGTTTCCACGATGTTCAGGCGGAAACCGGCAAGTTCTAACTCCCCCGGCTCAATCACGTTGGTGACTGTGGGGATCGTGGCGTCAAAGCTCGCCCCGAAGGTGGTGCCGAACCCAGTAACAAGTGCCTTGCCACCGCCCGAATGGGCAAACTCATCGGCCGCACGGGTGGCGTATACCGGCACATCCGGCAGAAACGTGGCACCCGCCATGTGATAGCTCAGCAGAGTGCCCTCCACCTTGACCGGAAGCGAGCGCACGTACTCGTTCAGTTCGGCGATGCTGTCCACAAAACAGGGGGCTTCAATGACCAGCGCGCGTCCGTCCTTCTCCAGAATGAACACCTCATCCGCCATCGGATCATTGCTCTGGTAGGCGTGTACCTTGACCGCACCCACCTCGAAAACTAGCACCTCTCCTTGGCGAAGTTCGATCTTCTTAGAGCTGTTTTTGCTCATGTCCTTATCTCCTCATCTCTAAGATCGACCGGGACTCCGTTCTCCTTCCGTGAAGAGCCCCGATATTTCGTTACGCTAGGGGGCGAATCTATGCCCAATCTGTGCAAAACGTTCCAGTTCGTCGAGGGCGAAATTGAAGACTGAAAAGACACGCAGGCATGCCGAAGTTGCCTATGATGTGAAGACGCAGACGAGACGCTCACGCCCCGACCGAAATAACGTGCTGGGCGACGTCGGAATTAGCCCAACCAGTCAGAACTCTTGAGTCGCTCTCCCCCAACGCACCAACCATGCGTTGGGCTTTGTCAGCCTAACGCTGGGTAGGAGCAAGCCAATCCGTCGCAAAGCCGATTGGCACAATGCGGGTGGGGTTGATGTGCGGATGCGTGATGAAGTAGTGCCGCTTGATGTGGTCAAACTTGGTGGTGTTGGTGAACGCGGGCTGCTGATAGAGGTAACGGGCGTAGTCCCACAGGTTTGGATACTCGGTGAGGCGGTGCAGGTTCGTCTTGAAATGCGTGGCGTAGACGGCATCGAAACGGGCAAGAGTTACCCACAGGCGAACGTCTGCCTCAGTGATCTGATCACCAAGCAGATAGGTGCGGTCTGCCAGACGCGTTTCAAGCGTGTCTAGCGTCTCAAACAGTGCAGTCACAGCCTTCTCGTACGGGGCCTGACTGCGAGCAAAGCCGCTCTTGTACACGCCGTTATTCACAGTGTTGTACACAAGGTCGTTCAGCTCATCGATGTCGGCGCGCAGCGGCTCCGGGTACAGGTCCAGATTCGGATTGGTGGCCCACTGATTGAACTGGTGCCCCAAGTCAATCGAGATGTCCGGGAAGTTGTTCGAGACGATCCGCTTGCTCTTCGTGTCCCACAGCACCGGCACCGAGATGTGGCCCGGATACCCGGGTTCGGTGGCGTCGTACGCCTGACGCAACAAGGTGAAGCCGTTGTACGGATCCAGCGTCAGATCCGGGCCGGAGCGGAACGCCCAACCCCGCGCATCACGCACCGGATCGACGATTGCCACGCCGATGACGTCCTGCAGGCCCTTGAGTTCGCGGACAATCAATTGGCGATGCGCCCATGGGCAGGCATAGGACGCATAGATGACGTAGCGGTTCGGTTCTGCCGGGAACTCTCCGTCTGCGGTGATGCGCCCTTGGAACGGATACGGCGCCCGAACGAACGCCCCATCATCACCAGCGGCAGGCTTGCGCGCCCAACCTCCGGACTCGCCGTAGGCGTCAAAGTCCACTGGGGATGCCTCGGGAAGGGTGTTTTGTGGAGTGGTTGTCATGGTTGTTCCTCTCAGATCGCCAATATGTGGGCGAGTAGTTCATGGTCGGTGTCCGGAACAAACCAGTCCCGGTCTGGGGCGCGGACGAAACCGAGCGAGCGGTAGAGCCGTTGCGCCTGCTCCATACGGGTCTGCGTGTACAAGTCCACGTAGTGGATGCCACGCTCATTGGCGAGCCTGACCACGTGAGCTAGGAGCGCATGAGCAACCCCAGCCCCACGCTCGCTGGGATCGACACCCAGTTGCCGGAACCCAAGCTCCGGCTCGGGTGGATCACGCACAAAGTTCTGTGGCTGCCCGACGACGGGCGTGACGATCGCTCCCGCGATTCGTCCCTCACGAACGGCAACCCAGATGTCGCCCAGACCAGCCCACGCTTCACCAAGGCGGTGGAGTTCGGCGCGGTAGTTGTCGTCAATACCGTAAGACGTCTCGTAGGCCCGTTCCAATACTTGGCCGACGGTCTCCAACTCTTCGGGAAGCGCCAAACGCACGGTGACCTGCGGATTGGTGTGCACCCACCACGCGGTATCGAGTTCGGTCATTACGCTGAGGTCCTTTCCTTGTTGCTGACGTCGTTGCTCACGTCTGATTTGCGTACACTGTGTACGCATGTGGTTGTGGTGCGCTGGTGTAGCCGTGGTCTTCGTTTACACCAGCACCGCTAACCAACACAACCCTAGACATGCACGATGGGATGCTCAGCGACACGCTGCTGCTTTGCTATCCAGTCTGCACGCTTGTCGTTAGGCCCACCGGGCGCAGCGACGTCGCGGGCTAGACGCACCTCCGGGTCGAATGGTGCCACATACTCGCGGTCGAACGTCCGTCCGCCAATAATCACCTCTTGCAGGGAGTCAAGGGCATCCAAGTTGGCCAGTGGATCACCGGTAGCGACGATCACATCCGCAGCAAAGCCCGGCGCCAAGACCCCCGTAATGCCAGAGTAGCCGATAGCTGCCGCCGCGCGTGACGTGGCCGCGACCAAAATCTCGCCGCGAGGCAAACCGGCAGCCTCCAACTGCTTCAAGCCAAAGGTGTAGGCACTAGCCGGGTATACCGCACCGATGTCGTGTCCGGGGGTCAACAGCACGCCATGCTCGTAGAGCCGCCAGACAATCGGCGCACCTTCCGGGCCGTCAACCTCCGGATAGACCGGCACCGAGGACGAGTCCGTGAAGATGCCTTTGCGGGCAATCTCGTCAGCAACACGCGGATCAAACCTGGTCTGGCCGTCTAGATCGACGAAGCTGGCGTGCGCGATGAAGTCGATGCCCGCCTCGGTGACTCGTGCAATTCCTTGCGTGCCGTGGGCGTGTGACGCCACCCGCTTGCCCAGCCGGTGAGCGTCGTCAATGAGCGCCTTGAACTCCTCGGTGGTGAACTGGGCGTTCCACGGGCAGGTTGAGTGCGACATGAAACCACCGGTCGCCATCACTTTAATGACGTCGGCCCCAGCCTTGTGATGCTCCCGCACCTGATGCAGAATCTCCGGAATGGAGTCGGTCTCGCCGCCAGAGTTCCAGCCGTGCCCACCTGTGAGCGTGACAGGCGGACCGGCAGCAACAATGCGTGGTCCGGCGATCAGTCCAACGTTGATCGCCTCGCGCAGAGCCACGTCCACATACGCGGCCGCACCAAGCGATTGCACACTGGTCACGCCGAGCGACGCCAGTTGCCGCGCAATCTTGACCGACGATAACGTCTCCCAAGACTTGTCATGGAACGTAGGGTCGGTGACATCCGGCTGCGCCACGCGAGTGTAGGACGCCAAGTGCGCATGAGTCTCGATGAGACCCGGCAGGATGGTGGCGTCACCATAGTCTGTGACAGGCAGTTGCGCGTACTCGGCAGGCAGACCAGTGGTTGACCCCACCCAGGCAATCTGTCCGTCAACAATCACGACGGAAGAGTCGCTCAAGTGTGTGCCCGTTGTGCCGGTGAAGACGCGCTTGGCGCTGAGTACGCGTGATTGGTTGGCTGCCAGAGTCGCATCGACGGCCCGTGATGGTTGGATAGTCATGAGTGGTTCACAGATCTTTCGTCTAGATGTATTGCCAGTGTTCGCGCGACCCGGCGCCACCGGGACCAGACGACTCGGAAGAGCCAGTCAGCGCAGCGCGGTCGTGCGGAGCCAGCCAGTCGGCAAGAGACTCCGCGTGCGGTCGCAGCGGGTAGCCCTTTGGAGTAAAGCCGTTGTTTGGCAGGTAGTTTCCGCTCGGGCCGGGCAGCAATCCCAAGAAGTACTGCTCTTTTTCGCTGGCAAGACCTTGTTGGAAAAGGTCGCGGGCATAGCCCCACAGGTGCTCAAACGCGGGCAGTGGCTTGGTGGCCTCTTCGCCAAAGACAGCTGCCAGGGCAGGACGGTAGAACCGTTCAAAGGTGGACAGCGTCTGGAATAGGCGAACATCAGAGTCACTCAGGCTTGCTCCGAATAGGTATCGACGCGTTGACAACCGGAAATCGTAGTCACCAAGGCGAGCATAGAACACCTCAAAGGCCGCCTGCGCGGCCCGACGGCTCTGCGCAAAGATCACCTTGTAGGTACCGTTATTCACGTCATCAAACAGTTGCTGGTTCAGCAGGTCAATGTCGATTCGCAGGTCTTCCGGATACAGATCGGGCGCATCGGGAGCGTGAAAGGCCTTCCACGCCACTTCCCAGTCGTGCGGAAGCACGTGGTAGTCGTTGCTCACAACCTTGCCGGTATGCGAGTCGATGACGGTGGGCGACGTGCCGCGTCCAGGAAAGTTAGGGTCGGTGGCACGGTAGAAGTCATTGAGATGGTCGTAGCCGAAACGCTCACGAATGTCGTTGTCACCCGTGGCGATCAACCAGCCATCGCTGTCCTTGCCGGTGAGCAGATAGAAGGGCACGGCCTCGCTGAGGCCCAGCAGACGCAGAATGATGTGTTCTCTGCGCGCCCACCCACAGCCCAGCGAGCCAAGGATAAAGTAGCGTCCCGGCTCAACCGGGGCCTGCCCTTCGCCGTCTCCAAAACGGGTAGTGAAGTAGTTGCGTTGCCGTTTCAGCGCGCCGTCATTGTTGACCTCTGGGGCAGGCAAGCCCTCGGACTTGGGCGGCTCGATGTGCAGCAGATTGATGTAATCCGCCTCAATTGCTGATGTTATGGCTGCCATAGGTAAGTTCTTTCACTGGTTTTGTTGCGATTGATCTTGACTGGCGTGACCGGCTCCGCAAAGCTCACCCACGGGCGGAGATGCAGAACCGATCACGCCAGCAACTTCAGTTGCTACTTAGGGACCCGGACGTTATAGGCACCCCAGTTGGCACCGCGAGCCGGGTCGGACAGGAATCCGGTGGCGTCTGCCGCAGCGGCATGGGAGTGACGCATGATCACCAGAGGCAGCACGTATGCCTGTTCGACCAGCACATAGTGTTGCAGTTCGACGTAGGCCGCCTTGCGGATGGCAAAGTCGAAGTTCTCCTGGCCCGTAGCCAACAACTCATCAACCTTGGGGTCATGAATCTGACCAAGGTTGATGAAGCCGATTGCCGGGTTGGAGTTGTACTGCACGGCCAGCGGGTTGGCTACGTCGGCAGCACCAACGGAGTTGTCCCAAGCCACGTAGGTGTTGTTGGCGCGATTGTCGCTCCAAGTGCCACCGTCAACCGACTTCCAGGTGTAGTCAACCCCCAGCAATTCCTTGATCTGACCAGCAATCGCCTGATTGAGGATGTCGCGGGAGTCACGCACGAACAGCGAGTTGGACTCAATCGGAATACTCAGTCGCTCACCAGCGGCGTTGACGCGGTAGCCTTCGGCGTCCTTGGTAGCATAGCCCGCTTCGTCGAGCAACGAATTAGCCTTGGCAACATCCGGTGTGAGCGCAACGGAGGCGTCATAGAAAGGTGATGCCGACGATATTGGACTCTTCGCCGCCTGTGCCGTGCCGTAGTAAACGGCGTTCACAATGGTGTCAATATCGACAGCCAACTGGATGGCCTGACGCACGCGAATGTCGTCAAACGGAGGACGCGACACGTTGAAGAACAGCGTGTAGGGCGTGCCACCGTTCTGGAACACCGCATATTGGAACTTGGAGTCGTCAACGAACAACGCCACATCCTGGCTGGGCACCGAGTCAATGGCGTCAACCTGTCCGGACTGCAGCGCGCCAGAGCGAGTCGAGGCCTCACCGAGGAACCGGTAGATCACCGTCTTGGTGTAGGCCGGACCGTTGCGTCCGGTCAACGCCTCAGGCGCCCAGTTGTAGTCGTCACGAGCGGTCAGCACTACCTGCTCACCCTTCGCGTAGGTAGTGATGGCGTAAGGACCGGTGCCGTGGATTGCCACACCCAACTTCAAGTCTGCAACGTCCAGATTGAAGTCCTTGGGCGAGATGGGGGCAGATGCGCTTCCGGAGAGGCGCTCCAGCAATCTGGTGTCTGGCTCCTTGAGCACCAACTTGAAGGTGTACTCGTCGATCTTCTCGACAGAGGCCAAACTGGCAGCCCAGGTGGTGGACTCGACGATTGCCGGATCCTGCGTGCGCGTGAAGTTCAGGATGGCCGCATCAGCGTCCAGCTTCTCACCGTCTGAGAAAGTGATGCCCTGTTTGATCTTGATGGTGATGGTGCGGTTGTCTGCCGAAATCTCGTGACTCTCCGCCAACCAAGGGTTGTACACACCGTCACCGTCGAGGTAGAAGTACGCGTCATAGAGACTGCGCAGGATCGGACCGGCAGCGTCCTGGCTGTTGATGAACGGGTTGAAGCTGGCGGGTTCAGTCTCAACACCCCAGGTGAAAGTGTCCTTATATTCGACACTTGTGGCTGCGGAGGTGGAAGCGTCGCCAGATTCGTCGTCACTTGAGCATGCGCTCAGTCCGAACGCCATGCTGACGGCTAGGGCGAGTGCTAATCCTCGGGAACGAATGGATGACATAGTTGTGGGTCTCCTTGTGGGTTATCTTCTTATTGGTTGGGTGGTGTTACGGTTTGGACTGGTCTTGATTGTCGGGGATAGGCAGCTTCGGCAGGGCGGCGAGCAGTTCCTTGGTGTAGTCATCTGTGGGGTTGGTGAAGACGGTTGTGGCCGCGCCGTGTTCCACGTCGAAGCCGTCCTTCATCACCAACACCCGGTCGGCGAGGTGATGCACCACGCCAAGATCGTGGGAGATGAACACTAGAGCGGCGCCTGTGCGTGCCTGCACGTCCGCCAGCAGGTCAAG
Organism: Propionibacteriaceae bacterium; assembly: GCA_031261455.1. Lineage (GTDB taxonomy): Bacteria > Actinomycetota > Actinomycetes > Propionibacteriales > Propionibacteriaceae > WRGV01. The sequence continues at coordinate 14,032 of JAISJP010000021.1, forward strand.
AATCTGGGCCTGAACCGACACGTCAAGCGCTGAGACTGGCTCGTCGGCAACCAGCACGTCCGGCTCCGCGATCAGCGCGCGAGCAATTGCTAGCCGTTGCCGCTCACCGCCCGAGAATGTGCGCGGTGATGCGGCCACCGGCACGTGAGTCAGGTTGACTAACTCCAAGGTTTGGCGAATACGTGCGGCAATGTCGTCGCGAGTGAGTCCTTGGCTCTGCAGTGGCTCGGCGAGCACTTGCTCCACGGAGTACCGCGGATCAAAAGACGACAACGGGTCCTGAGCAATGAGTTGAATCTTGCGACGACGGTCCCGTCTCTCCTTGTCAGATAAGGGAGACCACGGTTGCCCTTCGAGCTGTACCTGTCCACCACTGGGTTCCAGCAGACCGACGAGGATCTTGGCGAACGTGGACTTGCCAGAACCGGACTCGCCCACGATTCCCAGCGACTCTCCGCGCGCCACCTCAAGTGACACGTCTCGAACGGCGTGACATACTCGCCCATCTGGGGCCTTGAAGTTGCGGCTAACCCCATCGGCACGCAACACGATGGAGTCCCGCTCCACGCGACGCGGCGGCAGCGGGTGACGGTCGGCTGATGACAAGGTGAGCCCGCGTGACTCGGCGGAGGGAATGGCCGCCAGCAAGTTGCGAGTGTACTCCTGTGTTGGGTGACGGAGCACTTGTTGACTGGGACCTTCTTCGACCAGATATCCGTCCTTCATGACGACCACACGGTCGCAGACGTTTGCGACGACAGCAAGGTCGTGAGACACCAGCAGCAGAGCGGTACCAGCGCGCCTGCGGGCGTCTAACAGCTCCAACACTTGGGCCTGTACCGTGGTATCTAGGGCAGTGGTGGGTTCGTCAGCGATCAACAGAGCCGGTTCTGACGCGATAGCGGAGGCGATCAGTGCCCGCTGACGCAAACCGCCGGAGAGTTCGTGTGGGTGTTGCTTGGCTCGCAACTCCGGGTCAGGCATGCCAACCTCGGTCAACAACTCGATCACCCGATCATGGATCTGGTTGCGAGGCACAATGTCATGCAGCTTGAGTGTCTCGCCGATCTCCTGCTCGATGGTGCGCAGCGGATCCAGCGACACCAGCGCGTCTTGCAGCACGAGGCCGATCTTGCCGCCCCGAATAGCCCGCCAGCCGCGTTCGCTCAGACGACGCGCGTCTGTGCCAAATATGTCTAGTTTCTTAGCAGTCACGGTGGCGTTGGCACCCGCAAGCCCCAGCAATGTGCGCACCGACACCGACTTTCCGGAGCCAGATTCGCCCACGATGCCGACTGCCTCGCCCGAATACACGTGCAGATTCAGGCCGCGAACAGCCTCCAGTCGGTCGTGTTTGCGTTCGAACGTGACGCGAAGGTCCTGAACCTCGACTACTGGCGCCTCGCCTGCGGATGGGGAGTTGTTGCTCACTTTCCCCTCCGTTCGTAGGCTGTCTGCCAAGCACGCCCGAGGACGGTGGAAGTTATGACAGTGAGAGTCAGCGCGATACCGGGGAAGATGCCTGTCCACCAAGCAATGCGCAGATAAGAACGAGATTCGCTCAGGATGGCACCCCACTCAGGTGTTGGCGGCTGCGGCCCCATGCCGATGAAGCTCAGCGCGGCAGCACCAATAATGGCTCCGCCAAGTCCGATAGTGGCTAGCACCGGAACCACGCCAAGGGCGTTGGGTAGCACGTGCCGCACCGTCAGCCGGAGTCGGGTGAGACCTAGAGTTCGGGCCTGTTCAACGTAGCCAGAGCGGATAACTTGCAGTGTTTGGGCACGCACCACCCGCGCGTACGACGGTATGTGCGACACCCCCAACGCGATGATCAGATTGGTAAGGCCCGGTCCGATCAGCGCGATGACCACAAGGGCCAGCAAAATGCTGGGGAACGATGCCAGAATATCCACAAAGCGCATCAGTGCAGTGTCAACCCACTTGGCGGCGATTCCCGCACTGACACCAAGAATCACCCCGACGATGGCCGAGATGCCTGTAGCCCCAAGGCCGATCAGTAGCGAGTAACGGGCACCGTAGATCACGCGGGAAAATACGTCGCGTCCAAGATAGTCGGTGCCCGCAATGTGCGCGGCAGACGGTGCCCGGTTCACCTGTAACAAGTCCTGATGCGTAGGGTCAACCTGACTGATGAGCTGCGGAACGAACACTGCGACAAGCACCACAACTAGGTAGGCACCAGCAAGATAGAGGCCCAACGGTGCTCTGTTGATGGATGTCCACGCTTGAGTGACGCCCGTCACCAGTCGTCTTGCCAGGCCGAGATTTGGCGCTACTGAGACGCGGGCCTCGGTCGCGTCGTCAATACTGTCCACTGCAAATGCGCTCATTTTCCGGCCTCGCTCCACTGTGCTTCACTGCGCAATCTTGGGTCAACAGCTAGATAGACAAGATCTATGACGGTGGTGATCACCACGAAAACTACTGCGGACAGCATTCCCACAGCGAGAATCACCGGAATGTCGGTCGTGTTGATGGCATGAACCGCCAACTGGCCCAGCCCTGGTCGTCCAAATACCTGCTCGCAGATCACCGCGCCACCAAGCAGATTGCCGAAGGTCAGGCCACCAATCGTGAGCGCCGGGAGAGACGCGTGTCGCAGCGCATGAACCCACTTGACTCCGATAAGACTGGCTCCCCGCGCCCGCGCCGTGAGGGCAAACGGCTGCTCCAAGGCCCGGTCCAGACCCTCCCGCAAGACTTGCGCTAAGAAGCACCCGATGGGCAGGCCAATAGCCAGCGCGGGCAGAATGACGGCTCGAACCCCGGCGGTGCCAGCAACCGGAAACCAACCGAGCCGAAACGAGAAGATCGACAGCAACAGCATGCCCAGCCAGAACGGCGGCACGGAAACGAGCGTCAGTTCGAACGCCTGCGAGATGCCCTTCCCGATACGTGAACGCCCGGAAGTGAACGTGGCAAGAATGACCGCCAACACCACGGCGATGCCGAACCCCCAGAGCGTCAATTCCACGGTAGGCGACAGTTGATCGGCCAGCAACGAGTTGACGGTGCGGTGCTCCACATAGGATGTCCCCAAGTCCCCGCGCAGCAGACGGGCGAAGTACAACAGGTACTGCACGGTGGGTGGATGATCCAGCCCCCACTCTTGAGTGATTTGTTGCCGCAAGGAGATGTCGTTGGAGTTAGCGCCCAGGAGGGTGTCGATAACCTCTCCGGGGGCAATCTGGACCGCGATGAATATCAGTGTCCCCGCTGCCCAGACCACAAAGGCGCCCTGCGCCAGACGAGCAAGGGCGCGTCGCAGCAGGTACCAGACGCGGGCGTGTCGAGCACCAGCTTCTGCTTCTTCATGGACGGATGGCAGCAAGTCCAAGGGCACGGCACTCATTGTGACCGCCCAAATGCGTGGCGCAATTCCTGCATCTCTTGACTTTCGTGACGTGACCATCTACATCTCGAGGGTTGTAGGTCTACAAGTCTCCGAGCGACTTACGACACGTATACGCTAGCACACGTGTACATACAAATGTGCACGTTGTCTGTGGACTGATTGAAAGGGCGTGAGGGAAGGGGCGTGTGAACAGAGATGGGGGTTGATGTCGGAGCGGTTGGGCAGAACGCGTTCACCGTCACCCAGCAGCATAGCTGCTGAGCCACTGCTTCGCTCGGGCACCCACTAGGTGTCCTCTCGATAGTCGTGCATTTCGGGTTTGAGGCCTCGGAGCGGAATAAAGAGCTGGGCTGCCCTAATGGGCGGCCTCATCCATTTATGGAACATAGGAGACTCGCGCCGATTCGCGGGCGGACAGTCCACCGGACTATCCGCTGTTAACCGCGAATCCCCTTGCGAGTTCGAGTCCACAGCGCGCAATGAAAATCAGGGCCGCCCAATCGGCGGCCTCATCCATTTGCGGAGCATAGGAGACTCGCGCGTATTCGCTGTGCGAATACGCGGGCCTCACACAGAAGCGTTCGACCGATTCGCGGGCGGACAGTCCACCGGACTATCCGCTGTTAACCGCGAATCCCCTTGCGAGTTCGAGTCCACAGCGCGCAATGAAAATCAGGGCCGCCCAATGGGCGGCCCTGATTTTCGTGGAGCATAGGGGACTCGAACCCCTGACTTCGACCTTGCAAAGGTCGCACTCTACCAACTGAGTTAATGCCCCTTGTGTTGCGACAGTGATTCTAGTCGTTCGACCGCACTGGGACGAAAACGAGAGTTACCGTCGCACACTGATGATGCGTCTAGTGGGAGTCCTCCGCTAGCGTCATCTCGATGCCACCGTAGATGGAGGCGGCTAGGTTGTAGATGTAGGCGCTGACTGTGCCGATCAGGGTTAGCAGCACCACGTTCAAGACGCTGAGCAGGGCGCTGAATCCGAGGACACGCCATGTCTGCAGGTACTGGGTTAAGTTGATGCTGCCTTCGCCTTCGGCGTTGCCCACTATCGAGTCTAGGACTTTCTGAATGGACTCCAGCGCACCCGAGACGTAGATGACGCCCCAAACGACACAAACAACAATAAACATGGCGATCGCGATTGACATGGCGAACAGGAACGACGTGCGCAACATCGACAACGGGTCGAGCCGCGTCAAACGAAGTCGAACGCGACGCACCCTCGTGCGGGCAGGCACCGTAGCACCAAGACCCTTCGTCTTGCCCGGCTTCTTGGGGTCCTGAGCAGGGGTAGCATCCTTGGCTGCCTGTGGCAACAGCACCGATGGCAATGCCGAGGCAGGAGCCCTGGGCGTTGCTGGTGCCGTCGGCAACGGCGTCACTGGCTCCACAACGGGAGCCTTTGTCTCGCTGTTTGCTTGGGTGGGGACTGCACCGTCAGTGATCTGGTCAGTCACGTTCGGTTCCGCGTTCGTATCGCTCACTTGCTTGCCTTGTCCTCGTTGCTCTTACGCCTGTTGGGCCTTGTTATGCCTCTGGGGCTTCTACGTCTTGTGGAACCTCCGACGTAGCGTCTTCGACAATACCCTGATCGTCAGCCAGCGCCGTTGTCGGCTCCTCCAGTGCGTCGGCCTCCGGGTTCAACGCAATCGCGATGACGCGGTCCGTGTCCCTCCGCACATCAACAAACTTTACGCCCATCGTGCTTCTGCCTTTAACTGGGACCTCAACCACGTCGCTGCGAGTTATCTGTCCGGACTCCCGGATTGCCATCACTTTGTCACTGTCTGTGACCACAAGACCGCCCACCAGGACGCCTCGGTCGTCGTTCAGTTTCATCGCTTTGATGCCCAGACCGCCACGGCCCTGCGTGCGATACTCGCTCACGGCGGAGCGTTTGGCGTAGCCACCGTCGGTTACAGTGAACACGTAGTTTGCGTCCTCGTCGGTTTCGGGGGTGATGACAGTGAGGGACAGCAGCGAGTCGGACTCCCGGAACTTCATGCCGATGACACCGGTGGTGCCGCGACCCATCGGGCGCAACTCTTCGTCGGACGCCGAGAAGCGGATGGACTGGGCCTCGCGGGAGATCAACAGAATGTCGTCCTCTTCGTTGACTAATGCGGCTCCGACAAGCTCGTCGCTCTCGTCACGGAACTTGAACGCAATCAAGCCGGATGAACGCGCCGAGTCGTACTCGCGCAGCGCTGTCTTCTTCACCAGACCACTCTTGGTCGCCAACACTAAGTACTTAGCGTCATCGTAAGAGTTCAGCGTGATTACTTGCGCGATCTTCTCATCTGGCTGGAAACTTAGCAGTCCAGCAACGTGTCCTCCCTTGGCATCACGGCCACCTTCTGGAAGCTGCCACGCCTTGATGCGGTACACCCGACCCTGGTCGGTGAGGAACAGAATCCAGTTGTGGTTGGACGCAGTGAACAGGTGTTGCACCTCGTCGTCTTCGCGCAGTTTGGCACCACGCACACCCTTGCCGCCGCGCTTCTGTACGCGGTACGCATCGGTGGTGGTGCGTTTGGCGTAGCCACCCAGCGTAATGGTGACAACCATGTCGTCGTTGGGGATGAAGTCTTCAGCGGAGAAATCGCCCTCATCCGGCACAAACCGGGTGCGGCGCTCATCACCGTACTTGTCGACAATCTCCTGCAACTCTTTGCTGACGATGCCGCTCTGGCGCTCCTTCGATGCCAAAATGTCAGTCAGGTCAGCAACCAGAGCTTCGATCTCGGCCAACTTATTGAGAATCTTCTCGCGCTCCAAGGCGGCGAGACGACGCAACTGCATGTCCAGAATTGCCGTCGCCTGCACATCATCGATGTCGAGCAGCGCCTTCAAGCCCTCGCGAGCCTCATCGGAGGTCTTGGAACGACGAATCAGCGCGATCACCTCGTCGAGCTGATCGAGGGCCTTGGCGTAGCCGCGATAGATGTGCGCCTGCTTCTCGGCCTCTTGCAGTTGATGCTTGGTGCGGCGGTAGATGACCTCAAGTTGGTGATCCACCCAGTACTTGATGAACTGGTCGAGGCGCAGCGTGCGCGGCACTCCGTCCACAATCGCCAGCATGTTGCAGCCGAACGTGTCCTGCAGTTGCGTGTGCTTGTACAGGTTGTTGAGCACCACGCGCGGCTGGGCGTCGCGCTTCAACACGATGACAAGACGCTGGCCGGTGCGGGCAGACGAATCGTCGCGCAGTTCAGAGATGCCGGTGATGCGACCAGTGTTGACCAGTTCGGCGATCTTCTGGGCCAGCGTGTCCGGGTTGCACATGTACGGCAGCTCGGTGACCACCAACTGGGTACGTCCGGACTTGTCTTCCTCTACGGCGACGACCGCACGCATGATCACGGAGCCGCGCCCCGTGCGATAGGCGTCCTCAATGCCGCGACGCCCCACGATGAGCGCGCCCTTCGGGAAGTCGGGGCCCTTGATGCGCTCCATGGCGGCGTCGAGCAGCTCGGCCGGGGTGGCGTCCAGGTGTTGCAGCGACCACTGCACGGCGTCGTTGACCTCACGCAGGTTATGCGTGGGGATGTTGGTAGCCATGCCGACAGCGATGCCCGTCGAGCCGTTGACAAGCAGGTTCGGGAACCGGGCCGGCAGCACCACCGGTTCCAGCTCACGGTTGTCGTAGTTGGGCTGCATGTCAACGGTGTCGGCGTCGATGTCGCGCACCATCTCCATGGCCAGCGGCGCCATCTTGCACTCGGTGTATCGCATGGCGGCAGCAGGGTCGTTGCCGGGGGAGCCGAAGTTGCCCTGACCGGCAACCAGCGGGGCGCGCATCACCCACGGCTGCGCCAGACGCACCAGGGTGTCGTAGATGGCGGAGTCGCCGTGCGGGTGGTACAGGCCCATGACCTCGCCGACCACGCGGGAACACTTGTTCCAGCCGCGATCCGGGCGATAACCACCGTCATACATGGCGTAGATGACGCGGCGATGCACCGGCTTCAGGCCGTCACGCACGTCGGGCAAGGCACGACCCACGATGACCGACATGGCGTAGTCGAGGTAGCTGGACTGCACCTCGTGCTGCAGGTCGACGGGCTCGATCACGCCGCCGTGCATGTTGGCGAGCAGTTGCGAGTCGGCAGCAGTGGCGTTGTTCTCTTCGAGCGCGGGGGTGGCCTCGTCGTCGTCGAGGCTTTCGGGGCCCAGTAGGGAGCTTATGTCAGTGGGGTCCGGGGCGGGTGCCTGCGTGGCGTCGCTCGACGTAGGGTTGCCTGATGCGGCGTTCGCGGCGGTACCGGAAGCGTCATTCGGCGTAGAGCCGGAGGCGTCCGTTGGTTCTAGTTCGTTATCACTCATCTTTGTCTACCCTAAATATCCAAGAACCGAACGTCTTTGGCGTTGTGCTGGATGAAGTTGCGTCGATCCTCGACGTTCTCGCCCATCAGCACGGTGAAGATGTGGTCGGCGGCGGCAGCGTCATCAAGCGTGACTTGCAGCAGTCTGCGACCGTCGGGATCCATCGTGGTCTGCCACAGATCCGCAGCGTCCATCTCACCGAGGCCTTTGTAGCGCTGAATCGGGTTTATTTGTGGCAGCTTCTTGCCGCTCGCAATGCCGGTGTCGCGCAGCAGGTCGCGTTGATCGTCGTTGTAGGCCAGCTCGTGGGGCGAGTTGGTCCACCGCAGTCTAAACAGCGGTGGCTGCGCCAGATACACAAAACCACCGTCGATCAGCGGCTTCATGAAGCGGAACAGCAGCGTCAGCAATAGCGTGCGAATGTGGGAACCGTCAACGTCAGCGTCAGCCATTAGAACGATTTTATGATACCGGAGCTTGTTTATATCGAACTCGTCGGTTTGCAGCCCGGCCACCTCCGCGCCAGTGCCCAGCGCCGTGATGATCGCCTCCACCTCTTTGTTGGCGAGGATGCGGTCGTTGGTGGCCTTCTCGATGTTGAGGATTTTGCCACGCAGCGGCAGGATCGCCTGGGTGCGCGGATTGCGACCGCCCTTCGCTGAGCCACCTGCGGAGTCACCCTCCACGATGAATATCTCGCACTCTTCCGGATTACGGGACGAGCAGTCGGCCAGCTTGCCGGGCAGGCCGCCGGAGCCGAGCAGACCCTTGCGGTTACGGGCCATATCGCGCGCCTTACGGGCCGCGATTCGCGCCTGCGCTGCCGAAATCGCCTTGCCGACAATCATCTTGCCCTCGGCAGGGTTGCGTTCCATCCAGTCACCCAGACGGTCGATCACCGCCCGCTGCACAAAACCTTTGGCCTCAGTGTTGCCCAACTTGGCTTTCGTCTGGCCCTCAAACTGCGGCTCACTGATCTTCAACGACACCACCGCCGTCAGACCCTCACGAATGTCCTCGTTGGTGACGCGGTCTTCCTTCTTCTTGATCATGTTCCACGCCTCACCCCACTTGTTTATGGTGAGCGTGAGCGCGGCGCGGAACCCCTCTTCGTGGGTGCCGCCCTCCTGCGTGTTGATCGTGTTGACGAAGGTGTACAGCGCATTTTGCCACGACGTGTTCCACTGCATCGCCACCTCGACACCCATGCCGGACTCGGGACTGTGGGCTTCGACGTCGATGATCTGCGTCAACGGTTCGCGGTTGGAGTTGAGAAAACGCACGTAGTCAATGAGGCCATTTTCGTAACAGTAGGACGCCCCCACCTGGTCGCCGTTGTCGTCCACGTGACCGGCGCGTTCGTCGCGCAGGTTGATGCGCAATCCCTTGTTGAGGAATGCGGTCTCGCGGAATCGGGTTGCCAGCGTCTCGTAAGAGAACGTGATGGTCTCGAAGATGCTCGGGTCGGGATAGAACGTGATGACGCTGCCGGTTTGCTCGGTGGCTTCGAGACGCTGGATCTCGCCGACAGGCTTGCCGCCGTTCTCGAACAGTTGACGCCAGTGGTAGCCGTCACGGTAGATGTCGGCGATCAGCTTGGTGGACAGGCCGTTGACCACGGAGGAGCCCACGCCGTGCAGACCGCCGGAAACTTTGTAGCCACCGTTGCCGAACTTGCCGCCCGCGTGGAGCACGGTGAGCACCACGGTTAGCGTGGAGATTTTCTCCGTTGGGTGCGGCGCAACCGGGATGCCACGACCGTTATCGGTGACGCGGCAACCTCCGTCGGCGAGCAGTTCAATGGTGATCTCGTCGGCGTAACCGGCCAGATGCTCGTCAACCGAGTTGTCCACAATCTCATAGACCAAGTGATGCAGGCCGCGCTCACCGGTGGAACCGATGTACATGCCGGGGCGCAGGCGGACGGCCTCAAGGCCCTCGAGCACCTGAATCTGGTCGGCGCCGTAGTCGCCTTCGACGCGCACGTCCTCAGCGGTGTCAGAAAACTCGTACTCCGGGCCTGCGTCTGTTTCAAACTCTTCAAGTTCTGACTGTTCTTGCTCGCTCAAGTTACGCATCTCCTCAGTTTTCTACGCACGCCAGCGGCTCGGTTTTCCAGCCATTCTGGTGGTGGGACACTTGGCATCCAAAATGGTACGTGCCTCTGTTCCGTACCTAATATTCTACCAGTCGAAGCGATATATTCACGTATCCGAAGGGGGTGGCGAGGGTGCGATTTGGCCCTCAGCGCCCAGAAATCGCCTCTCTGGACGTTCAACCGCCGTTTCGCATATAGGAATACGGCCCTGCGCCCTCACTTGCGCGCAGCGCCGTCATTTTGCGATTCGACGTCGCATAAGTGATGTTCCACGTGAAACATGACGCTCCCTACCCGTAGGTGTCGCGAGGCCCACGCCCGTTGCGAACACTCAAGCGCCCGGATTTCCAGGACGGGGCGTTGGGACCAACCACATCCATCCGCGTCACTGTGCCGTCGCCGATATGTTCGTTTAGCTTGGCAATGACTTGCGGCGCGATGGTGCGCAAGGCGGTGGCCCAAGTCGTTGACTCGGCGCGCACCCGCAGCACCCCGTCCCGGAACGCTTCGGGAGTCGAGTGCGCCGCATTGGTCGCTCCTACGAGCGCCTCCCAATGCCCGAGCATTCCGGCGACGCTCAGTTGCGTGCTCCATCCCTGCTCTTCGATCACTCGCGGCAGCACGTCCCCAAGTGACTCAAGTTGTCCGGCAGCACGCGCGGTTCGGGGTCGACGCAGTCGCTTAGGTTTGACGCTCGGTTCCGGCAGCGGAGTCGAAGTCATGCCAGCGACTATCGCCAGTGCGGCATCCAGCCCAGTCGGATCATGCGGTGCGTTACTCATGGCTCGCCCACTGTCTCGCCGTCTTCTGATGTCACGACCCCCGCAACCACACGCAGTCGTTTCCCGTGCAACGCTTCGGGCACATCGTCGTCGACGGCGGCGGTGATGAGCACCTGTTCGGCGTCGGCGATGGCGGCAGCAAGACGAGTACGGCGTGTCACATCGAGTTCAGCAAACACGTCGTCAAGAATCAGCACCGGGTCCACCGCTTCGGCGCGCAGCAGTTGAAAGACCGCTAACTTCAGCGCCAACGCCAACGACCATGATTCACCATGAGATGCGAACCCTTTGGCCGGAAATTCGCCGATGCGCAGGTCGATCTCGTCGCGATGTGGCCCGGCTAGCGTCAATCCACGACGCAGTTCTTGAGGCCGCATCCCCTGCAGTGCCTCTAGTAACCCGTCGCCGGTCCAAGACTTGGAGTACACCGCACTGGTCCGGGAATCCGCAGGCGCAATATCGGCATACGCCTGCTGAATATGCGGTGCCAACGCCTCCAGCGTATCCAGTCGCGCGGATGTCAGTTCGGTGCCGTAGGCCGCCAACTGCTCATCCCAAACGTCCAACGTGTAGACATCTTCCGCGCCCAGCGAGCGCCCATTTGTGTTTAGAGCGAGTTGTTTGAGTAGTGCGTTTCGCTGCTTCAGCACTCGCTCATAGTCGGCCTTAACCCCCGCCATCCGCGGCCATCGGCTGATAACCACCCAGTCGATATAGTCGCGCCGCGCCGCCGGATCGCCCTTAACTAACTCCAAGTCTTCAGGAGTAAACACCACAACCTGCAACGCCCCAATGATGTCCCGAACCCGCCGCTGTGGCACCTTGTTCAGTCGTGCCCGATTGGCCGCATGCGGATTGATCTCCACCTCAACCAGCAACGTCCGCTCATCAGTGAGCGAGCGCACCACGTCGGCCCGGACAATCGCCTGGTCCTCCCCCAACTTCACCAGCGGTGCATCGACTGCCACCCGATGCGAGCCAAGCGTAGCCAAATAAGCCAACGCCTCCACCAAATTGGTCTTCCCCTGCCCATTGGCGCCCGCAAACACGTTCGCCCCCGGTGCAAGCGCAACACTAGCCTGCGCATAATTGCGGAAGTTGCTCAACTGAAGACGAGAAACAAACATGTTGTCCTTAACCCTAGCCGAGCCGTCCGACAGTGGTCGAGAAATCTAGGCAGGGAGGCGCATCAGCATGATTACGTGGCGATACTCGTTCTCGGGGTCGGCGTCGATGTTGGCTAGGCCGCGGACTAGGCAGGGTTGGCTGGGAGCAGTGAACGAGAAGTGCACGTACGGGGTGTCCAGCGCCTTGAGGGCGTCAAGCAGGTAGTGCGGGTTGAAACCGACGGCGTTGATGGGTGGATCGGTTTCCGCGTCCACTTCTACGAGCGCCTCAATCGCTTCGCTGGCTTGCGCTTGATCTCCCGTGGCGGCATCAAGAGACACTTGTCCGTCGTCGATCATCATGCGCAGGGCGGTGTTACGCTCAGCGACGATGGACACGCGGGTGACGGAGGAGATGAGCTCGTCGGTCTTGATGCGCACGGCGACGTTTGCACGCACGTCCATCAGATGACGGAACTTGGGGAACTCGCCGTCGAGCAGGCGGGTGGTCAGTTGACGGGTAACTCCGCCGCCTTGGCCCTCGAATCCGATGAGACCCTCGCCTGTGGATGACCCGGAGAGACTCAAAGTGATGCGCTCCCCGGATGCCATGGAGCGGGCTGTTTCGCTGAGAACGCGGGCGGGGACAATGGCGGCACCGTCTCCAGTCTTGTTGTTCAACTTCCAGGGAAGTTCGCGCAGCGCCATGCGGTAACGGTCCGTGGCGAGCAGCGACAAAGTGTCTCCGTCGATCTCCAGGCGGACGCCGGTATAGACAGGAAGCAGTTCGTCTTTACCAGCAGCGGTGACCACCTGCGTGACAGCCTTGGCGAAATCGTCAGACGTGACGGTGCCGGTGGCTTCCGGCATGTGGGGCAGTTGTGGATAGTCGTTGACAGGCAGAGCCTGCAGGGTGAAGCGCGCGGAACCGCAGACGAGTTCCGCCTTGGTCTCATCGGACGTGATGGTGACCGGCTGGTCGGGCAGTTGCTTGGCGATGGCGTCAAGAAGCTTGCCGGAGACGAGCGCCTGGCCTTCTTCAAACACCTGCGCGGGAAGCGTCAACTGTGCACTGGTTTCGTAGTCAAATGTGGAGAGTCGGACAGCGTCGCCGTCGGTCGCGATCAGCAGACCAGCGAGGATGGGCACAGTGGGACGCGCGGGAAGCGACTTGGCGACCCAAGCCACGGCGTCTGCAAGCTTGTCTTTCTCGATGCGTATCTTCATATCTTCTCTCTTTCCACTCCACTGGCAGCGACTTCGGCGTCTCTACAGTTGTACATTGGTCAGAGCCGGTGTGACCCTGCCCAGTTGGTGTAGCTGTCGGCGCGCGAAAGCCACGAGCGTGTCGTTAGCTAAATCATAGTGTGCGCTCCCGACAGTTTTTGCGTTGGGGACTTTTCTGGGCGTGGTGAGATGTCGGGGACAGACGGTTTGGAAGGACGGGCTGGTGCTGGTGCGACTGAATTCATGTAGGCGGGACATATGCACAGACTGGGGTGGACGGGTCTTTGAATATGTTTAAGTATGTATCTTCAGTGGTAGTCGTAGGTGGTGTGGAAACAGTGGAGAAGTGGCGTTATAGATAGTGAGACGCCATTGGGTCTGTGGATAACTGAGCTAAATTGACGTCGATTCTGTGGATTAGGTGTGGATAGATTGGACACACTGAGGGTTTTGCACACAGCCTCCACAGTTTGTGAACAGGGCTTGGGGATTGTTTGGTAAGTGAAACCCCGCGCCGAACAGGGATGGATGCGGCGCGAAGTCGCAGCGTCTATCGCAAGTTGTGGTGGACGCTGCCCAGGGTGCCCACTAACCGGTAACGGCCTGATGAATGCGCTGGGTCAGTTCGGTGACTTGGTTGTAGACGGTGCGTTGCTCGCGGAGCGAGTTCTTGATCTTGCGGTAGGCGTGCATCACCGTGGTGTGGTCTTTACCACCGAACTCTTGACCGATGCGCGGGAGCGAAAGGTCGGTCATTTCGCGGCAGAGGTACATGGCGATCTGGCGAGCGTTGACCAACGTCTGAGTGCGGGATGGGCCTGTGACGTCGTCAACACTGGTGCCAAAGTAGGCGGCAGTTTGTGTGATGATCGTGGCGACCGAGACGGGGGCGTGTTCGGAGGTGGGCAGCGTGTCACGCAAAACAGTACGAGCCATCTCGACATCCGGGTCGCAGCGGTTGAGGGACGCGAAAGCGCTGACGCGGATGAGCGCACCTTCGAGTTCGCGAATATTGGACTGCACGCGCGACGCGATGAACTGCAACACAGGGTCGGGCACGGACAGGCGGTCAGCGATGCTCTTCTTCCGCAGGATCGCGACGCGAGTCTCAAGGTCGGGGGGTTGAATGTCTGTGATCAGTCCGGACTGGAAGCGAGAACGCAGGCGTTGTTCGAGGGCTTCGAGCGCTTGTGGGGGACGGTCGGACGTCATCACAATCTGTTTGTCGGCACTGTAGAGCGTGTTGAAGGTGTGGAAAAACTCTTCCTGCGTCTGCGTTTTGCCCTCGAGGAATTGAATGTCGTCAATCAGCAGCACGTCGACCTCGCGGTAGGCGCGACGGAACGCGGGCATTTTGGCCTCTTGTACGGCGTTGATGAACTCGTTGGTCATCTGCTCGGTGGAGACGTAGCGCACGCGCAGACCGTGGTGCATCTGAATAATGTAGTGACCGAGCGCGTGCAGCAGGTGCGTCTTACCGAGGCCGGAACCGCCGTAGATCAGTAGCGGGTTGTACGCCTTGCCGGGACCTTCGGCGACAGCAAACGCGGCAGCGCGGGCAAACTTGTTGCTCTCGGCGGTGACGAAGTTCTCGAAGGTGTACTTGGGGTTCAACTGCGCTTGAATGAAGCGCTCTTCGCGTTCGCGGGTGGTGCGCTGTGCGCGACGGGACAGTTCGACGGGGCCGGTTGCCTCTGTGCCGGGGGGGACTAGCTCGTCCTCAAGTTCGGCGCTGAGCGGAATCTCGTCACCATAGGTGTCTTCCGGCTCGCCGAGGTCCAGTTCAAGACCGATTTCGACGCTGATAGCTAGGCTCATCTGTCGTTGGAAGATGTCAGACAGCAACTCTTCAGTCTGGGGACGGTAGCGGGACTCGATGCGGTTTCGAGCAAACAAGCTTGCCACAGCGACCATGACGTGGGTGTCGTGCAAGGCCAGCGGTTTGGCACCGCGCAGCCACGCGCGGGCGGACGGGTCGGAGCGACGGAGCGTGGTTTTCCACGCGGATTCAAGAGACGGGGGCTCCTTGGGCGCAGGGGCGTCTGCCATGACTAGCTGTCCTCCCCTCGCATAGATAGCAATGCTACGGTTTGGGCGCGCCTGAACGCAACCAGTTGAACAACTAATTTTTGACTGGTGTCGGCGTGTCACGCAGGCAGATGACTTGGGTGGAGTATTAGGGGATTTGTGCGTGGGTTGTGCGTGTGGGGGCACTCACTTTGGTTGACAACGGTTTTAAGGGGTAGAGTGATGAAGCCGTTGAGCGTCAGCGGCATTTCGTTGTGTCCCGTGTCATCATTTGTTTGATGTCCTGGGCCGCAAAGGCGAGATCTTTTTGACAAATGAAGACAGCCCTTGAGTGTCAAGGGTTGTTTGACAGGTAACCTAAGGGGCACACAAGTGAAGCGGACATATCAGCCGAGCAATCGTCGTCGCAGCCGCGTGCATGGCTTCCGCGCACGGATGCGCACCCGCGCCGGTCGCGCCATCTTGGCCGCACGCCGTCGTAAGGGGCGTCAGGAACTCTCCGCCTAAATGCTCGACCGCTCCACTAGGTTGCGGTCCAGCAGGCAGTTCCAGCAGACCGTCAGAAGGGGCGTTCGAGTAGCGCGCCCCAGCCTTGTGTTGCATGGGGTCCGAAAAGGCGAAACGCCTAGTCAAGTAGGGTTTGTGGTGTCCAAAGCCGTGGGGGGTGCCGTTGTGCGCAATCGGGTAAAGCGCCAACTCCGCGCTCTGGTGCGCCCACTGGTGGCAGAAGTGCCCGTTGGTTTGGATGTTGTGGTGCGGGCGTTGCCCAGTGCCGCTGGTGGTGGTGCTCAGCTCGGTGATGATTTGGGCGGAGCTTGGGTTACGTTGATGCAACGTCTTGAAGTTGGCGGCGGCCACGTATGAAATATGTACTGATCGGATTCGTTCGAGTTTGGCGCGCGGTGGTATCTCCGCTTTATGGCGCTAACGGCGACGTCTGTAAGTACTATCCGTCGTGCTCGGCCTATGGCTTGGAAGCGCTGCGAGTGCATGGAGCCATCAAGGGGACGTATCTGATGGTGGCGCGGATTTTGCGGTGTAACCCTTGGTCCATGGGCGGAATTGATCCGGTGCCTGGCTCGGCGCTGGAAGCGGAGATTGTGGCAGAGCGAGCTGGCGAGGCGGCCGAGAAGGCAGGGCGAGCCGACATGGCCCAACGACGGGTTAATGTGGTTGATGGGTTTGCTGCTGAGTTGGCGGATCAATTGACCGAAATGAGAGACAGCCCGGAGTTTGCGGGCAGTGAGCAGGACGAGTGGGATGTTTCACGTGAAACATTTGCGTGCTGCTAGACACGAGACATGTTAGTTAGTTAGAGAGACCACAATGACTTTGATCCCCCTGATCGGCATAGCTGATATTGGCAACACAATCATGACGCCGTTCTACTGGCTGGTGTCAGGCATGATGGTGCTGTTCCAGAAGGCAGTGGCGCCCATCCTTGGTGCTGACCGCGGTGTCACTTGGCTGTTGGTCATTGTGATGATCATCGTGGTGCTGCGTAGCGCACTGCTGCCGCTGTACATCCGCTCGATCAAGTCGATGCGTGCCACCAGCGCCCTGCAACCGCAGATGGCCGAGATCCGCGAAAAGTACAAGAACGACCGCGACAAGCAGTCCCGTGAGACCATGAAGCTGTACGAAGAGGCCGGGGTGTCTCCGTATGCTTCGTGTTTGCCGATGATCGGGCAGATGCCGGTGTTTATGGGCTTGTTTTGGGTTATCAACGGTGCTGCCCGCGCGGTGTGGGACCCAGAGCTGATCAATGAGGCCACCGGAGCACTGGGCGCATGGGCTACGCCGCCGAAGGGTACCTGGCTGGTTGACCGTCCCGAGTTGGTGGACAGCATTCAGAACTCCGACGTGTTCGGGGTGTCAGTGTCCTCAACGTTCCTGCCGCTGAACAGCTTCGGTGTGACGCAAGTGTTTATCATGATCCTGTTCGTCATCATGTCCAGCGTGATGATCTGGCAGCAGTGGTACACCATGAACCGCAACATGCAGCCGAGCGTGCTGGAAGGCCCGATGGGCAAGCAGCAGAAGATTATGATGTACCTGTTCCCGCTGATGTACCTCATCGGCGGCGGGGCCATCCCCATGGGCGTTATGTTCTACTGGTGCTGCTCCAATGTGTGGACCGCCGTGCAGCAGTGGTTCATGGTGCGTGCGTATCCCACGCCTGGCACGCCCGCGTACATCGACTGGGAAGACCGCATGATCGCGGCTGGCAAGGACCCTCGTCAGATCGAGGAAGAGCGCCGCGAGCAGAACCGCAAGAACAACTCCAAGTCGATTACCGCCAAGATGGCTGCTCAGGCGCGTGAGGCAGAGGCGCGCGAGTTTTCCGCGCAGGCCACTGAGGGGGAGGGCGCACGCGCCAAGGTGTCGTCCATTGTTGAGCGAGAGGACTCTTCTGGCAAGAAGGTAATTGTGCGCTCGCAGCCGAAGGTGCAGTCGCGCGCTAAGCGCAAGAAGTAGATGCCCGGCGGTGCGTTGCCGCTTGGGTGCTGATCGCGCTCGGGTCTCGGACGAACAAGTCTGAGTTTGAGCTTGAGCGGCCCCAAGCAGAGCGCTCGGCACCAGGTGGCAACCTGCCAAACAAGTCTTGGGCCGCAACGCACACAAACAGTGCGGCCCCAACAATGAAGAGAGAGTGTAGCAAGACAGATGAGCTTGACTGAGACTGAAAAGACCCGTCCGCCGGTTGACCTAGACGCGGAAGGCGAGATTGCCGCCGACTACCTTGAAGAGTTGCTCGACATCATCGACATGGATGGCGACATCGACACCTATACGGAGGGCGACCGCGCCCACGTGTCCGTGGTGACCGAGTCCGACATGCTGGTGGGCAAGAATGGCGAGGTGCTCGACGCCTTGCAGGAGTTGGCGCGCTTGGCCGTGCTCACAGACACCGGTCGTCGCTCTCGCTTGATGCTGGACATTGCCGGATACCGAGACAAGCGGCGCAAAGAGTTGCAACTGCTGGCCCAGGACGCCGTCAACGAGGTGAAGGAGTCTGGAGAGCAGGTGCGCCTTGCTGCCATGAATCCGTTTGAGCGCAAGATTGTGCACGATGTGGTTGCCAACGCCGGATTGACCAGCGAGTCGGAGGGCGTTGAGCCGAACCGCCGCGTCGTAATTTCGCCTGCTGCCGACGCTGAGTAGGCGTGACTTTGGGTTGCGGTGTGGGTGTTGCTGCTGTGAGCGACAGCGACGTTGAACAGGCGAAGCTGGCTGCCTTTGGTGAGCGGCTTGGCCTTGCTGAGCGGTACGCAGACATCCTTACGACCACCGGCATCGAGTGGGGGCTGATTGGGCCCTCCGAAGCGAGCCGCATATGGGATCGACACATCCTTAACTCGGTTGCGCTGGCAGAACTGATTGCCGCGAATGTTTCACGTGAAACATTCGATGATGGGACTGGGGGCGTGGAGGCCACGGGCAGCGGTGGTGTTACTGCGGCCCCAAACACGAGCGAACTGATAGTTGGAGATGGTTCGCGACAGACGTTAGTCAATCCTGGGGCTGGTGCGCACAGTAGGGCCGCCGCAAACTCGGGTGGCGATACCTCTTCCGAGCGCACACCGTCAGATGTTTCACGTGAAACATCCGTGATTGATGTGGGGAGTGGCGCGGGGCTGCCCGGCATCCCGCTGGCTATTGCCCGTCCTGACCTGCGCATCACACTGCTGGAACCGCTGCTGCGCCGGGCTACATTCTTGGCTGAAACCCTTGTGGAACTGCAACTCGACGATGTGGCGGTGGTTCGTGCCCGCGCCGAGGATCACAAACAGACTTACGACTACGTGGTGTGCCGTGCCGTTGCGCCGTTGGAGAAGCTGCTGAAGTGGTGTCTGCCGCTGCTCAACACCGGTGGCACACTGCTAGCCCTCAAGGGAGAATCTGCGTACCGCGAGATAGAGGATGCCGCGAGCTTCTTGGCGAAGAGGGGCTTAGTTGCTGAAGTGGGTGCTGCAGAGGCGGCCACAGTCATCCGGGTCACGACCAGACGCTAACGCTGGGCTGCACCGGGACGGCTCGGCGCGGATGGCGCACTTCGGAGGGCCAAGGCATTTCCGAGGCGGTCTCTGAATAAGAGTTTCCACCTGGCCCAAGTACAGACGCTCGATACAGCCACGCTTGTCGGGGTTATGAGAGGACGCTAACACTGCGGTGTGCTGGGGTAGCCCACGCAGAAGGCCGTATGTGAGTTATGCCCATGGACGGCACCACCGGGATGGTCCATGCAGACGGCGGCGCATGGGACGTTGTGATGCAGACAACAAACAGATGCCAAAGCGTCTCCCGACATGCCAACTTGTTGCCAGTTTCGGCAATGTGTTGTCCGAGAGCCACTGGGCATTGCCAACCAACGACGCCGCAGGGTATCGTGAGTGAGCATCCTTCGGGATGCCGAGAGACAATGTTTCACGTGAAACAATAGGGGAGTAATGAGCACTCTGAGTGAGACAGAAGAGCTGTATCCGCAGTCGGATCCGGACGTTCCGCGCGCCCGGCGCGGAGACGACGAGGAGTTGCCGACCATCAATATCGATACTTCCGTGTTGCCGCAACCGGCACACACTCGGGTGATGGTGGTCGCCAACCAGAAGGGTGGGGTGGGCAAAACCACCACTTCCGTGAACATCGCGGTTGGACTGGCTCAGGGCGGCCTGAAGGTGCTCGTGGTTGATCTCGACCCACAAGGCAACGCCTCCACGGCCCTCGGGGTATCCCACTCCGCAGGTACCCGCGGAACCTACGAAGCAGTCATCTCCGGCGTCCCCATCGCAGATATGGTTGTGGGCTCGCCCGAGAACTCCTCCATCGGGGTGCTTCCTGCCACCGTCGATCTTGCTGCAGCCGAACTGCAACTGTCAGCCATGCCGGGGCGCGAACGCCGCCTGGCGCGCGCCTTGCAGGAGTTTCTAGCAACCACCTACGTGGACTACGTCATCATCGACTGTCCGCCGTCACTCGGCTTGCTGACCGTCAACGCGTTTGTGGCCGCCCAGGAGGTGCTGCTGCCCATTCAGTGCGAGTACTATGCGCTGGAGGGCGTCTCGCAGTTGCTGAACTCCATTGGTTTGGTGCAGGCCAACCTGAATCCGTATCTAAAAATCACCACAGTGCTGCTCACTATGTTCGACGCCCGCACCCGACTGTCCACTCAGGTGGCTGACGAGGTGCGTGCCCACTTCCCGCAGCAGACACTAACCACTGTCGTTCCGCGCTCCGTCCGCGTGTCGGAAGCGCCGTCCTATGGGCAGAGCGTGTTGACCTACGAGCCTCGGTCGGTAGGAGCCAACACCTATCGCTCGGCGGCTGCCGAGATCGCAATCCGTGGCGCAAACATCGCGTGACAAACCCCATGTTTGCTGGCTGCACACCCGTCGCCGGTGACACGTAGCAACAACTGAACACAACGAAACCGACTCACAGGAGGTAATTGAGATGGCAACACGACCGAAGGGTCTGGGCAGGGGCCTTGGCGAACTGTTCCTGAACACGGACAACGAGACGTCAGTTTCGCGCGCCATCGACACGGCTGTCGGTTTCTCGTCCTCAGCTGGTATTGGCGACGGCAGTTGGTTCGAGGAGATTCCGGTTATAGCCATCTCCACCAATCCGCTGCAACCGCGCCAGGTCTTTGACGACGACGAGTTGGCCGAGTTGGCTGCATCCATAGCTGACGTCGGCCTGCTGCAGCCCATCGTGGTGCGCCCCCACGGTGAGGGCTACGAACTGGTGATGGGTGAACGCCGCCTCCGCGCCCACCGCCTAGCGCACATCGACGTCATTCCTGCCATTGTGCGCGCCACGGACGACGACGCCCTGCTCCGCGACGCCCTGTTTGAGAACCTGCACCGCGTCCAGTTGAACCCCATCGAAGAGGCGGCTGCGTATCAGCAACTGCTCGACGACTTTGGGGGCACCCAGGAGGAGTTGGCCACCCGCTTGCACAAGTCCCGCCCGCACATCTCCAACACCATTCGTCTGCTCAGATTGGCCCCGAGTTTGCAGCGCAAGGTTGCATCTGGTGTGCTCTCTGCCGGTCATGCCCGGGCATTGGTCGGCCTAAACGATGCTGCCGCTCAGGAAAGACTGGCGGAGCGGATCGTCGCTGAAGGCCTCTCAGTCCGCAGCACCGAAGAGCTAATTGCGCTAGGCGAAACTGGCTCTGACAAGCCAGAACGCACGGAGAAGGCCCCGAAGGAGAGCGACCCAGAGGTCGCCCAGTTGGTCGCCAATGTCTCAGACGCCCTCGACACTCGCGTCACCGTCACTGTCGGCAAGAACAAAGGCAGATTGGTAATCGAGTTCGCCGACATCGACGACCTAGCCCGCATCACCCGGGCAATCGCCGGCTAGTCGGTTACGCGCTGCGCGCCCGGCGGAGTGGCCTTGCAGAGGTCGTTCCACGCAATGGACCCGCGGCTCCACGCAGGCTGATCCCATTCCATGCAGACGCGAAATCGCGTCGCGACTGTGTCCTAGACTTCAGACTCTTCTGCGTCGACAGGGACCACGTCTACCGATGCGGGGGATGCGACTTCGCCGCCGTCGGAGCCGGTTAGCTTCGCGATGCCAGTTAGCACGTGGTAGAAGATGATCGCGCCGAACGAACCGACTGCGATTCCGCCGAGCACGATGTCATCAGCGGTGTTGGTGGGGTCCGCGCCCTGGCTGATAGTGAACGTGAAATCGGCGATTCCGGCGATCAGGGCGACCGCTGCGGTGAGCAGGTTGGCGGATTTGCCAAAGTCAACGTGATTCTCAATCCAGATGCGCGCGCCGAGCAGGCCGATCATGCCGTAAAGCACGGTGCCAGCGCCGCCGAGCACGCCGCCCGGAATTGTGTTGATGAGCGCACCAAACTTGGGGCAGATGGACAGCACCAGTGCGGTAACGGCGGCAACCCAATAGACAGCAGTGGAGTACACCTTGGTGGCGGCCATGACGCCGATGTTCTCGGCATAAGTGGTGGTGCCGGAGCCGCCGCCCAGACCAGCAAAGATGGTCGCCAGACCATCAGCAAACAGGGCGCGACCAGTCAGGTCGTCCATGTTCTTGCCAGTCATCAGCGCCACTGACTTCACGTGCCCAACGTTCTCAGCGATCAGCGCGAACACAACAGGCACGAACACCAGCACCACAGAGAAGTTGACTGTCGGCGTCTGGAACTGCGGCAGGCCCAACCAGCCAGCTTCCTTGACGGCGTCAAAACTAACCTGTCCCTGTGCGAAGGCGGCAAGGTAACCGATGATGACACCGATCAGGATGGACAGGCGGCCAATCATGCCCTTGAACAGCACCGTGACCAGCAGAATCGACACCACGGTGATGCCAGCGGTCAGCGGCTGCACCATGAAGTTGTTCTTCGCGGCTGGTGCTAGGTTGAAGCCGATAAGCATCACGATTGTGCCTGTGACTACGGGTGGCATCGCCTTGTCAATCCAAGACGCCCCCAAGAACTGCACCGCCAAGCCTACGAGGGCCAGCAGCACGCCAGCACACAGCACGCCGAACAGCGCCGAACCAAAGTCCCCATTGGCACCCTTCGCCGCCGCGATGGGCGCGAGGAACGCAAACGACGACCCTAGGTAGGACGGCAGCCGGTTGCCGGTGACAATCAGGAAAGTGAACGTGCCGATAGCCGAGAAGAACAAGGTGGTGGACGGCGGGAACCCGGTGATCACCGGCACCAGGAACGTAGCGCCAAACATGGCAACCACATGCTGCATGCCCATACCAATAGTCCGAGGCCAAGTGATGCGTTCATCGGGCGCGACAACCTCGCCCGAAGCAATATTCTTGCCATCGCCGTGTAATTTCCAGATGCTCATAATTCCCCTAAGCTCAAGTGCGTACGCCTCGTAAGAGTCTAGGTCCAGATGGGCCCCACCCGCGCCAATTGCCCACGGCGTGGCGTGAGTCGCTTTCCGTTTCCAAGATGGCAGGTGTTCGCGTCACGGAGCAGTCGAGGCAAGTTGAGTGGACAATCGGCATTTCGGCACGAACGAGCGCCGAGTGCAGGTCAATGTAGAACAATGTCAGACGCAGGTGATACTATGTGCTTGTGACAGTGAGTGTGCGGGAGTTGAATCAGAACACTTCGGCGGTGCTGCAACGGGCGGAGGCGGGAGAGAGTCTGATCATCTCGTCGCACGGGCGTCCGGTGGCGCGGCTCATTCCCTTTGTGGCGGAAGGGGCGTTTCAGGCGTTGGTGGCGGCTGGGCAGGTCATCCTGCCGCAGCCAAGGGGGGAGTGGAATCCGCTCAGCCTTGGCTGCGACGTCGACGAACTGCTGGCATTCGAGCGCAGTGAGGCGCTGTGATCGTCTATATCGACACATCGGCGTTCTTGCGTGGGTTGTTGTCTGACTCCGATGATCATGATGCTTGTCGGAGACTTGTTCACGGTGAGCCGAACATCGAGTTAGTCAGCTCGGAGGTGTTGCGACTTGAGGCCAGACGGGTCGGCATTCGGCTGGCAAACGAGTCGCTGCATGGGGTCGATCCTCGTCCGAGCATTGAAGCAATGCTCACAAGAGTTGCATTGGTTCGTCTCAGTGAGCGCACTATGGGCATCGCCGAGCGCATTCCTGAAACGTTGAAGAGTCTTGACGCCCTGCATTTGGCTACGGCGTTTTCGATACAGTCCGACGTTTCGGCGGTGGTTACCTACGATCAAACCATGGCCCGAGTTGCCAGCGTTCACGGTCTGCGTGTCTGTACCGCAAGCGAGCTGCTTGCCGGTTAGACCAGTTCGTCGAGGATCTTGACTAGGGCGGACTTGGGTTTGGCGCCGACTACGGACTGGACCACGCGGCCGCCGACGAAGAACTGGAGGGTTGGGAGAGCCTGGATGCCCTGGGTGGAGGCGGTCTCCATGTTGGCGTCAGTGTCTATCTTGACGAACTTGACGGTGCCCGCGTATTTCTCGGCCAGTTCGTCGATGATGGGTGAGAGTTGCTTGCAGGGGGAGCACCACTCGGCCCAGTAGTCCACCACTACAGGTTGTGTAGCGAGCAGCACCTCATCGGCAAATGTGGCATCGGTTATTGCTGTTGCGTTACTCATGGTGACTCCTAATGCGTTGCGGACCGGTAGAAAAGACAATGCTAGTCGACCGCTGGCCCCACCGGGTCGGTACACGCCGCCCGCGCTAGATGCTGCGTCAGTTTCGTTAGTTCCCGTAATTCTGCGCAAGCGTAGCGCTGTCGCAGAATCCACGTGGCTCAGGTGGGCCCTGCGACTGTGGCCTGGTGACGGGAGTGGTGTAGGGCGACAAGGGCGGTGCTGTGGCAGGAGTTGAGACAAGACAGGGGGGTGGGCCCTGCGACTGTGGCCTGGTGACGGGAGTGGTGTAGGGCGACAAGGGCGGTGCAGTGGCAGGAGTTGAGACCAGAAAAGGGGGAGGACCTTCCGACTGCGCGCCGGGTGACGGGAGGGGATGACGATCAGGAGTAGGGGCGCGCAGCACGACTGGAGCGTAGGAAACGGCTAGATGACACCTAGGAGGTAACGCTCGGCGTCTAGGGCGGCGCGGCAGCCGGAGGCGGCGGCGTTGATGGCTTGACGATAGACATGATCCACTAGGTCTCCGCAGGCGAAGACGCCGGGGATGTTAGTGGCGGTGCCGTCGGGGGCAGTCTTGACGTAGCCGCCTTCGATCAGGTCGACTTGGCCTTCGACTAGTTCGGAACGGGGGGTATGGCCGATGGCTTCGAACAGACCAGCCACCGGGAGTCTACGCGTCTCACCGGTGTTGACGTCGCGCAGGGTTAGGGACTCCAGTTTGGGGCTACCGTTGAGCGAGACGATCTCGCAGTTGAGCGCCAGCTCAATCTTTTCGTCCTTCTCCAGGCGCTCCACCATGATTTTGGACGCCCGGAAGGTGTCGCGACGGTGAATCAGGGTGACCTTGTCGGCAAAGCGGGTGAGGAACGTTGCCTCCTCGATGGCAGAGTCGCCGCCGCCCACGACGGCAATGGACTTGCCGCGATAGAAGAAGCCATCGCAGGTGGCGCACCAAGACAAGCCCTTACCAACGAAGGATTGCTCGCTGGCAAGGCCCAGGTTGCGATAGCCGGAACCGGTGGCGAGGATGACGGTGCGTGCCTGATATTCGTTGCCCTCGGAGTCGCGGACGATCTTGATGTTGCCGCCCAGTTCGAGCGCCGTGACATCGTCGGCGATCAGCTCGGCGCCAAAACGCGCGGCCTGCTCGCGCATCCGCCCCATCAGCTCGGGGCCGGGCAGCCCCTCCGGGAAGCCAGGGAAGTTTTCAATGTCAGTGGTGTTCATCAGAGCCCCGCCGGAAGCAATGGACGACTCGAAGACCAGCGGCTTCAGCCCGGCACGCGCCGTGTAGATTGCCGCAGTGTATCCCGCAGGCCCGGACCCAACAATGATGACGTCACGAATGCTCATACTCGTATAACACCTCTCGAACTACTTTCATTTCGGCTCAACTCAGCCTATTTGACCGACCGAACGCACCCGCATCGGACGAGTCTGTGAGCCCATTGATCGACGTCACGACAAGCACATTTGTCTCAGACAGTCAGCTCGTCGTCATCAAGATGGTCGAACCGATTGACCCATTGTACGTCAGCGGCCTCGCCGGGGAAGTGGCCGGGGTACTCCAGCAGGATGGTTGACGTGTTGTACATGCGCCACCATGACTGCAGCCAACCGTCCTCGTAGGGAGGGTGGACAGTAAAGCTGCGCAACAAGTATTGACAGAACCAACCGTGTGCTACCACCGCCACCACGGCATCCTCATCGTACGGGCCCAACATGATTGCCTGCGCCACGCGTTGCGCCCGCTGCCACGCAACCAACGGCGTCTCAAAGTCGGCGTGATACCAACCGGCCTCGTCTGCGCCCTCCGGGACCACAAGCGACGGGCACAGTTGCTTCAACTGAGACGCGGGTAGTCCCGGGTCTGGCTGCGTCGCTCCAGCGGGGCCGTCGCTGTCTACCGCAACCTCATGTAAATCGATCCAACCCTGCACAGGCATGTCAAGGACATCGGCCAGCGGCGCTGCGGTCTCAACTGCGCGGCGCATCAGCGACGAGTACAGCACCGTGGGGAGTGGCAGTCGTCCGGCGGCAAAGAAGGCAGCCAGCTTGGCCGCTTGCCGTTGTCCCAAATCAGTCAACTGCGGGTCGGCGACCAACCCATCCAACTCTCCGCCTGAGTCCCGATAAACCAGATTATTGACGCTTTCGCCATGTCGAATCAGCAGCAGTTGCACGCACCAAGCTTAGCGGCTAGATGAACTTGTGGACGCTGACTTCGCGGATGCCTAGGGCGTAGCCGTCGGGGACGGGGGGGACGACGGTGATGTAGATCATTATCCAGCGGGTGGTGATGGGGTCGCCCGGCTCAAAGGTGAACGAGTATTCGCCATCGGCGGAGGTCTCAAGCACGTAAGATGCGTCGCGCCATGAAGCGACGGTGTCGAGCGGGGGTTCGTCGGCTGCGGTGGCAGCGGCGGTCGATGGGACCATGATCTTGATGGTGGCGCCGGGGTTGTCAGCCCAAATTGCCACGCTTTGCAGGTCAGTGGCCTCATCGAAGCCAAGGATCAGACCGGTGCCGGGTTTGCGGCGGGACGTTTCGGGGAACTCGTAGGTCTCGGTATACCAGAGCGTTTCTAGGTCGTCATCGATGGCGTTTTCGACGGTGGTCCAGTTCTCGCCGCCGGAACCGCCGTCAACCTCAGGATCAAAATCCACGACGTAGGTGACGGTGGCAAGCTCGGTTCCACGCGGAGTGATCGGCGGAAGAACCGGATCAGCGTCGGTGCTACAGGAACGGAACAGCAGGCTGGCGAGCACGACCAGCGCCACCACAATCACTCCCGCGATGATACGGTGCAACAAGATCGCGGAAACGCCCTTTAGCAGGGCGATATTCTGCAGAAAACTGGTGGACCCAAACTCTGGAACGCCGGGTAGCGCGGACGCTCCAAGACCGCCTTGCTGGCCCCCAGTACCACTATTGACCCTAGAGCCATCAACTCCGTCAGAGTCGGAGGTGGCCCACGCATAGTCTTGCGCGTAGTCGCGTTCGCCACCAGCGCCAGCACTGCCCACACGGCTAAGGTCGTCGGCACCCAGCACCGGCGTAAACCGACCCAGCGAACTTTCGTACTCGTCCAGCACCTCGTCAACGCTGGTAGTCGGCGCAGGGGTGACACGGATCGGCAGCGAACGTCCGCCGGTGGGAATCAGCCCGGTTGGAGTGTTGCGGTCCCCGGCTTCGTCGTTCACGCTGGCTGTGGCCTCATACTCTGGCTCGACGGCAACCACCAGGGCTTGCACGCGGAGCGCCAAGTCCTCGGACGCATCGGCAGAGCCCAACACCTGCTGGAGCATGGTTACCACATCTTCGGCACTGTTGACCGGCGGATTGTCGGGCATGGGGGCCAGAATCTGAACGCAGATCACGTCTAGGACCGCTGGGATGCTGGAACGCAGTTGGCTGGGCGGAGCCAAACCACGAACCCTACGTCGCACCACCGGCAGCCCAAGATCGACCTCCGCCCGGTCATCAAGTTGCGGCCAGGAGCCGGTGAGGGCCGCGTATAGAATCTGCCCAAGGCCGCGCACGTCGCGTTGCTGCAGTTCTGCCAGACTGGCCTGAGCCGTAGGCTCCGCCGCATCCGCATCCGCATCCGCACCAGTGCTCGCGCCCGGCGAGGCAAAGTGATCAAGCACAAAACCACTCACGCGAACCGTCCCGCGCGGTGTGATGTCAACGGCAGCCAAATCCAGATGGCCATGCGCATGCCCCTCGGCGTGTAGGGCCGCAATTGCATCCGCGCACTCAAGCGCCAGCCACGTTGCCGCCTTGCCGCCCAATGGGCCGACGCTGAGCAGGTCGCAAAGGTCATAGCCAGGGACGCACTCGCAGACCACAAATGACACCGGTTCGCTCGGACCGTACTCCAGCGCGTCCAGCACTCGCAGGAACCGCGCGTCGGTAGCGGCACTGGCCACCCGGGCGGCAGCCAGCACTTCGGCGGTTTTCGGATGGTTGGGGGGCAGCACGTAGACCAGCACGATGCGAGCTAACTGCTCGTCCCAGCCACGCCACAGCGCTATCTCGTCAGTCACACTCAACTGCTCGTCAAGCCGGTAGCGGGCGCCGAGTACCTGACCAAAAACTACCTCACCAGAGGGCAGTTGTGGCGACAAGGCGGGGTCACCGAAAAGGTCCCTCTTAGCCAAGGAAATCACCACCCAACGAGATCTACGAGTCTGACAGTAAACTCTCACAGCTGAGCACTGGCAACTCGCGAACCAAGGCACAGCGGTATGTCAGCATCATCAACTGCATCACTCCTAGTCTGCCCCCTGCGGTGCTTCCGGATCGCCGTCCACGCCGGGGTAGCGTCCAATCAGACGCAGAAATCTCACCAATAGGCCCACGCGGGAAGCGCGATCACCTTTGCCGTGTTTGCGCACGTCATAAACGCGCCAGGCGGTAAGTCCTAAGAATGCTGCGCCCGATGCCGCGATGATGAGCCACGCCAAACGCCCCGCCGATGAAACTGAAACCACGAAAGTCAGTTCGTTGGAATGAAGCGAGTCTGGGAGTCGCTGACCACTTCCAGTAGCTACCCACGCGGCAACGCTCAGCGTGCCGTTGGCCTCGGCCTGCGGCTCGACACGGACGGTGACGGTCTCTCCCGGGCCTATCTCCACATCCTCCGTGGGAGGCACGTGGAATCGTTGCTCGTTCTCAGACGCAAACTCAATGTGAACCACCATAGTGACCTTGGTGCTGTTGCTCACCTGAATGGGCAACTGCGTGGCCTCAGACGAGATATGCCACACCCGGCTGCCTGAAATCGTTACAGAACCGGTCAGATTGCTCAGCACCGGGGCGTAGGCGGCGTCCAGCCACGCTGTGGCATCGGCGTCGTTGCCGTTCCACCCGGAACTCCACGCGCCGGTGATCAGCTGTTTCTTGTAGTCAGCCACGTACTGCACCCGGTTGGTGAGCATCAACCACTCATCAAAACGTCGCCCAGCGACGTCGGTGAGGCTGGGCAGGTCTTCAGTCAGGAACAAAGCAGCACTCATGTCTGACCGCCAAATCACCGGGAACTGAGCCTCAACGTAAGCCTCAATGTCATCAAGGTGAACTAGCTGACTCTGTTGGTCCGCTAGCCTTGCCGCCGACGCCTGAGTTGCGGTGTCAACAATGGTTACGAGTGGTTGCCCATCAAGCGCCCAGACATAACGCATGGCGAGCAGCGCTGAACTCATCTGCGTGTCGCTCTTGTCGTCACCCCACGCAGGCACGTCTGGGCCTGCCGTACTGACCAGATCATTTGAAACTGCAACAATCTCCAGCAGATCCATCGCCGGAACGTCCTGGCTTCCATCCGCGTCAGGTTCGACGTTCGAGTGCAGGGTGTAGCTGTTGTCCAGAGAATCCACCAGGAGTGTCAGCGGGCCATAAGGTGCCAAGCACTCAATGAGGTTGCTGGTGGAACGCCCGTAGGATGACACCGCCGCTGCCGGAAGCGCCGCGAGTAGATCGGATGACACCGTCGGGGCGGTGCTGAGTTCCAGCACGTCTGGTGCCTCGTTCGAGCAGGCCCAGGCTAGGTCCGGTGTGCCATAAAGTCCGCGGTAGATGTTGTGCGCCGGGTCGGCCAACACAGCATCAAGACCAGCCAGCCAAGTCTGGGCTTGTTGCGTGCCTGCTCCTGCCACGGTAGGGCCATCAAGGCTGCGCACGTTGTAGCCGCGCGTCATCTCCGTGACAGCGTTGTAGAGTTCCGGGTCTACAACAAGCGTCACGTTCGGGTCACTCGCGTAAGTCAGCAAGATTGCCAGTCGCCCACCCAACTCTTGAGCAAGATGATCATCGCTGAACAGTGCTGGCACTGGGTCGGCACCGGCAACGGACGGTTGCACCAGGCTGGGCACAGAGTTCAAGACGACCACCGACACTGCAACAGGACGCACGACGACCGGCAGCGCAGTTGCTGACGACGTCGTCGCCTCCGGGAACGCCATAAGCACGCGACCCTCGCCCACGGGCTCGTACCAGTCGTCATCCCCCTGCCAAACCTGCACGCCGATGGCGTAGACGCCGCCGGGTTCTAGATCTAGCGAATCTTCCCCGGATACCAGCCCACTAACACTGAAAGTGGTGCTTTCACCCGGTGGCAATGTGCCAGAAACCGCGACGAGGTTGTCAATCGCGGCGTCGGCATCGGTCTCTGGCTCCCAGATTGTGCTGTGTGGCTCCGCCTCCAGCGCGTCACGAAAAACCCTCATGGTGGTGATGGATGAACTGTCAGACCACAGCGCCACCCTCAGGTCACTCATAGTCTCGGCGGTGGTGTTGGTGACGGTGCCGGAGATGGTGACGACCGTATCTTCCACGAGCACGTCAGGGGTAACGAGCGTCAGGGTGACGCTGATCGGAGGCGGCTGTGGTGGTTCATCCTCGGCCATAGCGTTGGGTGCACGGAACCCGCCAAGTCCGCCAAACACACCGAGCATTGCTAGCGAGCAGACGCTCAGCATCCAGGCAAGGGACGCAGCGATACGTCCCCCCTTGCGTCCAGCCGAGCTTGTCACAAACCCTATGCTACCCGCGTGGGCCACCACGCCAGCAGTTCTTCGCGTGCCCGCTCTTGGCCAAGGGGGCCGTCGGTCAGGCGCCGCTCCAGCAGCCAGCGGTAGGCCTCCCCAACTGCCGGGCCGGGACCGACGCCAAGTAGGGCCATGATCTGTTCGCCGTTCAGGTCGGGACGGATGGCATCGAGTTCTTCCTGCTGCATCAGTTCGTCGATGCGGAACTCGATCTCGTCGTAGGTGCGACGCAGGCGCTCGGCGCGGCGCGGGTTGCGGGTGGTGCAGTCGGCGCGGGTGAGGATGTGCAGGTTTTCTAGTAGCGGCCCGGCATCGCGCACGTAGCGACGCACCGCAGAGTCCGTCCACTCGGCGTCGCCATAGCCGTGGAAACGCAGGTGCAGGTTGACCAACTCGGCCACGGCATCAATGACCTCGCGGGGGTATTTGAGCGCCGCCAAGCGTTTGCGAGTGAGCTTGGCCCCCACCACATCGTGATGGTGGAACGTCACCTTGGTGCCCTCAAAGCGCCTTGTCGCAGGCTTTCCGATGTCGTGCATCACAGCGGCGAGCCTGTTGATGATGCTCGGTTCGTCGCCGCGCTCGGCCTCCAACGCTATGGCGCGTTGCAACACCACCAGGGTGTGCTCGTAGATGTCTTTGTGTTGGTTGTGCTCGTCGCGCTCTAGGCGCAGGGCAGGCAACTCCGGCAACACGTAGTCCGCCAATCCGGTGTTGACAAGCAGTGATAGTCCCGGCACCGGGTTGGACGTCAGTAGTAGTTTGGTCAACTCCGCCTGCACCCGCTCGGCTGAGATGATGGTGATGCGTTCCGCCATGTCGTGCATGGCGTCGCGCACCTCCGGCACCACGGCAAAGTTCAGTTGGGACGCAAAACGTGCGGCCCGCATCATGCGCAGTGGGTCATCGGTGAACGACATCTGCGGCGTGCCTGGTGTGCGCAACAGGTGGTCGGCTAGGTCTTCAAGTCCGTTGTACGGATCCACCAACTCGCCTGCGCCACTCGGGGTGCTCACGTTGAGCGCCATGGCATTGACGGTGAAGTCGCGCCGCCACAGGTCGTCCTCAATTGACTCACCGTACGCCACCTCGGGCTTGCGGGAGTCCTCACGATAGGTGTCGGCGCGGAATGTGGTGACTTCGATCACCCAGTCGCCACCGCCAGCGATCTTCTTGCGGGCACCGATGGTGCCAAACGCCTTGCCGACGTCCCACACCGCAGGGGTGAACTCGCGCAACAACTTCTCGGTGGTGTCCGGACGTGCCGACGTGGTGAAGTCGAGGTCGTTGCCCAACTCGCCGAGCAGGGCGTCGCGCACGGAGCCGCCCACAAGGTAGAGCGAGTGTCCGTTGGCAGCAAAGCGCGCGCCCAACTGTGCGATCACCGGAGTGGTTTGCAACAGTTGTGCGATAGCGGCCCGCTGCGCCTCACTCAACTCACTCATGTGGCCGATTCTACCGGACTATGCGGTCGCAACAGAGTTGCTCCACAGGCGGCGACGGAGACCAGGAGCACCGCCAGCCAGTCCGTGCTTCCTAGCCGCTCGCCGATCACGATCCACGCGAACAACGCGGCTGCCGCCGGGGCGAGGGATTGGATGATGGAGAACAGTGCCGGGGCTATTCGCAACAGCGCGAACAACTCCAACGGCAGGGTGAGAGCAGACGTGGTCAGGGCCACCACGACGCCAAGCTTGACCACCTCAAGACCCAGCGCGGCTCCGTTTGGCCCCGCAAACATGGGCACGGAGATGATGGCGGTACCGATGGCGTAGCTGATCGCCAACAGCGTAACGGGGCCCAATCCCAGCGAGGCGCGGGCACCGAGCGTGATGTGCCCCATCCAGCACAGGGCGGCGAGTAGCGAGAATGCGACACCGGCCCAGTTCAGTTGGGCCGGGTGCAGACTTAGCAAGGCCACCCCGCCTCCCGCGAGCGCCACCCACAGCAGGTCGATGCGCGAACGAGAGCCGATGACCGCGACGAAGAGTGGGCCCAAGAACTCGATAGTGACGGCGATTCCCACCGGGATGCGAGCAAACGCCTCATAGATGGAGAAGTTCATCACCAGTAGTGCAACAACATATAGAGCAACGATGCGCAGATCGGCTCTTGCGGGCACCTGAGGGAGCGTCTGGGTGGGCGCTGGTGCCTGACCTACGCCAGCTTTCGTCTTGTCTGTTTTGTTCGTTTGAACTGGGCTGGCAGTTGACGAGTCTGAACCGTCTGTGCCTAGCGTCTTGGCGGCAACTCGGCCCTTGAGTGCCGGGCTGGTACCCAAAGCGGCGACCGCCAAGAACACAAACGAGAACGCCCAGCGCAACCACACGGCACCCAGCGGCGACGGCATCGCCCAAATCATCTCTTTGGCGAAAGACGCCCCCACCTGCGTGGTGACAATTGCCACGCCCATGGCGAGTACTCCAGCCGCCTTGGGGGTGATGCTCACGGGCTTAGGCTACCCGTGTGGCCGCCTGTATGGCGGGCACAGGCCCAAGAAACGGACAGCAAGGCTCGCAACGTACGTCAGATGGCCACGTCACCTCAGGCAGCCCAACCATGTCTGTCCTAACGTCTTCCAGTCTTTCCAATCAAAGGGAGCTTGACTTCAAACTGACCAGCACTGTCGAGATTATTTCGTCCATTGTACTGCATCTTCGCGGCGGTTCACCACTAGACTGACCTGTACAGTCTTACCAAGTTCGAGGAGAGTTGATTAGATGAAGTTTCGTGTGCGTAGTGTTGCTACAACCTTGTTGGCGACGGTCCTGAGCCTTGGTGTGGTGTCCTGCACCCCAGGTGACCCAGAGGGTCCCGCCGTGCCGTCCATCGATCCTTCTCCGTCACAAATCAAGCCAGTTGACGGGCCGTGGCCGCTCACCGGCATCCGTGGGCCAGTGGTTGACCGTCCTGTTGTCAGCGTCAAGATCGAGAACTCTGGCGACGCCCGCCCGCAGAAAGGTTTGGACGAGGCAGACATCGTCTTTGAGCAGATCGTTGAGGGTGGCATCACCCGCCTGATGGCGTTGTATCACTCGCAGATCCCCACTGAGATTTACCCGATACGCTCGGCCCGCCCCATGGATGGCCCGATCATTGCCCCGTTTGGTGGAGTATTCGTGTGCTCCGGTGGTCAGTGGCCCATGCTGAACCGTGTCACCGACCTCGGCGTGCAGTTGCTGTCGATGGACGGTGGGGACCACGGATTCTGGCGTATATCGTCACGCTGGGCACCTCATAACGTCGCTGGTGACGTGCAAGAGTTCCTCGATCAGGCCTACGAAGGGCACACAGACCCTCCCGCGCCGATGTTCAACTACGCGGACGCTGCTGACACCAACTCTGCCACCCTCTTTGGTGTTCCTGCCACCGCGCTGTATGCCAACATGTCTGGCTCCTTCCACCCGAACTGGGCGTGGGACGCGCAAACCAAGTCCTGGCTGCGCTTCGAGTGGGGCGATCCCTTCGTCAACGTGGATGACTGGCAGCTACACGCCAAGAACGTCATCGCGCTGAACGTCGATGTGGGCTCCACCGGCTACTCCGACCCGGCTGGCAACCCCGTTCCCGAGACCATCGTGGTCGGCTCCGGCACCGGCGTCTACATGGCCGACGGTCACTCCGTCGCAATCACCTGGGAGAAGCCCAACGAGCTAACCCAGTTCGTCTTCCGTGACCCCTCGGGTAACCCGATTGACGTGGTCCCCGGCAACACTTGGATTGAGCTAGTCCCTACCAGCTCCGGGTCCATCGAGGTTGTCTACGAGTAAACCCCTTACGTGGGACGTTTGAAACGTCAACTCTCAAGTTTGGGCGAAAAGTAGTTGTGCCAACCACTAGAATAGTTGTCGGTTCAGTGCGTATTGTGGCACATTGGTAGCGGTAGCTTTGCGTTAGCGTTGGTGCACACGCGTGTCGTGAGCAACGCTAGACGCGAACAAACAGACGTTTGTTGCTGAACTCCTCGTGCGGGTACGAGTGCAGCGGCAACTCAGGAAGGCATAACATGACGCAGCCGATGATGCTCGGTGACCGTTATCGGCTGGAAGAAGTTATCGGCCGAGGCGGTATGGCGGAGGTCTGGCGCGCCCAGGACACTCGCCTGGGACGCGAAGTTGCTATCAAGCGGCTGCGCACCGACCTGTCCAGTGACCCGACCTTCCAAGCCCGCTTCCAGCGTGAGGCACAGTCAGCCGCCGGGCTGAACCATCCCAACATCGTCTCGGTCTACGACACCGGTACCCAGATTGATCCGAACAGCGGTATCTCCATCCCCTTCATCGTGATGGAACTTGTCAAGGGCGAGACGCTGCGCGACGTGCTGCACCAGGATGAGCCGATTACGCCAAAACAGGCGTTCGAGTACCTGACCGGGGTCTTGAGTGCGCTGTCATTCTCGCACTCAAAGGGCATCATTCACCGCGACATCAAACCCGCAAACGTGATGATCACCACCGACGGTGTGGTCAAGGTGATGGACTTCGGCATTGCCCGCGCCGTCTCCGATACCACCGCCACGATGACCCAGACCGCGGCGGTCATCGGCACCGCCCAGTACCTGTCTCCGGAGCAGGCGCGCGGCGAAACCGTTGACGCCCGCTCCGACATCTACTCAACCGGCTGTCTGCTCTACGAGCTGCTCACCGGTCGCCCGCCATTCACGGGCGATTCGCCGGTTTCCGTTGCGTATCAGCATGTGCGTGAGGTGCCGCTGCCCCCCAGCCAACTTGAGCCTCTGGTCACCCCAGCAATGGACGCCATTGTGATGACGGCCCTGGCGAAGGATCCGGCCACTCGCTATCAGAGTGCGGACGACATGCTTGCGGACGTCAACCGCCTGCTGGGCGGCACCCCGGTGCAGGCGAAGGTGCCCGACGAGGCAGAAACCCAACTGCTTCCTCCCCCTCCGGGCCCGCGCCTGACTGCCAGCGACGACACCGAAACCAAGCTGATGAGTGACTCTGCCTTGGCAGCATTCGGCAGCGAAGAGGTGGATGAGGAGGACGCCTACTACTCGGACGATCAGCCTCGGCGACGGGTGACCTGGCCAACCATGGTTCTGATCGGCCTGCTGGTGGTGCTGTTCGCCGCGCTGGGGATGGTGCTGCTCAAGACCTGGGGCACCGAAACCGATCAGACGACCGTGCCCAGCGTCATCGGGTTGAACGAAACGGGCGCAAAGTCGACGCTCAGCAACCATCAGTTGACCGCCGAGGTGCGCCACACGTCCGGCCCGGCAGACACCAAGGGTGAGGTCATCAAGCAAGACCCGGCGCAAGGTGCCACCGCTCGCATCGGGTCGACCGTCATCATCACGATCAATGATGGACCGAACCAAGCCACCATCCCAACCAGCATCATCGGAATGCCGGAGGATCAGGCCAAACGGGAACTGGTTGCGCTCGGGTTCAACGCAAACTTCATCTTCAGCCAGCCCGCGACATCGGAACCACCGAGCTACGTCTCGGGGCAGATCGTCAGTGTCACCCCGGCCCCCGGACAGATGGCGAACTTCAAGGATCAAATCACGTTGACGGTTGCCACGGGCATGTCCATAGTGCCGCAGTTGGTGGGAATGTCAGAGGGGGATGCCATAGCTGCAGCGTCCGCGCTCGGTTTCAGCGCCTTCGCAACCGGTTTCGAGCCGACGGATGAGGTTCCGCCCGGAACGGTGCTGCGGCAGAGCGCCCAGTATGGCATCGCTGGAAAGCGCACCGATCCGATCAGGCTCACTGTCTCCGTTGCGGCCCCACCGTCGTCCGCGCCGACCGAAACCGCCGCGCCGCCGACCAACACAACTGTGCCGACCGATACCAGCACAACTGTACCGACGGATACTGGCACCCCGTAGCTGACGCCAAGCGGTTCAACCCTAGCGAGAGTACGTGCAGGAGCTAGCTGGACACTAGCCGGATGACTTCGCCCAAAATGGCACCACTAGGGGCGATGTAGCGTTATCACGATGATCTCGGGAGGTGCGCCGATACGCACGGGCGGGCCCCAGGCACCGGCACCACGGGACGTGACCACAGTCACTCCGCCCAGTTCATGGACGCCGTCCAGCACCCCTTGCTGCAGCTTGGCAAGGTAGTGCACCGGCCAGACCTGGCCGCCGTGAGTGTGCCCGCTCACCTGCAGATCTATCCCAAGTTGGGCTGCCAAGTTATCACCCGCCAACGCCTGCACCGGCTGATGAGCGGCCAGCAGGCGGAACCTGGTGACGTCGCTCGCCGCGCTGGGCAGGGTGGCGACGGCTTCCGCAACGTCTGCGGCTAGGGGTGGCCTGCCGGTGCGATCATTGATGCCAATCAGGTCAATGCTCTGCCCACTGCGTGTGATTACCACCGCCTTGTTGGTCAGCACGGGGATGCCGTGCTCCTCCCAGAAGTCAACCCAGGCCTGCGCGTTCGAGTAGTACTCATGGTTGCCGGTAGTGATGAAGACCCCATCTGCGGCGTGGAGATCCAGTATGGGCAGCATCTCGTCGCCGATCTGCTCAGGTGTGCCGTCCACTAGGTCGCCCACGATGAGGATGAGGTCGACATTCTGGGCGTTGATCTGATCCACTCTCTCTTGCAACCAGGCACTCGAACGCGTGGGGCCGATGTGCAGATCCGTGACCAGCGCGATGCGATACCCGTCGAACGCCTCGGGCACTTGCTGGTGCTCAAACTCGACCTGGTTGATGTCTGGGGTGAGCGCACGCCAATAGCCGTAGCCCACAACCCCGGCGGCGATGACAATAATGGCGATGGTGAGGGATCGGATTGTCGTCACTCTGGTCTTCGCCCTGGCTGACTGGAGTTCTGGGTCGGGCGTTTTGCGGTTGCGGCGACGCCAGATCACGTCCACCACCCACAGGGGAATCAACCCAAACGAAAGATACGGCAGATAGGTAACCGCGATATAGCCGATTATGGACACCGGACGCCAGGCCGCAATGTCGATCGAATCACCACCGTATGACGGCACGAAGGCGGCAGCGATAAGCGCGACGATGAGCACACCCAAGATGGTCGTTCCGACCCACGAGAGCGAAAAGGCGACTCGGATACGAGAAACCAGAAAGACGCACAAAGCCAAGACGATCACGATCGCAAGCTCAAACATCTTTCGGTTTCACTCCCATCCATCTCAAGTGGCGCTTGGGGCTCCGGTGCGGATTCTTGGCGCAACATAAACTAGGCTACTTTGTGCAAGTTCTATCCGCGAGATGTTGAGCTGAGTCCCGTGGTAAGGATGTAAGGAGACTGATCAGATATGCCCGAGTCCAAGAGCCGCACCAAGGCGGAGGAGAAACTCCAAAACAAGCGCGCCCGCACGTTGGCAACAAAGCGGGGCGCGAACGCCGAAGAGAAGATCCGCCTCTCTGGTGCCCGTGACTGGGTGCCCTACGTGTTTGTGCCACTCGGCCTTGGGGGCGTGGCCTGGCTGGTGGTCTACTACATCGCCGGTTCCAAGATCCCCTTCATGGTCAGTCTCGGCGGCTGGAACTTCCTCATCGCCCTGGCCCTGATCGGCTCCGCGTTTGCCGTCTCGACACAGTGGAAGTAGACCCACTTGAGTGAGGAGCAATCGCCTCTAGTCGACTCGTCGGATGACGACTTCGCCAGTGTGAGCGAACAGACGCGAATCCGGCTTGACAAGCGACAACGCCTGCTTGACGCCGGAGT
>JAISJP010000011.1 GCA_031261455.1 Propionibacteriaceae bacterium
GGCTTCGATGGTGGTACTCACTGGATGATCTCCGCATCGCAGGTGTCACGAACGCGCTTGAACTTGGCAAGCAGTTCTGGGGTGATCTCCAAGCCATCAAGTGCGCCCGGCTTCATGCGGGCAACGGTCTTGCTGACCCCGTCGACCACCATAGTGGTGGCCTCGAACAGATCGGGCAGTTCCTGATAGCAGGTGGCGCAGTTCGCGCACTTCGGCACGTCCTCGTCCGCCAGCCAGATCGGTGGCTTCCCGGAGTCGGGCGCAGCAGGAGTCTCGCCACCAGCGGCACCGGCGGCAGCCGGACCAGCGGCCCCAGCAGCAGCCCCAGCCCCACCGAAGAGCCCGAACGGAGCCGTCGGAGCGCCGGACGACGTTGCCAACTCGGCCATCGCCGCAGCGATCTGGTCAAGCGCAGCATCCGTGTCGCCAACCCCCACAGGGGCAGCGGCAGGAGCAACCGGACCGGCAGCAGCAGCCTCGGCCTCGTAGTTCTTCTTCAGAGCCTCGATCTCGGCCTTGTGCGCGGCGTTGGCAATCGCGACGCTCTGCCCGGACAGGAACTGCAGCGTCTGCCAGTAGTGCTTGCGGTCCTCAACCAGCGCCACGATGGAATCCGAGACGGCAGCCTTGAACAGCTTGCCCGAATCGTCCGTGGCTAGGATGAACGGCGTCTTACCCGCCTGCTCTTCCGCGCTCAGCTCGATGTAGTCGGCAACCGGAACGCCGTCA
This sequence comes from Propionibacteriaceae bacterium, assembly GCA_031261455.1. Lineage (GTDB taxonomy): Bacteria > Actinomycetota > Actinomycetes > Propionibacteriales > Propionibacteriaceae > WRGV01. The sequence continues at coordinate 730 of JAISJP010000011.1, forward strand.
GCACCCTCAGCCAACTTCTTGAACTGACGAGCGAAACGACCCTCAGCAAAGGCAAACTCGGCGGGAGTGAACGGCGTCTTCACGCTCTGGAGGGCGTTGGTATCGTCGAAGTACTCCAGCGTCCGAGTGGTCCACAGCGCGTTGACGTCCGGGTTGCCATCCAGGCTGAACCGCTCGGCGAGCGTCTCACCAAGCCTCGGGTCGTGGACGAACATCGGGGCGATGCGCGAACGGACGGCCGCCTTGGAGCGGGCAGCGGAGAGGTCCTCAGGGAATCCGTTCTCGGTGCCGCAGGGGGTGTAGACAACCAGCAGCGCCGCGCCCTCGTTGTAGCCCAGCACCCCGGCAGTGACGCGCAGGTGGTGGGTGTGGAACGCGGTTGACGACGAAGCGGCGAACACATGCGGGTGGAAGCTAGCCAGCAGGCCGAGCTCCTTGCGGGTCTCCTTCTTGCCGCTGTGCGCCTTGCCGAAGCGGGCCAGGTCGGAATCCTGACCGGTGAGCGACGCCGTGGAGGCCTGCCCGCCGGTGTTGGAGTAGGCACCCGTGTCGAGCACCACGCACTTGATCGGGGTTCCGGAGGCCAGCACGCGGCTCATTGCGCCGAAGCCGATGTCGTAAGCCGCGCCATCACCGGAGATGGTGATGACGTAGGGCAAGGTTGCCAGCTCTTCGGGCGCGTAGTCGCGCCAAGCGAACGTTGCCAGCGAGGCTCCAAGCGCTGGGGTGTAGGCATCCTCAAGCTCGGCACGAGCGATACGCGCCGCCTTGATCTCGTCGTTCATCAGCGCCGCGATGCCCTCGAACGCACCCGACGCGAGCGGCTGGGCGTCCTGGAACAGGCCGTTGACCCACGGGTCGGTGTACGGGCTGAACGGCATCGTCGAGGCGTACACGGACGAGCAGCCGGTGGAGTTGACGATCACGGTGGACGCCGACCCGTTACCGGTGGGGCCGGACTCGGCGAGGTAAAGCGCCTTCTCCAGCGTGGCGATGGTGGCATTGATGCGGGTAACGCGCTCGGCGTCGTCACCAATGGCAGCGATCTTGCCTTGCAGACCTGCGATCAAGCCCTCAAGGTCGGCGATGCGCGCCTCACGCTTCTCGTCACCGAACGCCCGGCTGAGCGCAGTGAGCAGGTGGGTGGTGGTCACCTCGCCGCAACCGCGGCAGGCACCGTGGCCACCGGTCATGGCGTAGTAGTTCTTGCGGTCCAGCAGCACCTTCTTGAGGTCGCCGCCGGGCTTGGTGGCACCCTCGGTGAAGCGCTTCGGCGTGTTAGGCAGCTCGATGAGCCGCTCAAACTTGTAGGCCAGGGCGTCCAGCGTGTCGTCGGTCTGCTCCTGCGCGGTGAGGGCGTGCGGCGGGCACACCTCAACGCACTGCAGGCAGCCGGTGCACTTGGACGGATCCACGATGACGGCGTACAGCGCACCCGTGCCCGCCTCGGCCTTCTCGACCGAGTCGAAGATGGCGCGGGTGCGAGCAACCGGAGCGTTCTCGAACGCGGTGACGATCTGGCTAAGATGCCTAGTCATCTCAACGTTGGACGGCAGTGTGGTGGCCGTTGCGGTGGCGATGGCAGCCACGTCGCGGGCCTTGCCGTCGGCCACTAGACCGGCGCGAATTGCCTCCGCCCACGCGGGCGCAACCTCAAGCAGTGCCGGGATGGCCTCAGCCGGAGCACCGCTGGCCTTGATGGCGGCGCTCAACGCGTCCCCAATCTCAACAACCGTGTTCGGGATGGCGTCGTCCGGGCAGACGATGGTGCACTCCATACAGGCGGTGCAGATGTCCGGGTTCCACAACGGCGCGGTGCGACGGAAGATGCCCTTGTTCTTGCCCTGGCCGGTGCCCACCGGGATAAACGAGCCGTGACCGGGGAACGCCGGGGACTCGCTGATGGTGCCCTCGCGGAACGGACGGGCGATGATGTCGTCCCAGTACTCCGGATCGAACAGGCCAGCGTTGCGCGGCTCGGTTAGCGACGGCGTGAGCGCGCCGGAGCGGACGGCCAGCTTAGCGGCGGCCGGTTCGGCGTCCACCGCGACAAAATCGGCAGCGTCGTAGTCGATAGCCTCAGCCAACATGCCGTCCTTGATGACAGCCATGTTGCCTTCGACGACAGCCTGACCCTTGCGACCGAACTTGTACTCGATCTCGTGATGCACGCGCTCGACGATCTCTTCGCGCGGCGCGCCACCGGAGATGCGGTCAACGTTGGCGACGATGGCGCCGATGAACGCGATGCCCATCATCCGGGCCTCAAGCTCAGGACGGGGGGCGTGGTTGCGGGCAACACCGAAGGCGTCGATCACAAAGAACTTGATGCCCTTGTCGCGAATGGTCTTGCGGGCCGCTGCAGGCAAGGAACGCCACACTTCCAGCGGCGTCTTGTCAGACTGCATCAGCAGGGTGCCACCGGCCACCAAACCCTTCAACGGGTTGGCGTGCTCGAACACCTTGTGGTCAGGGGCGACGACAATCTCGACGTCCTCCAGTTCGGCGTTGGTGACCAGCACCTCTTCCGGGCTGAGCGTGATGTAGTAGTTGGTGGCAGCACCGGACTTCTCGGAGCCGTACTTAGGCATCGACTTGGAGTGCATCTTCAGCAGTCCAGCGAGGATGTCGGTGAGCAGCTTGCCGGTGGCGATGGTGCCGTAGCCGCCAACCGAGTGGAAGCGGATGCGCATCGCGGACTCGGGCAGAACGCGCGGGTTCTCCTCGGTGTCCAACGTCATCAGCTCGGTCTCGGGGTACGCGGCGCGCAGCTTGTCCTGCAGGGCGGCAATCGTCGGCGTGGGGTTCTTGATGTAGAACTGGCTGCCAAGGTAGATGAGCGGGGCAGGCGTGGGCTCGGTCATCTTCTTGTAGGCAGCGACGATGTGACGCGGCTGCACGTCGTGACCGCCAAGCCCGAAGATTGCAGTAGTGAGACGCGGAATCGCGTTCAGGCCGGGCAGATCAGGGTTGGGGTCAGCCTCGCCACGCGCGACGGCCTCTGCCTTGGCGCGAGCGTGGAACAGCGCGGTGTTGACGGAGCGGGTGAGCGCGGTGTCGTCGGAGCGCTCCAGCACGGTGACGGCCTTGGCGTTGCCGATGGCGGCCACAAACTCGGCCTCGGGGAACGGCTGCAGCAGCTTGACGGAGACCACACCAACCTTGAGGCCCTGCGCGCGCAGCACGGGGATGACCGCACGCACGTCCTCAGTGATGGAGCCGAGACCCACCATGACGTAGTCGGCGTCCTCAGTGTTGTACGAGACCACAGGCGCGTAGTTGCGACCGGTCAGCGCGCCGTACTCGGTGAACGCCTGACGCACGAGGGCGGGCACGGCGGACGCGAAGTGCGTGCGGTAGTCAGCGGCGGCGGCCTGGAAGTCAGGCTGGTTCTGCACCGGGCCGGTCATGCCGGGGTTGTTCGGGTCAACGAGTGCCGGGCAAAGCTGACGGGTGTCCTTGGCTGGAGCGTTGAGCCACTGGCGTTTGAACGCGCCCTTGAGTTCTGCCGGGACGAAGTTGTCGATGTGCTGAATGCCCTCGCCAGCGTTGTCCTCTTCGATGAGGTTGCCGTTAGCGGAGAGGAACTCGTTGAGTGCGGCAATGTTAGCCTCGCCAAACTTTTCCGCATTCTTGTTGATGTACTGGTTGAGCTGCCACACGCGGCCCTTCGCGCCGAACAGCACACTCTGCGCCACGGTGGGACACTTGATGCGCCCAGCCGGGTCACCCAAGTACTCCTTCAGCAGGGCTGGCTCCGGCAGCACGGCCTCGCTCATCACGTGGGACGTAGCAAACCCGTCCATCGTGTTGGCGACCGGCACCAGTGACAGTGAAGACGCGCGGTAGGAGATGGCCGCAAAGTCCGCAGCTTCCTGCTGGTTGGAGGCAAACAGAATGGTGTAGCCGGTGGGGATCAGCGAATAGATGTCGTCGTGACCAGCCATAACGTTCAGGCTGGCGCGGGTGATGACGCGTGCCGCCACCTGCAACACAAACCCGCCGATGCGCTTGCCCACCGTCGCGTAATGCTCTTCAAGGCCGTACAAGATCCCTTGAGACGACGACGCGTTGGACACAAAGTTGCCACCGGTCATGGCAGCACCAAGCGCGCCACCCTGAGCGGAGTGCTCACCCTCAGTCTCAACGAAGAAGGGGTGCTTGCCCCACACGTTGAGCTGGCCTTCGGCGCGGGCCGCCTCAAACGTCTCCGCGATCTCGGTGGATGGGGTGATGGGATACCCGATCACGCCACCGCACACATGCTTCATCACATATGCCACGGCGCCATTGCCGTTGATGACCTCTGGGGTTCCGGGGTACTTTGGTTCCGTCATTGGACCGCCCTCTTTGCTACGAGTGTTCTCCGATTTGTTCAACAGTCTAGTGGGTCTTGTGACCCCTCTGTTACCAAAGTGCCCACCATGAACATCTGTTCACTGTAAGCATGTTGTTGTGCCTCGTTTTATGACCGTTATGTTGACCGAAAATCTGCAAAAACATGCCCTAGACTGTCTGCAAGATATGCCCTAGGGCGTCTGACAACTCTTGATACCGCTTGTACGACGGCGAGGACGACGGCCCTCAGTGGATGCAGAACGCAGCGTACAGGGGCACTGATTTGATGCGGTTGTGGAACCCGAAGTTTTTCGTGGAGAGGCGGATTGCGTACGGCGGCTGGTACTCGTCCATAAAGACGCTGAGGCTGCGGGACTTGGTGCGTTGACCTGCTTTCACCTCAACGGGGATGATGTGTTCTCCCAGTTGCAGCACGAAGTCGATCTCTGCCACTGAGTCGCTGGTCCAGTAATACAATGGGTGTCCCAATGCGCTCAACGCTTGGGCAACGTAGTTCTCGGCGAGAGCGCCTAGGAAACCAACATCGGTCCCTTCTGTGGCTAGGACCAGAGACATCGGGATGCCGCTCTTCATGGTGAGGAGGCCGGTGTCGCCCATGTACAACTTGAAGCCAGTGAGGTCCATGTAGGCGGCCAGTGGCATGCGGGCGGTCGCGAGACGGTCGCACTTCAACGAAACCCCAGCGAAACCCAGCCACTCGACGGCAGCACCGAAGATGGCCGCTGTCCCGCCCTTCCGTGCCACCTTGTACTGGAACTTATGGTTGTCCTTAGCCAATTGGGCGGGAATCGAATCGAAGGCAGCCCGGATTTTGATGGACTCTGACTCTGTGGCGTATTTGGTGGTGTCGGCGGCGTAGTCACTGAGGATCCCACGTTGAATGTCCGGAACGCCTAACAGCGAACCTGATTTTTCGTGTTCCACAACCGCCCGAGGCATGCCGCCCACGACGAGATACTGACGATAACGGCTCAGCGCCCGAGAGTGCAGCGCCTCCGGAAGGGGTTGATCGTCTGCATAACCTTGACGGATTCTAGTGGCTAGGTCTTCCTCACCGACAGCCCACAGGTACTCCTCGAAGTCGAAGGGATGGAGAGTTACTGACTCGACGTTGCCTACGGGGAACGAGTGCTGCTCCCGATTGACCGCGACGCCCAACAAGCTTCCCGCGGCAGCCACATGGTACTCACCCGCCTGCTCCGCAAAGTACTTCAACGAAGTCAGTGCCCGCGGATTCGACTGAACCTCATCCAGAATTACGAGGGTGCGCCCGGGTACGATGCGTTCGCCCGTCTCTACCTCAAGGCTGGCAATAATGTCTCTCGGGTTGATGTTGTCTTGGAAGTACGAAGACGCCAACAGGTTGGTTTCCAGATTGACGTAAGCAACATTGTCGTAGTGCGTCCGGCCAAACTCGCGAAGAAGATGCGTCTTGCCCACTTGGCGCGCACCGTAGAGCAAGAGGGGCAGACGGTCTCGCTTGCTCTGCCACAACTCTAGAGACGCCTCAATCCTGCGCTTCATCCGTCCTCCTTCCCTCCAAGTATGATACTTAGCTTCGAGTTAGTCAATGGACTCTGATAAATCTGGACATAACAATCAAATGATGGCGAGCTATCCGTCCAGCGACGACTGGGGAGAGACGCGAAAACGGGGGTCCCACGCTAGGCAGGGCCCCCGTTCTCGGGTTGGTTTCCGCTAACTCAAGAGTTGAGCAGAAGAGTGCTTGGCACCACGGCTTCATGGAGCCGGACTCGACGAAGCGCTGATGGAAGCTGAGGGCCTCCGTCAGGATGTGCGGCGTCTGGAGTGCCTTCGGGTTACGCTCGGCGCGGGCCACGTAGTCAATGAAATCTGATTAATCCGACGACAAGAGTCAGAGTGGGTGGAGAACCACCGACATCCAAGTATCGCTTTGACATTGCCCACGACGGACAAGGCCACCTGCACCCAACGGATTAAACCCAGCTAGTCGAGGGTAACGAGCACGTCAGCGACTGCTGCGAGACCCGGGTCGTGACTCGCAGCGATCACCATACCCCCATCATCATGGGCGTGCGCAAGGAGTAACTCAATCACCTTATCCGCCCACTTACGATCAACACTCGCAGTCGGCTCATCAGTCACAATCACACCAGTCTTCGCCGCCAAGCCTCGAACCAACGCGGCCCTTGAGCGCTCCCCGCCAGACAACTTCGCAGATGTCCACGAGGCACGCTGATCAAGCCCCAACTTCTTCAACAAGTCAACGGCATCCTGCTTCGCAGCCAGAACCGCCTTACGGCCATCAGGCAAATGAGGTAGCAATAGATTGTCAACAATGGACAACTCCGGGATGAGAGACGCCTCCTGATCCACATAGCCCGTCAGCTTACGGCGCTGATCGGCGCGCTCCGTTTCGCTGAGCGTCGCCAAGTCAATGCCACCCCACTTGATACTGCCTGCAGTCCAGGCAAGCAGACCGACCAGCGCACGAATCACGCTAGTCTTTCCAGATCCAGAGCGACCAGACAACACACAAAGCTGGCCCGGCTCCACTCTAAACGACAGATCCGTGACCACCTGTAGCGTCTCGCCCAACGAGTTCGTATAAGCCAACGACAGCGAATCAACCACAAGATTTGAAGTGTTCATTATCTATTCCGTCCCATAAACAGCCCGGCGATGAGACGAGCACCAATCACTAACACGAGCGTCGCTCCACCGACAAGGCAAGCCAGCCATCCACCAAACACAACGCTAACGGCTGTGATGGTGATGGCTGCGCCAACGACGCAACCCAACGCAACGAATAACTGTTGCCGCCGCGCAATGCCAATCTGAACGGCGCGGGTGAAACCCACACGCGTCAGTACAAGCGTGTCATTTGCCAAACTGGCACGTTCAGCTTGGTACCCCAGCAACAGCAACACAACGGCAGAGCCGACTCCCAAAACGCCGATACCGACAGTCATCCACTGGGTCGTACGTAACATCAACTCAGCCAATCGAGTATGCCCAGCCTGCTCGATTCCGTCACGCAACGCCACTGCTGTCAATGCAGCCAGACCGGCAATCACAGCCGAACTGGCAGCTGTCAGGACCGCCCAAGAAAAGCGACTACGCGTCAGTGCCCACGCCAACGCCGCCGGGCTAGCTATGCCTTGGCCAGAGTCATGCCCAGCAGGGAAAGCCACACGCGCTGAACGCATCCCAGATACCAGTTCGGCAAGGAACACGGCCACAGCCACACCAGCGGCTGCAAGAAACAGCACAGAGAGATTCGGTGGGCCTAGCCGCCAGCACATCACACTCACTGCAGCTAGTAATACATACGGAGGTAGCAACTCAAGCGCGAGCCGACGGCGAATATAGCCACTCCGCCAGCCAATCTTGCCAAGGCCAGCAACAACAGGGCGCAATCGACGGCCATTAATCAGAGCAGTCGCGCCCAGCCCAAACCCGCCAGCAGCCAAGGCGGCAGCCGCAAGAACCAATGTGGTGCCGCTTAGCGCAAGCTCAACAGTCGCAGCAGCGCCCAACGTTGTCCACTCCTGCGTCACCCAACCAAGATCAGACCAACTTCCATCCGCCTCCTGAAAGTACTCAGGAACATAGAGTGACACTTGTTGCAGAGACGACCCCGCGACAATCCGGACGTCCAGTCCAAGCAGCGCTATCTGGCCCGCCACCTCAGCAATGCGTGCCTGCGCCTCCGGCGTATACGCGCTCACCCCAGCCACACGAACCCGCACTGCGTCAATCGGAGTTGAACCACGCAGAGTCGCACCCCCCGCAAGATCAGTAAACGCGCCAGGAGCAGGTGTAATGAAGTCCAAACCAGACAGATTTGGTAGCACTTCAATAGGGGTGTCATCTGCATCTACGCTCCAAGTCGAAGCGGACCCAGAAACGCCCGTAGGTACATATGAAACCTCAGACACGTCGGGCTCTGATATGTCACTCAAAGAGAAAGTACCTATCGGTGCAGGCAGAACCCCCGATGCCCCATCAGAATTTGAAGTTGCGTGAAAGGCACGCACCAGGCCGACACTCGAGTCCATGCCATAACCGGCCTCATATGTCTCCCACTGGCCAAGACCACTGGGACCGACAACTTCCCTAGGCTGAACTTGGAGTTCCACAGTCGATCCATGGCTCTCCGATGCTGCGACGAAATCTGGACGTTCCAGCAGACGTGGTTGTAGTTGGACCGCCGTCGAAAAAAACGCTTGGGACCCTTCTCCCTCGGGGAGGACTGACCCAGGCAACAATATTGACAAGTCTGCGCTCGAAAATGGAACAAGCACCCCGTCAATTCGAGTCTCAAAGCTGTCCCATGGTTCAAACGAAGCTTCCGGAAGTGACTCGAGCCACGACATGACCTCGTCATAGTTCTCGTCAACGTTTTCCAGTTCAGGGAAACTCTCTGAGGCAAGTGCAATGCTAACTCTGAGCGTCAATTCACGTGACTGCGTTCTGTTGACTATCATCGGAACGACACTCTGCGCATCTATAAACCCGCCCTCAACTCCTCCAATTTGGGCACATTGCACCGAGAACGCGTCGCAATCCATCAAGTGCTGCCACTCAGAGGTCGGCTCACGCGTTATAGGCGCCTCGACCAAGGGAGCCAGAAAAGCGCCAGCTTGCTCACCGAGCAACATAGTTTCTGCGACTGGGTCCACGGCCACCACATTTGACGAGAATGCCGGAAGGACCCCCAATGGCACTACGAACAAGTCGTGGCCAGTCTGTAGGGGCGAAAAGCCCTGTGGGGCTCCCCCCCCAGATGACCGATGATCCGCTGGCAGTCCGTTCGCATCAGTGCCCGACTGTGTTTGCAACCAAACCCGCCCGGTCCCCTTGGATACAGTTTGCTCTTCGTCAACATCAGTTAGAGCGACGGTGGAAGTAATCAGCGCAACGAATGTGTTGGTTCGTAAAGCACTTATGCCAGTGACTGGATCGCTTGAGATCTGCAGCGACGGGGCCAGCGCAGTACGGCGCAAGGCCCCAACCATTCCGATTGGCGCAGCTACTTCAACTCCATCAATTTCACGGATTAGGTCCCAGTCATCAACCGATATGCCGTATCGCCCGCCAGTAGCGACAAAGTTGGGATCTACCGTCCCAAATGCATCTGCTGCACCAAAATCCTGGCCACGCGCAGTAACCAAAATATCGTAAAGTCCGCGCCAATTCTCGTTCAGGGTATCTTCTACAGTGACACTCACTTGGAAGCCAAGGCCCGACACGGCGGCGACAAGCCCGCTTACGAGTGCCGCCGCCGCCCACCTAGGACCTGCGGTCTTCGGAGAGAGCCTTAGCAAACTGAACCAGCTCGCCATGTAGTCGAGGTAGTCGAGAGGCTGAAGTCTCCCCTTTTGTCCACAACCTGGACGTAGTGAGTCTTGGTCGTTGCCGAACAAGTGTAGAGACCTGGCCACCTAGCGACGCTCGTGGTGGTGGTGTTGGTGCCAATGTAGTCGGAACATCCAGGTGTGCCACAAAATACGTAGACCTGGAAAGGCCCGGTACCTGACCACGTGGCTTCGACTTTGCGAGATGCGCCCGAGTTGATCGTTGCGCTTCCGGTGATGGATGATCCCACAGCATGCGCATCCGTGATCGGAGCGGCTGCAAGAGCCGCGCCCACCAAACAAGCAGTTGCCAACAGGGCACCCAGTTTCTTCATTTTCATTAGTGTTTTCACCTCTGTCGAGTTGATGTATGGCCCAAGGCGAGGTCTCATCTCGGGCACCGAAGAGAGAGAGAGAGAGAGAGAGAGAGAGAGAGAGAGAGAGAGAGAGAGAGAGAGAGAGAGAGAGAGAGATGCACCTATGCAAAACTCGAGTTGCCTACTAAACCGACTCTTTGCCTCTACCCACTCATATCGATATGAATAACGTAGCACTACTCTCAGGATGCGTCAAGACTATTTGCGTAATACTTTCGTTAATGATGGAATCGACACAGGCTCAGCACCAATGAATTCGGCTGCTCCGACCGCTCAGAATGATACTTATCGTCGGATTAGTCAATGAGATTTGACAAAAGGAACGCAAAGACGGGGGTCCCGCTGTGTATGCGGGGCCCCCGTCTTCGGGATTGGTTCTGCTCAATTCTCAAGAGTTGAGCAGAAGAGTGCTTGGCACTACGGCTTCATGGAGCCGGACTCGACGAAGCGCTGATGGAAGCTGAGGGCCTCCGTCAGGATGTGCGGCGTCTGGAGTGCCTTCGGGTTACGCTCGGCGCGGGCCACGTAGTCAAGGAGGATCTCCTTGTAGTCCGGGTGGGCGCACTTCTCGATGATGACGCGGCTGCGCTGACGCGGAGCCAGGCCACGCAGGTCGGCAAGGCCCTGCTCGGTGACGATGATGGAGACGTCATGCTCGGTGTGATCGTGATGGGAGACCATCGGGACGATCGCAGAGATGTCGCCGTTCTTCGCCACAGAGGGGGACACGAACGCAGACAGGAAGGCGTTGCGGGTGAAGTCGCCCGAGCCGCCGATGCCGTTCTGCATCTTGGTGCCAGCCACGTGAGTGGAGTTGACGTTGCCGTAGATGTCAGCCTCGATCATGCCGTTGCAGGCGATGACGCCGATACGACGCACAACCTCGGGGTGGTTCGAGATGTCCTGCGGACGCAGCACGATCTTGCCACGGTAGGCCGCAGCGTTCTCGTTCAGCTTCTTGGCATAGTCGGGAGACAGGCCGAACGAGGTGGCGGAAGCCACGTCGCACTTGCCGGCGTCAACCAGAGCCAGCAGGCCGTCCTGGATAACCTCGGTGTAGCTGGTCAGGTGCTCGAGATCGCTCTCAAGGAACCCGGCGAGCACTGCGTTGGCAACGTTACCGACACCGGACTGCAGCGGCAGCAGGTTCTTCGGCAGACGGCCAGCCTTGACCTCGGCCAGCAGGAAGTCAACGAAGTAACCACCGATAGCGATGGAATCCTCGTCAAGCGCCTTCAGCGGCGAGTTGCGGTCAGGAGCCTGCGTCTCGACGACGCCAACAACCTTGCTCCAGTCGACGTTGAGCGTCTGCTGACCAATGATGTCGCCAGCGCCCGTGATCGGAATCGGCACGCGGTTCGGGGGCAGGGCGTCAAGGCCGTACCAGATGTCGTGCAGACCAAGCAGGTCCTCAGACTGCCACGAGTTAACCTCGATGACGATCTTCTCTGCGTGATCCAGGTAGGTGCGGGAGTTGCCGACCGACGTGGACGGGACAACCTGGCCATCAGCGGTGATGGACGAAGCCTCAACCACTGCCCAGTTGAGCTGACCGAACCAGCCCTGAGTGATCTGCTGCGCGAGGTGCGACAGGTGGATGTCAGAGTAGTAGCTGGTGCCGTCGTTGACCTTGTTACGCATCGTCGGGTCGCCGTTGTAAGGCGTACGGAACTTGATGCCGTCAACGCCAGCGAGAACGCCGTCGAGGTCAGGTGCCGTGGATGCACCAGTGAACAAGCTGATCATGAACTCTTCGCCGCGCTCGTGCGCAGCCTTGATTTCCTCGGCCAAAGCGGTCGGGAATGCCTTCGGGTAGCCAGCGCCCGTGAAGCCAGCAACGCCGATGTTATCGCCGTTCTTAACTTGCTTGACGATGGACTGAATATCAGTCACTTTGGCTTGTGCCGGTCCGTACTTAATGCGGCCCATTCTTTCCTCCTGTTGATAGTTCCGACGCAACGTGCAATGTCGCGCCTGGAGTCGGTGACGGAAGAGAGCTGAAACACTCTTGCGTCGAAGCTCTACGGGCTACAGCCTAGCGCTTGAGGAGGCCCTTTGGTTACATTTTGTCTGGAAAAGTCCTGTGTATTTTTCGTGGAACACACAGGCACGTCTCCCTTGGTGGGAGGTGGCCGCAAGAGTGAACGCAAGACGAGTCGAGATGCCCGTTCGCGAAACACGCGCGACCATGGTTTGGCGAAACCATCTACACTAGTGAAGCTGGTAGTCACGCGTTCGTAGATATTTCGTAACTAGTCAGTGAGACGCCAGACAGCGGGCGCAGACGATAGGAGATGCGAGATCAATGGCCGTGGATGAGCCGAGCACAGGGGTTTTGACGTTCGTCAAGGGGTTGCGCGGGCTGCTGCCCGTGCCATCGGACTACCGTGAGCTGCGCACGTCTTGGCGAGTCGATCTGCTGTCTGGCGTGACTGTGGGTATTGTGGCGCTGCCGTTGGCGCTAGCGTTCGGGGCGTCGTCCGGGGCCGGGGCCGAGGCCGGGCTGATCACCGCCATCATCGGCGGTCTGGTGGCGACCATATTCGGCGGTTCTAACGTGCAGGTTTCCGGACCGACGGGCGCGATGGTGGTGGTTTTGGCCCCCGTGATAGCCACCTATGGACCGTCCGTGTTGGGACTGCTCGGCATCATGGCGGGCATCATCGTGTGCGTGTGCGGCCTGTTCCGGTTCGGCAGGCTCGTTGGCATGATCCCGTGGCCCGTGATCGAGGGCTTCACGTTGGGCATTGGTGTCATCATCTTTATGCAGCAGGTTCCGGCGGCTCTTGGGGTGGCAGACAAGGCCGGAATGTCCTCCAATGCGCTGGTGTCTGCGGTGCAATCCTTTGGACGCACCGACTGGAGCACTGCAAAGTGGACGCTGCTCGTGGCGGCGATTGTGGCGGCGTGCATGCTTGTGGGGGCGCGGTTCAACACTAAGGTTCCGTGGTCGCTGATCGGCTTGGTGGCGGCGACGCTGGTGTGCGTCTTCGCGAACCTGCCCGTTGCCAGCATCGGCGAACTGCCCGCCGGACTCCCCGCTCCCGCCTTCCCGCACCTGTCGCTCTCACTGCTTAGCGACCTGTCCGCACCGGCGCTTACCGTCGCGCTGTTGGCCGCAATCGAGTCCTTGTTGAGCGCGCGCGTGGCAGCGTCCCACTCCGACACCGGGGTGCTGCAGGCCGACCGCGAACTCTTCGGCCAAGGCTTGGCGTCAATCGCATCTGGACTGTTCGGCGGGATGCCCGCGACCGGCGCCATCGCCCGCACCGCTGTCAATATGTCGTCCGGTGCGCGCACTCGGGCAGCGGCGATCGTCCACGCTATCGTGCTGTTTGTCATCGTCATCTCGCTGGGCGATATTGTGGCAAAAGTGCCGCTGGCCGCGCTGGCCGGGGTGCTGATGGTGACCGCGTTGCGCATGATTCACCTCGACTTGGTCAAACGGCTGCTCACACTCAGCAAGCAGGACGCGCTGATGTTCATCGCTACTGCGGTCGTGACGGTCTCGGTTGACCTGATCTACGCCGTCATCGCAGGCGTAGTGATCGCCACATTCCTGCTGCTGCGCATGGTGTCCAAGGCCGCTGGGGTCCACCGGGTGCCGTTGCCCGAGCCTGCCGAACCCAACGACAACCGCATCGCCCGCTTCAAGCTCGAAGGCTCCCTGTTCTTTGCCGCCGCCGAGCGCCTGCTGCAACGCATCGAGGACACCCGTGACGTCAGCGTGGTAATTATCTCCATGTCACGCGTGCGCATCTTGGACTCCACCGGAGCCACCCTGCTTGGCGAACTGATCACCGCCATGGAGGGCCGGGGCGTCACCGTCCTGATCGAGGGTCTGCAAGACCGGCACATCCTCATGGCCGAACGCACCGGCGTCACCGAAGCAGTCTCGTCGTCCGCCAACATGGCCCCGGACAAGGCAAAAGCCATAGAACTAGCCCGCCGCATCGTCGCTTGGGCCGACGTTGAGGTGCCCGAGTAGCTGCTCCTAAGGCTCTGGCGGTGGCGCGGTGGTGGCCCTCCAATGCCCATAGGTGGGTGCAGGAATGATACTACTTAGCGGTCGCTTGGGTGAGTTCGGCGGCGGCTACTGCTTGCTCGGGATCTTCGTCGTCGTCACTCCAGACGTCTAGGCGTGGGGGCCAGACGCCTACTCGCGCGCGGAGGTTTTTGGACTTGACTAGGTAGAGGATTATCAGGCTGGCCGTGGTTCCGGCGACTAGGGCACCGACGCCCACCCCCCAGCGGGAGCCTAGGTGATCTTGAATCCAGCCGATTAGGGGGGAGCCGATGGGTGTGCCGCCCATGAAGACGGCTAAGTAGATAGACATGACGCGGCCGCGCAGTTCGTAGGGGGTGGCTAGTTGGACGGCGGCGTTTGCGGTGTTGACTACGCGCAACATGCAGAAACCTGTGGGCACCAGCAGCAGGGCGTACATCAGGTAGCTTTCGGCGATTGAGGCCAGTGCCGCGAAGAACGCGAACGCTAGGGCACCGAACAGGATGATTCGCAGTCTTGGCTTCGCGGCTCGGGCGGCTGAGAGGGCACCGGCTAGGGTGCCGATGGCGATCATGGAACCCAGCAGGCCGTACTCTTGGGCGTCTTTACCAAAAACGTTGCGGGCCATCGTGGCGTTGGTGATGTTGAAGTTCATGCCGAACGTCGCAAACATAAACACCAGCACCATGATGAGGATGAGATCCGGGCGGGACTTGATGTAGCGCAGACCCTCCGAGATGGAGCCCTTCATTGAGCGCTCTGGTGCCGGGCGCAGTTCGGAGATGCGCATCCATTTCAGCGCGATCAGCATGGACAGGTAGGAGAACGCGTTGATGCCAAACACCGGGCCGACGCCAAGCTGGGAGATCAATAGCCCGGCAATGGCGGGGCCGAGCAGACGCGCCGAGTTGAAGCTGGTGGCATTGAGGCCAACGGCGTTCTGCAGCAGCCGGTCGGGCACCATCTCGGACACGAAAGCCTGGCGAGAGGGGTTGTCAAACGCGTTTATGCAGCCTTCGACGGTGGCCGTGATGAACACCATCCACAGCTTGACGTGACCGGACAGCACCAAGGTACACAGCATCGCCGAGTTGATGCCGAGCAACGTCTGCGTGACCAGCAGAATCTTGCGTTTCGGCACTCGGTCGGCCAGCGCCCCTGCGAGAGGTGCCAGCAGGGGGACGCCGATGAATCGCAGCCCGGTGACGATGCCCAACGACATGGCGGAGTTGTCGGTGAGGATGGTGAGCACCAGCCACCCCTGTGCCACGTTCTCCATCCAAGTTCCGATGTTGGACGCCAACGCACCGACGAAGAATCGTCGATAGTTGGGGACCGCCAGAGAGCGGAAAGTGCCGGTGTCGGGCTGCTCACTCACGTCCAACCGCCTCAGCGAGCAAAGTTGTGGCGTGCGTGACGTCTTGCGCCAGCTGGGACTTCAGATCGTCTACACAGGCGAAGCGGACCATGCCGCGCAGGTGAGCTACGAAATCGACGGCGATGTTGGCACCGTAGAGTTCTAGGTCGTCGCGGCCGATTACGTGCGCTTCGATGCGGCGTTGTTGCGCCGCGAAGGTGGGGTTGGAGCCGACGGAGATGGCGGCGGCTAGGGGCGGCGAGTCGGGCCCGTCATCTAGCAGGCGCACCCAACCGGCGTAGACGCCATCGGCGGGTTCCACCATGTCTTCGGGGATGGCGATGTTGGCGGTGGGAAAACCAAGCGTGCGTCCCCGCTGATCGCCGACCATGACGACGCCACGCACTCGCCAGTCGCGGCCCAGCAGGGTGGCGGCGGTTTCGACGTCGCCCTCACCTAGGAGGTCACGAATGCGCGACGATGATGCCCGCGCAGCTTGGATTTCGACCAGTGGGATGACGAGCACCTCGAAACGACCATCGGCAGCGAGAGTTGCGGGGGTGCCTTGCGCGCCGCGTCCGAAGGTGAAGTTCTCCCCCACTACTACAGTTGCCGGGTTCAGCGGCAGTAGCACGGACTCGATGAAACGGGCTGGCTCCCAGTTGGCGAACTCTCTGGTGAAGGGCGTGATCCGCACCGTCGCGTTACTGTAACGTTTCACCAGCTCTACTCTGTCATCCAGCCCGGTCAACAAAAGTGGGGCATTATCGGGAGTCAGCACGCTGCGCGGGTGTGGCCAGAATGTGACCACCGTAACCGGGCGTCCCAAATCTGCCGCCGCGCGCAACAACTGCTGGTGCCCCAGGTGGACTCCGTCGAAGTTTCCGATAATGACGGTCGTGGGAGCAGGTACGGCGGGTGTGGGGGCGGGATGCGCAGTGGAGCGTTCGGTCATGGTGAGACTATCAAGTCTATGACACGAAAACTGCGATGGGCCTCGCCGGGTCACCAGGCTGGTACAGCGCCAGCAGGTCGCCATCCGGATCGAGCAGCGCCGTCGGATTGTGAGTGATGCTTAGCTGAACCTTGCGGCCATAGTGGATCTCTTGCGCGGTCGCCGCATCAACCTGCACCCACGGAAACGCCTGTTTGGCGGCCACGCCCATCGGGATCAGGTCGGCGAGCGAGGCCTCGTCCAGTTGGCAGGACTGCTCGATGCCAAACGCACCCACGCGCAGCCTACGCAGGCTGGTCAGGTGACCGCCAACCCCAAGATCGCGCCCCAAGTCACGCGCCAACGCCCGAATATAGGTGCCCGACGAGCACTCCACATCCACATCGAGATCAAGGAAGCCACGTGTTGACGGCGTTATGGACGGCTGGCTAGGTGCCGGGGCAGTCTCAACGGGTGCGTCTGCCCCAACGCTGCACGCGGACAGACCGGCGTCCGTCGGAACAGTCGATTTGGCGAAGGAAACACGCCGCACATCAAGCAGGTCATACTTGCTGACTGTTACGTCGCGAGACTTGAGTTCGACCTGTTCTCCAGCTCTGACAAGCGCGTATGCCCGTTTTCCGTCAACCTTGATCGCGGAAACGGCACTGGGCACCTGCGAGATGTCGCCAACATAGGCCGCAATGGCAGCCCGAACTTGCCCCTCGTCAATACCGGACACATCCACTGGCTCACCAAGCCATGTGCCCTCAGCGTCGTCAGTTGTGGTGGCGACGCCGAGTCGGATGGTGGCTAGGTAACGCTTGTCGTGACCGGCCAAAAATCCGAGCAGTCGCGTTGCGCGACCGACGCCGATAACCAGCACCCCGGTCGCCATCGGGTCAAGAGTGCCAGCATGGCCGACCTTCTTGATGCCGAGCGCACGTTTCACGCGTGAAACCACCGCCTGCGAAGTCAGACCAGACGGCTTGTCCACCACGACGATACCGTTGGGGGTGATGTCAGGCTGACTCATCGTCTTCATCGTGCCGGTAGGGGTCGGGCTCACCGGCGTACTTGCTCTCGTCGCGGGCTTGCGCGAGGGCAGCGTCGGCGGCGGCGACCCGGGCCAGCAGATCCTCCATGTCTTTGGCAGTCTCGGTGGTGGCGTCGCGCACAAATGTGATGGTGGGCGCGAACTTCAGGCCGAGTTTCTTGCCCACTGTGGAGCGCAGCAGCCCCTTGGCGGACTCCAACGCCGCGGCGGTGGCGATCTCGGAGGGTGCGTCCACCGCACCACCCAGCTCGGTGTAGAAGATGCTCGCCTCGCGGGCGTCACCGGTCAACCGCACGTCCGTGATGGTGATGAAGCCGAGCCGCGGGTCCTTGATGCGGCGCTCCAGCATCTCGGCGACTATCTGGCCGATCTGCTCTTGCAGCTTGTCAATGCGTGGATTGGGCATGAGCTTGGGTCACTCCCTCGGCTTTTCGACCATCTCGAACACCTCGATCTGGTCGCCGATGCGGATGTCGTTGACGCCCTGCAGCGTGAGGCCGCACTCGAAGCCTTCGCGCACCTCGGTGGCGTCGTCCTTCTCGCGCTTCAGGCTGGCGATCTTGGTGTCCGCGATCACGGTGCCGTCACGCAGCAGCCGCGCGGTGGCGTTGCGGCGGATGATGCCGTCGATGACCATGCAGCCGGCGATGTTGCCGACCTTGCTGGACTTGAAGATGTCGCGGATCTCCGCCACACCGAGCGTCTTCTCTTCGTAGATCGGCTTCAGCATGCCCTTAAGCGCCGCCTCGATGTCCTCGATGGCGCGGTAGACGATGTTGTAGTAGCGGATGTCCACGTTCTCACGGTCGGCCAGTTTGGCGGCCTGCACGGTGGGACGCACGTTGAAGCCGATGATGACGGCGTGCGGTTCGCTGGCGGCAGCGAGCGTGACGTTGGTCTCGGTGATGGCACCGACACCACGGTCGATGACCCGCAACGAAACCTCGTCGCCCACGTTGATGCTTGCCAGGTTCTCTTCCAGGGCCTCGACCGCACCGGCGGCGTCACCCTTGAGGATGAGCAGCAGTTCGCTGTGTTCGCCCTTGTTGAGCTGCTCAAACATCTCTTCAAGGGTGCGACGACGGCTACCGCGAGCCTGAGCCGCCGCACGCATGCGGGCGGCACGTTTGTCGGCAAACTGCCTAGCCACGCGGTCGTCGTCCACCACAAGGAAGTGGTCGCCTGCACCAGGTACTGCCGAAAGCCCAAGCACCTGCACCGGCATGGACGGTGGGGCCTCATCGATCTGGTCGCCGTGGTCGTTGATCATGGCACGCACGCGGCCATACGTGGAGCCAGCAACAATCGAGTCGCCCTTGCGCAGGGTGCCGCGCTGGATGAGCACGGTAGCTACCGCACCACGGCCTTGGTCAAGGTGCGCCTCGATGGCGACGCCTTGGGCGGGCATCGCCGGGTTGGCGCGCAGGTCCAGTTCGGCGTCTGCGGTGAGCACGATGGCTTCGAGCAGCTTGTCGAGCCCGTCGCCGGTCTTGGCGGACACGTCAACAAACTGGGTGTCGCCGCCGTACTCGTCTGGTGTGAGGCCGTACTCCATCAACTGGCCGCGCACCTTGGTGGGGTCTGCACCCTCAAGGTCGGTCTTGCTGACGGCCACGACGATGGGCACACCGGCCGCAGTCGCGTGGTTGAGGGCCTCAATGGTCTGGGGCATCACGCCGTCGTCAGCCGCAACCACCAGCACCGCAATGTCGGTGGACTGGGCGCCGCGGGCACGCATCTGGGTGAACGCCTCGTGACCAGGGGTGTCGATGAAGGTGATGAGACGGGCCTCGCCACCAACCTCAGTTTCCACCTGATAAGCACCGATGGCCTGAGTGATGCCACCGGCCTCCTTGGCAACCACATTGGTGTGACGCAGAGCGTCCAACAGCTTGGTCTTGCCATGATCGACGTGACCCATGACGGTGACGACGGGTGGGCGAATGACAAGGTCAGATTCGTCACCGATGTCCTCACCGTAGGCAAGGTCGAAGCTTTCCAGCAGTTCGCGGTCCTCGTCTTCAGGGGACACGACGATGATGTTGTAGTTCAGTTCCGCACCGAGCACCTCAAGGGTCTCGTCCGGCACAGACTGTGTTGCGGTGATCATCTCGCCCAGGTTGAACAGGATGGACACCAGTTGAGCGGCGTCAATACCGATCTTCTCGCCCAAGTCGGTGAGCGACGAGCCGCGACGCAGACGGACGTCCTCGCCGTTACCGTGACGGACGCGGATGCCGCCGACTGCGGGAGCTTGTTGAATCTCTTCCCACTCTTGACGCTTCAGCCTCTTCGACTTCTTGCCACGCTTGCCGGGCGCACCGCCGCGACCGAACGCGCCCTGCGTGCCCGTGCCACCACGACCACCACGACCGGCTCTGCCGGGACCGCCACCAGTGCCGCCACCCATGCCGGGTGCGCCCTGACCGCCCTGACCGGCACCTGGACCACCTTGACCGCCACGGAAACCGCCGCCGGGGCCACCACGACCTGGGCCGCCCTGACCGGTACGCGGACCGCCGGGGCCACCACGGCCCGGACCTCCGCCTGGGCGAGGACCGCCGACACCAGAGTTGATACTAGGATTGACGCGCTTGGGCATCAGCAAAGGATTAGGACGTGGTGCGCCGGGCACACCTGCCGGACGCGGAGGACGCGTGGCGTCGTCTTCGCGTGGCGGGCGCTCGCCGTAGCCCATGCCCTGCTTGGGCGCGTACGGGTTGTTGCCGGGGCGCGGAGTTCCGGGACGACGGGGACCGCCAGTGCTTCCACCTGCAGCACCGCCGGACGATGAAGGACGCCCTGGCCCACCGGGACGCGGGCCGCCGGGCGTGCTGGGAGCGGGAGGACGCGGTCCGCCACTGGCCGGGCGAACGGTACCAGCCGTGCCAGCCCCACCGGCAGCACCGGACGCCGGGCTGGGATGCGTGAAGGCGGGAACCGCCGGAGCAGCACCCGCGCCGGGTGCGCTCGGAATGACAGGCGGAGGCGGCGGGAACGACGGAGCCAGCGGGCCCTTCGTCGCGGCCGGAGCGCTGGGAGTAGCCACCACGGGTGCAACTGGCGCGCTCGGCGCTGCCGCACCGGTCGTGCTCGTCTTGCCAGCAGACTTGGCTTTGGTTGCAGGCTTGGGCTTGGACGCGCCTGCCGCGTCGCCCGTACCACCTGGGGCACCAGCAGCGCCAGCTCCAGCCGGAGCCGCACCGTCTGCCGCAGCAGCCGCAGGCGCGGCAGCCGCAGCCTGCTTAGCGAGCACGCGTCGCAGATCGGACGCCACAATTTCTTCTACTGTCGCTGATGGCGACTTAACGTACTCACCGATGCCTTTGGCTACTTCGATGACTTCGTTACTAGTAACTCCGAACTCTTTTGCGAGTTCGGATACGCGGACCTTGGCCACTGTTCTCCTTTTCGGCCAGGTCAACGCGTGTTGTTTTCAAACCCGGCCGGTTTAGTTGTTGGTGCTCATTTCTGGGTACTCATCGAGTTCTCA
>JAISJP010000014.1 GCA_031261455.1 Propionibacteriaceae bacterium
ACTGTTCTCCTTTTCGGCCAGGTCAACGCGTGTTGTTTTCAAACCCGGCCGGTTTAGTTGTTGGTGCTCATTTCTGGGTACTCATCGAGTTCTCATGAGCGTCAGCCCCACCTTCATACTCGCAAACGGACACGCTAACACGTCCGTTTTGCTTGTTGCCTGATTATTTGTCTAGTGTCATTTTCCGCGCGCACAAACAAGCGCTCGGGAGACCCAAACAACCCAAGTGTAGCCGATCCCGGGCCGATAACCGTCATTGATGCGTGTCTGCTCCCCGCGGCAGACTGCGCCCAGCTAACTAACGAGTAACTCACACCTTGCTTAGTTATGAGCTGCTTGAGGTTGACCCCGGCACCCGCCTATGCGTCGGCCAATAACCAGGCAACTCCTTCAACCAGTTCATCAACTGAACCCAAGACGGATACCCCAACACGGCAACAGTCTCAGCAATCGACTCCCCATACTCGAAAAACACTCAACCGCACGACGCTTCTCCTCAACCGAAAACCGCCGATACACATGATGACCCATAACCGACCCCCTCCACTCGCAGGTCCAAGAATTCGTCCGCACCCCCTTTCGTTCTGGGGCCCGCTCACACTGCTAGATTGTGCGCAGGATTAGTGCTGGGTCTTGGCGGGCGGCGATTCCGGCGGGGAGCATGGATGCTACTGCTCCAGCCACGAAACCTACGGCCAGGCCCAGCAGACCGGTGCCGAGGCCTAGGCTCAGCGGCCAACTGTTGGCGTTGGCTACTATCCAGGCGATTGCGATCCCGATGATCTGGCCGACGATGCCGCCGGTGACGCCGACGGCTACACCTTCGTAGGTGAACAGGCGGAAGATGGAGGCGCGGTCGGCACCCATCGCCCGCCGCAGTGCAATCTCGGGAGCGCGTTGCTGCACCGACAGGTACATGGTGGTGCCAGCGGCTAGGGTGCTCAAGGCAAGAATCACCCAGCCGATAACACCTAACAGGCTTGTCAGGTCGGAGTTGATGCCTTGTTGCAGGTTCGCTAGCTGCGCGACTGTAGATGTGTGTATCGAGCCCGGATTCTCAGGGCTAAGAGCCAGTGGCAGTGCGCGAGCTAGCGGCTCCGCGTAGCCCTTGCCAGTCAGGACCAGCAGGTAACTGTCGACAGGTCCAGGCAGCATCGGCAGACACGCACGAGAAAAGTACACGGCATCATCGGCGAGCACGTCACCAGTTGGGGCAAGCACCGCGATAACGTCGACACTGATTCCGTTGACCCAGATGCTCACGCCGGGAACGACTGACGTGACGCCTAGCTTCTCGGCGGCCCTCGATCCAACCGCGACAACCGGGCCGTTCCAGTCATTTGTTAGATTGACGACATTGCCACTCACAGCACGGAGACCGTAGGCGCGCAGATACGATGCGTCAGTGACGAAGATTCGCCCCGAGAACCCTGTTGCCTCCAACGCCGAAACACGAACGCGGGAGATCAAGTTAGACTGCGGCGCAAAAGTACGCACAGCCACGGCGGTGTCTACCCCCTCCAACGCCGAAATTGTTGCAACCTCCGCATCGATGTTGGCAAAGTCGAGTGAGTAGCCCCAGTCCGCAGTTGAGGGAGTCGTCACCCGGATCTCGTTGCTGCCAGCCTCGGTGAGCCGGTAGACGATCTGCGCCGTGGTCGACTGGGTGAGTCCCACCGCACCAACCAACGCCGCGACGCCAAGAATGTAGGCCAACATCACCAGGGCCGCACGCAACGGACGCGCCAACGGCGTCATTGCGGCATCAATCACTTCTTGCCATAGCTTGGTTCTCCGTTCGACCCGAATCGCAGCCGCGCGTTGCCCAGCCGCAGGATCCATGGCCGACGACGATGACTCACCGCTCGCAACCACGCCGTCAACGATCTCGATCACCCGGTCTGCTGCTTCGGCAACTATGGGATCGTGCGTGACCACCACAATCGTCGTCCCACCTAGATTCACGTCACGAAGCAACTCGACTAGGCGGTGCGTAGAATCCGAATCCAGCGCACCGGTCGGCTCGTCCGCCATGACAACATCCGGCCCCCCAACGAGAGCCCGCGCCAATGCCACCCGCTGTTTCTCGCCACCGGAGAGTTCACCCGCAACACGGTCCTGGAAGCCCGCCAAACCGACATGCCCAAGCACTTCATCGACCAGTCTGGACCGCTCCTCGCGCGGCACGCCCCTCACCCGAAGCCCCAACGCCACGTTCTCGGCAACGCTGTCCTCAGCGATCAGGTACGAGTTTTGGAAAACGAACCCGATACGGCTGCCGCGCAGATCGTTGCGTTGCTCTTCGCTGAGCGACTCGACGTCTTGTCCATCGAACAGGTAGGTGCCGCTTGTGGGATGATCGAGCAACCCCAACAGGCTCAGTAGCGTGGTCTTCCCGGAACCCGACGCCCCCAAAATGGCGACAAACTCGCCGCGAACGATGCGACAGGTGGCGTCGGAGAGCGCAACAGTGCCGTGGGCATCACCAACCACTCGCCTTATGTGCGCGAGGTCGATCATCGGGTGCGCTCGCCGCTGAGCACGATCTGGTCCCCTAGGGCTAGACCGGCAGTGTCGTCAAGTATCGCGTAACCACTGCCTTGACTCGTGACCCTCACGTCAACCCTAGCGTCCGGCGACTTGGCATCTGTGGACGCCTTGTAGACGTAGGTTCCGTTGCCGCCCTGTCGAATTGCGCTCAACGGCACCGCCTGCCCCAGCGGCACAGTTGCGACTTCGCTGACGATCACCGGGTCATACCCCGCGTCACTCACCCGCGCGTCTGCGGGCAGCGCGATCACGACATCGTATCCAGGCGGCTGATTCGTC
Organism: Propionibacteriaceae bacterium; assembly: GCA_031261455.1. Classification (GTDB taxonomy): domain Bacteria; phylum Actinomycetota; class Actinomycetes; order Propionibacteriales; family Propionibacteriaceae; genus WRGV01. The sequence goes on from JAISJP010000014.1 coordinate 2,830, forward strand.
CCATCGGTCTTGAACTCACTGACACTGACGACCGTGCTCTTGATGGGGGCGGTCGAGCCGATCTGCACCAGCACGTCCGTGCCTGCCTTGAAGCCAGAGGCCTGCAGCATGTCCGCACGTGCTGTTATGGCGGCCGGAGCTGCCACCACTTTCATCACCGGGTGGTCGGCGTCGATGGTGGTACCGACAGGGCTCGTTGCGGCTACAGCCAGTCCAGAAACGGGGATCGTGGCCGTATGACTGAGCGATAAACCACGGGACGGGTAGATCTCCGGAGCCTTGTAGCCGGCGCGGGAGTACATGTCTTGCACCGCATAGACTGTGCCCCATCCAAACCAGCCATCCGGTTCCATATCCAACAGCCCTGCTGCCACGAGCGCCACTTGCAACTGGCGCACGTCGTTGCCGCTATTGCCGTACCCCAAGTCGCGATACAGTGGCACATCAAACGGGAAAGCGAAGATGGGCTCCCCTGAGACCTCAGCCACGAGATCCCCCGTGTTGATCACATCGCCCAACTCGTGCACCCCACCAGTGACTAGGCTCACTCCACCGCTGCCTTGGCCGTTCAAACGTACGTTAGCTAACTCCGGCAGGGAGACGCTGCCAGACAGCGAGTATGGGGCGCGCACGGGCTTGTTCTCAACCGGCGCAGTGACCCGAATGTCCGCCTGCGCGTTGTCAATCGGGGACGTGTCTGGCGATCCATTGATGAGCGAAACGACCAACCCGCCCAAGAAGAGTCCCAGTATGAGTGCGCCAATAAGTGCCAGCACCTGGCTGCGCGGAAATCTGCGTCTCCTGGCCACTCCGCTGTCCGCGTCTTCAGTTGACGGCGGTTCTACTGCAACCGGCACCTCGCGCCCGAACTCGGGCTCAGCGGCAGGGCCGGATGCCACCACCGCGCCTAGTTGCGCTGGCGACACTGCAGTCTGGTCGGTTGGAAATTCGTTGCTCATGTTCTAGTGTCTCACTCCAAGCCGGCCTCTCGCAGGATTTGGTGAGCCCGCTCCAGACGAGACTCCACCTCAACTCGAACCGCCAACAACTCAGCCTCATGTTCATCAATGAGGAATTGCTGATAGGTAGCTCCAACATCGCCGAGTGACTGGGTAATGCCGAGGGAATCATTGCATTGAGCGCTAGCTAGAACTGCGGACTGTCTCTGTTCCACGCTCCACGAGTCGCTCCACTCTACCGACAACGTGGGAGGCCCATCCTTGGAGGCATGCTCCAGGGAGTATCCCTGTGAGCCTAGGCAGCGTCCCATCGACTCGCTAGCCTCAACCCAACGCTGATCCTGCGTCGTCCAGTCGCTGGCCTCGAATGACAATCGACTCAAGAGCATGGCGGGATCATCCTCGGACGTCTGAACTCGAGGTACAACGATGTTCATCGCCGCAACCTCCGGAGACGCATAGCAACGCTGCCTAACCTCTGGATCGACAGCCAATGACTGTCCCGCGTAGAACACTTTGTCCGCCAGTAGTTGGCTCATCAGGTCGAAGCCATTACGGGCAACATAGGCGGCGTCCCAGAAGCCGTAGAGCCTCATGGGAAATACGTAGTCTTGCGAGAGCATCTTCGCTGAACTTGCGATTTCGTTGGTCATGTCGCTCTCGCTTACACCAGCACAACGAGCGAAAAGAATATTCTGCGCAGCAAAAACGACAGATGCCTCACGTGGCGACATGCCAAACGCGTCAATGGGCAGGACGACTGCGGAGGCGTCCCAGTCCAGCAAGGCGTGACTGGTCACAGTGGGCGGAGGACCAGTCCACGAAGGGGCCGACTCATCGACAGGTTCACCCCCACAAGCGCTCAGACCCAACACGACAGCAACCATGCCCGCCAGCCACGATGCACGTGATTGGCGGGCACGGCTACCAAGCGCTTTGGCTACTGCAACCGGCACCTCGCGCCCGGACTCGGGCTCAGCGGCAGGGCCGGATGCCACCACCGCGCCTAGTTGCGCTGGCGACGCTGCTGTCTGGTCGGTTGGAAATTCGTTGCTCATGGTTCTAGTGCCTCACTGCTGTTGTATCTCACTCCAGACCCATATCACGCAGGACTTCATGTGCGCGCGCTATGCGCAGCTCGACTTCGGCACGGATGGCCACAAGCTCTGCCTCATGCGCCTCAATAATCAGCTGCTCGTAACTTGCTTTAACGTCGCTGAGAGCCTGCGTGACGCCCAGCTGGTCGTTGCAGGTGGCCGCAACAACGCCGGCCTGAAACTTCTGCTCCTCGCTCCACGTGTCTTCCATTTGGAGAAGCAGTGGTGGGTGCTCGTCACCAGAACGAGCCTTCTGGAGGGAATAACCGCTGACCGCGAAACACCTCCCAAGCGCTTCACTGAAGGCCGCGATCCTCGAGTCTCGACTGGCGGCCCAGCCTGCGTCAAAGTACCACCCGTTTAGGGCGTCGAAATACGCGAAATCCTCTGGATTGCCGCCAAAATAGATTGTGCCCATGACTGTTGGGAGCAAGTAGGTCACCGCCTGGTCCGTTTGACACTCGAACTTCTCCGCAACAACATCTTCCCCAAGAGTGCGACCAATGTCGTAAAGCCCAACTAGGTCGAAATCAACCCCCAAGTATCCTTTAACCGCCACAAGTGCAGCATCCCAAAGGCCATAGGGGCTTGTTCTCGAACGATTCGGGGTGGCCAGCATGGCTGCACTTCGCGCCAACTCAGTTGCGGGGAAAGGCTCATCACCTACCACACATTTGACGTACACGATGTTCCGGGCCGCCGCAACGATCGAATACTCCTCAGGTGACATTCCATACGCTTCTAGAGGCAGTTCAATATAGCCAGTCGCCCAATCGAGTTTGGCATGCGCCGTGATCGCCGGCTCCTCAGAGAACCAAGTCGGAGACTCACTACTTGACGTGCACGCGGTCAACGTACCCAGACACAAGACACAGACCAGCCAACGCCAAGTCAGCCTTGGCGTTTTGGCCGAGATTGAGGATGAGCTAGTTATCATTGGGTCGCGAGATTCTGGGAACTCTTTCATTCTATCCTAAGCCAGTCTTGCCTAGTGTCCTTAACTTAGTTACATCTTGCTTAGTCATAGGCCACTTAGCTCTGTGCGAAGTTAGCGAATACGTAGGGCGCGGGCGAAGGCGCGACGACGGCTAGCTAGGTCGTAGCACTTGGGGTCATCATGAAGCCAGGCGCCCCTGCCGGGCAGTTGTTTGGCCTCGTCGGGGACGGGGGTTTGGCTGTCGTCGGCTAGGACGTATCGGACCAGTGAGTTACGAGTGCCCTTCGTCCGACAGCCGATGCAGGTGCGAACGGGGGCTTCGAGGGCAGCCACTACTCGGTATCCGAGTGGATGTCTATGCGCCAGTTGGTTAGGCGGGCTACAAGGCGGGCGTTCTGGCCTTCGCGACCGATTGCTAGGGAAAGCTGGTAGTCAGGGACCACTATGCGGGCGGTGCGGGTTAGCTCGTCAACGACCGTGACGCTGGTTACGCGGGCGGGAGATAGGGCGTTGGCGATGAACGTTGCCGGGTCGTCGGAGTAGTCGACGATGTCGATCTTCTCTTCGTTCAGTTCGGCGATCACCGTGCGCACGCGCTGGCCCATGGGGCCGATGAATGCGCCCTTGGCACTGACGTTGGCGTCGTGGCTGAAGACCGCGATCTTGGTGCGGTGGCCGGCCTCGCGGGCGATGGCCTTGATCTCGACCACGCCTTTGGCGATCTCCGGGACCTCTTGGGCAAACAGCTGCTTGACCAGGTTGGGGTGGGTGCGGGACACGATGATCTGCGGTCCACGTATGTCCTTGCGGACGCTCACCACGTACACGCGCAGACGTTGGCCGTGCGTGTACGTCTCGCCGGGGGACTGTTCCGCCTGAGGCAGCAGGGCCTCGATGGTGCCCAGATCGACGCGCACCGTGCCGCGCGACTCGGCGTCTTGCTGCACAATGCCGGACACCACGTCGCCCTCCACACCGGAGAAGTGACCGAACTTGGCGTCGTCGTCGGCCTCGCGCAGGCGCTGCACGATAACCTGCCGGGCAGTCGCAGTGGCGACGTGACCGAAGTCGCTCGGGGTGTCGTCGTACTCGCCGATCACGTTGTCCTCATCGTCCAGTTCAGGCACCATGACGGCGACCCTGCCGGTCTTCTTGTCCAACGTGACGTGCGCGCCTTCGTGAGCGTCCGGCAGCTTGGAGTAGGCGTTGAGCAGCGCGTCCTCGATGGTGCTCACCAGCAACGCCAACGGAATGTCCTTGTCGCGCTCGATTATGCGCAGCGCAGCCATATCAATATCCATGACCTACTCCCCCTTCTCGTCTTCGTCTGCGTCGAGGTCTTCGTCTGCGACCTCATCGACATCTTCATCTTCGTCTGCCGGGCCTGCTTTGGGACGGTTCAACTCCACCTGCACCAGCGCGTTGGTGACGTCTGCCAACACGACCTCACGTGCCGCCTCGTCCACCAGCACGTTGGCAACAGGGCTGTCATCGGCAGCGTCCGTGATACGCCCGGTGAACTGTTCTCCGCTGGCTAGGGTAAACGCCACCAGGTGACCGATGTTGCGACGGAAATGCGCGGGTTTGATGAGCGGCTTAGTGATACCACGGCTGGAGACTTCCAGCACGTAGGGAGCGTCACCCATCACTGGGGACTCGTCAAGTTCGTAGGAGATGGCCTTGGTGGCCGCGGCGATCTCGTCAAGGTTTGGACCGCGACCATTGGCACCGTCACCATCAAGATAGACGCGCAACAGGGTGCGCGAACCGGCTTTGAGCAACTCGATTGAATCAACTTCGAGAGCGTGCTGGGCCACAACAGGCTCAAGCAAGGCGGTAATTGCGGCCTCACTCATGGCTGGCTCCTT
>JAISJP010000001.1 GCA_031261455.1 Propionibacteriaceae bacterium
TCACCCGCACAACTCCACGGCGACGAATCACCTTGCAGTTGTCACAGATCTTCTTGACGCTCGGCTGAACCTTCATTCGAGTGTCTCCTCTAGTTCTTGTAGCGATAGACGATACGGCCTTTGGTTAGGTCGTATGACGAGAGTTCTATGGTCACGCGGTCGCGTGGCAGGATGCGGATATAGTGTTGCCGCATCTTTCCGGAGATCATGGCAAGCACCGAGTGCCCATTGTCCAACGCCACGCGAAACATCGCGTTGGGCAGCGCCTCGGTAACCGTCCCTTCAAGTCTTAGGACGCCCTCTTTCTCCGACATAGACCTCTCAATCGCTTGATCTTCATAGTTGACCACTTAGACGAGCGATTCTCGCGCACGCCAAACGGTTTGATGCATAAAACACCAAGAGTCAATGCTACCCGCGCTCAACAGCGCGTCCAAATCGGCGAATTGCCACACCATGCGCTCTTGCACGAAGGGGCAAGACACTCAGAACCACGCGCGATCCTGTGAACCCCCTTGGTACCCTACCGGATGGCGTCCGCGTCCGGTAGGCTTAATGGATACGACAATCAAACCATATTCTTGGCGGGATACATGAGCATACAGTGGGCCATTCTTGGACTGGGGGCGCTGGTTGGCGTGCTTGGGGTCACGCTTTGGTTTGTGTCCAGGGAGCGTTACACTGCGCCGCTGGCGGTGGAGGTTCAGGCACACAATCAAGGGTTGATAAGACAAGACGCCGATTCCACGATGCCGGAAAACTCCAGTCCTGGCATGATCGGGACGCTCGATGACGGATTCGTGTCGGCGCATGACATTCTGATCTCAATTGTCGACTTGGCGGCGCGCGGGTGGCTTGGAATTTGGCGTCAGGGCAACGAGTGGACCTTGCACAGATTGCACACCATGCCGCTGAGTGGCCCCAACAGCACGACTGACCTAAACGCGGACGCAGATGGAGACGCGGTCGTCCAACAGAGCGTGTCAGTGCCGTCGCAACGGCCCCTGCTACCTACCGAGACTGCCCTCTTGGAGGCGTTGTTCAATAACGCGGATACCGTCACCATCGACGGGTTCTTCGCCGAGACGCAAGCCTATGACGAGGTGCTCACGCAGTTGCAGTTTGCTGCCGATGACACTGGCTGGTTCACCGATGCCACCCACAACCGATGGGGACTGATTGGAGCAGGTTTTGTGGCGCTAGGGCTGGTGTTTGCCGGAGTCTCACTGGTCGATGGCCTGCCCACAATCCAGTGGCCGGGTCTCGCTGGTGCGGTTGCCGCAATTGCAGCGGGCGCGTTGGTGGCATCTCTAGCTCGGTTGCACCGTGACTACACGGGCGCAGGCGAAGCAGCACGCACCCATTTGGATCGTTACCGATCTTGGCTGACAGGCATGGCGGCCCATGACCTGCCCGCTGAGAAACTCACGGAGACGTTCAACGCTCACATAGCTGCAGCTTTGGCATTTGGCATCGAACGCGACTTTGCCACCGTCTTCACAAGGGCGACCGAGCGTCTCGCGGCGTGGGGACGACCACCCTCTCTGGAAATTGCGTGGATCAACGGTGCCACCACCCCGGAACAGTGCACCCTGCTGGCTGAACGATTCATCAGCGAGGGCACCGCACTTGCGGCGGAACTCGGGTTGAACTAGAGCACTGGCGCCGGGCGGTAGTCGAACGCCTGCGGATACTTGGCTGTCACTGCCTCGATCTCGGCGACCACTGCCTGGGCCTGCAAACGCGCCGAACCAGCCAACTCCAACGGCTCACTGACTAGGGCCGCCAACTCGATCCGGCTGAGTTTGAGCTCAGGTTCCCTAGCTAGACGATCAAACAGGTCGTTCTCCCTCGCCCCGGTCTGACGCAACTCCAACGCCACTGCCACAGCGTTTCGCTTGATGATCTCATGAGCCACCTCGCGACCAACACCCTTGCGAACTGCTGCGACAAGCACTTTTGTCGTTGTTAGGAACGGAAGATAGCGATCAAGCTCGGCTTGAATCACGGCTGGGTAGGCGCCGAAATCGCCAAGAATGGTAATGAACGTCTCGAACAAACCGTCCAAAGCGAAAAACGAGTCGGCAAGAGCAACGCGACGCACCACGGAACAGGAGACGTCCCCCTCGTTCCACTGGTCCCCGCTCAACTCCCCCACCATGTGCGCGAATCCACGCACCACGACGGCCAGCGAGTTGACCCGCTCGCAGGAACGGGTATTCATCTTGTGCGGCATGGCAGAGCTGCCAACCTGCCCCGGCTTGAAGCCCTCAGTGACAAGTTCGTTGCCAGCCATCAGTCGAATTGACGTAGCTAGTGACGACGGACCGGCAGCCACCTGAACCAGCGCGGACAGCACGTCCCAGTCAAGGGAACGCGGATATACCTGCCCCACCGACGTGAGCACGGCGTCAAATCCAAGAGAGCGCGCCACGTGGCGCTCCAGAGCAGCCAGTTTGTCTTCGTCGCCGTCCAGCAGATCTAGCATGTCTTGGGCGGTCCCCACCGGACCCTTGATGCCCCGCAACGGATAGCGTTCCAGCAGGTTTTCGATGCGCGCGAACGCCACCAGCGACTCCTGCGCCGCGCTAGCGAAACGCTTGCCCAGCGTGGTTGCCTGTGCCGCCACGTTGTGTGTACGCCCGGTGATTGGCTGCTCGGCGTACTGCGCAATCAGGCTCGCAAGGTGCACCAAAGCGGCAGCAGACTTGTCGCGAATAAGCTCCAACGACGCCCGGATCTGGGCCTGCTCGATGTTCTCGGTCAGGTCACGACTGGTCATGCCCTTGTGAATGTGCTCAAACCCGGCCAGCGCGTTGAACTCCTCGATGCGAGCCTTCACGTCGTGCCGAGTGACTCGCTCACGGGCATTGATCGACTCCAAGTCAACCTGTTCAACGACGGCGCGATAGGCAGCAATCACCTCATCGGGGTTGTCGCCTCCAAAGTCCACGCCCAAGTCGCGTTGGGCCTCAAGGATGGCGATCCACAGTTGGCGTTCGGCGACCACTTTGTGGGCTGGAGACCAGATATTGCGCATCTGTACGGAAGCATAACGCGTAGCCAGCACGTCAAAGACAGGAGCATCGCTCATAGTTGCCCGCCCTTCAATGTGGCCGCAATGCCGCTAAGACGCGCCGCCGATGCGATGTCGCTGCGATTGAATCCGCCCGGGTAGTCGATGCGCGAAATGTGCTCATAAGCAGCCACGCGGGCAGCTTCGGTGTCGGCCCCAGTGGCAACCACCACCAGCACGCGCCCACCAGCGGCGACAAGTTGTCCATCGACGTTAGCCGTGCCCGCATGGATGACGTGTACCCGATCAGTGTCGGGTGGCAGTTTGATGGTTCCGCCCTTTTCGGGCTCTCCCGGATAGCCGTTGGCCGCCAGTACCACGCCGACGCCTGCCTCGCCTTTCCACGACAGTTGTTCGTCTGCAACTAGCGCTCCAGTGGCGGCGCGGTAGAGTGTATTCCCTAGTGGTGACGTCAATAGGGGCAAAATGACCTCGGTCTCTGGGTCGCCAAAGCGGGCATTGAACTCCACCACTCGTAGGCCTCTTGACGTCAACGCCAGACCGCAGTAGAGCAGGCCTGCAAACGGCGTGCCCCGCTCAGCCATACGAGCGATAACCGGCAGCGCCACCCTCTTGAGCACCTGATCTTGCAGGTCAGCAGGCGCCCACGGCAGCGGGCAGTACGCTCCCATGCCGCCGGTGTTGGGGCCTGTGTCACCGTCGCCAACACGTTTGAAGTCTTGCGCTGCCGACAACGGCAAGGCGTGGACGCCGTCGGTGATGACGAACAGGCTAACCTCCGGTCCGTCCAAGTACTCCTCAATGACCACCCGCTCACACGACACCGCATGAGCCAAAGCTTCATCGCGGTTTGACGTCACCACTACGCCTTTTCCGCCAGCAAGGCCGTCATCTTTGACCACATAGGGGGCACCAAAAGCGTCCAGCGCAGCGCTCGCCTCCTCGGCAGTGGTGCAGACGAACGACGCTGCGGTGGGAACCCCGGCCTCTGCCATGATCTGTTTAGCGAACGCCTTAGAGCCTTCGAGTTGTGCGGCCTCACCACTGGGGCCAAAGCAGGCGATACCCGCGTTGCGCACCGCGTCAGCAACACCGGCAACCAAGGGGGCTTCAGGCCCGACGATCACCAAGTCGCCCTCAAGTCGGACGGCGAGGGCAGCCACGGCAGCACCGTCAAGGATGTCAACTGGGTAGTTGGTAGCAAGCTGGGCGGTGCCCGGATTGCCGGGAGCAGCGAACACCTGCGTCACCGACTCGTCCAGACTCAAAGCCCGCACCAGTGCGTGCTCGCGTCCCCCATTACCCAAAACCAAAACTCGAAGCGCACTCGTCACGGGACAAGTCTACGCAAACCAAAGCACCCTCAGCGACGATGTGGTCCGTTAGCAGGTAGAATGGTTAACCGAGGCTTGAATAAGGAGACATTTTTCGTGCGGAACCCCATCTTTACCCAGTCAGACGTTTTCACTCCTGCGCCCGGCGGTTACAGTGTGCAGACCCCCGCTGGCTATGCGCAACCCACAGGTTATGGCGCTCCTTACGGTGCTCCCACCGGAGTGCCCTATGGTGCTCCGACCGGCGCTCCTTATGGCGCACCTACCGGCGCTCCTTATGGCGCACCTGCCGGGTACGGAGCTGGACAACAGAGTGGCTACGGGCAGAACTACACTGGCGCACCTGCTGGGTACGCGGGTTCTGCGCAAACCGCTCAGCCCGGTTTCGACCAAGCACCCTATGCCAGCGGATCGTCTGCGTATATGACCATTGATGGCGTCATTGCCAAGACGGCAGCGATCTTGGCTACCGTGATCGCGGTCGGAGTTGTCTCTGTTAACCTCATCCCACTGACCATGTGGATGCCCGTCATGGTAGTGTCCGGCCTAGCGACCATCATCTTCCCGCTCGTTGCCGCCTTCCGCCACTCTATGGGTCCGGTGTTTGCCATTCTGTACGGCGCTGTCGAAGGCCTGTTCCTTGGCGTCATCTCGCAGATTTTCGAGTTGCAGTACCCGGGCATTGTCATGCAGGCGGTGCTCGGCACGTTCTGCGCTGCGGGCGTCACGCTGGGGGCGTTCCACTTTGGTGGTTTCCGCGCCAACGGCAAATTCTCGCGCATCATCCGACTCTCCATCATGGGGTTCGCAGCCGTCGCGCTCGTCAGTTTCATTCTGTCGCTGTTCGGCATCAATCTGGGTTTCTATGCCGGACTCACCGGTACGGTCGGCGGCCTGGCTTGGATCTGGGCTGGTGTTGGCGTAGTTCTTGCGGTCTTCTCTTTGGTGGACGACTTTACAGTCATCGAGAGAGGCGTCAACATGCGTGCTCCGGCCAAACAGGGCTGGGTAGCTGCGTGGGGTCTCGCCGTCACGCTCGTGTGGCTATACACGCAGATCTTGCGCATCCTCAGCTACGTCAACCGTCGTTGATCACAAAACTGACGTAGATGCGGGCCAACGCGTCAAAATAGTTGCAGAATCGGTCAACGCGCGAACCTCTGCAAGGCTAGTATTTAGGCATGCCTGTAACTGGTTGGTATCAAGATCCTAATGGCGAGCCCGGACGTTTTCGTTTCTGGGACGGAACCGCATGGTCGGAGGTTACAACCCTCGACCCTGCCAACACTCCTTGGCCCAGTGCCACTGGAAGTGCAAGCGCCGCAGCACCTGCAGCGCCCGAGTCTGCCCCCACGACTCCCCTAGCGTCAGCTCCGGCTGAGCCACAGACGGCGACTCCGTGGGTCGCTCCGACACCGACACCCAGCCCGGTTGAGCCGCAACCGCAAACAGCGACACCTTGGGGTGCGGCTTCAGCAACTCCCGGCGTACAGCCGCAGGCACAGGCTGTGCCCCCGTGGAGTCCGCAAGCTGCTGCCCCGGCCTGGCAGCCACAGCAATCGCAGCAACCCGGCCCTTGGGGCCAAGCACCTCAGGCTCCGCAAGGCTACGGTCAGCCTGCTCCAGGGTATGGCGTGCCCGGCACTCCCGCGCCGAAGAAAGGCGCACCCATCGGCCTGATCGTCACCGCAATCGTCGTGGTCGTGGCGCTGATCGGAGCAGCCGTGTGGTTCTTCAAGCTCAGAGGTACCGACGATGCAGGTACTACCACTGCAACTAACGTTCCGAGCATCCCCGGCAACAACCTCTCCGCCCCCGGGTCGATCATTGGGTGGGGTGAAAACGACTTCTATCAGATCACCACTGGCGTCTCCAGCGACGAGGCCGTAGGCCCGACAGCCATCCCTGGAACTGACGACGCTGTTCGCATCGCTGCCGGGTCCGCCGCCAACTACTTCATCAAGGCTGACGGCACGCTTTGGGGCTGGGGTGGTTACGTAGCTTCGCAGAACGCAACCGCCAAGACGCCGATACAGATCGGAAGCTGGACGAACGTTGCTGATGTGGCCGCGTTCAAGGACTCGGACACGATTCTGGTGCTGCTCACTGACGGAAGCGTCTACGCCATGGGCGACAATGAGTATGGTGAGGTCGGTACCGGCTCGCCAACCAACAGTGCTATCTATACCCCCAACAAGGTGGGCGTCACTAACGTCATCGCTGTTGCCGCCGGTGGTTCGACGGGCTATGCCCTTGATTCGTCGGGTGCCGTGTGGGCATGGGGCGAAAACACCTACGGCCAGTTGGGCGTAGGCAACACCCGTGAGAGCTTCGCCGTCGCTCAGGTATCTGGCCTGCCCCAGATCGCCGCCATTGGTGCGGGTCGCAAATCCGGGTACGCCATTGACACCACCGGCGCGTTGTGGGGTTGGGGATCCAACGGTTCCGGGCAGTTGGGCCTAGGAAACAACAGCGACCAAGCCACACCGGTAAAGACCGAGATCAACAATGCTGTCTTCGTAGACTGCGGCGATGACACCGCCTACGTGATTCGTTCCGACGGTTCGCTGTGGGCAACAGGACACGGCACCTACGGCGAGCTCGGCAACGGCATTCGCAAGAACTCCAACGTGTTTGTGCCGTCATTGATAACCCACTGCATACACGTCTCGCAACTCTGGGGTTCCACGGCCGCTATCGACGGCAGCGGTAACGTGTACGTCTTCGGCAACAACTGGGACGGCCGCCTAGGCATCGGCAGCACCGAAGACGACATCGCTGAACCGACGAAGAACGGCGTCACTGGTGCCACGCAGGTTGCTGCTGGTTGGTGGCACTTGATTGCGTTGACCGTCAAGTAGTCACTCTGACGGTCATAATCGCACACACGCAACAACGCCGGACCCTCGCTTTACGGGAGTCCGGCGTTGTTGCGTTCTACGTAGTGGCCTATTGTCAGTTAAGTTCTGAGTGTCAGTTGGGCACACACCTCGGTTGTCAAAGCTCGACCCGTTGGACACACCGGGCAAACTGAGTGAGCCAGCGTCTAAGCCAAATCGTTAATGACGATGGACTCGTCGCGCCTGGGGCCAACGCCGATGCCAGAGATTGGGGCAGCGATTAGCTCCTCCAGACGGCGGACATAGGCTTGGCAGTTGTAGGGTAGGTCTGCAAAGGTGCGGGCAGCCGTGATCGGCTCGCTCCAACCGTCAACATACTCGTATACGGGCTTGGCAGCCTCAAGATCAAACATGGTCATCGGCCAATGATCGGTGCGCTCCCCGTTCACGTCGTAGGCCACACAGATCGGGATGCGCTGCCAACCGGTGAGCACGTCCAGCTTGGTGAGGAACACGTCAGTGGTGCCGTTGACCTTGTTGGCCTGCTCCACAACGAGCGCGTCAAACCAGCCAGTGCGGCGCGGACGTCCGGTGGTCACGCCAAACTCCGCGCCATCCTGGCGCAGTTTCTCACCGTCAGCGTCCAGCAGCTCTGTTGGGAAGGGACCCTCGCCCACGCGCGTGGTGTACGCCTTGGCGATGCCGATCACCTTGTCGATGCGTCGCGGACCCACACCAGAACCGGTGCAAGCACCGGCCGCAATCGGGTTTGAGGAGGTGACGTAGGGGTATGTGCCGTGATCGACGTCCAAGTGGTGAGCCTGGGCACCCTCGAACAGCACCACCTTGTTGTCATCCAGCGCGTCGTTGAGCACCCGGGCGGCGTCAACCACGTAGGGACGAATGCGATCCGCGTAGCTGAGCAGTTCTTCCGTCACCTGCTCTGCTGAGACTGGGCGACGGTTGTAGATCTTTGCCAGCACCTGGTTTTTCTGCTCCAGTGCAGCCTCCACCTTTGCGGCCAGCACGTCTGCGTTCAACAGGTCCTGAATACGCAGCCCCACACGATTGACCTTGTCAGAGTACGCCGGACCGATGCCGCGCCCGGTGGTACCAATCTTCTTTGACCCAGCGAAGCGCTCCGACACCTTGTCGATAGTGGCATGATACGAAGCGATAATGTGAGCGTTTGCGCTAATCAGCGGATGATCTACCGTGACGCCACGCGAGGCCAACTCGTCCAACTCCTGATAAAACACACCCAGATCGACAACAACACCGTTGCCGATAACGCAGGTGCAGTTCGGGTTCAAGATGCCAGACGGCAGCAGGTGCAGACTGAACTTCTCCGGCCCCACCACCACCGTATGCCCGGCGTTGTTGCCGCCCGAATAGCGAACGCAGTAGTCAACGCGCTCCCCCAGCGCATCCGTCGCCTTGCCTTTACCTTCGTCCCCCCATTGGGTGCCGATAATCACGATCCCTGGCATGAGCCACCTCCGGTTGTCGCACAAAAAGAAAGCCCACTCTTGCGTTTGGTCAAGACGGGCTCCTTGACACTTGATTTTAGCCGCAGATTGCCCCCACTGTTGCTCCGCCGTCCGCAGGCGAGACGCAGGTCAGGCGATGTGGCGCAATCTACACCATCTGCCAAGGTAGGATTGTCTTCCGTGAGCGATGCAGGATTGGCTGCCGCCGTCGCGAAGATGCGTGGCGCAGACGTGGAACCGACCGCCATTGCATCGTTTGTAAGGTTTTACAACATGTTGGAGCAAGGCGGAAGCGGCACTATTTCGGAAGATGCGATTGCTCCCCTGACTGATGTGCCATCTTTGCACTCGTTGGCCGCTCATGCCGACTCGCAAGCCGCTGCGGAGGCAATCAGACGCACCGTTGTCGTCAAACTGAATGGCGGTTTGGGCACGTCGATGGGGCTTGATGGGCCAAAGACGCTGTTGCAGGCTCGCGAGGGACATACATTTCTAGAGATCATCCTGCTCCAGGTGGAGGCCGCGCGCGCTAGGTACGACGCTCGGCTGCCGCTGGTTTTCATGAACTCATTCCGCACGCGCGCGGACACGCTGGAGTTTCTAAGTGCCCACGGCTTCTTGAGTGGCGGCAACGCACCCAGCGACTTCTTGCAGAGCGCCGAACCCAAGCTGTTTGTCGACACCCTGGAGCCAGCCAAGTGGCCAAGCGACCCGGAGTTGGAGTGGTGCCCTCCCGGCCATGGCGAAGTGTATTCTGCCTTGTCATCTGCAGGTCTCATCGACTCCTGGCTGCGGGACGGGTTCGAGCATGTGTTCATCTCCAACAGCGACAATCTCGGAGCCTCGCCCAGCGCAGAACTCGCCGGAGCGTTCGCGGCCAGCGGAGCACCGTTCGCAATGGAGGTTGCTCGCCGCACCACAAATGATCGCAAGGGCGGACATGTGGCAACGCGCATTGCCGACGGCAGACTGGTGTTGCGCGAGTCTGCGCAGACCGCACCCGAAGACCTAGAAGCGTTCGCTGACGAGACGAAACACGCCTACTTCAACACCAACTCTCTCTGGCTGCGTCTTGACGCCCTGCGCGATGTGCTGCAGGCAACGGACGGAACGCTGGAGCTGCCGCTGATCCGCAACCAGAAACCCGTCGATCCCTCCGACCCCACAACTCCCCAGGTCTACCAGTTGGAGTGTGCCATGGGTGCCGCCATCGAACTGTTTGACGACTCCATCGCCATCGATGTCGGACGAAAACGTTTCATGCCAGTCAAGACCACCAATGAGCTGCTCCTGCTTCGCTCCGACTGCTACGAACTGAATCCAGACGACTGGACCCTCACGCAACTCTGCCCCCGTCTCCCCGAGGTCCACCTAGACGAGCGCTACTACAAACTAGTAACTGACTTCGACGCCCGTTTCCAATCCATCCCACCCCTAGCCGGGCGAGACACCTTCACAGTCGAAGGCGACCAGTACTTCACCGCCTAAATCAGACGAACAGATGTCCCAACGAGATGACGTTAACTCCGTCTGTTCGGAGCTTTCGGCACCAGCAGTTTTCTGTCTGAGACGCGCACAACGTATTCGGCTGTGACAAGGGCGTTACCACACTTGCGTTCGAGCCGACGTCATATTTGCGTCCGATGACCACAGACATGAAGACAGGCCGTCCCCAAGCAGACGCAGGCGACCACCACGTAAGGGCCAGCGGCCTTTGGGCGCAACGGGCCGTCTTTAAGAAGTCTTGGCGCGGGAGCGGGCTTTGGCGCGTTCGTTGGCGCTGAGGATCACCTTGCGGACGCGCACGTCTTTGGGGGTGACCTCTAGGCACTCGTCGGCGGCGCAGTACTCTAGGGCTTGCTCTAGGCTCATCTGGCGGGCGGGGATCAGGCGTTCCAACTCGTCACCAGTGGAGTTGCGCACGTTGGTTAGGTGCTTCTCTTTGGTGGGGTTGACATCCATCTCGTCGGGGCGGGAGTTTTCGCCCACAACCATGCCTTCGTAGGTGTCGTCGCCAGGTTTGACGAACAGCACGCCGCGCTCTTGCAGGTTGAACAGCGCGTACGCCACGACGGTTCCCTGACGGTCGGCAACCAGCGAGCCTGTGGTGCGGTTACGCAGTTCGCCAACCCACGGAGTGTAACCCTCGAAGATGTGGTTCATGATGCCGGTGCCGCGCGTCTGCGTGAGGAACTCGGTGCGGAAGCCAATCAGGCCCCGGCTAGGTACAACGTACTCTAGACGCACCCAGCCGGTACCGTGGTTGACCATCTGTTCCAGCAGACCTTTGCGGGCACCCAGCATCTCGGTGACCGGGCCAAGGTAGTCTTCGGGCACGTCGATGGTGAGCCGGTCAGTGGGCTCGTGCACCTTGCCGTCGATGATCTGCGTCAACACCTCGGGCTTGCCGACGGTCAACTCGAAGCTCTCGCGACGCATCATCTCCACCAGCACGGCCAACTGCAGCTCACCGCGCCCTTGCACCTCCCACTGGTCAGGACGCTCGGTCGGCAGCACGCGGATGCTCACGTTGCCGATCAGTTCGGCATCCAGACGGTTCTTCACCAAGCGCGCGGTCAGGTTTTTGCCTACCCGGCCAGACAGCGGAGACGTGTTAATGCCGATGGTCATAGAGATGGACGGCTCATCAACGTGGATCAGCGGCAGTGGACGCGGGTCGTCGGAGTCGGCGAGCGTTTCGCCAATGGTGATCTCCGGGATGCCGGCAACAGCGATGATGTCGCCCGGGCCAGCCTCGTCAACACTCACCCGGTCGAGCGCCTGCGTGATGAGCAGTTCGGACAGGCGCACATTGCTGATGGACCCGTCACGACGGCACCAAGCAACGGTGGTCCCACGCTTGATGGTGCCCTCAATGATGCGGCACAACGCCAAGCGCCCGAGATACGGGGACGAGTCAAGGTTGGTGACGAGCGCCTGCAGCGGTGCGCCCTCGGTGTAAACAGGGGCGGGAACATGCTCGGCGAGCACCTCGAACAACGGTTGCAGGTTGTCCGAGTCCGGCAAAGTACCGTCAGCAGGACGATTCTTAGACGCCCGACCCGCCTTGGCGCTTGCATACACGATTGGAAAATCCAGCAGGTGAGTCTGACTCTCGTCGTCCTCAATTAGGTCCATAAACAGGCCGTAAGTCTCGTCAACCACCTCCGCGATGCGCGCGTCGGGGCGGTCCACCTTGTTGATGACCACGATGATGGGCAGGTGCTTCTCCAACGCCTTGCGCAACACGAAACGCGTCTGCGGCAGTGGCCCTTCGGAGGCGTCCACCAGCAGCAACACCCCGTCCACCATCTCGAGTCCGCGCTCCACTTCGCCACCAAAGTCGGCGTGCCCAGGGGTGTCGATGATGTTGATCGTCAACTCCTGCCCGTCAGCCAATGTGTGTTTGACTGCGGTGTTCTTCGCCAAGATGGTGATGCCCTTTTCGCGCTCCAAGTCCATGGAGTCCATGACGCGAGTGTTAACATCGGAGCCCTCGCGGAACGCGCCCGACTGCCACAACATGGCATCGACGAGGGTGGTCTTGCCATGGTCAACGTGTGCAACAATGGCGACATTTCGCAGATCTGAGCGAATAGGCATGAGTGAGAAAGCTCCTAGCGTTTGGACAACTTGCCTAGTCTACCCGGTATGCCGCGTATCCCGAGACTCGATAGGCGGCATACGTTGAACTCGATACCTCAACATCCGACCTTTGGTCACTTCGCTTGACGTACGGGACAGACACAGGTCATGCACAGGGTTTGCTAACCTGTGGTCGCGTAGACTGGTGAGTATGGCTTGGGTGGACGACGTGCAGGAGCGCGAACAGGAGACTCCTTACGGGTTTTCTGCGCCTGTAGCTGCGCCGATTGGCACGGTGTCCGACGCGCCCAAGTGGCTGCCGGTTGAGTTCATCGCGCCTCATCCGGACGGGTACACGTCCACGTTCGACAATCTGCCGGGCCTGGCTCAACTGGCCCCTGCTCCTGAAGAACGCCGCGACCCACACGATCCGTTCTCTGCGTCTCATGGCAGCGAAGAGGACGTGATGGAAGGGTGGAACCCGCGGAACCCTATCCCCAATGGGTCGTGGGACCCGACTGGCGAGGTTGAGGCTCGTACCGACTTTGCCCCGCCCACTGGGCTGCCCGCCACGCTTGCCGCAACTCAGTTTCCGCCCCCGTCGATGCACCCGAACATGCCGCAGTGGGCACCAACACAATCTCAAGGCACGCCAGCGGTGGATTCTGCGACTGCGCGCAGGATGACGGGAGAGAGTTCGCGTGCGACGACGGGAACGTGGGCACCACCGCAGCATCAGGTGACACACACGGGTGCTGCCGATCCTTACTCTGCCAATGCGGCCCGGATTGCGCGGCCCGGTGCCGCCATGTTGCCGCCTACTGGAGATCCGTATCAGGACCGAATGCGTGGGCTTCAGGCCATCCCACCTGGCGCTGGAACTCGCGCTTGGGCTCCACCCGGAACGCCCAGTCCACACGCTGGCTGGCCGCAGCCTCCCGTACCCCAAACTGGTTGGACGGCCACACCGCAGGGACAACCGACTGGCCCCATGGGCTCGTACCCGGCGTGGCAACAGCAGGGCTACCCCACGGGCGCTGCTCGTCCTGTCTCCAATGCCGCTTTGGTGTCACCAGACTCAAACGTGTTCACGTTGCTTGGCTGGGGCTTGATCTACGCCGTCATGGGTGGCGTGATCTGGCCTGACCTTTGGGTGATCTCGCTGTTTACCGCATTGCTACTGGCCGTGCGCGTTCCCGTGGGTGGGGCTACGGTACGCATGATCTTCCGCGCGGCGGCACTCGCTGGCGTCGTCGTCTGGTTCATCGACCAAGGTATCCGCAACGGCAGCCTCGACATGCGCTACGACTTCGCTGTAATCGCGATGCGCGTTGTGCTGATCATCGCACTCGCGGCCTCATTCTGGGTAGTGATAACGGCTAAGAGTGCGCTGTTGCGTCAGCCCAATTACTGACGCCTAGTCGAATCGCTCGTCTAGCGGGACTATTGACTCGTCCACATTGCCGTATTCCACAAACGGCGGTAGCTCGTCACCCAAGAAGCGGGCGATGTCAGCGGGGAACACCTGCATAGCGCTCAACTCGGCCACGGTAAACCAACCCGAGCCGTGCATGGTGCGCAACTCTTCCTCGGTAAACCCGGACGTGTCCGCGTCCAACAACTCGCTCAAATGAAGGACGAAAAACTGCTCGTCCTGTGTCAACACTTCATCTGAGTAGCCGTGTGACACGTAACGGTGCGCCACCGGACCAACAAGGTCGGCCTCCGTGATGGTCCATCCAGTCTCCTCAAAGAGTTCGCGAACCGCAGCCTGCGCGTACGTCTCGTCACCGTCCAGACCACCACCGGGAGTCATCCACCACGTGACACCCGCACCCGGATCGGAGTCGTGCTCCAAGAACACTCTGTCCTGACAACGGACGATGATGCGCGCCGCCTTGCGTCGCACGATGGGACGCTCGGTTGCAGGCAACATGCGATACTCGCGGTCTTGTCCGGGAATTGTAGCCATAGGCGTCAGTCTACTTCGCGAGAGTAGCTGTCTTCAGCTTCTACTTCTATGAGGCTTCATTCAAGTCAGGCGGGACGCTCGGGGCTGAAGCGGTAGCCGACGTTGCGGACCGTGGTGATGTAGTGCTCTAGTTCGGAGCCGAGTTTGGCACGGAGGCGACGGATGTGGACATCGACCGTGCGGGTGCCGCCAAAGTAGTCGTAGCCCCAGACATCGGTTAATAGTTGTTCGCGGCTCAAGACCCGGCCCGGATGCTGCACCATGTACTTCAGCAACTCGAACTCGGTGTAGGTCAAGTCGATGGAACGACCGCGAGCGGCGACGGTGTAGGCGTCCTCGTTGATGGCGATCTGGCCTGCGACAAGGGATGACGCACCGGAGGCACGGACTTCTAGCATGAGGCGGATGCGGGCGTCCAACTCGGTGGCGGTGGCGGTGTCAACAACGAAATCTTCAATGCCCCACTTGCTGTTGAGCACGGGCAGCGACGCGACAGGCACCAACAGCATCACGTGGTACTGGGTGTTGTCTACGATCAAGCCAGTGATGGTGCGGGCGTCAGGCAGGTCACCGCGTCCGTCAACTATCACTAGATCGACGACGCCCTTGTAGCCGAGCACTCTGTCGGCACCGGCGACGCTCACCACGTCGTGGGACAGCATCTCAAGCGCAGCGGGGATGGCGGACGGAGTGCGGTTTGCCGGGCTAACCAGTAGGATCTGCGCCACCTGCCACTCCTTCCCTGTGCCCGCCGCAGCCAACTTAGGACAAGTGGTGCGTCAACAAGAAGAATACTTGCCACAAGCCATGCCGCGCACATGTTTGCCCAATTGCGGGCACATATTCATCCAAAGACTGGCGGGAAGACGTGACTTGCAAGTACTCTTGTCTTGTAGGGCTTGAAGGGGCTGCACCCTTGTTGTGTTGTGCGCGGACGACGTGCGCGGACGGCACGCAATCAACAGGCTGGCGAGTCAAGACCTACACGATCACGCCACAGCGCGACCACTTAAGCGAAGAGAGAACGAAGATGCCAACGGGTAAGGTGCGTTTCTACGACACCGAGAAGGGCTTTGGGTTTATCACCAAAGACGACGGCGGAGCGGACGTGTACGTGCGTGCTGCCGCGCTTCCTGCTGGGCTGGCGACCCTCAAGGCTGGACAGAAAGTGGAGTTCGGAGTCATCGACGGACGCAAGGGCGAACAAGCGCTCAGCGTCGAGGTGATCGAAGCTCCTGCCAGCCTATCGAAGGCGCAGCGCAAGAAGCCAGAGGTGCTTGCCGTCATGTTCGAGGACTTGATCAAACTGCTAGACGGCATCGGCAACGGGTATCGCCGTGGGCGCTACCCCGACCAGAAGCACTCTGAGAAGGTCGCCACCCTGTTGCGCGCCGTCGCCGACGAACTGGAACTGTAGAGCCTGTGAGCAAATTGCCTGAATCCACCGTGCCCGCGAAGGCCGATTCCGCTATCGCTGCGGCACTGGATAGCGCCCGCGAAGCCGCCACGAAAGCCGCCGCCGATTTCGGTGTTGGCGACTATCTTGGCTGCATCGCCGAAGACGAACTTGTCGGCACGCATTTCTTCGCCTGCACCCATCCAGGCTATCCCGGCTGGAAGTGGGCGGTGACGATGACGCGCGTGCCGCGGGCGCGCACCACCACCGTCGATGAAGTGGTGCTGCTGCCCGGTGATGATGCTCTGCTGGCGCCCACGTGGGTTCCGTGGAGTGAACGGGTGCAGCCCGGCGACATCACGCCCGGCATGCTGCTGCCCACACCTGACAACGATCCGCGCCTTGAGCCTGGCTACACCGGCGGCGAGATGGCCCCCGACGAAGACCCTGCCGAATGGGCGCAGACTCGCGCGCTGGTTGCAGAACTTGGCCTTGGTCGCGAGCGGGTGCTCTCCGTTGCAGGGCGCAACGAGACGGCGGAACGTTGGATGCTGGGAGCGCCTGGCGCGAATAACGCCGCCACCAAGTTGGCCCCGGCTAACTGCGTAACCTGCGGCTTCTTCGTCCGCCTCGGTGGGCGTCTTGGCGCATTGTTTGGCGCCTGCACCAACGAGTTCTCGCCCTTCGATGCTCGCGTGGTGGCCCTCGATCACGGCTGTGGTGGACACTCCGATGTGGTCTCTGATGAGCGCGTGCCCGAGGCGTCTGCCCCGGTTTACGACACCATCGGTATTGACCATCCGATCTTCGGCTGAGTTGCGCTGCTCGTAGTTTCCCCGCCAGCGGTTGCCCCCACCTATGGTGGCCCTGCCTATAGCTGAATCTGCCGTCTCGTTGCGGCGTCTTCTCCTGCCGTCATGGACTGTTCGTTTGCGTGATAGTGACGAGGGTCAAAAGCTGATCACACTACCACAGGCGCGGTAGTGGTCAGTCCTGATGGTGGACGACGAAACCTGCCGACACGACAGACTGACTACCATTCTTGTTATGGCGAAAAAGACGAATAAGCAGGCCCATGCGGCCGCGCCCAAATCCGAATCAGCAACCGTAGTTCTCGATAAAGCAACCGGCATTGACGGTTGGTTCCACATCACCAAGCGCGGGTCCAACGTGTCTCGTGAAGTCCGGGGTGGCTTGGTCACGTTCTTCACGATGGCCTACATCATTGCGCTGAACCCGCTCATCTTGGGCACGGGAACAGACATTGAAGGCAAGCTGATCAACGGCCAATACCCCACCGAGGATGGCGCAGTCGCGGCCTCCATGGCTGCCGTGGCGGCGGTCACCGCGCTGATTGCCGGAATCATGACCATCCTGATGGGCGTCATTGGACGCTATCCGGTGGCGTTGGCAACAGGACTTGGTATCAACTCGATGGTGGGTGCTGTACTCGTGCGGTCCATGACTTGGGGCGACGCCATGGGGCTCGTGGTTTGGGACGGCATCATCATCCTGCTGTTGGTCTTCACCGGCTTCCGTGAGGCCGTGTTCCGCGCCGTGCCCAAGGCGCTTCGCATCGCCATCAGCGTCGGCATCGGCCTGTTCATCGCGTTTATCGGCCTTGTTGATGGCGGCGTGGTCCGCAGCGGCATCGGAACCATCACCACGTTTGCTGTGTCCGGCTCTATTGACGGCTTCCCGCTCACACTGTTCCTCATCGGCTTGCTGCTGATCATCGGCTTGCATCTGCGTAAGACCAAGGGCGCAATCCTGATCGCTATTATCGCCACCACCATCATCGGTATCGGCTACCAGTCCATCTGGCCGGTGCTGCCGCAAGGCGCAGGCAACGTCGCAGGCTGGGCATCCAACGCCCCCGCCTACACGGCCCCCGCAAGCTGGCTGCCGGACCTGTCGTTGTTCGGCAACGTTGACCTGTTTGGTGGCTTCTACTCCTACGCTGTTGTTGACGGCGTGGCGGTGCAGCAGGGCATCACGTTCACCGGCTTCCTGACCGGAGCGCTGCTGGTGTTCTCGCTGTTGCTGGCTGACTTCTTCGACACCATGGGCACCGTAGTTGCCATCGGCACCGAGGGCGACCTGCTTGACGCTAACGGCGAGCCTGAGCACCTGCGCGAGATTCTGGTTGTTGACTCCATCGGCGCTATCGCTGGCGGTCTCGGTTCCGTCTCGTCCAACACTGCCTACGTCGAGTCGGCTGCTGGCGTGGCCGAGGGTGCCCGTACCGGTTTGGCAAGCGTCGTTACCGGTGCTTCCTTCTTGGCTGCGGTGTTCCTGTCCCCATTTGTCTCGTTGGTGCCTGCTGAGGCGGTTGCTCCGGCGCTGGTATTCGTGGGCTTCCTCATGATGCAGCAGGTGGGCGATATTGAGTGGAAGGACGCCGAGATCGCCATCCCGGCGTTCCTAGCCATCATCATGATGCCGTTCGGTTACTCGATCTCCGTCGGCATCGGCTGGGGCTTCATCGCCTACGTGATCGTCAAGATCATCAAGGGCAAGAGCGACAAGGTACACCCGCTGATGTGGGTGTCGTCGGCACTGTTCATCATCTACTTCATTCAAGGACCAATCCTAAGTTGGCTTGCCAGCTAAGGATTGCGCGTTAGTGTCGCTGACGGCTGACGCCCCTTTGGTCTGCAAATCTTCTGCAAGATCGCAGAACTGCATGACTGCAAGACTTGGGGATGCTCAGCCGTCAACGCACCTGCGAACCCCCCTTCAGCTTCGTGTGGCCGTGCCAGTGAAGATCTGAGGGGTTCGCTGTGGAGTGCCCCGCGTCAGGTAGCCTGACTACAAGCAAGAAGGACAAACATGACTGACATCATCATCCCCACCGAACTGCTGCCGCGTGACGGACGCTTCGGCTCCGGTCCGGCAAAGGTGCGTCCCGACGCGCTGGCACAGCTTGGGGCAGCCAACGACATCATGGGCACGTCGCACCGACGTGACGGCGTCAAGAATGTGGTCAAATCCGTTCAGGAGCAGTTGGCCGCCCTGTATAGCCTGCCGGACGGGTATCAGGTGGTGCTGGGCAACGGCGGTGCCAGCTTGTTCTGGGACATGGCAACCGTTTCGCTCATCCAGCGGCGCTCGTCGCACGGGGTTTGTGGTGAGTTCAGCCGCAAGTTTGCCGACAACGTTGCTGCGGCACCATTCCTCGCGCCGCCTATCGTGCAGGAGGCGCCGCTGGGGTCCTCCATCGTGCCGCTGGCAGGTGACGATGCGGACGTGTACGCCTGGGCGCAGAATGAGACATCCACCGGCGTCCAGACCCCGGTGTTGCGTCCCCTCGGGTCACAGGGCGACCTGGTGCTGATCGACGCCACCAGCGCCGCTGGCGGGATGGACGCCGATATTGCGGCCACCGACGTGTACTACTTCTCGCCGCAGAAAAACTTCTCGTCCGATGGCGGGTTGTTCATCGCATTCTGCTCCCCCGCCGCGCTGGAGCGCTCCCGAATCATCACGGCATCCGACCGCTGGGTGCCGCCGATCTTGAACCTCACCACCGCCGCCGATAACTCGGAGAAGAACCAGACGCTCAACACCCCGGCAATCGCTACCCTGCTGCTGCTGGACTACCAGTTGCAGTGGATTATGGCCAATGGCGGCATGCAGTTCATCACTTCGCGCACCGGCACTTCGTCCTCACTGGTATATGACTGGGCCGAGAAACACTCGTTGGCTACGCCGTTTGTTGCTCGTCCTGAGATGCGCTCCCCCGTTGTCGCCACCATCGACTTTGACGAGGGCATCGACACCAAGGCGCTCATCAAGGTGCTCAACGCCAACGGAATTGTGGACATTGACCCGTATCGCTCGCTGGGCCGTAACCAACTGCGCATCGGCGTCTACGCCTCCGTTGAGCCGAGCGACGTGTCCGCGCTGCTCGCCAGCATCGACTACGTGGTGGAGCGGCTCGCATAAGTTCGGCGTAATCGTTCCGCTTCCGGAATAAACCGCGCGCACTGGAGGTTCCTCTGAATGGAGCCTCCCACAAGCAACGAAAGGCTAGGCCGCACTCACATGGCGACTATTGAACTGACGCAGAATAACTTCTCGCAAACCATCGAGAGTTCACCGCTGTTGCTGGTGGACTTCTGGGCACCGTGGTGCGGGCCGTGTCGCGCCTTCGGGCCGGTCTTCGAGGCAGCCAGCGAGAAACACGATGACGTAGTGTTTGCGAAAGTAAACACCGAAGACGAGCAGGCGCTCGCCGGTGCGCTGGAGATCCAGGCTATCCCAACGCTCATGGCGTTCAAGCAGGGCGTGCTGGTGTACTCAGACGCGGGCGCGCTTCCGGCGGCTGCGCTAAATCAACTGATTGAGCAGTTGCGCGACTTCGATGTTGCCGCAGCCGTTGCTGCCGACGGTACTGACACCGACGCAGATACGGACGCTAACTAAACCTGAGCAGCCTTGCCTTTGCGCATGGAGTTGAAGATCGCGCTGCCTAGCACAAATACCACCAAGCCGATGGCAACGTAGTTGGCAATCTTGGCGTACTGCTGCAGCACATAGACGGCGGGCTCGCCGATCAGGTATCCGACGGCGAAGTGCGCCAGCAACCACGACAGGCAGGCCGCCGTGTCTAGCGCAACAAACTTCTTGATGCTCATTCCGGACGCCCCGGCGAGCACAAACACCACTGCCATCAGCGGCAACGGGATGGGCACGTATGCAATGAAGATGCCGAGCGCACCCCAGCGCACCGCCCACTTCTCGGCCCGAGCGTAGTTGCGGGCGGCACGCTCCGACTGTCCGGCCCAGATCTCGATCATGCCGCGTCCCCACAGCTTGCCCGCCCACCAGTAGACCCAGTCAAACTTGTTCGCCATGATGACGCCAGCGAGCAGGGGCAGCAACCATGCCAGCGTGGAGTAGTCCCCCACTCGCACCAGCGAGCCGAGCGCTGCCGCAGCCGTGCGAGATCCCGTGACAGCCAGCAACACGTCAACGGCGCGTCCCAACAGCCAGCCTCGCAGCGGCAACATGACAAGACTAAAGACTGCCAGCACCCCGATCCACGCCATGCAGGCGATGTCGGCACGTTCCGGCTTGTGCTTCCACGGCATGCCGGGGTCTTCCCACCACTCGGCTTCCGTCTCTTCGTCTTCATCGTTTTCTTCAGACTGCCCTGACGCCAAGACGTCAGATCCGGAGTCTTCAGTGTCTTCAGCGTCTTCGGCCTTGGACGGCTCGCACTGCGTCTCGTTGACGTCACTGTGGGCCGGGGTACCGGTACGGGCTCCCCGCTGGATGCTCTCAGTCCCGAGGTCGTCGGGGGAAGACTGGTGGAGGATGTCAGTCTCAGACTCATCGGGTTTGTTCACGCAGGCAAGCCTACCTGCACGCCGGTGGTGGCTTGAAAAGTGAGGCCGTTCGGGTATGTACTTGTGTGCATGGGTGCCAGCGTGTTCGACATATTCAAAGTGGGCATCGGCCCGTCATCCAGCCATACCGTGGGGCCGATGCGGGCCGCAAATCACCTAGTCAACGCACTTGCAGCCGAGGACAAGTTGGCCCAAGTTGAGCACCTGCGCATTGAACTGTTCGGCTCGCTGGGAGCGACGGGACGCGGCCACGGCACCGACCGGGCGATAATGGCCGGGCTTGCAGGAGAGACGCCCGAATGCGCGGATCCGAGCAGCCTGTTCACTCACGCCGGACAGGTTGCTGCCACCCAGAGTTTACGCCTGACAAGCGGAGACGCGGATACAGCAATCGTCTTTAGTCCCGAGTGTGACATCATCTTTGCGCCGTTCAAGCGCTTGGCTTACCACCCGAACGCTCTCACCTTCACGCTCACGTTTGCGGACGGCAGTACCCGGCAGGCCACGTATTATTCGGTCGGAGGCGGCTTCATCGTCCCCGATGATGGCACCGGCGAACCGGTGCGTGCCACTTTGCCGCCGGTTGATGTGCCCTACCCGTTTGCCAGTGGCGCCGAGTTGGTGCAACACTGCGTGCGAGCCAACTCCCCCATCCCTGAACTGGTGTTGGCAAACGAGATTGCGCGTGGACGAACCGGCGTGGAGGTGCAAGCTGGGCTGCTGAATCTGTGGCAAGTCATGACCGATTGTATCGATTTAGGTTGTCGAACTGAAGGCACCCTGCCCGGTGGACTTGGCGTACAACGTCGCGCCAAGGCGCACCTTGCGGCCCTGGTGCAGCAAGAGACTAACGATGACCCCCTTGCCGGTCTCGACTGGGTGTCGCTGTGGGCGCTGGCCGTCAACGAGCAGAACGCTGCTGGAGGACGTATCGTCACTGCCCCCACAAACGGGGCTGCGGGCATCATCCCTGCCGTGTTGCGTTACGCCATGACCAGGCCGCGAGCGAGCGATGCCATGGTGGTCGAGTTTCTGCTAGCCGCTGGCGCAATAGGTGCCATCTTCCAGGCCACTGCGTCTATTTCAGGTGCCGAAGTAGGTTGTCAAGGCGAAGTTGGGGCCGCCGCATCCATGGCCGCAGCCGGACTCTGCCAAGTGATGGGCGGCACCGTGCAACAGGTAGTCAACGCCGCCGAGATCGGCCTAGAGCACCACCTCGGACTCACCTGCGACCCCATCGGCGGCCTAGTCCAAGTGCCCTGCATCGAGCGCAACGCCGTCGGTGCCACCACCGCGATAACCGCCGCCCGCATGGCCCTGCGTCGCGAAACCCAGATGGTCAGCCTAGACAAGGTGCTGGAAACCATGATGGCAACCGGTGCCGACATGACCCACAAATACAAAGAGACCGCCCTAGGCGGCCTCGCTCTTAGCTTCGCTGCCTGCTAAGCGCATCCGGACACTAAACCGGACGAACATTGCCGGTAGACTAGCGCCATGAGTTTCAGACTGTACGACGAGCAGCGGCTCGGCTTGGTGGAGTTCGAGCCGATTGTCCCCGGAGAGGTTTCGATCTACCACTGCGGGTTAACCGTGCAGGCTGCTCCCCACCTCGGTCACATGCGCAAAGAAGTTGTCTTTGACGTGTTGCGCCGCTGGTTTGTCGCATCGGGTTACAAGGTGCGCATCGTCTCCAACGTCACTGACATTAATGACAAGATCGAGAAGAAGGCTGCCGAGGCCGGCATCGAGTGGTTTGAGCTGGCGTTCGCGGTGGAGCTTGAACTGCATCAGGCGTACATGTCGCTGGGCGTGGCCCCGCCGAACTACCAACCGCGCGCGTCGCAGCACATCACCGAACAGATCGCGCTGGTGGAGCAGATCATCGCTAACGGGCACGGCTATGCAGCCGATGACGGCACTGGCGACGTGTATTTTGACGTCAAATCTTGGCCGAGCTACGGCGAACTGACGCACCTGAAGCTCTCCGAGATGCGTGACGATGACGAGGCGGACTCCCGTGGCAAGCGCGACCCGCGCGACTTTGCGCTTTGGAAAGGGCGCAAGGATGGCGACCCGGAGAGTGCGACTTGGCCCAGCCCGTGGGGTCCGGGGCGTCCCGGATGGCACCTGGAGTGCTCCGCGATGGCGCTGAAGTACTTGGGTGCGGCTTTCGACATCCACGGCGGAGGCCTGGATCTGCGCTTTCCGCACCACGAGAACGAGTTGGCGCAGAGCCGCGCGGCTGGACATCCGTTCGCCACGTACTGGATGCACAACGCCTTCGTGACTACCGGTGCTGACAAGATGAGCAAGTCGCTGGGCAACACCACCACCGTCGGTGACGTGACCGCAAAGTACCCGGCCCGTGCGGTGCGGCTGTTCCTCGTTGCCCCGCACTATCGCTCGCTGGTCGAGTTGAGCATGGGTGAAGGCGAAGACGGCTACGACTCGCTGGTCGAGACTGCGGCACAACTGAAGCGTATCGACTCGTTCCTAGACCGGGCGGGAGCCACTGGCCCTGTTGAGTTTGACTTCGCAGATCTGCCCGCGGAGTTCGTAGCCGCCATGGATGACGACTTGGGCACCCCTGCCGCGGTTGCCGCCATCTTTGACGCCGTTAAGGCTGGCAACAAGGCTCTTGACGTGCAAGACGCCGCTGGTGCGCAGGTCGCTTTGCGGGCGGTGCGGGCAATGCTGCATGTGCTCGGTCTTGACCCCTACGATCCGGAGTGGCAACAGACTGGGGGCGCAGACTTGGAGCCAGTGGTGGCCGGGCTGGTACCGTTGCTACTCGACCAGCGGAGTGCTGCGAAGGCCAACAAGGACTGGGCTACCGCAGATGCGATCCGGGATCGTCTGATAGAACTTGGAATCAAGATCGAGGACTCGGCTGAGAGCACGAAGTGGAGCTTGGCGTAGCGAACGCACACGCCGCCCGCCAGACGGCAGTTCGGTCACCCGCCGTTACCACCGTCACCCGCCGTGACCACCGTCACCCACCAACTTAGGCGTCTTCAATAGACGTTGACAAGCACGAACTGGAGCAACACATGAGCAAGGGAGCCAACACCGCAGGCAGCGGCGGGCGCATCCGCAGGGGTCTTGAAGGGCGTGGACCCACCCCGAAGGCGGAGGATCGCACCTACCATGCGGCGCACAAAGCTAAGCTGTTCAAAGAACGGGTGGCGACACGCAGCGTGGGTGGCGCTGGAGGCGCTCGGGGCACCCGCGGATCGTCCACCGGCAAGGGCGCAGGTGCCGACTGGGTAGTCGGTCGCAACCCCGTGTATGAAGCACTGCTAGCCGGGCTGCCGGTGCGTTCTGCCTACGTCGCTGAGGGCGTGGAGCGGGATGCGCGGTTGCGGGAGATCTTCACGTTCACGGCTGCGCACTCCATCCCGATGCTGCAGATCACTCGTGCCGAGCTCGACCGCATGACCGGCGGCGCGGTCCACCAAGGGGTCGCTCTGCAACTGCCGACGTTCACGTACGCTGAGGCTGACGATCTGTTGGTCGGTTCTAGCTCTAGCAAGGCTGAGCCGTTGCTGGTGGCGCTGGACTCCATCACCGACCCGCATAACTTGGGCGCGATCATCCGCTCCGCTGCCGCGTTTGGTGCCGACGGGGTCGTCATCCCGTCGCGGCGCAGTGCGTCGATGACAGCAGTGTCATGGAAAGCATCAGCTGGGGCTGCCGCCCGCGTGCCGATAGGCAAGACCGGAAACCTGAACCAGTACATCGAGCGGGCACAAAAGGCCGGCTACACCGTCGTCGGTTTGGCTGGCGAAGGCGAAACGCAGATTGATGGCATCCCTGGGGTTGACGGCCCGCTACTGGTCATGGTCGGCTCCGAGGGCGACGGGCTGTCGCAGTTGACCCGCAAGAAGTGTGACTATCTGGTGCGCATCCCCATCGCGTCCACCATGGAGAGTCTCAACGCCAGCGTCGCCACCGCGATTGCCCTCTACGAAATATCCCGCTGCCGTCCCGAGGCCTAGACGCACTAACATTAGAAGACGTGACCAACGCTGCTATTGCATATCTGAACCGAGACTGGTTGCGGCACGTCGACGGGCTGGAGGCGCTCAGGTTGGGCGTCACCGAAGTGGTGTACGCCGCGGACGACGGGGTACTGCTAGCCAGTAAGGTGCGGGACGCTGTCGGAGTGTCTGCCAGTGACGAGGCTTGCGCTGAGCGACTGTTGGGCCTAGTTCAGGACATGTCCCAAACGCCCGAGATGGTGGTTGCGCATGACCCGTTCTCGATTCGCCTGGCGGCAGAGATGCTTGGCATGGAGACTAGGGAGATGTGTCACCAGTGCGCGTTGCTTCCCGGTGAAGAGATCGCCCCGGAACCACTGGTTGGCTTCGAGTTTCGCAATCTTGAGATGAGTGACGCCGAGTTTGTCTCAGAGCATTACACGCTGGGCTTGGGCCTTGAGTACGTGAGCGACCGCATTGAGCAGGGCGTGATGATCGGTGCTTACCCGCTTGACGACCGCACAACAATGGCCGGATTCATCGGAGTGCATCGCGAGGGAGCGATGGGGCTTCTTGAGGTGCTGCCGCCATATCGTCGCCTCGGCTTGGGAGAGTCGCTCACTTGGCATCTGATTGTGCAGCAACTGCGCAACGGCAACATCCCCTTCGGCCAGATCGTCGAAGGCAATGAGGCGTCCAAAGCGATGAGTGGCCGCCTCGGGTTCACCATAAGCGAGCCATGCGTAGCGTTCATGCACCCTGCTGCCTGATGGCCTATTCTCCTGCTGCCTGATGGTCTGTTCTTCGCTCACCTGCGCGTAGTCGCAGGATCCATGGGCGACGTGTGGATTCTGCGACCACGCCTGACGGCTCCGCGCAGAATGACGGGGAGCGGTGAGCTACGGGACTTGGACTTGCAGGACGGCCTCAGAGTTCAATATCTGCGAGCTGTATAGGAACAGGACGTCGGAGCCGGGCGGGAACGTCACGAAATCGGGGACTAGGCTCCAACTGATGTAACGTAAATCGATACAGGTCACGTGTGCGTAGTCGAGAGACAACAGTGGGGCCAGCGAGGAACCGAACGAGTCGCGGAACAAGAACAGTTCACGCTCGGTGGTGGCGTTCGGGTTGGTGATGCGCACAATTGGTTGCGCGCCGGAGAGGAACAGGTCGTACGGGTCCTGGCCGGTGAACGCCTCCAAGTCGTACACGGGTCCGGGCTGCATGGCGAGCGTTGTCGCATTCAGATACTCTGCGGTTACGACACTTGGCAAGGGATGATACGCCATCTGGTCGGCAGTGACCGGGAGCGCCAACTGACCCGCGTAGACGCCGGAGAAGTCACCAGCAGTGGCGACATCGGACGGCAGTTCGGTTGTGACACCCATCGCGGCGCCAATAGTCTGCACCACCGGATCGAGCGAGGTTTGGTCCCAGTGCAGGTCGGTGCGGTAGAAGCTGTCCGCGCCCAGCACCGACGTCAGGTCAATGAACGTGTAGTCGGCGAGTTTGCTGGCGAGCGCATCTCGGGCGGCTTCCGGGTCGAATCCGGGCAGATAGCGTCCGGCATAAATACTCTTGTCAGGGACGAATGAGTAGTAGATGTTCAGCCCGTCTAGGCTGCTGGCTACGACAGCAATCTTGGTTGCCACCTTGGTCGCGGACGCGACATTCAGTCGCTCGAATCGGCCCACTCCGGAGTCGCCCTCGTAGAGTCCGGACTTGTCGAGTTGCGCCAGTGGGTAGAGCACCGTCCACGCTTTGAGCGTGCGCAGCGGCTCGCGGCCCGCGAACGAGTCGGCAGCGAACTCCTCAAAGCCGCTCATGAATGTGCCCGACGTCACAGACGAGAGCGACAGGTCTGGCATCGTCGCCAATGTGCGGCGTTCGGTCTGGGAGACGATTGGTGGAGCGACCAGGCGGTTTGCCACTGCCCACCCGCCGACTAGCCCAATGAAAACCAGACACGTCAGCAGTTGTCGCAGACTCCATGTCTGCGCCCGTCGGCCCAACTCATCGCTCACTTTTCGCCACCTCCTAGAACCTGAAGTAAATGAAGGGATTGAAGGAACCATCGACCAAGAATGCAGTCGCTAGCAGCAGGAGCAAAACTATGCCCAGATGCTGGGCAACGGTAAGCAGCTTGATGCCCCAGTCGCGCTCCCCTATCGCGTGTACCAAACGAGCGGGGAGCGGCGTGGCGCCGATGACGCCGATCAGCAGCATGACGGCGTAGGAACGCAGGTAATACAGCGATTCGTCTCCCACAAGGCCGGATGATCCAGCCCCGACTAGGTGCCCGAGCGTGCGCCCCGCGTCACCGAATGAGGCGGCGTCGAACAGCACCCATGAGATTCCTACCGCCAGCAGCAGATAAATGTGCCCGACCGGGCCTGAGAGACGCTGCAGCGCGCCTCCGAACGCGAACTTCTCGATGCTGAGGAACAACGCGAAGAACAGTCCCCAGCCGATGAACTGCCAGGCTGCACCGTGCCAGAATCCGGTGGCCGCCCAGACCACGGCGATGTTGCGGATCTGTCGCGGAGCGCCCACAAATGAACCACCAAGCGGGATGTAAACATAGTCTCTAAACCAGCTTGACAACGTCATATGCCAGCGTCGCCAGAAGTCGGTGATGCTGGTAGCGATGTATGGGTAGTTGAAGTTCTCCGGCAGATGGAAGCCGAACATGGCGCCCAAGCCGATGGCCATGTCGGAGTATCCGGAGAAGTCGAAGTAGATCTGTAGTGCGAACGCCACCACGTAGAGCCAGGTGGCTAGCACAGACTCGTCCGGCGAGTCTTTGAGGATGGCGACCAACTCGCCACACAGGTTTGCGATCAACACTTTCTTTGCCAAGCCGACGGCGAAGCGACTCACCCCGTCCGCGAAACCACCAATCGAATGGTCGCGACGGATCAGTTGCGCGGCGATCTCGCTGTAACGCACGATTGGGCCCGCTATCAGGGCGACGAACAGCACCACGTAACAGGCGAAGTCGATCAGGTTGCGTCCAGCCTCCTCCACCTTGCCGGTGTACAGGTCGATGGAGTAGCTGACCATCTGGAAGGTGTAGAAACTGATGCCGATGGGCAGCGCGAGACGCAGGATAGGCAGTTCGGTCCCGGCCACTGCGTTGAACGAGTCGATGAAGAAGTCCGCATACTTGAAGTACCCCAAGATCGCCAGCGGGATGACGACCGTCGCAATGAGGAGCAGTTTCTCGATGTTGCTGGCGGACTCCGAGTTAGCGCCATTGATGCGAGTCTTCCGGGCTTTCACCTGTGCCAAACCGACCGCCCAGACGAAAAGTATCTCGGCGGCCATCAGGAGCGCGTACTTCGGCTCACCCCAAGCGTAGAAGACGAAACTGGCAACAAGCAGCACCGCGTTGACGGCCCGACTACCGGGTTGCTGGCGTCCCCTCGTCAACCACAGGACCGCGAAGTAAAGCGCCAGCACACCCGGCAGAAAATAGTAGATGAAGGTGACGCTGGAAAACAGCATCTATACCCCGCCTCACTTGGTGAAGAACGTGTTTACCTCGCCGGTGGTGCCGGCAGCGTCCTTGAATGCGGTAATGACAGCATCAGCCGTCGCCGTGGAAGATGCCACTAGCAGGATGTAGGCACCGGATTCGACCGTTGCCGCCTTGTCTGGCATCACACAGATCCACCGCTTGGCGTCAAAACCGGCAGCGACTAGGCCTTTCACCTTGGCTGCGTCAGACGCGTTCTTCACCTTAATGACCGCGACCTCGTGGGCGCTGGTGGTGATCAGCGCGTTCGAGACGGCAGCAGAATCCACGTAGGTGTTGAAATCAGCCCCGGACAAGCCCAGAAGCTGTTGCGCCTGATCGGCAGCTACCGCAATGGTCTCGACCCTGGGGGCATTGCCCTCGCCCAGCGCCGCCTCCGCTGCGGTCCAAACCTTGGTCAGGACATCTTCCGCAGAGCCGGTGAGCTTGGTGCTATCACCAGAAGAACAGGCGCTAAACAGGATACTCAGGGCGGCGACAAACCCTACGAGTACTTTCTTTTTCATTTTGCCTCCATTTGAATAAGAAGTGCCTACCTTGCGATCCAACACTACAAGAAGTGCCGATTCTGTAAGGAATCATGGCAGGTGAGTGCCTTCCGAAGCTGAGACGGGCGACGTGGTGCGAGGCTGGACGCCCGAGTCCCTCCCGGGTCGCAAATTGTGCGGGGTTGGCCTACTCGTGGTAGGCGGTTAGCTCCAGTTCTAGCAACATTCCGTTGGGCCACGGGGGGACCGTGATTACTGTGATTACGGGAGCGGCTTTGCCGAAAACCCTCGAGAATGTGGCGTATGCGGTCTGCGCCTCCGGGGTGCCGACGGATAGCAGTTTGACCGCGATGGCATCGTCGAAGGTGAAGCCTGCCTGGTCCAAGATGGGCTGGAGCTTCTCAACCACGTAGGCGAGTTGTTCCTTGCCATCCGCGCCGATGACGTTCATGTTGTCGTCCACGGGAGCCGTGGCCGCAACGTACAGGAAGTTACCGGCTACGACTGCGCGGGAGTATCCGACTGCCTTTTCCATCGGCAGGCTGCTGTTGATTTTCTGCACCATGAGGTGCTCCTTTCTTGGGACAAATCCCCTGAGATTTGAGTTGGGCGGGTCAGACGATTTCCTTGGCGGAAAGGACCGTCAAGAACTGCCTAGCCAGAGTCGGATTCTCGATCTCGGCCAACGAGACGTTCACTAGGTCGATCTGTGGGATGTAGGCGTTGATGTTCACTCGCGGGTCAGCAACAACGGCCACATCCTCGCCGATGCTCTCGGCCCCAACGACGATTCGCGGGGCGCGAAGCACCAGCCAGTCAGTGGTTTCGCCCACCAACTCCTCTTCCATGTTCTCCTTATCATCCAGACGGTTACCCATGAGTTCCCACACTCGTTGCACATAGGCAGTGTCATCGTGACTGGTACGAACACCATGCGTGCCGGTGAAGACGGCACGTTTGATGGCTCCACTGCGCAGGTAAGGGATGATGGTCTTCACCGAGTCGGTGCAGACTTGGACGAGTTCCTCGTTAGTGCCACTCGCCCCCAGGCCGACGGCAGAGTACACCGCATCTTGGCCCTCAAGCAGCGCGGCGATGTCCGCAGCGACCAAGGCGTCACCAACAATCAACCTCGCCCCGTCCAGCCCTTGCGTATCTGACGTGGGCCGCACTAGGGCAGTGACTTCATGCCCATGCTCTAGCGCCACCTGCACGAACAGTTTGCCGGTCTTGCCGGTTCCGCCTAGTACCGCGATCTTCATTACTGCCACCTATCTGATTTGCTGATCTAGTTGTTGGTGCCGACGGCGGTGACCGCCTGCCAGAGTTTGAGGTAGTTGCCACCCCAGAGCTTGTTCAGGTCGTCGGAGGAGTAGCCACGATCCAGTAGCCCCTGCGACACATTGTTCGCCTGAGACGCGTTGATCCAGTCGGATACGCCACCGCCATGATTGAAGTCCGACGCGATGCCAATGTGGTCGATGCCAGCTAGTTCGACACCTCGGTCGATGCTTGTCACTAGGTCTTGGACACTCTGTACCGGGTGGTCCAGATCAAGGATCACATGCCAGCGGTGCAGGAACGTCCAGAACTTGTCGTCATCCCAGAATTCGGTCTCGGGGTTGTTCACCGTCGAGAAGTCTGCTGCGGTTTGCGGCGGAGTGAGGCCGTATTCCCGCCACAGTTCGATGACCTCGTCCCGACGCTGCGGAAGCCGAGTGCCAAGGTAGGACGCGAAGGCGACCACGTTCAACAGTCCCCCACCTGCGGCAATCCTGCGGACGTTGTCATCAGTGAGGTTGCGTGGCACGTCAACGATCGAGCGGAACCCAGTGTGAGATGCCAAGACTGGCGCGGACGAGTGGTCAAGGGTCGCATCAACGGCGCGAGTCGAGAGTTGCGAGACATCGACGATCACACCACGTTCGTTCAGTCGCTTAACTGCCGCGATACCCTGCGCGCTGAGGCCTTCGTAATCGATGTGTTCCGACACGAAGGGGTACGCCCTGGCAGACTCCGCCCACCAGTTGGTGCCGATAAACGCGAATGCGAACTGTCGCACTCCCCGGTCCACCCACAGATCCAAGGCCTCAGGACCGGGCGCAGTGTCGAAAGGCGCGACATTCTGGTAGCCGAGAATGATGGCAAACTTGCCCTCATCTTTGGCCTCAACCAGCTCTGCAGGCGAATACACCAGACGCACGGTATCGGCGTTGCGCTCAACGTAGTCGGTGACGTTTGCGTACTGCCGCTCCAACTCGGCGAGGACGGGCGTCTTGTCCCCTCCTCGCCGAGTCGGCTGCGCCTGGATCGTAACGACGGAAGCGTTGATTCCGCCGCTACGAGCCAGCGCAATGCTGAAGTGGGCGTTGTCATCATCGATTGGAAAGTCAACGTGCCCATCTAGGCGCAGCGGATCACTCACTTGACCGGCTGCGGATTCACTTCAGAGTGAGTGATGGCGGCATTCTCGATGCCGTACTTCGCCAACACTGCACCATACGTACCATCTGCAATCGCGGCGTTCACGGCGTCAGCCCAGAGTTGCGCATAGCCGGACTCCTTAGAGACCGCAAAACCGGACAGGCCAACGATGACCTTCGGGCCGGTGATCTTCCATGAAGGGTCCTGCTTGATCAGCCAGCCACCCGATGATGCGGTGACGGAACCGAGCTGAGCGCGACCGCTCTTCACCGCGAGGAACTCGGCAGTCTTGTCAGGATAGGTTTGCAGATCAATGGCCGGCTTGCCGTCAGCAACGCACTGCTCACTGACTGCGGTCACGTGTGCCGACACCGAGTCGCCAGCAATGCTAGCGATGGCAAGCCCGCACAGGTCGGAGTCCTTGTCGCCAATCTCGGGTTGATCAATCGGGGTGATGAAGAAGTATCCCGACTCATACACCGAGATCTGGTCAACAACCTCGATACGCTCCGGCAGAATGTCAGTGCCCAGACCGATGTCATACTTACCGCTTTGCACGCCAGTGATGGTGGTCTTCCAGTCATTCGGGATCAGCTCAATGGTGGCGCCAAGCTCGGCGGCAGCCGCAGCGAGAGTCTCGTAGATATAGCCAACGGGATCGCCGTTGTCATCGAACGCTGCCAACGGGAGACCCCAGTCCGGCTGGAAGGTGCCCTTGAGCGTGGTGCCGCGCAACGGGTTGTTCTCCAACGTGTAGGCAGCATCCGTGGTGGTTGTGGTCGACGCGGACGGGGTTTCGCTGGAGCAGCCGGTGAGCAGGGCTGCGAGGCTGACACCAGCCACCAGTACCTTGGTGATTGAGTGTTTTGCTGTGTTCTTCATTTTCTTTCCTTGCATATGTTTGGTTGGGGTCTAGTTCTTCTTGGAGGCCGAGTCATTTCTGGCAGTGATCCTGCGCAGGAACTCTCGGGTTCTTTCCTCTTGGGGGTTGTCGATGACCTGTTCGGGTGTGCCGTACTCGGTGATCGCGCCCCCAGAAAGAAAGGCGATGTGGGTGGATATCTCGTGCGCAAAGGCGATCTCATGCGTCGCAATGACCGCAGTCACACCACTCTTCGTTGACTTCTCGATCACGTCAAGAACCTCACCAACAAGCTCCGGGTCTAGAGCACTGGTTGGTTCGTCAAACAGGATGAGTTTCGGGTCCATGGCGAAGGCACGGGCAATGGCCACCCGCTGTTGCATGCCGCCGGACAGCTCGATGGGATACGAGTCCTTGTTGTCGGCCAAGCCAACGATGCTGAGCCACTCCATAGCCACGCGCTTCGCCTCGTCCGGGCTCAAACCACGCACATGTATCGGAGCCTCAATGATGTTCTCCAACGCGGTCATGTGCGGGAAAAGGTTGAAGTTCTGGAATACCATGCCCACTTCGGCTTGCTGAGCACGAATGACCTTCTTGGGCGCCTGGTACAGCTTGCCTTTCTTCTCAATGAGTCCCTGCACTTCACCGTCGATGGCAATGACTCCGGCGTCTGGGACTTCCAGTTGCGCGATGCAGCGCAACAGTGTGCTCTTACCCGACCCGGATGAGCCGATCAGAGAGAGAATCTCACCCTTGGCAATGTCGAGGTTGAGTTGGTCCAACACCACCAGGTCATGGAAGCTCTTGCGCAGGTTCTTGATCTCTACAAAGTGCCCCGCGTGTTCTGACGGCTGCCCTTCGTCGGCAGTCACCAGGTTGGGGTCTAGGTTGGGACCGGAGTTGGAAACGTCGCTCACTTAGGCAAACACCTCCTCAACCCTTGGCTTGGATTGTCTGGAAAACACGGATCTCGAGATCCGTTGCTTGGCAACAGTCCCCCCATCAGCACTGCGAACACCCCGCCGCGCCTTGGTGCGTGACCCGATGAGTCTCTCCAGCGGTATCTGCGCTAGGGAGAGAATGCTGGTGATGATGATGTACCAAACGGTCGCCACCATCAACAATGGAGCGATCCGATAGTTGCTAGACGAGATGAGCTGCGTGGCGTACAGCAGGTCGCTTACGGCTAGCACACTGACTATCGAGGTGCCCTTGATGAGCTCGATCAGCAGGTTGCCTAGGGACGGCACGATGGCTTGCAGCGCTTGTGGCAGCACAATTCGTGTGGAGATGCGGAAGTCGCTGAGCCCGAGCACCTTGCCCGCCTGCGTCTGTTCCTTCGGCACCGAGATGATGCCGCCAC
Organism: Propionibacteriaceae bacterium; assembly: GCA_031261455.1. GTDB lineage: Bacteria > Actinomycetota > Actinomycetes > Propionibacteriales > Propionibacteriaceae > WRGV01. Next base: position 33,673 of record JAISJP010000001.1, read on the forward strand.
GAATAATCTCGCTTGCTGTGGCGATGATTGGCAGCGCAAAACCGAGCATCGCCGCAGCTTCTTTGGAGATCAGATCGACCGGACTGATATGTATCAACCCGAGAAACGGCAAGTCAAGGTCAAATGGGCGCACAAAGTAGCCGATGTTGTACCAGAAGAGCAGTTGGACCATCCACGGGATTGACCGGAATATCCACACATAACCCCAAGCCAGGGCTTGAAACACCGGATTCTCTGACAGCCGGACCAGTGCCAGGCCAAACCCGAACACCAGCGAGATCACCATGGTGAGGGCGGCGAGCCAAAGCGTGAACTTCAACCCAGCCATGATGGTGGGCCAGAAGAAGTACTTGGCAAACACTCCCCACTCAAACGCCGGGTTGATCGAGATTTTGTACAGCAGCCTCACCAGCAACAAGGTGACGATGGTTGCGGACGTCCAGCGTCCCACATGAAGCGGCTTGGTGATTCCAAACTCAGTTTCCTGCGCCACAGCACGGTCGAAACTCAATGGCGCGAACGCAACACGATCCGCCATGTGGTTTCCTATCTCCTGCTGATCTCCTGCTGAGTAATGAATGCTCAACGTATACGCTGGACGACGTTACCATACGCAGTCGCGGTTTTCCTCAATTGATGACATTTTGGACACCACGTTCGCGATATTCACGCTCGAGCGCCCTTGACTTACAAGGTGAGTGCAGTGGCGAGGGCCCGGTCGTCCACATTTTAGGCAGTGTTCGACAATGCGACTGAACAGTGTGAGAGTGCCCGGCATGAGCGAAACAGCCATTACACCTGAGACCCATGGTGGGTCGCGCATTGCGTCCAGCCTCCTCCACCTTGCCGGTGTACAGGTCGATGGAGTAACTGAGCATCCGGAAGGTGTAGAAACTGATGCAGAGTGAGGTCACCCAGCGTGTCTGCAGAGACGGTGGCTTGATGGCGGGTGAGCGCAAGACGACTGCCGCAGGGAGCATCACGTTAGTGGTCGGTCAGGGGGACGACGGTTCGGCTCCTTGGTGATGCTGCGAGTGCTGACCGCCGAGGGGCTGCGTCACCCAAAGCGATGTCCAAGAAGTAGTAGGCTTGCGGATCGTGGGGTTGGGAGCCTTCGCGCGAAGTAGCGACGTGGTGGACAGGCTTCCGCGTCCCATTTATGTGTTAGCGGTGGCTAATTTTTTGGTGGCTACTGGGTTTGGCGTGATGTCGCCGGTGTTGCCGGTTTATGCGCGGATGTTTGGGGTTTCCAGCTTTCTGACCGGACTGGTGGTGTCATCGCTGGCGATTCTGCGATTAGTTACCGCGCCAGCGGCGTCCAAAATCCTGAAGCGTGCGCATGTGCGAGACATGGTGGCTGCTGGAACGTTTTTGATTGCCATTACTACGTTCATGATGGGCATCGCCGATACCTACGGCGAACTGCTGTTGTGGCGGGGGCTGTCCGGGTTTGGATCGGCGATTCACTCCGTGGGATCGATGTCATTGGTGTTTGCGCTGGCACCGGTGCATATGCGCGGGCGAGCAAATGCGCTTGCCGCAGGCGGTTGGGTGGTGGGCGGCATGGCCGGACCGGCGCTCGGCGGGCTGGTGGCGCAGATCTCCATTCATGCGCCTTTTTTCTTCTACTCCGTGATGCTGCTAGTTAGCGGGATCACCGTAATCCTCATGATCCCGCGCACCAAGGCCGAGGAAGCGGAGAACAAAGAACCGTCGATTCCACTGCGAGATCTGCTGCATGACCGTCGATTTGTGACCGCTTGCGTGGTGTCGTTTGCACACTCTTGGCAGTCGTTTGGGGTGCGGGTGTTGCTGATTCCGTTGTGGGTCACCGAGGTGCTCGGCCTGAGTTCGACGTACACCGGATGGGCATTTGCGATCTCGGCCGCATTCCAGTTTGCCTGCTTGTCCCCCACTGGTTGGGCCTCTGACAAGCTGGGACGCCGGTTGACGCTCACCCTTGGAACCGCACTCACTGCGCTGGTATCAGCAGTGTTCGCGGTGTCTCACTCCTTCGTGGTGCTGGTTGTACTGCTGTGCGTCTACGCTGTGGGTGCCAATGCGAACTCTGCCAGTGGTCAGGCGTTGCTCGCCGACACCGTGCCGGCAAACTCGGGCACCGCACTTGCAACGTTTCAAATGGCTGGGGACGCCGGCTTGGTCACTGGACCGTTGGTCGCAGGCGCCCTCGTGGACGTGCTGCCGATGAGTTACGCCTGGGGCGTGGGAGCACTGATGTTAGCGCTAGCCAGCGGGCTTTCGTTCCGTCTGAAGGACGCCTAGGACGACGTCTTGCGCCTGCCTCCGCCGCGCGTCGTCTTCGTGGTCCGCTCGCCACCATCGGCGGGAGCTTGCGTGGCTACCGGCTCGTCACAACGGACGTAGCCACGACCACCGCAGTGCTCACACTCCTCGGTGAAGGCCTCTGCCAAGCCGGTGCCGATGCGCTTGCGCGTCAACTGCACTAGGCCAAGACTGGTGACTTCGCTCACCTGATGGCGGGTGCGGTCCCGGCCTAGGCACTCGACTAGGCGGCGCTGCAGCAGTTCGCGGTTGCTAGGCAGCACCATGTCGATGAAGTCGACCACAACGATGCCACCAAGGTCACGCAGGCGCAGTTGGCGCACGATCTCTTCGGCGGCTTCAAGGTTGTTCTTGGTGACGGTCTCTTCGAGGTTGCCGCCGGAGCCGATGAAGCGACCAGTGTTGACGTCGATGACAGTCATGGCCTCGGTGCGGTCAATGACCAGCGAACCGCCCGACGGCAGGAACACCTTGCGTTCCAGTGCCTTGGCGATCTGCTCGTCGATGCGATACTTGGCAAACGGGTCGCCCTGCTCGGTGGCGTCCCAACGCACGAGGCGCTCGGCCAGCGTGGGGGCGATGTGGTTGACGTACGCCGAGATGTTCTCGTAGGAATCGGTCGGGCCACCGTCACCACAGACGATCAACTGTGTGAAGTCTGGGGTGAACAGGTCACGCACGATGCGCAGCGTCAGCTCGGGCTCTGAATACAGCAGTTGCGGCGCAGAACCGGCGCTCACCTTGCGGTCAATGACCTCCCACTGGGCACGCAGCCGCTCCACGTCGTGAGCCAACTCCTCAACAGTGGCGCTCTCGGCGGCAGTACGGATGACCACCGAGGCTCCGTCGTCTACCTGGTCTAGCAGGATAGTTTTGAGACGCAACCGCTCCGCATCGGAGAGTTTGCGACTGACGCCGGACAGGTGTCCCTTCGGCGAGTAGACGACGTAGCGGCCGGGCAGCGAGACGTGACCGGTGAGCCGGGCACCCTTCGCGCCGACCGGGTCCTTCGACACCTGCACGAGCACGCTCTGGCCGGGCTTGAAGACCACCTCGACCTTGCGGTCAGCGCCCTGCTCGCCGTAGGCTTCCCAGTCCACTTCACCGGCGTACAGCACGGCGTTGCGACCGCGACCGATGTCGATAAACACTGCTTCCATGCTGGGCAGCACGTTCTGCACCTTGCCGAGGTACACGTTGCCGATGAGGCTGGACGCGCTGGCGCGGTCTACGTAGTGCTCCACCAAAATGCCGTCTTCAAGCACGGCAAGCTGCGTGTAGTCGGGGTGTTGACGCACCACCATGCGACGCTCCACCGACTCGCGGCGCGCCAAAAACTCGGCTTCCGTGAGGATGGGGGCGCGACGCCCAGAAGACCTAGAGTCCTTGCGGCGCTGACGCTTCGCTTGGATGCGCGTGGAGCCTTCAATGCCGGTGACTTCGTCGTTTGACGAGTCGCCACGCGCTTGCCTCGGCTCGCGCACCTTGACCACTACGTCGCTGGTGTCGTCATCGGAGCCGGAGGAATCCTCGCCACGACGGCGACGCAAGCGACGGCGACGGCGATGGCCGGAGCCCTCTTCTTCGTCCTCACTAGCGCCATCATCTGCAGGATAGCCGCCGGTGTTGTCCCAGCCTTCGTCGTCGCTGGTGCTGCCTTCGCCACCATCAGATGAGCGTTCATTCTTGTGACGTTTGCGGCCACCACGACGACGACGACGCCGTGAGGCACCCTCTTCGCCCGACTCGGTGTCGTCCTTGTCGTCGGACTCGTCTTCTCGGCGGCCACCTGCCGTCTCGGCAATGGCTTCGGTCAACTCGGCGAGTGCCGCATCGCGCTCCTCTGGAGCAACGCCACGGCGTCCGCGACGACCACGCGTGGTCTTGGCTGAGGTGAGCGCCGCGTCCAGTTCCGCGCTGAGGTTCTCGTCCACTGGAGACGGGGCCGCGATTTGCTCGTAGATGTCTGCGGTGAGGGACGAGTTTGCTGTGGTGGCCTCGGAGCCAAGTTCGTGGGCACGTTGCAGCACCTCTTTGGAGGTGATACCCAACTCGCGAGAGATCTGGGAGACGCGCTTCTTCGGCTTGTCAACGTCTGGTTCGACGACGACCGCTTCAGCCTCCTCGGTGACTTCAACGACGTCCGGCTCGTGCGTCTCAACAGTCGTTTCAAACTCTCGCGTGGAAGACCTTCTGCCCCGATTTCTGAGACCGCTGCGGGATGGAGGCCGTGAGACCCCAACACCTTGCTCGGCGTTGACCGATGCAGCATCAAAGCTCGGTTGTGACGCTTCGACCGCAGTTTCACGCGGAGCATCGACGGTGGACTCGTCGAAGGCAGCTTGGACGCGACCGGCACCACGCCCGCGTCCACGCTCGTTCTTCTGTTTGGTTGGCACCTTTGCGCTCCGAGCGTCTGAGGTCTTAGCTCCGTGTCGGGTGCCGCTCTTGGCTGCTCCTGACCGGCCGCTGCCACTTCGGGAACGCTCGGTACCCTCAAGGAAAGCATCGTCGGCGTCCGACGAACGCGTGGATCGTCTCGGCCTCTCAGCGGGTTCTACAACAGGGGGCGCCACGAAAACTGGGGCAACAGGAGGCCCAGCGGGGCGGGTGGAAGAACGTCTGCCAGTTGGCGGACGCGGTAGGTCAAGGTCGGGAGTGTTGTCATCGAGCATTTTTGCTCCTCACCATCCACTTGTCCCCAGTGATTTCTTGATCTTTGGGGTGTTTGGGATGTGTTCGTATCACCCGCAGAGGGTCGCTGTCAGGCAACGAACTCGTATGCCGTCAAGCTCGGCACTCTTGCGTGCGAAAAGCCAATCGGTTTACGTGTGTTTCGCTTGAAAAGACCCCCGCGGTCGGCATGAACCGTCGCGGTAAGGCTCTCTAAGGGGAGAAGCACACAAGTTAATTGCATCGACCTTGGAATCAGTTGATGCACTAAACCTAAGCCCTAGTCTACTCCCTGTACGGGGTTAGTCGTGCATTATGACACGCGGCACGCGGTTAGAACTGTTCCATTCTGGTGTAAAGCGGCTCGACGGTCAACGACGCCCCCAGCCCCACCAAGGCCAACACCACGTCGGCGGGACGGACCAAGGGTTGAGCGTGTTTCAGCGTGACTCGCAGCACGCCTTGCTGAACTTCAATGGCGGTGACGGCGGGACGGACGTCCAACTGCTTGGCCCCTTTGGCACCGTCGCGCGTCACTTCGTAGCTGTCAACCGCCAGCAGACCAGCCACGGCCTCATCGATTCCCGTACCGATGAAGGGTTGAGCTTCCCAGATGGAGTGTTGCAGTTCAGTCTGGATGGCACCACGCTTGGTCGCTTCTGCGGTGACCACCTCCATACCGACGGGCATTGCCACATTGATGGACGCCTTGAGGATGTCGAGATTCATGGGCTCCGCGAGACCAAGCTCCACGTACTCTGCATATGACGCCGCGCCTGTGGAGGCAACGTTGGCAAAGGAGATGCGCACGCGGGGGGAGAAACCCGAGGAGTACGCCACGGGGATCTGCGCGCGGCGCAGCACCCGTTCAAAGGCGCGGGAGAAGTCCCGATGAGAGCTAAAACGCGCCGGTCCAGTTTTTGTATATCGTATACGAACCCACATTTCCGGGGGTTCACGGCGCTCTGGCTGCGGACTATTCTTTGCCATTGGGGTTCTCCTTACTGGCAGCCAACTCATTGGCCACTGAAAATGCTGGGCACACGCCGCACAGGTTGCAGCCGCTCCAGCGACAGTCCGGCAGCGAACTAGCACCGAGTCCATCGGTGTAGTCGTTGTACAACCACTCGCGCTCTAGACCGAAATCTAGGTGATCCCACGGCAGCACCTCGTCTTGTTCACGCTCTCGACAGGTGTACCAACCCACCTCAACGCCACTGGCGGCGGCGGCGTCCATCCACCGCTCCAGGCTGAAGTACTCGCGCCAACCGTCAAACACTCCCCCACTGCGCCACACCTTCTCGATGAGGCCGCTCAAGCGACGATCACCCCTGGCCAAAAGGCCCTCAATGAGGCTGGGTTCGGGGTCGGCGTAGCGCACAGTGATACCGCGCCCGCACTCCCGGTCGGCGCGCACCGTGTCCTTCAACGCCCGCATGCGTCGCAGCGACACCTCGGGCGGACACTGCGCGGCCCACTGGAAACTAGTCATCGGTTTGGGCACAAACGCCCCGATGCTGATGGTGCAACCGATGTCGCGACGCCCGGATTCGGTGCGCCCCGCTTTGATGACGTTGTGTGCCATCGCCGCAATGGCGGTAACATCCTCGTCGGTCTCAGTGGGCAGCCCGCACATGAAATACAATTTGACGGCACGCCAACCTTGCGAGAACGCCGTTGTCACGGTTGCAATCAGGTCCTCTTCGCTGACGTTCTTATTGATGACGGCACGCATACGCTCGGTGCCACCCTCGGGCGCGAACGTCAGTCCGGTGCGTCGTCCATTACGAGCCAACTCAGTGGCCAGATCAATGTTGAACGCATCCACACGGGTGGACGGCAGGCTCAGCGACACGCTGCTGCCCGCGTAGCAGTCGGCCATTTCATGGGCGATCTCACCGATCTGGGAATGGTCCGCGCTGGAGAGGCTGAGCAGCCCGATCTCGTCAAACCCCGTGCTCGCTAGACCGGTTGCCGCCATGGCTTCGATCACTGCCTTGGAGCGTTCGCGCACAGGCCGGGTGATGAACCCGGCTTGGCAAAAGCGACAACCCCGAGTGCAGCCGCGAAAAACCTCAACCGAGTAGCGCTCATGCACGGTCTCGGCGAGCGGGACCACTGGTTTCTTCGGGTACGGCCATGCGTCCAAGTTGCTGAGCACCCAGCGGCTCGGGCGCTCGGGGATGCCGGGCCTGTTGGGGATGACGCTCTCCACTCGCCCGTCGGCGTCATAACTGACGGTGAAGAATCGCGGCACATAGAACTCTCCCGTCGCGGCAGCCTTCAACAGCAGTGCGTCGCGTCCCCCAGCCTTTCCGCTAGCCAGCCAGTCACGAACCAACGTGGACAGCGTCACGACCGCCTGTTCGCCGTCACCCATGATGACAATGTCGAGGAAGTCGGCAACCGGTTCCGGGTTGGCGCAACAGTGGCCGCCCGCAACGATGAAGGGGTCGTCGTCACCGCGCTGGGCCGAGTAGATTGGCACGCCAGCGAGGTCGATCATCTCCAGCATGTTGGTGTAGCCAAGCTCGGTTGACAGCGAGAAGCCCCAGACGTCGAACGCACCTACCGGACGGTGTGTCTCCAGCGTGAACTGCGGGATCGAGTGGGCGCGCAACAACGTGCCTAGGTCCGGCCAGACGGCGAATGAACGCTCGGCGAGACACCAGTCTTGCTCATTCAACACCTCGTAGAGGATGGCAAGGCCTTGATTCGGCTGGCCGATCTCGTAGGCATCCGGATAGCTCAGCACCCAGTGAACCTGCGTGTCGTTCCACGCCTTGGTGGTCGAGTTTGGCTCGCCACCCACGTATTGGATGGGTTTGGACACGCTTAGCAGCAGCGGCTCCAACTCGGGGTACAGCGACTTCGGTTCGCTCATGCGAATCTCTCCTTGATTTCACCGGCAAGATACACCGAACCGAGCACCAGCACTCCGCCAGCGTCTTCGGCGAGTTCCATGGCTATGTCTAGGGCTTCGCTGGAGTCGCGAGCCATCTCGACGCGGTCGGCGCCGAGGATGCTGCCGGCCAGGGCGGCTAGTTCGTCGGCAGGCAGCGCGCGCGGGTTGTCAGAAACTTGCGTGACCACAAGCGTGTGCGCAACTTCGTCAAGTAGTTCCAGCACTTCGCGCACATTCTTGTCGCGCATCATCGCCAACACCACGATTAGCGGATCCATTCCGTAGGCCTCGGCGGCACCTTCGAGGGTGGCACGCACGCCGTGCGGGTTGTGTGCGGTGTCAACGACGACCGGAGGAGTGGTGTTGACCAACTCCAGCCTGGCTGGGGCATAGGCCGCCTCCAGGCCGTCACGCACCAAATCTGGATCTAGCGACTGCCCAACAAGCGCCTCGACGGCGGCGACGGCTAGGGCAGCGTTGTGCGCCATATGCACTCCGTGCAGCGGCAAGAACGCGTCTGGAATCTGCGTGCGTCCACTGGCAAGGCGCAACACCTGACCACCCACCGCCACGGCACGTTCAACCACATCAAAGTCGATGCCAGCACGACGCAGTTCGGCACCTTCCAGCGCAGCGCGTGCCGCGATGATCTCGTCCGCCTCCGGTTGCTGTTCGGCAACCACCACAACCGAATCCAGCTTGATGATCCCTGCCTTCTCGGTGGCGATTTCGGCGATGGTGTTACCCAGCAGGTGGGTGTGATCAAGGTCAATCGGCGTGATGATGGCGACCGCAGCGTCGGCGACGTTGGTGGCGTCCCAAGCGCCTCCCATACCGACTTCCAAGATCATCACATCGACGGGAGAGTCTGCGAAGATGAGGAACGCCAACCCGGTGATGACTTCGAAGAACGTCATGGGCACGCCGTCGATAGCTTGGGCGTCCACCAACTGGACGTAGGGGCGCAGGCGCTCGTAGTTGTCGTCAAACTCGTCCTCGCTGATGGGTTCACCGTCGATACAGACTCGTTCAGTGATGTCGATCAGGTGAGGGGACGAAAATCGCCCGGTGCGTAAGCCCGCCGCTCTGAGCAGTGCGTCGCACATAATCGCGGTGGAACCCTTGCCGTTGGTGCCTGCGATGTGAATCACGGGCGCGCTGCGTTGCGGGTCGTCAAGAAGGTCGCACAACGCCTGGATGCGCCCCAGACTGGGCGCAACACGGTTCTCGGGCCATCTTGCGCTCAGTTCTTCGATAATTCGCGAATGCCTGCTCACAACAAACAAGACTAGCCGAGTCAGGCAACACACGGCACCTGCATGACGTCCAGTGCCCGTCAGACGCACGGCGTCTGTCTGGCACACAGTATCTGAAGTGGTCTCTCACAGGTTGATCACAGTCTCAACCGTTAGAATTGTTTTTGTGAGTATAAAGGCCGTAGTGGCCGACATCGGTGAACGCTCGTGGGCCGGATGGGTGACGTTAGTCGCCCGCCTCGTGCTGGGTGGGTCCATGTTCTATGCTGGCGCGCTGAAGATTGGCAACCTGAAGCAGTCGGTCACTGCGGTCGAGGCTTACCAACTTCCCTTCCCAGACTGGTTTGAGAAGCTGGTTGGCTACTGCCTGCCGGTGTTCGAGTTGGTTGTCGGTGCCGCCGTCATCCTCGGCTTGTTTACCAGATGGACCTCAGTTCTGCTCTCACTGCTGCTCGTCGCCTACATCATCGGTTTGTCCCAAGCGATGGCTCGCGGTCTCCAGATCGACTGTGGCTGTTTCACCGAAGGTGGCGCGCTGCCGGACGGTGAAGAGAGCGAGTTGGGCATCTCTATCCTGCGCGATATCGGTTTCCTTGCCGCTGGAGTTTGGGCCATTGTGTGGCCAAAGTCACCCGTCTCACTAGACAAGATGCTCTTCGACGAGTAGCGCGTTCGCAGGCTAGAGCTAGAGAAGGCAGGACACAAGGCAATGGCGCCAAGCAACACACCGCGGGTGAGCACTGGGTGGCTCGTTTCCGTGACGCTGCTGGCGCTGATCCTCGGCACCTTGAGTTACTACACAATTCAGCGCGCGGACGGAAAATCTGGGGTTCAGTCCTACTCGCAACTCACGCCTCCCCACGCCAACCTGCTAGCTGACCAGCCGCAGGGCATTTTGGTACCCGCCACCGGGGCTGGAGCAGCACAACCCGCTGATGGCGTCCCCCACGTCGTCATCCTGTTTGACTATCAAGATGCCACCTCCGCGTTGGTTGCTGGCATGTTCTCTGACGCGCTTAACGCCTTGTCAGCGCGCGATGAGATCGTGCTGGAGTATCGAGCCATCACGCTCAACGACCGTGGGCGCGTTGACGGCGCCTCGCAACGCGCTGCGGTTGCCGCCGCCTGTGCAGACACTCAGGACGCGCTCGCCGCCTACCACTATCAGGTCTTTGCGGCACAGTCGGGCAGTGGCTTCACCGACGAGCAGTTGCGCAGCCAGTTTGCCAAAGATGCCGGGTTACGCGGTGCTGCGCTTGACAGCATGCAGCGTTGCTACGACCTGCGTCTCACCGAGGTTTTTGTCCAGCAAGTGGACGCTGCAGCCACCAGTTATTTGTCCGAACACAACACCCGTTCAATCCCGGCTTTCTTCGTCAATGATACGGCTTTGGACTGGCAGTACTTACCGCTGACTGCAGGAATCGTCAGCGAAAGTACCTTACGAAACGCCATCACCACCTTAGTTGGAAGGTAAGAACAATATGTCTAAGCACAAGGTACTGAAGGATTTGGGACCTGAAGGTAGCCACCGGGCGCAGTTGCGTGCCGAACGTGAGGCGGCAGAGGCAGCGTCGCGTAAGCAGAAGAAGATCATCGCGGTGACAGTAGTCGCGCTGATCGCAGTGATCGCGCTGGTGATTGCGCTGCTAGTCAACAAGAACAAGCAGGCCGCCATCGATAACTCCACCTCTGGAGGCACCGACGTGGAGCAGATCGTTCCGCCCAACGCCACGGAGAATAACGACGCCATTCTGGTGTTCGGGTCTGCCGTCAAGGAGGGTGCCATCGTTGTGGACGTGCATTCAGATTTCCAGTGCCCCGGCTGCAAGACCTACGAAGACTACTTTGGTGACGCCCTGTTCGGACTGGCGCAGAAGGGCGATATTGAGTTGCGGATTCACCCCCGCACCATGGTTGGGGACCGCATCATCTATAACCAATGGTCAGTCAAGGCTTCCGTCGCCGCCACCTGTGCGGACGCTGTGGGACGGTTCGTCGAGTACAACAAGGTTGTTTTCGCTAACCAGCCCGCCGAGGGCGTTGGGTTCACCGATGAAGCGTTGAGCGTCACGTTTGCTGCCGAGGCGGGCATTACGGGTGATGCGCTAACCCAGTTCCAAGCGTGCTACGCAGGCAACGCCACCGTCGAGTGGGTGAAGGAGGCCGAGAAGATCAGCTTTGATACAAAGGTGCCCGGCACCAAGTTCGAGACCACGGGCATCAACGCCACCCCGACGTACCTAGCCAACGGCAAACTGGCAAACGAGGCCCTGGCCGAGGCCGCGAACACGAACACCAAGGGCAACAGCCAAGAAGTGGTGCTGCAGGCTCTCAAGGATGCCGCCAACGCGTAAGAGAGCGTCCAGGAATCGGCTGCCATGAGGTGGCGTAATGGGGCACCCCGCCCATAACGCTAATGATTCCCATTCCCAATACGCTGCAACAAGAGGCTCTGCACGCAGAGCTGCAACCGTGGCCAGGTGTGAGACTGCACCTCAAGGCTTGCGTCGGGTAGCATTGTGCGGGTGAATGCGACGTGGAATGTGCCCGAAAAGCCGGGGCTTGAAGGGCTAGAAGACAAGTGGGCCAAAACTTGGCGTGACAACAGCACCTATGCCTTCGTGCGCCCGGAGTCTCGCGATCAGGTTTTCTCAATCGACACGCCCCCGCCAACGGTGTCTGGCTCGCTGCACGTCGGACACGTTTTCAGCTACACACACACCGACGTGGTGGCGCGCTACCAGCGCATGCAGGGCAAGCACGTGTTCTACCCCATGGGTTGGGACGACAACGGCCTGCCCACTGAGCGCCGCGTGCAGAACTACTTTGGGGTACGCTGCGACCCGTCTATCCCCTACGACCCGGAGTTCACGCCGCCGGAGAAGCCGGACCCGAAGCGGCAGATCGCCATCAGCAGGCGCAACTTCATCGAGTTGTGCATCCAGTTGACTGCGGTGGACGAACAGGTTTTTGAGGATCTGTGGCGACACCTGGGCTTGTCAGTGGATTGGGACACGCTCTACGCCACCATCGCGCCGTCCACGCAGGCGGTGGCCCAGCGGGCGTTCCTGCACAACTTGGCGCGCGGCGAGGCTTATCTCAGCTACGCGCCCACGTTGTGGGACATCACCTTCCAGACCGCCGTCGCCCAGGCCGAGCTTGAGGACCGCGAATACCCCGGTTTCTATCACCGGGTTGCCTTCCATGCGCCCGACGGCTCCCCCATCTACATCGAGACCACCCGTCCCGAACTGATCGTCTCGGTGTGCGCGCTGATCGCCCACCCCGACGATGTGCGTTATCAAAGCCTGTTTGGCTCGTTCGTCACAGACCCGCTGTTCGGAATTCAGATTCCGGTGTTGGCACACACGTCCGCCGAGCCGGACAAGGGCGCTGGCATCGCGATGTGTTGTACCTTCGGCGACCTGACCGACGTGACTTGGTGGCGGGAACTCAACCTGCCCACCCGCACGGTCATCGGGCGTGACGGTCGTTTGCAGGCTGAGACGCCCGAATGGGTGGGCAATCCGGCCGCCTATGAACCGCTGGCAGGCAAGACGACGTACTCTGCGCGCGAGGCCGTTGTCGAGATGCTGCGCGCCTCCGGCGATCTGGACGGCGAGCCCAAGCCGACCGTCCGCATGGCGAACTTCTACGAGAAGGGCGACAAGCCGCTCGAAATCGTCGCCACCCGGCAGTGGTACGTCAGCAACGGCGGCAAAGACCTCAACCTACGTGGCGAACTGCTGCGGCGCGGCGGCGAGGAACTCGAATGGGTGCCTGACTACATGCGCAACCGCTTCACTAACTGGGTGGAGGGGCTCAACAGCGACTGGCTGATCTCGCGCCAGCGTTTCTTCGGGGTGCCGTTCCCCATCTGGTACCCACTGGACAACGACGGCGAGCCGAACTGGGAGTCTCCCATCTTGGCATCTGAGGACTTGTTGCCGATTGATCCGATGAGCACGCCCGCGCCCGGATACGCCGAGGCTCAGCGCGACCAGCCAGGTGGATTCACCGCCGATAAGGACGTGATGGACACGTGGGCCACGTCCTCCCTCAGCCCGCAGATCGCCTGCGGTTGGGGCGTGGATGACGAGCTGTTCAACCTGACTTTCCCGATGGATGTGGCCCCGCAGGCACACGACATCATCCGCACCTGGCTGTTCACCCGCGTGGTGCGCAGCCACTTGGAGTTCAACTCGCTGCCCTGGAAGCGCGCCACTATCTCCGGTTTCGTGGTAGATCCCGACCGCAAGAAGATGAGCAAGTCCAAGGGCAACGTGGTGGTGCCCACTGAGATCCTCGCCAAGTTCGGCTCGGATGCGGTGCGTTGGCGTGCCGCAATGGCCCGCCCTGGTGCCGACTCCCCGTTCGACGAGACGCAGATGAAGGTGGGTCGCCGTCTGGCCGTCAAGGTGCTCAACGCCTCCAAGTTTGTACTTGGCATGGGCTCAGCCACACCGATCAGCGCCGTCACCGAGCCAATCGACTTGGCGCTGCTGGAGGCGCTGAAGGGCGTGGTTTCGGCAGCCACAGCATCGTTTGAGGCCTTCGACTACACCTCGGCGTTGGAGGTCACAGAGGCGTTCTTCTGGAGTTTCTGTGACGACACCATCGAGCTGTTGAAAGAGCGCGCCTACGGCAATCTGAATGTGGCGCAAGGAACAGCATCGACTGAGCTCAGTGACACAGGCGAATCGACCCAACGCGTGCCCAGTCCTGAAGCACTGTCTGCCCGCGCCGCACTGCAGACCGCACTCAACGTGCTGCAGCGTCTCTTTGCGCCGTATCTGCCGTTCGTCACCGAAGAGGTGTGGAGCTGGTGGCAGGAAGGCTCGATCCACCATGCCGCGTGGCCCACGGTTGCGGAATTGAGCGTTGAAGGCGACGTGGCGTTGCTGTCGGCTGTGGCCGAGGCACTTAGCGGCATTCGTGGCGCCAAGTCGAACGCGAAGATGTCGCAGAAGACGGCGATCGCCCGCATCGAGTTCGCAGGCGAGGCCGCCTCGTTGGACCTGTTGAAGCTCGCTGAGAATGATTTGCGCGCCGTCGGTTCTATCAAGGGCGACATCGTGTGGACACCGCAGCCCGGCCCGCTGAGTGTGAGCGCCGAACTGCTCGCTCCTGTGGAGTGAACGCAGTGCCAGGCTGCGTCTCGGCACCTGGGCCCGCGCTTACCGACCAACAAGAGCATGCGTGGTGCTAGCTCCACAATGGGCGCTGCCTAAGCTCGACGCTCCGCTAAGCGCTATTGTTTTACACTTGAACCCTGAAGTGAGGCCACCCATGCGTTACATCTCGACTCGCGACCCCAACGCCGTCGGTCTGCCATTTTCTGACGTGTTGCTGACTGGACTGGCCCCTGACGGCGGACTCTACGTCCCGCAGACCTACCCGCAGTTGAGCGACGAACTGCTGGACTCGTGGCGGGGCGTGTTGCGCGACCAGGGCTATGCCGCGTTGGCTGCCGAGGTGCTCAAGCTGTTCATCGACGACATTCCTGCCCCCGACATTGAGGCCCTCACCCGCCGTGCCTACACCGAAGAGGCGTTTGGTGACCCCGAGATCGTTCCGGTCACCCGTTTGGGCGGCAGCAACGTCTGGCTGGCTCACCTGAGCAACGGCCCCACTGCGGCATTCAAAGACATGGCGATGCAACTGCTCGGTCAGTTCTTCGACTACGAGTTGGCGCGCCGTGGTGGCACCTTGACGGTGCTCGGCGCCACCAGCGGTGACACCGGTTCGGCAGCCGAGTACGCGATGCTTGGCAAGGAACATGTGCGCGTCGTCATGCTCACCCCGCGTGGGCGCATGACCGAGTTTCAGCAGGCGCAGATGTTCTCCATCACCGACACGCACATCGCCAACATCGCCATTGACGGCGTCTTCGACGACTGCCAAGATCTTGTCAAGACGCTCAACATGGACGCAGACTTCAAAGCGACCACGCACTTGGGCAGCGTCAACTCGATGAACTGGGGACGCCTGGTTGCTCAGGTGGTCTACTACATTGCGTCGTATCTGCGTGTCACCTACTCGAACGACACCGAAGTGACATTTGCCGTACCCACCGGTAACTTCGGCAATATTCTGGCCGGACACATCGCCGCCGAGATGGGCCTTCCCATCCGCACGCTGCTGCTAGCGACCAACGAGAACAACGTGCTCGCCGAGTTCTTTGAGACCGGCGTCTACCGCCCGCGCGGCGCTGCCGAGACGCTAGCAACGTCGTCCCCCTCCATGGACATCTCCAAAGCCAGCAATTTTGAGCGTTTCATCTTCGACCTTGTTGGTCGCGACGCCACCCGCACCGCCGACCTGTTCCACACGCAACTGAACGAACAAGGCTTCTTCGACCTGTCCGAAACAGCTGAGTTTGAGCACCTAAACGAGCGCTACGGCTTCGTCGCGCTCGCGTCAACGCACGAGGACCGCATCGATACGATCCGCGAAGTCTTTAACGACTATCAGGTCCTAGTCGATCCACACACTGCCGACGCCCTAGGCCCCGCACTCGGTTTCGCGGGGATCACCGACACACCGATAATCGTCATCGAGACCGCTCTCCCGGTGAAGTTCGCCGCCACCATCGAAGAAGCCGTGGGCTTCACTCCCCCAGTGCCCCCGCGCTTCGCCACCCAGTTGGACGGCCCCCGCCGCGTCACCGACCTCCCCGACGACCCCGACGCACTAAAGCGTTGGGTCACAGATTGGCTGTCATTCTGACTCATCGGCGCTGCTTACAGCGCGTGTCTGCCCAGCACCGTCACTGACGGCGGAGTTTGGAGGCATACGCGTCTAGGGTGTCGGTGACCTGCCGGATAGCGTCTCCCCTTGGTATCCAATAGGCACTCCGGAACCAGGCCCTATGCCAAGACCGCCTTGGCCTGTTCGACTAGAGACTTAGCTAGGTTTACTTGGATTTGGTACTCGCCTAGGTCGCCACGGGCTAGGGCTGCGTCTGCGGCGGCGAAGGCTTGGGCTGCTTGAGCGAGTAAGGCTAGCGCGGCTTCTTGCGGAGAGCCGGGTTCAGGGACGTTAGTTCCGGGGTCCGTTGGATCAGTTGGATCAGTTGGGTCCGCGCCAGGGTCAGCAGGGTCAGCAGGGTCTGTTGGCGTGGCCGGATCTGTTGGCGTGGCCGGCGATGGATCTGTCTCGCCGGTTTCGGCTCCGGAGTCGCCTTGGAAGACCATGTCTAGGGCCTCTTGCAGAGTGTCACCGATGCCGATGTGCTCACCGAAGCGGACTACCACAAAACGCAGCACCGGGTACGAGCCGGACGAAGACGACGTGTCGTTCTTGCGCTGCGTGTAGATCGGCTCGACGTACATGAGGCCGCCGCCTAGCGGCAGGGTGAGCAGGTTGCCATAGATGGCCTGCGCACTGCCTTGCTTTGTGTAGGGAAGCAGCTTGTCAGCTACCGTTTGGTCGGTTGTGATGGCGTTGAACGTCTGACCTGGGCCAGCGATCTGTTGTGTGTCTGAGAGCTTCAAGACCCGCAGTCTCCCGTAGTCGGGATGCGATGCGTCCGCAACTACCGCAAGGTAGGCCCCGAGGTTCTCGCGTCCGCTGGGCACGTAGACCGCAGTGGTGGAGAAGATGGGTGCCGTGTCGCCCGGCCATTTGATGGACAGGTAGTACGGCGGTTCCTTCACGGACGCACTCGACGCGCGCGGGTCGCTGGGCACCCTCCACAAGTCGGACTGCTGATACCACGTGTCCGGGTTGGTGGTGTGGTAGCGGCCAAGTACCTCGCGCTGCACTCTGAAGATGTCTTGCGGGTAGCGCATGTGGTTCAGCAGATCGGCACTCATCTCACTGCGAGACGTCAACAACGTGGGAAAAACGGCCATCCACGTAGCCAAGACGGGGTCTGACTCATCCCAAGCGTAGAGGGTGACGGTGCCGTCCAAGGCGTCAACTGTGGCTTTGACGCTGTTGCGCATGTAGTTGACGCTCTGCGGGCTGGCACCGTTGATCACCTCGGAGAGGTCAACGTGTTGTGAGTTGGGATAGTTAGCTGACGTGGTGTAACCATCGACGATCCAAACCACGCGGCTGTCAACAATTGCCGGGAACGGGTTGGTGTCAACCGTCAGCCAAGGTGCCAGTTTTTGAACTCGTTGGGTGGGCGTGCGGTCGTAGAGGATGACAGACTCGTCGTTCACGCGGTCGGAGAGAAGCATGTTCATGTCGGTGAACCGCATGGCAAACAGCAGACGGTTGAAGAAGCCGCCAACCGGCACACCACCGGTGCCGTCGTAGGTGTTGCGGGTCTCCGCTCCGGTGTCACCGCCGCCGGGCGTGTCCAACTCGACCGCAGCGGTGCCCTCGGGTGCGCCCACGATGGCGAACTCGGTGGTGGACTCGCCAAAGTAGATGCGTGCCTGGTGCTCAGCCAACTCGCCCTTCGGCGGGATGTCGCCGACGATCCACTGCGGTTCACCACTGGGTTGACGCCGGTTGCCGTAGGCCGCCACCATTGCATAACCGTGCGTGTAGACGGTGTGAATATTGGTCCACGACTGATCGGGCACGCCCGCAAGGTCGATCTCGCGAGCCGCGATGATGGCGTCTGTGGTGGTGCCGTTGATGGTGTAGCGATCAACGTCCAGCACGCTGGGGAAGGAGTAATAACCGCGCACCTGCTGCAACTGCTCAAAGGTGGGAGCAATGACCTCCGGGTCCATCAAGCGGATGCCGGGAAGCGCCTCAGCGTCGGCTCGCAACTGCCCGGCTGTGGCCTCGGTCTTGGCGGAGTAGTCGGTGATCTCCACGCCATCAATGCCGAAGGCCTCCCGCGTTGCCTTGATGTGCTCCGCGATGTACGGGGTCTCCACTATGGGCTCGTCCGGCTTGACCGAGAAACGCTGCACCACGCTCGGGTAGACGCCGGAGACCACCAACGAGGAGACAATCAGTAGCACCACGGATGACAGCGCGATGTTCCAACGACGCAGCTTCACGTTGGCTGCGAAAACCGCCGCACAGATGAAGCAGATGATGGCGACTACCAGCTTGGCGGTGATGCGGGAGTGGTCGTCCGTATAGGCCACGCCAGTGAACAGAGCATTGTCCGTATACGAGTACTCATACCGGTCCAACAGAAGTTGTATACCGTATACAATCAGCGCAAGCGCCGCCAGCAACGACAAATGCCCTTGTGCGCCGCCACTCAACGGATTGGAGAACAAGTCAGGCGTTATCTGCCCACTCGACCGAGCCGCCTTCGCCTTGCTCGTCACCTGTGCGGCAGAACCGAGGACAAAGTGGACTACTGCTGTGGCAACAGCGGACACCACGACGATGGCGAGAACTAAGCCAACGAGGCACTGCCAGAACGGCAGCGAGAACACGTAGAACGCCACATCTTTGCCGAAGTACGGATCGGCCACGCCGAATGCCTTGCCGTCCAGCCACGCGAGCACAGTATCCACCTGGTCGAGGGCCGACATGCCGGCAAGAAAGCCGACTATCCCAGACGGCGCGCCGACGACAGCTAGCCGTCCATACGACACTCCGGACGGCGACTGCACCCGTCCTTGCAACACTCGCGGAGACATGGTGAACGCCACAGCCAAGTTGGCCCCCACCACCAGCGCAGCCCCCACGAATGCGATGGCAAACAACACTGCACCGGTCAACAGGCGTTTGGAATAGACATCGCCGTGGTCCAAACTGCCGTACCACAGATACTCAGTCCAGATTTTGGCGGCCAAAAACAGCACCAGCGCGATTGCCGCCACGATACCGGCCACGAGAAGCGCGATGCGCTGCCAGCGGGTCAGGGCGTCGGGTTCAGAAACTCTCTCCACCTGCTCAGTCTACGCGACACTCAGTTCACACACCGCGATCGGTGGGGACAGAGAAACAGGCATGGCAAAGACGACCAGACGCAGCCGGAGACAGCCAACCACAATCAGAGACAAAAGAGGCAAGACACGAGCGTCTAACAGTGTGGCACGTCAGCAAGAGGGTCGTCACGCAGCAAGCGCAGCGATTCGATGGCGTCAGTGAGACTGCTGACCACCACGATACGCATCTTGCCGATCGACGCTGGAGTGACTCCGCACGAGCTGGCCGGAAGCAGAAACACATCGGCCCCATCCCGCTCCGCAGAAATCAGCTTCTCCGTGATGCCAGCCACGCTCGACACCGTGCCCGAGGCATCCACCGTTCCGGAGGCCGCAACCCTGCGTCCAGCCAGCAAGTCTTCCTTGCCAAGCATCTCGTAGAGTCCAAGCGACAACAGCAGTCCGCCACCCGTTGCCGACGCGTGCGGTCCGGTGTTGAAAGTGACCAGAATCGGCTCGTAACGGTACGAGTCCGCAAAACTGACACCAAGTTTCGCGGTGTTTTCGGCAGCGTTTCCAGCCTCGGCCGTCACCACCACGTCGTATTCAATGCCTTTGGCGTCCATGATCTTGATATTCACCTTGTCGCCAACGGCATGTTTGGCGACAGCCGACGCCACATCAGACGCGGTGCGCACCTCTTCGTTGTCAACGCCAATGATCAAGTCGCCCACGTGCAGCCGCCCATAACTTGGCCCAGCAGGACGGACATAGGTGATGATCGGTGTCTGTGACACCGGACGTCCTGCCGCGCGCAGGCCGGCGACGATGGCGTTGCGTCGCGCCGGGCTGACCGAGTCTTCAGCCTCCTGCGCCACTTGCTCGACGGGACGTCCAACCGGGTAGGCCAACTCGCGGGGGAACACGTCCCAGTCGTTGCGCAAGAACGCCATGACGGCCTCAGGCAGCCCAAGCGATTGGTCCCTAGCAGTGATGGTCAGGCTGGTCCACAGCAAGGTGCCATTGGTCGGGTAGACCTTTGCTCCCTCGATGTGTATCGAGGTGTCTTCGGAGTCGTCGAGCAGCAGAACGTCGCTGGGCCCCGGCGAATAGACCACAAAACCGGTGGGCCAAACGATGATGAGCACCGAGAGAATAAGGAGGCTGGCAAAGGCCGTAGTGAGCGTGAGCGCCCGCTGTCCCCAGGCGCGGGGACGAAACGAACGCGTGAACGTGCCGCCGTCCGCCGTCGGGCCTCCAGACTCTGTTGCTGCCATAACGCTAACCTTACCCAAGTTGAGCGCCTACTTGTTCGCTTTGACCCCGCCTTTGGGGTTGAATAGATGCTATGAGTGACAACCTTGACGGTCGCCCCGCGGGCGAGGGAGACGACGAGAATAGCCTCGCCGAATTTCTCCGTCGTCTCGGCTTCAGCGGCGGCGAGATGCCTGAACCGGGCGATTTGGCCGCCAACCTCAACTCCCTGCTGGGGCAGTTCAACTCTCGCGCCAACCAGGGCGTCAACTGGCAGCGCACCAAAGACGAGACGCGCAAGCGCGTCGCGGCCCTAGGTAAAGACCCCAGTCCGGACTCTGCTGACGCTCGCAAGGTAGGCGACGCCATGCGGCTAGCGATGCTGTGGCTAGAACCCCAAGTCACTCTGCCGGACGCTACTCTCACCTCGGCCGCTTGGAGTCGCGCCGACTGGGTGGAACGCACCATGGGTGGCTGGCAGACCATCGCCGAACCCATCGCGGGCAAACTCGCGGATGCCATGACATCCATGATCGCCTCCGAGACACAGGAGGGCGACGGCGAGTACGTGCCCGAAGGCCTGGCACAACTGCGCTCCACCTTGTTGCCATTGATTCGGGCGTCCGCCATGCAGATGTACTCGGCACAGTTGTCTGTCGGGATCGCCGAGGTTGCCGCTGGGGTGCTCAGCGCCTCGGACGCGGTACTGCCGCTAGGCGTCTCGGGCACAGCCGCCCTGCTGCCCGCCAACATCGCAGCCTTTGGTGATGGGCTGGACGACATTCTCCCCGGTGACCTGCTGATCTATCTCGCCCTGCGCGAGACCGCCAGAGCGTGGCTCTTTGAGTCTGTCTCGTGGCTGCCCAGCCAACTTGTTGCCATGGTCACTCACTGGGCGTCCCTCATCGTCATTGACCCAGATGTGCTGGCCAACACCATTGACCCGCGCGAGATGGCGACGATGACACCCGAGAGCCTGAGCGCAGCCTCCGAGAAGTTGTTTGGACGCATGTTCTCGCCAGCGCACACACCCGAGCAGGCCGAGATTCTTGACCGCTTGGAGACCTTGCTTGCCCTGGTAGAGGGCTGGGTTGACGCGGTTGTGGGCGCGGCGGCGTCGCCCATGCCGAACGCTTCGGCGCTCAACGAACTGCTGCGTCGTCGCTCCGCTGCCGGAGGCCCCGGAGAGAAAGCCCTGCTGAAGCTGTTGGGGCTCAACCTGCACGCCGCGAAAGCGCGAAACGCCTCCCGGCTGTGGACGCTGATAGCGGAACGCTCAAGCCTGATTGAACGCGACTCGCTGTGGCGACACCCAGACGCCCTGCCCACCGCAACCGACTTGGCCGACCCAGACAACTACGGCGCGTCCGTCCCACAGTCGTCCACCCCAGATGACTTGGACGAACAACTGCGCAAGCTGCTGGAAGGTGGTGCGTCGTAGGCGCCAGCTGCTGCAAGTCAGGATGCACCTCACAGGCGCAATCTGTCGTCCACAACGGGAGACAGTGTTGGCCTAATTCGGGCGTTTGACATCCTTGGCTGTGACCGCTAGATTTCATGTCAGACCCGCGGTCGATCGGCTGCGCGCAGGGGAAGGTGCGCGGCTAGGTCCCGCGGGTCTCCCATTTCTCAGGCCTACTTGAGCGTCGCCGTTTGTCCTGCGTCTGTCAGAAAGCCACAGTTAATTGCGTGTTTATTGTCCGCGCGTTGCGTTGTGTGTGACATGGGCGTCCATGTAGTGTGAGTTGCATAGTAAAGTGTTACTCGCCCCGCCCCCTTACCAATTGGCGCTACGGGTACGCCCAAGCTATGCCGGGCTAATAGCAAGAAGGAGATAGTCCATGGCTGACAAGTACAACGGTGAGTTCTACTGTGTGAAGTGCAAGGCCAAGGTTGAGGCCGAAGGCGACATCGTGGTCAACGACAAGGGCACCAAGATGGCCAAGTCGAAGTGCCCAGTGTGTGGCACCACGTTGAACCGCATCCTGGGCCGCGCATAGGTCCGAATCTGGAGCGGCCCAGCATTGAGGCCGCCTCCCCGAGCGAAGGAACGCTGGGTGTGCGAGGGTTTTCCCTTGCGCCCCAGCGTCTTTCTTTTTGTTGGCCCGGTGTACCAACCTTTCGGCATAGCACCCACAGTAGAAAGGGGCGTAGAAACGCCCAGGTAAGCAGGGGGTCAAGCACCCAATACGTCCAAAGAATGAAAGGAGCGGCCGCCCCATCCAGTGGGACGACCGCTCCTCGCAGTCAACAAACGGACTAACTCACGTAATACACATCCCAGACGGAACACGTCGGCCAAGTCGCAGGGTCCAAAGCACCATACGACACCATGAGGCTAGGCACAATTTCCTCAACCTCATCCATATAGGTAAATGCCCTGCCATCAGGGGATGTGACCGTCACGTTGAAGTGAACGAGTTTTCCCAGTTCACCGCGGATCGTCACATCGCAGCCACCTGGAGCGAGGTAATAGATCTGCAGGTCCGGCGGCTCCGGCGCAACTGTCGTCGTGGTTGATGTGCTCGTAGGTGTTGTTGTGCTTGTCGTTGTCGGCGGTTGTGTAGTCGTCGTTGAAGACGTCGTACTTGTTGTTGTGGTCGGTGGCTGGGTAGTCGTCGTAGAGTAAGCAGGACCACCAACTCAGCCACGCAGAACTCCACCATTCAATACCGCATCCCAGAGTTGATCACTCAACGGATCTTTAGGCGGCTTTGGTGCCAGAGAAAGCTGCAAACCCAACGCGTCAGCAGTGCGCATCACCAACGAAAGCTCAGCTCCAGGACGCTTCCCTGCTTCAAGTTCGCCAATCCAGCGCCGCGACACACCAGCCCTCTCAGCCAATTGGGCTTGCGTCAGGCCAGCATCCCGCCGCGCCTGAGTCATAGCCCCGCCGAATTCACGCGGTGTCCGAATCCAATGTCCGCTCACAATTGTCACCGTACTATAGCATTTGTTAATGCGCAAGCACGGTAGCATTTGTTAGCGAACTGTGCCAACTCATCGGTGTTCCTCAGCTCGTGGCGTGCCAGAGAGACGCCTACGTGGTGTGCTTTGATCGTGTTGTATGGTGTCTTCGGCAGCGAGCCTCTTATGGTCGTGGTCGGGGGTCCGTCTACAAGGAGTGGTTCTTGGAGTGTGCGTCGGCGTTGCCTATCCACTACAACAGCACTATCATGTACATATGGATGCAATACGTTTCGAGTGGGATACCAGCAAGGCCACTGCTAGCGAGTCAAAGCATCATGTGTCGTTCGAGGAAGCCCGAACCGTGTTTTTCGACCCTTATGCGCGGGTCATCGACGACCCGGACCATTCAAGCGATGAGGACCGCTTCATCATTCTGGGCGTGAGTCAGGTGTGACGGCTACTCGTGGTTTGCCATTGCTACCGTGTGGAGAACCAGACAATCAGAATCATTTCAGCTAGAAAAGCAACCAACAGGGAGGCGTTATCCTATGGCAATTGACATGCGAGAGGAATACGATTTCAGCAGTTCGCGGCCAAACCCTTACATGGAGAAGCTGCGGCGACCGGTCACGATTAGACTCGACGTCGCCACCATTGACTACTTCAAGGCCCAGTCTGCACAGACAGGCATCCCTTACCAGACCCTTATCAACTTCTATCTAGCGGACTGTGTAACCACCAAGCGCAAGCCGACTCTCACCTGGCACGAGTAGTTAGGTAGCGCTCGACTTTGGTGTCGAACGGCGATCAGGTAATGATGACGAATTCGACGCTGTGGCGGACAGTCGGTCATGCTTCATATAGCGAGCAAATCGTGTCGGTTGGGGTTGTGCTCGATATATCGCGCTTCTGTCGGCTATCCGAACGTGCCGACTAGTTCGGGGTCGAAGCCTTTGGCGCGGAGAGTGGGGAGTAGCTGTTTGGCGTCTCCGGCGATGACGATGTGGCGCTTTTCGGGGGCGAGCCAGGTGGCGAAGACTTCTGTGGCGCGGTCGGGGGTGGTTTCTTGGAGGCTGCGTTGGAAGTCGTTGAACCAAGCGGGGGCGATGGCGTGGGAGGCGAAGACGGCTGCCTGGTGGGCGATGGCTCCGGCGTTGTCGTAGCTTAGGGGAGAGACGCCGATGCGGTAGTCGCGGGCGGCGTCGATCTCAGGTGCGGTGAAGGGGCCGTCAGCGAGGTCTAAGAGGGCGAGAAGTTCGTGGAGGGCGTCTGCAGCTACTTCGGTGCGGCAGTTCAGGCCGGCGGTGAAGATGCCAGCGAAGCGTTGCGGGGCGATGTGGCAACTGGCTCCATAGGTGTAGCCGCGATCCTCGCGCAGACGGGCGTTCAGGCGGGAACCGAACGTGCCTCCCATGGCGGTGCAGGCCACTTGCGCTTGTGCCCAATCCGGGTGGTCGCGGGTTGGGGTCAGCGCTCCTACTCGCAAGGTTGCCTGCGGCGCCCCTGGGTGGTCGATGAGCCATAGTGGGGACGATGACTCGTTTGGTAGTAGCTTTTCGTGAGTGACGCTCGGTTGCGGACCTTGCCACGTACTGATGGTGTCGTTCAGCAGCGAGCGCAGGTCAGACGGCAGGGATCCGGCAACGACGAAGGTGGCTCCGGCTGGCGTCCAGTAGGCGTCATGAAACTCGCGGACCAGTTCAGGGGTGATGCGGGCGACACTCTCGCGCGTGCCTGACCCTCTGGTTGCGCTGCGACAGGTTGAGGAGACCAGCGCTCGCGACATGGCGGTGGCCACTCGCGCTCCCGGGTTGGCTTCCAGGTCGGCGATCTCCACCAACTCGTCTTCGATGTGGCGCGCGATGTCGCGGTCGCGATACTCGGGGTTGTTGACCAACTCGGTAAGTAATTGCAACGCTTTAGCAAACTGACTGACGGTCACTTGCGCCCCGCACATGGTTGCCTCCCAGTGAGCGCCCGAGTGCAGCGAGATGCCGTGCCCTTCAACACGCTCGGCAAACGTCTCGCCGGGGTAGTTGGTGGTGCCTTCGTCGGCAACTTCTGCGGCCAGGGCGGCGATGCCCTCCATTCCAGTAGGTTCCGCAGTGAGCGGCAGGTCAAGGGCGAGGTTGGTGCGCAAGACTAGCTGTCCGGGCAGGTCGAACGCCCAGACCCGCACGCCGTTGTCTAGGAAGAACTCGTCGTGGCGCGGGAAAGCCCACGGAGTTGGTTTGGGGATGGTGGGACGGGGGATGCTCATGCGGTCTCCACCTCAACTTCGTCGTTAGCTGCGCGATACTCCAGCACGGAACGCTTATCTGCGGTCATCCAGCGACGCAGCGATTCCGCCACATCGTCGGGGGTGACGCTGCGAACTCTCTCTAGGTCGCGGTTGATGAGGTCAGGATCGGAGAACAGCGTGGCGTAGCGGTTGATTACATCTGCGCGGTGATCGACAGTTGCTAATTCAGTGAACAGTTCACGTTCGACGTTGACGAGCACGCGCTCCAGTTCGGCCGCTGTCGGGCCAACTTCGGCCAGCGCTGCCACCTCTTCGAGAATCATCTCTTCGAGGCGCTCCATGTCGCTGGTCTTACGGGGACGAGCACCAATCGTTGCTAGCGAAGTACCGCGCACAAAACCAAACGGAGCGACACTCACCGACTCGGCAATCTCGGTGTCCAGCACTAGTCGTCGATACAGCCTGCCCGACTGACCGGCTCCTAGGACTGCCCCTGCGATGTCTAACGCCAAGTCATCGGGGGTTTCGGCTGCGGGGGCGCGCCAGCACAAGGTGAGGTCGCTCAGCGGCACATCGCGCGTCACGTTCAAGCGCGGGATGCCAGCCAGTGGCTCAATGGTGCCGTCGCGATGAAGCCCCGGAGAGGTGGCGGGTGGCTTCGAGATGCCACCGAAATGCTTTTCGACAAGTGCGAATGCACTGTCAACGTCCACGTTGCCACAGACGACGAGTGTGGCAAGTTCAGGGCGATACCAGGTGTCGTAGAACTCCTGAACCATGTCCAGCGAGGCGGTGTCGAGGGTCTCCATGCGCCCGATTGTTGGTTGCGCGTAGGGGTGCTCTTCCGGGTAGGCCAAGGCGAGCAGCAGCGCCAACTCATCGCCATAAGGCACATTGTCGTAGCGCTGGCGCTTCTCTTCCTTGACCACTTCGCGCTGCGTGTCCAGATTGAACTGCGTCACGGCCAAGTTCTCCATGCGCTGCGCCTCCAGCCACAGTGCAAACTCGAACGCGTGCGGAGGCACCATCTCAAAGTAGTTGGTGCGGTCCGCGCTGGTGGTCGCATTGACGTGACCGCCCACCTCCTCAATGGCTGACAGATGCTCGCCGGCAGCAATTGCGTCCGTCCCCGAGAACATCAGATGCTCAAACAGGTGAGCAAAACCGCTTGTGGCACGCGTTTCGTCGCCGGAACCGACGCGGTACCAGAGGTTCACCGCCACTGCAGGGGAGGTCGCATCCTCGCTGACGATGACACGCAACCCATTGGGCAACACCGCCTCATGCAACGGGTAATGGTAGTCAAGCACGCCTACATGCCTACCACAACTGCCCGCGTCAGCGCTACCACGTTGTGGCCGAAGTTTGGTACAGAGTCCAATTTCTTGCCATTGCTGTGGAAGACTCTGTGACGTGTTTATTGGAGCGGGAACCGCCATCAACGTCGTCTTGGTCTTGGCTGGGGCACTGCTCGGCATGGCCCTGGGCTCGAAGTTCCCGCACCGCACCCGCGACTTGGTGACGCAACTCCTCGGACTGTTCACACTTGTGCTCGGCGGTCGTGCGGTCGCGAGCGGCTTTTCGAGTGTGCTCGACGAGTATGTTGGGACTGACGCCGCCCTACTGGTCGTGTTGGCTGCCCTGCTGGTTGGTACGATCCTTGGCTCCGGACTCAATCTGGAGCAACGACTGGAAAACGTAGCTACTAGAGTTCGCGACCGTTTCATCCACGAAGGGGACTCGTCGTCCACGTTTGTGGAGGGTGCAGTGACCTCGACGTTGGTTTTCTGTGTGGGACCGTTAGCAATCCTTGGCTCGCTCAACGACGGTCTAGGGCTCGGCTCCGAGCAGTTGATCGTCAAGTCTGTGATGGACGGCTTTGCGGCTATCGCGTTCGCCGCCAGCTTCGGCATCGGCGTGGCTGCGTCCATAGTGCCCATCGCGATCTATCAGGGTGCTTGGACGTTAGTCGGCCTATTCATCGGCGACTTCCTCTCGTCCGGGCAGATTGACGCGCTGAACGCCACCGGTGGTGTGGTGCTGTTGGGCCTCGGTTTCAGGCTCATTGGCGCCAAGCAGGTAGCCGTGGTCAACCTGCTGCCCGCACTGCTGTTCGCACCGGTCTTGGCCTACGCCGTATCGACGTTCCACTGAGCCAACGTTCACAGAAACGAAGAGCGCCCCTGCAACGAGCCCGCAGGGGCGCTCTTCGTTCAGCTACCTAGCTGAGTAGTGCTTCAACTACGGGGTGTCCTGTGGGGCAGTGATCTGGTCAAACAGGCCGCCACCGGGCAGCCAGTCGGTCACGTCCGGCGGGTTGTTGGGGTCGTAACCGCACTCCTTGCGGTTGGCGAGGCGCTGCATACCGTTCTCATGTGCCGCAGCGACGGTGCCGTTGTAGACGTTGCCATCCGCTGAGTCCCGCTGTAGGTCGCTCGACTCTTCACACAGGTGGTACACGGAGCCGTTCTTGACCCAGAAAACTTCGTTTTCGCCGTTGACAGCCATGACCACCGCAACCTCTTGGTTGTACTGTTCAGCCGAAACCGGATTCCAGTCCACGCCGAACAAACCAGTCACCACAAGAAGCACACCTGCCACTCCAGCGATGATGCCCTTCTCCTTGGTGCTGAGGTTGCCGCTCAGCAACACCACGACGATCAGCGGCAGGAAGGCCAGGACAGCGACAATCAGGCCAAGTTGCGACTGCAACCAGAACGTGAGCCCGTTCGCGCGCGACGGCGGGTCGAGCTTGTTGGAGCGCTTCCACAGCAGTGACCCGCCGATGGCGAGCACAGCGTCAAGCACCAGCAGCGCGATGACCTGCCACAATACAATGGGCACCTGCTTCAGCGCCCAGAAAATGCACGCAGCTTCGGCACCAAGTGCGAGCACCCACAATAGGGCTGCGGTTAGGCGAAACGTGTTGGCTCGGCTCTGTTCTTCAGGACTTGGGGTGTAGACCTTCTTGGGCCCACGGCCCGTTTCCGCGACGCTCACGGAGGTCTTATTGGTTGCCATTTCTCTCCTCAGAACTCAAGGCAATTTGTATGACCGGGCGGAGGAGGCACAACAAGCATCCTTGTCGGCTCACGCCCCCGCTCTGCCAACTAGTTGGTCTAGTCTAGATCATTCGCGGGCGCAATGCAGGAGTAATTGCGGTTCTGCTAGGGAAAACTCACGCGCTGGTGGCCAGAAAATCGGCAACAGCGGCGTTGGCGGGGTTGTCCCGCAGTTCGTCTGGGGTGCCGATCTGCTGCAACTCACCGTTCATCACGACGGCGACTCGCTGTCCTAACTGGTTCGCCTCGGCCAGATCATGTGTGACATATAGGCAGGTAATTCCCAACGACGCCTGAAGTGCCGCGATCTCTTCGCGAAGGGCGCGTCGCAGGTGGGCGTCGATGCTGGACATGGGTTCATCCATAGCAAATACGCGCGGCTTGCGCACGATTGCCCGCGCCATGGCGACACGCTGCCGTTCCCCGCCAGACAACTGCCCTGGCTTGCGCTGCAACAGTTTGCCCAGAGAGAGCAGCGCGGCAGTCTCCTCAACTTGCTGACGCGCCTGTTCACGGGGGACACCAGCGGTCAGCAACGGAAAACCGATGTTGTCGGCCACACTCAGGTGGGGGTACAACGCAAATGACTGAAAGACGAACGCCACGTCGCGGTGTTGTGGTGGCACCTCGCTCACATCGGTGTCACCAAGGAAGATGTTTCCAGAGTCGCACGGCTCAAGCCCGGCCAGCAGCCGTAGCAGCGTAGTCTTGCCCGAACCTGAGGGGCCGACGATACAGACAAACTCGCCGTCGGCAATGTGCAAGGTGACATGCGACAGTGACGGTTGTGTGTTGCCGGGGTATGTCCGGCTGACATCACTGAAGAGGACGCTAGCCATAGTGGTTGCCGAGTTTCGCCGTTCTTGTCTAAGTATGTGAGCCTCACACTGGCGAGGAGTCAGCGGAGTTACTAGCCCATTATCGCAGAACAAACGTGAAGACCGCAGAGTGAGCGTGACGCAAGCCCGCAAACAAACAACGCCCACCAATAAGGTGGGCGTTGTCACTTTGGTAGCGGGGACAGGATTTGAACCTATGACCTCCGGGTTATGAGCCCGGCGAGCTACCGAACTGCTCCACCCCGCGTCGTACCTATCCATACTACCCGACGAAGCGGTTCAGGGTCAAAAGAACGGCGGGCTGCCCGGCATGGACCTCGCGACTTCGGGCAGGGTGACGAAGTAGGGCACGCGAGATGAGGCACTGTGGAGAGGGATGACATTGTGCTGTGAGTAAACTGGTTCACTACGGGAACAAAAGCGCGCAGGGAGGTGTTTAGCAAACACTTATGTTAGATCCAACACAACTCTTTAATTACGTTGGCAGTGTTGACCAGCGACTTGTTCGTGCCGACACGCTTGTGGTCACGCTGGGCAGTTACCTCGACGCCGGACATGCTCAGGCACTGCTCAACGAACACCTGACCAACTCGTTGCCCAACTCTGTTCTTGGACATTTTGACGCCGACCAACTGTTTGACTACGCCGGACACCGTCCGCAGATCGTCTTTGACAAGGATCACTTCGAGTCGTTTGCCGCCCCCGAGATCGCCCTGCGTCAGTTGAGCGACGCCGATGGCAAGCCATTCCTGCTGCTCTCCGGCCCGGAACCGAGCTTACAGTGGGAACGCACTGCAGCGATGGTGGAGCACTTGATCGACCAGTTCGACATCTCCCAGACCGTCATCGTCCACGGCTTCCCCGCCCCGTCCCCACACACGCGTCCGGTCTTGGTAACCAAGTTTGCCTCCGACCCAGCGCTCATTCCGCTCAACTCGGGACTTCCGGCTACCTTCCAGATGAGCGCGTCGTTCACGTCACTGCTGACCATGCGGTTGGGCGAGCGTGGCAAGCATGTTGTTGGACTAACCGCCCATGTGCCCCACTATCTTGCCGGGCTGGACTACCCCGCTGCGGCGCTCTCGCTGATGCGCGAAGTGTGTGAGGTTGCTGGTCTGCAACTGCCCGAGGCGGACCTCGAAGAGCGTTCTCAAGCGACAGTTGCCGAGATCTCTGCGCAGGTTGATGACCACGACGAGTTGAAGATCCTCACCGAGACGTTGGAGCAGCACTACGACGCGATGCTCACCCAACGCGGCCTGCCCGTGCGCCAAGAGGACATTCCGACCGCAGAAGAGCTAGGTGCCCAGTTCGAGAGCTTCCTGCGCGAGCTAGAGAACAAGAACAACCCCGGCCCCGAAGGATTCCAGCCCCCTGTCGCGCCCAAAAGTTAGCCTTGACTAACTTTCTTGACTCAAAGTCGCCCGAATCTGGCCGCAAATTGGGTAGATAACAATTTGGTCATGCTAATGTAGGGAAGTCATCAGGCCGCCATGTGAGTGGAGGTCTGATTACACATGACTAGTTCTTACTAGGCCGCGGTCTGGCACGGCGCGAACAAGGAAGTGAGATGGCCGACCAAAGATTAATTAAGTTCAGAGAGCTGCGAGAGAAGTCTCTCTTGGGTGGCGGACAATCCGCCATCGACAAGCAGCATCAGAGCGGGAAACTAACCGCTCGTGAGCGCATTGACGCATTCCTCGATGCAGGTACATTCCAGGAGCTGGGAGCTCTTGCCCAACATACGAAGGTTGACTTCGATATGGACAAGAAGAAGTTCCCAGGCGATGGCGTTGTTACCGGCTTCGGCGAAGTTGAAGGGCGCCCCGTGGGCGTGTTCGCACAGGATTTCACAATCCTGGGTGGCTCCTTCTCGTCTGTGCAGGCTCAGAAGATCAACAAAATCCAGGATTTGAGTCTCGAAGCAGGTATCCCCTGTATCGGCTTGAATGACTCGGGCGGTGCCCGTGTTCAGGAAGGTGTGTACTCCCTGGCTGCCTACGGTGAGGTGTTCAAGCGTAACGTCCTCGCCTCCGGTGTGATCCCGCAGATTTCCGTCATCATGGGCCCTTGCGCCGGTGGTGCGGTTTATTCTCCCGCGTTGACCGACTTCACCGTTATGGTGGACGGCACGTCGTACATGTTCCTCACTGGCCCGGGCGTTGTTAAGTCCGTTACCGGTGAAGATGTCACGCAGGAAGAGTTGGGTGGCGCAGCGGTGCACACTCAGCGTTCCGGTGTGGCGCACTTCCGTGCCGCTGACGACAATGCCGCGATCGAACTGACGCGCAAGATCCTCTCCTACCTCCCGCAGAACAATAACGAGGACACCCCGCTGGTTGCGACCACGGACTCCCCGACCCGCGTGGAGGAAGAGCTCAACACCATCATCCCTGAGGACGACAACAAGGCATATGACCTGGTTCATCTGCTCGATCTCGTCTTCGACACGGGCACGGTGTTGCAGGTTCAGGAAGAGTATGCTCGGAATGCCGTCGTTGGTTTCGCCCGTTTGGACGGCCGCGCGGTTGGTTTCGTTGCCAACAACCCGGGCTACATGTCCGGTGTGCTGGACATCGACTCCTCCGACAAGATCTCGCGTTTCTGCCGCATCGCTGACGCGTATAACCTCCCGATCATCACTTTTGAGGACTGCCCCGGCTACCTGCCTGGCACTCAGCAAGAGTATGGCGGCGTTATCCGTCACGGCGCAAAGATCATCTACGGCTACACCGAGGCTACTGTGCCGAAGGTGTGCATCGTGACCCGCAAGGGTACTGGTGGCGCTTACGTTGCGCTCTCCAGCATCCAGATGCGTGCCGATGTCGTGTTCGCATGGCCGTCCGCACAGATCGCGGTTATGGGCCCTGCTGGCGCTGCGCCGTTGGTTCGTGGCAAGGAGATCAAGGCTGCTCCGGATCCGAAGAAGGCTCTGGCCGACTTCATCGAGGAGTACCGCGAGAACTTCTTCAACCCGTACCGCGCTGCTGACATCGGTCAGGTGGACGAGGTTATTGAGCCTAAGGACACTCGTGTTCGCTTGATCCAGATTCTGCAGGTTCTGCAGACGAAGGTTCAGACGAGCCCGAACAAGAAGCACGGAATTTTCCCGAGCTAGGAGATAAAGAACTATGTTTCCACTTGATGGATTTGCAGGTCCTGTCAATTCATGTAACTTCGGCGAAACCGGTGCTCTCACTGACGCTTGGTGTTCTCTAGGTCTGTCCAGCCGTCTCGGCTGGGCTGGCGAGATCACCGCGATTGGTCTTGGCACCGTCATCCTGATGCTGCTTGTTTTGATGGTCTTCCTGATGATCATTACCGCCATCTTCCCTCCGAAGCCTGAAGAGGACGAGGAAGAGGATGACGAGCCGGCTGCCGCTGCGGCACCGGTTGCTGCTGCCTCTGGCACCAGCGATGTTGATTTGGCTGCTCTTGCGGTCGCTATCACCACTGCACTAGGCCAGGGCGGTCCCGCTCTGGTTGCAAACAAGTCCGGTAGCGGACTTGCTGATTCTCGCTGGGTGTCGATTGGCCGCAGCACAACAAACCTCACATGGCAACGGAGTTGATAAGAAATGCCTCGTTTTACTATCA
Source organism: Propionibacteriaceae bacterium (assembly GCA_031261455.1). Taxonomy (GTDB): domain Bacteria; phylum Actinomycetota; class Actinomycetes; order Propionibacteriales; family Propionibacteriaceae; genus WRGV01. The sequence goes on from JAISJP010000001.1 coordinate 66,515, forward strand.
CAGTTAACAACACCACCCACGTCGTCGATGTGGAAAAGACCGGCACCGACGAGTACGCAGTGACCGTGGATGGCACACCTGCTGCCGCCGCGGCCGCCGCCCCTGCTCCGAAGGCTGCCGGGGCTGCACCGGCTCCGGCCGCTGCCGCCCCGGCTGCTGAGGCTGCTCCGGCTGCCCCGAAGGTCGTCGCAGGTCCTGGCGCTAAGGTCACCGCACCTATGCCCGGCACCATCGACTCCATCACCGTCAAGGCTGGCGACAAGCTCGTCAAGGGTGACACCGTCCTCGTCCTCGAGGCCATGAAGATGAAGAACGAAATCAAGTCCGAAGTTGCGGGCACTGTTGCCGCCGTTCTCGTCTCCGCTGGCCAGCAGGTCAAGTTCGGCGAGGCCCTCATCAGCTTTGAGTGAGGTTCATAAATGAACACTGAGACAATCCAAGATCTGTTGGTGGGCCTCACCAACTTCGACTGGAAGGGCGGCGTAATGGTCGTCGTCGGGTGCATTCTTCTTGTACTCGCTATCCAGTACGATTTCGAGCCACTGCTGTTGCTGCCTATTGGTAGCGGCTGTATCTGGGCTAACCTGCCGATCTCGTCCTTCTTGGGCGAGTATCAGGAGGTTACTCCGGCTATCGCGCAGGGGCTGGCCACTGAGGAGGCAATCGGTTCAACCGTTGCTGCTTCTGGTGGTCCAGAAATCATCACAGAGACCATGGCTAACTTGCAGGCTTACTGCGCAACCGCCGCTGAAGGCGTTTGCAAAGCCGGCGAGTACGTCCTGGCCCCCGGAAACGACCACGGCATGCTGTCCAGCCTGTACGAAATGGGTGTCGCGAACGAATTGTTCCCGCTGCTCATCTTCATCGGCATTGGCGCCATGACCGACTTCGGCCCGCTGCTCGAAAACCCGAAGATGATTCTTCTGGGTGCTGCTGGCCAGGCTGGTATCTTCATCACCATGACGGTCGCCGTCGTCCTCGGGTTCTCCCGTCAGGAAGCTGCGTCCATCGGTATTATCGGTGCTATTGACGGCCCGACATCTATCTACGTATCTGCGAAGATGGCCCCACATATGCTGGGCCCGATCACCGTTGCCGCGTACTCATACATGTCCCTCGTGCCGCTCATCATGCCGCCGGTTATGAAGCTCTGCGCTTCCAAGAAGGCTCGCGCCATCAAGATGCCTTACAGCTCCAAGGAGATCTCGCGCACCACGCGTATCATCTTCCCAGTGCTGCTGACCATCGTCGTTGGTTTGCTGGTTCCATTCGCACTGCCGCTCGTCGGCTCCCTGATGATTGGTAACCTGTTCCGCGAGTGCCAGGTTGTGGAGCGCATTTCTGGCGCTGCACAGAACGAACTGAACAACGTTGTAACCCTGTTCCTGGGTCTGGCCATTGGTTCCACCATGGTTGGTTCGCAGTTCATTCAGGCGCAGACCGCGTTCATTATGGCCCTCGGCCTGTTCGCGTTCGTTATGGATACCGCTGTGGGCGTGCTCTTCGGACACGTTTACCGCATCTTCTACAAGGGCCAGTTCAACCCGCTCATTGGCGCGGCTGGCATCTCCGCCTTCCCGATGGCATCCCGCGTGGTGCAGAAGGAAGCCACGGAGGCCGATTACACCAACTTCATCCTCATGCACGCCATGGGGTCGAACGCTGCAGGCCAGATTGCTTCGGCAATGGCCGGTGGCGTGGTGCTCGCCTTGGTGCCGTTCGTCGGCTAACAACGTGCAGGCATCTGCCTGAACTAGTAGTGCTCCGGCTCCGGGATTCGTCCCGGGGCCGGAGTTCTGCTTTAACCAGCGTGTCGCGGCTTGTCAGAGAAGTTGGAGTGAGACACTGATTTAGTACACGGTGCTCGGCGAGAGGGCGCAGTGTTGCATTCTTTGCGGAAAAGAGAACGACCGCTGAGCTAAGTAAGTGTTAGCTCAGCGGTCGTTTCCGCTTTTGGCCTAAGCTGCCGGACGGCTTTCGCCCTCCCCCGGCTGTCCCAGTCCGCTTGGCGACTCGCTCATGATCGCGTCGTACCCCAAACATCTTGTTTCAAACGGTTGACCCCCGATGTTACTCGAAAGTCCGCGGATACCTCACCTGCGCAGGATGACGCATCCAGTTGTGCTCCGCCGAGGCGAAACGATTTGGCAAGCCTCAACGACAACCGTCGGGCACAAATTACCTCTGGGCTTCACCTGCTTCGCCCTTGTGGGGTTCGGCTGGATCTCAAACGCCAATACCTGCCCGCTCGGTGCCTCGTTCAGCGCCTGACTTGCGCCAGACACGTCCCAAAACCCCTAACGAACGTGCGAGCCGTAATCGACTGGCCACTGACGTCCAAGTTCCGATGTCCCTGCAGAGGCTCCTCATACTTGGCGGAGCCGGTGTGGTTTACCGTTTTGGCCTCCATGCTGTTAGGCACTTTGACCCGCTCCCACATGGGCTTTCGCTTGGCAGGAACGCTCGTGGTTTCTTTCGATTCCACTGCCACCTCTTTCGGGGTGGTAACTCATTATTGTCCGATTCGTGAAGTCGCGTCAAGCCATTCCGGTTAATTACAGGCATGTAATTCTGATTGAAACCAAAGTTCGCGACAATATGTTACAAGTCGCCAAATAGTGGCCTTTGTTACGGCAATCGCGCGACTTCTGCGATGGCCGATCCATGCACCGTAATGGTGCTGATTCCGATGAGTTGTAGCAGGGTTGTGGGCACGATTTGGGTGGTGGAAACACGCAGTTGTCCGCCCTCATAGGTGAGCGCAACAGAGATGTTTGGGTAGTTGCCTCTTGCTGCGTTAATGGCGGCTATTCCAGCCGCTGCGGCAGCATCCGTGTTGGCGTCTTGGGCGAGTAGGCGCTGTCCCGTGGCGGCGTCTTGCCCCACCCGAGCCAACTGCGCAGCGGCGGCCTCCGCGCGTCGCCTAGCGCTCGACGCGGCCGCACCGTCCACGGCCAGCCCGCACGCAATGATCAGTGCCGCAATAACTGCCATCACGAAAACAGAGACGCTGACGCCGCGCTCGTCACGGTACCCGAACCTGCGTCCCGCATGGAGCATCATCTTGAAATGTCTCATTGCACCAGTCTTCCCCATTTTCGGACCTCTGCCGGAGTTATCCACAGGCAATTTCCCGCCTTCTGCCCTATCCACAGGCGTGTGGACTCGCAGGGTTACCTCCCCGCACACGGAACCTTCAACTGCGCACAAAATGACGGGCAGGGGCGACTAGGCTTAAGACATGACAAGAGTTGCACTGTTGACTGCGGGCGGTTTCGCACCGTGCCTGTCGTCCGCCATCGCTGGGCTGATCGAGGGATACACGGCGCGCGCGCCTGAACTCGAGATAATCGCCTACCGTCACGGATACGAGGGCCTTCTCAAGAGTGACTACATCGTGGTAAGCGGTGCCGTGCGGACGTCTGCAGCGAGACTGTACGCGCTGGGCGGCTCCCCTATCGGTAACTCGCGCGTCAAACTCACCAACGTAGCTGACCTTGTCAAAAGGGGTTTGGTGCCAGAAGGCAGTGACCCGTTGCAGGTGGCCGCTGAGCGTCTTGTCGCCGATGGAGTGTCCATTTTGCACACCATCGGTGGAGACGACACCAACACCACGGCGGCCGACTTGGCCGCATATCTGGCGAGTAACAACTATCCGCTCACCGTCGTGGGGCTGCCAAAGACCGTGGACAACGATATTATGCCCATCAGACAGTCGTTGGGGGCGTGGACGGCGGCTGACCAAGGAGCACGCTTCGCCGCCAACATCGTCGCTGAACACAACTCTGGGGCCAAAGAGCTGATCATTCACGAGATCATGGGGCGCAACTGCGGGTATTTGGCCGCCGAGACCACACGGCGGTATCGCACCTGGCTGGATGAGCAGGAGTGGTTGCCTGAGATCGGCTTGAGCCGTGAGGCGTGGGAGGTTCATGCGCTGTATCTGCCGGAACTGTCCCTCGATATTGAGGCAGAGGCCGCCCGACTGCGCGCGGTCATGGAAGTTCAGGGTAACGTCAACATCTTCATCTCTGAGGGTGCTGGAGTCAACGAGATTGTGGCGGAACTGCAAAAAGAGGGCGCGGAGATCCTCACGGACGCGTTCGGGCACATCAGATTGGACAAGATCAACCCCGGTGAGTGGTTTGCGCGGGTGTTTGCTGACGCCATCGGTGCCGAGAAGGTCATGGTGCAGAAGTCCGGCTATTTCAGCCGCTCTGCCGCGTCGAATGCGGAAGACCTAGAGCTAATCTCACACACTTGTGTGATGGCCGTGGAATCGGCCTTAGCGGGCCGCCCCGGTGTCATCGGGATGGACGAGGAAGCTGGCGACGTGCTGTCCACCATTGAGTTCAGCCGCATCGCCGGACACAAGCCGTTTGACCCCACCCAAGAGTGGTTCCAGCAGATGCTGCGGGAGATTGGTCAGGTCTAGCTGGCGCGACGCAGGGCGCGGCGAGCGGCAAGCTCGTCTACCTGTGGCGGGAACTCGGCGATGGCGCCACGAACCTCTTGGGCGATTCCGCCCATGGTGATGGCGAAAACGCCGTGCGAGCCCTTCAACAGGTCAAGAATCTCGTTGTCTGAGGTGCATTCAAAGACGCTAGTGCCGTCGCTCATGAGGGTGACGGCAGCGAGGTCGCGCACTCCCCTATTTCGCAGTGCCGAGAGCGCCAGGCGAATCTGTTGCAGCGAGATTCCCGCATCCAACAGGCTCTTGACCGTGCGTAGTTGCACAAGGTCAGAGAACGAGTAGAGCCGTTGCGTGCCGGAGCCCGTGGCGTCCTGCAGCGTGGGGACGACCAGTCCGGTGCGTGCCCAGTAGTCGAGTTGTCGGTAGCTGATGTCAGAGATCTGGGCGGCGACGGGCGCGCGGAACCCTTGTTCGGGTACAGCACCATCGTCAAAGAGTGCGTCTTGCTCTGCCATAGCGTCCCTAATTCCATCCGTGTAACTCGGTAGTCACAACGCTAGACCGCCGAGACGCTCCCCGCCAGTCAAGGGGCGAACGTGTCGTCCAAAGCTCAAGTAGTGCTTGAAGGCTAGCGCTACCCCACGGGTTTGTTGTGACGGCTCGCACTTCGCTAACCATGAAACGTCTCGTGTACAAACTCCTTTTTTGTCTGGATTGCCTTATTGGTGCCGGATTGAAAACTGTCGGTAGGACACCCTAGACTAAGTGTTAGTCGAACATATGTTCGATGTATAGTTGTGGACGGATGGACAGGAAAGGTGTATGCGGAGGCGCTTGGGTTGGATGAGGCAGCCGTGGTGTGGACGACAGACGGCGTGCCCCAACGCTTCGAGTGGCGGGGTAAGCGTTTCATTGTGGGGGCAAAACCGACGCTCTGGTACGACCATGTGCCGTGGTGGCGGACCAGCGCACATGCCCCGAAAGGCGGTGGTGGGGGTGACCTGCTGGAACAGCGGAAGTGGCAGGTGAGCGCGTTCGAGGCAGAAACGGGCGAAGTGGTGCGGGTCGATTTGGCTGTTGGAGTGGACCCGAGTTGGTGGCGGGTCACCCGAGTGTACGAGTGAGGAGAGATGGAGTTCACGCATCTGCATGTGGCTAGCGCTTTTAGCGCGCACTATGGGACGGCGCGGCCTGAGGCGTTGGTGCAGGCGGTGGCTAGTTGGGGCGCAACGCACGCCGCTATAACCGACCGCGACGGGTTATACGGTGCGGTTCGCCATGTGCGCACCTGCATGGAGATGCAGATCAAACCTATTGTTGGGGTCGATTTGCTGGTCGAAAATGCACCGCTTAATAAGGATAAAGCGCACGAAACGAAACGGCTTGCGTTTGCTTGCGTGCACGAAATTGTTGCTGGAGAAGTCACCGTTTTGGCGCGCGGAAACAACCGTGGCGACGGTTGGGCTAGCTTGTGCCGCTTGATCTCCGCTGCATACCCGCGCACGCATCGACCGGGCAGAGGCAGTGCCGACCGACAGGCTCAACTGAAAAGCGTTGCCCATGTGGCGTCCATCGTTGGCGGAGACGCAACCTACAACGAAAACCGCAATAAAAACGGCGAAAATGCCAACGGACTAAACGATAGGAACGTCACAAACGAACCTACCTGCGTGGTGTTGCTTGGGCCAGGTTCTGACGTTGGGCAGGCCGTGTTGGAGGGCAAAGCAAACCTCGCCCGCGAACGACTGAAGGCTTGGCAGAAGGCGTTGCCGGGGGCCATTTATGTCGAAATTGTCTGTCATCACACGCAGCCGGGAACGCGCGCCAGTTTGCAACATGCGGCGGCAATGTTGCGCCTGGCACGCAGCATGAATGTGCCCGCCGTCATCACCAATGCGACGCGCTACCTCACCCCAGATGATGCGCTCACCGGGGATGTGCTGGACGCGGCCGCCCAACTGTTGCCACTGGATGAACTGCCCACGCAAGCAAACGCGCAAGCCTGGTTGAAGCCTCCGGAGATGATGTATGACCTCGCAGCACAGGTGTGTGAATACGCTGGATTGAGCCGCCATGCCGCGTTCGATCTGCTGAGTACGACAGAGGCTCTCGCGGCAGAGTGCGTCCTCGATCCGGATGCCGACCTCGCGTGGCGCAAACCGAAGTTACCTGAACTGAACGTCATCGGCATCTCCGGAGATCCGCGCGCGATCCTGCGACAACGCTGTGAAGACGCCCTGCCGTTGCGCTACGAAAGGGCATCCTCAAGCCTGCTGGCCCGCGTCTACAACCGTCTCGACGACGAACTGGAAACCATCTCGCAGTTTGGGTTCGAGACGTACTTTCTCACCATCGCCGATGTCACCAACTTGATTCGCGACATGAACGTGCGGGTGCAGGCGCGTGGCAGTGGCGTCGGTTCGCTGGTGAACTATCTATTGCGCATATCGACCGTCGATCCACTGGAACATGACCTGTTGTTTGAACGGTTCTTGGGCCGTGATCGTTCATCCCTGCCCGACATAGACTTGGACGTAGAGTCGGCTAGGCGTCACGATATCTACCGCGCGATCTTCGCTCGCTACGGCGAACATCGGGTGTCGCTGCTGTCGATGCAGAGCAAGTACCGGGCGCGCGGTGCCACTCGTGATGCCGGACTGGCGCTCGGATTGGATGGCGAACAGATCGACGAGGTGGCCTCCAGCCTGTGGCGACTCAACGCCCGCGCAATGCGCAGCGCGCTCACCGAGAAACCGGAATTGCGCGAACTGGCCGCACAGGTGGCCGAGGATTCCCGTCTTGACCTGCTGGTTGACCTTACCGAGCGTCTCGACCGACTGCCCACTCACATCGCCATGCACCCGTGCGGCGTCATCCTGAGCAACGCCAATCTGTTCTCGGTCACGCCCGTGCAACCCAGCGGGTTAGGGCTGCCGATGAGTCAGTATGACAAAGACGATGTTGACGACATGGGCCTGATCAAGCTGGACGTGTTGGGCGTGCGGATGCAGTCATCCATCGCCTACTCCCTTGGCGAGATCGAACGCATAAACGGTAGTCGCGCGGCCATTGCTGGCGGCTTGAACGTCGCTGCTCGTTACATCAGCCCTGAAGGGCACATCGACATCGACTCCATCCCCCTCAACGATGAACCCACGTTCGAGGCGATCCGTTCCACGCACACCCTCGGCATGTTCCAGATTGAGTCACCTGGGCAGCGCGAGTTGGTGGGCAAGATGCAGCCCGATAGTTTCACCGACCTGATTGCCGACATCTCGCTGTTCCGTCCCGGGCCAATGAAAGCCAACATGGTAACGCCGTTTGTCAACGCGAAACTCGGTTTCGCGCAGGCCGATTACCTGCATCCCCGCTTCCGTCCGTTCCTCCAGGACTCGTTCGGAGTGGTTATCTACCACGAGCATGTGCTGCGCATCCTGCACGAATGCATGGGCGTCACGCTCGCCGAGGCCGACGAGATCCGCCGCCGCATGGGCGGAGACCTCACCTGGTTGGCGGCACAGTTCCGCACTTGCGCCGCATCTATGCACGACGACGCGGGCAAGCGTGTGTTCAGCGACGCCCAGCTGAAACGCATCTGGGATGCGTTGGTCGCGTTCGGTTCATTCGGCTTCTGCAAGGCTCATGCGGCGGCGTTTGCGCTAACCACCTACCAGTCGGCATGGCTGAAAACCCACTACCCTGCCGAGTTTATCGCCGGGTTGTTCGAGCATGACCCAGGCATGTACCCCCGCCGTCTGCTGATGGCAGAAGCTCGACGTATCGGTATCCCCATACTCGGCCTAGACATAAATCGTTCCAATGCTCATTACGTTGTGGAGACGCTGCCTGCCGATGCTGCGGACACATCCAATATTGCCGCAGGTAGTAGACCCCGCGACTGCGCGCAGGATAACGGGAGTGGTTGCGCACAGGATGACGGGAACAGCGTACGGCCAGAAGCAAACGCCGTTGCCAAACAGCCCACCAAGGGAATCAGGCTATCGCTGCGAGACGTAAAGGGCATCACGGAGGCCGAGATTGTGCGCCTCGTTGCGGGCGCACCGTACGAGAGCATCGTGGATTGCTACCAGCGAGCACGACCGTCGTCACGGGTGTTTCTGCGTCTGGTAAGCGTGGGCGCGTTCGATCAGTTGGCTCAAGCCCGCAATCGGGGCGAGTTGGTGTCGTACGCCCGCAATCTAGTTACAAAAGAGCGTGGCGAAAAAGCCTGCGATGACCAGCCGCTGCTGTTGAGCGCCACTTGCGAGTCAGTGCCAAGTGGGGAGCCCGACCTGAGCCATGACGAAAAGCTGGCATGCGAGCTAGAAGTGCTCGCATGCGAAGTGAACGAGCATCTGATCGAGTGCTATCGACCCATGCTTGATACCTTCGGCGTCTGCTCCGCCGCTGACCTGCTGCAACTGCGCTCCAACTCCGAGGTGCTGGTCGCCGGTGTGCGAGTAGCCACACAAACGCCACCCATGAAGACCGGCAAACGAGTGATTTTCATCTCAGTAGACGACGGCACCGGCGTGGCCGACGCCTCATTCTTCGCGGAGGCGCAAAACCACGCCGGAAAGGTGCTCTTCGGCACAAGACTACTGCTCATCCAAGGCAAAACCCGCCGCACCGGAGCACGTGGCATCAGCATCCAAGCAGAAAACGCCTGGGACCTGAAAGCCCTCTGGTTGGAGTGGCAGCGCCTAGGAGGTCTGCACCTCGCCGCATAAACAGCCCCAACAAGTATCCCCCTGCGCCTGTCATCCGCCACATGGCAGCCCTGCTACATAGTGCCACAGTCGCCCACCGCAAGCACGGTAATCAGCAACACCCGAACCCACCCTCTTCGGCGCTGCGCGGAGGTTCTGCCATACATGGAATCTAGTCGGAGCAGAGTGTTACGGCGCTCATCCTAATGAGCACAGTCCACAGATGCCGTCTGTGCAGGCCAGTACGGATGTGGCTGAGAACGTGACGCTGATGAGATTCAGGTGCCCGAGCGGTCACCAGAAACGAGTCAGTTGGCTCATAGACCAGCCACTACCTGTTGAATCTGTTCACTGGACGGACCGGGTTGAGCAACCAGAATGGTCTCGCGGTAGTAGCGGAGTTCTCTAATAGACTCAATGATATCGGCGAGGGCGCGGTGGTTGCCTGCCTTCTTAGGCGCCTGATAGAACACCTTCGGGTACCACCGTCTGGCAAGCTCTTTTATGGAGGACACGTCCACATTGCGGTAGTGCAGATAGCCTTCCAGCTCCGGCATGTCGCGCTCTAGGTAGGCGCGGTCGGTGCTGATGGTGTTGCCCGCGAGTGGGGCCTTGTCGGCCTCGGGCACCCAGGCCTTCACATAGGCAAGGATGGCTTCTTCGGCCTGCGCCATGGTCACCTGAGAAGCGCGAATCTCGTCAAGCAGGCCCGAGGTGGTGTGCATGTTGCGCACAAAGTCACCCATGGCATCTAATTGAGCCTCGGGAGTGGCAATGACGATGTCTAGGCCCTCACCCAGCACATTCAGTTCGGAGTCGGTGATGAGCACCGCAACCTCCACGAGGGCGTCCTGGGCAAGGTCCAGCCCCGTCATCTCACAGTCAATCCAAACTAATGCGCCGTTGTCACTCACGTTGCACTAGCTTACCGCGTTGACCAGCGGACCCCGCCTTGGCAGCCAGCGCATGAAGCCCGCGCCCCCCAGCCACGAGATGGCAGCCAGCGCAAGTGCCGCCGCCCACAGCGGAGCGAACAGCGCGACAGCGGAGACGACCAACGGGCCAGCGGACTGTCCCACGTCTGAGAAAACCCTCCAGCCGGCGAAGAATTGCGCACGCCCCACCTCTGGAGACGCGTCCGCAGCCAGCGTCATTATGATGCCCGCGCTCAGGCCGTTTCCAAACCCTAACAGCGACGCCACCATGGTGATCGTGAGCGGTACGTGCGTGAAGGGCAGCAGTGCGTAGCCCAGCCCCATGATGAGCATGGTGGGCGCGGCCACCCAGCGACGACCCACCCGGTCCATCACTGCGCCAGACGGGATGACCAGCACCACCTCGAAGACCAGTGAGATGGCATAGATGATGTTGGTGGTGGAGGCGTCGATTCCATGCTGATCGCACCACAACGGGATGATCGCCTGCCGGGCGACGCGCACCATGGCGAGCGCCAGCACCGACGATCCGACCGTCAATAGCACTTGACGGTGACGCAGGAGGACGCTCCAGATAGTGAGTTTATCGTTAGTTGCTGTTGCTGTTGCTGTTGCGACGGTATTGACGGTCGCACTCGCGGTCTGCGAGCCTGTCAAGTTCGGGGAATTCGGGGAATTGTTCGAGGCTGACCACATTGTGGTTCTTGCAGAACTCTGCGAAGTTGGCGACGATGACAAAGTCGATGGTGCTGGCGACGTGGGAGTGTCTGGAATGAAGCTAACGGCGAACGCAGCGGCTATGCTCATTGCCCCGGCCAGCAGGAATGAGGCGCGCAGCGAGTACACGGCCGTGATCCACGCCCCGGCGAGCGGCCCCAGCATACCACCCAACCGGAACACTCCCCCGAGGCTGCTCATGGCGCGCGCTCGCCACTTGAGCGGCACCGCCACGGTCAGGTACGTCTGTCTGGCTAGGCCAAACACTGATCCAGTGATGCCGTGCACCAACACAACTACCGCGAACATCCACAGCGAGCCGATCCAGTACGCGGCTGCCAGCGCTACCCCGTCAATCAACATCGCCGCAACAAGGGGACGGCGTTCCCCAAACTTGTCGGTGACAGTACCCGCCGGGAGATCGCCCAGCAGGGTGCCGATTCCGGCCATGGCTGCCACGAAAGCCGCCACTCCCACCGACGCACCCAGCGCCTTGGCCTGAATCGCGAGCATGGGGATGACAGCCCCATACCCGAACGACGCCAGCAGCGTCGGCCCATACGCCGCCACCAAGAATCGCGCCGTACTCGGCTGTCCCCACATGCCCATTGTCGTACTATTCTTCCACTCTGAGGACAACCCCAAGTGTGGCACGGCCACGAACGAGCAACTAGACTCTATATCCAGCGGCGTCCCATCCGACGCCCCTGGCCCGGTAGCTCAGTTGGATAGAGCCGCAGACTTCTAATCTGCTGGTCGTGGGTTCGAGTCCCTCCCGGGTCGCAGAGTTCTGTGATGCCTCGCTGAGGCGTCACAGAACTCTGTAACGTGCGCCGTGGGACTCGAACCCGTGAGGGGATTTGCGGTTAACGGTGGAGGCTCCGGTGGAGCGTCCGCCCGCAAATCGTCCGAGTGCTTCAGCGTGAGGACAGCGACTTGCCAAAGGCAAGGCGCACGAGTCCCTCCCGGGTCGCAGAGTTCTGTGCCGTGCGTTTAGTCTTCCTGCGTCTTTCGGAATACGGCTCCGAGCAGGGGGATCACACCACCCCAGAGCAGCAGCACAACCACGACCCAGGCGGAGTTGGCACCACCAGTGGCACTACCACCTGTCGGTGCCACCACCGGAGACGTCGGAGTGGGTGCCAGACTAGGATCATTAGCACCTGGAACTATCGATCGGTCGGCTGAACGCAGACCGGCGTTAGCCAAGCCGTCACTGTGAGCGATGGCACTGATGAAGTATGCCGTATTCGCCTCCGGCTGCTCGTTGGCAGGATCTCCCGGCTTGGTTTCTACGACGTTGGTTGCGCTGTGATCCGTGCCCCTGTTCGTGAACAGGTACGTGTGAGTGTCCGGGTTGACGAACGCCACCTTGTACACGGTGTTAGCTTGGTAGAGCAGTTCGTCAAACAAGTAGTTACCGTTGGCGTCGGTTGTCGTTGTGGCAACTGCCAACTCGTTGATGAACTTGCTGACATCCAGTGGATCCGGCATGGCGCTCCACAGCGTGACTTTGACGCCCGGAGCCTTGGATTCGCTGGCATCGAGCGCACCGTCACAGTCTGTATCAAACCATGCGAAACCGCTGACGTGAACGAACGGAACCACACCGGCGTCTTGATCGTCCGCAGCGCCAGCGTACGCCAACGGTAGGCTTTCGATATGAGCATCAGGGTCAACACGCGTGGCTGTAGGCTCAGCGTCGGAGTCCAACGTACCGTTTGCACCCTGATGCGTAAGCCCCCACTTGAAGGTGTTGACGGTGACTGCCCCATCCAACGCGGCGCGGTCGAAGGCTACAGTGTAGCTACCAGACTTCAATGAGTCGAAGGAGTACGAGCCATCAGCAGCCACGTTGACGGTGCGATCAATGCTCTCACCAATGTCATCGATGCCAGTCAAGCGGGCGGTGACCAGGCTCAGATCGTGACCAGTGACGCTCTGATCGTCATTCTGGATACCGTCGTTGTTGAGATCTTCCCAAACCGTGCCGGAGATGGAACTCGGGCGATACATGCCGACATCGACGTTGCTCAGGTTGGAGTACAACGTGATGACTTCGGTTGTGCCCGCAGAGTGCTCGTCCATACCAGTGGTCGTGGTGGGCCACACATCGGAGTCGATGGTGTCATCACCAGCGGCGTCTTTCGCGGTGTAGGTCAAAGCGCCAGCGGCAGGCACTCCGAAGCGCACCTGATACTCAATCGGCCCCGAGCCATCTCCCGCGCTGGACTCTAGCCCGGTGAACTCATACTCACCAGAGGCGTCAGTCTCCGTGGGGAACGTCGCGGATGTCATCTGCGCCCAAGCGCCGCCATCGACCGAACTCCACAACTCAACTGGCACTCCGGCTAGCATGTCCTCCACAGTATCCTGGGTCCCGTCATAATCGACATCTTCCCAAGCCACCCCGGAGATGGCTACCTTGGCTGCCTTGAGTTGCACTCCAACATTGTTGGACAACATGGAGACGTTGTTGCTCACGTTTGCCGAACTGTTAACTGCCTGGAACTCCAAGGAGAAGTTGTTGACAGCAGTTGCGTTGGCGTTGTCTTGCAGTAAGGAGCTAGCAACTGACTGCCAACCATTGAACACCATGGTGTACTCGACGAATAACACTTCACCCGGAGGCAGCGTGTAGTTTGTCACGGCCGAGCCCGGAGCAGCTGCGGCTCCGAAGTCGAGGTAGAACGACGTTGCATCGGCAGTGATGCCGGGCGTCGCAGTTGATACCGTAGCGCCATCAAGCCAGTTGGCAACGTCCGTTGCCACGTCACTGGGAGCAACAGTGGACGACCACACGTTGTAGGCAGCGGCAGGCACGTCAACGCCGTTCGATGTATATAGCTTTAGTGAAGCAGCCTTGTACTCCCAGAGATCACGTAGCGTTGAATCCCAGAGCGTGCCACGACCGTCGTTCTCAAAGGGGAGCACGTCGGCGATGCGCAGGTTGGTGATGCTGTTCACCGGGGTGGGTGCAAGGTCTTGACCGTTTTCGATGACCAGCCGGAAGGTGACCTCATCACCTAGGCTAATCGCGGACGGCGTTTCCGAGGAGGAGTACGGGCCACTGTTGACCTTGACGAACTTGCCACGGGAAACTGAGCCACTCGAGTTGATGACGAAGTCTGACTTCTCGGTCCTCACAAACAGTCCATGAATCGCGGGGTCGAATCCGCTAATCGCGGCCAACCGGTCCCAGTCAGCGGTACGCCAAGCCGCAACACCTGGAGTGGCGGGAGAGGTTTGGTCGAACACTTGGTCACCGCAGTGGGCGAAGTTCGGTGCACTCACGGCTCCAGTGGGACGGCATCCTGCGTCGCTGTCGATGGCTGAACCGGTGGGATATTTGTCGGTTGGCAACAGCGGCCACACCCCGGAAGTGGCATAGGCATAGTTCGTAGGTGACGGTGCCACTAGCACATCAGAAATATGCAGAGTGAAGTCCACCTGAATCTTCTCATGAGGTGCAAGCGTGAGATCGGGGAACTCCCAGATACCCACTGACCCAGATTCCGTATAGTTGACGGCACCTGGGTATGGGGTGCGTGTTCCATTTTCATCGACGAAATAGGCCGTATAGATAGAGTTTCCTCCGCTCTTCGCTGCTGAGAACATGTCTGGATCCATGTAGGCCACCAGCACAGGATGCTCAGCACTCAACGTCGCATCTTCATTCAGACTCGAAACGGTGAACTGCACGTTCTGGCCAGGGAAGAACTTCCGCTGGTTGATATCTGGGGTGTACGCAGGGTCGCATTTGGCGTCGGTGCAGCCAAGACCAACAGCAATCTTCGCGCGGTCCACCACCGGAACAGCGATGCTGGCCGTGTCACTTGCGCTGCTCAAGGCAGGCCCGTCGTAGGGTGTGCCCGACACCGTGACGGTGTTATCGATGCGTGAAATTTCTGGACGCTGATACGTGGGAACCCACTTGTCAAACGTCACATCCACCTCAATAACGCCAGGCGTAAAGAACGCACCAACGAACGGATCCCCGGCATAAACAGCCGGAGACGCGCTGTGATCGAACGGACTGGGGCTCGTGCCCGGAATCGCCGAGGTGTACTCCACGTTGATGTAGCCATCCGATGTGGTTGGCACCGTGAAGGTGCGCGTGACATCCAGCAATTGCCAAGCGCCACCGTTCACCCGCGCCCACACGGGAGCAACATGGGTGGACGACCCGGGAGCCGCGAAGGTGCCGTCCGAGTTCAGGCTGCCATCCCAGTCCAGCGCCAAATCGGCGATGTTCTTGTAGGCCACCGTGCGACCAATACGCACCGTGGTAAACGAGTACTGCGGCATTGGTCCGGTACCAGTCGGTGGGGCCAACAATTCTGCCTCAATACCGGTTGTCTTGTCCGGGCCGTAGAACTTGAACGCCGACGTGGTGGCAGAACCATCAGCAACGGTGTAGTTCACCAACGGGACGGTGTTGCCCAGTGCGTTGGGCTGCACCGTGTAGGTTGTGCTGAACCCGTTATTGATCAACGACGTGGTCACCGGGTTGGTACCCGAACCCACAGCTCCAGTCAACACATCCTTGCCAACCGACAGCGGAGTGGTCGCAGTCTTGCCATCGGCAAAGCGCACCACGTACTGCTGTTGGGTGGTTGCAGTGGCATCTACCGACACCTTCTTGATGGTGTTGTCGAACCAGTCGCTCAACGCATAGCCGGTTGGGGCTGCCTCCTCCCTGATCCACCAGATCAGCTCGCCAGCGGTGTTGTCATCCTGTTGATCATGTACTCGCGGGTCCTCTGTGGACGTGTAGTCCGGATTGAATGCCCCAAGACCGCCGTTACCAAGCACGATGTACTGCTGTTTGCCAGCATCCGGAGGAGTAGCGCTGCCATGGCCACCGGCCTCGGCGTTGAGTTCGGTGTCGTACTGCCCAAATCCTGCACCAGGAACGGTAACTACTTCGCCGGTAAACGCATCAAACTTCTGCACCGTGATCACGTAACCCACGAATGGGTTGTTGACGATCAGTTCACCGTAGTGGTTGTCCTGAGCGGGGTCAGCTTGCGCGGCGGCGGTAGGCCCCACCCAATCTGCGGGCAGGTGGGCGGGAGTGGTGTCAAGCACCAGCTTGTTGGCAACTGGGTCGTACACCACAAAGATGGAGTCTGCACGGCCAAGAAGCGCGTCACCAGCGAGAGTGCTGACGTCCCCAACGTTGTAGTTGATGCTGTTTCCACACTGAATTGTATCGTTCCACGTCGCTTCCTGCACCTTGTACGCACAGTTGGTCATCAGATACGCATGCGAGCTGCTCACCAGTTCGGTAATGCGATACTCCCCTGGACGGGTGACCTCGAAACGGGCGGCACCGACATTCGGACCATCCGTATCTGCCGGTTCGCTACCTGGTCGAGTAAACACGTAGCCACCGGCGCTTGGTGCCACTAAGTCGAAGTTAGCCTTGGAGTTATCGCCGGGTGTAACACGTTGCCACAGATACATTGGAAGCGAACTAACCCGAGTCATACGCTCTGGCACGTAGTTAGCGTCTGCCGGAGTACCGATTGCCGGGAAGGTGGTTTCCTTAGCGACATCAAGCTTCAACGGAAGCGGATCTAGCACCGCCTTGGCGTTGACGTTAACCACGTTATCAAAACCGACATAGTACGGAGCTGCACCAGCAGTAACCGTAATGGGAATGTAGTCATCACGCAGACCATAGCCAGAAGGAGCAACCGTCTCTCTCAGCACGTAGTCACCCGCCGCGATGGTGAACTCATACTTGTTGAGCGCGCCGTAAGTAACGTGCTGCAGCACGACACCGTCTGGAGTAGTACCATCCAAGGTGGCATAGACGTCAAACTCTGCCCCAGCAAGGTTGATGCTGCTCGTAGCAGACGCGAACTTCTTGATCTCGAACGTGCCCGCATCGGCGGTGTTATAGAAGTAGACGGACGCGTTGGACGACAGTTGCGGGTGCGCCTGATCGCTACCGGCAGCGGTGCCACCGGGGTTGTTCGTCAGGTAAACCGCGCCCTCAACCTCAATGCGCACATACACTGGTGTGGTGTCCATGATCCACCCAGTGCCGCCAATGGAGTCCTCTGTGACCTTATAGATGCCAGGATCGAGTGACTGCCGGGCACCTCCTGCAGGGTTGGCCGCTGGGGTCCATGTGATTGAACCCGTGCAGGTGTTGTTGGTCACCGGGCATGACGCGTCTGGGCCAACGTACTCATAGTTGAACGTTGCCGACGTCAGACCGGCTGGCGAGTAGGTCAGCTCGCCTTGATTGTCGATGCCGCCCTTCAACACCACCAACTGCCCCTTGGCAACATGATTCACATAGAAATCAACGTGTGACCCATCAGCATTAGCAACGTACCATAAGCCATTGCCCGTAGAACCGAGCGCCGCATTGGTGTCCTCAACATTGGCAAGCGAAGTCAGATAAGTGCTGGCACCCACCCTCGGACGGTCGACACCCGTGGTCACAATGCGACTGTTTGCCACCTTGAAAGTGATCACGTTGGCCGACGCTGCGGCATTGGGATTCCACTTAGTGGAATCGAAAACACCACCAAGGTCAATCGTGTAGGTGCCGTCTTCCAAAGACAACAAGTCACCTGACGGAGCGCCATCACCGGCAGACACCACCGGATCGCTAGCCGATAACCAAGATGCAGGCGCCGCCGCACTCACCGTATAGTCAGCCGTGTACGTGACATCAGCAACAACAGCACCACTCCAAGTGTTAATAACCGCAGCACCCGGACGCAGTTTATCGACCACATTCACGATAGTCGCATGACCCGTGCCCGTAGCTTCGGGAACATAAATGGGGCCAATCGCCTTGCCAGTCTCAAAAGGACCAGAGCGGTCCAGCAACTTCTGGTTGTCATTGCTGCACTCCCCGGAGTTAGGGCACGCATCAGAGGTAAACGTTCCGTAGGCGTTGTATTGCGCAGACACGCCCGTCTCCACAAGCAGATATGTGCCTGCCAGCAACTTCAAGGTCTTCTCGGGGCCGACTGTGATGGGAAGCGCCACGGGAACAGTGCTTCTATCTTGAGCAACCAGCGTGGCGTGGGCCAGCGCATCGGCCTTGCCAGCATCAGAGCTAAAGTCTGCATACGCCGGATCGACTGCGTACAGCTCAAATGTGGCACCATTCACGCCAGTCAGAGGGATCTGGTTGCCCTCTGAGTCTTGCACCTCGGAGAACTTGTTGAGGGTGAGAAATCCCGTGCCCCGGTAGTTGACGAAGATGAACGGTGCCGGGTCACGATGCCCATCGGTGCAGTCTTGCCCAGTAGAGCAGGCCGGTGTACCAATCGCAGAGTCACCGTTAGCGTAGTAGGTGGTGAACAACATGCCTCGGTCATCCATGCTCACCCCAAAGGCTGGCGGCTTGCTCGGATCCCAGTCATAAGCTTCAGGCAGCGGAGAGCAGTAGTTGTTGCTCGCATCCGGTGCCCCCGGGCACTCTGGATGGTCCCAACTACCGCTGAGCGCCTTCTCTACAAAGACCACGCTCCACTGGGTGTACTCGTTGGCGTGTGCGTATTTGACCGAGCTAGTTACCGCAGCCCAGTTGATCATGCCAGAGACCGTGGGGCCGTCTGCCATAGTTGCCCCAACAGTTGAGTTAGGTGAAACGTTCTTGGCGTAGTTCTTGTACGTGTACTCTTCGGGTTGACGAATGCTATCTCCATTGGTGTCAATCCAGGCGGTCTCCCAGTCGGAGCAGGCCCCACTTGGTTGCGTGGAGCAGTAGAACACCCGCGCAATATCGAAATACTCGGTGAGGAACTGGCCTTGACGCATCTCGGCGCTGCCCCAGTCATTAGAGCGCACCGTGGTTATAGGCACATTGCCAATAGTAGGCAACTTCACATACTGACCAGTAGCATCGCGATACGCCGGGTAGACATCAAACTCAATGCCACCAAGACGCGACGCGCGCTCATATTGACCAGTGAGAACGTTCAGCCGATACCCGTCCTTTTCGCCAAAGTCACGCACTAGCCGGGATTCTAGTTTACTGGGGTCGGGTTCAATGCGGTTGCTGTCGCCGAAGGTGATCGCGCGGTCGCCTTCGTTTTCCGGAGTATTCGGATCATCGACACCCAACGGCCCCTGACCCAACTCGATCACGATCCCGTGTCCGGTGGCTCCACTTGCAGCCACGTCAGTGGACTCGATCCAATCAGTATTACCGTCGGCCATCGAGATGTCAGACGGACGTTTGTTTGGCCCTTGGTAATACACGGAAGTGGCTTGATTGCCTTGCGCGGCAGTGACACCGTTGCCGGTAGTTCCAAACTGATCTACCGCACCATAGCCAAAGGGGCCTTGAGCCTCTTCAATGACATACAGGCCAGCGGGGAGTCCTTTGGACCAGCCAACGTTGCCACGGGCCAAGTCACTTCCCGTAACAGTGATGACATCCACTTGCACGCCCTTGTGGGACGTGTTGGCAGGGTCGGCGTCATACACGTACACGTTGAACTTCGCGTCGGCGATCACCACGGAGTCCCAGTCGGTCTCAGCACCTGCGAGCGCAGGGCTGAACCCACCATCCTTAGTGGATCCATCAGTCAGCTTGATCGGCAGCTTGTACACCTCAATGTGGTACTCGGCCACCGTGTTCAGCAGCTCGTAGTACGGATTGGTGTTGGTGCCAGCAGGGCCATACCAACTAGGGTGCTCGGCACCGTTGTCGTGGCCCCAGACCATGTAGTAGCCAGCGGGCCATGCGGGGTTTGTTCTAGCGTCGCGCCAAGCGAAGCTGAACTGAACTTCAATTGGGTCATACTCCAAATTGCCCACATCGACTGGCACTGGAGGAATACTGCCGGAGTGACCAGGAATGGGAGGCACCACTACCTCGGTGAAAGTGTACTTGCGCTCCGGATCGACGGCATTGAACTGAATAATGCCGTTGGGGTCGGAGCAGATGCGGGTGGCGTTATTGGGGTCCGCAGCGGCAGCGGCGGCAGCGGCAGCACCGCCGGGTTGGGGGTTCGACGCAATCACGTTATTGGACGCGTCCAGTTCGTAGTACTGGCCCAGATCATCCACCAGCACAAAGCAGGCGTCGTGAAGCGGCTCAGATTCGCGATTGCCGTCGTCATCCCACGACATGAGTTGTCCACTCTTCTCCCACTTGATGCTGGGAGCTTTGGCGTTAGTCCACGTTACCGTTGTCGTGTTCACGGTGCTCGCGTTCGTGTAGGTGGTTCCACCGATGCTGGAGGTTGGGGGCGCTGTACCTTCCCAAGTCAGGGTCGGCCAACCTTCATCGTTGATCTCCACCTTCAGCGCAGTGCTGGTGCGCAGCCATGGCGACGGCGCACTCGCCTCGCGAACGTAGTAAGTCCCAGGAGCAACGCCCGTGAAGCTCAACTTTCCCATGTTAGTGCCAGTTCCGGTGGAGGTGGCGGTCTGAAGTGGGTCACTAGCCCCCGAGCAGTCTGCCGTGCTGCACAGGTGGAAAACTACACCGTTGATCAAAGTGGCGCTGGCAGCGTCTTTCTTCGTAATGGTGATGGTATTAAACGGCACGTTGAACACCATGCCCTGCGACAAAATCGCGAGTGGGCTAGCGGCGTTGGCGTAGTCTGCCGTCGCGACCGTGAACTGCCTAACGTAATCACCGACATAGCTCTCGGCAGTGGCCTTCGCAACCGTGCCACCAGTGGTGGTCGGGAAGACGGCGCTCGTGATGTAGCTCGGCTTCACAAAGTTGGCGTTTGGTACCGTGGTTTCGGCCAGCAGATAGGTGCCAGCCTCCAAGTTTGTAGTGGTAACGAGACCAGTACTGCTTGGAGCGTAGGTAGCCACAAACACGTAGTCAGCGCCCGCCAGACGATAAAGCGAGAACCTCGCTTGAGTTAAGTTGGTCCCAAGAACACCCGCGCTTGCATTGATGACACGGCGCTTGTCAAGGGTAGCAACCGGCTTGTACTTCCAGTCGAACACTGCGGTTTGCGCCGACTCCCCCACAGATGGGAGCACGTTGTTGTTGATATACCCACCGGTAGCCACGCCAGGGCTAACTCCAACCGCACCGACAGTTGGGGTTCCAGCGGCCACCACCACCGTCACGCTCACGGACGTGCCGAACACGTTGGCACTGCCCGTGTACCCCATGGATTGCCAGAGAACCTGTGCGGCAGCCGGATTCTTTGCCGTCACTGTGTAGGTTCCAGCGGGCACAAACTCCTTGAAACTGCTAACCGAAGTGGTGTCCTTAGTGCCATCGGCGTCCCACCAACTGTCAGTGGCAGCGTTGAAGTCTGTCTTGGTAATGGTGAAGATGTTGGAAACAGCAGCACCGGCAGCGTTGTAGTTGCGAATGACTAGTTGGCCCGCCTTCGCCACGTTGACGTGACGAAGCGTTCCCACGTTTTCGCTGCGCACGCCGAAAGTGGCTACGCCTGTGCCCGGATCGACCACGCCGTTGGCTGGCTGCCCTAGCCCTTGCGCATCGCCACCGGTCAGAACAAACTGCCCGGCATAGGAGCCAGCAGTAATGCTGACGCGCAGGTTATCGCCCTGATAAAGCGCCCACTGGGTGGACAAGTCAGTTCCAGTGCCCGTCTGCACCAGCGAAACCTCGCGCACACAGTAGTCGCCGCCCGGGAACTCCTTGCCAACGTAGGCAGCAGTGCGGTTGCCCAACGTAAAGGTGACATCCTGCATGGTTCCGTTCACCAACTCCTGCAGGGGCGCGGCCGAACAGCCACCCGAGATAACCGGATACAACTTGTAGGTGGCTACGAACAACGTGGTGGTGTTATAGGTGCCATCAGCGTTGCGCAGCACCTTGCCAGCACGCATTCCACCATAATTTGACTGCAAAAACGCAGTGTAGACGTTCAGCGAGGAGTTTTCGACGGTGACGGTCGTAGTGCCGGAAGAAGGATTGGACGGAGCCGCGCCCACATGCAGGTCTACAGACTGCAACACCCATCGATCATGACCGTCCTCTGCGCTCTCGTCCTTGACGTAATATGTGGTTCCTAGAGGGACGCTCTCAAACAGCACGTAGTCTCCGGTGGAGTCGGTGCCGGAGTAAACGCCAGTGAACTCTGGCGTGGTGTCACTGGGAGACAGGTAGAGTCCGAGCGATCCGTGATAGTCGTCCCACGTCACCGGAGACATGAACGCTTGTTGCCGTTTGGTGTAAATCTTGATCCAGCCCTCAGAGTTGGCGGTGTTGGTGAAGTCAACGTGGCTAGCCGCAGTGGTATAGTCCAAGCCGTCCACGTAGAGCCGGGCCACACCGGAGGCATCTGGCTCCGTTACCTGCACTAGCAAGCCATTGGTGATGTTTACGTGGCCAGCGGTCACTTGAGGGCTGGTGCCAGCGCTTTCAAACAAGCGATAGCAGGCCGGCGTGACGTTGGTAAACGTCGCTAGCGACGCGGAGTTGTTCAGAATCAACGATGCGGTACGGCTCAGCGCTGTGGGTCCATTCTGCTGGATGCGGCTGTTGACCCCGCAGTCGATGACCTTCGTCAGAGTGAACTGCACGTTCGACGACGAACCAGGCGTGAGCGCTGGGTTAGCCTCCCAAGCCTTTGCCATCTCAAGCGTGTAGTTACGCAGCGTGGCGGACGCCAACAACTGTTTGTTGATGGTCAACGTCGGCAGCGTCGGCTCCTGCTGATTCCAACCGAACGCCACGTCAGTAGTGCTGGCAGCACTAGCGATGGAGGTTCCAGTGCTGGCGGGCGTATAGGTGAGCGCGGCTTGGTTGCTCACATGGTGTGGCGCTGTCAACGTGACAGGTCCTCCGAAGCGATTGGTGTAATTGTCCTTGTCAAACACGACGGCGATCTCGAAGGTGCGCGAGCTTGAGAAGCCATCTGCAGGCACGTCTGGCACGTCAAACTCAATCTTCCGGTCGGTGCTACCAGTGACCTCAGCAGAAACCGGGCTATTGACGCCGCCGGCAAGCAACTCTTTCACTTCGACCGACTTAGGCGCTCCGGTGGCTAGGAAGCCAGAGAGAGTATCTGACACATGGATGTTACTCATGAAGAGACGACCGTTCGAGCCTGCGGCCTTGTCCGACTCAACCTTCACGTTGTAGATGATGGTGTAGTTGTCTTCGGCATCGCCGTCGGTGATGACATCCACGTAAGAGCGGTTGCGCAAGTCAGTGAACACCTGATCGCCGACATTGGCAGGTGAGACAATCGACTTGAGCACGCTCCAAGTTTCGTCGGCGTTAGAAGTGAGGGTAACCGAGCTGCTGTGGTTATATCCCGAGCCGGGGACCACGCCAGTGCCAAGCGAGTTGATGCCGGGAATGCCGACAGCCTCAAAGATGTAAGCCTGAACCGGGAAAGTAAACCCGTTAGGGGTGGAGCCGTTGTCGAACAGATAGTTCACGGTCAGGTTCGGTATATATACGCCACCGCTTTCAGCCAACTTCCAGATCAGCAGGGCGTGCGGCAACACAATATCGGTGCCGGGGACTGTGTAGTTGTCCTCATATTGGATGGCAGCGTTGCCAGTGGAGGGCGCAGTGGTGTTGGTCACACCTTGGTACGCCGGGATCACAACCAGCACGCCAGCGTCAGCGGCCATCGACAAGCCATCTGCTTGGAACTCGAAGTTCACGCTAGCCGTTTGTCCAGCGAAGACGGTGTCCGTAGCGCCCGTGATCGTCGCGCGGAGGGCAGCGTTGAGGGCAGGTGCCCCGTTTAGTGTCGGCCTGTTCGGCGCAGCGGGATGAACAGAATCAGGCTCGGGCTCAGGCTCAGGCTCAGGCTCAGCAGGAGGCATGGTCTCTGCCGACGCCGGAGGTTCTTCCATCCCGGTCGGTTCAGGGACCGACTCGGTAGGAGGCATGGCGTCAGTTGACGCACTGGTCTCTGCGGTCTCACTGGGAGTGGGAGGATCACTGGGTTCGCCTAATGCAGTGATCCCTGCCACGCTGATGCTCAACAGGATCGCGAGGCCGAGTGCGACGAGACGCGCTGGCCAGTGCATCAAGCACATACCTGGCGATCCGTGTTGTGTTTCGATTTCAGCATCGCGCCTAGATGGGGTCGTGTTCACCCTAGAAGTGTAGGTACCGCCGGGCCCCGCGTCAACCCCAGTTATACACGCGGGGTCGTGTTCACCCTAGAGGTGTAGGTGCCGCCGGCCCCGCGTCAACCCCAGTTATACGCGGGGATCGTGTTCACCCTAGAAGTGTACGAACCGCCGGGTGGGCGCATGCTAGAAATTCGCTTACAGCGCAACATCACGCTATGGGGATGTCTTGATGGTTTCAGCAACAACTCGGTAGCGCGACACGGCCGCGTCAGCACGGGGCTACGACTTAGGGCGCGAGTTGTACGGAAACGCAAAACGGGGTGACAGTCCTTGCGGACGTCACCCCGTTTTGCGGTAAGTGCCACGAGCTAGATGGCGTAGGGCAGGCCTTCGGGCATGGGGTTGATCTGGATGTTGGCGTCTGTGATTAGGGACTCCAGATAGCGTTGGTAGTCGCGCTCTTGGTTGGAGACGGCTAGCTGGTCAGAGAGCATCTGGCGCAGGTTCGCGGGCACCTCTTCGTAGACAACGCCGTTTTCGCCGATCTGGTAGATGTCGGTGCATTTGATGATAACTACGCCGGCCTCGGTGATCACTGGGCCGGAGACCTCACCGGGCGACAGGGAGTTCAGCGCGGATTGGTAGGCCTCGTTGAAGCCGCTCATCGCGTCCCAGCCCATGTCGCCGTTCATGGTGGGTGAATCGGTGGATCTGGTGTATTCGGCGGCGGCGACGCCAATCTCGGTGCCGGCGAGCAGCTTGTCGCGGATTCCCCAGGCGTACGCCACCAAGGCGTCTTCGCTGAGCCGATCATTCTTGAGCAGCACAATACGCGACGAGCGCCTGCCAACGTAGTTGGGGGCGTTAGCCACGACGTAGGCTCGCAGCTCCTCTTCGGGTGCCACGCGCGCTGGAGTCTTCAGGGAGCGCAGTTGACCGGCATAGTCTTGAATCTCAAGCTCGGCGCGATACTGCTCTTCGGACGAGTAGCCGAACTGCTTCAACGTACTCAGCCATGCGGCATCGTCAGCCTCGCCTCTAGCGCGCGCAATCTGGGCATCGATGCTGGCAGTGTTGGGTGCTAGGCCTTCA
The DNA here is from genome assembly GCA_031261455.1 of Propionibacteriaceae bacterium. Classification (GTDB taxonomy): domain Bacteria; phylum Actinomycetota; class Actinomycetes; order Propionibacteriales; family Propionibacteriaceae; genus WRGV01. The sequence goes on from JAISJP010000001.1 coordinate 91,405, forward strand.
GCGAGGGCGGCTTGTCGAATGGTGATGTCTTGCGCAATCGCCATGATCTGCTGTTGGCGGATCGCCTCTGCGGTCTGGCCGGAGCCTTCGAGCATCTCTTTCCACGTAGTGGAGTCTTCCAAGCCGTTCTGTGTACGCATCGCGGCAACGCGGTCGGCCACTTCGGACTCGCTGACGTCCACGCCACCCACAACGGCAGCTACCGCTTTCGAGTCAACGGAACCATCATTACTTGCGGTACAGCCAATGGCCGTGGCGGTAAGTAATACCGCCACGGCCAAGGCTACAACCTTTTCAGGTCGTCTCATTCGTTCTCCTGCTTCCGACGACGCGTTGCCCCGAACAGTGCTGCCGCACCAGTCGTGAGCGCCATGATGGCCAAAGCCACGCTGCCGTCTGTGCCGTCGTTGACGCTACCACCTGTAGGTGCTGCTACGTCAATTCCACGCAGACCTGCGTTGCCCTCTTCATTGCTGTGAGCAACACTGGTCATGATGTATGCGGTGTGAGCCTCGATATGTTCGTTGGTACCCACAACGCCTGGAGCCGTCTCCACGAGTTCGCTGGCGGTGTGATGCACACCAGCAGTCGTGAACATGAACTTCTTGCTATCCGGATTGGTGAACACTACCTTGTAGACGGTGTTCGCGTCGTACAACAGTTCATCGAACACGTAGTTGCCATCAGCATCAGTTACGGTGTTGTCAACGACCGCCTCATTGATGTAGTTGGCTACGCCTTGACCGTTGAGCGACCCATCTTCTTCGCCACGCCACAGGGTAACTGTGACGCCTGGAGTCTTGGACTCGTTGCCGTCAAGTTCACCGTCACGGTCCTCGTCAAACCACGCGAAACCTGTGATGTGAACGAACGGCACGATACCAGCATCTTGGCTCTGCGCAGCACCTGCGTAGGCAAGTGGCAGACCGTTGATGCGGGCCTCAACACCCAGACGCGACGGCGAAGGCTCTGCGTCAGAGTCCAGCGTGATGTCGTTAGTCTGATGCGTCAGGGACCATTCGAAGGTGTTGGTTGGGACTGCCCCATCCAACGCCGTGCGGTCGAAACTGATGGCGTAGGTACCGGACTTCAGCGAGTAGAAGACGTACGTGCCGTCTTCTTCCACATTGACGGTGCGGTCAATCTGCTCACCAGTGTCATCGGTGCCGGTCAGGCGAGCCGTAACGAGCGTTAGGTCGTGACCGGTGATGCCCGGATCTTCGTTCTGGATGCCGTCGTTGTTCAGATCTTCCCAGATCGAGCCAACGATGTTGCCCAAGCGGTACAGACCTGCTGTCAGACCAGAGGTCGGCGTCCAGATGAGTACCGTTGTGCTAGCACTTGCAGCGTGGCCGCTGTCCGGATCCACCGGATCATCGTTAATCACGTCAGGAATGAGGTTGGCGCCGTCTTGCTGCGTGAAGAACCACTCCACACCGTTCGAATCGGCGTTCGGTGCAAGCACCTTGACCAGATACGACGCGCCAGCCGCGAAGTTCACGCCCGCGTCGTTGGGATCACTCGGAGCGTAGGCAACCATGCCGCCAGGGCCGGGGTTACCCCACCAGTCTCCAGGACCAGTGAAGCTGAACCAACCGTCGGAGTCGGTGACCGTGGATGCGTAGAGCGTCCAACTATCACCACTGTCGTCACTGCGGTACAGCTCAACTTCGATGTCCTCAAGAGGATTCTCGTAGAGTGGATCGTCGGCCAAGCCGTCGTAGTTCTTGTCTTCCCAGACGTAGCCTTCGACCTTCTTGGACACCGGCAGCAGGCCGCCGTCGATGTTCGCAACGGCCGTGTTGTAGGGCACCGAGATGTTGACGACTTCAGCCAACGGACTCGAAGGAGTCGCCACCTCGGTCTCCGAATCTACGTACGGCACAGCGTCAGAGTCGGTGACTGTTGCCCCGACGTGGTCCGACGTCCAGTCGAAGGTCTTGGAGTCATCCAGAACCAACGTCTTGTCGAACTCCACGCGGTAGGTGCCGGAGCGTAGGCCAGTGAAGGCGTAGGTACCATCATTGCCGATGGTCTGCGACGTCACATCTTCCCAAGCGTCGAGATCGACATTCCAGCGCTGCAGACTCGCTGTAGCGCCATCTACGCTGCCATCCACCGGGTCTTCCCCAGCGTCTTGCTGACCGTTATCGTTTGCGTCGTACCACAGGTAGCCTGTGATCTCGGACAGACGGTAATAGCCAGCATTCAGGTTGCTCGTGGTCACAGTCACGAAGTGAGTGTCACCAGCGGCGCGTGCCGGGTTGGTACCGGTGAAGGCATCTGCATAGGCATCCGAATCGGTGGCGGTGTCGACACCGGTCGCCTGGCGCGCGGTACGCGTCCAAGCCTGACCGCTGGCATCCGTCGGCGTACCGAAACGCACCCAGTACTGAGTGTTGGCTGCCCACGGCACACCGTCGAACGTGTAGGTGCCAAGACCATCGGTCGCTGTGTTGAACGCGGCGTATCCGGCGCTAGCACTCACTGCCTGTCCGGCTCCGTTGTTGACGCTCTTGTATAGGGTTACCGGAACCCCGAAGAGCACCGCCTCAGACCCGTCGCGACCACCGTTGTAGTTGACGTCTTCCCATGCCGAACCGGAGATGGTGATGTAAGGCACCAGGCCCGCGTCATAGTTGAGCAACGCTTCGGCGTAAGCGTAAGCGAAACCTGCCTTGGCGGCCGTGTTATCCCACGGGTTGGTGTATGCAGCATCCGAGTCGGTACCAGCGGCACCTTGACCCGCGAGCGTCCACTTGAACGAGATGTTCGTCGCGGTCACTGCGGACTTGTTGAACGTGACTGTGTAGCCGGAGGCATTGGCAGCCTTCAAGCCAGTGAACGTGAACGTACCGTCAGCATTCACCGTCGCCGTCGTGTTCGCCGGAATCGCGGCACCAGTAATGTCGGTGCCCGACAACGTCACGGTGGTGGCAGTCAAGCTGTGTGTCCACGTACCGTCGTCACGGGTGCCGTCAGCGTCTAGGTCTTCCCAGATGGTGCCGGAGACCGAGCCTAGGCGGTACCAGCCAGCATCAACGCTCGTGGGAGCAGTAATGCCTTCAAAGCGTCCCAAGTCACTAGCACCAACCGCTGTCACATCAGAGTCGGCTCCCGTGGTAAACACGGTGGTGGTGCCAGTGGTAGCACCCGGCTTGGTAACTTCAATGCGATACGCAATGTCAGTACCGAACGCGACGCCAGTGCCGTCGTTGTTCGGGCCATTGAACGTGTACTGTCCAAGAGCCGACGTCGTGGTCGTAGCGTAGGCCGAGGCGCTGTAGCTCGCACCACCGTCAAGAGACTGATACAGCTTGACGGTGACGTTGTTCGAAGCAACATCATCAGTGGCGCTGGCAGATGAACCGTCATAGTTCTTGTCTTCCCAGACGTACCCTGTGATGGTCTTCAGCTCGGTGGTCAGACCAGCGTCGATATTTGCAATCGCCGCGTTGTAGGCCAGATCCTGGCCAACAGCCTCAGCCAACGGGTCAGCCGCAGTCGCAACGCCCACTGCCACATACGGCACAGCGTCCGAGTTGGTTGTAGCGGTGCCACCATCAGTTCTCGTCCAGTTGTAGGTAACCGAAGCGTTGGTGATCAGAGTCTTGTCGAACAACACTCGGTATAGCCCTGGCCGCAGACCGGCAAAGGTATACGTGCCAGCGCCTGAAGTGGTCGTCGCGCCGGGGCTGGCTACAACCTGCCAGCTAACACCCAAGTCAGTTGACTTGTACAGAGTTACTGCCAAGCCGCCGACTGCGGGCTCGCCGCCATCTTGCGCGCCATCCTTGTCAGTATCCGACCACGCGTAGCCGGAGATCGAGCCTTCACGGAACAGACCAGCATCAACAGTCGCTGGGGCGGTGATGCCGTCGAAGCGTCCCAGGGTGGTCGGAGAACCGACACCAGTAACATCAGAGTCAGTGGCCTCGGCACCGGTGTTCGCAGTCGTGAACTCCACTGTGGTACCAGGCACCGTCGGAGTCGGCTTCACAACCTCGACACGGTAAGCAGCAGTTCCATCGAACTCGATACCGGCACCATTGTTGCTTGGGCCGTTGAAGGTGTAAGTGCCCGCAGCGGACGTGGTCGTAGCGTATGGCGTGCCACTGTAATTCGCGCCGTCAGCGGCCCGGTACAGGTTGACGGTGACACCATTCCAGGCCACATCATCAGCAGCATCGGTGCGCTGGCCATCGTAGTTCTTGTCTTCCCAGATAGAACCGGTGATGGTCTTGACCACGCGAGTGATACCAGCATCGATATGGGCTGTCTCACTGTTGTAGGGAATAGCAACGGGAGCGGTAAGAGCCAACGGATCAGCCACGGTTGCTCCGCCACCAGACTTATACGGCACTGCATCCGAGTCGATGTCGGCGTCTTCACCCTCTCCATCGCTTGTCCAGTTGCGGATAACCTGAGCGTTCGTCAGGGCAGTCTTATCGAACATCACGTAGTAACTGCCGCCAGCGTAATCCGCCGGCTTCAAGCCTGCAAACGTGTACTCACCGTTGGATCCGGTGGTCTGCGTACCTGCTTCAGTCCGTTGAACAAGCTGGCCAGCGGCGATCTTCCAAAGAGTCACCTCGACGTTGGCCACGCCAGCCTCGGTGCCGTCATGGATACCGTTGCTGTTGTCGTCGGACCACACGACACCGGTGATCTTGGACAAGTGGTAGTAACCAGCATCAAGGTTGGTCGTGTTGCTTGTGGCAACGAACAGAGCCGTAGAGCCAGCAGCTATCGCTGGATCTGCAACCGTATCTGCTGTCTGGTAGGCATCGGAACCGTTGGCGGCAGCGGACGTAGCCGTCCGTGTCCACGGCTGGTCGGTGCTGACGGTGGTCGGGAGACCGAAGCGCACCTGATACCTATTGTCACCCCCGTACCACTTCACGCCCTCGAAGGCATAGGTGCCCCCAGCCGCAGTGGCGGCGGACAACGTACCCCCCGCACTTACGGTGGTCACCTGAGTGAACTGTGTGCCGTTGTGCAGCCACAGCGACACCGGAACGTTTGCGAGGTTCGCCTCACTGCCGCCCTTCAACCCGTCGAAGTCCGTGTCCTCCCACGCGATACCAGAGATGCTCACCGTGGGAACGACGCCGGCACCAATGTTGATGGCCGGTGTGCTGTACCCAAGGCTAACGGTGAGAGAGGCCGAGGCGTCTGTACGGCTTGTGGCTGACACATCAGAGTCAGTCGCATCGTCACCTGAGTTGAGGACCGCCCACTTGAACGTAACGCCGCTTGCCGCAACGCTAGTCTTGTCGAACGTCAGCGTGTAGCTGCCGCTCTTCAAGTTAGCGAAGGAGAAGCTGCCATCCGTCGTGCTCACCGTTGCGGTGGTGTTGGCAGGAATGGCATAGCCACTGCTGTCGGTGCCGGTCAGCGTAACGGTGGTGCCGGCCAACACGTTGTGTGGTCCAGTACCGTCGTCTTGTTGACCGTTGTCATTCAGATCTTCCCAAACCACGCCAGAGATGGAGTTGAGCTGATACAGACCTGCGCTCACCGTGGTCAAGTCGGAGTACAACGTAATGTCATCCGTCGAGCCGGCGGGACGTGCATTAGGGCCTGTGACAGCCGCGGTGTACACATCGGAGTCGGTAGCCTCAGTGGCACTCGCATAGTCCTTGAGAGTGTAATTCCACGTGCCAGTTGACGGCTTTCCGAAGCGCACCTGATACGTGATCGCGCCACTGCCGTCACCCGCGCTGGACTCCAGCCCGGTGAAAGCATATTCACCAAGGGCGTTGGTCTGTGTCGGGAACGTCACAAACTCAGGCTCAGCAGCTGGCGCCCATGGCCCAGTTCCAACCTTGCTCCAAAGCTCCACCGGAACGTTTGCCAAGACGTTGTCTGCTGCGTCCTTCTTACCGTCGTAGTTGCGATCTTCCCAAGCAATGCCAGAGATGGTCACCTTTGGCGCAACGAGTTGCGCGCCGACGGTGTTGGACTCAAGGTTGAAGGCGCCTCCGACCTTTGATTCACTATCGACCATTTGGAACTTCGCGCCATAGCTGTTTGCTGAGAGCTTATTCGCGTTAAGTGCCAGCAGGTCATCACTGTCATCCTCCCAAGCGTCGTCAAACACCATGGAGTATTCGATGAACAACACGTCACCCGTACGCAAAACGTAGTTGTCTATCGCAGTCCCCGGTGCGGTTGCCTGGCCGAACTTCACGTAGAACGACGTGGCGTCCTCCGTCAGCCCCTCAACCTGCTCTGTCATCGAACCATCGAACCATGCATCCTGCTCCGCACTTACGCTGGTCGGCGGGTTTGTGGTTGAGAACAGGTCATACTCCGTGCTCGGAATGACACCACCCGTGGACGTTCTGACGACAAACGAATCGATGTCCAGATGCCACAGTTCACGCAGCTCCGCAGCCCACTCGGTTGTCAAGCCGTGCTCTTCATCACGCTCATCACCGGGGAACGGCAACACGTCAACGAAACGCAAGTTGGTCAAGCCACTCTCTGGATACGTTGTCTCGCCCTGGCTGTTGGCCAGGACCAGACGATAACCAACCTCATTGCCTAGGTTGATCTCCGACGCCGTCCTCGAACCGCTGTACGCGCCCGAAGCACCCACCTTCACAAACTTGCCACCATTGACCTCGCCTGTGGAGTTGACTACAAAGTCGGTTCTAGCTGCGCGGACGAACAATCCGAAGGCGTCCGGGCTGAATGTTCCCGTAATGTTGTCCAAGCGAGTCCAGTCCTCGACCCGCCAGGTCTCGTTAGCCGTAGCCGGGTAGGTGCCATCAGCCGATTGATCGTACACGCGATCACCACAGAGCCGGAAACTCGGTGCCACATCGGAACCGTTGCATCCCGCGACGCCGTCGATGGCCGAGCCGGTGGGATACTTGTCGGTTGCCAGCAGGTCCGCCGCCGAACCCGCATAGCCGTAGCTCTGCGGGTACTGTGTGACCATAACATCAGCGATAACCGTTTGGAATTCAATCTCGATCTCTTCGCCTGGTGCCAGTATGAGGCCAGGGAAACTCCAGATACCCACCGAGGCAGTGCCCGGCGTGCTGAACTCCACTGCTCCGCCGTACGTGGCTCCGCCAACCTTCACTGTGAAACTGCCAGGGTCCCCATCAACGGAGAACATGTCAGAATCCATGTACGCGATCAACACAGGATCTGGCGCACCAAGGGTGGCATGTGTATTCTTCGCCGCAATCGTAAACTGGGCAGGTTCTCCTTGGAAGAACTTCCGGTCATTGATGTCCGGTGTCTGGACCGGGTCACACTTCTCATCGGTGCAGCCAAGCCCAACAGCGAGGGTCGCACGGTCCACTACCGGAACCGCGATCTGCGCTGAATCCGTGGCCTCAGTCAACGCAGGCGTGGTGGCACCGAGATAGCTCTTGGCGTTCACCTTGGCCGTGTTGTCGATTCGCATGATCTCCGGGCGCTCGGAGCCCGGCTCCCACTTCTCGAACGTCACGTTCACTTCGATATCACCGGGTGTGAAGTACGCACCAACGATCGGCGCGGCCTCGGTCGGGTAGATGTCCGTCGGCGTTTCGGAGTGATCAAACGGGCTGATGTCCGTACCCGGACGAACCGAGGTGTACTCCACCTTTAGGTACCGGTCGGACTCGGCCGGCACAGTGAAGCTGCGAGCTACGTCTAGCAATTGCCACGCGCCACCATTGACGCGCGCATACACCGGGCTCATGTTGTCATCAGACGCAGGAGCCGTAGTGCCCCAGTCCTCTGCCAAGTCAGAGGCGTTCTTGTAGGCGTAGGACGGCTGAATGGTCACCGAGGTCAACGCATACGGAACGCTGCCGTTAGCTATAGGCGTGCCAAGAACCTGGCCGTTGGCCTTGTTTTGGCCGTAGAACTGCAACCCATCTACCGTGGCTGAACCTTCCGTCACAGCGTAGTCCACCATCGGGATGGTGTTCGTGTGATCGCTAAGATCCAGGACATAGGTGGTGCTGAACCCGCCATTTACCAGAGACGAGGTCACCTGGTTGGTGCCGGAACCCAGCGCTCCAGCCTTCACTGCTTTGCTTATGCCGGGGTTGCTCGACGTGTTCTTGCCGTTGGCAAACTGCAGCACGTACTGGTCCGCAGTACCGGAGCTGAGATCAACCTTCACTTGCTTGGTGGGGTCATCGAACCAGTCGTTGATGGCATAGCCCGTTGGAGCAGTGTCTTCCTTAATCCACCAGTTCAGATAACCATCGTTGTTGTCATCACAGCCGCCATTGTCACAGTCAACGCGCGGGTCGGCAGTTGACGTGTAGTCAGGGTTGAACATGCCCAAACCGGTGTTATCCAACGTGATGCTCTGTTGCCTACCAGTGGTACCCTCCGCGTTGGCATGGTCAAGAGTGTCATACTGCTCGAACTTTGCAAAGGCAGGACCAGTGGTGATCAGTTCGCCCGTGAGAGCATCACGCTTTTGAACCGCAATGACGTAGCCGATGAACTCATTATTGATGATGAGTTCACCGTAGTGGTTGCCCTTGGTGGGGTCAGTCGGATTAGTGGCCGGAACCCAGTCACTACTGGAGGCGGCTACATCCACCTCCAGTTTGTTGGTGGCTGTGTTATACACCACGAAGATCGACTTTGGCGCGCGGCCCAACAGAGCCGAGCCATCGAGTTCGTTGGGCGTGTTGGCGTCGAAAACGACATCTTCTCCGCAAGCACCCCCGGTCACGGTCTGCACTCGGTAGTCACAGTTGGTCAGCAGATACTTGTGCTCTGCGCCTACAAACTCAGTGACGCGATACTCGCCTGGGCGGTCAATCGCGAAACGGGCAGCACCAATGCTTGGGCCGATGCCATTCAGGCCGTTAGGTGACGTTGGTACATACCAAATGTCCTGCTGCACCGCGATAAAGTCCGCCTTAGTGTTGCTGGAACCACCCGTGCGGCTCCACAGAGTGATGGGGAGCGATCCGACACGGGCGGTGCGTGCAGCTAGGTAGCCGGGATCGCCGACGGTGCCGATTGCCGGGTAAGTGGTTTCCTTGGCCACGTCGAAACGCAGCACATCCGGGTCACGCACAACCGCGACGTTCACGTTGCTGCTCGAAGTCGGGCCCACGTAATTAGGTGCCGTGCCAGCCTTAACCTCGATATAAATGTAGTCAGTGCGTAGGCCGCAGGGACCAGTGGCGCCTCCAGTAAGGTCGGCGCAGCCAGTGGTCGGAGCGACTGTCTCTTGCAACAGATAGTAGCCCGCCTCGACGGTGAACTCGTACTTGCTACTAGCGGCTTGGAGGTCCTCAACTACCGCGGGGCCGCTGGGAGTGGTGCCGTTCTCAATGGTTGGGTAAACCTTGAAATGTGCCCCAGCTAGGTTGGTGGTACCAGTAGCGGAGAACTTCTTGATCTCAAACGTTCCCTTGGTGGCGATGTTCCGGAAGTATGCCGGTATGTTCGACGAAGTCTGCGGATTGGCCTGATCACTGCCGGCACCCGTGCCAGGGTTATTCTTCAGGTAGATTGCACCCTCAGCTTGGATGTCCACGTAAACCGGTACTGGATCAATCTTCCACCCAGCGCCAACAACGGCAGTCTCCGTAATCTTGTAGACGCCGGGATCCAGGGGCTGCCTTGCACCACCGGTGCTGCTAGAAGCCGTGGTCCACTGGAACGTCCCTTGGCAATTGGAATTGCCGCAAGAGCCAGGACCAACATACTCATAGCTGAACGTGGCAGAGGTCAGATCCGCAGGCGCGTCAGTGGAGACACCGTGATCGGTGATGCCACCCTTCAGGACTATCACCTGGCCCTTGGCAATGTGGTTGACATAGAAGTCGATGTGCGTGCGATCGGCGTTGACTGAGTACCAGATTCCCTGTCCGGTAGTGAGCGCGGCATCCTTGTTACTGCTGAGCGAGGTAGTACCCACCTTCGGCCCGTCCTGTGGGCCAATCAGGATCCGGCTCTGATCCACGGTGAACGTGATCGAATCAGTCGAGGCATTCGGATTGAGGTTCCAAGAGGCGGTATCGAACAGGTTCGTCAGCTTTACCGTGTACGTGCCGTCTTGTAGGAAATTCAGGTTGCCCGATGTAGTGCCGTCGCCCGTGGAGGTCACAGAAGACGCAGGCGGCGTGGCAGGCGAGGCAGCCTCAACCGAGTAGGTACCGGTGTAAGTGGCGCTCGTGATGGTGGCACCGCTCCAGCTATTGACGATGGTGGCACTAGGGCGCAGCTTGTCGACCACGCTGACGGTGGTGGGGTGGGTCGCATTAGGCGCGTGCGCAATGTAAATCACGCCGATAGCTCCATCACTAGCGAACGTGCCACTCCTATTAAGCGTGGTGGCTTGGCTGCTGGCATTGCAAGCAGACGCAGTGTCGGCGCACAGACGCGTGTCCCAAGAACCATAAGTGTTGTGGCCATTCGGCGCGCTCTTCTCCACCAACAGGTAGGCACCTGCGGTGAGCTTTAGCCCCTCGGGATCAGGTGTAGCCGTCAGATAAGGATAGGTGGACACGCCGTTTCGGTCCTCGGTAACGAGTGTGGAATGCTCCAGCGCCAGTGCCAGCTTGGCTGCCTTGGTCGCCTCACAAGCTTCTATTGCTGCAGCGTTACCACTGCAAGCTGCTGCTGCCGGGAAATCGGTAAAGTCAGAGTCCACGGCGTACAACTCGAACGTGGCTCCGGAGAGAGGTGTCGGTGACCCGGCAGTCAGGACTTCAGAGTACTTGTTTACGTCGAGGTAGCCAACGCCCTTGTAGTTGGGGAAACTGATTGGCTCCGGCTTCGGCAAAGCACTCAAGCACTGCGCGATCTCCTGCTCGGTTTTGTTCTCTGTCTCACAAACGCCAGTGCCAATGATGGAGTCACCGTTGCCGTAGAAGGTAATGAACTCTTTCCAGTGGAGTCCGTCATCAGGGCCCGAGAATCCAAATGTCGGCGGCACACTCGGATTCCAGTCGTAGTCCTCACTGAGCGGCGTGCAATAGCCGTTCTCCTCGTCGGGAGCGCCAGGGCAACCAGCGCCCGTCTGTTTCGGCTGCTCGACCAGAACCACGCCCCAGTCGTTGCGCTCGTTCGCGTACTTGTACTTCAAAGCTATACCCAAGTTGGAGTCAGCCACAACAGCCGCCCAGTCGACTGCACCGTCAACAACTTCGGCACCAGGGACCAAGATTTTGCCCTTATCGTTCTCAAACCAGTTGTCGTACAAGTGATAGGCCTCGTCACTTGTGTCCTCGGGAACATCCTTATCCGCATCGGGCCAATCATCGCACAATTCACCCACAGCAGTTAGGCACTCGAATACGCGCGTCATGTTCATGTACGTGGTGAGGAACTGACCTGTCACATAGATGTCATCGCCCACGCCTGCGGAGGTAGCTGTGGCTATCGGCAAGCCACCAATGGTCGGCAACTGGATGTACGCGCCGTTTTCGTCCCGGAAGGCCGGGTAGGCGTTGAACTTAACGCCACCGATGGCCTCTGTGAGCTCATACTCACCGCTTTCAACATTCAGTTGGTAACCGTCCTTCTGACCGAAGAAACGCACGTTGATTGCGTTAAGGTAGCCACCGATGTTCCGGACACGGTTGCTGTTACCAAACATGATCGAACGACCGCCTTCATTCCAAGACGTGTCGGGATCATCTCCACCTAGCGGACCTTGTCCGAGTTCGATAATCGCGGGTTTTCCATTCACTCCGCCCGCTACCCAGCCGGCTGTCGACACACCATCTCCACTGGGCGTACCAACTGGGTCGTAATTCATGTTAACGCTATTGACATAGGTACCCGGCTTCTTATTGAGCTGATAATACACCGAGGTGATTTGGTCGCCCTTTGGGTAGTACATGCTCCCATTTGGATAGGCGGTATCGCTCCCCGGCCAGGTGTCCAAAGCAGCGTAAAGGAGGGCTGAGCGGTCTTGTACCACCTCATAGAAGCCTGCGGGCAATCCCATAGACCAACCAACGTTAGTCTGGGAAATGTCGTTGCCGGCAACTACGACCGTGTCGACCAACGGGCCCCTCTGGCCGGCTGTGTGCGAGTCGTCGTCGTAAATCCACTCATAGATCTTAAAGATGGCGTCGGGGACCACCACGCCCTCCCAAGTAAGGCTCGAAGGGCTTGGGTCTCCAATATAGCGCTCCTCACTATCGTACATCCCGTGTGCAAAGCCGCCAGCCAACGTCCCAACACTGCCGTCATTCATGTCGCCATTAGCCAGGCGGAGTGGAAGCACATAGATCGAGATCTGGAACTCTTTGACCTTGTTCACGATCTCATACGTAGTGGCGGCGCTAGATGCACCCCCGTGATACTTGACGTTGCGGTACTCACTGTCCAGGCCCTGACTACCGTCGCCTAGAACTAGCCAATAGCCAGCCGCACTGCCATTGTGATGCTCGCCAGCCTCCTTCCACTCAAAGCTGAACTTAACCTCTGAGGGTTCATACACCAGCCCAGCGGCGTTTTCACCCGGAATTGGGGGAACCACCACTTCGGTGAGGGTGTACTGGTTTGGATAAACCAATGGGGCAATGGTCTCAAACTCAAACCCGCCGTTCAGACCCGAGCAGAACTGGTGGGGAGCAGCGTCCTGATCCACAGCCTTGAAGACGTTGTGGGAACTGTCCTCGTCGTAGTGGTTGCCGACGTTGTCTGTCAGCGTGAAGCAAGCGCCATTAAGCGCCTCGGTTTGGCGACCGCCACCGGTAGCCCAGTTCATAACCTCGCCACTCTTCATCCAGTTAACGACGGGAGCCTTAGCGTTTGGCCAAGTCACAGTCGAGTAGTTGGGAACGCTACCACCGTTCGACGGCGTTGCCGCCGCGGGGAAAGTCGGCAGGCCACTGCCGGTATCATCAACCAAGCTGAGCGTTGGCCAGCCATTGGCATCAACTACAACCTGCACCACCTTGTCGGTGGCCACGTACCCTGTGGGGGCGGAAGCTTGCCGAATGTAGTGAGTTCCAGGAGTTAGACCCGCCAAGTCCAGCGTTCCGAGGGGGCTTGCCGTGGTCATCGTGGCTACAGGGTCACTATTACCCGTGCAAGTCGGCGTAGAGCAGCGGTTGAAGACTCCACCACTGATGGGGCTACCATCAGCACGATCTCGTAGGTTAACAACAATGGTTGTCAACGGAACATTGAGCACATCGTGAATGGCTGACCAGTTTGCCGGCTTCAAATTCTGGACAGCAGTGGTGTTGCTGTACTCCGACGTCGTAATGGTGAAACGCTGCACATAGTTATCGTCGATATAGGACTCGGCTGTGACCTGAGCCACCTGGGCATTGACGACGGCGCCCGTCTTGAATATCTGCGCATCCATGTAGCTTGGTTCCACGAACTGGCCGGGGACCGTAACTTCAACCAAAATATAGGTGCCCGCTTGTAGGTTGGGGGTAGTTACGACACCGTAAGCAGAGCTAGCCGGGGTATCCGTCACCGAGATGTCACCCTTGACCAGTTGGTAGACAGAACCGTCCAAGCGATACAGCGCAAACTTGGCAGCCGTCATGCCCGTCTGGTCGTACTCTGGAACGCCATTCTTGGCGCGTTTTTTCTCCACAGTGACAATCGGCTTGTACTTCCAGTTGAACAGTGCGGTCTGTTTTGAAGCCGCCGTAGTAGGCACACTGCCACCGTTGATCTGTCCGCTCGCCACGGACACGGCCGAACTCAACGGCGTAGCCTCAGTACCACCAGCAACCTGCACGGAGACTGTCGAAGACGTACCGATGGTGTTTGCAGCGGCAGCGTAGCCCATGGACTCGAAGACAACCTGCTGCGGCGAGGCATTACTTGGGGTGATGTTGTAGGTACCCGCAGGCACAAACGCACGGTAGTCCCCAGACGCCCCCACCGTGATGGTCTTGGTGTCAGTGGCGGACCACCAACCATCGTTTGCAGCGATGAAGTCGGTCTTGGTCACTGTAAACGTGTTTCCCACCGCAGCTCCGGCAGCGTTGAAGTTGCGGATGACCAGCTCGCCAGCGCGCGAGACGTTGATGTGACGCATCACGCCTTCGTACTCGCTGCCTGGGTCATTAACTACTGCACCCGTTCCAGCATCAAGCACGCCGTTGCCCGGCTGTGGGAGGAGCTTGGCATCATTAGCATCAAGACTCGTGAAGGTTGCACCATAAGAACCAGCCACGATGGTGACTCGCAAGTTGTTGCCCTGATACAGCACATACTGGGGCTCCAAGGAGTTATTGCTGCCATCCACCAAGGACTCTTCTTTAACGCAGTAGGTGCCCGGGGGTAGCTCCATGTTCACTGCGCCGACTACCGTTACATTGCCCTGTCCGTCCACTACCTTGTTCGCGCTACGATTAGTAACCGCAATCTTGGCGTCAATCCCACCAACTTGGAGGGGAAGGCTGCAGGAGCTCGAATCATACAACCCGTACGTTGCCTTGAACTGTTGCGTGGTGTTGTAGCTGCCATCGGGGTTTTGCAGCACCTTGCCGACGGTCATGCCGCCAGTGTTGGAGCTCAAGAACGCCGTGTACTTGTTTGCGACCGTCGTTTCTACCTTTACTGTGGTAGTGGCGCCTGCGGCAGGAGGATCGGTGGGCACCGCGGGATCGTGCTTGACGACGGCGTACAGCGAATACAGGTCCTCCTGCCCATCACTGGTCAGGTCCCTGAGGTAGTAGTTCTCTGGCTGAAGGCCTCCGTTCATCGGCACGTTCTCGAAGAAGAGGTAGGAACCACCCAGGGCATCCGACTCGGTGTCCAGATAGCTGGCAGTGGCCACCAAGGTCGCACCAGCCGAGGAATCATCATAGAGAGCCATAGTGGCCTCATAGTTGTGCCAGTGAGTTGGGTACACTTTCAGATCTTGGCGCTTGGTATAAACCTTGACATACCCACTCGCGGTAGCGGTGTTGTTGGCGTTGATATCGACCTCACCGGTGCCAGGCTGCGAGGTGCGCGCTGGACCTTCACCTACCCAAAGTGTGGTCGCTCCAGTGGTCTCGTTAAGCTCTACCTCGATCAATACGCCAGCGGTCAGTTGCACCAGCGTAGTGTCAACAGTGCCATTGATCGTAGTGCTCTGATACAGACGATAGCAACCCGGTTCAACGTCGCTGAATGTTGCATGGGACGAATCCTGCCCCAAAAGCAGCGCCGCTGTGCGGGTCACACCGATTACTGCTGCTGTATTTTGGGTATCACCGCACCCTTGGACGCGCGCCAGCGTGTACTGTACCGCGGAGCTGCTGCCAACGCCGAGGCTGGAGTTGTTTTCCCAGACCTTGGCCATGGCAGCGGTGTAGTCACGCGTGCTGCTAGAGGCCGTCAGCTTGGTGTTGATGGTTAGAGTCGGCAGGGTGGGCTCCGCCTGATTCCAGCCGAACTTCACAGCCGTGGTACTTGGGGCGCTCGTGCCACCAGCACCGCTGACAGGGGCGTACGTGACGGTCGCCGCATTGGTGACCTCTTGCGGCACCGTCAGTAGCGCCGGCAATACAGCGTAACGGTTGGTGTAGTCGTCCTTGTCGAAGGTGACCGTGATGTCAAAGGTGTGGGTGTCGGAGAATGCCGTGGGCACCACACTCGGCACGTTAAACTGGATATTGCGGGAAGTGCTGGTGGGGGATTGGATGGTCACGTCCTCGGCGGGAAGGGCTGTGCCATTCTCTTTCACAACAATTGACGTCGGTGCGCCAGTGGCCAAGAAACCGGACAAGGTATCCGACACGCGCAGGCTGTTCATAAACAGTCGGCCATAGGAGCCATTGGGCTTGTTGGATGCAACAACAACCTGATAGGTGACGCTGTAGTTGTCTTCGGCATCTCCATCGATTGCCACATCAGCAAAGGCGCGCTCTTTCAGCAAATCGCCGAAGGCAACGCTAGGAGTGGTGACCGTCTTGGTGGCGGTCCACGTCTCGGCCGCATGTACCGTGACGGTCACCGCATCGGTGGCGTTATGCCCGGCCTCAGGACGCACGCCAGTGCCGACCTGGTTGTTTCCGGACACGATGGCTTCATAGATATAGGCCTGGAAATCGAACAAGAAGCCATCGGGGGTAGAGCCGTTTTCAAACACGTAGTTGATGTTCAGGGTAAAAATGGACGTGCCTGGGCTGGGCGCGTACTTCCAGATGAGCAGCGCGTGGTCCAGAGTGATCGCGGTACCGGGAACGGCATAGTCGTCCACATACTGAACGGCGGCGTTGCCAGTGGCAGGGACAGTAGTGTTACTCAGTCCCTTGTATACGGGAACCACAACCAACAGGCCACCATCTGCTCCGCCTGGCACGCCGGCCTGAATCGCCAGTGGCACCACGGCCGTCTGCCCCGACTGAACTTCATTGACAAAACTGCTGCCTATGTTGATCACCAGAGCCTCGTTGATTTCCTCAATCGGCTCTGCGCCAAGGGTCTTGCCGGGCTTACCGGTAGCGCCACCCTGTGCGGGGGCGTGTTCCTCGGTTGGCGGTGCGGCGGCAGGCTCGTCTACGGCATACTCGTCTACGGGAGGCTCGTCTACGGGAGGCTCGGACTCAGGCGCTGGGTCCGACTCCGTTGCGCTCGGCTCTGGGGCAGGTGTGGACTCCTCAGGAGTGGCCTGTTCGGGCGCACTCGTCCCAGGAGTCTCACTCGGCGTCGGCTCAACCGGATCACCTAATGCGGTAAGTCCGGCCAAGCTCACGCTTAGCAAAATAGCCAAGCCGAGAGCCAAAATACGCCCCGGCCAGCGCAGCAAACGCGTGCCTTGGGTCATGTATTTGATATCTCCTGCAGAGCCGCGCCTTGAGGGGGTCATGTCACTCCTGAATGTTCACGCACTAAAGTGCCCGACGTGTCAACTTGATACGCCAAGAGCAAAACTACCACATTCAAGGAAAAACTCAAGCACGAAAGAGATTGTCGGACTCTTTGTTGAGAGTTAGACTTTATGAGTCTAACGGTCGCAGGGAATAATCTATAACTAACGGTCTATGCCCAAATGTTTATTTGCGCATAATTGCGCGCCCCTTTGCCATGTAAAGCGCCTTTACGTTTACAATCCGAACACTGTTCGACATCTCGCCTGAACAGTGTTAGAGTACTGCGCATGAGCGAAACAGCTATTACCCCAGAGACCACCACGTCTCGCATCGCATCCCGCGTGGGTGCCCGCGATATTGCACTTATCGCCGTGTTTGCCGGTGTTACCGCCGCACTCGGCGCCCTGCCCCCCATCCCGATGCCCACTGGTGTGCCCATCACCGCACAAACCCTCGGCGTCATCCTCGCCGGTGCGATCCTCGGGCCACTGCGTGGCGGGCTGTCCCAACTTCTCTTCGTGGCCCTTGCTCTGGTGGGCCTGCCACTGTTCTCCGGTGGACGTGGCGGAATTGAAGTCCTGTTCGGCGTAACCGCAGGCTTCATCATCAGTTGGCCGATCGCCGCCGCACTGATCGGCTGGAGCACTTACCGGTTCAACAACCCCTACACCATCTGGAAGGGTGCAATCATCAACGTTGTCTTCGGCATCGTATTCGTCTACGCCCTCGGCATCGTCGGCATGATGGCAATCGGCAAGATGACTTTCTACACTGCGCTAGTCGGCAACCTGCCCTTCCTCGTGGGCGACGCCATCAAAGTAGCGCTAGTAGTGCTCATCGCCAAGGGTGTCCACAGCGCACTCCCCGGCCTGATGCCCGCCCGCCCGCAACAACTAGTCACCCTGCCCGAAGGGGCCTAAACACCGCTGCTAGCCGATGATCCCCTCTCCGCGCGCCCTTGGTCGGCCCAACTCACGCGGATGGGATCATCGGCTGAGCTGCGTTATGGGCTGTCTTGACCAGCGTCTTACACTTGCCACTTGTGTCCTGCGACTCGCAGGAACACGGGACGCAGGACACAGACCAAGGGCAACTCTCGGCGCAGTTCCGCACCGATCCGGCCCCATTACCAACTCCGGTTGGGCGCAAGGAGCACTTCAGTGGCCGTCATCTTCGGTCACTGGCAAATAGAGACTATGGTAGTTGAACAATGTTGATCTCAATCGAGCACGTCGGCCACACTTTTGACGCTGGCACGGTACGCGCCCACAGCGTGCTGCACGACGTAAACCTGACACTCACTGAACCGCGCATCGGCATCATCGGCCACAACGGATCCGGCAAGTCCACACTCATCCGTATGCTCGACGGGCTCATCCTCCCCACTCAAGGTAGCGTCAGCGTTGACGGGTTCGACACCGCCAAAGACGCCGCCGCGATCAGGCGCACCACCGGGTTCATCTTCACCGACCCTGACCACCAGATCATCATGCCAACCGTCAGCGAAGACGTGGCCTTCGGTCTGCGACGTTCCAAGCTTCCCAAAGACGAGGTGGCCGCTCGGGTAGATGCACAGTTGGTCGCCTTCGGACTCAAACAGTTCTCCGACCAGCCCGCACACCTGCTCTCCGGCGGTCAGAAACAGTTGCTAGCGTTGGCATCGGTCCTGATCACCGATCCGGGCCTGCTGCTGATGGACGAGCCCACCACGCTGCTGGATACCCGCAACGCCCGCATGTTCGGCGCATTAGTCGCCGACCTAGACCAGAACGTCATCCTCGCTACCCACCACCTGCACCTGCTGGCCGACTTCGACCGGGTTATCGTCTTCGACGAAGGAAAAGTGGTCGCCGACGGCACCCCCTCCGAGACCATCCCCTTCTACGACGCTCTAATGGAAAACTGAGGCGGAAGGCCCCATGCGAAGCAGCAATCTTGGTCTCTACCAGCCGGGTAACTCCTGGCTGCACCGCCTACCCGCAGGCGCGAAACTCGCAACGCTGGTGCTGTTCAGCGCCGGACTGATTTTTGCGCAACGTTCGCTGATTGCGTTGGCTACATCTATAGTGCTCATTTTGCTGGCCTACGCCAGCGCCGGAATCGGGCCGCGACTAATCTGGTGGCAAGTCAAACCGATCCTAGCCATGGCAGTGTTTATTGGCGCGATGCACGCCCTCACCCGCAATTGGCACAACACCGCCGCAATTCCCATGATGCTGGTGTCCCTAGTAATGCTCGCCGCGCTAGTGACGCTGACCACCCGCACCACCGCACTAATCGATGTCATCACAAAGTGCGCCCGCCCCTTCGCCCGTTTCGGAGTTGACCCCGAGCGAGTCGGCCTAACAATGCTTCTGGGAATCCGCTGCGTGCCCCTAATCTCCGGTCTAGCCTCCAAAGTAAAAGAAGCCCAAATCGCCCGCTGCGGAGTCTTCGACATGCGCGCCTTCGCCGTCCCCCTAATAATCTCCGCCATCCGCGACGCCGACGCCGTAGGCGAAGCACTCATAGCCCGCGGCTTCGACGATTAGACCTGCCTTTGGTTGTGCCAGTCACATGGCAGCACTCCCGATGTCATTGGGCGCGCGCAAAGCGGGCACGACCCGGCCAGCCTGCATGCCTCCTACGACAGCATCGCAGACTCAACCCACTAGTGCTGAGAACTGACTGCCCAGAGGTTGACGCCAGCGTCTACCGCATAGCGATCTATGTCTGCTAGCTCGGTGTCAGTGAATGCCAGGTTGTTTAGGGCACCTAGGTTTTCTTGCAGTTGGGCGACGGACGACGCACCGATTAGGGCTGAGGTCACGCGTTCGTCACGCAAGACCCACGCTAGGGCCAACTGGGCTAGGCTCTGACCGCGTGCTGCGGCGATGTCGTTGAGGGCGCGCAGACGCGCCAAGACATCCTCGCTAATCCAAGCCTTAGCAAAGCTTCCGCCGCCGCCGCTTGCCGCACGCGAGTCCTCGGGCACGCCGTTGAGGTAACGGGACGTGAGCAGGCCTTGTGCCAACGGGGTAAATGCGATGGCACCCAGTCCGGTCTCGGTCAGCGCATCCGTGAGGCCGCCCTCGATCCAGCGGTTGAACATGGAGTAGGCGGGCTGATGGATGATCAGCGGCGTGCCCAACGACTTGGCGATTGCCACCGCCTGCCGCGTCTTGTCGGCAGAATATGAGGAGATGCCCACGTAGAGCGCCCGGCCGGAACGCACTGCCGTATCGAGTGCACCGATGGTCTCTTCCAGCGGCGTGTTCGGGTCGTAGCGATGCGAATAGAAGATGTCCACATAGTCCAACCCGAGGCGCTTCAGCGACTGATCTAGGCTCGTCAGCAGGTACTTGCGGGTGCCACCAATCTGGCCGTACGGCCCCGGCCACATCTCCCAGCCAGCCTTCGACGAGATGATCAACTCATCACGATAAGGCGCAAAGTCGGTGCGCATAATGGTGCCAAAGTTGATCTCGGCCTGACCGGCAGGAGGGCCATAGTTGTTGGCCAGATCGAAGTGTGTGACTCCCGCATCAAACGCGGCCCGCAGAATGGCGCGCTGGTTGCCAAACGGCTTGTCGTCCCCGAAGTTCTGCCACAACCCCAGCGAGATCAGCGGCAACTGCAACCCCCACTTGCCGACCCGACGATAGGTCATCTTTGAGTCGTAGCGGGTAGGGTCAGCAAGGTACGAGACGCCTGAAGTCAACATACATCCATGGTGGCACAAACTGACCGCCCGCGTGCCAAGATCGACCATATTTTGCTCATCCACTCTTCATTGCGCTTGTAGGCCAGCCACCACTCACCAGGTATATATGCCGGATTATTATATGTACTCCGGGTTATCTTCGGTGTACTGTTAAGACATGGCGAAGCGTGAGAATGACTATCGACCGTTTGGCACCGAGCAACTACAGAGCAGCCACGACCTGGTTCAGTTTGGCGATGCTCTCACAAGGTGGCGTAAGAGCCTCGGGTTCACGGCAGAGCTGACGGCACGACGTGCCGGTATCAGCCCGGATACTCTGCGGGCTATTGAGCACGGCACCGGGTCCACGTCGTTGATGTCCGTGTTCCAAGTCATGCGCGTGCTGGGAGTTGCTGATGAGGCGCTCAATGCCGTGGAGCCGCTGAACAGTGAGTTTGGCCGTTTAGTTGCTGACCGTGCCGTCCGCAAGCGGGTGCGCATGCCATGAGTGAGCGGACGAGTGTCTGGGTGGAGTTACCGGACGGGGAGCTTGTCAAGGTTGGCGAGTTAGAAAATGTTGTCAACCCGCGCGGCTACGCACTGCGTTCGGAGTTTAAGTACGATGCTGGCTTTTTGACGCATCCCTTGGCGTATCCGTTGTGTCCTGAATTGCCGTTGACGACGCGCACTTTGCCTACCGTTGGCGGAAAGCCGCTCGCGGGAGCGTTCTCTGACGCTAGCCCCGACTCGTGGGGTTGCCTGCTACTGAGTCATGCAGAGGCTGAAGCTGCCCGGCTTGAAAACAGGCGTCCGAGAGTGATGCGCGAGTTCGAGTATCTGCTGGCCGCCCCTGACCCCACACGAATGGGTGCGCTCAGATTCACAGACGCGAACGGGGAGTTCTTATCTCCAGCGCGTGGCAACGTGCCAACAATGG
The DNA here is from genome assembly GCA_031261455.1 of Propionibacteriaceae bacterium. Taxonomy (GTDB): domain Bacteria; phylum Actinomycetota; class Actinomycetes; order Propionibacteriales; family Propionibacteriaceae; genus WRGV01. The sequence continues at coordinate 112,793 of JAISJP010000001.1, forward strand.
TTGACCTACCCGAACTGCTAACCGCACTCACTGAAGTGGATAACATAAATCCCGACCCTAACATTCTAGAAGTCTTGACCAGAGCAGGCACGTCAATGGGTGGTGCCAGACCGAAAGCGACAATCATTGACGACCGTGGGCGGCTCGCGATGGTGAAACTGCCACAACGAAACGACGCCTGGGACGTTCTGGCATGGGAAGGTGTCGTTACCCGTTTGGGACGCGCCGCTGGCATCAACACCGTCCGCACCTGCGTCCACAGACTCGACGCCGACCGCAGTGTGCTGGTGTCCACAAGATTTGACCGCGCTGGGACACACAGGATCGGCTACTTGTCTGCTGCAAGTCTCATCCCCGACGCCTTGACCGATGCTGCATCTGGAATCAGCACCTCCTATGCCCAGTTGGCCGCCAGTGTCGCTCATGTCTCGGCTGACCCAGACGCTGATCTGGCTGAACTGTTCCGCCGTGTGGCTTTGACCATTGGAATCAACAACACTGATGACCATGTCCGCAACCATGGCCTGCTGCGCACCAAGAGGGGCTGGCGGCTCGCCCCGATGTTCGATGTAAACCCATTTCCACGCCGCAACTCGACCGGCAGCATGTCCATTACCGTCGGTGGGGATCCGTCGTATCGCGAGGCAAGTGAACTGCTGCAGGCCGCTGACATGTTCAGACTCAAGCCCGACGCGGCCCGAGATATCATCGCGCAAGTTCGTCAAGCCATCACCGGATGGGCCACTACCGCACTGACACTGGGCATCGAGAAGAACCAACTCTCCGGTTGGGAGAGCGTCTTCGTCTCACCCGCACTTGATACGTAAGCCACTCCTGCGAGTTCAGGATTTTGGCTATGCCAGATGTCAGGCAACAGGGAGAACCAGTGGCTTAGCCGAAGATGACGTAGCTGGTGTCCCCGAAGGCTGCTTTGATCTTGAGACGGCCAACTGCTCGTCCACGGTCCTCATATCACTTCACTTCTCAAGTGAGCCTCGTACAACTCTTCTGCTCGCGGTATGGCTTTCCGATACCAACGACTCCGCTGGCTGGCTCAGGATTCCGTGGTACCGCGTCCATGCGCACGAGCTCACCCCACAGCTACCGGAGCCGCTGGGCTGTGTTTGGCTCTTGCAATTAGTGCGAGACCGAGGGAGTTCATTACGCGCACCACGGTTGTGAATGCGGGATTTCCTGCGGGCGAGAGCGCCTTATACAGGCCATCTCGGGTGATTCCAGAGTCGCGGGCTACTTGAGTCATGCCGCGCGCTCGTGCAATGTTTCCGAGCGCAACTACCAGGAGTTCGGCATCGCCGTCTTCCAGCGCAGCGTTCAGATATGCTGCAGCATCCTCTTCGTCACGCAGCAGTTCCGCAGAGTCCCACGCAGTCAGTTGCTTTGTCATATGCCGTAGCTCCTTGCCAGTTGCTTTGCTCGTCTGATGTCTCTGCTCTGTGACGACTTGTTGCCACCACTCAGAAGCAGATACATCTTCAAGCCTTTCTGCTTGTAGTACAGCCGATAGCCAGGGCCGTAGTCGATCTTGGCTTCGGAGATTCCTTCACCGACTGGCTCCACAACTCCAAGGTTTCCCATCGTCATCTTGTCGATCTGAACCAGCACGCGAGCACGTGCATGTCGATCTCTGAGACCATCCACCCAGTGGACGAACTCTGCCGTCGCTTCAAACTTGAGCCCTGCCTCATCTCCTGGCTGGCCCTCCCCATCACTGTATATCATAGTATACGCACCACCGCATGCCCACGCCTTGCAACTCTCATGCAGCCAGCCTAGATGTGAGAACTGACGCCCATCAGGTTATCCACAAGCAAAGCTCCGACGGTCTAGGCATGTGGATAACTCCCTCGTCATGACGATGAAGGGGATTACGCAGCACTTGATGATTCTGCAACTCTGCGTAAAGCTCTCACAGGTCACATAGGCAGAGCCATGCGCGCAGCGCATGACCAAGGGCAGCATGCAGGGTCGGCGGCTAGCGGCTGAAGAACTCCATGGCACCGTCTAGCATCATTTGGACGCTCAGGACGATTAGGATCATGCCCATTAGGCGTTCTAGGGCCTCTAGGACCTTGTCTCCCAGGATTCGCTGCAGCAGGCTGGAGGACAGCAGGATGACGGACGCCACCAGCCAGCAGGCGCATAGGGCCAGCAGCAGGGTGCCAACGTGCACATCGCCGGTGCGCATCATGATCGCCTCGGTGGCGAGCACGCTGGGGCCGGCAAAGTAGGGCACAGCCATCGGGACGATGAACGGCTCCCCCACTACTTCCTCTTTCATGGACGCCGTTGGGGACGGGAAAATCATGCGGATCGCGATGAGCAGCAGCACCAGTCCGCCGCCAACACGCATAGCCTCCTGAGTGATACTCATGGCCTCCAGCAGCCATCCGCCAACGAACAGCCACACCACCATGATGACCAGCGAGATCAGCACCTCGCGCACAATCACCCGCTGCCGTCTCTCCGGCGCAACATGCCGCAACGAGGTCAGGTAAAGCGGCACATTGCCCAGCGGATCCATCACCAACAACAGCGCAATCGCCATCGAAACAAACTCGTTCACGTGAGCCTCACCTCCCAGTCACGCTTCAGTTGCTCCTAGCAATGCTACCCAATGAGACAAGGTGAAGACCTATCGATGCGCGTTGCTGCCGACGTCCCCATCGGCCAAATCCCCAAGTAGAATTACGCCAAACTCCCAAGTAAAACTTCGCCAAACTCCCAAGTAGCTGTTACGCTAGCCTCAATAGATTGCTCACTAGTTTCTAAGACAGGCGGACAACAATGGAACAGAAGTACCTGCCTAGAATCGCTGATGAAGTTCTGGGCGGCGCCTTGCAGGCAACAGGTGCGATCCTAGTTGAGGGCCCCAAGTGGTGCGGCAAGACGAGAACGGCTCGTGAACAAGCCAAGAGCACGCTCTTTATGCAAGACCCCGACCGCACCGTGTCCTATCTCAAAACTGCCGACACAAAACCGTCTCTACTACTCAGAGGCGACAAACCGAGACTCCTTGACGAGTGGCAGGTGGCTCCCGTCCTTTGGGACGCAGTACGCTTTGCAGTTGATCAGAACAATGAGCCGGGACAGTTCATTCTCACCGGTTCTGCCGTGCCGAAGGACGGTTCGACCCAACACACTGGCACCGGGCGAATCGCGCGAATGCTGATGCGTCCGATGAGTCTATTTGAGTCGCTGGAGTCAAACGGAAGCGTCTCTCTGCAAGACCTCTTCAATGGTCACCACGACGTTGAAGGGTACTCAGCGCTCACGATGGAAGACTTGGCGTTTGCCATGATCAGGGGCGGATGGCCCGCCTCCGTCGGAAAAAGCGAAGCTGTCGCGCTCCACAGCGCTCACGAATATGTTGACTCCGTGATCAACATGGACATCTCAAGGGTGGATGGAGTGGACAAGAACCCGGCAAGAGTCCGTGCCCTGATGCGATCACTGGCTAGGAACATCTCCACTTCGGCCTCAATGTCCACAATCAGAAGCGACATTGCAGCGAACGAGGACAGCCTGTCTGAGAATACGATCACTGGCTACATCAACGCCCTGCGTCGGATCTTTGTCGTGGAAGATCTGCCAGCGTGGAACCCCGCCATGAGATCAAAGACGGCAATCAGGACGTCCCCCGTGCGACACTTTGTAGATCCCTCGATCGCGACGGCAGTGACAAGGTCGTCAGTCGCAAGCCTGTTGGAAGATTTCGAGACATTCGGACTGCTCTTCGAGTCGCTGTGCATTCGTGATCTGCGTGTGTACTCACAGACGCTCGACGGAGAGGTCTTCCACTACCGCGACAAGAGCGGGCTTGAAGCGGATGCGGTGATACATCTCCGGGACGGCCGCTGGGGCGCCGTGGAGGTCAAACTCGGCTCCACAGAGATCGAGACGGCCGCCAAGAACCTACTGACCCTGCAGGCAAGGATCGACACCGAGAGGATGAAGCAGCCGGAGTTCCTGATGGTGCTTACGGGAACCGAGATAGCATATCAACGTGCCGACGGCGTGTTGATAGTCCCAATCGGATGCCTGCGCAACTAGGCGAACGGCAGGCGGCCGACAGGCCGACCACTGACCCTTCCAACTGGCGGCCAACCCCCAACACTCCTGGCACTGGAACAGTACTGAAGCCACTTGCGGCAGGTTACGGGGATCGTTTGGGTCTGACGAGCCTATTGCGTAGGGCATCCATGCTAGATTGAGTCAATGACCCAGACCCTGTCAGCTTCCAGCCCCCCCCCGATGGTTTTCGCTAGCTAGGTTTCGGTCCAGATTTCGGTTCACGCCTCTTTGGGCGTTTGTGACATCTGTGGTAGTCGTGGCACCCTACCTCTCTCATCCGTCTTTCTGGTACGACGAAGCCGCCTCGATAAGCGTTGCGTCGCGCGGCTATCTCTCGATCCTCGCCGTCGCCGAAAACACCGATCTAGTTCATACTCCGTATTACTTCGTTTTGCATTCATGGAGCACATTGTTCGGCTGGACAGAACTGGGAACACGTTCGTTGTCACTACTTGCGCTAGCCATCGCCACCGCAGGGTTTTGCCATCTGACGCAACGAAGCCTCGCCCCAAAGGCCGCCACCATTGCCACCTTGCTCTTCATAATTTGTCCTGGCATTATCTGGGTAGGTGGCGAAGCGCGAGGCTACGCGCTATGCCTTGCGGCGTCCACATGGAGCACAGTCATCGCGCATGAATGCCTGAGCGGGGCGCGCTCGAGCTGGTGGCTGCTTTACGCTCTTCTGGTCGTCATGTCGGCCCTGTTCTTCTTGTACTCGGTGCTCATCATGCTGACGCACTTGGCCATGTGGTGGCAGAGGCGCCACACCACGGAGCGACGCGTCCTGCTATGCCTGCTCGGCAGCATGGCCGCAACCCTAGCCGTGATAGCTCCATTTGCCTGGAGAGCATGGCAACAGCGTGGTCAAGTATCTTGGATACATGAGAGCCTTGTCGAACTAGTCGGCAAAGCGGCCTTGGTCCAAACGTTTGTCGGTCCGGCGAACATCGCGATGCGGCCAGCCCTCCTTGTCGCCCTGTTCACAGCAGCAATAGTTGCCCTGCTGGGGACGATCGTCTCAATAGCCGCCCTCATTGGTGCATGTGTCTTTGACAAAGAGTCAAATGAAAAGCACACATTGTTCCCTGGCTCTGTGTGGTTCTTGGCTCCTACACTGCTGTTTCCGCTGGTGGCCGCGTTTGGTGCCCAGTACTACCAAGAGAGGTATCTTATCTGGGCACAGCCGGGCGTTTGCCTTCTCATTGCTGAAGGTTTAGCCGTCCTAGCGAAAAGACGAGCACCCATCGCCGTCGCTGTGTGCGTCGCTATTAGCTTGGGCATGCTGGTAGCCTCCGGGTTCCAACGCACGCAGGCGTCAAAAGCGGACAATGACTACCGAGCGCTTGCGGAACTGGGCTCATCGGCCGACGGTGTCGTCTACTTGCGAGAGGACGCCCGAGGAATCGGGATCGCCTACCCTGATTCACTGGTGCTGGCAACCGATATTCTATTGAATGCAACACCCGAGGCGTCGGATACCCTATTCGGTATCAACGGAGGTCTCACCCCGCTGCACGGATACACCCGGCTCATTGTCTACTACTATTTCACCGACACTCAGCTCCTAGAAAAGTTCGTGGCTGAAGCCCTTGAGCCGCAGTGTCGCGAGATCGGGAGAGAAGAAAGACGCTACTTCTCCGGAGCGCTTTTTGACTGTTCGTGAGCGGGCATGTCAGGTCAGCCTCCGGCCCGGTGGCGCCGTTTGATAGTGTCTCTCTTGCTCGACGGTTCGGCGGATCGATTGTACTAGAGGGCTCACAGCCAGCCATGCGCGATCTGCAGTGAGAATCGTCCAACCGTGGCGAATACCGACCGCAAGAGCTAGCCTGTCGGCCAGTGAGAGTGTCTTGTGGATTTCCCACAGTCTGGCAGCATCGATGGCTTCATCTCGCCCGACCGAACGGATGTGCAAACCAAGGCCAATAGGTGCGGCCTCCGCCTGGCAGAGCCGAAACCGTCGTTGACACGATGTGCAAACCAAGGCCAATAAGTGCGGCCTCCGCATCTGCCCATGAGCCGCCCCTGGCGAACACCTTGGCGGCGACTTCAGACCAGTTGGGTGGCCAAGCACTCGCAGGCACCGTCGAGGGCGGCCTGCACGCTCTCCCAGCCAGGTTCACACCAACAACGCCGAAGCCTCTACCAACGTCGCACTCATGCCTGCTCACGCAAAGCTTCTGCGCGCCGTTCCGTCAATAACTAACGGGACTGGTGGTTCCCGCGACCGAGGCACGAAACCTCGCCAGCGTCGCCTCAACTGACGCCAGCAGTAAGCCATCAGGGCCGTCTGTCAACACCCAGGTTGTACTTCAACGGCTCCGGCTTGACAATGCCGCATGTGGGCGTGCGCAGCGCATCTTCTATCAGGCGGTTGAGCCGCTTCAGCGTGGCATAAAACGAAACAGGGCACCACACGCGGTAGTGGCGTGAGGTGCCCGGTCTCGGGTTTGGTAAGCCTAGGGCTTAGTGCTGGTGACCGCCGGGGGCGGCTGCAGCAGGGTCCTCCTTGGCGTTGACTACCAAAGTTTCGGTGGTCAACAGCAGGGATGCGATGGACGCGGCGTTGGCTAGCGCGGAGCGCGTTACCTTGACCGGGTCGATGACGCCGGCTTCGATCAGGTTGACGTACTCGCCGGTGCGGGCGTTGTAGCCCTCATCGGTGGACAGCTCTGCAACCTTGGCAACGATCACGTAGCCGGGCTCGCCGCCGTTTTCGGCAATCCAACGAGCAGGCTCCACGATGGCGCGCGCCACGATCTGGGCGCCTGCCTTCTCGTCGCCTTCGAGGCCAAGCGCACCCTTCAGCACGTCCGCAGCGTGGACGAGAGCAGCGCCACCACCGGCGACGATCCCCTCCTCGATGGCTGCACGCGTGGCCGAAACGGCGTCCTCAATGCGATGCTTCTTCTCGGTCAGCTCCACCTCGGTGGCAGCACCAACCTTGATGACGCAGACGCCACCGGCGAGCTTAGCGACCCGCTCTTGTAGCTTCTCGCGGTCCCAATCGGAGTCGGTGTTCTTGATCTCGCCGTTGATCTGGGCAACGCGAGCGGCGACCTTTTCGGCCTCGCCTGCGCCGTCAACAATCGTGGTGTTGTCCTTGGTGACGACCACGCGACGGGCGTGACCGAGCACCTCAAGACCCACAGAGTCGAGCTTCAAGCCGATCTCCGGAGCGACAACCGTGGCACCGGTGAGGGTGGCGATGTCTTCCAACATGGCCTTGCGACGGTCACCGAAAGCGGGAGCCTTGACTGCCACCGCAGTGAACGTGCCACGCAGCTTGTTGAGGATCAGCGTGGAAAGCGCCTCGCCATCGACGTCTTCAGCGATGATCAGCAGCGTGCCGTGGGCGTTGACGATCTTCTCCAGCAGTGGCAGCAGGTCGGCGATGTTGGACACCTTGCCCTGCACCAGCAGGATGTAAGGATCGTCCAGAGCAGCCTCCATGCGCTCCGCATCGGTGACGAAGTGGGGGCTGATGTAACCCTTGTCGAACTGCATACCCTCGGTGAACTCCAGTTCGGTACCGAACGTGTTGGAGTCCTCGACGGTGATAACGCCGTCCTTGCCGACCTTCTCGAACGCCTCAGCGATGATCTTGCCGATCTCTTCGTCACGCGACGAGATGGTGGCGACGCTGGCCATGTCGGAGGTGGTTTCAATCGGCTTGGCGACGCGACGCAGCTCGGTGACAACAGCCTCAACGGCCTTGTCGATGCCACGCTTCAGGCCAATCGGGTTGACGCCAGCAGCGACCACACGAATGCCCTCATGCACCAGCGCCTGCGCCAGCACGGTGGCGGTGGTGGTGCCATCGCCGGCCACATCGTTGGTCTTGGTGGCAACCTCTTTGGCTAGTTGTGCACCGAGGTTCTCGTACGGGTCGTCCAACTCAACCTCTTTGGCGACGGTGACGCCGTCGTTAGTGATGGTTGGGGCGCCCCACTTCTTGTCGAGCACGACGTAGCGACCCTTCGGGCCGAGTGTCACCTTTACGGTGTTGGCGAGGATGTCTACGCCACGCTCAAGAGCGTGCCGGGCCTCCTCGGAAAAAGAAAGCTCTTTTGCCATTTTGTGTGTGTTACTCCTGAACTGAGGGACTACTTGACAACAACGGCGAGGATGTCGCGTGCGTTGAGCAGCAGGTACTCGCCACCGTCGTACTTGACCTCCGTGCCACCGTACTTGGAGTAGATGACGACGTCGCCAACAGCAACGTCGAGCGGGATGCGGTTACCCTTTTCGTCGATGCGACCGGGGCCCACTGCGAGAACGGTGCCTTCCTGCGGCTTCTCTTTGGCGGTATCGGGGATGACCAGGCCGGACGCGGTTGTGGTCTCGGCTTCCAAAGGCTGGACAAGGATGCGATCCTCCAGCGGCTTGATTGTGGCTGCCACTTTGGCTCTGCCCTTTCTCTT
>JAISJP010000010.1 GCA_031261455.1 Propionibacteriaceae bacterium
CGCATGAAGCCGGGCGCACTTGATGGCTTGGAGATCACCCCAGAACTGCTTGCCAAGTTCAAGCGCGTTCGTGACACCTGCGATGCGGAGATCATCCAGTGAGTACCACCATCGAAGCCCGCCGTGGCCTGATTGACGACGAGGACGCGGGTGCTGCGGTTTCGGCCCCCGATACCCCCGCTGCTGGCATCACCCCAGCACAGATCGAGGTGCTGCGTCGCAGCGTTGCCGCCAACCCAGTCGCGTTCCGTGACGTGTTCATTGGCGCCGGTGCGTCGGCGGCAGCATGGGAGTTCCAGCAGCCGGAGCTGAGCGAAGGGTTCACCACCAAGCTGTGGGAGATCCTGCTGCGTCGCGACGACTCGTCCACCCTGTTGATGCGTTTCGTGTGGAACCTGCCGGTTGCCAAGAAGCGCGCCTTCATCCGCGCGCTCGCCGCTCACCTGAGCGAGCGCTATCCGATGTTCGCTGAGCTGACCAACGACTGGCCCGCAGGCAACTCCATCCCGCCCTACATCCGTGAGGCAGAGGAGCGTAGCAGCGACTTTGGCCTAGTCAACATGGGTTACATGGGCTACATGGAGATCGGCTACAGCTTACGTGAGGTGGAGCTGTTCGTCTGGCTGGAGGCGTTGCGTGACAAGCAGTGCGCCGAGGCTCCGTGCGAGCTCGGCAAACTGATATCGGAACACGGCCCCCGCAAGGGCGGCTGTCCGGTCAAGATCCACATCCCGCTGATGTTCAACCTGCTGGGTCACGGTCGCTTCGACGAGGCGCTCGCCATGCTGGAGTCTTGCAACCCGCTGCCCAACGTGACCGGACGCGTCTGTCCGCAAGAGTTGCAGTGCCAGGGCGTCTGCATCCACAAGCATTCGATGACCATCGGTCAGGTCGAATGGTTCCTGCCCGAGTGGGACAAGGCCGCCAACCCCGGCGGTGCGTTGGCCCGGCTGGAGGGCACGCCCAACCCGTGGGAGACGGCCACCAAGCCGCCAATCGCCATCGTCGGTTCCGGCCCGTCCGGCATGATCTCGGCCTACCTGCTGGCCGCTGAAGGCTACCCGGTCACGGTGTTCGAGGCGTTCCACACCCTCGGTGGCGTGCTGCGGTACGGCATCCCCGAGTTCCGTCTGCCCAACGAGCTGATCGACGACACTGCCGCCAAGATCCGTGCGCTCGGCGGTCGCTTCGTGCTCAACTTCGTTGTTGGCAAGACCGCAACGCTGGAACAACTACGCGAAGCCGGGTTTGCCCGCATCTTCGTCGGCTCCGGTGCCGGTCTGCCGCGCTTCATGAACGTACCCGGCGAGCATCTGCTCAACGTGATGAGCGCCAACGAGTTCCTCACCCGCGTCAATCTGATGCGCGCCCATGAGGACGGCTATGAGACGCCGCTGCCGTTCGTCGCAGGCAAGAAGATCATGATCATCGGTGGTGGCAACACCGCCATGGACGCCTGCCGTACCGCCAAGCGCCTCGGCGGCGACGTCACCATCGTGTACCGTCGCACCCGCGCCGAGATGCCCGCCCGCGTCGAAGAGTTGGAGCACGCCCTCGAAGAGGGAGTCAAGCTGGCAACGCTGAAGGCCCCCAGCGAGTTCCTCGGCAATCAGGCCGGATTCGTCACCGGAGCCACCATCGACATCATGGAGTTGGGCGAGCCGGACGCATCGGGCCGTCGCGCGCCTATCTCCACCGGTCAGACCGAGTTTATGGAAGCCGACCTGTGCATCATGGCGCTCGGCAACGACGCCAACCCGATCATCAAGGACTCCGAGCCTAGGCTGGCGGTTTCCAAGTGGGGCACCATCAACCTTGCGGGCGAAGGCACCCAAGAAACCTCGCTGGCTGGCATCTTTACCGGTGGCGACGCCGCCCGTGGCGGTTCCACAGCCATCCGTGCCGCTGGTGACGGTCAGGCTGCCGCCCGCGAGATTCTCGCTGGTATCAATGTTCCTGAGGGTGAAGTTGCCACTCGTGTGGCGTCCGCACTGAAGTACACTGAGGCCGCTGCCGCTCGTAACGTCATCCTCGCCAAGCGGGAGATTTCGACGGGCATCTGCGAGTTCACCGTCTACTCCCCAGTCATCGCGTCAAGCGCGCAGGCAGGGCAGTTCGTGCGTGTGCTCGCAACCCCGAACGGCGAGCTGATCCCGCTCACCTTGGCCGACTGGGACACCGAGGCTGGCACCATCACGCTGGTTGTTCAGGACGTGGGTGTTTCGTCCCACTACATGAACAGCATGGCTGTCGGTGACGCCTTCGAGGGCATCGCTGGGCCGCTCGGTCGCCCCAGCATCATCGAGAAGTTCGACGAGACGCAGACCATGGTGTTTGCTGCTGGTGGCGTCGGCCTGGCGCCCAGCTACCCGATCATCAAGCAGCACCTGGCGCAGGGCAACCACGTGACCGTCATCCTGGGTTTCCGCTCCAAGGACCTGATGTTCTGGGTTGGCGAAGGCGAACGTGTCGGCGATCTAGAGGCCAAGTGGGGTAGCCAGATTGAGGTTATCTACACCACCAACGATGGCTCCTATGGCATCCAAGGTTTCGTGACCACTCCGTTGGAGGGCTTGCTGAAGGGCGAGAGCACACGCACCATCGGCGAGATCACCACCATTGGTCCCGCCGTCATGATGCGTGCCGTCTCCGACCAGTCGAAGCCGTTCGGCGTGCACACCATGGCAAGCCTAAACGCCATCATGGTTGACGCCACGGGTATGTGCGGCGCCTGCATGGTGCCAGTCGAGATCGAAGGCAAGATCGTCCGTCGTCACGCCTGCATTGACGGCCCCGACATCGACGCTCACATCATCGATTGGGACAAGTTCCTGCCCCGCTTCAACATCTTCAAGGCCCAAGAAGCCGCCGCAAACGCGGCTCACGCCTAGAACGGTTGGTCAGTGCGCGCGCTGCGCGCACTGACCCTGTTTTTCCGTTACCTTGGGTGTAGTCCCTACCCGTCATCCTGCGCATTAGTCGCAGGATCTATGGGGTGGTTGGTCGTCTCTTCCGACACCACAGCTGAGTAGGTACGTTGCGGTTGTTAGGTACTTGCGCCCTTTTCATGAGAGTCCAACTTTTCGTCCGCGCCCCCAAACGGCGAGTTCTCGAGTCTTCGGAGAGCTGTTGTGCCCTGTTCTAGCCGATTTCGACGATCAGTTCGACCTCGACGGGGGAGTTCTTCGGCAGTACGGCAACTCCGACGGCGGAGCGGGCGTGACGGCCGTCTTCGCCGAAGACGTTGCCGAGCAGTTCTGACGCACCATTGGCGACGACGGCCTGATCGGTGAACGCGGGATCGCTGGCAACGAATACCACCACTTTCACGAGGCGGCCAACATGGTCGAGTCCGCCAGCAACGTGCGCCACGGCAGCCAGCGCGTTGAGCGCAGCCAACTCGGCACACTTGGCTGCATCTTCGACGCTGACCTCTGCGCCTACCTTGCCGGTGGCGTGCAGCGCCCCGCCAACCAGCGGCAGTTGTCCGGACGTGAAAGCCAGCGCGCCAGTAACGGTTGCGGGCACATATTGCCCCACTGGAGTTGCGACGGGTGGCACTTCAAGCCCAAGCCGGGCCAGGTTCTCTGTTGCAGTCATGGCCTCTACCTTATCCGAGTGCACCAGCCACGACTCGGCCTCCAGTCCGTAACTGCGCCCCAAGTGTATGCGATGACGTGAGTGCTTTGGTCAAGAGGCTGGGGGAGAGCATCAGCACTTGGCGACGTCTGCTGGGCTTGCGCGGCGAGCAGGTGGCTGAGCGCGCCAACATCTCCCTAGCCACGTACTCCAAACTGGAGAACGGCCACATCGGCGTCTCCGCAGGCAAGGTGCTTGCCGTGGATCCTGAGTTTCCGCTCCAGTCCGGAGCTTGGCCTGCCGTCTATGGACTTCCGGGGCGGTACGTGACGCAGACGTGGGTGAGGGGTCGAAACAGCTAACAAGGCGGCCACGCGCCGCCGCGCATGAGTGTATACTTGTTTAAATCCTTGGGGGGGGGGGGGCAGTAATTTGCCCCCTTCTCGGCTGGTCGCTGAGTTCACACTCACTGACTTGACCCCGACTTTGAGAGGTACCTCACTCATGTCACACCGCAGTGATCGTCTATCACCCGTCCGTCGCGCACTCTCCTGGACAGTGTCCCTAGCCCTGGCCCTCGGCACCGTCTCTCTGACCGGCACCACCGCCTCCGCTGACCCAGGCGGTTCCTTGGAGTGGTCGAATGGCTCGGCATGGTCTACTACCCATTCATTGCCAGGGCTGTCCTTTGGGGTGGGCCGGGATTCCGACTGGACTGATGATCAACTGAATGCTGCGACGGTGAGCGTCACTGAGGGTGGTGGCGACAATCTGTGTGGAGACTTGTACTGGGATGACTGGAACAGCGATGAGTTCACTGCGAGGTTCTACTGCTATCTGACAGATCCGTTGGCTGAGGGGTCGCATGAGTTGTGGGCAGCGGTGACGGTTGGTAGCTTTACGACTGACGCGGTGAAGTCTACGGTTACGGTGGATACGTCTGGAACGTTACAATGGAGTGCCGACCAGGCATGGACTCAGCAGGCTCCTAATCCGACGTTTAGTGTGTTTACGAGGATTGGTGCGAACTTCGATGCTGAGGCTGCGGCTGCGTCCACGGTCACGTTTGTCGAGGAAACATACGACTATGAAGCACAGTCCTCCACTTGGACGACGTATTGCGAGAGTGATGCCAGTGAGCCTGTTGATAATGTGGTGACGTATGCGTGTTCTGGCAGTGGTGTGGCGGTCGGTTTGCATAGCTACACTACTGCACTGTTGAACTGGGACGGTGAGACCGCTGGCAGCAACTATTTGGCTTTAGCTGGGGGTAGTGACCTGTACCTTGTTGCGCCTGTGGGGACGTTGACGTGGTCGAATGGTTCGGCATGGTCTACCACCGATTCACAGCCAACGTTGTACGTTGAGTTGAGCCGGGATTCCGACTGGACTGGTGATCAACTGAGTGCTGCGACGCTGAGCGTCACTGAGGATGGTGGCGACAATCTGTGTGGACTCTTGTTCTGGGATGACTGGATCAGCGATGAGTTCACTGCGAGGTTCCACTGCTACCCAAACTACCTGAACGGCCCGTTGTTGTCTGAGGGGTCGCATGACTTGTGGGCAGCCATGACGGTTGGTGACTTTACGACTGACGCGGTGAAGTCTACGGTTACGGTGGATACGTCGGGAGTGTTGCGTTGGAGTGACGATCAGGAGTGGACGCAGCGGACTCCGAATCCGACGTTTAGTGTGTTTACGAGGATTGGTGCGAATTTCGATGCTGAGGCTGCGGCTGAGTCCACGGTCACGTTTGTTGAGGAAACATACGACCATGGAGCAGGGTACCGCACTTGGACGACGTATTGCGAGAGTGCTGCGAGTGAGCCTGTTGATAATGTGGTGACGTATGCGTGTTCTGGCAGTGGTGTGGCGGTTGGTTCGCACAACTACACTATTGCAGTGTTGAACTGGGATGGTGAGACCGTTGGCAGCAACTATTCGACTGCAGCTGGGGGTAGTTCCCTGCACATTGGTGCGCCTGTGGGGACGTTGACGTGGTCGAATGGTTCGGCATGGTCTACCGCCGATTCACGGCCAACGTTGTACGTTGAGCTGGGCCGGGATTCCGACTGGACTGATGATCAACTGAATGCTGCGACGGTGAGCGTCACTGAGGATGGTGGCGACAATCTGTGTGCATACTCGTACTGGGCTTACTGGAACAGTGATGAGTTCACTGCGAGGTTCTACTGCTATCTGACAGATCCGTTGTCTGACGGGTCGCATGAGTTGTGGGCAGCGGTGACGGTTGGTAGCTTTACGACTGACGCGGTGAAGTCTACGGTTACGGTGGATACGTCTGGAACGTTGCAATGGAGTGCTGGGACGCTGTGGACGCAGCAGACTCAGCGTCCGACGTTTAGTGTGTACACGACGATTGGGGCTTGGTTTAGCGCGCAAGATGCTTCCGAGGCCACGGTCTCGTTCCTGAAGCTGACGTGGGATAACGACAACGGCAACTACATCTATACCGAGTACTGCCAAGCGACCGATTCCACCTCCGGAACGTCCGTAGCTACGTTTGCTTGCGAAGCGGCAGATGACGTGGAGTTTGGCAACCACGACTATGTCTTTGCCGTACTGAACTGGGACGGATCGTATGAGTACTACAACTACAACTACACCTACGGCGGCCCGCTGAAGCTCATCCCAGAGCCGCTGGGTGTCACGGTCACGTCGGACCCCATCACGCTCGTTTATGGTGCGCAGTATCCGGTTGACAACCCGAACGCCCCTGAAGTGGTCGTCGATGTCACTGGGCTTACTGAAGGCAAGCACTACGCTGCGGTGCTCGTTGCAGGTGATGGGTGGAATAGGTATTCGTTGGGCGACAACCTGAGTGTTTACATCGGTTGCGGTGGCCCGGTTCCTGTCACGTGCTCAACCAACCGACGTCCTGCCGCCACGCCGGTTGTTGAGGCGACCGGTACTGAATTGTCGTTCAGTGTTCCGTACAGCAACGGACCCACGCTAGGCGGTGGCTTGGGTGTCGCTACTTCAGATACTTGGCAAGTTGTCGTGGTGGAGATAACCGGCGAGAATCCTGAACTGTTCAACCCTGCGGGACCCCTCACGTGGTTGGGTGACTCTGTTGATAGCCCCAACTTCCCTTCGAGCGTCGTTGTTGGCATCGCTGACGCGACCGTCAATTACAGGCACGTGGGCGAATTAATCTCCGTCGCTCCTACCGCGAGCATCGTGGAGGACAGTGTTGACTTGCACCATGCTGAAGTGTCTGTTGAGTACAGCATCGACTCGTCTATCTGGGACGACGTCACTGAAATCTGTGGCACAACGCTCATCTATCGGATGTTTGGTTTCAGCAGACTCCCTGGGCAAGTTACTGGCTTCTGGGGAGAAGGTATCAGCAGTGGTGAAGGTAGCTCGCGGCTCTGGAACTGCTTGGACAACGTCGTCTCCGACTTGGACGAGTCTGATGAGGCTGAGGCGGCTCGCGCGCGTTACCGGGCCGTAAATCACGTCTTCTCGGGCTACGATGCAAGTTATTCGGGGTCTGCATGGTACGAGCAGTGGTACAACCGGTCAACTGACTACATCACCGACCTGAGCGAAGCGAGCAACGAAGACAGCATCGTCATCCCGTTGGCGGGCTTGCTTGAGAACACCACATATGGCAACTGGGGATATCCACACTTGATGACGGTTCAGGAGGATCGGTATCCTACCGCGAGAGCTGCTGTTTACTCCTTGACGGATGACACGCCGCTCGGTGACACTGTTGCCGATCCCGCAGCCATGCTTCTGGCCGGTATCAACGTCGTCTTCAATGATGGCGCGATCTATCGTCTGGCACCGGGTAAAGAGTCCGTGGTTGACAACTTCACCACGACGAGCATTAACGATTCTGTTGCCTTGGAGTATCCCGACGAAGATGCCGTGTTGGATGGGATCGAAGAGTTGGATGTGACCGTGACGGCCACTGTGGACAGCCTATATGTCGCCGGAGAAGAGCAGACCATCTATCTTGATGATGTGCCGGAGGACTGCACACAGGCCATCGAGGAGGGTTCGTTCTGCTTCTGGGATGGGTTCATCTACTCGGAACCAACGCGTCTGACTTCGCTGGACGGTGGCAGCCACTTGATCATCAAGTGGACCTACGCCGACGGTTACTACACGAACGCATTGATTCCGCTGGACTATGACGGCGAGCACGTCATCGCACTGTTCGACCAGGATGGCGAGTTGAAGGCGGCCGTTGTGTTGAGTGACGCTCCTCCGGTGCCGACGTACGACATCAGCTTGAGCCAGTCGGGCCCCTACACGTTCCCAGTTCAGCCTGTTGGCTACGACGCGCAGACGCCTTTGGAGGTCACGGTGACCAACACGGGTAACCAGGAAACTGGCGCCTTGACTGTCGCGCTCGCTGGTGACAGTTCGTCGAGTTTCGAGTTGTCGTCAGAGAGTCTCGTTAGTATCCCTGCCGAGGGCACGGACTCGTTTACGGTGGTTCCGAAGCCCGGGTTGGGTGTTGGTGGGCCATACACGGCGACTGTCACGGTGACCGATGACACCTACGGTAGTTTCGCCGAGTTCGACGTGACGTTTACTGTCGATCTGCTTCCGGTTGCGTCGATTGCTTCGGTCTCCTTTACGGTGGACACTGCCCCGGTCGGATATACGCTGCAACCCACTGTGACAGGTCTTGACCCCGCGAATGCGGTATTGACGTATCAGTGGTTGCGTAATGACAGTCCGATTGAGGGTATGACCGGTTCTTCGTACGAGTTGGTTGATGCGGATGCTGGTAAGAGCATCACGGTAACCGTGACGGCTTCTGCGGACGGGTATTCGTCAGCGTCTAAGACATCTGGCGCAGTGAGCGTTCCAGCTCCTCCTCCGGTCTACCACCTTACGGTGAACGGCGGGTCCGGTTCTGGTAACTATGTGGCTGGTGAGTCGGTGCAGATTATTGCGAACAATCCAACTTCGGGCCAAGTGTTTGATAAGTGGGTTGTTACTGGATCTGGAACGGTTTCCGATCCAACTGCTGTCGTCACAACGTTTGCCATGCCTGCTGCGCCCACGACCGTCACTGCTACCTATAAGGACGCGCCGACATACGGTGTCAGTCTGAACAAGTCGGGTGCGCAGACGTTCCCTGCTGCGCTGGTTGGGTACGGTGCGCAGACCCCGTTGTCTGTCACAGTGACGAACACGGGTAACCAGGCGACTGGCGCGTTGGGCGTCGCCCTATCTGGTGCGAATGCGTCCAGCTTTGCGCTCTCCTCTGGGAGTGTTGCGACCATTGCTGCTGCTGGTACGGGTTCGTTCACGGTGGTGCCGAAGTCTGGTCTGGGTGTGGGCACCTACACTGCCACTGTCACAGTGACTGGTGGCAATGCCATCAGCGCCACCTTCAGCGTGACTTTCACTGTCGCTCCACTGCCGACTTATGTGTTGACTGTTTCGGGTGGTTCTGGTTCGGGTAGCTACGCGGCTGGTGCTTCTGTGCCAATTGTTGCTGGTGATGCGCCAAGTGGTCAGGTGTTTGATAAGTGGGTTGTTGTTGGTGGTGGCACGGTAACGGACGTGCATGCTGAGAGCACGACTTTCTTGATGCCGGGGAATGCTGCGTCTGTGACGGCGACGTATAAGGCTGCTGGTCCGGATTTGTCTAATGCGGCTCATTTGTGGCGGTTCTATAACTCTGCGACTGGTGCTCATTTCTATTCGGGTGATGTGGCTGAGCGGGACTATATTCTTGGGAACTTGCCGCAGTTTAGTCTTGAGGGTTCTGCTGGTCAGATCATTGCTGGGCAGGCGGCTAGTGAGTCCAGTCATGTGGTGGTTCACCGGTTCTATCTGCCTGGGGTTGGCGTGCATTTCTATAGTGCTGATCCGGCTGAGGTGGCGTATGTGAAGGCTAATTTGTCTGCTAAGTATTCGTATGAGGGTGCCTCGTATGTCGCTTACACTCGTACGCCTGATGAGCAGGGTTGTGTGGAGCCTGGCACTGTTCCGTTCTTCCGGTTCTATAACCACGATACGGGTGTGCATTTCTATACTGCTGATCCGGATGAGAAGGCTTACGTGGTAAACACCTATGACTACGCGTCTGGTAAGGGTGCTTTCGAGTTGGAGAGCATCGCGTACTGCATCCTCGCCCAGTAGCCGGGAATAGCAGTTTCGGTTTCGAGTTGGAGGGGTTGCGTTTGGTGACGCAACCCCTCCAACGCTTCGCTTAGGCAAAGCTCCTAGTACACGGAGGGACACTCCGCGCAATTGGGCTTTGCGCGGAGGCCGTGTCCCAGTGATTCCTGCCTTGTGCCCCTGCAAACATACCCTCCAACGCCTGTCGGCGGACACTTGGTCAAAGGGTATGCGAGAAATAACGCACAATAGAACCTTATTCGCACCAAATAAGGGGGACGCCCATGGCCGAGAATTACCTGACCTACAAGCTGGCTGATACGGTGCGCCGCACTGCCACCGTGCCGGATGACCTTTTCGGCAAGTATGGCGTCAAGCGTGGCCTGCGCAACGAGGACGGCTCCGGTGTGCTGGTTGGGCTCACCAAGGTGGGTGACGTAATCGGCTACGAGGCGGACAAGGAGGGCGTCAAGCAGCCGATCCCCGGCAAGCTGCTGTATCGCGGTTACGACATTGAAGACCTAGTCAACGCCACCATGAAAGAGGGACGGATGGGCTACGAGGAGGTCGCGTACCTGCTGCTGTCCGGTCAGCTTCCCGATGCGGTCGAACTGCAACAGTTCCATGAACTGATCATCCAGAACATGCCGCTGCCTCACGACGCCATCATGTCGATCATGAGCCTTCGCGGTCACGACATCATGAACGTGCTTGCTCGCAGCGTCCTCGAGTTGTACACCTACGACCCGGCCCCGGACGACCTGAGCCAAGAGAACGCCATGGCACAGTCCGTGGCTCTTGTGGCTCAGTTCCCAACCATCATCGCGTACGCGTTCAACTCGCTGCGCAACGCCAAGCATGGCCTGCCGATGCACGTGCGGCTGCCAGTGCCGGAACTGTCCATCGCAGAGAACTTCTTGTACATGACCCGCAAGGATTTCTCTGCGCTCGACGCCAAGACGCTGGACCTGCTGCTGGTGCTGATGGCTGAGCACGGCGGGGGCAACAACTCCACCTTCTCGGTGCGCGTCACGTCGTCCACCCGCACGGACATCTACTCCGCGATTGCGGCAGGCATCGGTTCCCTGCGCGGCCCGCTGCACGGTGGTGCCAACCTGAAGGTCTCCGGCATGCATCGCTACCTGCGCGAGGAGGTGTCCAACTGGAAAGACCCAGATGAGGTGGACTTCCACCTTGAGCGCATCCTGGCGCGTCAGGGTTTCGACAAGTCCGGCCTCATCTACGGCATCGGACACGCCGTCTACACCATCTCTGACCCCCGCACCGGCCTGCTGCGTGGACTTGCGCGCCAACTGGCCGCAGAGAAGGGCCGCGAGGACGAGTTCGACTTCATGGAGTTGGTGGAACAGCGCGCCGGTATCGCGTTCGGTCGTGTGAAGAAGACAGACGCCCCCATGCCCGCCAACGTGGACTTCTACTCCGGCCTGGTCTACGACTTGGTCGGCCTGCCCGAAGAGATCTTCACCCCGCTGTTTGCCATGGCGCGCATCGCCGGTTGGGTGGCGCACCGCAATGAAGAGCTTAACTTCTCCGGCCAGCGCATCATCCGCCCTGCCTTCCGTAGCGTCGTCGGCGAGACCAAGAAGTACATCCCGCTGAACAAACGCGTCTAGTCCGGTTGTTTAGCTGACAGCCCTCGCTGCTGAGTCGTTCCCCTGAACTCAGCCCAGTTCAGCGATGAGGGCGTCGCCGAAGGCGCGGGTGCCTAGGGGCTGGCCATTTGGCATGAAGCGGGCCAGGTCGCCCGTGGCTTTTCCGACTCCGAAGAGGGACTCCATGGCGGTGGTGATGCTGATGGCAGCGTCGGCCAGCCCCAGGTGTTCTAGGAGCATCACGGCTGAAAGCAGTAGTGACGACGGGTTTGCCTTATCCTGCCCGGCGATGTCGGGGGCCGTGCCGTGGGTCGCCTCGAAGATGGCGTGTCCGGTGAGGTAGTTGATGTTGGCACCGGGCGCGATCCCGATGCCGCCGACCTGAGCAGCCAACTGGTCAGAGATGTAGTCGCCGTTCAGGTTGCAGGTTGCGATCACCGAGTAGGCTTCGGGCTTCAGCAGGGCGTTCTGTAAGAAGGCGTCTGCGATCACGTCATCGACCACCAGCGGGGTGTTGCCGTATTCGCGCTCGATCAGCTCGTACGCCCACTTGCGGAAGCCACCCTCGGTGAACTTCATAATGTTGCCCTTGTGCACCAGTGTCAGCCGGTTGCGTCCCGAGCTAAGGGCGTAGTCAACGGCGGAACGCACCAAGCGCTCGGTACCCTCAATGGAGATCGGCTTGATGCCGTACGCGCTAGTCTCCGGGAAGCGCACCTTGGTGACGCCCAACTCGTCCCGCAAGAAGGCACCCAGTTTCGCGGCCTCGGGGCTGCCCTGTTCCCACTCGATGCCAGCATAAACATCCTCGGTGTTCTCCCGGAAGATCACCATGTTGACCTTCCACGGCTCCTTCACCGGGGACTCGACGCCAGCAAACCAACGCACCGGCCGCACGCACGCATAGAGATCAAGCTGTTGCCGCAGCGCTACGTTGAGCGACCGCATCCCGCCCCCGACCGGGGTCATCAGTGGGCCCTTTATGCCCACCAGATACTCTTGGAAGGAGGCCAGCGTCTCGTCGGGTAGCCAGGTGCCGGTCTCCTGGAACGCCTTCTCGCCCGCCAACACCTCGATCCACTCAATGCGTTTCGCCGACCCGCTCGCAGCGATGGCCGCGTCCACAACCGCCTGAGTGACGGGGGTGATCTCGGCCCCGATGCCGTCGCCTGCGATGAATGGGACGCTAATGACGTTTGGGACAACCAATTGTCCATCGGCGACAGTGACCTTTGCCATCAGTTGTGCTCCTTTGTGTGTTGGTTTGGTAGGCGAGTGCGTCGCCCGACCAGTGAATGTCGGTTAGGGGAGTGGGTTGGCAGGGCAGTCAGCTGGCACATGCCGTCATCACTCTTGCCATTATTTGTGTTCTTTCGCGACATAATTGAGCGCCGAACCAGCCGTAAACCACGCGATTTGTGCTTCATTGTATGAGTGGTTGACGGGGAAGGCTTCGACAGTGCCGTCTGCATGCCGTAGCTCGATCTGGAGCCTGCTGGCGGGCACCAAACCGTCGATCCCCAGCACCGAGATGCGATCATCCTCACGAATCAGCTCGTAGTCAGCCTGGTCGGCGAAGGTGAGCGCCAGCATCCCTTGCTTCTTCAGGTTGGTCTCGTGGATGCGGGCAAACGACTTCACCAGAATCACGTGGACGCCAAGGAAACGCGGCTCCATGGCGGCATGTTCGCGTGACGAACCCTCGCCATAGTTGCCCTCGGCAACAATGATGGACGCGATATGCGCCGCTTGCAGGCGTTGCGCCGCCAGCGACACCCCGACATAGTCGGCATCGCCCGCAACCCGTACTAGGCCGATCTGTCCGCCAAAGGCGTTTTGCGCGTTCAGCAGCAGATTTTCGGAGATGTTCTGCAGGTGCCCGCGATATTTCAACCAGGGCCCAGCCATCGAGATGTGGTCCGTAGTGCACTTGCCTCGCACCTTGATCAACAACGCCATATCGGCAAAATCGCGTGCATCGAACGGTGGGAAAGGTGCCAGCGCTTGCAGTCGCCGCGAGTCTCGCGCGATGGGGACTTCGCGGGTTGCCCCGGTGGGCGTGACGAACCCCAAGTCCTCATGAGCAAACCCTGCGGCAGGCAGCCTGACGCCCACCGGTGGGTCCAGACGCACGTCCTCACCGTCCAAATTGGTCAGCGTGTCAGCGAGTGGATTGAAATCGAGCCTGCCCGCAACGGCAAAAGCGAAGGTCAACTCGGGGCTGGCAACAAATGAGTGCGTGTTCGGGTTGCAGTCATTTCGTTTAGCAAAATTGCGGTTAAATGAGTTGACGATTGAGTTTGGGCGGGTGTCGTCACCACCGCGTTTCCACTGTCCAATACATGGCCCGCACGCGTTGGCCATAACTTGCGCGCCGATGGAGTCAAACAGTGCCAGCAGTCCGTCGCGCTCCATTGTTTGCCGGATCTGTTCCGACCCGGGATTGATGACCAACTTGGCATGCAACGCCAGTTTCTTGTCTTGCACCTGAGCCGCCAGCGACGCGACGCGCGTCATGTCTTCATACGAAGAGTTGGTACAACTGCCGATCAGCGCCACCTCGACAACGGGCGGGTACCCGGCCTCCTGCGCAACGCGCCCAAACTGAGAGATTTCGTGGGCCGCATCCGGGGTGAAAGGCCCGTTGATGTGAGGCTCAAGTGTGGACAGGTCAATCTCAATCACCTGATCGAAGAACTCGCTGGGGCTGGCCGTCACCTCAATGTCAGCCCGCAAGTCCGTCGCGACTCCGGAGGCTAGGTGTGCGATGTCGCCACGTTCGGTGGCTCGCAGATAGTCGGCAATCGCCTTGTCGAAGGGGAAGATCGACGTGGTGGCACCAACCTCGGCGCCCATGTTGCAGATGGTCGCCTTGCCGGTTGCCGACAGGCTCGCCGCCCCGTCGCCGAAGTACTCGATGATGGCGTCTGTTCCGCCCTTGACCGTCAACAGCCCGGCAAGCTTCAGGATGACGTCCTTGGGTGCGGCCCAGCCGTTGAGTTCGCCAGTGAGCTTCACGCCGATCAGCCTCGGCATCTTTAGCTCCCAGCCCAGCCCGGTCATGACGTCAACCGCGTCTGCACCACCGACGCCGATGGCTATCATCCCTAGTCCGCCAGCATTTGGCGTGTGCGAGTCGGTGCCGATCATCATGCCGCCTGGAAAGGCGTAGTTCTCCAGCACCACCTGGTGAATGATCCCCGACCCCGGCTTCCAGAACCCGATACCGTACTTGTCGCTGACGGCGGCTAGGAAGTCATACACTTCGCGGTTGGCATCATTTGCGCTAGCCAAGTCGCGGGCCGCCCCACAACACGCCTCGATCAGGTGATCGCAGTGGACAGTGGTCGGAACTGCGGTAGTGGCCTGTCCTGCGTTCATGAACTGCAACAACGCCATCTGCGCGGTGGCGTCCTGCATGGCCACGCGGTCAGGGTGGAACTCGGCGTAGTCGCTTCCTCGCGCCAAGCCGCGGGCGGACCCGTCCAAGTGTGCATACAGCAACTTCTCGGCCAGCGTAAGGGGCCGTCTCAGCGCCGCACGCGCCGCCGCCACGCGCGCCGGCAACTGCTGATACAGCCGCGCTGCCAAACCAATTGAGTCGTTCATAGTGCATCCGTAACGTAGTCGGGTGAGTACCCAATCGTACCGGTGCCGCGCCCCAGCCGACGTGACGTTGACCGAATCTGTCAATGGACGCGAAACTGCCCAGAACCGAAGTAGGCTTGTGTCTCATCACGGGGATACCGTTTCGCAAGAACGGGTCCGCGCACTTGAATGATCTAAGCCCCAAGGATGCCAAGTGGGACGACGTTGACGCCGTCGGCGCGTTGGTGGGCGAAGCCGGAACCAGTGACGACGGTTAGTGACTTCGGTCTGGGAGTGAGTTTAGTGTCGATCTTGTTGACGAAGTTCAGTAGAGACTGGGCGCCAGCATCGGCAGCACCGTAACCCAGTTTCACCTCAAAGGCTGCCCAGTCCCCGTTGCGCTTCTGCACAATTGCATCGACCTCTTGGCCGGTTGAGTCGCGGTAGAAATACACTTGGGCGTCGATGGCGTCAGCATAGACGCGTAGGTTGTGGACGACGAGTGACTCGAACAGGAACCCCAGATACTTCAGGTCGCGCACCAACCAATCGATATCCTCACCTAGTGCGCCAACAGCCAGCGAAGGGTCGGTAAAGTGGCGCTTCGGGGTCATCCGCAAAGTGGCGGACGACCGCAAAGTGGCATTGAAAGCGGGCAGGTCATCCACAATCATGAGGCGCTCTAGGGCGTCGAGATATGCCGTGGTGGTGTTGCGGTCGAAGGTGGTGGACTCCTGTTTTGCGTCCTTGGTAAGAGTCTCGATAGATGCATCGGTGGCAGTATTTCTTGCGATTGATTTCAGGAGAGCCTGCACTTTGGCCGGGTCTCGACGTCTGCCCCCGGTTGCGCGCGACAGGTCAACTTCTGCGATCAGGTCGACGTAGTCACGCACCATCTTGAGGGCGTTTCTCGTGGTCGCGCGCGCATTCTCTGGCCAACCGCCGCGGGCGATCTTCTCCGCGATGCCCGGAATGTCCACCTGCACGTCACCACCTTGAGGAGGCGCGCCTTGCAGCAGTTCCGCTAGGCTGACTTGGCCTGTGGAGTAGCCGAGTTCATGCCACGACAAGGTCCGCATTCGCATGCGCGATATTCGTCCTGCACCGGAATGCATCTTTTCGTCCTCTTGCGGATTGGCGGAACCGGTGAGAATGAAACTGCCCTTGCCTTTGGTGTCGTCCACCCTGCGGCGCACGTAGTTCCAGATCTGTGGGTGTAACTGCCACTCATCTAACAGTCGTGGGGTGGGCCCATCGAGGACGATGCTTGGGTCGATTGCCATCTTGTCGGCCACTGACTCATCAACGTCGAAACGGACGGTGCTCGCCGCCGCCCTAGTGGCTGTCTCGGTCTTTCCGCAGAACTTTGGGCCTTCAATCAGGACGGCTCCCGCGTAGGAGAGTCGGTCTTGCAACTCGACATCTGCGAAGCGCTCTATGTATGGCATGTCCCCTCCGTTTGTGTGAGTCTTCATCCAGTATATACCATTGTCAGCTTCGTTACGTACTTTCAATCGGCAATTTGTAGACTCTCCAATCCGCAATGTGTAAGACGTTCGTTCGGCAAAATGGACGCCTTTCGTTCGGCAATTTGTCAACACTTAGCCCGGACGGCGAACGGGCCGACTGGCGTGCAAGAGTGGAAGCTCGCCGACTTCCGCCATCTGGACTAGGCTATAAGCCATCATGGAGATACCGTTACGCGAGAACGGGCGCGCGCTTAATGAACTGCGCCCGGTTAAGTTCACCCGTGGATGGCTGGATCACGCCGAAGGTTCGTGTCTGGCCGAGTTTGGACGCACCCGAGTGCTGGTGGCCGCAAGCGTCGAGGTGGGGGTTCCCCGCTGGCGCAAAGGCTCCGGTCTTGGCTGGGTGACGTCCGAGTACGAGATGCTGCCGCGGGCCACAAACACCCGCAACGACCGCGAGGCCCGCAAAGGCAAGGT
>JAISJP010000004.1 GCA_031261455.1 Propionibacteriaceae bacterium
GCAAAACCAAGGATCAGCGGTTGAAGAACTCTAGGGAACCTTCAAGCATCATCTGGACGCTCAGCACTGCGAGGATCATGCCCATCAAGCGCTCCAGCGCCTCCAGCACCTTGTCGCCCAAGATTCGCTGCAGCAGGCTGGACGACAGCAGGATGACCGACGCCACCAGCCAGCAGGCACATAGGGCCAGCAACAGGGTACCAACGTGCACATCGCCGGTACGCATCATGATCGCCTCGGTGGCCAGCACGCTCGGCCCGGCGAAGTACGGCACCGCCATCGGCACGATGAACGGCTCCCCCACCACCTCTTCTTTCATGGAGGCGTTGGGGGACGGGAAGATCATCCGGATGGCGATGAGCAGCAGCACCAATCCGCCGCCCACTCGCATCGCCTCCTGAGTGATGCTCATGGCCTCCAGCAGCCACCCGCCAACGAAGAGCCACACCACCATAATTGCCAGCGAGATCAGCACCTCGCGCACAATCACGCGCTGTCTGCGCTCCGGTGCCACATGACGCAACGAGGTCAGGTAAAGCGGCACATTTCCGAGCGGATCCATAACCAACAACAGCGTTATCGCCATCGACACGAACTCATTCACGTGAGCCTCACCTCCTCATCTTCGACTAGGCCTGCACACAGGCAAACACGAGACCACTTCTTGTGGCCGTTGTGTTGCGCTCAACACTCAGCCTATCGCGCGCCAGCAGCGGGCTCCAAAGACCTCACTTGTTGTCTGAACCCTCAAGAACGTGCGCCCGAACACGTCCAACTAACACAAACGACAACCGGGCACCCCTCGCGATTTGCGTGAGACGCCCGGTTGTCGTGTTGGTAAGCCTAGGGCTTAGTGTTGGTGACCGCCTTGGGCGGTCGCATCCGGGTCTTCCTTGGCGTTGACTACCAGAGTTTCGGTGGTCAGCAGCAGGGATGCGATGGAGGCGGCGTTGGCTAGTGCGGAACGCGTCACCTTGACCGGGTCGATGACGCCGGCTTCGATCAGGTTGACGTACTCGCCGGTACGGGCGTTGTAGCCCTCATCGGTTGACAACTCAGCGATCTTAGCGACGATCACGTAGCCGGGTTCGCCGCCGTTTTCGGCGATCCAGCGGGCCGGCTCTACGATGGCACGCGCCACGATCTGGGCACCGGCCTTCTCGTCACCTTCGAGGCCGAGCGCGCCCTTCAGCACGTCAGCAGCATGGACGAGGGCGGCGCCACCACCGGCGACGATCCCCTCCTCGATGGCCGCACGCGTTGCAGAAACGGCATCCTCGATGCGATGCTTCTTCTCGGTCAACTCCACCTCGGTGGCCGCCCCTACCTTGATGACGCAGACGCCACCGGCGAGCTTTGCGACCCGCTCCTGCAGCTTCTCGCGATCCCAATCGGAGTCGGTGTGCTTGATCTCGCCGTTCAACTGAGCGACGCGGGCTGTGACCTTCTCCGGGTCTCCAGCACCGTCAACGATGGTGGTGTTGTCCTTGGTGACGACGACGCGACGGGCGTGGCCCAGCACCTCGAGGCCGACGGAATCGAGCTTCAAGCCGATCTCCGGGGCGACGACCGTGGCACCGGTCAGGGTGGCGATGTCCTCCTGCATGGCCTTGCGGCGGTCACCAAACGCGGGCGCCTTGACGGCGACTGCGGTGAACGTGCCACGCAGCTTGTTCAAGATCAGCGTGGACAGCGCCTCACCGTCAACGTCCTCAGCGATGATCAGCAGCGTGCCGTGCGCGTTGACGATCTTCTCCAGCACGGGCAGCAGGTCGGCGATGTTCGACACCTTGCCCTGCACCAGCAGGATGTAGGGGTCTTCCAGCACTGCCTCCATGCGCTCGGCATCGGTGACGAAGTGGGGGCTGATGTAGCCCTTGTCGAACTGCATGCCCTCGGTGAACTCGAGTTCGGTACCGAACGTGTTGGAGTCCTCGACGGTGATGACGCCGTCCTTGCCGACCTTGTCGAACGCCTCGGCGATAATCGCGCCGATCTCCTCGTCACGCGACGAGATGGTGGCGACGCTCGCCATGTCAGACGTGGTCTCGACGGGCTTCGCAACCCGCTGCAGCTCCGTGACTACGGCGTCCACGGCCTTGTCGATGCCGCGCTTCAGGCCGATCGGGTTGACGCCAGCGGCGACCACGCGGATGCCCTCATGCACCAGCGCCTGGGCCAGCACGGTAGCGGTGGTGGTGCCATCACCGGCCACATCGTTGGTCTTGGTGGCGACCTCCTTGGCCAGTTGTGCGCCGAGGTTCTCGTACGGGTCGTCCAACTCCACCTCCTTGGCGACAGTGACGCCGTCGTTGGTGATGGTTGGCGCGCCCCACTTCTTGTCGAGCACGACGTAGCGACCCTTGGGGCCGAGTGTCACCTTTACGGTGTTGGCGAGGATGTCGACGCCACGCTCAAGAGCGTGCCGGGCCTCCTCGGAAAAAGAAAGCTCTTTTGCCATTTTGTGTGTGTTACTCCTGAACTGAGGGACTACTTGACGACAACGGCAAGGATGTCGCGCGCGTTGAGCAGCAGGTACTCGCCACCGTCGTACTTGACCTCGGTGCCGCCGTACTTGGAGTAGATGACGATGTCGCCAATCTGGACATCGAGCGGGATGCGGTTGCCCTTGTCGTCGATGCGGCCGGGGCCCACTGCGAGAACGGTGCCTTCCTGCGGCTTCTCTTTGGCGGTATCTGGGATGACCAGGCCGGACGCGGTTGTGGTCTCGGCTTCCAAAGGCTGGACAAGGATGCGATCCTCCAGCGGCTTGATTGTGGCTGCCACTTTGGCTCTGCCCTTTCTCTTAGGTGTCTATGTCTCTTTGTGCCAGACTCGCGCGCAAAACGGGCGTAACTCTGGCACACTCGCCATGCGAGTGCTAACAATTAGGTTATACCTTGATTAGCACTCAATCAAGCCGAGTGCTAGGCGAGTCCTGCCGAGACACGACGCACAACGAACACCTTGGTGCCCTGTGCCGTCGGGCTGATGATCAACGTGGCCTTGTTGGCACCGCTGGGACGAAGGGCCCGCCGCAACACGGCCGGGTTCGCCTCCACGCCACGCTTCTTGATCTCCAAGACGCCAACCTCGTGAGCCTTCACCCACGCCCGCAACGCCTTCTCGTTGAAGGGCAGCGTCTCCAGCACCTCAAAGCACTGCGCAAATGGGGTGACGATGGCGGTCTCAGACGCGAGATAGCCTGCGTGCTCACTTAGCTGCCATGCGCCATCCGGGGCAATTTGCGCGCTCAGCCCAGCCCGGGACACGGCCGGGTCAGGCTCCAGAATGTAGCGCACGTCATCGGAATTGACAGCGCTGTCAACGCCCGCGACAAGCTCATTGGCGCTAGGTGAGACAACGTTGTCATCACTTGAGACTCTTGATCTTGACTCGTCATCTGTTTCAAGGGACAGTGCGTCCTCACGCCCGTCGTCACCCAAGATAACGGCGGTTCTGCGCCCAGAGCCCGGAGTCCATAGACTCAACTCCACTAGGTCTCCCCCATCAGACACCCAGACGGCATCTACCGCGTCAGGAATCAGCTCTTTGGGGAAACCCGGGCCTAGTTTGACCACGCAAGAATGTCCTGACGACAGCAATGAGAGCACAAACTCCCAACTGGGTTGCAGGTCTTCGACGCGCCAACTGCGGCCCTTCGCCTCAGTGCGCCGGGCGGGGTCAATGAACACCGCCCAATCCGGGTGTTCTTGCGACAGGGATGACCACAGAGCGGTGGCATCACCACAGCACACTCGTGCGCGTCCAGAACTAGCTCCAACATGCCCCAAGGCGGTGTCGCCCTGTCGCGCAATCCGCTCGTGCGTCTGTTGAATGTCAAGATTTGCAGCAGCCAGAGCGGCAGTGCGCTCGTCCAACTCGACCGCAATCACGTCCAAGCCAGCGTTGGCAGCAGCGAGGGCATCCGCACCGATGCCACAGCACAAGTCCACCACCCCCGGCACGCCCGTCGCGACGAGACGCTCGGCACGCCAAGCAGTGACGCGCGATCTCGTGGCCTGCTCTAGCGCCGTCGCCGTAAAATACAGACTTCGGGCAGCCACAGGCCCAAACTTGGCAACCGCCTTACGCCGCAACCGCTCCTGCGTCAGCGCCTCAGCGGCCAACTCCGGTCCAAACTCATCCCGAAGCGCCTGAACCGCAGACAGCGAATCCGGGTCAGCAGTCTGCGCGGCCTTGCCCAGCGCGGTCTGTCCCAGCGGCGACAACAGCGTCTGCCCAACGGAGAGTTCGCTGAGGTCCGGGTCCATGAAGCATAAGTTTATCGCTCGTGTCGCACTGCCGTCGCAGTCGAACTGGACCGGCGGGGACGGGCCGCATCCACGCAGACTGCCTCACTCGTGTCGCACTGTCTACATCTCGGCATTTTGACGTTTTGAAGCGCGCAAAGAGACTAGGATTTCTACCCGTGATTGATCTTCGTTCCGACACCCTCACTATTCCGTCGCGTCGCATGCGCGAGGCTGCCCTTGACGCCCCGCTGGGGGACGATCTTTACGGCGAAGACCCCACCGTTATTGAGCTTGAGAAGCGCACCGCAGCGCTGCTGGGGCACGAGGCCGGACTGTTCGTCGCTTCCGGCACGCTGTCCAACCTGTTGGGCGTCTACACGCTGGTCACCCCTGGTGACGAGGTGCTGTGTGACGAGATGGCGCATATTGTGCGCGCCGAGTCTGGGTCCCACGCGGGGCTGCACGGCGTGACCACGCGCACGTGGAGTTCTGGCGGCACCGGGGTTGGCGATGTGAGCACCATTGAGGCGCTCATCAGCCCCCGTGGCGGGTTCCTCACGCCCACTGGGGCCATTGAGATTGAGAACACCCACAACTTTGGCGGCGGCACGGTGCAGCCGTTGGAGCATGTGCGCGAGGTGTCTGACCTTGCCAAGAAGCACTCGCTCGGGTTTCACATCGACGGTGCGCGGTTGTGGAACGCCCACATCGCCACCGGAATCCCCATGGCCGACTATGGCCGCCTGGCCGACTCGGTGAGCGTCTGCTACTCCAAGGGGTTGGGCGCACCAGTCGGTTCGGTGCTGGTGTCCAACGCTGACGCTATCGCCCGGGCACGCGCCCGTCGCCGCGCCTTGGGTGCTGCTTGGCGTCAAGCGGGCGTGCTGGCTGCCATGGCGCTCTACGCCCTAGACAACAACGTGGCGCGCTTGGCCGAGGACCATGCCGCTGCTGCCGAGATCGCCCGTCTGATCGTGGATTCTGCCCCACAGGCCATCAAGGCTGCTCCGCAAACCAATATCGTGGTCATCGACACCGGTGCCCGCCCCGCAGCCGAGGTGATTGCGGCCGCTAAAGAACGCAGCTTGGCGATCTCGCAGGTTGGTCCGCGCACCGTGCGCGCCGTCACCAACCTCAACGTCACCTACGACGACTGCGTCATCGCCGGACGTACCCTGGGAGCGATTCTCGCGTAAGCGCCACGGGTCACGCGACGGTCAGGTGGACCGTTGAACCTTGCGCCACCAAGGCTCCTGAGGCGGGACGCATGTCAATTACTATTCCGGTGAGCTGGATGCCGCCCACCTCGGGCACCAGCCCGATAGCTTCGAGGGCAGCAATGGCGTCATTTACGCGTCCGAACAGCAGCCCTGAGGGCACCGGCACAAGTTCGGGACCTTTTGAGACGATGAGTTTGACGATGTCGCCCTTGTGCAACTCCCCGGTCTTGGGGTCTTGGGCGATGATTGTGCCGGGAGCGGCGGCGTCCGAGAACTCGGAGGTCACGTCAATCTCCAAGCCTGCGGCCCTGAGTTCTTGGGTAGCTAACTCCAGACTCTGCCCGGTGTAGTCCTTCACCTCAATCGGCTTAGGACCTTTGGAGACGCTGACTCCGATGGGTGTGCCTCGTTTCACCGGTTCACCCGCAGCAACGGCAGCCGAGATGATGATGCCGATGGGCTGGTCCTCACTCCACTCGTCAGTCACCAAACCCAGTTCCAGGTTGACGTTGGCCAACTCGGCGCGGGCAGCGTCCAGAGTGAGACCGATCAGTTTGGGCACAGTGAACCGCTCCGGACCGATGGACAGGTAGGCCTTGACCTCCGCGCCCTTGCGCACCTTGGCAGCGGGCAGCGGATCAGTGGTGATGACCAGTCCGAG
Source organism: Propionibacteriaceae bacterium (assembly GCA_031261455.1). Taxonomy (GTDB): domain Bacteria; phylum Actinomycetota; class Actinomycetes; order Propionibacteriales; family Propionibacteriaceae; genus WRGV01. The sequence goes on from JAISJP010000004.1 coordinate 6,138, forward strand.
CGGCACGTCTTCAGAGTATTGGTCCTCGAAAGTGACGTTCAGTTGGTCTGGTTCTGCCAGGCGCAGCGCGTCGGTGCGGTTCTGGTTGGTCAGGTCTGGCATGTCGGTGTAGCGACCAGAGGTGAACCACCATCCAAACACCCCAAGAGTCAACGCTAGGACGAGCACAGCGACGATGGCCACAATGACGCGACGACGACGGTACTTGGACTCGTTGTTGAACGCCGGGATGCGCGACGACGCTGCGGCCCGCTTGGGCACGCGACTGGGGTCAGGCGGTTTGCCGACGACAAGCATTGGGGTCGGTTCTTGAGGCACGACCTGGCGTTCGTCACCATCGGTGCCACCCCGGCTCCATGACTCGTCACCCTCATGCTCGCCGGGCGCAGACCGCCACGGATGCGGGTCTTCAATGGACAGTGGCTGCGGGTGCACCACAAACCCTGCCGGGTTCATCTGGGCGCTGAGCGACGGGTCGTCCCCAATTCCGGCATCAAGTGCCCGTTCGGCGGTGCGAATCCGGCGCAACATTTCGCGCCCGTCAGCAGGACGATTCGCGGGGTTGCGCGACGTGAGCGAGAGCACCAACTGGTCTAGCCACGGCGGGATGCTGCCGTCGTCACGCAGCGTTGACGGCGCGGGAATGGCCGACTTGACGTGACGCCACACCACCTCGCTGTCCTCGCCCTCGTAGGGCTTCTTGCCGGTGAGCATCTCGAAGAACATCACCCCAGACGAGTAGATGTCGGCGCGCTTGTCCACGGTTCCGCGCGTCACGCGTTCGGGCGCGATGTACTTCACCGAACCCATCAACACCTGCGGGTTCAGCGTGGTGGTGCCGTCTTGCCCTTCCGCTTTCGCCAACCCAAAATCGGCCACTTTCACTTGGCCCTTGGTGGAGATCAGCACATTTTCGGGCTTGATGTCACGATGAATGATTCCAGCGTCATGCGCAGTGGCCAACCCCAGCGCCACCGCTTCCATGAAACGCAGCGCGCGCATCGGCTCCATGGGAGCGTTGCGGGCCATAACGCGTCGTAGATTGCCACCCTCGACGTACTCCATGACGATAAACGGCCGCCCGCGCTCCTGACCTTGGTCAAAAACTGAGACGATGTGTGGGTCTTGCAGGGACGACGCGGCGCGAGCCTCGCGGTCAAAGGCGGTGAGGTAGTCAACGTCGTCACTCAAATCTTGTTTCATGACCTTGATGGCGACGGTGCGGCCCAGACGGCGGTCGCGGCCAAGATAGACCGACGCCATGCCGCCGCTGCTTATCAGCTCTTTGATCTCGTAGCGTCCGTCAAGGACGGCGCCAACCAAGGGGTCGCTCACGTCACTCATCGGTATACACTCCGACCTTCATGCAATTGCCATGGACACAGGAAAGTGGCGGATGTGGGGGACAGTCACAATGCCGCTTACTACAACAGTACCGCAAGTGAGGGTTTCTCGCAGGAGCAACGCGAAAGTGTGTTGCGCTACGTGCTGAAGCTGGATGAGGCCTGCAGCTGTGGACATGGTGAGGGCAGAGCGTGACGCCTGGTGGCGACGGGGTTCAGCGGTCGCGCATGACGCTGCGGTTGGCTAGGGCGGTGAGCGCGCGGCGAGCTTCGGGAGCGACGCGGGCATTGTCGAGGATCGCTAGCGCCTCTTGGTGGTAGCGGGCGATTAACTGCTCAATATGGTCTAGCGCACCGGAGGCGGTGATTAGCTGTCTTGCGCGCTCAGTGTCGGCGTCAGGGTTGCCCAGTTGGCGTTCCAACTCGTTGCCGGATTGCGGGTCTGCGGAGCGCAGCGCCTCCACGATGAGCAGGGTGCGTTTGCCCTGTTGAATGTCACTGGTCACCGATTTGCCGGTGGTGGCGGGCTCACCAAAGACGCCTAACACGTCATCACGCAGTTGGAATGCCTTGCCCAGCGCGATGCCGAAGTTGCCCAGTTGGTCTACAACGTCCGTCTCGGCTCCGGCGAGCACTGCACCCAACTGCACGGGGCGTTGCACGGTGTAGCTGGCAGTCTTGTAGCGCAGCACGCTCTCGGCACGCTCCCGGGCTTCGCGCAGGTTTGATGGGGGCGACACCTCAGCCAGCAGGTCAAGATACTGTCCACACAGCACCTCGGTGCGCATCAACTCCAGAATGCGGCGTCCCCGGTCAAGCGCGGCAGACTCCAGCCCAGACGTGTCATACATCTCGGCGCTGAACAGCAACAACTGCGCACCCAGCAGCACCGCAGCGGAGCGTCCAAAACTCTCGCCATGCTCGCCTGACAAGGAGATATGCGCAGCAGGCTGCCCTCGGCGCAGCGGTGAGTCGTCAATCAGATCGTCGTGGACCAGCAGCCCAGCGTGCAGCAACTCCAAGCTGGAAACCGCGCGCAGCAGCGCCTCAGCATCTCTCGGCTCGCCTGCTGTCGCAACGTAACCCCACCACGCAAAGGCGGGACGCAACCGCTTGCCGCCACCGAGCGCATTGTTGGCGGCCTGCAGTGGCAGGTCCATCTCAGCAGAGATGCCGCGCAACAGTTGCCGGTGTTGCTCAGTAAAGCCAGATACGACGGAATCGACGTCGGAGGAGAAGCGTGCGCTCAACGGGTCACTCGCGTCGTAAACCACGTGTCGCTCCTCTCGAATTCTCGCCACCGCTCACGTCAACACTATCCGATGTCGAGCGCGCGAGCCTTGGCTTTCGCGTCCTTCCCGAACAGACCAGCGGCCATCCGCGCGTCCAGCGCCCGCGCGCCGTAAGAGATCAGGCAGTTGAGCACCACGTAGAACACCGCGATGATGAGGTACGGCTGGATCAGCAGGTGCGTGTATGCGCTCAACTGGCGAGCAGACTGCATCAACTCTGAGTAACTCACCACGTAGCCAAGGGTGGTGTCTTTAAGCAGGATGACAACGTTGGACACCAGGGACGGAATGACAATGCGCACCGCTTGGGGCAAGACGATGCTCCAGAACACTTGACTGTCGGTCATCCCGACCGCTGCTCCTGCTTCCGACTGCCCCGCAGGCAAGGCCAAAATGCCCGCCCGGAACACCTCGGCGATGGTGGCCGCCGCGCACAGCGCGATGGGGATGACCAACTTCCACAGCTTGTCCGGGTTGAAACCGTAGCCGGGCAGCACAAACAGAAACACGTAGACGATGAGCAGCAGCGGGATGCCTCGGAAAAACTCGATTACGCCCGTTGCCGGCCAACGCAACCACGTGCGTCTGCTCAGGCGTCCAATGGCGAGCAGCAACCCAAGTGGCAGGGCAATGAGCGCCGACCAGCTCGCCGCTATGGCCGTCCTCTTGAAGCCGTTAGCCAGAAATACTACGGTGGTGTCGCGAGTGAAATACTCCCAGCGGTCCGGATTCAGTTGGCCCGAGTCTCTGAACTGCAGGTACGCAAAGTACAGCAGTACGGCGATGCCCGCCAGGCTTATGGTCGTTACCACCCGGATAATGAGTTTGCCGCGAGGGCCGGGAAGATCAAAGATGGCTCCGCTTCTCATCTGATCACCCGCAGTCGCTTCTCAAGGCGCGCGCCAATTGCGCCGACGCCCAGCGAGATACTCAGGTACACCATGGCCACCACGAAGAAACCGCCGATACCCAGCGCCTCGCGGTTGCTGATGCGATTGATGGCCTCAGTCAGGTCGGTGACGCCCACGATGCCAGCCAGGGACGACGACAAGAACATGCCGATAAACGTGGTGATGAACGGCTGAATCATGGAGCGCAGCGCCTGCGGAAACACCACGAAGCCGCAAACCCCCATAAAGCCCAAGCCGATGGAGCGGGCAGCCTCAATCTGGCCGGGTTCGATGGAGTTGATGCCAGTGCGCATCGCCTCGCAGATGAACGACGCTCCCACGCAGGTGAGCGCGATCAGCACCGAGTCATCGAACGAGAACATGATGCCGATGTCGGGAAGGGCATAGACGATAACGATGATAAGACACATCATCGGGATGTTACGGAAAAACTCGACAAACAACATGCCGAAAACCCGCAGTGGGCCGATGGGGCTGATGCGAAACGCCGCCAGAATGCAGCCCAGAATCATCGCCAGCACAAAGCTGCTGGCCGTCAGCCGCAGCGTAATCAGCAATCCATCGATTACCTGATCTAGGTACTTAGTGAAGATGAGTTCCATATGCCCTCTCAGCTCTGGTTCTCACGATTCTACCCAAGTACTTTCTTGTCGGGCACTCGGTGATTACTCGACAAGACGAAGACACCCTAGTGACTGGTCTTGCAGCCCACAGCCCAATTGCTTGAGCCACAAGACCAGTCACGCAGGTTTATACCTCACGTGAGGCAAGTTGTGGATTAGGCGTTGCCAGCCGAGTTGATAACCGGCGTAGCAGGCAGCACCTCGGTGCCGGTGGTGGCCTGAACAGTGGCCTTCCACAGGTTCAGCCAAGTGCCGTCATCGATGATCTGCTGTAGCCAGAGGTCAATGAAAGCCTTGCCGTCGTTCTCCTTGTTGACACCGATGCCGTAAGCGTCAACCGGACCGAAGGGCTCGCCAACCATCTTGACATCCTGGTTGTCAGTGACCGTGCGAAGCAGCAGCGCCGAATCGACGACGTACGCATCCACACGACCCTGAACAACAGCGGTGACGCACTGAGCATCATCGGGCAACGCCACGATCTCAGCAGCCGGGGCCTCGGTCTCCAGCAGCGCCACAGCGGCGGAACCAGCCTGAACAGCAACCTTCTTGCCTGCCAAGTCAGCAACACCAGTGATTTCGGTGTTGGTCTTGAGCACAAGGATGCTGCTCTGGGACGCGTAGTACGGGCCAGCAAAGTTGATGCGCTCCAAGCGGCTGGGCAGGATGGAGTAGGTGGCGAAAACCACGTCAACGGCGTTGGTTTCCAGCACAGACTCACGCGTGCTGGAGGTCACCTGCGTGATCTCAGCCTTGGCGTCACCCAGGATGTAGCGCGACAGCAACTGCGAGAGGCCAGCGTCGAAACCATAGGCGATTCCGGTAGCCGGGTCCTCCAGCGAGAACAGGCCCGTGGTGGTGCCACCAACCTTGAGCACGCCTGCGGCCTTGACGGCCTTAGCCCACTCGTTGGCGTCGATGGTGGCCGCCGTAGCAACCGCACCAGCGTTGATAATGGCGTCGTAGTCGGCGTGACCGGAGTCGAACGTGCCAACCGGAGCGGTGGTGGTAGTCGAACCTGTGCTGTCGTCAGACGAGCAGCCAGTGATGGCCAGCGCGCTCACGAGGAGCGCAGCAGCGAGGGCTTTTAGCGAACGGGACATGTTTTCCTTTTTCCTAACAACAACTGTTGCACCTACAGGCGTGCCTCTCCAAAGAAAATGGAGACCCACCAATGGCAACCTAACTCTAGTGTATGAGCGCCCGTTTTCGGATACTCGCGCCCACGGAACGGCTAGCCCAAGTCCCAGTCATCGGGCACGGTGGCACCGCGGCGAGCAGCGGACGAAACGTTGAGTCGCTCAGCGATCATGAACGCCAACTCCAGCGACTGATTGCGGTTGAGACGCGGGTCACAGGTGGTCTCGTAGTGCTCCTCTAGGTCAGCGACACTCACGTGTGAGGCCCCCCCGAGACACTCGGTCACCGCCTCACCGGTCAACTCGATGTGGACGCCGCCGGGCCAGGTGCCCAAGGCCTCGTGAACGTCAAAGAACCCGTCGAGTTCGTCTACAACCGCGTCGTAGGAGCGGGTCTTGTAGCCGGTGGCGGTCTCAAAAGTGTTGCCGTGCATGGGGTCGCAAACCCACGCAACTTGCCGTCCACTAGCCTCGACGGCCTCGACGATGGGCGGCAGCACGTCGCGCACCTTTTCGGCACCCATGCGCGAGATGAACGTGATGCGCCCTGGCACTTGGCTTGGGTCAAGACGTTCAGCAAGCGCCAAGGCGTCGGAACCGCTGGTTGTCGGCCCCAGTTTGATGCCAAGCGGGTTGCGCACATGCCGCAACAACTCAATGTGAGCAGTGTCGAGCGCACGAGTGCGCTCCCCCACCCAAACCAGATGTCCCGAAGTGTCGTACGGGGCCTGTGTGCGCGAGTCAATGCGTGTCATCGCCTGCTCGTAGGCCAACAGCAGCGCCTCGTGGGACGAGTAGAAATCAACGGTGCGCATGGTCTCGCTGGGCACTCCACAGGCCTCCATGAATCCGAGCGCGCGCTCAATCTCGGCGCTCAACTGCTCATATTTGGCCTCGACGGGGCTATCGCGCACAAAAGTTGCGTTCCACGCGTGAATTTGGCGTAGGTCGGCAAAACCACCCTTCGCGAACGCCCGCACCAAGTTGAGCGTTGCGGACGACGCCGCGTACATGTCCACCAAGCGTTTGGGGTCGTGGGCACGGGCCTCCGACGTGAACTCGAAGCCGTTGACGGCGTCCCCACGGTAGGCGGGCAGCGTCACGTCACCACGGGTCTCATTGTTGGACGACCTGGGCTTGCCGTACTGCCCAGCCATGCGTCCCACCTTGATAATCGGCAGTTGCGCGGCGTACGTCAACACCACAGACATGGACAACAGCACCCGCAGCGTCGCCATAATCGGGCCAGCTTTGATGCCAGCGAACGTCTCGGCACAGTCGCCACCTTGCAGCAAAAACGCCTTGCCAGCGGACACTTGGCTCAACTGGTTGCGCAGATCGTCGCACTCCCCAGCGAACACCAGCGGTGGAAGGGTGTGCAGATGCGCATAAGTCTCAGCCGCCACAGACGCGTCGGGGTACTCGGGCTGTTGAAGCCATGCGAAACGGTGCAACTCTTCCAAGGTGGGAATCATGCGCTAAAGCCTACCCAACTTGTGGCAACACTGGTGACGCGAGAGATGCATCTTCAGAAATGTGGCAACACAATGGTGAATCCGAGGACGCAGCCAACGATGGTCAAAATCATCAGCGCCACCACCAGTTTGAGATTCAGCGACCAACTCCTGGGGTGGATGCTGAACTCTTCTACAAACGGGCGTTCTTCGCCATCAACGAGGTTCCACGTATCGGACAGCGGTCGATTGAGGCGAGCCTCAGTGCTGGTGATTTCGGTTGTGGACGTCGATTCAGGCTCGGGTTCCGGTTGAGGCTCCGGCTCAGCGTCTGGCTCTGACGCAACTGGCGTCTCAAGCGGAACCTCGACGGGCAAAGCCTCGCGCGTGTCCGGTTGCTGCCGAACTATCGGCACAGGTGCAGGTTCAGGCTCATCGAGTACGCTCAACCACAGCTCTAGATCTGGAGCCTGATCGATCAGCTCCGGCTGCATCTTCACTTGCCACGCAGCTTTCTTGGCCCGACCTCTGGCAGTGACGCTACTGGTGCGTCTGGTGGTCTTGGCATCTTCAGCTGCCTTGGTGGTCTTAGTGGACCTAGTCACCTTTGCAGGTTTGGCCGCCTCAGTTGTCTTGGCTGTCTTGGCTGTCTTGGCAGCTATGCCGGTCTCAGCGTCGGCGTCCGTCTTGGCGGGCGTAACCGGAGCTTTACGGGAACGCGACAGCGCTGTTGTCGTCTTGTCTTTCCCGCTGGTTACTGCCATTTTGGTGTCCTTGGACGTGCTGTCTCTATGGTCGAAAGCTATTTGGCGCATGAATTGCGCCCGCGTTTCCTCCACGAAACGCGCACATGGCAATAGCATACCGGGGTGTAGGTCCACTCTGCCAAAAGGCGACTCACACTTCGTCAAGACCGCGTTCGATGGCGTAGCGAGTCAGCTCAACGCGATTGTGCAGTTCGAGTTTGCGCAGCACATTTTGCACATGATTCTGGACAGTGCGGTGTGACACGAACAGCCGGTCGGCGATCTCGCGATACCCCAGGCCCTTCGCGACAAGGCGCAGCACGTCAGTTTCGCGGTCGGTGAGCGTGGGGGCTGACGACGCCGCCGCGCCACCCCCGGAGGCCATTCTGCGGTACTCGCCCAGCACCAACGCCGCCAGAGCCGGCGTGAAGACCGCTTCTCCGCAAGCGGTCCGCTGCACGGCGTCCAGCAGGTCCGCCTTGGCAGACGACTTCAGCACGTAGCCCTTGGCACCGACTTTCACGGCGGCCAGCACGTCGTCGCGCTCGCCGGATGCGCTCATGACAAGGATCTTTGTGTCGGGGAACTCGCGCATGATGGCCTCGGTGCACAGCACGCCGCTGGGTTCGGGGATCTGCAAGTCCATCACGATCACCTCGGGGTGCACTGCAGCGACCCGCCGCATGCACTCTTCGCCGCTGCCGGCAGTGGCAACGATCTCGAATCCGGCGGCCCGCAGGTCTGCGCCCAAAGCCTCCAGCCACATCGGGTGGTCGTCCACCAACATGACTCGGGTGCGCATCTCGTCGTCAGTCATGCAGTCCTTCTTTCATACAGCCCGTCTCCTCGCTAAGTTTTGTCTGTGGTTGGCCCGCGGCTTGTCCGCATTGGGTGTGACTAGCGCTGCTCCACAATGGGCACGCGGAACTCCCACTCCACGCCTTGGTTGGGCTCACTGGTCCACGTTCCGCTGCCGCCTAGGGCCTCAATTCGCCCCAAAATGGAGTGGATGATGCCAAGACGGCCAGCGCTGGCCGCCGCTTCCACAGCCCCAGCGCTCATGCCCACCCCGTTGTCTCGGACCGAGATGATCACCTGCCCGTCGTCTTCTTCGATGAGGATCCACGCCTGCGTTCCACTCCCAGCGTGCTTGGCAACATTTGCCAACATCTCAGTGACTACGGCGTTTATCTCGGCTGCCCGCAGGCCGTCCATGTTGACCGTGCCAGCCATGGTGGACACCGTCACCAGCGCGGACTCGTGAGCGGTGAGCATACCCACTAGGTCCATGGTGCGGCCAAGGGCTGCATCGTCAGAGACGCTCTTGTCTTGCAGCAGCGCGCGAAGCTGGGCCTCAGACTCACGCGCCAACCCGGCCAGGCGGATGCCGGTAGGGCCGAGTTCTGGGCCTTCACGCCCCACCATGGCTAGCGTCTGCAACACCCCATCGTGAACAATGCGGTTCAGGCGTTCCCGTTCGGCGAGTTTGGCGGCGGCGGCAAAACTGCGGTCACGTTCCTCGACCAGCGCCTCAAGTTGTTGGGCCAAGAAGCCCACAAACCCCGGAACAACCACCATACACAGGAAGTCCACCACCGTGCGGGCGTTTTCACTGGGAAGCTGCACAAAGTTGGCTGCCCCGATGATAAAGCCGAACAGTGCCCCGGCACCGGGACCGCGCCAGATAGCCAGCGCCAGTGGAGCGGCCACCATCCAGTATCCGGGCACGGAGTAGAAGGTCTCGGCAAGCAGATCGTGACCCAACACCCAGCGCGACGAGGCGACGATGGCAACCGTCACTGCCATGTCCAGCCCCATCCAGAAGGCGTTGCGTTTGGAAGGCTGTTGGTTCCAGAACCAGGTGGCGATGCTCCATCCCGACATCACCGTACAGAGGAGAACGAGCACAACGGGATGGTCGGCCTGGGCGAACCGCGTGTAGTTGACAACCAGAAACATGGCACACAGCGCAAACCGAAGTACCCCACCGGCGCGATAGACGCTGTGGTTCCACGTGAGGCGCATCAGAACTTTCATGCTGTTTGTCTTCGCCTGCTCTCTGTTGTCTGTCGTGTTTGGGGCGTGCCTAGTCGGCGGTGCACAACGGCCCCAGCTGTAAGCCTACTAAAGGCCCGGGTCCACGCTGGCGTAGACTCGAACCACACGATGACGCAATGGGAGGTGAGACACGTTTGGCTGCACCAAATGATGACGACGCACGATTCGCGGAGTTGATTCGCGAAGGCTTTGGGGTGGACGTGAGCGGTCCTGCGCCCAAAGAGACGGAGGTGCGCTCGGACGCTGCCCCACCGGAGGGCCCGTCGCCCTCGCGTCCTGCCTTCGTGATGCCAGACGCCGAATACCATGCGCGCAGCGACATCGGCACGACAGGCTCGAAACCCACGTTCTTTGACTTTGACGAGGCGTTTGAACGCGCCGACCGCAACCCGGACGATTTTGACGCCTTCCGTCCGCCCGTTGCTGAACCACTCGGACGTCCACACACCCCGTTGGGCTGGTTTGCGCTTGGTTGCCTAGTTTTGTCTGTCACGCTGCTGGCATTGGCGCTGTGGGGAGTCTCGTTCCCGCCTAACGTAGTCTTGGCTGACATTCTGGTAGTCATCGGTTCCATCGCGATGATCTGGAAGTCCACTCCCAAGCGCCCCACCCCCTACGAAGAGTACGGCGACGGCGTTCGCCTCTAAGACTCGCACCAAGCAGTGAACAGGGGCGCGAGGGTGACTTGCGGGGTGCCAGCGCCGTCCCACCAGAGTTTCAGGGTGGTGTAGTCGTCCGTCTCCAAGGCGAGTTTCACTAGCAGCGCCGACAAGTCGTAGGCCAGCTCGCTGGTTCGGAAATCCTCATCGCTAGGCAAGCGCAGCTCAGCGGAACACAGCGACGCGACAAGTTGCTCGCTGGCAGCAAGGGCTGGCGCATCAACAGTGAGTGCAACGTACTCAGCAACTCCCTCGGCCACCCACAGGCGTCCCTCAGCACTGGGACGCACCCCAGTGGCGACATGAACCGCCTCGTGAGTGAGCACCAGCAGAGCGGCCTCACGGTCTTGTGGCTGCAGGGCGTCTGACCACAGTGGGTTGACCACCACTCGCGGCGCACTCACCTCCACCCAGTTATCCGTGACTGGGGTGGTCGTCACCCACGTCAGGGCCGCCTGAGAGCGAAGTCCGTCGTCGCTGACTCCCATGGCCGTCTTGAATGCCTCGTAGGTGGCAGGAACCTCCACTACCATCCGCTGTTGCCCGACGCTGAGTGGGGTGCCGTTGGTGTACTCTAGCGCGGCGTTCCACGCCTCAGCGGCGACGGTCTCAAACCATGCAGGAAGTTGCGCGTCACTGCTAGTCAGCACCAAAGCTGAACCCGAGTCCGGACCCGCGAACGAAGGTGACACAGACAAACCTGGAGTCGGCACCACAGTCGAAGTCTGATCACCAGTTGTGGCTGGGTCACTTTGGCATCCAGAAAGTGCGACGACAGCACAGACAAGCGCACCGGCGACCAACCTGGCGCTGCAATCCCGCACCTTCGACATGCGTCCGACACTACCGGACGCTCGCGGCGAGGGCTAAGCCATGTAGTAGCGGCTGTCCGAGTACTTGCCGTTGATGATGACGTTGAAGTGCAGGTGGCAGCCGTAGGACTCGCCCGTGTTGCCCTCAAAACCGATGATCTGTCCGCGCACCACCGGCTGACCGGCGGTGACAATGAAGTCGCTCATGTGGGCGTAACCGGTGCGGAAGTAGTCGCCGGCAACACGACCGTGGTCAATTTCAACGTACTCGCCGTACCAACTGCTCCAGCCCGCGCGAATCACGGTGCCTGCCGCAGCGGCCCTGATCGGAGCGCCGCAGTATGAGGCGTAGTCGTTGCCGGTGTGGTAGCCGGGAGACGGGGTGTCGCGCCATCCGAATGTTGAAGTCTGGGTGCCGTTGTTTGGCCAAGACAGTGGCAGCACGGCTTCGTTTTCGCCAGCAGCGTTATCGAGGCGAGCCAACTGCGACTCGGCCAAACTGTTGCGAGCTGCCACAACCTGGGCGCGCTTCGCCTCTTGGGCGGCGATCAACTGCTGCTGCAGCACCACCTGTTCTTGGATGAGTTCAACCTGAGCATCAAGCTGAAGAGTCAGGTCGTTCATGCGGCTCTGTTCGGAGCGGAAGCGTGCGGCCTGCTCGGAGAGGATCGATTCGACGGAGTCCATGGTGGCCATGGTCGAGATGAAGGCATCTGGTGACTCGGCGATAACGAAGTTGACCGCCACCCCGAATCCAGGATCCTGACGTTGCGTGTTGACCAGCTGGATAATGCCCACCTGAAGTCGGCTAACCAAGTCTTGCTGGTCCAATAACGCTTCTGACAACTGGCTTTGAGCTGAACGCGCCTGTTCGAGAGCGATCTCACTCTGGCCATATTGCTGCGCCAGCGAGGCAACTTCGGCATCGATCTGCATTATCTGGTTGGCCACAGCATTGATAGCAGCATCTGCGTTGGGGGCTGCGTCGGGGGCTGCGTCGGATGTTCCATCAGCATTGATGACTCCGGCGGCCGATCCGTCTGACAGTTCCTCACCTTCTTGCGCAAAGGCACTCACCTGAGTGCCCAACAATCCAGTGGTGACCAACGCCACACCTGCAATCGTCAACAACGATTTGCGAACTCTGCTGCCAAGCTGCATACGATCCCCCAGTCACAGGAATGTGCCATCACCGGAAGCCTTCCCCGACGTTCCGGACACGTGTTCATTCCTGAGAAAAGTATAAACACTTTCAGGAAAGAAGCAACATTGAATGTTCAGATTCAACAAAAATCTGTGTCTTTGACAGTGGCCCACCCACATAGTCAAGAACAGTCACCACTACATGTAGAAACGGCTGTCGGCGTTCCTGCCGTTGATGATCACGTTGAAGTGCAAGTGGCAGCCGTAGGACTCGCCCGTGTCGCCCTCGAAACCAATGATCTGCCCGCGTTGTACGGCCTGGCCAGCCGAGACAATGAAGTAGCTCATGTGGGCGTAACCGGTGCGGAAATAGTCGCCGGCAACACGGCCATGGTCAATCTCGACGTACTCGCCGTACCAACTACTCCAGCCGGCACGAACGACGATGCCGCTGGCCGCAGCCCAGATCGGGGCACCGCAGTACGACGCATAGTCGTTGCCGGAGTGATAACCGGGAGACGGACTGTCGCGCCACCCGAACGTGGAGGTCAACTTTCCAGTGTTGGGATACGAGAGCGGAAGAATGTCGCCCTGCGTGCCACCGGAGCCGCCCAGCTGAGACAGTTGAGACGCGGTGAGGCTCATGAGCGCCGCCCGGGCGGAGGCGGATCTGGCTTCCTGCGCCGCGATCAACTGCTTTTGCAGCGTTACTTGTTCTTCAATGGTGTCCACCAGCGCTGCCAGTTGAAGATTCAGGTCAGACAGACGACCCTGTTCAGAGCGAAAACGGAATGCCTGCTCTTCGAGAATGGTCTCCACCGAGTTCATCGTGGCCATCGACGAGATGAACTGATCTGGCGATTCCGCCACGACGAAGTTCACCGCCGCCCCAAATCCGGGGTCCTGACGTTGCGTGTTGACGAGATGCATGATGCCAATCTGAAGCTGGCTAATTACACTCTCTTGCTGCGCAATCGCCTCTGACAACTCTGTTTGTGACTGGCGAGCCTGCTCAAGAGCAATCTCTGACTGTGCATACTTCTGCGCAAGCGAGGCGGCCTCAGCATCCAACTGGGCGATCTGACTGGCCACTGCGGCAAAGATCGCATCCGTGTTGTTGGACGCGGGAGTAGCTTCAGGAGACGGGGTCTCAGATGGCGTGGTCTCCGTCGTCGTTGTGTCTGACTGGGTGGTTTGTGTCGCCGTGGTTTCGGTGCTCGACGAAGCGTCCTCGTCATCGGCAAGCGCGCTCAGGCGCGTGCCTACCAATCCAACCGCGACCAGAGCCACGGATACCAACGTGACAGTCGCCACGCGCAACACATTATGCAACCTCATCAACACCACCTCAATCAGAGAATGTGTGCGTCATCCTTTGCCTTCCCCGACGTTCGGACAGGCACCACATTCCTGAGAAAAGTATAAAACGCTTTTAGGTTCAGACGTTAGCCAAAGACCGCATTTCCCGCATAACTAGAGAAAAACTCTCGCTCACAGCGTGACCGCGCCGCCTCCCCGACACGGATTGGGCAGATTGCGCTGGACGACAGCAGTTTTTGTCAGTGCTGCCGTATATCGTCTATATACATGGGAATGACCACCACTGCGGGCACGATTGCGAGCAGCACTTCGCGCAGCACTGGGAGCGCTTTCCAGCCGAGCTTGGAAGACCTGGGCACCCCGCTCGACCAGGTGCGGTTCTGTGTGGTGGACCTAGAGACCACGGGTGGTGGCCCGGAGGCGGCCATCACCGAGTTTGGCGCGGTGCTCATCCAAGGTGGCGAGGTGCTCGGCGAGTTCAGCACGCTCGTCAACCCCGATGCGCACATCCCAGCGATGATCACCGTGCTCACCGGCATCACCGATGCCATGGTTGTCAACATGCCCAAAATCGACGAGGTGCTGCCCAGTTTCCTCACGTTTGCCAACGGTGCGGTGCTGGTGGCGCACAATGCCCGCTTCGATGTTGGGTTTCTGAAGCGCGCCGCCGCCGATCTGGGGTATCCGTGGCCCAATCCGCGCGTCATCGACACGGTGGCGCTGGCTAGGCACGCCCTGCTGCGCGACGAGGTGCCCAACGTCAAACTCTCCACCCTGGCAGCGCACTTTCATACTGCGGTCCAACCGGACCACCGCGCCCTGTCCGACGCCCGGGCAACCGTCGATGTGCTCTATGGTTTATTTGAACGTGTAGGCAATTTGGGTGTCGCCACCTTAGAAGATCTTGAAGAGTTCACAGCGCACGTCTCGCCACAGCGACGCGCCAAGCGGGTGTGGGCAAAGGCACTACCCGACGAGCCGGGCGTCTACTGGTTCTACGCCAACTTCAGCAACACCAAACACCCCGACGAACAGGGCCGCGAGGTGCTCTACGTCGGCAAATCCATCAACCTGCGCAAACGGGTGGCGTCGTACTTCACTGCCGCCGAGAGTCGGGCGCGCATGGACGAGATGGTGCGCATCGCCGCCGGGGTGGACTACGTGGTGTGCGCCACCGACCTGGAGGCGGAGGTGCGCGAACTGCGCCTGATCAACGCGCACGACCCCCACTTCAACTCGAAGTCCAGACGGCAACTGAAAGTTTTCTGGCTGAAACTCACCGGCGAAAAGTACCCCAGACTGTCCATCGTGCGGGCCGTCAAAGACGACGGTTGTGTCTACTGGGGTCCGTTTACCTCCCGTATCACCGCCGAACAGGCCAGCATGGCGCTGCAAGACGCCTGGGGGCTGCGCAACTGCACCGGCTCGATGTCCAAGTGCGCCACCGGCGGATGCATGTTAGCCTCCCTGCAGCGCTGTATTGCCCCGTGCGTGCAGCCCGACGTGGCCGCCTATCATGAAGCCGTGGAGAGCGTGCAGACGGCGCTACAGGCCGATATTCGCCCCACCCTAGAGCGGGTAGGCGCGCGCATCGGCACCTTAGCCGCCCAAGAGCGCTTCGAGGACGCCGCCGTACTCAACTCGCGCCTTGTGACCTACGCCGACACGGTAACTCGCTGGAATCGCCTCACCACACTAGCTGCCATCCCCGAGATCGTCGCCGCCAAACTGGTGGGCGAACGCTGGCAAATCCACGTAATCCGCCACGGAATGCTGGCCGGTGCCGCTGCTGCCTCTCCCGGCTGTTCGCCCCTAGACGTCGCCGAAACCTGTCGCGCCTTCGCCGCCACGGTCCTCCCCGGCCCCGCCGGACTCCCCTCCTGCACCATAGAAGAGGCCGAACGCGTAGCCGCCTGGCTGGAGCTAGACGGCGTGCGCCTAATCAGCATCACCGGCACCTGGGCCTGGCCACTCAGGAGCGGCACAACGCCCGGACAACTGCCCGCGCTGATCCTTGGCCAGCGCCAAGAATCAGCCGCGAGCGTTCAGGTAGATCCTTAGGCGATCTCGACGGACTCGATTACTACCTCTTTCAGGGGGCGGTCGTTGCGGCCGGTGGGGGTGGCTTCGATGGCGTCGACTACCTTCTGGCTGGCTTCGTCTTTGACCTCGCCGAAGATCGTGTGCTTGCGGTTCAACCACGCGGTGGGGGCGGTGGTGATGAAGAACTGCGAACCGTTGGTGCCGGGGCCGGCGTTCGCCATAGCCAGCAAGTAGGGACGGTCGAAACGCAGGTCGGGGTGGAACTCGTCACCGAAGGTGTAGCCAGGGCCGCCCATGCCGGTGCCGGTGGGGTCGCCACCCTGAATCATGAACTCGGGGATGATGCGGTGAAAGATGACACCGTCGTAGTAGTTGCCCGAGGTGCGCCCCGCCGAGTCCTTGAACTCCTTGGTGCCGGTAGCCAAGCCGACGAAGTTGGCGACGGTCTTGGGGGCGTGGTCATCAAACAACTCGATGATGATGTCGCCGAAGTTGGTGTGCAGTGTTGCTTGGCTCATGTGTGTGCCTCTTTATGTCTTCCTTGGTTGTCGCGCTCTGGGCGCTCGGCGCGCAGGTGCCACGCCAACTGAACAAGTTCTTGCACCTACGATTATTCCATGCGCCGCCAGCAGGTCAATCATTGCGGTAGCCTAGAGATGTAAGAGTGCGCTTTGGCGCGCTGTCACGGCTTGCGTGATGTTTGGAGGACAAAATGGCTTGCGGAACGTGTCGATCAAAGCATCCGGTCATCTGCCGGTTGATTGTTGCCGGATTACTGGCGGCTGCCGCCACGGCTCTTGCGCACTTGGCACGCCTCAAAGGTTGCTGCGCCAACAAGTGCTGCCCAAGCAATGTGACTGGCCCCTGCGGTCCTGTCCTGGTGCCCGACGCCGAGCCGGAAGTGACGCCTGAGTCGGCAGTCGAGCCCGAGACTGAGGCTGCCCCTGCGCCAGCTCCAGAACCCGAGACTGCCCCTGCGCCAGCTCCAGAACCCGAGACTGCCCCTGCGCCAGCTCCAGAACCCGAGACTGCGCCAGCGCCAGCTCCAGAACCGGAGACTGCGCCAGGGCCAGCTCCGGAGCCTGAGGCCGTTCCCGAGACCGAGCCAGTTGAGGCCCCCGAGCCAACCGCTGAACCTGCACCAACAGACGAGGAACTCACTGTGGGGTACTCGAACCCGTTCCGTTACGGCGAGGGGTCGTTCATCGGCATTGACCCTCCAGAGGGGTTCGACATCAAGGCGAATGAGCGCTCCATGAAATACCACATTCCTGGCGCTATCGGCTACGTGCGCTGTAACACCGACGTGTGGTTTAACAGCGCCGAGGCTGCTGAGCGCGCCGGATTCACCCGCTCACAACGCTAAACACGTTCGCACACGAACGTGGCCCTGCAACTTCGCGCAGGATGATGGATATAGGTCGCGCTGCGTCGCGCAAAGGACCAGAACAGTATGTCTTGTCGCGCTCGACGCTAGCGCACGGACGGGACGTGCCAGATGCGCTCTATGTAGTCGTTGACGCTGCGGTCGGACGAGAAGTAGCCGGAGCGGGCGACGTTCAGGATCGCCATCTGCGACCACGAATCCTCGTCGGCGTAGGCCTGCTCGACACGGACTTGGGCGGCCATGTAGGACTCGAAGTCAGCTAGGGCACAGAATCGGTCCTCGCTGAGGATGTTGCCGACAAAGCCGTCGAACTCGTGCGGATTGCCGCCGGAGAACGTGCCGGAGGCAATCAGGTCAATCGCCGCCTTGAGGCGCGGGTTGGTTTCGTAGGTGTCGCGGGGACGATAGCCCGCTGCCAGCAGCGCCTCCACGGCAGGCTCGTCCATGCCGAAGGAGAAGTAGTTGTCGTCCCCCACGCGGGCGTGAATCTCGACGTTGGCGCCGTCCTCAGTGCCGATGGTGAGCGCGCCGTTGAGCGCAAGTTTCATGTTGCCGGTGCCGGACGCTTCCTTGCCTGCCAGCGAAATCTGTTCGCTGAGGTCAGCGGCAGGGATGAGTCGCTCAGCGAGCGTGACGTTGTAGTTGGGCGGGAACAGCACCTTCAGACGCCCTTCCAAACGGGCGTCGTTGTTGACCACCTCCGCCACGCGATTTATCAAGTAGATGGTCTCTTTGGCGAGCGCGTATCCGGGAGCAGCCTTGGCGCCGAAAATCACGGTGCGGGGCGCGACCTGCGACGCAGGCACCGCCCCAGACACGACTTGTTCGTACAAGCTGACGATATGCAGCAGCTTGAGCGACTGTCGTTTGTACTCGTGCAGTCGCTTGACCATCACGTCCAACATGTGGGTGACATCGAGTGACACCTCGTCGCGCGCAGTCAGCACCCGATTGAGACGGCGTTTATTGTGCGCCTTGACCTCACGGAACTGGGCACGGAACTCCGGGTCTAGGGCGTACGGCTCCAACTCGGCTAGGCGCTCTAGGTCGGTCAGCCAGCCGGTGCCGATGGCGTCCGAGATCAACGCCGACAGATGCCGGTTTGCCAAGCGAATGAAGCGACGCGGCGTCACCCCATTGGTGACGTTGGTGAAGCGCTCCGGCCACATGGTGGAAAAATCTGGAAGTACCTTGTCCCGCAGCAGTTGCGAGTGCAGTTCGGCCACGCCATTTACCTTGGACCCGCCGACGGTTGCCAAGTAGGCCATATGCACGGCAGGGTGAGGGCCAGCCGAGATGATGGACATGGCCTGCACTTTGGACTCGTCGCCGGGGTAGGTGGCGCGCACCTCAGCCAAGAACTGGGCGTTGATGGCGTCGATGATCTCGTAGTGACGGGGCAGCAGCCGAGCGAACAACTCTACGGGCCACACCTCCAGCGCCTCGGGCAACAGGGTGTGGCAGGTGTAGGCGAAGCACTCCCGCGTGGTGGCCCAGGCGTCGTCGAACTCCCAACCCTGCTCGTCGATGAGGATGCGCATCAGCTCGGGGATTCCGATCACCGGATGGGTGTCGTTCAGTTGGAAGATGACGCGTTGCGGCAGGGTGTGCAGATCGGAGCCCTCGCCGAGCAGGCGGCTCACTTGATCTTTCAGTGAACAAGCTACAAAAAAGTACTGCTGTTGAAGCCGCAACTCCTTGCCCTGCGGCGTGGAGTCCTCGGGATAGAGCACCTTGGTGATGTTCTCGGCGAACGTCTGCGCCCGCACTGCCTCCACGTACTCCCCGGCGTTGAACACGCTGAGGTCGAATGAATCGATGGCTTGCGCGCTCCATAGCCGCAGCGTGTTGACGCGACCGTTGCGGTAGCCGGGCACCATGTAGTTGTAGGGCACGCCCAGCACGCCGAAACCGGGAACCCAGCGGGTGCGCTCCACGCCGTTGTCGTCATAGCGTTCGGTGTGACCAGCAAAGTTGACCTGCACCGCGGCTTCCGGGTGCGGGAACTCCCACGGGTTGCCCAGCGTCAACCACGTGTCGGGGTGCTCAACTTGGCGTCCGTCAACGAATGACTGCCGGAAGATACCGTACTCGTAACGGATGCCGTAGCCGATACAGGGCACGGCCATGGTCGCCAGCGAGTCGATAAAACACGCAGCCAGACGGCCAAGGCCGCCGTTACCCAAGCCCGGTTCCACCTCCTGCGCCAGCAAAACTTGCAGGTCAAGACCGCAGGTACGCATCGCCTCGTCAGCGATGTCGTTCAGTTCGGTGGCAAGCAGCGCGTTGCCAAGCTGGCGTCCCAACAGATATTCAGCCGAGAGATAACAGACCTGCTTGGCCTTAGTGTCGCGCACCTTCTTGCCCGTCTCCAGCCAGCGCGCCATCAGGTAGTTGCGCACGGTGCGAGCGATGGCGACATACTGGTCGTTGACGGTTGAGCGGGACAGTTGCACACCCAGATCGGCGTGCAGTTCGTGCAGAAACTCGCGCACAAACCCGTCCACAGAGTACGCGGGGGCGGCCACGGGGGCCAGCGCGAAGGGGTGGGTGGGACGATATGAGGGACCGCGATTCTCGGGTTCCTTGGTTTGCGCCTCGTCAACCGGCTGCTGTGGCTGGGCGGGGGCCTCGGCCAGCGTCTCGTACTCACTCATTGCCTAAATGCTACCGGTTCTGTTCAGTTCTGTTCGCCCGTGGGACAAAGTTAGTGCAGGCTAACAATATTTGGCTAGACTAACTTTCGTGTGGGGCAATGATGAATGCGATGACGCGGAACTGAAGCCGCGAAAACGCGTACTTTCTTGGTTGTGGGGACCAGCATTTGTGGCGGCAATCGCCTACGTTGACCCCGGAAACGTTGCCGCGAACCTCACATCCGGTTCGCTCTACGGATACCGCTTGGTGTGGGTGCTGGTGCTGGCGAACGTGATCGCCGTGCTGGTGCAGTACCTGAGCGCCAAGACCGGGCTGGTCACCGGACACTCCCTGCCTGAACTGCTGGGGCAACGCATGAACCGCCCGGGCAGGCTCGCTTTCTTTGCCCAGGCCGAACTGGTGGCAATCGCCACTGACCTTGCCGAGGTGATCGGCGGGGCCATCGCGCTACAGATCCTGTTTCACGTGCCGCTGCTGCTGGGCGGATGCATCATCGGCGCGGTCTCGATACTGTTGCTGGCTTTGCAGTCGTGGCGCGGACAGCGCACCTTTGAGTTTGTGGTGATGGGACTGCTGCTCGTCATCACCATCGGTTTTGTTGCCGGACTGTTCGTCGAACAGGTTGACTGGCTGGCGGCGGCCGAGGGTGTCATCCCCACCTTTGACGGACGTCAGTCAGTGCTGTTGGCGGCGTCCATGCTCGGTGCCACCGTGATGCCGCACGCCATCTACGTACACTCGGCGCTGGTGAATGACCGTCATGAAAACAGCAAGACACACCTGCCGCAGTTGCTGCGGGCCACGCGCTGGGAGGTGCTGGCGTCCATGGTGGTTGCCGGGTCGGTGAACATCGCCATGCTGCTGTTGGCAGCGTCTAGTCTGCAAGGGGTCGGCGGCACCGACTCCATTGAGGGCGCACACGCCGCCATTGAGGCAAACCTTGGTCCGGTGATCGGCGTGATGTTCGGCATCGGTCTGCTGGCGAGCGGGCTGGCGTCTACATCAGTGGGCAGCTACGCGGGCATGGCGATCATCCAAGGCTTACTGCATACGAAGGTGCCCA
Source organism: Propionibacteriaceae bacterium (assembly GCA_031261455.1). Taxonomy (GTDB): domain Bacteria; phylum Actinomycetota; class Actinomycetes; order Propionibacteriales; family Propionibacteriaceae; genus WRGV01. The sequence continues at coordinate 26,789 of JAISJP010000004.1, forward strand.
TGTTGCTTCAGCGCATCGTCACCCTCGTCCCCGCCCTTATCATCCTCGGAATCGGCGTCAACCCCACGTGGGCGTTGGTGCTGAGTCAAGTGTTGCTCTCCCTCGGCATCCCGTTTGCGTTGGTGCCGCTGGTCTCACTGAGCAGCAACAAAGACGTCATGGGAGAGTACGCCAACTCGCTGCGCACTCGCATCGTGGCCTGGGGGTCGGTTGCAATGATCGTTGCCCTAAACTTAGTGTTGGTGGTGTTGACCATCCAAGGCGAGCCGGTCTAGCGACCATCACGCCCATGCGAATAGCCTTAGCTTTGACAGGGGGTATCTTGTGCGCGACCAAGCGGACTTGGACACATTGTCGGCCAAGGTTCAGGACTATCTGAAAGCCATCTGGACGGCGACGGAGTGGGACGGTGACCCGATCACCACCGCCGGTTTAGCCGAGCACTTCGGAACCACTATGGCGACCGTCAGCTCGGCCATGCGTCGCCTGGCCGCTGCCGGGCTGGTGGAGTATCGCCCATACAAGCCGGTGAGGCTCACCCGCACCGGCGCGGAACACGCCATGGCGATGGTGCGACGCCACCGCCTGCTAGAGACCTACCTAGCTGAACAGCTGGGCTACGAGTGGACGCAGGTTCACGACGAGGCGGAACTGCTGGAGCACGCCGTCTCAGACTTGTTTATTGCTCGCATCGACGACCTGCTGGGACACCCCGAGTTTGACCCTCACGGCGACGCCATCGACCCCAGCAAGGGAAGCGCGGACGCCGAGCCTCTGCGGGTTGCTTCCGTTGGAGACTACCGGGTGCTGCGCGTGTCGGACGCCCAAGTGGACGTGCTGTCTGCCCTGGGAGACATGGGAGTTCGCCCGCAAGCCCATGTGCGGGTCTCGGACACGACGCCAGTGGTCTTGCAGACGGCAAAGGGCGTATTTACGCTCAGCGAGGCGGAAGCCGAAGCCGTCTGGGTGCTGGCCGCACACCCCAAGCGTGGCGGCGGCAGTAGTGCCCACGGTGGCTCTGGCAGTGGAAATGCTGGGAGTCTCGGCGGCAGACGTTCACCGCGAAGGTGAGTTTTGCGAATGCAGATACGGTGAACGGCGTCAGGAAAGACGGCAGTGTTACACGTTCACCTGAGCGACGCCCTGCACAAAACCGCCCATAAGACGCTGACCTAAGCCCTCGAAACGTGCCGGGTCTCCAGTGGTCAGAAAGACGCGTTCGGCATTGTGGGGGGATTTTCGCAGCAAGTCAAGCCTGGTGAGCGTGGCGAATGCGGCACGGGCGCACTCGTCCGCACTGGACACCAGCGCCACAGACTCCCCCATCACGTAGCCGATGACGCCCGATAGCAACGGGTAGTGGGTGCAACCCAAGATGAGAGTGTCCACTTCAGCGGCCTTTAGAGGCGCCAAATACTCGCTGGCAAGCGCCAACACCTCTTCACCCGTCGTCACCCCAGCCTCAACAAACTCAACAAACTTGGGGGCCACGGCAGTGGTCAGCGTCACCGGAGCGGCGCCAAGGGCGTCATTGTAGGCACGAGACGTTGCTGTCGCCTCGGTGCAGACGACGCCAATGTGGGCATTGCGAGTGGTCATCAGTGCGCGCCCGGCTGCGGGAAGGATGACGTCGATGATGGGCAGCGAGTAGCGTTCGCGGGCGTCACGCAGTGCGGCAGAAGACCCGGTGTTGCAGGCGATGACAAGTGCTTTTACACCTCGCTCCACTAGGGCGTCCAGGCATTGTAGGGTGTATTCGCGCACCTGCGCGATGCTGCGGGGCCCGTACGGGGTGCGGGCAGTGTCGCCTAGATACACAATGTCTTCGTTTGGCAGCAGGTCAACAACCGCGCGCGCAACCGTCAGACCCCCAAAACCGGAGTCAAAGATGCCAATCGGCGCGTCAACCTGCGTCACGTTCTCAAGTCTACCTAGCGTGCGAAGTACTCGGCCACTACCTGGCGCTCGTCGAAGGGGGTGAGGATGCCGTTGACTTCTTCGTAGGGGACGTTGCCTTTGCCGACCAGCAGCACTAGGTCGCCGGGCTGGGCCATGTCCAGGATGCGGGGGATGGAGACGTGTCGGTCGCGGATGATCTCGTATTTGCCCGCCCCACCGGCGCGCTCGATACCGGTGGCGATGTCGGCGATGATGGCGTCGGCATCGTCGGTGCGGGGCGAGGCGTCGGAGAGAATGACGTAGTCAGCGTCGCGGCCCAGCACCTCTCCGGAATCAAAGCGACGGATATGCGCCCGGTTGCCCTCCAGGCCAAAGACGATGAGGATGCGCTTGGGCTGGTACTCGCGGGCCGTCGCCATCATGGACTCCATGGATAGCCGGTTATGGGCGAAGTCGATGAGCACCGTGAAGTCGGCTGGCACCTCGACGGCTTCCATGCGACCCTTCACCACCGCACGCGCCAGGCCGGACTGGATGGCGGGCACCGGAATGTCGAAGTAGTCGGCAACGCTGATGGCGGCCAGGGCGTTGGATGCGTTGAACTGGCCGGGGAAACTCACCCGCATCGGGGCCCTCCACGAAGGTGCCACACAGTCGAACTCCACCGACATGCGCGTGCCCTTGAGGGCGGAGTGGACGTTGTCAGCGCGATACGTCACGTCCCCCCCAAAGCCAAACGTGCGCACTTCGGCCTTCGCACCTGCGACGATCTCGTCAAAAGCCGGATCGTCGGCGTTCACGTACACCACCGGGGCGCTATCGAAGATGCGCTGCTTGCAGGCAAAATAGTGCTCAAAGCTGGGGTGCTCCGTCGCCGAGATGTGGTCCGGCGAGATGTTGGTGTACACGCCAAGATCGAACTCGATACCGTCGGTGCGGTGCATCATAAAGCCCTGCGATGTGGCCTCAATAATGCAGTACTCCACTCCCGCGTCCACCATGTTGCGCAGTGTCTCGTGCAGTTTCACCGGCTCGGGCGTGGTGTTGAGCAGCTTGATCCAGACGTCGTCATAGTAGATGCCGTTGGAACCGATCAGACCAACACTCTTGCCGGCGTCTTGCAGAATCGCTTGCAGCATAAACGAGATGGTGGTCTTGCCCTTGGTGCCAGTGATGGCAACAAACTTCAGTTGGCGGGCCGGGTAGCCGTACCACTTCGCAGCCAGCGCAGCGATGGCTACCTGATTGTCTTCACTGATGAGCACCACGGCGTCCGGATGCGCCACCAGTGCGGCAGGCACAAAGCGACACAGAAACACGCGCGCACCCAAGTCATAGGCCGAAGCGACGAAGTCGTGCCCGTCCAACGAGGCATCATTCGCTCCTGGCAAGGCAACAAACAGGTCACCCGGCTGCGTGACCCGCGAGTCGAATCCGATACGCGTGACTTCAATGTCGCGAATGTCGTGCGTGCTCCCCTGCGCGACGGTGATGGGCAGCCCATCAATAAGTTCAGCCAGCTTCACACTGCTAATTCTAGTGCTCACAGGGCAGGCGTGTACTTGGCCACCCGCAGCTTGTTGCCCAACAACCAGCACAGCACGCCGGTCACGGCGTACGCGCCAATGTTCCACGCGGCAGCTTCCCACGTCGCCTCCGTGATGGCGCGGGCACCTGCCACGTCACCGTTCAGGGCAGCGTAGGTGAACGTGGACACGTTGTTGGCGACGTGCGCCGCAATGGCAGCTTCAAGACCACCGGTATAGACGATCAACACGCCCATGAGAAGGCCGAAGGCAAACCGGGTGACGAACAGCGGGATGTTCTGCAGATCGATGCCGTGCGCCAACGCAAACAGCAGGGACGACGCCAGAATGCTCACCCACTTCCATTTTATCAGCGAACCGACCACCTGCGTGAGGTATCCGCGGAAGAAGTACTCCTCACCAGCGGCCTGCAACGGCGTGGTCACTACGATGAGCGCGATCCACACCACCGCATCGGACTGCGGATTCCACACAAACTCGAAGCGACCCGCCGACACCCAGTACATCGCGTTCATCACGATCAGCGAGATGCCCAAGCACAGGATGAGGTAGCGCCAGCGCAGCCCAGGCTGCACACTCGACAGCCACTTGCCGTCGCGCTGGTGGGCGTACTTCATCAGCAACATGGTCACGATGATGAGTGACGCCAACCCCATGTGGGACGCCAGCAGGCCCTCAGGGTACTCGAACGCCACAGCTGCCTTGGTGTACTGCAAGAACACCCCGGTAGGACGTCCCCGCACCACGTAGCCGATGAGCAGGATCAACTGCATCACCAACGGGTATACGAAGAAGTACGACAGCACTGCCGCCGCGATCCCCGAAACCGACGTGGCGGCACGCTGCCCCGGCCCGGACAGCACACGGGAGTAGTCAACACCCGGATCGGGGTTGAGCGTCAGCCCCGCCACGTAGGCGTAGCGTTCACGCACCAGCGGTTCGTCCCGCTTGGCAGGCTTCGGTTTCTCTTGCAGACGCGGCTTCGATGCCATTGGCTCTTGTCGTCCCCCATGTATCGCAACCCCGCGCACACTCCCGCGTGCCCAAGGCCTAGTTGTCGTACCGTCGCGCCTTGCATCAGCGCGTCCCTACAGCTTATCAAGGGATACCGGACGGGTAAGAATGGGACAGATCACGTGGACCCTGCGACTGCGCGCAGGGTGACATAGGAAGGATGCAAGGCCCCAAGGCACTCAGACTGTGAAGCGCCACGGTACGACGAAGCAGGGTGAAGCGCCACGCACCACGGGCGCAGCATGATGGGGCGCAGCACGCCAACGCGATGGCGCGAAGCACAGGGAGTTCACAGCGGGGGCATGGGCGTCCGACACTGGTTGACGGTAGGCTAGAGGGGTGTCGATGACGCTGATTGATCGGGCTGAGCGGCGGCAGCGTGCCATCGCGGGGCTCCCCCTGCCCAAGACGCCGGGCGTCAGCGAGTTTTCGCGGGTCACCCACTCTCGATGGGCGGGCGTGGCGCTCACCTTGTTTCTGGTCTATGGGATTGCGTTGGCGCTGTTCTACTTTGACATGCGGGAGTCACTGACCACACAGATCAGGGAAGTCACGCAAGAGATGGGCCAGCCAAATGAGCTGACCAACTCGCAGTACTTCGAGGCGTTCTTTGGGTGTGCCAAGTATGCCGCCTACACCGCCCTAGCGTGGGGCGCGTTGTTCTTTCTGATCGACCGACTGCGGCCAACGTTTATCAGTATGAAGCTACTGGCGTTCGGATGGGGAGCGTCGGTGTCTGTGCTTATCAGCTTGGAGTTGAACACCTGGATGGGCACATTGGTGAACGTCCAGGGGCCGGGTGACGCGGGCACGGCAGACCGCACCGCTATCTTCGTCGCCCCGTTTGTTGAAGAGATGAGCAAGGCGTCCATCGTGTTTCTGTTGGCGATGGCAATGCGCTACAAACTCGCCACCGCGATGCAGTTGATTCCGCTCGCCGGGCTGTCCGCCATCGGGTTCGCGTTCTCCGAGAACATCCTCTACTACGCGCGCGGCATGCTGTACGCCACCAAACTTTATGGCGTTGACCCGGAATCGCTGCTGCACGAGTACGTGATGCTGCGTGGCGTCTACACGTCGTTCGGGCATCCGCTGTTCACCTGCATGCTGGGTATCGGCCTGTATATGGGTGTGCGCCAGGCCAACAAGGTGGCACGGGTGCTGTGGCCGCTGGCTGGATTCATGCTCGGCGTCACCGGGCACATGATGTTCAACGGGCTGGCGACGGCAGGCATTGAGACCAAACAGTTGTCGATGATCGGCATCATGTGTGTGCTGATGATCGGCATGTGGGTGTTCCGGCAGTTTGTCAACGAACGCGCGGCGATCGGTTGGCGACTGGACGACTACGTGCGTGCCGGGTGGCTGAACGAGCGTGACCCGCTGGTCTTTATGTCCATGCTGCGACGCGGCAAGTTGCTGCTGGCGTCGTTCCTGCGCGGCTGGAAGGTGTGGCGTGCCACGGCCAACTTCATAAATGACATCGTTGAGTTGGCCTACCTGCGTCAATACATGACAAAAGGGTTGATCGACCAAGCTGGGGTGGCGCGCGAACACGAACTGATCGTTGACATTGCTGCCCGACGTCCCATCGCACTCAGTGAGGTGGAGGGACTGAAGATCAAACCAGAGAACTGGACTGTCGCCAACGCCAAGGCCCGTGTCTTGCGGGCGCTGCCGTGGCGTCATGGGGCCTCGGACGCCAAACTTGCTGCAAAAACTGCGCCAGTCGGCTACCGACAAGGACAATACTCGCCTAATCTGGTAGGTAACTTGGTGGGCGTGGGTTCGCACGGACCTGCGACACCACCTGCAGCGGCATATCAGGCACAACAAGGGCGGCAAATCAGCACATGGGCACCACCAACTCCCCCAGTCTCGCGTCAGCGCTAACACGCCTGCGCGACAGCCTGGACGGGCTCCGTCTGCCGTTGCAGCCGTTGGACGAGCGTGCAGCGGCCATCAGCGGGGCTAGGGAGATCGTCAGTCAACTGGACGACTACGTGCTGCCCCGCGTGGCTAACATCGATGCCCCCCTGCTGGCGGTTGTCGGCGGCTCTACCGGGGCCGGAAAATCGACGCTAGTCAACTCGCTGCTCGCTCGCGTGGTGACCCGTCCGGGAGTGCTGCGCCCCACCACCAAGTCACCGGTGCTGATCTTCAACCCGGAAGACGAGCACTTTTTTGCAGACGAGCGCATCCTCACCGGGCTGGTGCGCACCCGGGCTGCGGGTGATGGTGCCGGACTGTTGCAGTTGGTGCCCGAGCCGTCCCTGCCGCTCGGGTTGGCGCTGTTGGACGCTCCGGACATCGACTCTGTGGTGGACGCCAACCGCGAACTGGCCGCAAAACTGCTTGCCGCAGCCGACTTGTGGCTGTTTGTAACCTCCGCCGCCCGCTACTCCGATGCCGTGCCGTGGGAGTTCCTCACCGCCGCCATGCAACGCTCCGCCGCCATAGCCGTCGTGCTAGACCGCGTGCCTCCGGAAGCCGCCAGTGTGGTGCCCGCCGACCTGCGGCGCATGATGGACGAGCAAGGCTTGGATGGCGCGCCGTTGTTCGTTGTGCCTGAGACGGTGCCCGATGGCTCCGGGCTGCTGCCGAATGAGTCTGTGGTGGAGATCAGAACGTGGCTCGCGGGGCTGGCGGCAGATGCGCAGGTTCGGCAGCGTGTGGTGTTGCAGACGCTCAGCGGGGCCATTGACTCCAGCTTGCAGCGCAGCATCCCCATCGTCTCGGCGGCGCAGACACAGGTCAATGCGGCAAACCAGTTGCAGAACGACGCCGTGGCGGCCTATCGGGAGACAGCTCGCACGCTCAGCCAGCAGGTGAGCGATGGCACCCTGCTGCGCGGCGAAGTGCTGGCCCGCTGGCACGACTACGTGGGCACCACCAGCATCACCCGCGCCATCGACGAGAAGGTTTCGTGGGCGCGCGACAAGATTGCTGGGCTGTTCCGCTCCGGCCCAACTCCGGGCGTCGATGTGTCGGCTGCCGCAAGTTCGGGTCTGGAGGCGCTGCTGCGCGAGGCTGGGGACGCTGCTGCGGAACGGGCCACCGCTGCCTGGGCCGCACATCCTGCGGGACGGCAAGTACTTGAAGGCAACGCTGGGCTGAGACGCTCATCACAGACGTATCAGAACGCCGTCTCGCAGGCCATCCACGACTGGCAGAACGACGTGCTGGAGTTGGTAGCCGACGCTGGCAAGGATAAACGCAAGGCTGCGCGCATCGCGGCCCTGGGCATCAACGGAGTGGGTGCGGCGCTGATGCTTCTCATCTTCGCCAACACTGGCGGCCTCACCGGTGCCGAGGTGGGCGTGGCTGGAGGCACAACCGTGGTGGCGCAACGCCTGCTTGAGTCCATCTTTGGTGACGCCTCCGTGCGGGCCTTGGCCGCCCAGGCGCGCGAGGATCTGGACGAGCGCGTGCAGGGGATGCTAGCGGCCGAGTTGGCGCGCTTCACGGCTGCGCTGGAGGGTCTCGGGCTGGATGTGAACGCTCCCGCGCGCATCAACCGGGCCATTGAAAAGGTGCGCATGGCGTTGGAGGCGCAAGAGGTCTCTGCGGAATTGGCTGCACAGGCGTCACAACTGCCGTACGAGTTGGGCATGGGGCCTGATGCTGTTGACCCGCAGTTGTCTTCCGCTGAGCCACAGTTTGAGGGCGAGTTCGAGACTGAGTTCGCCAGTCAGGGCGTACACCGTCCAGACATCACTGAAGTCGTCCAAGTGCCGCTGTCTACAGGCGCAGACGACGGCATCTACGACGCTGAACTGGTCACCGATGATGAGGTTGACGAGGCTCAGGCGTCCGCTGACCCTCAGGTCCGTGATGAGACTCAGGCGACTGACGAGACTGACGGGGGTGATGCTGTGTGAGCCGGAGCGCAACTGGGCCTGTCAAGACGACCACCGCGCCCACGTCGGTGTTGGGCGAAAAGGTAACCGCACTGCGTGAGGCTGCCGGTTTCGCTGCCGGACGCAGCCCAGAGACGGCGGTCGCCGAGGCACTGCGAGTGTGTCGCCAAGTGGATCATCGGTTGGCGTTCTCGGGTGACGAATGCGTCATCGCGCTGGCCGGGGCCACTGGGTCAGGCAAGTCCAGCCTGTTCAACGCGCTCACCGGCACGCAGTTGGCCATCACCGGGGTGCGGCGTCCCACCACGAGCCAAGCTATGGCGGCAGTCTGGGGGCCGAAGGTGCCCCACGAACTGCTCGACTGGCTGGAAGTGCCGGTGCGCCAGCACCTCAACGACACCGACCCCCAACTGTCCGGACTAGTGCTTTTGGACCTTCCCGACCATGACTCGCGCGCGACCAGCCATGTGGTTGAGGTCGATCGGTTGGTCAAACTGGTCGATGGGTTTGTGTGGGTGCTTGACCCGCAAAAGTACGCCGACAAGGCGTTACACGATAACTACTTGAAACGTCTTGCTCCGTACGCCGATGTGATGGTCTTTGTACTGAATCAGTCCGACCGGTTGACCCCAGAGCAGGCGAAGGAAGCTGTTGCTGATCTGCGCGAGCTGCTCAACAAGGACGGCCTGGCCAAGGCGCGCATCATCTCCACGTCGGCCCTAGACGGCACCGGTGTCGGCCAACTGCGAACGCTCGTTGCTGGGCTGGCGTCTACCAAAGCGATGACCGCCAGCCGCCTGCTGCACGACGTCGAGAAGGCGTCCATCGGCTTAGCTGGAGACCTGAATCGCAACCGGCAACGCAAAGTGAGCCCGGCTCACCAGGCCCGCTTGGAGACCGCGCTGGCGGCGTCAGCGGGGGTTGACGCCGTGGTGGATGCGGTTCGGGAGTCCACCCGACTGCGCGGCACCGTCGCCACCGGCTGGCCCATCATTTCGTGGATCGGCAATTTCCGCATTGACCCGCTGAAGAAGTTGCGCCTCAATGTTCTTGGCGGGTCCGAGGCTGGTTCTGCCGGGGACGGGGCACGGGCATCGGGTGTCGCAGCACTTGCGGCTTCCTCGAACGACGCGTCCGCTCGTCTTGGAACGTCAGCCACGCCGGCGCGGTTGGGCGCGGTCGCAGGCTCCCCCTCCCTGGCCACTCCGCGCACCACCCTGCAGGCAAGCCCAGTACAACGAGCCCAGGTGAGCAGCGCGCTGCGTGACCTGTCCGACGACGTCTCTTCCGGGCTGACCGACGGATGGGTCAACGCTATTCGACAAGCCAGTTTGTCCCACGAAGACACTCTGGCAAGCGAGCTGGATGTGGCCGTTGCCACCACCGACCTAGGCGTCAAGCCGTTTGGCTGGTGGAGGTTTGTGCGCATCATCCAGTGGACCCTGATCGCTGGCGCGGTGCTGGGCTTGCTTTGGCTGAGTTCCGGCCCGGCATTCGAGTTCTTCAAACTCGACCCCCCACCGCTCTACGAATGGCGCGGCCGACCCCTCCCCACGGTAATCGTCTTCGCCTCGTTGGCTTTGGGTCTGCTGCTAGGCCTTCTCTGCCGCGTCGGAGTTCGCGCCTCCGCCGCGCGTCGCGCCGCCGGTGCCCGCGCCGCACTCATGCGCTCCATCGGCCTAGCCGCCGACGCGTCCGTCCTAATCCCAGTCAACACCGAACTGGAGCGCTACGCCCGCTTCGTCGCATCCCTAGCTCGCGCCCTCCCCTAGCGTCTGCGGCACTCTTGTTAGCTCTACTGCTGAGGCTTCCTGCGCTCCACCTGCCGACACGTTTACAACCTCCTATCTTGCCGTCCCTCTAGGCCCAGCAGCAGAACCCACAGCCACCGCGGTCGCATCCTGTGGATAACTTGTTCCACGTGAATCGCGTTATCCACAGGCAGATGGTCTCGCGGATAATTTCGCGCAACTCTCCTCATAGTTAGTGCAAAGAGAGGAGTTGCGACATGGACACATTGGTCGTAATGAATGGGTACCTTGGCAGCGAGGTAGAGTTTCGCGAGGGTGAGTTCCCAGAGGGCGGAAAGTACGTCTTTGCGTGGTTTTCGCTGGGATGTACGCCCCGGTTCAAGACTGCGAAAGGCGAGTGGAGGGACGGCGAGACGACGTGGATCACGGTCCACTGTTCCCGCTCACTGGCTGACAATGTGCGGTTCTCACTGCGCAAGGGCGATCCGGTTATCGTGGTTGGCAAGCTGACCACTCGAGTTTTCGAGCACTCCGATGGCTCGGGCAAGGGCAGCACGTTGCGCGTTGAAGCAAGCGGGGTTGGGCACGACCTCAGCTTGGGGTGCTCGACGTATCGCAGGGTCAAGCCAGCGCCGAAGGAACCTCAGCAGAGCGATGCCGAGGCCGAGATGGCGTTGAGCGTTGCCGTAGACGAGACCACAGGCGAGATCGAGATTCCAATTGGAGACGACGCTGAGAAGCAGTTGGCGGCCTAGGCAGCAACAGTAGTGGTGCGCTGCGACAGCGGCGGATGAGCGGTCAGGGGGTTGCTCTGGCATAATTGCTTGGGCGCACAAGTCGCCTGAGCAATCCCAAGGAGCACAAAACCAAAGTGGCCGAGTTCATCTACACCATGCACAACGTCCGCAAGACTGCGGGCGAAAAGCTAATACTCGACGAAGTGACGCTCGCGTTCCTGCCCGGAGCCAAGATCGGCGTCGTGGGGCCAAACGGGGCCGGTAAATCCACGCTGCTGAAAGTGATGGCAGGTCTGGAGACCATCAACAACGGCGAGGCCCAGTTGGGCAAGGATGCCACGGTCGGCATCCTGCTGCAGGAGCCGCCCCTCACCGAAGACAAGACGGTGCTGGAGAACGTCGAAGAGGCCGTCGCGCACGTGAAGACGGCGCTACGACGCTTCAACGAGATCTCGGAGGCCATGGCTGACCCGGAGGCTGACTTTGACACGCTGCTCGCCGAGATGGGCGACCTGCAAACGGAGTTGGATGCCCACAACGCTTGGGACATCGACTCGCAGTTGGAGCAGGCGATGGACGCGCTCCAGTGCCCGCCGGGGGACACCCCGGTGAGCGTGCTCTCCGGTGGAGAGCGCCGCCGCGTGGCGTTGTGCAAACTGCTGCTGGAGCAACCTGACCTGCTGCTGTTGGATGAGCCGACCAACCACTTGGATGCTGAGTCGGTCAACTGGCTGGAAGGGCACCTGCAAAACTATCCCGGTGCCGTGCTGGCCGTCACCCACGACCGCTACTTCCTAGACAACGTTGTTGGCTGGATCTGCGAAGTGGACCGCGGCAAACTCTACGGCTACGAGGGCAACTACTCCGCCTACCTTGAGACCAAACGCGCCCGTTTGCAGATCGAGGGCCAGAAGGACGCCAAGCGCGCCAAGATCCTGGAACGCGAACTGGAGTGGGTGCGTTCCAGCCCCAAGGCGCGTCAGGCGAAGAGCAAAGCTCGCCTGCAACGCTACGAGGAGTTAGCCGCTGAGGCGGAACGTACCCGCAAGTTGGATACAGCCGAGATCAACATCCCGCCGGGTCCGCGCCTTGGCAATGTGGTGTTGGAGGCAAACAAGCTTGTCAAGGGCTTTGACGGTCGCAAACTGTTCGATGGGCTGACGTTTGATCTGCCGAAGGCCGGGATCGTCGGCGTCATCGGTCCAAATGGTGTGGGCAAATCCACGCTGTTCAAGATGATCGTTGGCGAAGAACTGCCTGATACCGGAACCATCAGGCTTGGCGAGACCGTCAAGCTGTCCTACGTCGATCAGGGGCGCGAAGGCATCGCACCCGACAAGAACGTATGGCAGGTGGTCTCCGATGGGCTCGACTACATCAAGGTAGCCAACTTTGAGATGCCCAGCCGCGCCTATGTGGCGTCGTTCGGGTTCAAGGGGCCAGATCAACAGAAGCTCGCCGGCGTGCTCTCCGGTGGTGAGCGCAACCGGTTGAACTTGGCACTCACCCTGAAGCAGGGCGGAAACCTGCTGCTGCTCGACGAACCGACTAACGATCTGGATGTTGAAACGTTACAGAGCCTTGAAGATGCCCTGCTGGAGTTCCCCGGCTGCGCAGTTGTCGTTTCCCATGACCGCTGGTTCCTTGACCGCATTGCCACGCACATCTTGGCGTGGGAAGGCGATGGCGACGACGACAATTCACCCCAGTGGTGCTGGTTCGAAGGCAACTTTGCCGACTACGAGCACTACAAGGTTGAGCGCTTCGGCGAAGAGGCTCTCCGAGTGGCTGCCAGCAAGCATCGCCGGTTGACTAGATACTAGTCTTGACGAGCTAGGGCAGCTTCTACTAGGCCACGGAAGAGGGGGTGAGGTCTCGTGGGACGAGACTTCAGTTCGGGGTGGCCTTGGGTGGCGATGAAGTAGGGGTGCGTCTCCGGGGGCAGCTCGATGAACTCAACCAGGTTGTTGTCGGGCGAAGTGCCGGAGATAACCAGACCCGCGGCCTCCAACTGGTCACGGTAGGCGTTGTTGACCTCGTAGCGGTGACGGTGACGCTCGGTCACGCGGGTGGAGCCGTAGAGGCGGTGCGCAATGGAGCCTTCCTTCAGGTCAGCCGGGTACGAGCCTAGGCGCATGGTGTGACCGAGGTCACCCTTGCCGTCAACAATGTGCTTCTGCTCCTCCATGGTAGCGATCACCGGGGCGGGAGTGTCCGGCTCAAACTCACTGGATGCCGCTCCCTCAATGCCAGCTAGGTTGCGCGCCACCTCAATGGTCATGCACTGCAAACCTAGGCACAGCCCCAAAGTGGGAAGGCCGGTTTCGCGGGCATACTTGATGGCGCCGATCTTGCCTTCAACGCCACGAATGCCGAAGCCGCCAGGGATGACGATGCCATCCAGTTCGCCGAGCGCCTTGGCAGCACCGTCAGGCGTTTCGCAGGTATCGGAGGGCACCCAGGTGATGTTCACCTTGGCGTAGTTGGCAAAACCACCGGCTCGCAGCGCCTCGGTGACAGACAGATAGGCATCCGGCAGGTCAATGTACTTGCCGACCAGACCGATAGTGACTTCGCGCTTCGGGTTCTTGACGCGGTCCAGCAGCGAACTCCACGTGCCCCAATCGACGTCGCGGAATGCCAAGTCGAGGCGACGCACCACCCACGCGTCTAGGCCCTGCGAGTGCAGTACCTTGGGCACGTCGTAGATGCTGGGGGCGTCCGGGCAGGAGATGACGGCCTCCTCGTCCACGTCGCAGAACATGGCGATCTTGCGCTTGATGGATGCCGAGATGTCGAGTTCGCTGCGCAGCACGAGGGCGTCCGGCTGGATGCCGAGTTGGCGCAGGTTGGCGACGGAGTGTTGGGTCGGCTTAGTCTTCATCTCGCCAGACGTGCGCAGGTAAGGCACCAATGAGACATGAATGAGCATCCAGTTGTCGCGACCAATGTCACGACGCACCTGACGGCAGGCCTCAAGGAACGGCTGCGACTCGATGTCGCCAACCGTGCCGCCGATCTCGTGAATCACCACGTCGTCGCCCGGCCTCGCAACCGAGAGCATACGGCGCTTGATCTCGTCAGTGATGTGCGGAATGACCTGCACCGTGTCGCCCAGATAGTCGCCGCGCCGCTCCCTGGCGATGACCTCCGAGTACACCTGACCAGTGGTGACGTTGGACTCTGCCGTCAGATTGCGATCAAGGAAGCGTTCGTAATGACCAATGTCTAGGTCCGTCTCGGCCCCATCCTCAGTGACAAAAACCTCGCCATGCTGGAACGGGTTCATGGTGCCCGGATCGACGTTAAGATATGGATCGAGCTTCTGCATTGTGACACGCACACCACGTGCGACAAGCAGGTTTCCTAGGCTGGATGCGGTAAGCCCCTTACCGAGAGAGGAGGCGACGCCCCCGGTAACAAAGACATGTTTCGTGGCGTGCTCCATGAGATTCCAGTATATCCCATGGAGCACGCTTTCACGGCTATGAAAACTCGTTTGGTCGCAGTGCGAGCGTTTCTGCTTGGCGCTTGCCTGGCGTCTTGGCCTCCCCCACTGGATTCTGCGACATCCAGTCCGACAGCCAAGATAGCGTCCAAGCCTGTGATCAGGGCACCGCCCAGACTATCGAGACTCGGGACCAAATGCCTGATCGGGTTGCGACAGCGTCGGCGTGTTGTGGGTGAGTGAGTCGCTTGTCATCGTGACGATGCACTTCTTGCGCAGGTCACTGCTCATACCGACATAGTGCTTTATGCCTAGGGTGAATACGCCGAGTTGTACCAGAATCTGGCAAATTGGCTGGTTATAACGTCCAATTAGGCGCGACCGAGTGCGACTCGACCCACATGTAGAGGCTGTTTCATAGCAAAACAACTGCGAGATGACTAAGGCCGTGGCCTAAGCGGAAGCCAACATGGCATCGGCGTCAGGGTCCTTGACCACAAGCATGGCGGCAAACCCTAGGATGAGCACGAAGATGATGCCGAGAATGCCCCAGTGGGTGGCGTTGTCCGAACCGGTGACGCTGGCACCGATGGCGATGGCGACGGTGTAGCAGGCGGGAGCCAGGAACGAGACGGCGCGGCCAGTGGTGGCATAGAGGCCAAACACCTCGCCCGCGTGACCCGCCGGGATGAGTCGCGCCAAGTACGAACGCGACGCGCTCTGCGCCGGGCCAACAAACAGACACAGGCCCATACCCGCAATCCAGAACACCGTCTTGCCACCGTCATGCAGCAGGAAGACGGCGGTGGCCATGGCGATCAGGAACACCAGCGACGTCAAAATCACCTTGCGGGGGCCAATTTTGTCGTCCAACAGACCGAACAGCATGGTGGCGACACCAGCAACAATGTTGGCTGCGGCACCAAAGATGATGACCTCGCCCGGCGAAAAACCAAACGTCAACGACGCGATGACCGCACCGAACGAGAAGATGGCGTTCAGGCCATCGCGGAAGAAAGCGGAAGCAACCAAGAAGACCACCGTCTGTCGCGAAATCTTCCACAGCCTGCCGATAGAGCGCACCAACTCGACATACGAACCAACGACCCCCAGCCCCTTGTGCTTCTCGGCACCGGGAATGTGGCGGTCCTGAATGCTGATGAACATCGGCAGGGTGAACAGCAGAATCCACACCGCGCTGCCCAGCATGGTCAGCCGCACGCCAAGGCCGTTGAAACCCTCTTGTATGAGAATCTCTTCGCCGGTGGCCGGGTCGATACCACCCGCAGTCACCGAATCATAAGACGAGATGCCCATGAAGTTGCCCGCAGCGATCAGGCCGAAGTTGAACAGCAGCAAGCTGACGATGCCGCCCATGTAGCCCATGCCCCAACCGAAACCGGAGATGCGCCCCACGTTGCGTCCGCTGGCAACCTCGTCCAGCACCGAGTTGTTGCTCACCTGCGCAATCTCGGAGATGACGGTGCCAATCGCCAGCAACGCCAAGCCGGGGATGAGGAACGACGGGCTCGGTTTGATGAAGAACAGCAGCGCGGTGAGCCCGGCCAAACCCCACGTGTACCAGCGCAGGTCGCGCATCGTCGAGTTGTTGCGGTCAGCATTTTGGCCCAAAACCGGAGCCAGCAATGCCACGAAAACGCCCGCAATGGACGTGGTGAGACCCAGCGCCTGCGACGTGTAGTTTTTGCTGCCGAACTCCTCGCCCACCAGATAAACTGCGAAGACGAAGGTGATAACAATAGTGTTGTACGGCTGTGTGCCCCAGTCCCACAGCGCCCACGAGAGCACCTTCTTGCCAGACGTCGGTTTGGCCGAGTCTAGGGCCAATCCGGGAGAAGCCAGTGTTTCTTCGGGGGACGCCGTAGTCGTACTCACGTTACCAAGGGTACAGCTTCAACTAGTTGCTCGCACACCTATAGCCAAGGTTCGAGACGGATATTCGGCGAAACCATGCCATATTGGGATACCCACTAGGGGTATTCGGCGGTTCTGCCAAGATACTGGGGATGCACTCCGCAACACGCTCACGCTAGCCTTTCGACGCCTCGAAGGTCCGCCACACATATTGATTGAGGCGACCCCGGAGAGCACCATGGGTCTGACACTCCCTAGTTGTCGGTGTGCCTCACAAGTCTCAGGGTAGCCCCCGAGATGTCAAAGAGATTGGTTAAAACACAGCGGTTTAGGCATACGAAAAGCCCGACAACTAGACGTCGATGCGACTGCCGTCTAGTTGGAAGGCGCCGTCGATTATGAACTCCTTGCGGGGGCCGACGTCGTTGCCCATTAGGCGCTCGAAGACTTCTTCGGCGGCTAGGGCGTCGTCTACCGTGATGCGACGGAGGACGCGACCGGCAGGTTTCATGGTGGTGTCGGCTAGTTGGTCGGCGTCCATCTCGCCTAGGCCTTTGTAGCGTTGCGGTTCTTTGAAGGAGACGCCACGTTTGGTCAGCTCGGCGAGTTTGCGCTCGTACTCGGGGTCGGAGTAGGTGTAGATGTACTTCTCTTGACCCTTCTTGGGGCTGGTCAGCTCGAAGCGGTGTAACGGCGGCACGGCGGCGTAGATGCGGCCCGCCTCCACCATTGGGCGCATGTATTTGAAGAACAGCGTAGCCAGCAGGCAGCGGATGTGCGCACCATCGGAGTCGGCGTCCGACATGAAGATCACCTTGCCGTAGCGGATGTTGTCGATGTCGAAAGTGCGGCCCGACCCGGCACCGAGCACCTGGATGATGGACGCACACTCCACATTCTTCAGCATGTCCGCCAGACTGGCGCGCTGCACGTTGAGGATCTTGCCGCGGATGGGCAGCAGGGCCTGAAACTCGGAGTTGCGCGCTAGGTTTGCCGTGCCAAGAGCGGAGTCGCCCTCCACGATGAAAAGCTCGGTTTTCTCAATGTCGGACGAGCGGCAGTCCTTCAGCTTTGTCGGCAGGGATGAGGACTCCAGCGCGTTCTTGCGACGCTGGTTCTCCTTGTGGGCACGAGCGGCAACGCGAGTGCGGGACGCCCCCACCACCTTCTCCATCACCAGGCGCGCCTGCGGGCGTTCGCTGGGCTTTTGGGACGTAAGGAAGCGAGTTAACTCCTCTTCTACCACCTTAGCAACCAAGCGGGTCACAGGGGGCGTGCCGAGCACCTCTTTGGTTTGGCCCTCAAACTGCGGCTCGGGCAGACGCACCGTGACGATGGCGGTCAGGCCCTCAAGAATGTCCTCCTTGATGACCTCCTCGCCGGCCTTCAAGATGCGAGTGCCTTCCAGCGACTTAGTGAACGCCCTTGTCAAACCGCGTTCAAAGCCTTGTACGTGGGTGCCGCCCTTTGGGGTGGCGACGATGTTTACGAAGGAGCGCTCGATGGTGTCGTAGCCCATGCCCCAGCGCAGTGCGATGTCAACGTCCAGTTGGCGCTCCACGTCGGTGGGCACCATGACTCCGTGCTCGTCGTGCATGGGCACGGTCTCGGTGAAGTGCTCGGTGCCTTGTAGCCGCAGCACGTCGGTGACGCGCTCGTCGGCGCTCAGGAACTCGACAAACTCGGTGATGCCCAGCTTGAAGTAGAACTCCTCGTGCGCCTGCTCGTCCGCGACGCGACGGTCGGTGACGTTCAGTCGCAGGCCGGGCACTAGGAAGGACGTCTGTCGGGCACGCTCAACTAACTGCTGGAACGACAGTTGCGCCTCTTTGAGGAATATCTGACGGTCCGGCCAGTAGCGCACTCGGGTGCCGGTGGTGGCTTTTGCCGTCTTGCCAAGCTTGCGGATGCCGCTGGCTTGGGTGAACGGTGCATCTGGGGTGTCACCGGCGAAAGTGCCGGGCACGCCACGCTGGAAACTCATGGCCCAGGTGAAGCCCTCGCGGTCAACCTCCACGTCCAGACGGGACGACAGGGCGTTGACTACTGATGCGCCCACGCCGTGCAGGCCGCCCACAGCGAACGCAGAGTCGAACTTGCCGCCGGCGTGCAGCTTGGTGTAGACCACCTCGACGCCGCTCAAGCCGGTCTTCGGCTCGATGTCAACGGGGATGCCGCGACCGTGGTCATGCACCTCAATGGAGCCGTTGCTGTTCAGCCAGACCTCTACGTGATCGCCCGCGCCCACCAGAGCCTCGTCCACTGCGTTGTCGATGATCTCCCACAGGCAGTGCATCAGGCCGCGCGTGTCCGTGGAGCCGATGTACATGGCGGGGCGTTTGCGGACAGCCTCCAGCCCCTCAAGAACAACTAGATTCTTGGCACGGTAATCACTGCTCGGCGTCGCTTTCGGCACGTCTACTAAGTTTAGCGGAGCCGACCGACAAAGCGGGTGAGGCGCTCCGATGCCCGCTAGTGGACCCTGTGGCGGCGCGCAGAGAGCGGCGGGAAAGCGGGGACTGTACAACAGGGCCAGGGGAAGGAGGGGGATGTACACAGGGCGACAGGAAGAAGCCCGACGATGGGCGGCGGGCAAGAGGTGCGCACGCCAGATAGGGAGAAAAGATGGGACGCGTGCAAGGTGACGGCGAGAGAGTTAACACACAAGTGGCTCCGGAACCGGTCAGGGTTTCGGAGCCACTTGTGTGTCTTAGAACAACCGTGCCCTAGGGCGCGGCGTTAGCGCTTAGCTGAACCAGGTTTCGGGGACACTGGCGCCGAACTTCTCTAGGATCCTTTCGGCGGCGTCCACGGCACTGGCGGTGCCGCGCATTACGGCTTGCTCGGCAAACGCCAGATCGGCCTTCAGGGACGGCAGGTGCCGCACTGTGTCGAGCAGGGCACTGTCGATCAGGTTCCACATCCAGTCGCGCTGTTGCACGGCACGGCGAGCTTCCAGACCACCAGACGAAGACAGCGAGTCGCGGTGCTTCAACACCTCGTCCCACAGCTCCAGCAAGCCCGTGCCGGTGTAAGACGACGAGGTCAACACCGGTGGAACCCGAGAGTTGGAACCGGAGTTGATGAGCTTCATTGCCACCATCAACTCGCGCGCGGCTACGCGGGATGCCTGTTCGTTGTCGCCGTCGGCCTTGTTGACGGTGATGACGTCGGCCATCTCAAGGATGCCCTTCTTGATGCCCTGCAACTGGTCACCAGCGCGCGCCAGCGTGACCAGCAGGAAGGTGTCAACCATGCCTGCCACGGCAACTTCGGACTGCCCCACGCCGACGGTTTCGATGAGGACGACGTCGTAGCCAGCAGCCTCGCAAATCAACATTGCTTCGCGAGTAGCACGTGCCACGCCACCAAGATGGTTTCCGGACGGTGATGCCCGGATGTAGGCGTTGTCTGATTGGGCCAGCTCCCCCATGCGGGTGCGGTCGCCCAGAATCGAACCGCCAGTCTTTGACGAGGACGGATCCACCGCAAGCACTGCGATCTTGTGACCCTTCTCGATTAGTTTGACGCCCAACGCGTCGATGAACGTGGACTTTCCTGCACCGGGAACACCGGTGATGCCAACTCGCACCGACGGGGGACGAGGAGTTCCTTCACGAAGCAGACGCAACAGTTCGTATGCCATCACGCGGTCTTCGATTTTGTGGGACTCCACAAGAGTGATTGCGCGAGCGATGTGCCTGCGCGAATTGTTGACGACGCCTTCAGCGATCTCGCCGAGTGTCATCTGTCCACGAGTTTCCATTCGGGCGCGAATCGCGGCCATAACAGCCTCTGAATCGACTCGCTGTCCTCCACCAACTACGGCGATGGAACCCAAACTCCAGTCTGCAACTTCCTCCTGTCCAAAATTGAGTTGACTACCTGGATCCACTTTTTCCGGCTCAGCCATGGATCTTCCTTCCTTGTGTTTTTGTGGCAATCCTGCCACTACAAATCTTAGATTAGAACGATGCCCGGCAGGCGGCTTTTGCAGATTATCTTCACGTAATCTGCACGCGGAAACCTGTGAGGTAATTCTGGTCTAGATATGGGGAAGCCGGGAGCACTCAGATGAGCACTCCCGGCTTACCACCTTGGGAACAGTTAGCGCCTAAGCACTAAATGCACTTATGGCTACTAGGCGTACTTTGCAGTCAGCTTGGTGAGCAAGTCAACAGCCGATTCGGCGATGACGGTGCCTGGCGGGTAGATGGCATCAGCGCCACCGGCATAGACTTCAGCGAAGTCCTGCTCGGGGATAACGCCACCGATGACGAGGAGGATGTCCTCGCCGCCGAGCTTGTTCAGTTCCTGACGCACGGCAGGCAGCAAGGTCAAGTGACCAGCAGCCAGCGACGAGAAGCCGACGATGTGAACGTCGTTGTCGATGGCCTGACGGGCCACCTCTTCCGGCGTTGCGAACATCGGGCCCACATCAACGTCCATGCCGAGGTCGGCAAAGGCGGTCGAGATGACCTTCTGGCCACGGTCGTGACCATCCTGACCGATCTTGGCAACGAGGATACGCGGCTTGCGGCCGGTCTTCTCGGCGAAAGCCTCAACGAGTGCCTTTGCTTCGTCCACCTTCGGATCACTCCCAACTTCAGCGGTGTAAACACCGGAGATGGTACGGATCTGCGCGGTGTGGCGGTTAAAGACCTTCTCCAACGCATCCGAGATCTCGCCCAGCGAAGCCTTCGCGCGACCAGCGTCGATCGTCAGCTTCAACAGGTTGCGCTCCGGATCGGTGGGATCAGGGTTGGCAGCGGCCCACGTGAGGCGATCCAGCTTCTCGGCAACCTCGACAGCGTCGCGCTCTGCACGCAGCTTCTCGAGCTTTGCAACCTGCTGTGCACGCACAGAGGAGTTGTCGACCTTCAGGATCTCCGGAACCACGTCGTCATCAATCTGGTACTTGTTCACACCAACGAGAACCTGCTTGCCAGCATCGATACGAGCCTGGGTACGGGCAGCGGATTCCTCGATACGCATCTTCGGAATGCCCTGCTCAATGGCCTTGGCCATGCCACCGGCAGCCTCGACCTCTTGGATGTGCGCCCAGCCCTTCTTCGCCAGATCGTAGGTGAGACGCTCGACATAAGCCGAACCACCCCACGGATCAGCAGACTGCGTGGTGCCGGTCTCCTGCTGAACGAACAGCTGGGTGTTACGGGCGATACGTGCAGAGAAGTCGGTCGGCAATGCGATGGCCTCGTCCAACGAGTTGGAGTGCAGCGACTGGGTGTGGCCCTGGGTTGCGCCCAAGACCTCCAGGCAGGTGCGGCCAACGTTGTTGAAGACGTCCTGGGCGGTCAGCGACCAGCCAGAGGTCTGCGAGTGGGTACGCAAGGAGAGCGACTTGATGTTCTTCGGGTTGAACTGGTTGACCAGCTTGGCCCAGAGCATACGAGCGGCGCGCAACTTGGCGATCTCCATGAACGGGTTCATGCCGATGCCCCAGAAGAACGACAGACGCGGTGCGAAGTCGTCAACGCCGAGGCCCACGGACTCGCCAGCGCGGATGTAATCCACGCCGTCGGCCAAGGTGTACGCCATTTCGATGTCGGCAGTAGCGCCGGCTTCCTGCATGTGATAGCCGGAAATCGAGATGGAGTTGTACTTCGGCATGTTGTGGCTGGTGAACGCGAAGATGTCGGAGATGATCCGCATCGACGGAGCCGGCGGGTAGATGTAGGTGTTACGAACCATGAACTCCTTGAGGATGTCGTTCTGGATCGTGCCGGCGAGCTGTTCAGGCTTGACGCCCTGCTCCTCAGCGGTAACGATGTAGAACGCCAAGATCGGCAGCACTGCGCCGTTCATGGTCATGGACACGGACATCTGATCTAGCGGGATACCACTGAACAGGGTACGCATGTCGTAGATCGAGTCGATAGCCACACCAGCCATGCCGACGTCACCCGCAACGCGGGGGTTGTCGGAGTCATAGCCACGGTGGGTAGCGAGGTCGAATGCCACCGAGAGACCCTTCTGACCGGCAGCAAGGTTGCGACGGTAGAAAGCGTTGGACTCTTCAGCAGTGGAGAAACCCGCGTACTGACGGATCGTCCAAGGCTGGTTGGTGTACATCGTCGAGTACGGCCCGCGAAGGTACGGGGGCAGGCCCGGGTAGGTGTGGAGGAAATCCAAACCAGTCAGGTCGCTGTCCGAGTAGAGCTGCTTGATGTCAATCAGCTCCGACGGCACCCAAGGCGCGCCTACCTGCGGGGCGGTCTGCCCGGCAGGAGCGGTAATCGACCCAAGGTCGATGGTGTCAAAACGTGGGATGCTCACTTGGCAACCTCCAGATTCTTCAAAGTGGTGGCCAAGAAGTCAACGACATTCATGCCGTCGAAGATCTCGCCCTCGATGTACTCATCGACGTCTGCCGCGCCGGTTTCGGTCTTGCGACCAGCAATCCAGACGTGAGCAACGCCGGCGTCCTTCAACGCCTTGGCAGCAGGAATAGCCTGATCGGCGTAAACCTTAGCCGAAGATGCGAGCACGACGACCTTGGCGCCAAGCGCCTGAGCCTTCGCGACGATCTCCTCAGGCGTGCCGCCCTCGATCTCGGGAACACCAAGCTCGGCGATCCAGAGCACGTTGGACGTGAAGCCTTCGCGGCCACCGAAGTCACGACGCTCGCCCAAGCAAGCCAGCAGAACCTCAGGGTTCTTGCCAGCGGCCTTGGCATCGCGAACCTGCTGACGCAGACCCTCGAAAACCTCGGAGTCGCGCTTGGCAGGAAGACCTGCGTAAGCCGGAGCTGCGGGACGCGGCTCGAAGTCGGTGAAGATAGCCTCATCCGGCTTCGGGAACTGCGAGGTGCCCGTGATGGACAGCTGACGGGTGGCGATGCGCTTGTTGCGCTCGGCGTTGACCGGAGCGAGCTGCTCGGCGATCAGACCAGCAGCAAGAGCTGCAGACTGGCCACCAGCGGCCTCGATGGTCTGGACGACAGCCCAAGCCTTCTCAGCGAGCTGAGCAGTCAGGGACTCTACGAACCATGCGCCGCCAGCCTGGTCCTTCGTTGCACCGAGGTGCGCCTCTTCGAACGACACCAACTGAATGTTGCGTGCGATACGACGAGAGAAGGAGGTGGGCAGACCGTAAGCGGTGTCGTGCGGCAGGACCGTGATAACCTCGGCGCCACCAACGGCAGCGGAGAAGGTGGAGACGGTCTCGCGAAGCAGGTTGACCCACGGGTCGGTCTTGGTCAGGATGCGCCAAGAGGTGACGGTGTGCTGAATTGCACCACGTGCAGCCTCAGGAACACCAAGAACCTCGCCAACGCGGTTCCACAGCACACGCAGCGCACGGAGGCGAGCGATGGTCGGGAACTGATTTGCGCTAACCGCAACGCGGAACGTGATCTGGCCGAAGGCATCCTCGGCGCTGATGCCAGCGTCGGTGAGCGCACGGACATACTCGATGCCGGTAGCGATTGCGTAAGCAAGCTGTTGGATATCGCCAGCGCCAGCGTTGTCGTAAGGACGAACGTCCACGACGAGCGTGCGAAGCTTGCCATAACCCTGAGCCTTCTTGACCCACTCGACGACCTTGGCAACGTCAGCCGGAGCACCGGTCACGGCAGCGGAGCCGATCGGGTCGATGCCCAGGTTGCCGGTGGCCTCAGTAGCCTTGCCACTTGCGTCAAGGAACGCCAGCAGTGCGGCAGCAGCCTCATCCTGCTGGGCAATCGAGGAAACCGAGATGTCGGCAGCGCCGGGCACAACGCCCGCCAGAGCCTTAGCGACATCGCCAGCGGCGATTGCATCAGCATCGACACGCAGCCACACGCCAGTGCCGCCACGGTTCAGATCATCAAGGACGTGCCCGTTGGTACGAGCAGCGTTGGGGTCTTCGTGGAGTTGCTCAACAACCCACGGAGCCTCGGGATCAGGAAGCTCGCTGCCACGGGCAAACGGAACCTGACCTGGGAATCCGACGACCTGGTTTTCTGGCTTGGTGTAGAGAGGCTCAATGCTCACGCCGTCAACCGTGACGGTGGTGAGGCGCTTGATCGCCTGCTCAATAGTCAGCTCAGTGCCCGGTGCACGCTTCCTGTTCATTACTTTGAGGACTTCTTTATCCCAGTCCTCTTTGGTGGGCGTGGGAAAACTCCCCGCCAACACCAACTCATCGGCCGTAGTCATTCGGCTCCCTTCTTGGTAGCCGCGTAGCAATGGCGAACGTCACTTTCTAAGAACCAAGAGAGTAGACCAACTGGGATCGCCGCCAGTTGTTGTCTCATTGTTTCGACAGTCGTCACGCTACACGGAATTGCATACCTAAATTACGCCTCCGACTTGCAGGCACTCGGACTCATCGCGCTGAGAGACCGTCATGGACTCTCGGTGCAACATACCGCTGCGGGCCAGTTCCGGATTTACACCGGATTCCCCTACTCGACATAGAGGCGTTATCCAAGAGTTACTCTACTACGCCCGGTTCAAGGCAATCAAGCGTTTGGACCAATTGTCCAAGGGGCGGACAGGTTGGCCTCTCTAGGACGACTCTAGGATCACTCTAGGTAGTCGCGCAGAGCCTGCGAACGGGACGGGTGACGCAGTTTGCTCATCGTCTTGCTCTCGATCTGACGGATGCGCTCACGCGTGACGCCGTAGACCCGGCCGATCTCGTCCAGCGTCTTTGATTGACCGTCTGTGATGCCAAAACGCATGGAGACGACGCCCGCCTCACGCTCAGTGAGGGTGTCCAAAACCGAGACCAACTGCTCCTGAAGCAGGGTGAAGTTGACGGCTTCGGCGGGCACGATGGCCTCCGAGTCCTCGATCAGGTCACCAAACTCGGAGTCGCCGTCCTCACCCAGTGGGGTGTGCAGGCTGATGGGCTCGCGACCGTACTTCTGTACCTCGACGACCTTCTCGGGCGTCATGTCCAGTTCATGGGCCAACTCTTCGGGCGTTGGTTCGCGGCCCAGGTCTTGCAACATCTGGCGCTGCACGCGGGCGAGCTTGTTGATCACCTCAACCATATGCACGGGGATGCGGATGGTGCGGGCCTGGTCGGCCATGGCGCGGGTGATGGCCTGCTTGATCCACCACGTGGCGTAGGTGGAGAACTTGTAGCCCTTGGCATAATCGAACTTCTCGACCGCCCTGATCAGGCCAAGGTTGCCCTCTTGGATTAGGTCAAGGAACAACATCCCGCGGCCGGTGTAACGCTTGGCAAGGCTGACCACCAAGCGCAGGTTGGCCTCCAGCAGGTGGTTCTTGGCACGGCGTCCGTCCTCAATGATCCACTCGTAGTCGTAGATGTCCACGTCGTCGCTGTTGATCAAGCCCTCAGCGATCTTTTCGGCGGCAAACAGGCCAGCCTCGATACGCTTAGCCAAGTCCACTTCGTCTTCGGCGTTCAGCAGGGCGACCTTGCCGATCTGCTTCAGGTAGTCCTTGACCGGGTCGGCGGTGGCGCCAGCGCTGGTGACCTGAATCTCCGGCTCGTCTGAGTCGTCGCTGTCGGACACAGAGAAACCCTCTTCGTCGGCCTTCTCTTCGGCTGCAGCCTCGTTGAGCAGTTCAGCCTCTTCAATCTGGACCTCGGCCACCTCGAAGGTGGAGTCGTCCACCTCGTCGAGACTGCGCTTGGGGTGAAGCACCACCTCGCCGTCCTCGATCTCAACCTCATCTAGCTGAGCGACCAGGACGACGTCTTCAATGGTGGGTTCAAGCTCTTCAAGTTTGACGTCGGTGTCGGTGTCGGTTGCGGTTGCGGCGTCTGGCTGGGGGGCGACGGCCTCAGGTGCAGCGGCAGCCTTCTTAGCGTGTGAACGCTTCGGCTTGTCCTGCGCGGCGACGGGAGCGACCACTGGGGCCTCTGCGGCGGCAGCCTCGGGGGCGACTACCTTTTTCTTGTGCGAACGCTTCGGCTTCTCAGGCGTCAGAACCGCATCGGCGGGTGACGCTGGCGTCGCAACAACGGGAGCAGCGGCGACGTCAGCGGGCGCGACTACCTTTTTCTTGTGCGAACGCTTGGGCTTGATGTCCTGCTCCACGCTCGTGTCAGCTCCAGTTTTTTCCACAGTTGTGGGGGACACATGAACACCTTTCAGTTCGGTGATTTTGTACTTGATATCAAGCATATGGGCGCAAACAACAGTCCTGCTGTCAAAGCTACACACATAATTGTTGCATCTATCGTTTAGCGTTGCAAGCGCAAAACGTGAGACGAACGGCAGGAGTATACGTCCCACTTTCGCTGAGGAGGGAATGAACATGGGCAGGGGCGTGTTGTGCAACATGTGAACGCCGAGCCAGAGACGAAAGGAAGCACGCGGATGACAGCGGACTACCTCGATGCCCAATACGACAGCGGAAAGGATGCCCTCGGGCACTACCTTGACACTATCTCTAAGAATCCCCTGCTGAGCGCGGAAGAAGAGGTGGAACTCGCGCGCACCATTGAGGCGGGCGTTTTCGCCAGCGAAATCTTGGCCGGAACGCAGACCTCCGACGCCGCCTACACGGAAAACGAACTGCGCGAACTGGTGGCCCAGAGCGAGCAGGCAAAGCAGCGTTTCATCAACGCCAACCTGCGGCTTGTGGTCTCCATCGCCCGCAAGTACGGACGCAGTAACCTGCCCATGATTGACCTGATCCAAGAAGGCAACACCGGTCTGATTAGGGCTGTCGAAAAGTTCGACTACACCAAGGGTTTCAAGTTTTCGACGTATGCCACATGGTGGGTGCGTCAGGCAATCGGTCGCGGACTGGCAACGCAAGGGCGCATCGTCAAACTGCCGGTCCACGTGTCCGAGCAGATAAACCAGATGGCTACCGCCCGCCGCAACTTGGAGAACAAGTTGGGACGCTCCGCCACGCTAGCCGAGGTTGCCGAACAGATGGGCGTGCCGTTGAGCAAGCTGCAAGATCTGGTGGGCATCTCCCGCGATCACGTCAGCTTGGATGCGCCGCTAGAGGAAGGCGGAGACACCTCTATGGGCGATCTGATGCCTCAGACACATGCCCCGTCCCCGGATGACATGGTGCTGGATGCGCAGGCGCGCGAACAGCTTGAACGGGCCTTGCAGAAGTTGGATGACCGCTCTGCGGACATAGTGCGCCGTCGCTACGGCCTGAACGACGGCTCCCCCGCCAAGCTGCAGGACATTGCAGCCGCGTGGAAGATCAGCGCGGAGCGTGTGCGCCAGTTGGAACGAGCCGCGCTGGGCAACTTGCGCAACAACTGCACCGCTCTCGTCTCCTAAACACAGAAACGCTGCCCCGATCACTATGGTTCGGGGCAGCGTTTCTGTTTTGGCGGTTAGGCCAGAGTCACGCCAAGGGCGCTCGTGCAGGCAACAAGCTACTCGGCCTTGGCGGCCTCATCGGCGCTCTTGCCGCAGCAAGTGCCCTCGGTCTTGACCTCTTCGGCAGGCTTATCGCCACCGCAGCAGGTGCCTTCGGCCTTAGCCTCTTCGGCAGCCTTCTCGCCACCGCAGCAGGTGGTCTCTTCAGTGGGCTTGGTGCCGCAGCAACAGCCACCTTCTTCGCCCTGTTCGCCGTCGGCAGCACCGACCTTGCTCTTCACGCCGTCAACGACGTCGCCAGCCTTGTCTTTGATGGTGGCAGCAGCGTCAGTGGCCTTGCCCTTGATGGTCTGGAATGTGTCGGAGTCGCCAACTTCCTTAGCCTTGGACACCACGGCGTCCTTGGCGTCGGCGATCTTCTCACTGGTCTTGTCAATGAAAGTGTCGATCTTGCCACCTTCAGCGGATTCACGCTTGATGTACTCGATGCTGTCACCGATCTTGTCGCCAACGGTGTCAACGATTTCACTCAATTTGTCGCTAATTGCCATGCTTGTGCCTCCTCGGGGCCTCGTCGTATACGAGTACCTATAATTCTACTACGCGTTCAGCTCACCGCGATACGAAAACCTGAGCTTGACTCATGGCAGTTTTGATTCGTTTTGCAGACACGGGGACAGACGTCTTGAGCGCCTGAGCGAACAGTTGCACGCGGAGTTCTTCGATCAGAAAACCGATGTCGGCAATGGCTGGGGGGACGGGGTCGTTCGGCGGCACCTGAGCCAGCAGGTCGGCGTAGTCATCCTGAATTGGGTCGAGCTGTTGTGCCAGGGGGGCGTCGCGTGCAGGATTGGCGACGATGGCCTGCGCCCGCACGGTCACGGCTTGGCAGAATCGTGGCAGTTGCGCGAACCACGGGTCGGGCGTGAACGAGATGAAGTGGTTGAACACCAGGTTTTCGAGCTGTTCGCGCATGTCGCCATAGGCCGGGTGGGCAGCCGATATGCGCTGGAGCGCCAGCAGGGCCTCGCCGTGGTTCTTGAGAGTTTTGGACGCCGTTGCGGTGACCGCTTGGGTCTTGTCTGCTTGTTCTTGGCGGACGTGCAATAGCAGGGCGCCGAAAGACTCCTCGTCGCGGGGCAGCCCTGCGACTGTGGTATTGACGTCAGCCCTGTGAGTGTTTGGCGTGTTGTGCTGGCCGGTCTTGCCCGTCGCAACCTGCGCGCTGGCATCCACCAACTGGGCGACAGCCTTGACGTGGGCGTCGTGCAGTAGGTCTGGCAGGCTGGGGTACGGGCCGGCGGCGAGCGCAAGCTTTTCTTCGTTGCCAAGGCGCGCGAATACGGAGCGCGTGGGGTCGGGCAGGTTGAGCAGCAGCAGGCGGATGATCGCGGCGCGATGTTTGGCGGCGGCGAAGGCAGCGGAGTCAAAGACGGCCTCGGTGACGCGGGTGACTTCGTCACGCAGGGCCGGGTAGCCGGTGGCCTCGAACCCGGCTCTGGCTACTGTTATTGTCTCTGGGATGTCGCCGAAGACCCACGTGGTGCCCGAGCGTAGGTCGCGCTTGACAGACTTTGTGAGCGTCTTGCTCACCTTCTTGGCTAGGTCGCGTTGCAGGGCGGCTAGGTCCTTGCCAAACGCCACCTCTTTGTGGCCATCCATCACCGCGAAGTTGAAGCGCAGGTGCGTGGGGATTGTTTCGGGATGCCAAGCTTCGGGCGGCACGCGGACGCCGGTGAGCGCCACCAGTGCGCGCGCCAGCTCGTCTTGGAACGGGGCGGTCTCGTCGGCGTTGTTGACCTCTGCCTCTAGCCACGCCAACGCCTTCTCGGCCCACTGCGGGGCGGGCACAAAGGACACGCGCAGGTTCTTGGGCAGGGAGCGGATAAGGGCGGTCGCCAACTCGGCGCGGCGCCCCGGCAGCGCCCAGGTGAACTCGTTTGGGTTAGCCTCGGCTAACTTTGTTAGTGGGATAGTAACTGTGGCCCCGTCGCGCTCCGAGTCGGGCTGAAATACGTAATCAATGCCCACTTGAGCGTCGCCAAAGCTCCACTGGTGCGGGAAAGCATCATCATCTTCACGGGATTTCACTAGGTCGTCGATGCTGAGCAGCAGGGCATCGGGGTTGGTCTTCAACCAGCGTTCCAGCACGGGGCCGGAGGCGATCTCCTGGGGCACGTGGGCGGCGAACCACTCTGCGAGCGATTGATCGTCTAGGACGACTTCTTGGGTCCGGGCGGAGGCCACCACCTCGTCGGCTTGAGCGCGGACCCGCTCGTTGAATGCCATCACCTTGGCGGCGACACTGCCCGAATGTGGGTGCCACTGCTGCTCCACCAAGCCGGTCTGAATGAAGATCGATCGGGCCTGAGCAGGGTCTACCTTTGCGTAGTCAGCTAGGCGGTCGGCGATCAGCGGGATGCCTAGCAGCGTGGTCTTCTCATAGGCGACCACCGAGCCGGAGTCTGATGAAAAGTGCGGCTGCGAGTAGGAGCGCTTCAGCAGGTGGGAGCCCACCTCCTCCACCCATTCGGCCTTGATCGCGGCGGTGCTGTGCGCCCAGAGTCGGGTAGTCTCGACCAGCTCCACTGCCACCGCCAACTCGGGGGGATGCTTGGCCAGCACCGACGCCGGAGAGATCGCAAACCTAGCCCCACGAGCACCGATATACTCGCGTGGCCCGCGGCGGCGCTCGGCAGCGGTGCGAGCACCACGTCCTGCGTCTGCCGCGCGCTGGGACGGGGTCGGCGTGTCGAGCAGTCCGACGTGGCTGAGCAGACCAGAGACCATCGAGATCAGCAGGTCCTCCTCGTCACACGCACGCTTGTTGGTGCGCAGTCCCAACTCTTGGCACACCTGGCCTAGCTGCCAGTTGAGGTCCTCCCACTCACGCACCCGGATGAAGTTGATGAACTCGGCGCGGCACATCTTGCGGAAAGCGGAGCTTGACTTGGCCTTGCGCTGTGTCCGCAGGTAGTCCCAGAGGCGCAACATGGCGGCAACGTCGCCGCCCGGGTCCGGCTTGGGGTCGCTGCGGTCGATGTGGGTGTTGGTGTGCACGGTGTGACGCAGCGGAGCGGTGGGTTCGCTCTGTGTCTGCGTCTGGGTCGTGGGATCGCCTGCGGCGGGTTTCGGAGACGCAAAGCGTGCGTGCATGGCGTCAGCTTGGGCGCGTTTGTCCACGGGGCGCTCGCGCACGTCCTGGATCGAAAGGCCTGCGACAAGCACTAGAGCTTCTTTCAGACAGTTGCGTTTGCTCGCCTCGATGAGGATGCGACCCATGCGCGGGTCCACGGGCAGGCGGGCTAGGGAGCGCCCCAAGTCAGTGAGCGTGGCGTGGGTGCGACTGGTCGTGGCGAGTGCGCCCAACTCGTTGAGCAGGCGCAGGCCGTCCGCAACCTGGCGTTCATCCGGGGCCTCGACAAACGGGAACGCGTGGATGTCGCCCAACCGGGCTTGAGCCATACGCAGGATCACGGACGCTAGATTGGTGCGCAGCATCTCCGGTTCGGTGAACTGGGGACGCGAAACATAGTCATCTTGGGTGTAGAGCCGCACGCAGATGCCCGGCGCAACACGGCCGCACCGTCCGGCACGCTGGTTGGCGCTTGCCTGGCTGATCGCCTCGATGGGCAGGCGCTGCACCTTGGTGCGCGCCGAGTAGCGGGAGATGCGGGCATATCCCGGGTCGATAACGTAGCGCACCCCCGGCACGGTCAGGGAGGTTTCGGCAACGTTGGTGGCCAGCACGACACGCTGTGTGCCCGGGTGGCTGGCGAACACGCGCTGTTGTTCCTCCAGCGACAGTCGGGCGTAGAGGGGCAGCAGTTCGGTGCCCGGGAACTTCGCGGCGGCCAACGCGTCGGTGGCGTCCCTGATCTCGCGTTCACCGGAGAGGAAGACGAGGATGTCGCCCTGCGTGTGGCCTTGCGCGCGCAGTTTGGCTACGGCCGCGGTGATGGCGTCGGCCTGATCCGTGTCTGGTGCTGGGGGCTCGTAGCGAATATCGACCGGGTAGCTGCGCCCCGACACCTCAATGACCGGCGCGTCGTTGAAGTGCTTGGAGAAGCGGGCGGTATCGATGGTTGCGGAGGTGATGATGACCTTCAGGTCTTTGCGCTTGGGCAGCAATTGCTTCAGGTAGCCAAGCAGGAAGTCGATGTTGAGGCTGCGTTCGTGCGCCTCATCGATGATGATGGTGTCGTAGGCGCGCAGCTGCCTATCGGTGGTGATCTCCGCCAGCAAGATCCCGTCGGTCATCACCTTGAGTTGTGTGCTTGTCGAGGTTTCGGCGGTGAAGCGCACCTGATAGCCGACCAAGTCCCCTAGTCGGGTGCCGGTCTCCTGTGCAACGCGGGCCGCAACGGTGCGGGCCGCGATGCGACGTGGCTGGGTGTGGCCGATACGCTTGCGCCCGAGCGACAAGCAGATCTTCGGCAGTTGGGTGGTCTTGCCAGACCCGGTTTCGCCCGCGACAATGACAACTTGATGGCTGCGAATGAGCGCAGCAATATCGTCCGCTGCCGCACCAATAGGCAGCGACGCATCAACTGCCAAGTTTGGTGCTTCGCTCTCACTCATATCGACACCAGCCTACCCGGGGTTCCGGCGGCTCCCCGTCATGCTGCGCGTAGTCGCAGCATCCACTTGGGACTGTATACGATATACAATCCGCTAGACGTTGTAGCCGATGTAGCGGAGTTGCTCGCGGCCGTCTTCGGTGATCTTCTCTAGACTCCACGGGGGGAGCCATACCCAGTTGATGCGCACGCTCTTGGCGATGTCGCTGAGCGCGGCCTCGGCACCCCACTCGATCTGGTCGGTGAGCGGGCAGGCAGGGGTGGTTAGCGTCATGTCTACTGTGACGTTGAAGTCCTCGTCTACTGTGACGCCGTAGACCAACCCGAGGTCAACCACGTTGACGTTCAACTCGGGGTCCACAACCTCTTTTAGGCGCTCCAGCACCTCAGTCTCACGCTCGGCAACGCTGCGATACACGCTGGACACGCCCAGAGACGACGGGGCCTTACTCGCTGTGAGCCCGCCCTCGTCGAGGTCGTCGTTCACGTGGTCTTCACTCATTTTGCGGCATCCTCCGTTGTTTCATTGGTCCAAGCTCCGGCGCGAATCAGGGCGTCGCGCATCGCCACCCAGGCCAGCATGGCGCACTTCACCCTGCCGGGGAACTGTGCCACACCGGCAAACGCAATCGCGTCCTCAAGGGTGTCCTCATTGGGGACGATACGTCCCTGCCCCTCCATCAACTGCTGAAACTCGGCATAGCGGACGACGGCAGTGGAGACAGGCTGACCGATCAGCAGGTCGCTCATGATCGACGCAGACGCCTGCGAGATGGAGCAGCCTTGCGCCTCGTAGGAGATGTCAGCAACGTGTTCGCCGGGCTCCTCAAGGGTGACTCGCAGACTCACTTCGTCACCACAGGTGGGGTTGACGTGGTGGACTTCGGCCTCGAAGGGCTCGCGCAGGCCGGAGTTGTGCTTCTCGCGGTAGTGGTCGAGGATGATCTCCTGATACATGCTCGTCGGGTCCATCAGTTGCCCTCCTTGAGTGTAGCCGCCTGATCTTGGGGCTGATCACGGCCGGTCGTGACATATTTGGGCATAAAGAAGTTGCGCGCATAGACCACCGCGTCGGCAAACTGGTCCACCTCGGCGCGGGTGGTGTACAGGTAGGATGACGCGCGGGTGGAGGCCTGAATGCCACAACGGTCGTGCAGCGGACGGGCGCAGTGGTGGCCGCCACGAACCGCGACGCCGCGTCCGTCTAGTAACTGCATCAGGTCGTGGGGGTGGACACCGTCAAGCGTGAAACTGACCGCACCGCCACGGTCGCTAGCTCCCAGTCCAGGGCCGAGGATGACGACGCCCTCAGTGCTGGCCAGGCGCTCCAGCAGGTAGTTGGTGATCTCCTGCTCGTGTGCGGCGATGGTGCCCATGCCGATGGAGGTCAGGTAGTCGGCGGCGATGCCTAGGCCGTAGGCCTGCGCGATGGGTGGGGTGCCTGCCTCGAAGCGAGGCGGCGGGGGGGCGAAGGTGCTGCCCTCCATGCGCACGATCTCGATCATCTCGCCGCCACCAAGGAATGGGGGCAGAGTTTCGAGCAGCGCGGAGCGGCCCCAGAGCACGCCGATACCAGTGGGACCGAGCATCTTGTGTCCGGTGAACGCCAACAGGTCCGCGCCCAGCGCGCTCACGCTGGTGGGTAGGTGCGGCACACCTTGAGAACCGTCCACCACAACCGTGGCGCCGAACTCGTGCGCCCAAGCCGCCACCTCGGCTACCGGGTTGATGGTGCCCAACACGTTGGATATCCAAGCCAGCGACACCACCTTGGTGCGTTCGTTTATCAGGTTCTCACTGCGGGCTTTGTCGAGGTCAAGACGTCCGTCTGCCGTGATGTCGAACCAGCGCAGCTTGGCTCCGGTGCGCTCAGCAACGAACTGCCACGGCACGATGTTGGAGTGGTGTTCCATGACGCTGATGACGATCTCGTCGCCGGGTTTGAGTGCGGCCCCGAGCGTGTTGGCGGCCAAGTTGAGCGCCTCGGAGGCATTCTTGGTGAAGACGATCTCTTCTGCGCTGGCGGCACCTACGAAGCGAGCCAGCTTGGCGCGGGCACCCTCATACGCGGCGGAAGCCTCGACGCCTAGGGTGTGCATCGCGCGGGCCACATTCGCGTTGTGATTTGAGACAAACTCAACCAGCGCGTCAATGACCACTTGCGGCTTCTGCGACGTGTTCGCCGAGTCTAGGTAGGCCAGCGGAAAGTCGTTAATGGTGCGCGCAAAGATCGGGAACCCCGCCCTAAGTTCGGCGCTGCCCGGAGCCGCGCCAGCAACGCCGTTGCTCATGCCGCAGCCTTGACGAACTTCTCGTAGCCTTCGACCTCTAGACGCTCAGCCAACTCCGTGCCGCCCTCCTCGACCACGCGTCCATCAACGAAAACGTGAACGAAGTCGGGGGTGGTGTAGCGCAGGATACGGGTGTAGTGCGTGATGAGCAGCACTCCCCGGTCGCCTTGTGCGGCGTAACGGTTGATGCCCTCAGCCACCACCTTCACGGCGTCGATGTCTAGGCCGGAGTCGATCTCGTCGAGCACCGCAACCTTGGGGTTCAGCAACTCCAGTTGGGCGATCTCGTGGCGCTTCTTCTCGCCGCCAGAGAAGCCATCGTTGACGGAGCGGGACGCGAACGCGGCCTCCAAATCGAGACGGGCAAGCGCGGCGTTGACCTCCTTGGGCCAGGTGCGCACCTTGGGAGCTACCCCGCCGTCGAGCGCGGTCTTGGCTGTGCGCAGGAAGTTTGCCACCGATACGCCGGGCACCTCTACCGGGTACTGCATGCCTAGGAACAGGCCCGCCTTGGCGCGCTCATCCACCTTCAGCTCGGTGAGTTCGACGCCGTCGAGCTTCGCGGAACCGGCGGTGATGTGATACTTCGGGTGTCCGGCCAGCGCGTACGCCAGCGTGGACTTGCCGGAGCCGTTCGGGCCCATGATGGCGTGAATCTCGCCGGTGTGGACCGCCAAATCGACGCCTTTGAGGATCTCTTTAGGTCCGGTTTCCGTCTCGACCTCGACGTGCAAGCCGCTAATCAGCAGGTCAGCCATTGTCTACACACTCCTCTGTTCGTTTGTGTTCGTGCGTGCCTCAGCTTCGGCTGCGCGTGTCAGTTCTGCATTGACGGCGTCCTGCAGGTGTTCTTCAACCTGTGGGACGCCGATGCGGCGGATGATGTCAAAGAAGAAGCCCTGCACCACTAGGCGACGGGCCTCGAGTTCGCTGATGCCGCGGCTCATCAAGTAGAAGAGTTGCTCCTCGTCGAAACGCCCCGTGGTGGACGAGTGACCTGCGCCCACAATGTTGCCGGTCTCAATCTCAAGGTTGGGCACCGAGTCGGCGCGCGCACCGTCGGTGAGGATGAGGTTCTTGTTGGCCTCGTAGGAATCGATGCCGTGAGCGTTTCGCCTAATCAGCACGTCACCCACCCAGACTGTGTGCGCCCCGTCACCTTGGAGCGCGCCGCGATAATCGACGCGGGAGACCGTCTTGGGTTGGTTCTGGTCGATGAAGAGGCGATGCTCTTGGTGCTGCCCAGCGTCGGCAAAGTAGACGCCAAACATCTCGGCGTGGCCGCCCTCACCGGCGTAGCGCACCGTCTCCATCAGACGCACCAAGTCGCCACCTAGAGTGACAGTCACCGACTTCAATTCTGCGCCCGGTCCGACTTCGAACGAGTGCTGTCCACCGTGGACCGCGCCTGCCTGCCAGTCTTGGATGCTGACGAACGCAAGTTTCGCGCCCGCCGCTAGGGTGACGTCTAGGTATTCGGCAT
This sequence comes from Propionibacteriaceae bacterium, assembly GCA_031261455.1. Taxonomy (GTDB): domain Bacteria; phylum Actinomycetota; class Actinomycetes; order Propionibacteriales; family Propionibacteriaceae; genus WRGV01. Next base: position 62,549 of record JAISJP010000004.1, read on the forward strand.
AGTCGGCCAGCCCAGAGTAGTCAAAGACGATGGTCGCCGAGGCTGCCGCGCCCAGCGAGATGTGGGTGCGTCCATACGCGGGCTTGTTCTCGCCTACGGCTTTGATGACGATGGGAGCGTCCAGCACTGCTCCAGCAGGGACATCAATGCTTAAGCCCTCAGTCGCTCCATTGAACGCCGCAGCCGCTACTCGATCGAATGGCGCTTGCGTGCCAAGTGCTTTGGCGTCTGCAATTGTCAGAGGGCCGAAGGTAGTGGCAGTGGTTGTGCCCGCGAGGTGGATTCTGCGACTGCGCGCAGAGTGACGAGATGGACTGTCGCCAGCATGGCAAGAGGAAGGCTCGTCAGGCGGTGCGTCAGGAAACTCGGTCAGGTCAACGAGATCTCCGTCGTTGTCCCACGCCCACTTCAGTGGGCCGACGGCAGATTTGGCGTCTAACAGTGACGCGATGCGGCTGAGCGGGGTGAAACGCCAGACTTCTTCCTTGCCGGTGGGTGCGAGGTGGTCGTCCAGGGCGTATGACGCCTTGGGGTGTAGGTGCGACTCCACCACCTCGACGCCCGAGGAGTCCAAGACTGGGAGCGTAATCTCGTTTGGCATTATCCGACCGCCCCTTCCATCTGGAGTTCGATTAGGCGGTTGAGTTCTAGCGCGTACTCCATCGGCAACTCTCTGGCGATCGGCTCGACGAAGCCGCGCACGATCATCGCGGCCGCCTCGTCTTCGCTCATTCCCCGGTTCATTAGGTAAAACAGTTGGTCCTCACTGATGCGCGAGATAGTGGCCTCATGGCTGAGCGACACGTCATCCTCACGCACGTCCACGTAGGGGTAGGTGTCGGAGCGGGAGATGTCGTCCACCAACAGGGCGTCGCACTTGACCGAGTTGGCCGACGAGTACGCGCCGGGCTGCACCCGGACCAGGCCGCGATAGGCCGTGCGTCCCCCACCTCGCGAAACAGACTTTGAAACGATTGAACTGGACGTGTGTGGCGCAAAATGAACCATCTTGGAGCCGGTGTCCTGATACTGGCCGGGGCCAGCGAACGCGATGCTCAACGTCTCGCCCTTCGCATGCTCGCCCGTGAGCCAGACCGCCGGGTACTTCATGGTCAGTTTGGAGCCGATGTTGCCGTCCACCCACTCCATGGAGCCGCCAGCCTCGACGACCGCCCGCTTTGTGACTAGGTTGTATACGTTGTTTGACCAGTTTTGGATGGTGGTGTAACGCACCCGGGCGTCCTTCTTGACGATGATCTCGACCACCGCGGCGTGCAGCGAGTCCGACTTGTAGATCGGCGCGGTGCAGCCCTCAACGTAGTGAACGTAGGAGCCTTCATCAGCGATGATGAGGGTGCGCTCGAACTGGCCCATGTTCTCAGTGTTGATGCGGAAGTACGCCTGCAACGGAATGTCAACATGTACGCCGGGCGGAACGTAGATTAGCGACCCGCCAGACCAGACGGCCGTGTTGAGCGCGGAAAACTTGTTGTCAGCGGAGGGGATGACGGAACCGAAGTACTTCTCGAACAGTTCCGGGTGCTCTTTCAGCCCGGTGTCGGTGTCGAGGAAGATGACGCCGAGACGCTCCAACTCCTCGTTGATCTTGTGGTAGACCACCTCGGACTCGTACTGCGCGGCAACGCCTGCAACCAATCGGGCCTTCTCGGCCTCGGGGATGCCGAGCCGGTCGTAAGTGTTGCGGATGTCCTCCGGCAACTCCTCCCAGCTTTGGGCGGCGCGCTCAGTGGAGCGGACGAAGTATTTGATCTGGTCAAAGTCGATGTCACCCAAGTCGCCACCCCAGGTAGGCGTGGGTTTCTTATCGAACACTTGCAGCGCCTTGAGGCGACGCTCCAACATCCACTCCGGCTCTTCTTTAATGGCCGAAATGCCTCTGACTACGCCTTCGTTGAGGCCACGCTGGGCCAGCGCACCGGCAGCGTCAGAGTCATGCCAACCGTAGCGGTAGGTGCTAAGCGCCTCGATCTGTTCCGCTTGGGTTGGTTGCGCTGCTTGGGCTGCTGGAGTTGGTTGGACTGGTTGAGTTTCGCTCACGCTATGTCAACCTCTCTTTGTGGCTGATTTGTTCCCAGACCACGTTGCGTTTTGATAACAGGAATGGGGATGTGGGTGGTGCATGCCGGATCGCCGTGCGCGATGGTGGCCAGCCGCTGCACATGGGAGTGCAGCAGTTGCCCAAATATCTGCGTCTCGATCTCGCACAACTGCGGATGCGCCCGCGCCACATCAGCCACCGGGCACTGATGCTGGATGAGTTGCGACCCACTTGGCAAACTGGTCAACGACGCCACATACCCGCACGAGTTGAGTACGTTGACAAGGGATGATGCCCCCGTTTGGGCTGTCTGGACCGGAGAGAACGCTCTTGCCTGCCCGCGCCCAGCCGTCGCCGAGGCCTCCGCCTGACCTTTCTCGCCATCCTGCGCGCAGCGTTGCACAGTCGCAGGATCCACCGCTGGCCGTTCACCCATGAGTGAAACAACCTGTCGCATGTCAGCAGCCGCTACCGTCGCTTGCGTTCCGCTTACGATGGGAGCAAAAAACTGGGCGGCAAGCCGATCCATGCCCGCCGGACCCGACGTGGCAACGAGTTCGTCGATAGCCAACAAGGCCATGCGGTCGTACTCGTGGTGAAAATCGCCACGCCCAGAATCGGTGACGACGTACGCCTTGGCCGGGCGTCCCCTGCCCCGTACACCGCGCGTCCGGATCGCTCGGGTGGTGATCTTGCCCGCCGACTCCAGCCACTCCAGATGGCGACGCACCGCAGCAGCCGTCAAGTTAAGCGCTGTGGCAAGCTCCGATGCGCTAATCGGCGACGCCGCCAGAATGGTAGCCAACACCCGTTCGCGAGTGGAGTCCTCATCGCTGGCGTGACACGACGTGGGCGACACGGCAGCAGTCGCTGCCTCACTATCGTCCACCATTGTTTTCACAACACTATTCTTGCGTAAATGCGCGTGTTTGCCAAGTAGCGTGACGCTCCCCTATGCCACCAACTGAATTTACCCTCCGGGGCAGTCGCGGTATCCACAAGGCGCAGTGGATCCCGCGACTCCGCTACGCTCCCACCGGATGACCTAGCAGGAGTGGCCCAGCAAACCCGAAAACCGCAGAGCCTACGATTCACGCGCAGTGAATCGCCTCGGGTTTGTCGGAGACTGCATAGAGCTACGCCAGTCGGGCTAGGCGGGCTAAGGATTCGCCTTTGCCTAGTATCTCCATGGACTCGAACAGGGGCGGGCTGACTTTGCGGCCAGCAATGGCGGTGCGGACGGGGTTGAACGCCACCTTGGGCTTCAGGGCTAACCCCTCGACGACGGAGGTGCGAAGGGTGGCTTGGATGGCGTCTGCGCGCCAGTCGGCATCCCCTAGAGCGGCCAGGGCGGTGGTGGCAGCGGCGATGATCTCCGGGGTGTTCTCTGGGAGGGCGTCACGGGCGTCGTCATCGATGGTTAGGTCAGCGGCGGGCACTAGCAGGTAATCGATCATGGGGGCCGCGTCCTTTAGGAGGGTGATGCGCTCCCTGATGATAGGGATTGCAGCCCGGAGGACGGTTTCAAACTGGGTTTGTGTATGATTTTCGGCCGTACTCGGTACACACTCGTACACAAACTCGATGATTCGGTCTGCTAGCTCGTCGTCGGGCAGGTTGCGGATGTAGGTGGCGTTGAGCCAGTCGAGTTTGCCGGTGTCGAAGACGGGGCCGACGGTGGACACCTTGGTCCAGTCGAAGGTTGCGGTGAAGTCGGTGAGGGTCTCCACTTCGCTGTCGTCGTGTACCGGCGGATAGCCGAGCAGCGCCAGGAAGTTGAGCAGCGCCTCGGGCAGGTAGCCCTGTTCGCGGAACCACATGAGCCGCGCCGCCGGATTCTTGCGCTTGGAGATCTTGGAGTGGTCAGCGTTGCGCAGCAGCGGCATGTGCGCGAATGCGGGGGCACTCCAGCCCAGCCACTTGTATAGCAGCAGATGCTTGGGCGTAGACGATATCCACTCCTCGCCCCGCACCACGGTGGTGATACCCATCAAGTGATCGTCCACCACCACGGCCATGTGGTACGTCGGGAACCCGTCGGCTTTCAGGATCACCTGATCGTCCGGACGCGGCGCGTTCACCTCGCCACGAATCAGATCATCGAACGTCAGCGACACGTCATCGGGCACCAGCATGCGCACCACGGGCGTCTCCGAGAACCCCGGCAGCTTTGCTCGCTCATCACGCGTCAACCCCAAACACAGCCGGTCATACCCGGTATCCGGCGTCTTAGACGCCTCCTGTGCCGCCCGCAGCTCCTTCAGCCGTTCAGATGAGCACCAGCAGTAATACGCGTGCCCGTCGGCGATCAACTGATCGACGAATGGCCGGTAGGTATCCAACCTCTCCGACTGCCGATACGGCGCAAAGTCGCCGCCAACCTGCGGGCTCTCATCTGGCGCCAACCCCAGCCAAGCCAGCGAATCATAGATCTGCTGCTCACTGCCCTCCACCAACCGATTCTGGTCAGTATCCTCGATGCGCAGCACAAACTGCCCACCCGTCTGCCGCGCGTAGGCAACATCAAACAGGGCCTGATAGGCCGTGCCAACATGAGGATCGCCGGTAGGCGACGGAGCAACGCGAGTTCGCTGAGGTATCACATCATTCATAGCCGTACCAGCCTACCTTAGAGACGCCAAGAGGGGCCCACCGCTGATAAGCGATGAGCCCCTCTTGTGGGTCTCAGTAGGTCTGGAAAGAACTACTTGATGATCTTGGTGACGCGACCAGCGCCGACGGTGTGACCACCTTCGCGGATGGCGAACTTCAGGCCCTCTTCCATGGCGATGGCCTTCTGCAGCGTGACGTTCATGTCGGTGTTGTCACCAGGCATGACCATCTCAACGCCGTCGGCAAGCTTGACGGTGCCGGTGACGTCGGTGGTGCGGAAGTAGAACTGCGGGCTGTAGTTGGTGAAGAACGGCTTGTGACGGCCACCCTCCTCCTTGGTCAGCACGTACACGTTGGCATCGAACTCGGTGTGGCCGGTGGTGGCGCCGGGCTTGGTGACAACCATGCCACGCTCCACAGCTTCCTTCTTGGTGCCACGGAGCAGGAGACCGACGTTGTCGCCCGCCTGGCCCTCGTCGAGGATCTTGCGGAACATCTCGACGCCGGTGACGGTGGTGGTCTGCGTGGCTGCGAGGCCAACGATCTCGACCGTGTCGCCAGTGTGGATGATGCCGCGCTCGATACGACCGGTGACGACCGTGCCACGGCCGGTGATGGTGAAGACATCTTCAACCGGCATAAGGAACGGCTTCTCGGTCTCGCGGACGGGCTGCGGGATGTAGCTGTCAACCTGCTCCATGAGCTCAAGGATGGTTGGGGTCCACTCGGGATCGCCGTCCAGGGCCTTGAACGCGGAGATGCGGACAACGGGGCAGCCGTCGCCGTCGAACTCCTGAGCGCTGAGCAGTTCGCGGATCTCCATCTCGACGAGGTCGATGAGGTCGGCGTCGGCTGCGGCGATCATGTCGCACTTGTTGAGGGCAACGACCATGGCCGGCACGCCAACCTGGCGGGCGAGCAGCACGTGCTCGTGCGTCTGGGGCATCGGGCCGTCGGTCGCGGCGACGACGAGAATCGCGCCGTCCATCTGCGCAGCGCCGGTGATCATGTTCTTGACATAGTCGGCGTGACCTGGGCAGTCAACGTGTGCGTAGTGACGGTTGGGGGTCTCGTACTCGACGTGAGCGATAGAGATCGTGATGCCACGCTGACGCTCTTCCGGAGCCTTGTCGATCTGGTCGAACGCGGTGAAGGTGTTTGCCTTCAAGTCCGGGTACGTGTCGTGGAGCACCTTCGTGATCGCCGCGGTCAGAGTCGTCTTGCCGTGGTCGATGTGACCGATGGTGCCGATGTTACAGTGCGGCTTATTCCGCTCGAACTTGGCCTTTGCCACTTGGGCTCCTCCTGATTGCTATTTCGCCATGCATGCTTGGTCTCATGCCTGACATCGATTTTCATGTTTGTGGTTAGCCGCTGCGGGCCACCCCACAACGCTCGTTGCGCTCCATGTCCTTGCCTCACTCGCGAGGTTAGGGGCATAAGCATGCACAGCGAATGACGCCCACAGAGGCGCCAATCCTTATCTATTCTTGTCCAACACGGCTCCCGAGTCAAACCACAAAGGTGGGTTGACCTCCAGGAGTCAACGTGTCAGCCAGATCAGTTGCCCTTGGCTTTGGCAACGATCTCTTCGGCGACCGACTTCGGCACCTCAGCGTAGGAGTCGAACTCCATGGTGTAGGTGGCCTGACCGGACGTCTTGGAACGCAGGTCGCCGACGTAGCCAAACATCTCGGACAGCGGGACAAGCGCACGCACGACGCGGTTGCCGTGCAACTCTTCCATCGTCTGGATGTGACCACGACGACCATTCAGATCACCGATGACGGTGCCGAGATAGTCTTCGGGAGTGGTCACCTCGACAGCCATCATCGGCTCCAGCAGAGCCGGGTCCGCGCGACGAGCAGCCTCCTTGAACACCATCGATCCGGCGATCTTGAACGCCATGTCGGAGGAGTCAACCTCGTGGTAGCCACCGTCGAGCAACGTCACCTTGACGTCCTGCACCGGATAGCCAGCCAGCACACCGAACTGCAGCGCATCTTTGATGCCCGCATCCACGGCCGGAATGTACTCCTTGGGGATACGACCACCGGTAACAGCATTGGCAAACACGTAGCCGGAACCGGGTTCACCAGGCTCAACAGTTACCTGCACCTTGGCGAACTGACCAGAACCACCCGACTGCTTCTTGTGGGTGTAGTCCACGTTTTCGACCTTGCGACGCAGGGTTTCACGGTAGGCAACCTGCGGCTTGCCGATGTTGGCCTCCACCTTGAACTCGCGCTTCATGCGGTCGATCATCACCTCAAGGTGAAGCTCGCCCATGCCGGCGATGATTGTCTGACCGGTCTCTTCGTCGGTGTGGACGCGGAACGTGGGGTCCTCTTCAGCCAAGCGCTGGATAGCTAGGGACAGCTTCTCCTGGTCGCTCTTGGTCTTGGGCTCGACGGCCTGCTCAATGACGGGGGCCGGGAAGTCCATGGACTCCAACTGCACGGGGTGAGCCGGGTCACACAGGGTGTCGCCAGTGCCGGTGTCCTTCAAGCCCATGGTGGCGCAGATCATGCCGGCGGGCATCTCTTCGACCTCTTGGCGCTTGTTAGCGTGCATCTGATAGATCTTGCCGATACGTTCCTTCTTGCCGGTAGTGGCGTTGAGCACCTGGCCGCCGGACTTGAGGATGCCGGAGTAGACGCGCACGAACGTGAGCTTGCCGAGGTGCGGGTCAGCGGCGATCTTGAATGCGAGTGCGGACAGCGGCTCGCTCTTGTCGGACTTGCGCTCGATGATGGTGTTGGGGTCACCGGGCTTGAAGCCGTCGATGGCGGGAACGTCGGAAGGGGACGGCAGGTAGTCAACAACGGCGTCGAGCAGCGGCTGCACACCCTTGTTCTTGAACGACGTGCCACACACGACCGCGGTGAATTTGCTAGCGAGTACGCCACGGCGCACTGCTGCCTTCAACATCTCGGGGGTGATCTCGTCGCCCTCAAGGTAGGACATCATCAATTCGTCGTCGTTCTCGGCGACCAGTTCGATCATCTCGGCGCGCGTGGCCTCGGCGTGAACCAGCAGGTCGGCGGGGATCTCTTCGACGGTGTACTTTTCACCCAACTCGGTCTCACCGCGCCAAGTCAGAGCGCGCATCTCGATTAGGTCGATGACGCCGATGAAGCCGCCCTCGGCACCGATCGGCAACTGCAGCAGCACGGGGATGGCGTTGAGGCGCTCCTTGATGGTGCGCACGCAGTGGTCAAAGCTGGCACCGGTGCGGTCAAGCTTGTTGATATAACAGATGCGGGGCACGCCGTAACGGGAGGCCTGACGCCACACTGTCATTGACTGCGGCTCCACGCCCGCTACGCCGTCGAACACGGCAACCGCGCCGTCAAGCACTCGCAGGGAACGCTCCACCTCAATGGTGAAGTCCACGTGACCCGGGGTGTCGATGATGTTGATCTGGTGGTTGTTCCAGAAGCAGGTGGTGGCAGCAGACGTGATGGTGATGCCACGCTCCTGCTCCTGCTCCATCCAGTCCATCGTGGCCGCGCCGTCATGAACCTCACCGATCTTGTGATTGATGCCGGTGTAGTACAAGATGCGCTCGGTCGTCGTGGTTTTGCCCGCATCAATGTGGGCCATGATGCCGATATTTCGCACCTTGGTTAGGTCGGTCTGCAAGTCGAGGGCCATGGTGGTCGCTCCTAAG
>JAISJP010000006.1 GCA_031261455.1 Propionibacteriaceae bacterium
GCATTTGCACTCTGGGGCTGAGAGTGCTAATAATTGTTTAGCACTCTGACACTTCGAGTGCTACCAGTTGTAAGACAAGTGTGTAAGGAAAACGCGAACAAACCATGTCGAAACTGATCGAATTTGATTCCGCCGCTCGTAAGGGCCTTGAAGAGGGCATGAACATCCTGGCGGACGCGGTTAAGGTGACGCTTGGGCCTAAGGGCCGCAACGTCGTGCTGGAGAAGAGTTGGGGCGCACCCACCATCACCAACGACGGTGTCACGATCGCCAAAGAGATTGAGCTGGCCGACCCCTTCCAGAAGATCGGTGCCGAGCTGGTCAAAGAGGTCGCCAAGAAGACCGATGACGTTGCCGGTGACGGCACCACCACCGCTACCGTGATCGCCCAGGCGATGGTCCGCGAGGGCCTGCGCAACGTCACCGCCGGCGCCAACCCCATCGAGCTGAAGAAGGGCATCGACAAGGCTGTGACTGCGGTCATCGCTGAACTGCACAACATTGCGGTTGATGTCGAGACCAAGGAGCAGATCGCGCAGACGGCGTCCATCTCTGCTGGTGACCCGTCCGTTGGTGACATCATCGCCGAGGCCATGGACAAGGTCACCAAGGAGGGCGTCATCACGGTCGAGGAGTCGAACACGTTCGGCATCACCCTCGAACTGACCGAGGGCATGCGCTTCGACAAGGGCTTCATCTCCGCGTACTTCATCACCGATGCCGAGCGCATGGAGGCCGTGCTTGACGATCCGTACATCCTGATCGTCAACTCCAAGGTTTCCACACTGAAGGACCTGCTGCCTGTGCTCGAAAAGGTGATGGGCACCGGTCAGTCCCTGCTCATAATCGCTGAGGACGTCGAGTCTGAGGCGCTCGCGGGCCTGATCTTGAACAAGATCCGCGGCACGTTCAAGTCTGTCGCCGTGAAGGCTCCCGGGTTTGGTGACCGCCGCAAGGCGATGCTCGCCGACATCGCGATCCTCACCGGTGGTCAGGTGATCAGCGAAGAGGTTGGCCTCTCGCTCGACACCACCGACATCTCGCTGCTGGGTCGCGCCCGTTCCGTTGTCGTCTCCAAGGACGAGACCACGATCATCGACGGCGCTGGCGACAAGGACCAGATCGCTGGCCGCGTGCGTCAGATCCGTGCCGAGATCGAGAACACCGACTCCGAGTACGACCGTGAAAAGTTGCAGGAGCGTCTCGCCAAGCTCGCTGGTGGTGTTGCAGTCGTCAAGGTTGGTGCCGCTACTGAAGTCGAGATGAAGGAGCGCAAGCACCGCATCGAAGACGCCGTGCGCAACGCCAAGGCCGCTGTCGAAGAGGGAATTCTCCCCGGTGGTGGTGTGGCGCTGATCCAGGCCGCCGCCAAGGTGAAGACTTCACTTACTGGCTTGACCGCCGACGAGCAGATCGGTGCGCAGATCGTGTTCACCGCTGCCTCCGCCCCCCTGAAGCAGATCGCCATCAACGCTGGCCTTGAGGGTGGCGTCGTCGCCGAAAAGGTCAGCGCGCTGCCCGCCGGTCAAGGCCTCAACGCCGCAACCGGCGAGTACGTCGAGATGGTCAAGGCTGGCATCATCGACCCCACCAAGGTGACCCGTTCTGCCCTGCAGAACGCCGCCTCCATCGCCGGTCTGTTCCTCACCACCGAGGCCGTGATCGCCGACAAGCCCGCTCCCGCTCCCGCCGCCCCCGCCGGTGGCGACATGGATGGGATGTACTGAGGACGACGAGCGTCACCGAGCTTGCTCGAATGACGTGAGAAGGAACTCAGTGGAGCGCGAAGCGCGACATTAGCTAGCTTCCAAGACCGAGAGGGCGTGCCACGCAGGTGGTGCGCCCTCTCGTGCATTAACTGCCCGCTGGGCGTCAGTATGTGTCTGATAACAGGAACTCGGGAATTGATACATGCCTGATGCCGCCAATCGTTGTGCCAGCCAGGGGGTCTAGCGACACAACATACTTCGGGTAGGCGTCATTAATGGCTTGCAGGGGGGCCAACTCTCTCTCTTGTGTGGAGGTCGATCCTGACATGACGGTGGTCACCTGAACATACACTCGTTCTCCGTGACGGTCAGCGACAAGATCCACCTCAGCTTCCTTGAGTTTGCCGACGTTGACGGTGTAGCCTCTGCTCCGTAACTCTGCCCACACGATGTTCTCCAGTATTCCGCTTTGAAGGTGGGCCTGGTTGCCAAGCATGGCCGTGATGAGGCCATGGTCTCCCGCGTAGTACTTTTCGTTGATTGTCATGAGAGCCCTGCTCTGCAGGTCGTACCTTGGCACTTTGGTGATGACCATGGCGTCGTCGAGAGCAAGCAGGTAGTTCAGCACTGTTTGCGTGCTCGCGGAGCGATGCTCGGCTTTCACAAACGCGGCCACACGACGAGCCGAAAACAGGTTACCGACGTTGTCTAGAGCGAATAGAGCCACGCGTTGCAGCAGGTCAGCATCGCGGATGGAGTGCCGCGCCAAGACATCTCGGATCATAACCGAGTTGTAGATGTCCCCAACGATGCTTCTGACTTGGGATTCGTCGAACGGTGCCACGTAGAGCCCGGGGAAACCTCCACGTTGGCGATACCGCGTGAACTCCTCCATGAGGGAGCCCACTTCAAGTGGGGCAAATGTCTGTCGAAATTGGAGATGTTCAGCAAAGGACAGTGTGGAAACCTCAATCGCCACATACCGGCCAGCTATGTAGGTCGCCAACTCGGACGACAACAACGTCGTATTGGATCCCGTGATGTAGATATCTGCCTGTCCCTGCGCGAAGAGGGAGTTGACCACACGCTCCCACTGGTCCACCTCCTGAATCTCGTCCAAGAGCACGTAGAAGCGGCCTTCCGTAGGTGCTAGCGACTTTATGTAGGAGTCGAGGGCAGGGGCGTTTGTCAGATGTGCCAATTCGAGATTGTCGAAATTAAGATGAATGATGCGCTCGGGCGGCACTCCACGCTCATGCAGTAGCTGCTGGGTGAGCGTCATGAGCGCGGACTTTCCAGATCGCCGAATACCCACGAGCACCTTGATAAAGGGGGCATCGACTAGTCCAGCGATCTGATCCAAATAACCTTGGCGTTTCAACAGTTCCACAGCAACCCCTCTCCGCATCCGTTCAGCGTAATGAACAGATTACCCGATTTGGGGACGTCTGTCCATCGTAATGGACGGATCTCTGTTGTGCATCATGAACGCTGAGACAGCGGCAGACGCCCAGACGTTCATGCGGCGAGCGTCCAGTCCATAGCAGCCAGGATTGTTGTCGAACGCCGGCTACTACTCCGAACGCTTGGCGGCGATGGCGGCGGCTTGCTGCATCTCGGGTTGGGTGGGGAGGCCGTAGGCGAAGGCGACGGAGTCGTGGAGTTCAGAGACGGTGCGACGCATGCGCTCGCTGAACTCTTCGGCGATCTCGCCGGGTTGGGGGCTGATCGGGGAGCCGAAGACCACGTGGACTTTGGGTCGCCCCATCACCCAATGAGAACTGCCAGCGGGCCAGGCGGCGAACGCGCCCACTAGCGCGACCGGGACTATTGGCGCGCCATGTTTGATGCTCAGGCCTGCGGCACCGGGCACAAATTGGCTCATGCCGCCGGTGCGGGAGCGGGTGCCTTCGGGGAAGATCAGCAGCGGGACGCCGTCGCCCAACAACTGTCCGGCTAGGCCCTTGCGGTTGCGCGTGCCGGAGTGGCGGTCCACCGGGAAGGCGTTGAAGAACAGCGCCGTGGGTCCGGCCGTGTACCAGTGACGGAAAAAGTAGTCGGCAGCAGCAGCGGTGGACATGCGTCCGGACAGGCGACGCGGCAGTGCGCCGAAGATCAGCGGGGCGTCAAAGTGGGACGAATGGTTGCCCACAACGATGAACGCGCCATCGTCAGGCACCACCTCAAGATGCTCTAGGCCATGCACTTGCACGCTCAGGATGCCCCAGATTGCAGGCTTGAGCAGCAGCATCTGCGCCGTCGCACGCGCAGCACGATTCACCGGGGACTTATACCGTCCCTTTGAACTGCCCCAATCAACCATCAGGTGTCTCTACGTCCCTTGTCCCTCGTCGATATTTTGACTCAATAGAGCCTACCGCAACGCAAGTTCTTCATAGGCGCGACCGCGCTGAGAGCCTACTTCTTGCGGGAGTTGGTGATTTTGCGAGCAAAGGAGCGGGGGATGGACTGGGGGCCGTGTTGCGCCACCCAGATGGCGATCTTCCACGGCCAGTGGGGTACGCTGACCACCTTGCCGGAGTCGGCACAGGCTAGAGCGTCGCGAGGGACGGACGCGACCGGCACGTACGCCCAAGCGGGAAGGCTGGGACGTTTCTGGCCCGCGCGGGAGTGGAAGTTGGTTTTCGCCCAACCAGGGCAGGACGCAACGACGCGCACGCCAGTGCCTTCAAGCTCGACGGCCAGAGCCTTGGTGAACGTCAACACCCAGCTCTTGATGGCCGAGTAGTTTCCGGTGTAGATCCACGCTGACGACGACGAAATGTTGATGATGGTCCCACTGCCGCGAACAGCCATCGCACGGGCAGCGGCGTTGGAGAGCAGTAGGACCGCGTGTACCATCACCTCCATGGCGCGCTCTTGCTCGCTCAGGTCTTCAGCAAGCAGCGAACCGTACAGGCCAAATCCGGCATTGTTTACCAAGGTGTCGACGGGATGTTCCTGGTCCAACAGTCGTGCCACCACGACGGCTGTTTGATCGCGGTGGGCTAGGTCTGCGCGCAGAATCTCGACGTCCACGCCGTACTTGGCGTGCAACACCGTGGCAACAGACGCGAGCGCCTCCTCGTCGCGCGCCACCAGCACGATGTTGTTGCCGCGTCGCGCCAGTTCGTGCGCGAACGCCTCTCCCAAGCCGGATGTCCCGCCGGTGACCAGTGCCGTAGTCATAGACTTAGCCTACCGTGTTGCGGAGCGGACCGGCGGAGTGTCCACCGTTGCAGCTCAGCCAGTTGGAACAAGAGCAGAGCCACGCCAGCGTCGATAACCTAAGCCGACTCGCGTTCGACTAGTGGGATCAGGTCCGCGAAACCTTCGTCTGCCATCTGCGCGACCGGCACGAAACGTAGCGAGGCCGAGTTGATGCAATAACGCAGTCCCCCAAGTTCGGCGGGGCCGTCGGTGAAGACGTGACCGAGGTGCGAGTTGGCGAGCACGGAGCGCACCTCGATGCGGTCGCGGCCAGCGATCTTGTGGTCGTCCAAGCGGGTGAGCAGGGTGTCGCTGATGGGCTTGGAGAATGCGGGCCAGCCACAGCCGGACTCAAACTTGTCTGTGGAGACGAACAGTGGTTGGCCAGAGACGACATCAACGTAGATACCCGGCTCAAAGTGATCATAAAGGGCATTGTCAAAGGGCGGTTCAGTGTCGTCCTGCTGGGTGACGGCGAACTCTTCGGCACTCAGGGCGCGCAACTGTTTGACGTGTGCCGCCTGAGCGCGCACCTTCTCGAACGACGTGAGAGGCACATGGCAGTAACCGTCAGGGTTCTTGTCGAGGTACTTCTGGTGGTATTCCTCGGCAGGGTAATACTCTTGTAACGTTGTAGCTTCGACGGCCAAGGGAAGCGCGTACCGAGCCTGCAACTCTGTCAACGATGCACGAACGGCAGCCTCATCGGCGGGGTCAGTCCAGTAGATTCCGGTGCGGTACTGCACGCCCTCGTCGTGGCCCTGCTTGTTGACGCTGGTGGGATCGATGATTTGGAAGAACAGAAACAGTAGGTCCCCAAGTTCAATCACGGACGGGTCATAGTCAACCTTGACCGTCTCGGCGTGTCCGGACCCGGCGCAAACGTCCTTGTAAGAAGGCTCTGCGCTGCCGCCGTTGGCAAAACCGACCTCGGTGGCCTCCACGCCCGGGATCAGCATCAGGTATTTCTCGGCACCCCAGAAGCAGCCGCCAGCCAGATAAATCGTGCTCATACGTTTCAGCCTAGTCGCTCACTCAAGGCTGTTCGTTGGGGTCGTCCTGGCTATGGATGCCGCGACAGAGCTTCGCTTGTGCAGCATAGCAAGAGGGCTGGGTGAGAGACATCCTCAATCACTGCGTACGCGGTCTTGCTCCGTCATCCTGCGCCCAAGTCGCAGGATCCATGCATTTGGAGGTGGACTCCGGGACTGCGTGGGGAATCACGGGAGACGAACAGCCCCGACTAGACTCAATGAACGTGAGTCTGAAGGGCGTTGTTGAACTGCTGGCGGGGGATGAGTCCCTAGCCCGATGCGTTCACGCCGCCGTGAGCGGCCGCAGCACTTTCGATGTGGTGGTGCCGACTGCTGGGCGCGCGCCCGCAGTGGCAGCCTTGGCCGAAGCCAGTGGCAGACCGATTCTGCTGGTGACGCCCACCGTGCGTGCCGCCGAGGTACTGATCAGCGACCTGGAGTCCCTGCTTGGCGAGCAGGACGTTGCCTACTACCCATCATGGGAGACGCTGCCCCACGAGCGGTTCAGCCCACGTTCGGACACGGTGGGACGCCGCCTTGAAACGTTACGACGCATTGCGGGACGTGGAGACGCGCCCGCCCCCCGCATCGTCGTCACCCCAGTGCGTTCCATGCTGCAACCTCAGGCTGCCGGACTGGTCGATCTGGCCCCGGTGCGGGTGCGCGTCGGTCAAGACTACGACATCACTGCCTTGGCGCGCGACCTGTCTGCCGCAGCCTATTCCCGCGTTGACTTGGTGGAACGCCGTGGCGAGTTCGCGGTGCGCGGCGGCATCGTGGATGTGTTTGCCCCCACCTATGAACATCCGGTACGCATCGACTTCTTCGGCGATGAGGTGGAGGAGATTCGACTTTTCTCCGTGGCCGACCAGCTTTCGCTCCCCGACCAACTCGACGAGTTCGTCGCTGATCCGTGCCGTGAGGTGCGCCTCACTGAGGAGGTGTGCGCTCGTGCGGCCAAGCTCGTTGACTCCCATCCTGAACTGAGCGACATGCTGGAGCGCATCTCCCAAGGTCAAGCGGTCGAGGGCATGGAGGCGCTGATCCCGGTGCTGGTGGACCGTCTCGAACTGCTGGTCGATGTGGTCCCCGAAGACACGTTGGTGCTTGCCAGCGACCCAGAACTGATTCATACGAGGGCAGCGGACCTGTTTCGCACCTCGCAAGAGTTCATGGCGGCCGGTTGGGTGGCCGCAGCTGCTGGCGGCAAGGCTCCCATCGACTTGGGCGCGTCCGCTTACTGGGAGTTCGCCGATGTGCGCCTTCACGCGCTGGCTCGTGGCTTAAGTTGGTGGGGTGTCTCCGTCTTTGACTCTGCCGCTGGGCTGAATGATGAGGCTAGCGATGGAGTGACGTCCCGGCGGATGCCAGCGCTCTCGTCTGAGTTGGGAGGACCGGAGGAGCGCAAGACTTCAAAGCACGGTTCACTCACGAACGAACCGTCCCTGGATCGGTACCTGGAGTCCGCCGAGGAAACGCACGTCAACCTCACCCAGATGCCGTCCTTCACCGGCAACGCGGATGGAGCGGTGGAGGCGATGCGTGACGATGTGCGTGCCGGACGCACCGTCATCGCTGCGGTCGGCGGAAAAGGGCTAGCCAAACGACTTTCAGAACTGCTGTCTGCCGCTGATGTGCCCGTCAGAGGCCTGGACAGTCTTGATGAAGCTGACGACATTCTGCGAGCCGACACGCCCAAACCGCGCGGGCAGGTGACTCCGGTCACTGTCGTGCCAGTCGGGATATCGGTCGGGTTCCGCGCTCCGGGACTGAACCTGCATCTCTACTCGACTGCCGAGATTACTGGAGCGCAGGGCACCGCCACCGGTCAGGCGGCCCGCAAGCTGCCCAGCAAACGTCGCAACCAGGTGGTGCCGCTGGAGCTGAAGTTCGGCGACGCGCTGGTCCACGAACAGCATGGTGTGGGGCGCTACATCGAGATGACCCGACGCGAGGTTGCTGGGGCGTCGCGCGAGTACCTGGTCATCGAGTACGCGCCGTCGAAGCGCGGCCAGCCGGGCGATCGTCTCTATGTGCCGATGGATCAGCTTGACCAGATCACCCGTTACGTCGGTGGCGAGGTGCCGCAGTTGGACCGCATGGGTGGTGCGGACTGGAAGGCACGCAAATCGCGGGCCAAGCGGGCGGTGCGGGAGATAGCGGGCGAACTCATCAAGCTGTACGCGGCCCGCCAGGCGACCAAGGGTCACGCGTTTGGACCAGACACGCCGTGGCAGCGCGAGATGGAGGATGCCTTTGCGTTCACCGAGACCCCGGACCAGTTGACCGCCATCAATGACGTCAAAGCAGACATGGAGCAAATCGTTCCAATGGATCGTCTTGTCTGTGGCGACGTGGGATATGGCAAGACAGAAATTGCGGTGCGGGCCGCGTTCAAAGCGGTGCAGGACGGCAAGCAAGTTGCCATCTTGGTGCCCACCACACTGCTGGTGCAGCAACATCACGCCACCTTCGCGGCGCGCTACGCCGCGTTCCCCATCCGGGTAGCGTCACTGTCCCGCTTCCAGACGCCCGCAGAGGTGAAGGCCGCGCTGGAGGGCATCTCGGACGGTTCAGTTGACGTGGCAATCGGCACCCACAAGCTGCTTGGCTCCGGCGTCAAGTTCAAAGACCTCGGTTTGGTGATCATCGACGAGGAACAACGCTTCGGCGTGGAACACAAGGAGACGCTGAAGAAGCTGCGCGTCAACGTGGACGTGCTGTCGATGAGCGCGACCCCCATCCCGCGCACCCTAGAGATGGCCGTCACCGGCATTCGCGAGATGAGCACCATCGCCACCCCGCCGGAGGAACGTCACCCGGTGCTCACGTTCGTTGGCGGCTATGACGAAGGCCAGATCGTCGCTGCCATTCGGCGCGAGCTGGCGCGCGAGGGACAGGTGTTCTTTGTGCACAACCGGGTGTCCCAAATCAACAAGATTGCAACGCGACTAGGCCAGTTGGTGCCCGAAGCACGCATCGCTACCGCGCACGGCCAGATGAACGAGCACCTGCTAGAACAGGTGATGGTCGACTTCTTTGAGCGTCGCGCCGACGTGCTGGTCTGCACCACCATCGTCGAGGCTGGGTTGGACATCGCCTCCGCCAACACCTTGATTGTCGATAACGCCGACAAGCTCGGGTTGTCGCAGCTGCACCAGTTACGCGGACGTGTGGGGCGCAGTCGGGAGCGCGGCTACGCGTACTTCCTCTACCCGCCGCTGGCCGAGATGAACCAGACCGCGCACGAGCGTCTATCCGCGCTGGCAAGCAACAATGAACTTGGTTCGGGCATCGCCATCGCTATGAAAGACCTAGAGATTCGCGGCGCGGGCAACCTGCTGGGCGCGGAGCAGTCCGGCCACATCGCCGACGTGGGATTCGACCTCTACCTGCGCCTAGTCGGCGAGGCGGTGGCCGCATACCGTGGTGGCGTCTCCGGCGACGGCGACGGCGACGGGGACGATGGCCCAGATGCCACCGTGATGCGCATCGATCTGCCGGTGGACGCCAACCTGGGTGAGGAGTACATCGAGTCTGAGCGCCTGCGCCTAGAGATGTATCGCCGCATCGCCGAGATCCGCGACGCTGATGAGACAACCGCCCTAGTCAATGAGCTAATTGACCGCTATGGCCCTCTCCCGGACGCTGCCGCCCGCCTGTTCGACGTGGTTCGGTTCCGGCTCCTCTGCGCTCAAGCTGGCCTGCGCGAGGTGGTCTCTCAGGGTCAGTACGTCCGTTTCGGTCCCGTCACCAAGGCCCCCGGCACCGGCCCCAAAGGTGCCGTGGTCTTGCGCGAAAGCCAACTGATGCGCCTCAACCGCCTGTACCCCGGCAGCATCGTCAAAACCGATCTGATGCTGGTCAAGCGCCCCACGTCCTCCATAAACCTGACCCGCACCACTGCGAACTTCGACATCCTAAGTTGGGCCGAAACCGTCGTCCACGCCCTATTCTTCGACCTGTAAACCCTAAGCGACCGTGCGATACAATCAGAAGCGTGAGGACAGTGCGCACGCGGAGGCCCGGGGGAGCGGCGCGTCGTGCCGTGGCCGCCGCCGTGGCCATGGCTGCGCTGGCGCTCACGGGGTGTGCAACGTCACCCGGTGCGGCGGTGACTGTCAACGGCAAGAGCGTCAGCATTGCACATTTCTGGGACAACGTTGCTGCCTGCGCCGACATCACGGGAGCGTCCAGTGACGAGATTTGGCGCGACATCGGCACCTACACCGTCCGTGCCGAGGTGGCTCGGGTCATCATGGAGGGGCGCGGAATCGAGTTCTCCGAGGCCGAACTGGCGTCCATCGTGCAGGATGGAGTTGGCAACCACGCGCTCGCCGACCCCACCTGCAAGGCCGTGATACTGGGCGCTGCCGCGTGGGAGATGCTGTCGTTCCGTTTGGGAGCGGACCAGTTCGACGCTGCCGTCCGGGAAATTGACGTGGAGATCAATCCCCGCTACGGCAACTGGGACCCGACCAACGGTCGCGCATCCGGTTCCGGCTCCCTGAGCAGTAACTTCGGCCCCCGATGAGCGACGCCCCGGCTCCATCTGCCTCCGAGCTAGCCGGTGGCGCGCTCGGCCCGAACGTCGGCCTTGGCGGTGTCGCCTTCGAGCGTCTGGTTGCCGTCATCGCACGACTGCGTCGCGACTGCCCGTGGGACGCCGAACAGACGCATCTCACCCTCGTAAAACACCTAGTCGAAGAGGCTGGGGAGACGGTAGACGCCATTGAAGCGGGCAGCATCACCGACCTGAAAGAAGAGCTGGGAGACCTGCTGATCCAGGTCTGTTTCCACGCCGAGATCGCCCGCACCGACGCGCAGTTCACTATCGACGACGTTATCGTGGGCGTCACCAACAAGCTCATCAGTCGTCACCCCTACGTCTTTGGTGACGACGAAACTCCAGACGACATGATGGCAAGCTGGGAGGCAGGCAAACGCGCCGAAAAGCAGCGGGATTCGGCCTTAGAAGGCATTCCCGAAGCGATGAACGCCGTAGCCAGAGCCGCTAAGGTAGTAACGAGAGTGCGAGACGTCCATCTAGACGTGCCGCTGGAAGATGCCTCCATCACTGCTGACGAGACCGGTCAGGCTCTGCTGTCCCTCATTGAGCGAGCCCAAGCCAGTGGCGTAGACCCTGACCAAGCCCTCCGGGCGTCCCTGCGCACTCTCGAAGCGCAAGTCCGCGCGGCCGAACACTGACCCTCAGACGTAAGTTGCCTGAGGATTGTGCTCTCCGTTGCCTATCAGTAATCCCCACGCCAGACTCGCAAAAGGGATAGGCTTGGACTTTGATTAGAACTTCACCTTGAAATTGGGGCGGCCTCCAAAGTAGAAGAGCCCCATGGTGTTCTTAGTTGATGCAAGAGAGGACTATAACAATGGCCAGTATCGAGTACATCGAAGCCCGCGAGATTCTAGATTCGCGTGGCAACCCGACAATTGAGGTTGAGGTTATTTTGGACGACGGCTCGTCCGCGCGTGCAGGGGTGCCTTCGGGCGCGTCCACCGGCGCTTTCGAGGCCGTGGAACTGCGTGACGGCGACAAGACCCGTTACGGCGGCAAGGGCGTTTTGACCGCCGTCGAGAACGTGGTGGAGATTATTGCTCCCGAGGTGCTCGGCCTGGACGCCTCCGAACAGCGCATTCTCGATCTAACGATGATCGAGTTGGACGGCACCGACAATAAGGCCAAGCTGGGCGCGAACGCCATTCTTGGTGTATCGCTCGCCGCTGCCCGCGCTGCTGCTGAGTCCGCAGTGTTGCCGCTGTACCGCTACCTAGGCGGCCCGAACGTGCACCTGCTGCCGGTTCCGATGATGAACATCCTCAACGGTGGCGCGCACGCCGACTCCAACGTGGACATCCAAGAGTTCATGATCGCCCCGATTGGCGCGGAGACGTTCGCGGAGGCCATGCGCATCGGTTCCGAGGTCTACCAGGCGCTGAAGTCCGTGCTGAAGGCCAAGGGCTTGAGCACCGGCTTGGGCGACGAGGGCGGCTTCGCACCCAACCTCGGCTCCAACCGCGAGGCGCTTGACCTTATCATTGAGGCCATCAAGAAGGCTGGCTACGTGCCGGGTCAGGACGTGGCGCTAGCGCTGGACGTGGCCGCCGCGTCCTTCTTCAAGGATGGCGCGTACATCTTCGAGGGTGGCCCCAAGACCACTGCCGAGATGATCAGCTACTACGAGAAGTTGGTCGCTGACTACCCGTTGGTCTCCATTGAGGACCCGCTCGACGAAGAAGACTGGGACGGCTTCACGGCTCTCACCGCCCTGCTGGGCGACAAGGTTCAGGTTGTCGGCGACGATCTGTTTGTCACCAACGTGGTGCGTCTCGCTAAGGGCATAACCACCAAGGCCGCCAACGCGCTGCTGGTGAAGGTCAACCAGATCGGCACCTTGTCAGAGACGATTGACGCGGTCGAGTTGGCCCATCGCAACGGCTTCGGCACCATGATGAGCCACCGCTCGGGCGAGACCGAGGACACCACCATCGCTGACCTCGTGGTGGCGTTGGGCTGCGGCCAGATCAAGTCTGGAGCACCGGCGCGCGGCGAGCGGATTGCCAAGTACAATCAGTTGATCAGGATCGAAGAGGATCTTGATGATGCGGCCGAATATGCAGGTGCGCTAGCGTTCCCGCGTTTCGACCCGTCGAAGTGGAGCTGACGCCTAGGCTGACGCGGAACACACACGGCACGAAGACACCAAGAAGAGGGAGAACTGACCGATATGTCAGACAAGTTCGTCTACGAATTCGCTGAGGGTGACGCGTCGATGCGTAACCTGCTGGGCGGCAAGGGCTCAAACCTGGCCGAGATGACCGGGTTGGGAATGCCGGTGCCGCCGGGTTTCATCATCACCACCGAGGCCTGCACGCAGTATTACGCTGACGGCGAAACGATCACACCGGCTATTCGTGCCGAGATCTTGGAACATGTTGCCACGCTGCAGGCCACGCTGGGCAAGAAGTTTGGTGACGCAGAGAACCCGCTGCTGGTGTCGGTGCGTTCGGGCGCGCGTGCGTCGATGCCGGGCATGATGGACACCATCTTGAACCTTGGCATCAACGACACTGTGGTGGAGACGTTGGCTACCAAGTCGGGCAACCCTCGCTGGGCTTGGGACTCGTATCGTCGCTTTATTCAGATGTACTCGGACGTGGTGATGGAGGTGGGCAAGGCTCACTTCGAGAAGCTGATCGACGCCCTCAAGGCGAACCGTGGCGTCACGCTCGACACCGAGTTGACCGCTGATGACTTGAAGGAGTTGGCGGGCCAGTTCAAGGCAGAGTACGCCTCCGCGATTGGTGCCGAGTTCCCGTCTGACCCGATTGAGCAGCTTTTCGGTGCCATTCAGGCCGTGTTCCGCTCGTGGGACAATCCGCGCGCTGTCTACTACCGTCGCATGAACGACATCCCGGGCGACTGGGGCACTGCCGTCAGTGTGCAGTCCATGGTGTTCGGCAACTTGGGCGACACCTCCGGTACGGGTGTGGCGTTCAGCCGTAACCCGGCGACCGGTGAGCGCGGCCTGTTCGGCGAGTACCTGATGAACGCGCAGGGAGAGGACGTGGTTGCTGGAGTGCGCACCCCGCAGACCATCGATCAACTGCGTGACCAGAACCCTGCCGTCTATGACCAGTTCCAGACCATCGTCAACACGCTGGAGCATCATTACCGCGACATGCAGGACATGGAGTTCACTATCGAGGATGGCAAGCTCTACATGCTGCAGACCCGCAACGGCAAGCGCACCGCGGCTGCCGCGTTCAAGATCGCCTGTGACTTGGTGGACGAGGGTGCTATCGACCCGAAGACTGCCGTCATGATGATCGACCCGAAGCAGATCGACGCGCTGCTGCATCCGCAGTTTGATCCGGCTGAACTGGCCGCCGCAAAGCCGGTTGGCAAGGGTCTTCCGGCATCCCCGGGTGCCGCGACCGGCACGGTGGTGTTCACCGCCGAGGTGGCTGCCGCGAAGGGCAAGGCTGGCCAGAAGGTTGTGTTGGTGCGTCTGGAAACCACGCCTGAAGATATCGAGGGTATGCACTTTGCTCAGGGTGTGTTGACGGCTCGTGGCGGCATGACTAGCCACGCTGCCGTGGTGGCGCGTGGCATGGGTACGTGCTGCGTGTCCGGTCTTGGTGCCATCAAGTTCGGTGAGGACGGGGCCTCGTTTACACTGGGCGACGCCGTCTTCCACGAGGGTGACCCGATCAGCTTGGACGGCTCCACTGGTGCCGTCTATGCGCACGCCATCAAGACGGTCCCGGCGTCCATCAGTGGCTATTTTGGTCGCATCATGGAGTGGGCGGACGAGTTCCGCGTGCTGCAGGTGCGCAC
>JAISJP010000005.1 GCA_031261455.1 Propionibacteriaceae bacterium
TTGCTTTGGCGGAGGCGGCGAGATTCGAACTCGCGAGGGGTTTTGAGACCCCAACCCGCTTAGCAGGCGGGCGCCATAGACCGACTAGGCGACGCCTCCGTTACGTGCAACTACATTACTTGCCATCGGCGTCGCTTGCCAAAGTGTCGCGCATAAGTGTGGGTGCCTTAGTGTTCCCGGACGGTACTTGGCGGCTGTTGGCAGCGCCCCGAGCAGAAACAAGGCCAGTACGTGGCATCAAGGTTGTGTCAAGAAAGCGCGGGGTTACAGCAGTTTCTGGAGGATGCAGTTTCCACCAGCGGGGATGAAACCTAGGGTGACGTTGATGCTGAGCATGTAGTCGTTCTCTTCGGCGTTCCACGTGTAGATGCGCTCTAGTGTGGGGGCCACGTCGTGCAGGGCCACTAGGTTACGAGCCTTGAGCAGCATGCCCAGCCGGTGACCGCGATGTCCGCGCAGGACTACCGTCTCTTCCTGCTGACCGAACAGCTTGCCGGACTGCCACGCGATGAACGTCATGGCAGCCGTCTCGCCCGTCGCGTCGTGAATGGCTATGGTGATCAGCGTCTCGTAGCCGGTAGCAAGCAGGCGAGCAAGGCGCCGTTCCACCCGCCCGGCATCCCAGAGGTCGTCCTGATATTGCATGTCGCCCCGGGGAGCGTCGGCACTGATACTGGTCATCGCATCGGCGAACCGCCCCAGGTGCTCGGGCGGTAGGGTGTTGTGCCAAGTCAGGGTGGTGTAGCCGTCCGCCTTGCGCAGCGCCTCCGCCTCAAACTCAGCCAGCAAACTTGCGTCGACCGGCAGTGGCAGCACCGACATGCGTTCCACCTGCTCAAACGTGTAGCCGCGCTTCAGCGCAAACTGGAGGCCGGGAGTCGCGGCAGGTGCACTACCCGAGCCGGTCGGTGCCAGCAGTTGTTCTCCCAGATCGTCGGCAGCAGTGAAATCAGACTGCCAGTTGACGAAGAAAGTGCGTCCCTTGACGAGCGGATGTGCGTTCATCCACGCCAGCAGCGCCGACCCGATGCCCTGATTGCGGTACGCGGGTCGCACCGACAGGGTGTGGTCCACCATCCGCGTGTCGGCCTTGTCGATGACTATGGAAGTGACGCCGACCACCGAGTTGGGATCGCCGTCAGGGCCGAACAGCGCCAAACCCCACAGCCGCAGTTGGTTCGTCTCGTCGTTAAACCACGCAACCTCAAACGCCGCATCATGCACTAGATCGTTGTTGCCGTGCAGTGCAATCTCAAGTTCGCTGTCCAGCGAGTAAACCCCATCGAAGATCCACTGGTTGTCGCCACCATAGACCTGAGGGGGGCGCAGTTCGACGATGCGCAGGTCAGTCGTGCTCATGGGCAAGAGCCTACCAAGAGGAGTCTCTGTCGGTGACCAAATGGTTGTCATCAGACCGTGCGACTTCGTCTGGGATGACGAAGGAGGACCAAAGGGAACACGGGAGAGCAGAGCGGGGAGCCCTCAGGCGTAGCACATGGGGTTTAGGACGTGATTAGGCCGACGGTATCGTATAGGAGTTTTGCTTCGACTATGACAACCACAACGATGAAAACCTTGCGGATGAAGCCGTTGCCTTTGGCGATTGCCATGCGTGCGCCGATGAAGCCGCCGGTGAGGTTGCACGCGGCCATGCAGAGGCCGAGTTGCCACATGATGTTGCCTTGCGCGCCCAGCACCACCAGCGCGGCGGCGTTCGTGGTGAGGTTGACCAGCTTGGTCATCGTCGTCGCTTCAAGGAAGCCGTAGCCAAGCACGGCAGCAAAGGCGACCAGCAAGAAGATGCCAGTGCCTGGGCCAATCATTCCGTCCCAAACTCCGATGACAAGCCCAATCGCTGCCGCAATGATGCGCAACTTCGTGCCGGAAAAGCGCAGCTCGGTGGTGGCCCCTAGGTCAGGTTTGAGAATGGTATAGATTCCGACGAGCGCAACCGCGACCGCCACAATTGGTGTGAACGCGATACGCGGTAGCAGCGAGATCAGTCGCGCCCCGATGGTTGACCCGACGTATGCGGCCCCCATGGCGCACAGCACCACCGGCCAGTCCACCCGCACCTTGCGCAGGTACGTAGCGCTAGCCGTCGCTGTGCCTGCAACTGATGACAACTTGTTGGTGCCCGACACCAGCGCCACCGGCGTAGTCTCCGGCAGTCCAAACAGCAGCGCCGGAAGCTGGATGACTCCTCCGCCTCCAACAACTGAATCGATCCAACCTGCCGCTAGTGCCATGGCGCACAAGAACACGATGGTCCAGATGGACAGGTCAGCGAGCACATCCCAATTGTTCCACGTTCGATGGGGACGCTAAGCCCCCAGTATCAGTCAGAAGCCACAATAGAGACGCTAGCCTCTGGAAAGTTTGGGGCACCCCCAAACCCCAGCGCGGCGCACCATAGCCCCCTCCCTGGATTTGGTGACTAACGCGCAGACTGACGAAGATGAGGCAACTCCCCAGGATGATGGACTCGCCTCAACCGCACACCGGTCAGTCGTCAGCCAGTATCGCCGCGTCAGCAGTTAGCTTGGTGCGCCACTGTTCTAGGGCGACCAGCTGCTCGAATAGCGGCTGATACTCGTCTGTGTGAGTTACGGGGTTCATGCGCTGCAGTTTCGAGCGCAGTTCGTTGCGTTGGCGGGTGATGTCGTCTAGTTGCAATTTCGAGGTGTGCGCCATGGCGTATTCGACGGTGGGTACCCGCAATGGGGTCTCTACTAGGAGTTCTAGCTCGACCTGTCTGGCGGTTTCGTCTTGAGTTGCTTGTTGGACTCTCATCGCCCAGTCAGTGGCGGAGTACTCGCAGGCTAAGACTGCGGCAAAAACAGCCCTATAGGTCGGGTGCGTGAAGTGAACCTCCGCCAGTCCGTTCCAGTCGCTGGCGAACAACTCTGGAGTCTGTAGCAAGAGCTGTAGAGTGCCGCGTTGCGCCAGTCCGCGAACTTCATTCGGGTCTGGGTACGGCAGCGGCGGACGCACCCCAAACGTTGACTGACCGGTTGCGCCGCCACTAAGGTCACCCAACTCTTCACGCC
Source organism: Propionibacteriaceae bacterium (assembly GCA_031261455.1). Taxonomy (GTDB): domain Bacteria; phylum Actinomycetota; class Actinomycetes; order Propionibacteriales; family Propionibacteriaceae; genus WRGV01. The sequence continues at coordinate 3,051 of JAISJP010000005.1, forward strand.
TAGCCCCGGAACCATCGGCTGGTCCCCCATCAACAGAGTGGCCGACACTGCTGACACTTGAGCCTTGGGATTCTCCGCGAGCTTGACCTGCTCTGCTCGATCCGCGCCCTCGGCCCGCGCCGTCACCAGCACTGACCGGAGCGCGTTTGGACGCAGCAGCTACCTCTTTGCGGACTTGGTCGATATCCATGCCGACCATTTGGGCCAGTTCGCGCAGGTACCCGGAGACTAAGGAGTCGTCGCGTTCGGAGGTGACCAGGGGAGCGGCGGCGCGCACGGCGGAGAGTCTGCCATCTGCGCGGTCTAGGTCAAATCCCGCAAGGGTGTTCTGCATTACAAAACGGTACAAAGGGATGCGCCGTCCGATTAGGTCAGGGATGGCGGAGTCTCCATGTTTGATGCGCAGATCACAGGGGTCCAGACCTTCGGGGTCCACCGCTACGTAGGTTTGCGAGGTGAATGACGCGTCGAGCGCGAACACCTTGAGCGCGGCCTTCTGTCCGGCCTCGTCACCGTCGAATGTGAAGGTGACGCCGCCTTGCTGCACGTCGGTGACGCCCATGATGCGTTGCAGCAAGCGCGCATGTTCGGCACCGAATGCCGTGCCACAGGAGGCGACGGCGTTCTCGACTCCGCTTAGATGGGCAGCCATCACGTCGGTGTAACCTTCCATGACGACAGCTTGGCTGTTGTGACCCATGGCACGACGTGCGAGGTCGAGGCCGTAGAGCACCTGAGACTTTTTGTAGACGGGGGTCTCGATGGTGTTGATGTATTTGGCGGGCAGGCGATCATCGTCGTAGAGGCGGCGGGCACCGAACCCGAGCACGGTGGAGGCAGAGTCTTTGATGGGCCAGAGCACCCGGCCTTGGAAGAAGTCCCAGCCACCGGAGGCGCGGATCAGGCCAGCTTTGGCGAGTTCTTCGTCGGTGAACTTCAGTTTGGTCAGGTGGGCGCGCAGTTCGCGGCCACCTTTGGGGGCGTAGCCCACTGAGAAGTATGCTGCCACGTCGCTGCCGAAGCCGCGGCCGTCCAGCATGGTGCGGGCCGCCACCGCTTCGGGTGAGCGCAGTTGCGCGGCAAAGAACTCGGCGGCGGCTTGGTTGGCTTCGAGGATACGTCGCCGCAGACCGGGCGCGGATGACTCTCGGCCCCCGTCCTCTTCGTAGTGCAGTTCGACACCAAAACGACTCGCCAGCGATTGTATCGCTTCAACGTAGCTGAGGTTGTTGATCTTCATCTCGAAGTCGATGGCACTGCCACCAGAGCCACAACCGAAGCAGTAGTAGAACCCGCGCGTCGGGGTCACGTGGAAACTAGGCGTCTTCTCTTCATGGAACGGGCACAAACCGACCATGCTGGACCCGGCGCGGCGCAGCGTGACGTGCGGAGAAACCACATCCTCAATGCGGGCACGCTCACGCACCAAGACGATATCGTCATCCTTGATGCGTGGCATGTGCCTAAGTCTAGTTGGCTGACCAAGAGTCGCGCAGCGACTCCGGCCAGCGCCGCTATGTTGGGTGACACTCTGTGTAAAGGATGTGATGCTGCGACTACGCGCAGGATTACGGGAAGGGAATGCGGCAAACGGGAAAGGGCGGAACGCAGGACGACGAAGAGGCTTAGACGCCGTGGCCGATGCCTCTGGGGAGTTTGTCGGGGTTCCAGCCCAACAATTCGACGGCGGCATCGAAGGCGAAGCGGTCGGTCATGCCAGCTACGTAGGTGATGACGCCACGGACTGGGTCTTCTTCGTCGTGGTAGTCCAGCGGTAGCGACGCGGGGTGTTCTAGGTACCACCCGACTAGGCTCTGCAACACTTCGACGACGGCACGCCACTGGTCTAGGGACTCGGGACGGGTATAGATGCGCTCATAGTTGAACCGGCGCAGTGCCGCGAGGGCCGATGCTGTGCGGGCGTCCATGCCCACTTGACCTGTCTCGCAGGTAGTGCGCACCAGCGCATCTACGAAGACGCGCAGTTGGTCTGAACGCCGGGTGCCGCAGACGTCACGCACTGCGGCGGGCAGGTCGGAGGCGCGCACAATACCCGCAGAGACGGAGTCTTCGAGGTCGTGCGCGCAGTAACCAACCCGGTCCGCCCAAGAGACGATCTCGCCCTCGATGGTGGCGGGTGCGGGGCGACTCCACGAGTGGTTGCGGATGCCATCTAGCGTTTCGACGCAGAGGTTCAGGCTTGCCAGCGCCACATCGGCGCCCCACGGGCCGTGGTCGAAGCCCTCGGGTAAGAAGGTGTCAAACGCCTCTTCGGCGGCATGTCCACCGGGACCATGCCCGCAGTCGTGCCCTAGGGCGATAGCGTCGGCGAGCACCACGTTGGCCCCCACGCCTGCGGCAACCGAGCGTGCGATTTGCGCCACCTCGATGGCGTGCGTCAGCCGGGTGCGTTGATGATCTCGGGGATAGACGACGGCCTGCGTCTTGCCCGCCAAGCGACGAAAGGCAGACGAGTGGATGATGCGGTCGCGGTCCCGCTCAAAGCAGGTGCGCTCCGGGTCGGGAGACTCCGGGATCGCCCGATTGCCTGCGCCGTGGGAGAGTGCCGCCCCAAGGCGTAATGTTGAACGTTCAACTTCTTCCCGGGCCTGGCGCCCCAGCGGCTCACCGGTATCGATAGTAGCCACAGACGTAGTGTGCGCACGCACCACCGCGTCGTCCACGTGCCCGCCCATGGTGGACGCCCACGTCTCGCGTCGCGGCGTTCCCTTCATGTCTCTATTGTGAACCACCGCACCGACAATTTCTAAGTGAACCCGTCGGGACGTGGGCCACCGTCCCCAAAGCGCTGCGACATTAGGTAGGGTGACATATGTGACCAAAACTGTCTATATCACCGCAGCGGAGCCACAGTCGGGCAAGTCCATCGTCGCGCTTGGCGTTGTCGATGCTTGGATCGCGGAGGGCCTCAATGTTGCCGTCTTCCGCCCCGTCGTATCGTCCCGCGACTACGACAAAATCACGTCGAACCTGCTGAAACAGTGCAAACTGAAGCAGCGTTTTGACGAGACGCTCGGCTGTACATACGAGGAGATCGCCGACGACCCGGAGAGTGCCATCGCGGCGATGATCGCCAAGATGGGTGCTTTGCGGCAGCGTTACGACGCCATTGTGGTCATCGGTTCTGACTTTGCTGACGTGTCGGACCCCATTGAGGTGAGCTTCAACGCGCGCGTGGCCGCCAACCTGGACACGCCGGTGTTAGCCGTAGTCAACGCGGCAGGCAAGTCGCCATCGCAGGTGAACCGCTCGGCGCACTACTCTATTAATGAGTATGTGTCGCACCACAATCACATTGTGGGCGTGGTGGTGTCGCGCGCCCAAACTGCGGACGTTGAGCACGTGCGCCAGGCGATGGAGAACCTCGGCGAGCGGCTGATCTCCATCATCCCCGAGGACACGCTGCTGTCGGCCCCCACCGTCAAGATGCAGTTCGACAGGCTCGGCGCGACAGTGACGCAAGGCTCCGACCAGGCGCTGCTGCGCGAGTCGATGGCGGTCAAGGTGTCGGGCATGACCCTGCCGAACCTGCTGAACCACCTGGAGGACGAAGACACCCTCATCATGGCGAGCGACCGCGTCGATCTGCTGCCGGGCGTGCTGCTCAGCCAGACGTCCGCAGGCACGCCGCGACTCGCGGGCATCGTGTTGGTGGGCGGTTATAAGATCCCCAAACCGGTGCGCGACATCATTGACGGCCTAGACCTAGACCTCGCCATCGCCACCACCCCGCTGGACTCCTACACTTGCGCCTCAATGCTCTCCGGAGTGGAGGGCTTTGCGATGGCGACGCCACGCAAGGTGGAGGAGATTCGCCGCACCATCGACACTCACGTGGATATGGCCGAGATCATGCGTCGCCTCGACGCACCTCGCCGCAGCCTCCGCACCCAGCACCGTTTTGAGTACGACATCATGGAGCAGGCTCGCCGCGACACTCGGCGCATCGTGCTGCCCGAAAGTGAGGACCCCCGTATCCTCGCCGCCGCGGCCATCGTGTTGGAGCGCGAAGTTGCAGACATCACCCTGCTCGGCGAGGCCGCCGAAGTGCGCGCCTACGCTGCCCAACTGGGACTTGATATCACGAAAGCCAACATTGCATCGTTACACGACGAGCGTTTGCTCGAAAAGTACGCCAAGTCGATGGCTGAGGTGCGCGCTGACAAGGGCGTAACAGTGGAGATTGCCCGCGAAAAGCTCACCGATCCCAGCTACTTTGCCACCATGATGGTCTACTTGGGTGACGCCGATGGCATGGTCTCCGGTGCCACCCACACCACCGCAAACACCATCCGTCCCGCATTTGAGATCATCAAGACCAAACCCGGCATCAAGGTGGTCTCCGGCTCATACTTCATGTGTATGGCAGACCAAGTGCTGATGTTCGCTGATTGCGCCGTCAACCCCAACCCCAACGCTGAACAGCTGGCCGACATCGCCATCGGTTCCGCCGACACCGCCGCCGCGTTCGGCATCGAGCCGCGCGTGGCTATGCTGTCATACTCCACCGGAGCGTCGGGCATCGGTCCCGACGTTGACTTGGTGTGCGAAGCCACCACGATAGTGCGCACCCGTCGTCCTGACATCGTGGTTGACGGACCACTCCAGTTCGACGCCGCCATCGACCCGGAGGTTGGCGAGTTCAAGATGCCTGGCTCCCCCGTCGCGGGACGCGCCACCGTGTTCGTCTTCCCAGACTTGCAGTCCGGCAACTCGTGCTACAAGGCCGTCCAGCGCACCGCTGGGGCCGTCGCCGTGGGACCAATCCTGCAGGGCCTGCGCCAAACCGTCACCGACCTATCGCGCGGCGCACTGGTTGACGACATTGTATCCACCATCGCCATCACCGCGGTTCAGGCGCAAGACTAGCTGCATCGAAAGTCGGGAGAGCGAACCCATCCTCCCGTAGACTAGGGTAAGCGCAGTTGTGCGCCCACGCTTTGAGGAGGAACAATGCGTTTATCCAAGACCCTTGCTGTCACCCTTGTGACAGCGTTGGCCATCGGTTTTGCTGGCTGTTCGAGCGATGACGCTCCCCCGTCTGCCTCAGGCAGTTCGAGCGCGACGACGGCACCAACGCAAACCACCGCCACCGCCACCGTGCCGGGCGAGAGCGCCCCAGCCACCACCACGCAGACCACAACTGCGCCGGGTGGACCAGTGAACGCAGCGACTCTCGCCGCTCAACTGGGCAGCGCCATGGGCAAGCTTGAGTACGTCGCAGTTAACGCCGAGACGGCCATCGCCTACGATGCGAACACCATGGTGATCACCAGCGAGATGCGTATGGACCTCACCAATCCTGCCGAGACTCGCGCTGTTGGCACCATGAGCCAGTCTGGAGCGAGCTTTGACGTCATCATGGTCGGATCAAAGATCTACATGAAGATGGACACCCAGCCTTGGGCAGAGTATCCGACCGACCAGGTGAACACCGGCACCGAAGCCAACTACGGTGAGACCTACTGGAACGACATGTTCGTTGGCGGTATCACGTTCGTCGGAGCTGAAGACGTGAACGGAGCACCCACCATGCACTACCGTTCCCTTGGCGGAAACGCTGAAGACGGCATGACAATCCTGTCTTTCGACATCTGGGTGAATGCCACCGGGCGTTGCGTCAAGAACCAACTCAAGGCCACCTTGGTGCAGGAGACTATCACCGCAGAACTCACCTCCACAACGTCTTTCTTCGACTTCGACGTGCCCGTCACTATTGAGGCTCCAATCTAAGACCTGAGTGTCCATACGATGGTATGAGGTGCGTGGCAGGGCTGGCGTCCGTTAGACTGAGCTGAACTCATCCGAGTCTTCCGCAAGGTCGCGAGAGAAGCGAGAAAGGTGCCTGCTATGCCCCAACCAATTCTGGTATTGAACTGTGGATCGTCGTCCATCAAGTACCAAATGATTGACGCCGAAACTGAGGCGGTGCTAGCTAAAGGACAGGCGCAGCGCATCGGACTCGACCTTGGCGAGGTCGAGCACGAGGTGGGCGGCGAGTCGTTCGTGCAAGAGTTGCCGCTGGCAAACCACGTGGACACGCTGGCCGAGATCGTGGCTCTGTTCGCAGAGCACGGCCCGTCACTGGCGGATGTCGTGGCCGTTGCGCACCGTACCGTGCATGGTGGGGACAAGTTCAGCGCACCCACGCTCATCACCGACGAGGTGATTGACACCCTGTCCGCGCTGTCGCCGCTTGCACCGCTGCACAACCCTCCCGGTATCGACGGCATCGTCGCCGCGCGGCAGGTACTGCCGGACGTACCACACATCGCTGTGTTCGATACGGCGTTCTTCACCACGCTGCCTGCCGAGGCGTACACCTACGCCATCCCGGCGCAGTTGGCCGCGGACTACTCCATCCGCAAATACGGGTTCCACGGCACGTCGCACAAGTTTGTGTCCGAGAAGGTCACCGAGTTGGTCGGGCGTCCCATCCGTCAGATCGTGTGCCACTTGGGCAACGGCGCGTCTCTATCTGCTGTTAACTACGACGGACATCCGATTGACACCACGCTGGGCCTCACCCCCAATCAGGGCTTGGTGATGGGCACGCGCAGTGGCGACGTTGACCCCGGCCTGCACAAGTATCTGATGACTCAAGCCGGGTTGAGCATCGACGAGGTGGACGAGATCCTCAACAAGCGCTCCGGCCTGCTGGGCCTCACCGGCAGTTCCGACATGCGCGACGTGCGTGCCGCCGACCATGCTGGCGACCCGGTGGCGCACTTGGCCCGCGAGGTGTATGTACACCGCGTAGTGTTCTACATCGGCGCCTACGCCACGCTGCTCGGCGGGGTGGACGCCATCACCTTCACGGCTGGCGTCGGCGAGAACGACCCGAGCGTACGCTCCCTGATCTGTGCGCGCCTGGGCCTGCTCGGCGTGGAACTGGACGCTGAGGCCAATGAGGCGTCTCGGCGCGATGCCCGGGTAATCTCCAGCGCCGGTTCCGCCGTCACTGTGCTGGTGGTGCCCACCAACGAGGAACTCTCCATGGCGCGCCAAGCGGCTGCGCTTATTGGCTAGTGTCCGCCACATAGCGGTGCGCCAGAGCGCGCTCGCAGGCGTCAGCAAGCAGGGACATGGAACGTTTTACACCGTGAGTCTGCGCCCAAGTCCATGCACCTTCGGACAGTGCACGCAGACGAACCGGGTCGGCAAGCATGCCGAGCAGAGCAGCTGCGAGAGCCGCGACATCTCCCGCTGGCACCAGTTCGCCGTTCACGTTGGGCACTATCATCTCGGCGGGGCCATAGCTGATGTCGTAACTGACGCACGCAGTCGCCTGCTCCAAGGCTTCCAGTAGCACTAGGCTCTGACCCTCATACTCGCTGGTCATCGCGAATACTGCCGCACGGGAAAGCTGCGATCCAGCAGCCGGGACGTGACCGCGCCAAGTCACCTGAGCTGCGAGGCCAAGCTCAGCAGCCAGAGCCTCTAGGGCGGGTCGTTGCGGTCCGTCCCCAAAAACCTCAAGGCGGGCCTGTGGGCGCTGTTGGACGACGACGGCAAATGCGCGGAGCAGCTGGTCGATCTGCTTGTTGGGCACGAGGCGAGCGATGGTCGCCACACGGTCTGGGTCACGCGTGTCCCAAGGTGGTGCGGCGGTAGGCGGCTGAGCGGGGTGCGGGACGACGAATGAGCGCGCTTGGGGTCCGAAACGACGCTCAATATCGCTCAACTGGGCCTGTGTTAGCCAGACGACCGCATCGAAGGAATCGAGTTGGGCGCACCAACCCTGCCAGAGGGTGTCCATGGGAGCGTCCCAAGTATGTGGGGCTTGAGTGTGGGCGCTGTGGACGGTGTGCATCAGGGCGTAGCTGCGTGGGTATGGGCCGAGCAGTTCGCCCAGTTGGCGCGCCTCCGAGATGACTAGCGAACGGCCGGGCCGCTCGGCGATCACTGCGCTGGTCCACAGGCGGTAGAGTTCGCCGAAGCCGTAGAGCGCGCCGATAGGCTCGCCCGCGTCATAGATGACGATATCTGCGTTGCTGCGGAACCAGTCAACTGCGGCCACGAACGGCATCTTCAGCAGCGGTTGACCCGCCGCGTCTGAGATGATGCGTTCGCGCTCGTCAACGGGCGCCGTGCCGTCGAGTTGTGCTGCATGTAGGGGGTGGAGCACCGCCTGACGCAGCAGTTCCGGGCGCTGGGTCACCTCGTCGAACAGGTTTCTGATGCGGGTGCTCTCATCAGCCAACCCGAGGGCGATGAACTCGTCCCGCACACCGTCCATCGGGCCGATATCGTAGGTGAGCAGCACCGGGCGCGCGCCCTGGGCGGCCATGTGGGCGGCGCGCTGCATGGTGGCTACGGTGTAGCCGCCGTCCAGTCCAGGACGCAGCCGCGATCCCGCAATGTAGTAGTTGACGCCCTCTGGGAAGCTCACTGGCCCGCGTCCTCGCTCATCGGCATCAGGTCGAGAATGCAAGCCTCGGGGGGGCAGTTAAGCCGCAGTGGTGCGTACGGCGAAGTGCCGAGCCCGGCACTGATGTGCAACCACGCATCGTGATAACGGAACAGCCCGGACGCCATGGCCGGGGGCAGGTCACAGTTGGTGACGAGCGGGCGTCCAACCGGAGGCGACACTGTAGTGACGCCCGCTAGCGGGTGTTGCTCAGCGGCACCAAGGCGAGGCAGACAGACCTGTCCACCATGCGTGTGCCCAGCGATCAGTAGCTGCAATTTGTCAGCCACGAACGCGTCCAAAACCCGCGTGTAAGGTGCGTGAGTGACTCCAACCGCAACACCGCCTTCGGACGACGCCACGTCAGGGGGGCCAGCCACCAACGAGTAGTCGTCCCAACCAAGGTGGGCGTCGTCAGTGCCGCGAAACTCGAACGGCACCCCGTTCAGTTCGGTGGTCCAACGTGCTCGCGACAGGTCAACCCAGCCAGCCGAGACAAACGTGTCCCGAACCCGCCGCCAGTCAGACTCAGCAACCTGTGGCAGGCGCCGCTTTCGCTCGGACAGCAAATAGACCAATGGGTTCCTGAGTGTCGGCGGGAAGTAGTCGTTGGAACCGAACACGAACACGCCGGGAATATTAAGCAGTGGTGCGTACGCAACCAAAAACTCGTCCAACGCGGAGTCGAAGGCAACATGGTCGCCCGTTGAGACCACAAAATCTGGGTGCAGTTCTGCCAGACCAGAGATGAAGTCAGCCTTAGCCTGCTGTCCGGCCACAAAATGAGCGTCCGACACGTGCAGCACTCGAACAGGGCGCGCACCAGTCGCCAGCATCCGAATGACATGCTGGCGCACCCGGAAGTCCCGCGTGCCAACAAGAGCAGCACCCAGCAGACCGGCGCCCGCGCTCATGCCAACGCCAAGAACGGCCTTAGCGACGCCTGACACCCTCACCACCTAGAGATCACTCCGACTCACGGAGCGGTGGTGGTGGGAGTCACCGACTCGCTGCTGGACGGAGTTGACGGCGTGCTGGGCGTCACCGGAGTTGATTCTCCGGGAGTTACAGGTGGCGTCGGCCCGGACGGTGTGGGAGTGGTGCTCGGCGTGCTCGATGTGGTTGTGGTCGTGGTGGTTCCACCTGGACCAGCTGGGCCACCCGGTCCACCAACTTCGGGAGTCGGAGTCGGGCTGACCGTGCTGGGCGTAGGCGTCAACAGGTTCCTGAACGAACCAGAGATTGGAGAGTACGGGTCAAAGTCCGGCGTCTCTCTGCCCGGAGCGTTCAGGAGGGCGGTCATGACGGCACGCCAGATCGGTCCGGCAGTGCCACCCGAATCCCACGGGATCTGCCTTCCGCTCGGCAGCCACAACCCTTGGATTGACTTTGACCCTCTGTCATTCCAGAAGTCTGAGTTGTTGTCCGAAGACACTGCCACGGTGGTGGCTGCACTACGCGTGAACCCAACCATCCAGTATGCAGCCGCCGAGTCAGTGGTGCCGGTCTTACCGGCCTGCTGCCACGGACCGTAGACACGTCCACTGGCAGCACCACCGCCGTACATGACCTGGTTCATGACCCAGGACACTCCGTCCGCCACTTCAGGGTTGACGGTCTCGGCACAGTTGGCACTCGGTGGTGTCATAGTCGTGCCATCCGAGCGCTTGATGTCTTGGATGATGATGGCATCACAGTGAACACCACGCGCGGCAAATGTTGCGAAGGTCTCGGCCATCGTCAACGGCGACACGTAGGCGGCACCCAAGGTGAAAGACGGGACCACGTCGTAGTGCCAGTCCTCGATCAGGTCATTTCCGTGAGTGTTGGGGTTGTTTTCAGCAGAGTGAAGGCCGGCAGCGCGCGCCATCTTGACGGTGTTGCAGACGCCAACGTCGCGGATCAACTGCGCAAAGTAGGTGTTGACCGAACCGACCGTCGCTTGGAGCAAGGTGATCCAACCGTTGTTCTCACCAGCGAAGTTGCCGACCTGCCAGCGGGTGGTGAACACGTCAGTACAGCTCTCGAACGGACCGTTGACAGCCAAGGAGCGTGGAGAATCGTAGTAGTGACCAAGCGAGGCACCTTGTGAGAGAGCCGTCGCCAAGGTGAACACCTTGAACGTAGAGCCAGCCTGGAACCCTTCGGCACCACCCATCGGCGCATCAACCGCATAGTTGTAGTAGGTCTCTCCCTCTTCAACGTTAAGCCCCATCACCGGGCGGCTCTGCGCCATGGACAGAATCTTGCCAGTGCCAGGTTCCACACTTGCAGTCACCGCGATTACCGGGTCAATGGCCCCGGCGCGCTCGCTCACAGCAGCCAACGCCGCATCCATGGCCTCGGGCTCGATTGTGAGCGTGATGGTGAAGCCACCAGTGCGCAACATGCGCAGGCGACTGGCCGGGTCGCTGCCAAACTCGGGCATCCTCTGTACGGCGCGTTCGAGGTAATCGCAAACGAATGGGTACTTCGAGTTGGCGCAACCGACGTTGAACGGCTGGGTCTTGCTCTGGTCAAACCCCACGCTCATCGCGGCACGAGCCGCCTCCACTGTGATGGCACCAACAGCCGGGTCAGCCATACGCGTCAAGACGACGTTACGGCGAGCAACGGCTCGGTCCTCATGGTTTACCGGGTCTGTGGTGGACGGGTTCTGCACCAACCCGGCAATCATGGCTGCCTGTGGCAACGTCAACTCCGCAGCCGTCGTACCGAAGAAGTGATACGCAGCGGCCTCAACGCCGTAAGCTCCGTCGCCGAAGTAGGCAATGTTCAGATACTTCTCCAGAATCTGAGCCTTGGTATATGTCTGTTCCATGGCAATGGCGTAGCGCATCTCCGCGATCTTGCGGGACAGCGTCGCCTCTTGCGCAGCATTCAACGCATCCGTGTCACCATCGGACTGGGCAATCTGCATACGCACAAGTTTGACGTACTGCTGCGTGATGGACGACGCACCCTGCACGTCACCCCCAAAAACGTTGGTCACCAGGGCACGCGCAAAACCGGGAAGGTCGATGGCGCCGTGGTCGTAGAAACGGTGGTCCTCAATGGCCAGAATAGCCTGCTGCATGACAGGAGCAATATGGTCCAACGTCACGTACTCCCAAGTGTCTTGGGCGAGGACCGCCACCGGACTTCCATCAGAAGCGAGCACCTCCGTAGCCTGCAGCGGCGGCGGAACTTCAAGCTTCGTAGGAAGCTGGAGCAAGTCTTCGGCAGTGGCGTTTGCCAAACCAGTAGCCAGCACAACTGCAGGGACAACCATGCCTGCGGTCAGCAATCCTGCCAAGAGACTGAAGACAACAAAGCCTGTAAGGCGCTGCAATGGTGTTCCGGACTTATTGGCCATAAAGTCAAGCCTACCAAACTGGAGGTAACTGCCAACCCTCGGGAAAGTCTGCGGCTAGAAACGCGCGCGAGCAAGCGCAATTGGTCAGAAACAGCGCAAGGCGTGTATGTTGGTTGCTACGCGAACGCGATAGGGGTGCATTGGCGTGTTTCACGGAGATGACTGGACGCTTCAAGCGTCATGCCGTGGCATGAAAGATGACCTATTCCCCGAAGCTCGCGATCAGAAGAAAGCCAAAGTTATCTGCTTTACCTGTCCCGTGCGCGCCCAATGCCTAGCTGAGGCCCTCGATAATCGCATCGAATGGGGCGTGTGGGGCGGCATGACGGAGCGGGAACGTCGCCAGTTGTTGCGGCAGCGTCCCAACGTCAAGTCTTGGGCCGAAGCACTCGGCTCATCCGACTTCCCCATTCAGGTCCACGCCCGCGGCTGAGCTAAAACAAGAACTTAACAGACAAGAGGGCTGGGGCCGCACGTTTCGGTGCGGCCCCAGCCCTCTTGGTTTAGGACACCCTAGATGGTCGGAGGGACCTCAGGTTCGGGAGCAACGGGAGGCTGCGGAGCTTCCGGAGCGGCTGGAGCGGGAGCAACGGGAGCTGCAGGACCAGTAGGAGGCGCACCCCACGGCTGTGCCGGAGCGGGAGCGCCAAAGCCTGCAGGAGCGGGAGCGCCGTAACCGGCGGGAGCAAACCCCGGAGCGACCTGTGCCGGAGCAGCGGCCCCAGCCTTGCCGAGTTCGGTGTAGACCAAGAACGCGGCGGCAGTACCGGCGAGAGCCAACAGCAGGATCAGCCAGTAGCCAATGCCCCGGCCAATGGTTATGCCATATTGCTCTAGGTCTGAAGCAGACACACCCTCAACACCGGGGTCGACGAACAGCGCCAACAGTGTAAGCAGTGCGCCGCCACCGAAGGCGCCGAGCAAACCGTAGCCGAGGGTCTGACCCTTGAGAAGGCCAACCAACCCGAGGGCGTGATCGGCGGCTAGGGCAGCGCCCGCAAGAAGCAGAAGCACCCCCACCCACGAGAAGAACCCGTTCCAAGCATTGACGCTTTCACTTTGGTTGAAGCCAAAAATCGACACGGTGACCTTGTAGTAGGCCGGGAGGAACGACACCAACAGTGCGAGCACGCCCGCGCCGATCAGGCCGAGGACGTATGGGGACTGTTTCTTCAACTCGCCTGCGATGGCCTGCGTGTTGATCTGGAATGCAGGAGTGGCTGGTGCCTGACCAGGCTGACCGGGATACGGAGCTGCGCCCTGCGGAGGAAATTGCTGCCCGTCTTGCGGGCCAAATGGCGGTGTAGACATAGCTCTGACAGCGCCCCTTTCTGGTAAGTCTTGTATGACTCGGACGATTACCCAATTAGTGAACCGCAACCCTAGCACGCTGCTAGCGAAGTGGGCCGCGCACCACCAACCGGCACGTAAAGCATATAGCGCAGTGAGGCTCACCCGGGACGTTTCAGAGCAGAAACTTCATAATTTCTTGCAACACGGCCCCCGAATCTCACATTCTGGCTGTCTCTTTAGTCATCCATACCGGCAAATTGAGCGTTGTAGAGCTGCCAGTAGGCTCCGTGAGCGGCCACCAACTCGTCGTGGGTGCCCTGCTCGACGATGGAGCCGTGCTGCATCACGAGGATCACGTCGGCGTCCCTGATGGTGGACAGGCGGTGAGCGATGACGAACGACGTGCGGCCAGAGCGCAGCTTCGCCATGGCGTGCTGCACCAGCACCTCGGTGCGCGTGTCGACCGACGAGGTGGCCTCATCAAGGATGAGCACAGCGGGGTTGGACACAAAGGCACGCGCGATGGTGAGCAACTGCTTCTCACCAGCGGAGATGTTGCTGCCCTCCTCGTCGATCACGGTGTCGTAACCCTCGGGCAGGTGGGCGACGAAACGGTCCACATAGGTGGTCTGCGCCGCCTCCATCACCTGCTCGCGGGTGGCGTCCACCGCACCGTAGGCGATGTTGTCGTAGATGCTGCCGCCAAACAGCCAGGTGTCTTGCAACACCATGCCGAGCTGGTCGCGCAGCTCAGCGCGCGGCACGCTCGTGATGTCAGTGCCGTCCAGCAGAATGGCTCCCTTGTCCACCTCGTAGAACCGCATGAGCAGGTTGACTAGCGTGGTCTTGCCCGCGCCGGTTGGGCCGACGATAGCGACAGTCTGGCCGGGCTTCGCCTCGATGTTGAGGTTCTCGATGAGCGGCTGGTCGGACGAGTAGGAGAAGTCAACACCAACAAACTCGACATGACCAGTGATTGTCTCGGGCAGTGGCCCGGTAGCATCTGGGCGCTGCTCGGGGGCGTCCAGCACCTCGAACACGCGCTCGGCGGATGCCACTCCGGACTGCAGCAGGTTGGCCATTGAGGCCACCTGTCCAATCGGTTGCGTGAACATGCGCGAGTACTGGATGAAGGCTTGTACGTCGCCCAACGCCATGGTGCCACTGGCAACCCGCAGGCCGCCCAACACCGCAATGACAACGTAGTTCAAGTTGCCGATGAAGAAGTTGATGGGCATCAGCATGGCGGACATGAAGTTGGCGCCAAACGCTGCCTTGTAGAGGTCCTCATTGGTGTCACCAAATTGGGCGTCCACCTCCTGGCGACGACCGAACGTCTTGACCAGTGCGTGTCCGGTGTAGGCCTCCTCGACTTGGCCGTTCAGTCCGCCGGTGGCCGCCCACATGGCGACGAACCGTTTCTGGGCACGCTTGCCAACCAGCGCCGAAATCACCCCGGCGAACGGCAAGATACACAAAGTGATGAGCGCCAGCGACCATGACACCGTGAACATCATGACGGCCACGCCGATGATCATCAGCACCGAGTTCATCAACTGCGACATCGACTGCTGTAGCGACTGCTGGATGTTGTCAATGTCGTTGGTGACGCGGCTGAGCAGTTCGCCACGAGGCTGCTTGTCAAAGTAGCTGAGCGGAAGCCGGTCGATCTTGTCGGCGACGGCCTCACGCATGCGGAAGACGCTGCGCTGCACCACCCGGTTGACTAGGAACGACTGAAAGAACCCCATGATTGACGACGCCACGTACAGCCCGATGACGGTCAGCAGCACCACGCCGAGGGCATGGAAGTCGATGCCTTGGCCGGGCACTAGGCCGTTCATGCCGGAGACCATGTCGGCCAGTTGGTCCTGACCTTGCGCGCGCAGCATCTCGATGACCTGCTCGGTGCTCATGCCTGCCGGGAGCTGCTTGCCGACGATGCCAGCGAAGATGGCGTCCGTGGCGCGTCCCATGATCTTGGGGTTGACTACGTTGAATATCACGGAGATTGACCCCATGGCGATCACGATGACCAGCAGCACCTTCTCGGGCACCAACTGCCCCAGCAAGCGCTTGAGGGACGGACCGAAGCTGACCGCCTTCTCGGCAACGCGTCCGCCCATGGGGCCACCGCCACCGGGGCCGCGACCACCACCACGCGGCGGACCGAACTTGGGGCGCTCGTTGGCTTTGCGCTGTTCCTGTGCTGGCTCAGCAACGGCTGGAACACTCACTGTGCTCTCCTTGGGGGTCGTCTCGGCTCCGTCTGCCGTCGTGGCAGTCTTGTCAGTCTTTGCAGTGTTTGCGGTCTCACTCATGCCGCCATCTCCTCTGCGCTCAACTGGCTTTCCACAATCTCGCGATAGGTGTCACAGCTTGTCAACAGCTCTTCGTGACGTCCGCGCCCGACTATCCGTCCGGCATCTAGCACCAAAATCTGGTCTGCCGTTGTGATTGACGACACCCGCTGCGCCACGATCAGCACCGCAGCCTCGCCGGTGGTGTGACCCAGTGCCTCGCGCACCTTCGCGTCCGTTGCCGTGTCGAGAGCCGAGAAGGCGTCGTCAAACACGTACACGTCGGGCTGTTTCATCAGCGCCCGCGCGATAGATATTCGTTGTCGCTGACCGCCAGACACGTTGGTGCCGCCCTGCGAGATGTCGGCATCCAGGCCGCCGTCCATCTTGGAGACGAAATCCTGCCCCTGCGCGATGCGCAACGCCTCCCACATCTGCTCGTCGGTGGCACCGGGGCGTCCGTACTGCAGGTTGCTGGCGACCGTGCCAGAGAACAGGTACGGTTTCTGCGGCACCAGCCCGATGTGGGACCACAGCACGTCCTCATCGAGGTCGCGCACGTCAACACCGTCGATCAGCACAGACCCGTCTGAGACATCGAACAGGCGCGGGATCAGGTTGACCAGCGTGGTTTTGCCGGAGCCGGTGGCACCGATTATCGCGGTGGTGGTGCCGGGGGTGACGCTGAACGAGATGTCGTTGAGCACCGGCTCCTCCGCGCCCGGATAGGTGTAGGTGACGTCGCGGAACTCAATGGTGCCCTGTTGCTCGACCTCCAGCACGGGGTGTTCAGGGGAGACCACCGACGACTTGGTGTCCAGCACCTCCATGATGCGGCGGCCGCAGACTTGGGCGCGAGGCAGGATCATCAGCATCATCGTTGCCATCATCACGCTCATCAAGATCTGCATCAGGTAGTTGAGGAACGCGGTCAACTGGCCGACTTGGATGTCACCATCTTCCACGCGGATGCCGCCAAACCACATGACACCGGCGCTGGAGAGGTTCAACACGATGTTGACTACGGGGAACAGCACGGCCATCACAGTGCCGATCTTGAAACCCAACTGCATCAGATCATTGTTGGCGTCTTTGAAACGTGCGCGTTCCGCAGGTTCGCGGATGAACGCACGGATCACGCGGATGCCGGTGATCTGCTCACGCAACACCCGGTTGATGTTGTCGATGCGAGTCTGGTTCAGCCGGAACAACGGCGTCATCAAACTCACCAGAATGCCGATGCCGATACCCAGCGCCACGACCGCAGCCAAGATGAGCCAGGAGAGTCCGGCGTCCTCCCTCAGCGCCATGAAGATGCCACCAATCGCGGTCATCGGTGCGGAGATAATGAACGTGCAGGTCATCATCACCAACATCTGCACCTGCTGCACGTCGTTGGTGTTGCGCGTAATCAGTGACGGAGCGCCGAACTGGTTGACCTCGCGCGACGAGAATCCGAGCACGTGATCGAACAGTCGCGCACGCACGTCGCGTCCAAACCCAAACGCGATGCGGGCACCAAAGTAGGCCGACCCCACCTGCCCGAGCACCTGCGCCAGCGAAACCAGCAGCATCAGAGCGCCGCGCACCCAGATATATCCGGTGTCGCCCTGGGACACTCCCTTGTCGATAATCTGCGCGTTCAGCGTTGGCAAGGTCAGCGACGCCACCGTCGCGATCAATTGCAGCCCCACCACACCGAGCAAGTGCTTCAGGTATGGGCGGGTATGTCTAACTAATAACTGCCGAAACATGTGTATTTTGTCTCTACTTTTCTTGTTCTGTGGGGGACTGGCGGACTGGGGGGGACGTTGTGGGGTGCCTGCTGGCATGGACCCTGCGACTCAAGTGCAGGGTGACAGGTGGAGTTTCTAGGGCGACGGAGTGGGCGGTCCCGAATGATACTGATTATCGTTTGCAAAACCGTGGATGAGCAGTTGGGCTAATTCCTCGGTGTCGAGGTCGTTGTACTCGCTGACGAATGGATGTGCAGACGCCATGGCCGTCATCCATACGGTCGCAGCCGCGAGCGCAGGTGAGACGCACAACTCGGCAGCGTAAGGCTCCAACGAGGCGGTGACTGCGTCTTTCAAGGCAGTCATCTTGTCGTGCTGGTGTCGTTTGAACGCGTGCTTCACAGACTCATCAGAGCCGGGATCGGGGCAGGAGTTCGGGTCACCCGGTCGATCTGCGCTCGAAACCGCCGCCATCGCCGAGAATATCCCGTTGGCCCGCTGCAAGCCGCCTCGCAGCACTGACAACAGGGCGACAGTGTGCTCCTGCAAATCGGCGTCCGGCAACGCCTCAATCTGCGCGACGTACTGAGTAGGGTCAAGCAAATCCTGAATAACAGCCGCAATCAGCTCACGTTTGCTACTAAAGACGCGAAATATCGTCCCCTCAGCAATCCCCGCCGCCTCGGCCACAGCCTTGGTGGTGAAGTTGGTGCCGTTGGCCGCCAACAGATGCCGCGTCGCCGCAATAATCTCCGCACGCCGAGTGTCCGCGTCTAACGGCTTGGCGCGGGTACGCCCCACCGGCTCATCAATTGGCTCTTGCGCAATAGGCATCCGACAATCATAAGTGAGTGAGCACTCACTTACAAGTTAGTGGAAGAAGTGGCGGGTGCCCGTAAAGAAGAGGCTGACTCCAGCGGCTTCGCAGGCGGCGATGGTGTCGGCGTCGCGGATAGAGCCGCCGGGTTCGACTATGGCCTTCACGCCAGCGTCTAGGAGAATCTGCGGACCATCTGCGAACGGGAAGAACGCGTCAGAGGCAGCGACGGAGCCAGCAGCACGGTCTCCTGCGCGGTCTACTGCGAGCTTGCAGGAATCAACGCGGTTGACCTGGCCCATGCCCACGCCGACGGACGCCGAGTCCTTGGCTAGCAGGATGGCATTGGACTTGACGGCCCGGACGGCGCGCCATGCGAACTCTAGGTCGCAGAGGGTTTCGTCTTCGACCTGGGGGCCGGCGGCGAGCGTCCAGGTCTGCCAAGAGTCGCCGGGGGCATCGATACGGTCAGGGTCTTGGAGCAGCACGCCACCGGTGATGAAGCGGACCTCGCGGGGGCGAGGCTCGTAGGCCGGGGCGATCAAGATGCGGATGTTCTTCTTGGCGGTCAGCAGTTCCAGCGCCTCCGGTTCGTAGGACGGGGCAATGATCACCTCGGTGAAAATGTCTTTGACTTTCGTGGCCATCTCGGCAGTGACTTCGCGGTTGGCGGCGATCACCCCTCCGAAGGCGCTGAGCGGATCGCAGGCATGGGCTTTCGCGTGGGCCTCGGCGATGGTTGCGCCGACGGCGATACCGCACGGGTTGGCATGTTTGATGATGGCAACGCACGGCTCGTCGAAATCGTAGGCGGCGCGGTAGGCGGCGTCACCGTCGGTGTAGTTGTTGAAGCTCATCTCTTTGCCGTGCAGGAGTTGCGCCTGGGCGAGGCCGCCGGGGGCAGCGGCATCGGTGTAGCTGGCGGCCGACTGGTGGGCGTTTTCGCCGTAGCGCAGGGTGGCTTGCTTGGACCAGAGACCGCCCGCATACTGCGGGAATCCATCAGCGCCACGCGGGTCGAGGTGCTCGCCCATCCAAGTGGCGACCGCCACGTCGTAGGCGGCAGTGTGGGCAAAGGCGGCAGCAGCCAGTTCGCGACGCGCAGCCAGCGTGAAACCGCCACCCGCAAGCGCTTCGATCAGCTGCGGATATTGAGCCGGGCTGGTGACGATGGCGACGGACGGGTGGTTCTTGGCGGCGGCGCGCACCATGGACGGCCCGCCGATATCGATCTGCTCGACGACCTCGTCCACTCCGGCGCCCGAGGCGACGGTCTGGGTGAAGGGGTAGAGATTGACGACCACCAGCTCGAACGTCTCGATGCCGAGCTCTTCGAGCTGGGCGAGGTGCTCGGGCTTGCGGGTGTCGGCGAGGACGCCGGCGTGCACCCGCGGATGCAGCGTCTTGACGCGCCCTTCGAGGCACTCGGGGAAGCCGGTGAGCTCCTCGACGGCCGTCACGGGCACGCCGGCAGCCGCGATGGTGGCGGCGGTGGAACCCGTGGAGACGATCTGCACGCCGGCCGCATGCAGCCCGGCGGCGAGCTCGGCGAGCCCGGTTTTGTCGTACACGCTGACCAGTGCGCGGCGAATTGCTTTGCGCTCGCTCATCTGCCGATCACAGCCTTTCGTCCATCCAGGGTGTAGCCGCGGGTGGCGACTGCGGCGACGACCTCGGGAAGCAGCCGGCGCTCAATGATTTTGATGCGGCCGTGC
Source organism: Propionibacteriaceae bacterium (assembly GCA_031261455.1). Taxonomy (GTDB): domain Bacteria; phylum Actinomycetota; class Actinomycetes; order Propionibacteriales; family Propionibacteriaceae; genus WRGV01. Next base: position 22,698 of record JAISJP010000005.1, read on the forward strand.
AGCGTCTCTTCGGTGTCGCCGATATGCACCTGCACGGCCTCTTGCGCCAGAACTGGCCCGGTATCCACACCCGAATCGATGAGATGCACGGTGGTGCCAGTCACTTTGACGCCGTGGGCGAGGGCGTCGCGCACGGCGTGGGCACCCGGGAACGACGGCAGCAGCGACGGGTGGCTGTTGATGATGCGCCCAGGGTAGGCGGAGACGAACTCGGGCCCGAGGATGCGCATGAACCCGGCCGTCACCACCAGATCGGGATCGAAATCGCGGACGATGGCGGCCAGCATCAGGTCGTAGCTGGCGCGATCGGGGCACTGCTCGGGGTGCACGAGCATCACGGGGACGCGGCGCGCCCGAGCCCGCTTGTAGGCCATGCAATCGCGATCAGTGATGACGCCGGCGATGAAGACGGGGAAATCAGGCTCTTCGACTCGGTCCAACAAACCGGCCAACAAAGTGCCCATTCCAGATGCGAGCACCACGACGGAAGTCTTCTCCGTGGGAGGCCTGGTGGGCGAGAAATATGACGTGCTCAGGGCAATACCCCCACAAGACTGGTTTGGTTTACTGGCCCCTCCAGTTTAAGCGCCCGGCCCATCGCCCCCGGCTGCGGGTATGGCGCCGCGCGGCCGCCGGCTCGCGGTGCGCCGATGCCGGCCGCGCGGCTTGAGGCCGGCTTCCTCCGCGACTGCGGCGAGGTCGGGCGCGGCCTCCTCCGCTTCGGCCAGATCGGGTTCGACGGCGCCGGTTTCGGCGGGCTCCGTGTCACCGGCGCTCAATTCGGCGGGCTCGGGCTCGGGCTCAGGCTCGGGCTCGGGCTTGGGCTCGGGCTCGGCGGCAGGCTTGATCGCCTTGCTCTCGTTGGCGGCCAGCTCCTCGCCCGCCCGGCCGCGCCACCACGTCGTCAACACCACTGTCACCGCGCCCGGCCCGGCGAGCCAGCCGAAGATCAGCAAGCCGCAGGCCCACGGCGTCAGATCCACATCGCCGAAGCCGGCCATCGTGCCGCCCGCCAATTCGGCAGCGGCCCAATAGACGATGCCGATGCCGGCTGCGGCGCGCACGACCGCCACCAGCGCGGCCTGGCCCGAGCCCTCGCGGCACGCCGTGTGGCCGGCCAAAACGCCGAGCGCCAGCGGAAAAACCAGCAGGAGCGGCAAAAGCGCGCTGTTGGGCGTGGCAATGGCGGCGAGCAGCGGGATCGGCGGCATTTGGCCTGGCAGCGAGCCCCACACGCTCAACCACACGTCGCCGAACCCGACGCTGGCACCGGCCAGCACTCCCGTCGCCGCCACCACCACATTGGGCAGATACGCCAGGGAGATCACCGAAAGTCCTGCGGCGCTGGCAATATCGCCACCGCTGAGCAGCTCGCCGACCGCGAACCACCGCGTGATGGCCGCAGCGAACAGCCCGATCGCCGCCAGCGCCGTCAACGCGGCGACGACCGCCACCCCTGCGCGGATCCCGTGCCACGCGATTTCGGAGCGCTGGGCGGGGGGTTGGGCCCCCAGTGCGGCGGCAAAGCCGTGCAAGACGCACGTCCAGATCAACGCGGTGCCCGGTGTCGCCTCGACGCCGGTGCCGACGATAACAGCCAACGCGGCCGCCGTCGCCGTCGCCGCGCCCAACACCGACGCGCCCGCGAGCAACCCGGAAGCCTTCCCGTCCACCCGCCGATCAGGCGACGCGGCGGCGATTTTCGTCGCCATCCACCGATTGGCCGCCCACACCAGCCACAGCAGCACCAGCGTCACCCCCAGCGGCGTCACGTCCATCGGCACGCCCTCGACGGATAGCGGCGAATGATGCGCCACCAACCAGATCGCTGCGACCGCCTGCGCCAACGCCTCTCGGCCGCTTCCGGCAGACGCCAGCGCCGCGAAGACCAAACCCGCCGCAGCCGCCAAGCCGATCACGCTGGGGCCCAGCGCAACCAGGAGCAGCTGCCGCCAGCTGGGCAGCGGCGTCCCCGTTTGGATGGGCGGGGGCGTCGACGACGGCGTCCGCAAAATGGGACGCCGGTGCGCGGCGTCGATCAATAACGTCATGGAAGAAAACTCTGGCACGTCCCACCAACTGCGTCGCGATGGGCGCGCCGAACCCGGCGGCGAGCCGAGCGGCCGCCATTTCGCCTCGACGGAGATTCGATCAGATTCTGTTGGCAGCGCGGCTGTTCCGGATGAACCAGCTTCGGGCCTCTCGCCGGCGCCGCCGATCCTGAGAGCTGGTGAAAACGAGCCCAAACATGGTGCTTGTCAAGGGTGCTGCGCCCTGCGAACCCCGGCTAGACGTCGATCCACATGTGCCCCGCCTGCGCCAGCTCTCCCGCGCCCGCCGTGACGGCGGCCACTGTCGCGGCCAGGCGCTCCGGATCTGCGGCGGCCAAAGTCAGCACGGCCCGCGATCCATATTCCGTGCCCAACACCGTTACTCCCGCAATACGCAGCTCGCCCTCGATGCGGCCGGCGTCGGCGTGAGCCAACGGAAGAGTGAACAGCAGCTGCTTTTCGCGCGCCACCAAGCTGGCTTCGTCGACGGCCAGCGTCGTCGCACCGGAGTACGCGCGCACCAAACCGCCCGCGCCGAGCTTCACGCCGCCGAAGTAGCGGGTGACCACCGCGACCACCCACGTCAGATCC
>JAISJP010000012.1 GCA_031261455.1 Propionibacteriaceae bacterium
TGTAGTTGCACGTAACGGAGGCGTCGCCTAGTCGGTCTATGGCGCCCGCCTGCTAAGCGGGTTGGGGTCTCAAAACCCCTCGCGAGTTCGAATCTCGCCGCCTCCGCCAAAGCAAGAAGCCGGGGTTCATCCCCGGCTTTTTGTTTTGATCGTGCCCGTGGAGATTCGCACTCGTGAGAGGACTCCCGGTTAACAGCGAAGGCCCCAGTGGGGCGTTCGCCCGGGAGTCAGCCGAACACTTCAGTGCGAGGCACCAGGAAATGCACAGCATTTCCTGCGAATCTCGCCGCCTGGGCCAAAGCAAAGAGCCGGGGCTCATCCACGGCCTCTTGTTTGTCTGCGTCTCCGTCAAGAATGAAACGCGGCCCGCTGTATCCAACTACACTGGTGCCCATGGGTGAGGAGCCGCTGGAGCAGTTGGTTAGGCTGCGCGAGAGCATTGATGAGCGCGATGTTGAGTTGGTGCGGGTGCTGGCTAGCAGGTTTGAGCTGACTCGTAAGGTGGGGGTGTTGAAGGCGGCGCATGATCTGCCGCCGAAGGATCCGGCGCGCGAGGAGGAGCACTTTGCGTATCTGCGCTCTGCCGCCGAGGAGGCGCGACTCGACCCGGAGTTGGTGACGACGATCTTCGATGCCATCATGGCGCAGGTGCGCCGCGACCATCTGAGTTTCCGCTGAGGCCACTCACGCGGCCATGAGGAGCTCTTGGCGGTGGACGCGGAGTTTCTTTATGGCGGATGAGCAGCGGTAGCGCACCATCTCTGGGGACATGCCATGACGCTCCGCCGCTTGTTGCCCGCTGAGGCCGTCGTCGTAGATGCTGCGCAGCACCGCGATTGAGGCGCGCGGCACGAGAGCACGGCGTTCAGCAAGATCGATGATCTCGGCGACACGAGGATAGCTGGCACCGGCTGGGTCTGGTTGCTGGGGCGGCTCAGGCGGCTGATCGACGGTGATCTCGCGGCCGTCTTTAGCGGCTGCACGCGACACGGCTTTCAGACAATCAAGACACAGATTGACCATCACGTTGGTGCTGCGAGTTGCCGCCGGATACGTGGCGACCCGCTCCCACGCAGCGGAGATAAACTCGGCCAGTTCGTACTTGGCGCTGCGGCCTGCGTACCACGCCAACCTGCGGGCCATGGACTGCAACAGCAGCCGGCCGGCCAGCTCGTCCTTGTCTTGCGCGAGCAGCACCAACTTGGCCGAAGTGACATCGTCACTCCACAGGTAACCCACCATGTCATCCATGGGGCCGGGCGCAACGCCAACCATCATCCAGCGCCCCGGCACGTCCGGATTGGCGCAGAGCACCCGATACCAGTCTTTATTGAGTTGCTCATAGGCGACTGCGGTCCTCATGTTGGCCTGACCTCACTTTGCTATTCATCAACGACGATGTTGTGAGGTCTATCGTGCTAAGAAAGTTGGGGGTTCTTGTCTCCTGGACAGGGCTACTTGTTGCAAGTTTCCGCGAAATGTCTCCCGACACGCATCTAAACGTGAATTGGTCAATCCGTTCGTCATCGTGGCGGACTCGTCTCCGCTGCCCAGTGAGTTCAAGAAGATCGACGCCAACATTCCAGTTTGGCCGTGGGGGCTTGTCGTGAACTTGCTCCTGGGAGGTTTCTTCTTCCGTGCGGCGGTTGTTCGGCTGAAGGTGCCGTATCGCAAACTCGCCAAAGGCGTGCGCGTCGCCTAACTGTCCTCGGCGGACTCGCTGCGGGCAGCTTGAGCTTTCGCCTTGGCGTAGGTGGCGCGGGCTTTCAGCAGGCGCGCCTTCATGCGGGCAAAGGGCTTCTGGCTGAGGGTGCCGTACGCCATGTACATGCGGCGCTCGAACTGCTGGATGTCGTTGGTACCCAGTGGCATGTCGCGGCGGAAATTCGCCCACGCAGCCTCAGCGGCGCGCAGTTCGGTGATTGCCTCCGCCAAGGCGTCCGGTGCGTCCGTGGCTTCGTGGCTCATGTCTCTATATGTTAGTGCTGCTTGCTCATGTGCGGGGCCGGTAGACTTGATCTTATGGCAGATGCGCAACATGACACGGTGCTGGTGATTGACTACGGTGCCCAGTACGCCCAACTGATCGCTCGGCGAGTGCGCGAGGCTAGCGTTTACTCGGAGATCATTCCTCACTCCACGCCCGTGGCCGAGATCGTGGCGCGCAGGCCAGCAGCAGTCATCCTGTCCGGCGGACCAAAAAGCGTGTACGAACCGGGCGCGCCGCAGGTCGATCCGTCCCTGTTTGCGGCAGGTATCCCAGTGTTTGGCATCTGCTACGGTTTCCAGGCGATGGCGCAGGCGCTGGGTGGCGTCATCCCCGAGTCTGGCCTGAGCGAGTTTGGACGCACGGCACTCACGGTCAACCAAGAGCGGCACGGGGCGTTGACGGACGGCCTGCCGGAGGAGCTGAGCGTGTGGATGAGCCATGGGGACTCTGTCGCTGAGTCGCCCGTCGGGTTCACGCCGTTGGCACGCACCGCCGCCGCAGCCGTCGCCGCATTCGAGGACCCGTACCGTCGTCTGGCCGGAGTGCAGTGGCATCCGGAGGTCTCTCACTCCCAGTTTGGCCAGCGCGTGCTGGAGCACTTCCTGTTCGACATCGCCCGCGTGACCCCCAACTGGACGTCCGCCAGCATCGTGGAGGACCAAGTGGCGCTCATTCGTGAGACCGTGGGCAGCAAACGGGTGCTTTGCGGCTTGTCAGGGGGCGTTGACTCTGCGGTCGCCGCCGCCCTGCTGCAACGCGCCATTGGCGATCAGTTGACCTGCGTCTTCGTTGACCACGGCCTGCTGCGCAAGAACGAGGCAAGCCAAGTTGAGCAGGACTTTGTGGCGGCCACCGGCATCAACTTGGTGGTGGCGCACGAGGAGCAGCGGTTCCTGTCGGCCTTGGCCGGGGTCAGCGACCCTGAGACGAAACGCAAGATCATCGGTCGCGAGTTCATCCGCGCATTCGAGACGGCGGCCCGTCAGATCGCAGGCGAGCAAGGCATCGACTTCCTAGCGCAAGGCACCCTCTACCCGGACGTGGTGGAGTCTGGCGGCGGCGACGGCGCGGCCAACATCAAGAGCCACCACAACGTCGGCGGCCTGCCAGACGACCTCCAGTTCGCGCTGATCGAGCCGCTACGGACGCTGTTCAAAGACGAGGTCCGCAAGGTCGGCCTAGAACTCGGCCTGCCGGAGCACATCGTCTGGCGGCAACCGTTCCCCGGCCCCGGTCTCGCCATTCGCATCATCGGCGAGGTCACCTCAGAGCGCTTAGACCTGCTGCGCGACGCCGACGCCATTGCTCGCGAAGAACTCGACGCGTCCCCCCAAGCTCGCGAGGTCTGGCAGTTCCCGGTTGTGCTGCTGGCCGACGTCCGCTCGGTCGGCGTCCAAGGCGACGGCCGCACCTACGGCCACCCGGTAGTCCTGCGCCCCGTGACAAGCGAAGACGCTATGACCGCCGACTGGTCCCGTCTGCCCTACGACCTGCTGGAGCGCATCAGCACCCGCATCACCAACGAGGTCCGCGCCATCAACCGCGTAGTCCTAGACATCACCAGCAAGCCCCCCGCCACCATCGAGTGGGAGTGAGAGCGAACCGTGCCAGATGATGCGACACCCCAAGCAAGTGATGTGACTCCGGCGCGTCTTCGAGAAGTGGTGTTGGAAGAGATTCGGAAGAACGCCCGCCTGATGCCGCCTTTGGACACCGACTCGGTGCTTGCCGACATCCATGCAGATAGGCGATGAACTTATCCTTGAGTGACTGGCGTGTGGAGCGGTCGAGTAGCACCCTCTTGCTAGCTGATGATCGCCAACCAGTCGGCAAGTCTTTGTTGCGTGTAGCCGAGCACTAGCTGGGTCATTGGCAGCGAGTCTCCGAGGTCGTCGCGCGCCTCGAAGCAGTCGTAGTAGCGACGACGGTCGGTGTACTTGATGTTGATAGGCAGGTAGCCGGAGCGCATCAGCATCAGGTTGAGTAGGAGTCTGCCGGTGCGGCCGTTGCCATCGATGAAGGGATGGATGGCCTCGAAGTTGAGGTGGAAGCGGGCCGCGCGATCTATGGGGTGATGTCGGTCTCTGGCGTAGTCCTGCAGCAACTCGTCTATGAGTTCCGGCACAAGGATCGGCTCGGGCGGCCTGTGAGTACTGCCGAGGATGCGCACGGCGACGTTGCGGAATGAGCCGCGATCATCCGGACGATCCGCCAACACGAGATAGTGAATGTCCTTGATGACGCGTGACGTGAGTGGCTCATTGGCGCTAGCCAACTGCTCAACATAACTGAACGCGTCCGCGTGACCGACCGCCTCAAGGTGGTCTTTGAGCGGCTTCTCGCCAATGGTCAAGCCTTCGAGGACGAGGGCAGTCTCTTTCAAAGTGAGTGTGTTGCCTTCGATGGCGTTGGAGTCGTAGGTGTACTCGACTACGAAGTCGTTGCGGATGCGCTCCAGTTCACCCTGCGTGAGGGGACGGCGGCGGCCCATCTCGTCGCGCAGGGCATCCACGTGTGCGAACTCGGAACGCAACTGTTCCGGTACATCGACGTAACGGTATTCTCTGGCATCTGAGGGCTTTGGAGTGCCTGTCGGGATGGTCCAGAAGTGGCCTTGACGTACGGCTCCAAGGATTCGTCCTTGCGTGGCAAGGTTCCGGACCCATCGCGGGTCTACGTTCCAAGCGTGCGCAGCTTGTGCAGTAGTCCACATCTCCATAACGGAAGTGTAGCTCGTAAGACAGGCATTTTTCAAGAGCTACACTTCCGCGAGACGGAGATGGCCTCCGCTGGGAGGACATGGAGCCTTCTAGTGACAGGCGCATCTGTCGGTTATAACCGACAGATGCGGCGTGCACAGGGACACTCATCGGTTATGACCGATAAGGGAGTAGTTATCTGCTGTCGTGCTGGTGGCGGCGCTACGCCGTCCGTTACAGGCCCAGAACGCCCGCCAGCAGTTGCTCGTCGGGGTCTTGACCCACGCGGATGACTGTCAGAGACCCGTCTGTCTCGACGATGACCGTGGCGACTTCGCTCAACTGACGGACCCCCGCACGACGGAGGCGGACGTAGAGTTCGCGCTCGCTTAGACGGGCACGTTGCAGCATCTCGGGGACAATCTGTCCGTCTGTCATCACGGCTTTGGCGCGGCGCGGCTTGAGGCCGAACGTCAGGCCAAGGCGACGCAGTTGGTTGAAGATGGACTCAAGCACCAGCAGCGTGGCAAGCGCCAGCAGGCCACCGGCTAGACGTGGCGCCTCGCCCAAGATGGAGCGGGCGGTGATCGCGCCGATAAGCGTCAGAATTGCTACGGACCCCACGGAAACCCGCGACTGGAGCGACTGCCAAAACAGGCTCACCAGCGCGATCAGTACCGCGTACAACACGCACGCTGAGATAACCACTGCCAGCGCCTCGGCCGGGGTGACCCACAACAGTTCGATAAGTTTCGATCCCATGGGTCAATCTTCCCACTGTTGGGCGCAGCGGAAGATCAGGCCAACTGGGTGTGGACGCCGGATTCGGTGCGCCAAGCGGAGATCATGTGGGTGGAGTTCCATGCGGCTGCGGCTTGTCCGTCGGAACCCATGATAATGACACCACCGTAGCCGCCGCGCGTACCCACCTCGTCGCTCAGTGTGCCTTCGCCCGCAGCGGCCAAGGGCTGGCCGAGGTAGCGCACTCGGGCCTGGATCTCGTGAGCGACGGCGCCCTCGATGAACATCTCGCCCCAACCGGTAGCAGAGATCGCGACGCCGTGAGGGCCGTCCGCCGCCCAAGTGCCAGCGCCGATGATGGGCGAGTCGCCGACGCGACCGTGCTTCTTGTTCTCCATACCGCCGGTGGACGTTGCCGCTGCTAGGTGGCCGTTGCGGTCGATGGCGACAGCGCCAACCGTTCCGTGGGGTTCGGCAATGGCCTCCGCCGCCTGCACGCGTTTGAGTTGCTCGGCGCGCTCGGCGGTGACGAAGTAGTCGTTGGCTACCCGCTCCAAGTCCCACTCTTCGAGCAGCGAGTCCGGCGGCATCGCCAAGAACACGTGAGGGGAGCGCTCCAAAACCGCACGCGCGAACAGCACTGGGTGCCTGGCATGTGTCGAGCCGCAGACGGCACCGGAGTGCCCTTCGAACATCACGGCAGCGTCATGCTCGACGACCGCATCCGCGTTGAGCGTAGCCCCACGTCCACAGTTGAAACCCTCGTTCTCTTCCATGACGCACACCGCCGCGCACACCGCGTCCAGCGCAGAGCCGCCGCCCTCAAGCACCTTTTCGCCTGCGGCGAACGCCTCTTCGAGCCCGGTGTAGAGCAGGCGTTCCCGCTCGGCGCTCAGTTCTGTGATGTTGCCCGCCCCGCCATGAATCAGCAGGGTATATGGGCGCAGTTTAGGAATCTCGGCAAACACGCCAATCAGTATAGTGGCGGGCACCCGTTGTCCGCTTGGTCCCGCCGATTTGCCGCACTGACCCGGTTAGCGCGCAGCATCCGTGCGAAGCATAGACTAGGGCGACTCGAACCTGCCGGACGCGAGTTTGTGCACGATTTGCTACCGTCGTCCAGCGCGATCCACGGTTCGTGCACGAACTCGCTAGGTTTGCTCGGATTGAGCTGGTTTTCTGCGTCCGCGCCAGGTGCGGGCGAGGATGTCGACACTGAGGACGGCCAGCGCTACCCAGATGAGGGCAAAACCTGCCCAGCGGGCTAGGGGCATGTCTTCGTGGAAGACGAAGACGCCTAAGAAAAATGTGCCGATGGGAGAGATGTACTGGATGAACCCCAGTGTGGTCAGCGGCAAGTGAGCGGCGCTGAACGCGAACAGCAGCAGCGGGATCGCGGTGACGACGCCAGCCAGCGCGAGTTCGGCACTGAGCGCCCAGCCATCGGTCCAGAAATGTCCTTGGCCGCTGGCCTGTAGGTAAATGATGTAGCCAAGCGCGATTGGAGACACCGTCGCCGTCTCGATGCCTAAGCCGACCACCGGGGTCACCTTGCCCGCAACGCGGTTTTTCAGCAGCCCGTAGACGCCGAAAGTGAGCGCCAAACTCAGGCCGATGAACGGGAACTCTCCGTATCCGATAATCATCACCAGCACCGCCACTCCACAGATCGCTAGGGCGATCAGTTGCAGTGGACGGACTCGCTCATGCAGGAACGCATACGCCAAAGCGACGGTGACAAGCGGGTTTACAAAGTACCCCAACGACGAATCCAGCGTGTGCCCGGTGTTGACAGCAGCGATAAAGATCAGCCAGTTGACACTCACCAGCACCCCGGCACCCATCAGCGTGAGCAGCGAGCGCCGACTGGCAACCACACCCCGGGCGTCTCCCCAAGAGTGCGTCACCGTGAGCAGGATGGCGCAGAACACCAGCGACCATACGATGCGGTGCGCCACAATCTCCACCGGACTGGCCGCGCCGAGCAGCTTGAAGTACAGCGGAAACACCGACCACAAGATGTACGCAGCGAAGCCCGCGACCAAGCCCGCCTTGTTCGATCTGCTGTCATCCACAATTACGCAACTCTAGGCCAAATCGGGGCGTCAAACGTGCATCAGTCTTGGCGACTGACTGCCTACACCCCAGCGAGGCGCTCCGCGAGGTAGCTCTTGACCTGCGCCAAAGCGACGCGCTCCTGCTGCATGGTGTCGCGCTCCCGGATCGTCACGGCGTCGTCATCGAGGGTGTCGAAGTCGACGGTGATGCAGTACGGGGTGCCGATCTCGTCTTGGCGACGGTAGCGCTTGCCGATGGCTTGCGCGTCGTCGAAGTCAACGTTCCATATCTTGCGCAGGTCGGCGGCCAGCCCACGTGCCTTGGGGCTGAGCTTTTCGTCGCGGCTGAGCGGCAGCACGGCGGCCTTGACGGGGGCCAGACGCGGGTCCAGACGCAGCACGGTGCGCACGTCCACGCCACCCTTCGCGTTCGGGGCCTCGTCCTCGGCGTAGGCGCCGATCATGAACGCCATCAGCGAGCGGGTGAGTCCAGCGGATGGCTCGATGACGTACGGGATGTACTTGCGGTCGTTGGCCTGATCGTAGTAGCTCAGGTCGGTGCCGGAGTGCTTGGAGTGGGTGCCAAGGTCGAAGTCGGTGCGGTTGGCGATGCCCTCAAGCTCGCCCCACTCGCTGCCCTGGAACTGGAAGCGGTACTCAATATCTACGGTGCGCTTGGAGTAGTGCGACAACTTCTCTTTCGGATGCTCGAAGTGCCGCAAGTCCTCGCGGCGCAGGCCGAGGTCGGTGTACCAGTCGGTGCGGTAGTCAATCCAGTCTTGATGCCACTGCTCGTCGGTGCCGGGCTCGCAGAAGAACTCAAGCTCCATCTGCTCGAACTCGCGGGTGCGGAAGATGAAGTTGCCGGGCGTGATCTCGTTGCGGAACGACTTGCCCACCTGGCCGATGCCGAACGGAACCTTCTGCCGCGTGGTCTGCTGCACGGCCTTGAAGTTGACGAAGATGCCCTGCGCGGTTTCAGGGCGCAGATAGTGCAGCCCCGACTCGTCCTCGACCGGGCCGAGGTAGGTCTTGAGCATCATGTTGAAGTCGCGCGGCTCCGTCCACGTGCCGCGCACGCCGCAGTTGGGGCAGGGCAGTTCGGCGGCCGTGACGGCGTCCGGGTTGTCGAGGTTGTGCTTGTGCGCGTACTCCTCCTGCATCTGGTCGAAACGGAAACGCTTGTGGCAGGACAGGCACTCGGTCAGCGGGTCGGTGAACACGCCAACGTGACCGGACGCCACCCACACCTCACGCGGCAGGATGATGGACGAGTCCAGCCCTACAACGTCGTCGCGGGAGGTGACGACGTGACGCCACCACTGCTTCTTGATGTTCTCTTTGAGTTCGACTCCCAAGGGGCCGTAGTCCCAAGCTGCGCGGGTGCCGCCGTAGATCTCGCCGCACGGGAAGACGAATCCGCGACGCTTACACAGGCTGATGACTTTATCGAGTTTGCTTTCGGCCATGATGTTCGGCCACTCCATTCATGGATTGAGGCCCGCGAGGTTGTGCGCGAGGCGCGCCAACGAGGGGCGAGTTTCCGGTACCTGGCTGGCATCGGTTGAACTATCTTAACCTACGCAGCCGCCAAACCTGTTGGCGAGTCGATTTGCAACGGACACGATCCTTATTGATAATGGTTATCATGTTCATTTGTAAGTCAAGGGCGCGAGTCCTAGCCGTGGCACTCGGCGTCACCATGTTGCTGTCAACCACTGCGTGTTTTGATGAGGAAGCACCCAAAGACAAGCCGCAGGTTGTGGCGGCGATCTATCCGCTGGCGTTCGTGGCCGAGCGGGTGGCGGGCAGCTACGCTGACGTGACCACGCTCGTCCCCCCCGGCGTCGAGCCACACGAATATGAACTGACGGCGGCTCAGATCGCATCCCTGTCCACCGCCGACATCGTCATTTATCAGTTGGGAATCTCCCCGGCCCTTGATGCTGCGATTGAGCAGAACCCGCCCAAGTCGCTGGTCGAGACCGGCTCGCTGGTCGCGCTGCTGCCCGCCGATCCTGAGGAGGAACCCGGTTGGGGCGAGGGCACCGACAACCCGTCAAACCCCCTTGACGGCGGCTTTGACCCGCACACCTGGCTCAACCCGTCCAACATGAGCATCTTCGCCACCGTGTTTGCCGACAAACTCGTGGCCGCAGACCCCATCCACAAGCAGGAGATTGGGGGAGCGGCGGAGACCTTGCAGCGGGAGTTGTCGCAGCTCAGCCAAGAGTTCCGCACCGGCCTGACAACATGCGAGCGCCGCGAGTTCGTCACCAGCCACGCCGCTTTCGCCTACCTGGCCATCGCCTACGACCTGAAACAGATTGCCATCGCGGGCATCTCGCCTGAAGACGAGCCCAGCCCCGCGCAGCTTGCCGAGGTCGCCACATTGGCTAGCCAGGCGGGGATCACCACCGTCTTCTACGAGTCCCTAGTCTCGCCCGAGTACGCCAACATGCTGGCAACCGAGCTGGGCCTGAAAACCGATGTCCTAGACCCGCTGGAGTCCATCACCGACGAGTCCCTAGGCGCCGACTACCTCGCCGTGATGCGCTCCAACCTAGAAGCCCTCAAGGCGGCCAACGGATGCCGCTAGACACAACGTCTCTGGTTGTTGAAGCAACAGATCTGCGAGTGAGCTTCACGGGCGAAGAGATTCTGCACGGTGTCGATCTGAGCGTGACATCGGGACAGACGGTAGCGCTGTTGGGTGGCAACGGTTCGGGCAAGACGACGCTACTGCGCTCGGTGTTAGGTCTGCTGCCGCACGACTCTGGCGAGGTGCGTCTGTTCGGCTCCCCACTGGGCAGTTTCAAAGCTTGGGAGCGCATCGGCTACATCCCGCAACGCTCTGCCCTGCAGATCACCAAAGCGACGGTGGGCGAGATCGTCACCTCGGGACGTCTGGCCCGACGCAAAATGCTGCGCCCCGCCACCAAAGCCGACACGCAGGTCATCAAGCGAGCCATCTCGCAGGTGCGTCTAGACGCCCTGGTGCATGCCGAGATGGGTGAGCTTTCCGGCGGACAGCGGCAACGCGCCATCATCGCCCGCGCTCTGGCTGGCGAGCCAGATCTGCTGCTGCTCGACGAGCCGTTGGCTGGCCTCGACACTACGTCTCAAGATGCGCTGGCGAAGATTCTTGCCGACCTGAAGGCCCAAGGCCTGACCATCCTCGTAGTCCTGCACGAGTTTGGTCCGGTGGAGCCGCTGATCGACACCTCGGTAGTGCTGCGCGAAGGCAACGTCATCTACGCTGGCCCGCTGCGTTCCGGCCCCGAGTTCGGTCACGCCCACCCCGAAGACGACGACAGCTTGCACCGCCAGTACGCGCTCGTGCCCGCGTTGCCTGCGCCCATCTCGGGAGGCATCCATGCTTGAGATATTGTCTTACTCATTTGTGCAGCGTGCCCTCGTCGCTGCGGTGCTGTCCGGCGCTCTTTGCCCGGCGGTCGGCAGTTACATCGTGCAGCGTCGGCTGTCACTATTGGGCGACGGCCTGGGGCACATCGCCGTCGCCGGGGTCGGCCTAGCGCTGCTCACCAACACCGCGCCCCTGCCCGTCGCCATCCTGGTGTGCGTCGCCGGAGCGGTGCTGATCGAACTATTGCGGTCCAGTGGCCGCGCCTCTGCTGACGTCGGCTTGGCTATCCTGTTCTATGGGGGGCTAGCAGGAGGCGTGATGCTCGCCGGTCTTGCCGGTCGCGGGACGTCCGCCCTGTCCAGTTACCTGTTTGGCTCTCTGACTACGGTAAGCGCTTCGGACCTGTACCTCATCGGAGGCTTGGCGACGGTGGTAGTCGCGCTGTCCCTGCTGTTGGAACCGCAGCTTTTCGCGGTCTGCGCCGACGAAGAGTACGCCCGCACGCAGGGCCTGCCGGTGAAGGCGCTCAACATGCTGATCGTGGTGATGGCAGCACTGACAGTCAGCCTGTCTCTGCGCACCGTCGGTGTGCTGCTGGTGAGCGCACTGATGGTCATCCCCGTCGCTGCCGCGTCCAATATAGCCACCGGATTCAAAGCCAGCATGGTGCTATCGGTCGCTTTTGGCATCGCCGTCTCATTCGGCGGCACGGTTGCATCGGTGGCGTTCAACACCCCGTCCGGTGCCACAATCGTGCTGCTGGCAATCGCATTTTTCCTAATCAGCGCCCTATTCACCCTGCGAAAACGTCGCATCATCACGGACGCCCCGGTAGAGTCGGAACATCACCGGGCAACTGACGCCGTCGTCCCCCCTGAAACCATCGAAACAACAGAAGAACCCACGGCCATCCTGCACGGAGATCACGTTGACTACGTGCACCACGGCCACCGTCACGCCCCGCACGGAGATCACTATGACGAACACTGACAACATCGCAACAGATCAAAGCTCCAGAAACACCCGGCAACGCGCCCAAGTGTGGGACGCCATACGTGCCTGCACCGGATTCGTCACCGCGCAACAACTGCACCAGCAACTAGCGGATCGCGGCACTCAACTGGGTCTGTCCACGGTCTATCGCAATCTGTCAGCGTTGGCAACCACGGGTGACGTCGACGCTGTCCGCAACACTTCCGGCGAGATGACCTACCGCGTCTGCACCCCCGTCCATCACCACCACCTGATCTGTCGCCAATGTGGACGCACTGTCGAGATCGCCGCCCCATCCCTAGAACGCTGGGCCAGTGACGTTGCCAGAAAACACGGCTTCTCCGACATAGAACACACCCTAGAAGTCTCCGGAATCTGCCCCAACTGTCGCTGACTACCGCTTGGGCTCCCCGTAGCCGATAGACGGCGGTCCAAACACGGCCTCCAACTTGGGCGGGAACTGATTGGTCACCAACCGCAGCTTGATCTGGTGGTTCTTCATGATCAGGGCGGTCACGATAACCAAGGCGATACCCACGCAGATGGCGCCAAAAAGCACGGTGGAGTAGGGCCCAACGGCGTCCCCAAGCCAACCGACCGTGGGCGAGACAACCGGCGCGATGCCAGTCAACGTGATGCCCCACACGGCGAGCACCCGCCCACGGAACTCGGGCGCGGTGTGCGTCTGCAATAGGGCGTTGGCCCCAAGCAAACTCATAATGACGGCGAATCCGATGGGCACTTGCAGCCCGGCGAACAGCCAGTAGCTGGGCGAGAACGCCGCAACGGCTGAGAAGACGGTGTAAACGCCCATGCCGAGCAGGATGAAGCGGATGCGGAACCCGCCGACCCACGCGGACGTCATCGCGGCGAGTACCGCGCCGATGCCCATCATCGAGCCGAGGATGCCGTACTCGCCAGACCCGCGTCCGAACTCTTGCGTCGCCATCACGGCGTTGCTGATGATGAAGTTGAACCCAAACCCGCCAACGGCCAGTCCGATAAACACCAAAACCATCAGATCAGGACGCCTGGCCAAGTATCTGAATCCGCCAATAATGGACGCCTGTTCACGGGTCTGCACCGGTGCCGGTTCGAGCAGTTTCTTGTCCAACGCCAGCAGCGCGACAATCATGGTGATGAAACTCAGCGCGTCCACAGCGAACACCACGCCGGTGTCGAACACGGCGATGACTACGCCAGCAATGCCAGGGCCAAGCGCACGGGCAGCGTTGAACGACGCCGAGTTCAGCGAGATCGCATTGGGTAGTTTCTGGTTGCCGACAATCTCAGACACAAACGCCGCCCGCGCCGGTTGATCGAACGCACCCGCCGCCCCGTCAATGAACGCGAACATGTAAACGTGCCAAAGCTGTACATTGCCGGTGAACACTAGGGTGGACAGAATGATGGCGTCCAGCCCCATCACCACCTGCCCGGCCAGCATGATCTTGTACTTCGGGAACCGGTCAGCGAGCGATCCGGCGAGCGGTGCCAGCACCAGTGACGGCAAGAACATGAACGAGTTGACCGCCCCGAGCGCGGTGGACGACTGGTCCGTGAGCACCATCAACACCAGCCAAGATTGCCCGGTGCGCGCCATCCACGAGCCGATGTTTGACGCAGTCACGCCCACAAAGTAGGTGCGGAAGTTGGCGATCGAGAGCGAAGAGAACATAACTACAAAATCAACCAGCGGCTCAAAAGGGATCGAAGACCGGAAACCTCCTAAATAATCCTACTCGTTGTCGGCGCTGCCATTCTCAGATTTGTGCCGACGGTGGACGCTTTCGTCACCGGTTAGAAACCCAGGCACAAGGGACGCTACGCTAGTAGTTAGGCCGTCTCTTGGACGAGACCCAACGGATCCAGACACCAGAGGGCATCAACCAAGGGGCGGTCTTTCTTTGTCTTTATGGACAGCCGACTTCGGGGCTGCATGTTAGGCGCGTGGTGCCGTCGAACCAGATGGCGTGGGCGTAGGCGAGGTCGACGGGGGAGTAATCCTGCGCCATGGTGCGCCACTCGTCTAGGGAGTGGGGGCCGGTTTGCGCGGCCCAAGCGCGCAGGAACTCGAAGAACGCGTCGTCGCCCATCAGTTGGCGGGTGGCGTGGATCGCCATCGCTCCACCGTCGTAGACGTGACCGGAGAACGTGGCGGGGTCCGGACCGGGATCGGATAGGGGTGCCGCCCAGAAGCCGGGGGACGTGTCGGCGATCTGCTCGTAGAACCACGCATCGGCCGCCGCCTTGGTCATGCCGGGCGCAAGGTACTCCTCCATGTAGGTCGCCATACCTTCGTTGATGACGATGTCGTGCCACCCGGCGAGGGTGATGGTGTCGCCAAACCAGAAGTGGGAGATTTCGTGCGCCAACACCTCGTCCCAACCGCCGTCGCGGGCGCAGGACGGGTCGTAGACGGGGCGTCCCCACGTCTCCAGTGCGCCCCAACTTGTGGACATCGGGGGCAGGATCCCGCCGAGCGTGTTGGGCGGATATTCACCAAGATACGTGGTCAGGTGGTCGGCGGCGGCGATTGAGCGGCGCAGATAGGCCAGTGCGCCCTCGGTGCCGTCCGAGCCGAACGATGCACCATTGTCAGACGCGGCAGCGAAGTACTGCACGCTCTTGCCGCCGATCTCAACGGTGTCCTTGTCGATTGTGTACTGACCGACGGCGAGCGGCACGGCATAGGTGACGGTGGGAGCGTCGATCGCGTAGATCCACAGGTCCCAACTTTCGCCGTACTGGGTGTCCACCCAAGTGCCTGCCGAGATGGCCTCGACGTCATGGGGGACGGTGGCCTTGATGCTGTATGTGGCCGGGTCGCTGGGGTGGTCGTTGCAGGGGAACCAGACCGCGCAACTGTGGGGTTCTTCGGCGATTAGAACCTCGCCGACACGCAGATATACTCCTTGGTCAAGCCCATAGGGCATGTCTTCAAGCTCTCCGTTGTACTCCACGCTGACGCGGTACTCCTGGTACGGCGTGGCTGGCTGCGGCAGCGTAAGCCTCAAGTCCAGGCCGTTGTGAGTGAAATCGACGTCCCCACCATCGAACGTGACCGTGGTCACACTCTGTGCCAAGTCCAGATGCAACTCTTCCAACGGCCCGAGTGCCTCAACAGTGAGTACTGTCGTCCCCCAAATGAAGTGCGAAACCGGGTCCACCTCCACGCTGATGTCGTAGTGCGTCACTTGGTACCCGGTGCCCCCAGCCTCTGGCGTATACGGATCGCCGATCCCATCCACCCCGCTGGCATCCTCCGACCAAACCGTCGTCGGCGACTCATCAGGCGCAGGCCGGTTTTCCATCCGAAACCACTCCGAGCGAAACAGCATCACCGCACCCACCGCTATCGCGGCCACAGCAACCAGCGTCACCCCCGCCACCCAAACATAAGCGCGCTTCGCTGCCATCGTGAGGTAACCCCTCCCTGCCCGCTATCTTCAGGTGGTCAACGCAACGCCAAGCGGCACTCGTACATACCAGTCTAGTTTGGAATAGGTGCTTCTGCGCTCAAAGTCGGCAACTGGGGTCACGCCAAAACCAACTCGCTACAGCATTCCTCGCCGGGTGTGTCCGAACTCAGGGTGCGTCCGGACATAAGATTGGGCAACTCCGGTTACGCGCGATCCACGAAGGGCAGGGAGCGCAGGGAGTGCTCCAAGTGCCAGTTGGTGAAGGCGGCTACTATGCCGCTGACTTCGGCGCAGACTGGCTCGGGGGCATCGGCGGTGCGCTGCCACTCTCCCGCTAGCAGCAGCCCCATCAGATACCACGCACCCTCGCTGGGACGCACGGAACCGGACGGGCGGCAGTCTGCGCAGACCGCTCCGCCGCCGCTGGGGGAGAACCACTCGCGCGGGTTGCCGCAGCGCCAGCACTCGCCTAGATGGGGGGCGTAACCGGCGATGGACAGGGCGCGCAGCAGGTACGAGTCGAGGATCATCGTTGCTGGACGGGGACCATCGCTGGTGCCTGTGGCTAGGGCGTTTAGCGCGCCGAGCAGCAGGTGATACTGCTGCAGCGCCGGTTCGTTCTCTTCGCTGACTAAGCGGTCGCAAGTCTCCAGCATCACCTCGCCGACAGTGAATGACGGGTAGTTTGCGGCCAACGCGTCACCAAATAGGTGCAGCGCCTGCGCCTGAGCTACCACGTCGAGCGCGTGGCCTTTCGCCAACTGAATGTCGATGTGTGCGAACGGTTCCAGGCGGGCACCGAACTTGCTGGAAGTCCGTCGCACCCCCCGCGCCACGGCCCGCACCTTGCCGTGCTCGCGGGTCAGCATCGTGATGATGCGGTCGGCCTCCCCGAGTTTGTGAGTGCGCAACACCACGGCCTGGTCGCGGTAAGTTGGCATACCTCAATTGTGCCCGCCCGCGCCGACAAATGGGCACCTGCGCGCGTCCGGCGTGCCACGAGTCGAGTTGTCGTGGGGCCAACGGTCTCCCATGCCACCAGCCTGCGGGTGCGCCAACTAGACTGGTGTCATGGTAGCCAAACGTCCGCCCACTCCCCACACAAGCGGTGCCGTTGCGCCCAAGTTGGACGCAGGGGCAGTCCCAAAGCACGTCGCCATTGTGATGGACGGCAACGGACGCTGGGCGAAGAACCAAGGCCTGCCGCGCACTCGCGGGCACGAAGCAGGCGAGGCGGTGCTGTTCGACGTCATTGAGGGTGCCATCGAGGTGGGAGTGCGCTACCTCAGCGTCTACGCATTTTCGACCGAGAACTGGAAGCGCAGCCCCGAAGAGGTGCGGTTCCTGATGGGCTACTCACGCGACGTTATCCACCGCCGTCGCGACGATCTGGACGCACTTGGCGTGCGGGTGCGTTGGGCCGGGCGTCGCCCCAGACTGTGGGCTTCAGTCATCAGTGAACTGGAGTCAGCCGAGAAGCAGACATGCCACAACACCACACTTGACTTGCAGTTTTGCATCAACTACGGCGGACGCGCGGAGATCGTGGACGCAACCCGCGCCATCGCCGAACAGGTGGCTGCAGGCAAACTGAAGCCGTCCGGAATCAGCGAACGCGTGTTTGCTGCGCACCTCGACGAGCCGGACATGCCAGACGTTGATCTGTTCCTGCGCACTTCCGGCGAGCAGCGCATCTCCAACTTCCTGCTCTGGCAGAGCGCTTACGCCGAGTTCGTTTTCATCGACAAACTCTGGCCGGACGTCGACCGCCGCGACCTGTGGGCTGCCGTCGAGGCGTACGCGAACCGGGAGCGACGCTTCGGTTCCGCCTGAGAGCGCGCAACGCCGCGTGTCGCCCCACCTGAACCGCTCCAAGTTGAGGAGCGGATAGAATTGGGTTGTGGATTTGGAACCGCTAGGAAAGGTCGCCAACGTGCTCAAGGGCTTCAAGGATTTCATCGCGCGTGGCAATGTGGTCGACCTGTCGGTCGGCGTCATCATCGGCGCGGCGTTCACCGGCGTTGTCAATGCCGTTGTCACCGACCTGCTAAACCCGCTGATCGCGGGCATCTTCGGTCAACCCGACTTCTCAAAGATGTTCATTCTGAAACTCGGCAGTGGCGACGCCGCACCGCAGATCATGTTCGGGTCGCTCATCACCGCCATCATCAACTTCCTGATCGTCGCCGTGGCGATCTACTTCTTCATCGTGGTCCCCATCAACAAACTCAAGGAACTTGGCACCAAACCTGAAGACGCCGAAGAGGACGCCGAAGCGGCTGCCGAGGAGACCCAAGTCGAACTCCTATCCGAGATCCGCGACCTGCTGAAAGACAAGCAGTAGATCGCTCAGTACAGGACAGTCGCGAGTTCGCCGACGGGTTGGAAGCCTAGGCGCTGGTATGCGCGGATCGCGGGGGTGTTGTAGTCGTTGACGTACAGGGAGATGATGGGCCAGGTGGTGCGCATCAGCGTGACGGCTTGGGCTAGGGCTGGTTCGGCCATGCCGCGGGAGCGCAGATCAGGACGCAGCCACACGCCTTGGATCTGACCGATTGGGCCAGCACAGGCACCGATGTCCGCCTTGAACCAGAACTCGCCTTGGTGTTCGGCACCGAAGGCACGGCGGAAGGCCAGCAGGGAGCGCACATACATCTTGTAGGCGTCACCGGAGTCTGCGGCGTCACCGCCGACCTCCTCCTTGTACATGCTGACCGCCGCCCGGTAGTAGCCTTCGAGTTCCGCCTCGTTGACGATGCGCACCCGACGGTCGCCGGGCAAGTGCGGCGGTTCGCCTAGCGCCATCACGGGTTGATGCTCGCGTACCTGCCGTGTCACCGCCCAACTGTCCCCCCACAGCCGTGACAAGGCACGATGCAGCTTGAGCACCAGTTGTTGCGGACCGAGAATCGCCTTGGTTCCCCGTCTAGGTCCGACCTGCGCGGCGAACGCCACAATCGCCTCGTCGTCATTTGGGTCACCGATGGGCACCAAGTTTGTACCGTGGTGCAACGCGGCGGCAAGACTGCCGTTGCGCTCGAATCCGAAGAGCGTCGCCCCAAGCATTCGCGGGTCCGCCCCGAACTGCGCCACGCGCGACGCGATGAACATCGTCTCGTAGGGTTGCTGGTCACAGAGATACTGCAGCACGGGCACATCGGCCGCGCCAAGACTGCGTAGTCCCACGGTTACCCCCTTTGCACCTTGGACAGGCTGTGATGGGGGAGTTGGTAAGCGGGTTCGCTTGGCGGTTGCCAACCAGACACGCACGTGGCCGTGCCACTATTGCGTAGTCTCATGTTGTCCCGCCCTCTTGTGTCCTACTCGCCCGCTGCGCGCAGTTCAGCGGCGACGATCTCGGCTTGCTCCAGCAGGGCGGGGACGATGTCAGCCTCGGCCACGGTCTTGACCACCTCGCCGCGCACAAAAATCTGGCCTTTGCCGTTGCCGGACGCCACACCTAGGTCGGCCTCGCGAGCCTCGCCGGGACCGTTGACGATGCAGCCCATGACCGCGACCCGCAGGGGCACGTCGAAGTCTTTCAGCCCCTCAGTCACCTCGTCCAGCAGGCTGAAGACGTCCACCTGACAGCGACCGCAGGTGGGGCACGAGATGATCTCCAGCGTGCGCTGCCTCAGGTGCAGGCTCTCCAGCAGCTTGGTGCCCACCTTCACCTCCTCGACCGGAGGTGCGGACAGGGAGACGCGGATAGTGTCGCCGATGCCCTCGCCAAGTAGCACTGCGAACGCCGCCGCCGACTTGATGGTGCCCTGCATCGTGGGTCCAGCCTCCGTCACCCCAAGATGCAAGGGGTAGTCACAGGCTGCTGACAACTGCCGATATGCCTGGACTGTGGTCACCACGTCATGATGCTTGACGCTGATGCCGAAATTGTAGAAGCCCACGTCCTCGAACAGTCGGGCCTCGTTTAGCGCAGACTCGACGAGCGCCTCGGGGGTGGCGCGACCGTATTTGGCGAGCAGGCGTGCGTCCAGTGATCCGGCGTTGATGCCAATGCGCAGCGCGGTTCCGTTGGCGGTCGCTGCTGCGGCGATGTCGGCAACTGCATCATCGAAAGCCTTGATGTTGCCCGGGTTGACGCGCACCCCGGCGCATCCCGCCTCGATCGCCTGAAACACGTAGCGCGGCTGGAAGTGGATGTCGGCGATCAGCGGCACGGGGCATTTGCCCACCAGCTCGCCCAACGCATCTGCATCCTCGGGACGGGGCACAGCAACCCGCACGATGTCGCACCCGGCGTTGACGCACTCGGCGATCTGCTGCAACGTCGCGTCGATGTCGTGAGTAGGAGTGGTGGTCATGGTCTGCACGGTGATGGGGGCGTCACCACCTACTGCGATAGGCCCGAGCTGCACCTTGCGCGTGGGGCGGCGCGGCGCCAGCGGCGGCTCTTCCGGGTGCATATTGGCAACAGCGATCATGCCATCAAGGCTAGTCGCTGGCGCCAACTTATGCCGAAGATACTGCGGCACGTCCCCAATGATCGGCAGCCAAGACATCGTCTAGGGTGGCGTTGGCGTCGTCGATGAAACCGCTGGCTAGGTGCTGGTCCAGCACTCGAGCGATGGTGGCGGTGATATCGAGGAAGCCGATTTTCCTGGCGCAGAAGGCGTCAACACACGCCTCGTTGGCCGCATTGAAGACTGCGGGAGCCGTCCCCCCAGCTTCGCCTGCGCGACGCGCTAGGGCGACGGCGGGGAACACTGCTTCATCTAGCGGCTCGAAGGTCCACGTGGAGGCTGTGGTGAAGTCGCAAGGTTGGGCGACATGCGGCAGGCGGCGCGGCCAGTCGAGTCCGAGCGCAATCGGAATCTTCATGTCTGGGGGCGACGCCTGTGTGATCAGCGCCCCGTCAGCGAACTCGACGCCCGAATGCACCACGGACTGCGGGTGGACGACCACCTGAATGCGGTCAAACGGCACATCGAACAGCAGGTGCGCCTCGATCAACTCCAAACCCTTGTTGACAAGGGTGGATGAGTTGATGGTGACCACGCGTCCCATGTTCCATGTGGGGTGGGCGAGGGCTTGCTCCGGGGTGACGGCAGCGAGTTGGTTGCGTGTCCAGCCGCGGAACGGGCCGCCGGATGCGGTGAGGATGAGCCGGGCAATCTCGCCGTGCGTCCCGGCGAGCAGGCTCTGTGCGATTGCCGAATGTTCGGAGTCCACCGGCACAATCTGGCCAGGTGCGGCTAGGTCGGCGGCCATGCGTCCGCCGATGACCAGCGACTCCTTATTGGCCAGCGCCAGCGTGTTGCTGGCCTCCAGGGCCGAAATGGTTGCCAGCAGCCCAGCAGCCCCAGTGATGGCATTGAGCACCACATCGGCACTTACTCGCGCGAGAGCTGGTGCGGCGAGCAGCCCAATCTCAAGCATGAATTCGGGACGCTCGCAGTGGGCAGCCTCGGCCGTCATCGCCACCAATTCCCGCAGTTCATCAGCGTCTCCGCTAGCCAGCGTCACCTTCGCGGGTGCGAACTCGACGATCTGTTCCGCAAGCAGTTGCAGGTTGCCGCCGCCAGCGGCCAACCCAAGCACCGCAAATCGCCCCGGATGAGCGCGAATCAGATCCAGCGCCTGAGTGCCAATCGACCCAGTGCTACCCAGCACAATGACGCTTCTCATGGACATAAGTCTGCCACTTGTGAGCGACTATCCAACTGGGTGCTGACCCACCATGTAGCGTTCGGAGGTCTGACGGATGGTGTCGGGCAGGGCGCGGGGCACGCCGTTGGCGTCGGCGCAAACAACCACCGACACCGCGCGGGCTAGGATCTTGGTCTCATCAGCCGGGTCAACCACTTCGGCGTTGTAGGTGATGGACGTGGAGCCGATCTTCACGGGCGCGGACACCACCATGTACGGCTCCAGCCGGTGCGGCAACTGCTCGAAGTATTCGACGTCTTGCCTAGCCAGCAGCCAAGTGACGAACTCTTTGGGCAGTTCACCGTCCCCCCAGGTGGAGGTGCCGATGCGCACGGCGTGAGTGTCCAGCGAGGTCATGGCGGCGATACGTGCCTCTTGGATGAAGTCGAAGTAGCGCACATTGTTGACGTGGCCGTAGGGGTCAAGATCGGACCAGCGGGGGTAGAACGGGTAGCGAATGCCGTTGCCGCCCAGTGGTTTGTGCGGCATTTCGCGGAACCCGTCAACCGAGACAAAGTGGGACTCCAGATACTCACGCTGGCCCTCACTCAGCGGGCGGGGAGTGGCGGCGTCGAAATCGTAAGCGCAACACAACGTCCGGGCACGTGCCATCAGTGCGGTCTGGTCATAGATTTGGGACGCCAGAGTAAAGCGGTCGTTCCCGATATCGCTGACCACAACTTCGACGCGCAACGGATCGGGGGAGAACGGGATGGACGACACGAACTCGACCTGATTGGTGACAACGAGAAGCCCGTCGGTCAACAGCCCAGCGGCACCGCCCTTACCCAAAAACTGGGTGCGGGCCTCCTGCGTGTACTCGACAAAAGCGGTGTTGTTGGCGTGCCCCTGGGCGTCCAGATCCGTCCAGCGCCGCTGCACAAGTGCATGAAAGCTCATTTAGCCCATCTTACCAACGGACGTGAGTTGCTCGAAGACTTACGAATTGTGATCTGTACACAGAAAAGGGCTGGAGTGTTTGTGACCGATCTACAGATGCCCGCGCACGAAGTCGTGACGGTAGGGCAGGTTTTCGTTGCGGATGCGCAGGTCGATGTAGATCAGCGCGACGACGGCAGCGAAGTACGGTTGGAACACCACGACGGCGGCGAGCGTCACGATGGCGCTCAACTGCGCGGACGCTTCGAAGATCTGCGGAATGTAGCCGATCACGGCCGCGACCACGATTGCAGGTACAAAAGCGAGGGCCAACGTGCCCAACGTCGGCCAGAATCGGGGACGGACCATCCGCACAGCGCGGTTCAAAGCCTGCATCGGGGTGGCGTTTTCCAGCAGCGCGACAATGGGAGCCACGGCGATTCGAGTGAGAATAGCGAGCGCCCCGCCGCCCATCGCGGCGATGACAACCACACCCTCAATGAGTGCCATGGTGTTGCCAGCATCGTGTCCGCCGACCACCAACGACGCGCCCAGCACTATGCCCAGCATGATCGGCACCACAACAACCGTGGTCAGCGCGCCAACGCCGGTGATGGACGGGATGCGCGCGTTGATCGCCCGCCACGTGGCCCCGGCCTTCGGCTTCTTGCCGCGCGCCGCGTGCCACACCGCAAACCCGATCCCGGCTGCCAGCACCGTTGATACGATAACCTCAATCAGCGTGCCCACAATGGCCGTCGGGTTGAAGCTAAGCCCGGTGCGGGTCATGGTGAAGTACGACCCAAAGTCCAAGAAGTTGAGCAGCACCGTCTGCACCAAAATCGCGCCGGTAGAGACGATCAGCATGGTTCCCGCGTTGTAACGCAGGGCCCGAAACGCTGCAAACACGATCTCCGCAGGCTTGAGGGGCCGCAGTTCGATGATCCCAGGTGCCAGCGACGGCCACGGCCAAGCAGGCGGTTCAGGTTCGGGTTCGGCCCCAGCTTCGAGCGCAGCATTCGGCCCAATGCCGACAGTCTGCGCTCCGTATGGAGCCAATTCGACGCTAGGTGGTTGCGATCCAAGCCCATATGCGGGACTGGCCGCCGCCGGTGGCCCCACCACAACTCCGTCACGCCGTTTCGGCACAAGATGTGGGGCATTCGGGAAGACGGCGGGAGTTGGCGGTCCCGTCGGGGAAACAGGGGACCCAGCCGTCGGAGATTTCTGACCGCCTGTGGCAGGGGTCTGCCCTGAAGACATCGGTGGCAGCGGCGCGAACGTCGGCAACGCAGGAGTACTCGGTAGCGTCGCGTCAGACACTGCATTCGCGCTGCGATCAGACCCATACCCAGCACTTTCGCTACCCGTCGGTGCAAGCCACTGGTCCGGGCGCTGACTCTCGTCTGGCTCCATCGGGCGCTCCTTCGCTTCACTCGCCGTAGCGGCGCTAAATCCGTCCCTTCAAGGATAGCGTGACGCAGGCCAGGCCGGGCATATGCGTGAGACTGGACCGCAGCATTTCCGTCGCGTCCTCAACCACACAGTTTCAAGTCTGCGGTAGTCTGACGCTCATGACTCACATGCGACGTGCTGACCGTGAAGTGACATCCCCCGACGAACTGTCTGCCATTCTTGACCGAGCGTCAATCGGACACTTGGGTGTGCAGGATGCCGGGGGCGTGTACGTCGTCCCTCTTCATTTTGGACATGAAATTGGCGTTGACGGCGTGTTTCGCGTCTACATGCACTGTGCCGCGGGTGCCGGTCGCAAGCTGGACGCCATTGCGGCCAATCCGCGCGTCTGTTTTGAGGCGGACACTTTCATCTCGTTGACTGGCGAGAGCGGCCCGGTGTGCATGTTGGGTGCCGAGTTTGAGTCTGTGATCGGTTGGGGTGACGCCCGTGTGCTCGCTGACCCGACCGAGCGTCGCCACGGCTGTGCCGTGCTCGTGGACAAGTTTGCCCCGGGGCGCGGCGCGGAGCTGCCACTTGAGTTGATGCGTGGCGTGGACATCATTGAGGTCAGGCTAGAAACCCTGTCTGGCAAGCAGAAACGGATGTGACCTGATGCACTCCCACGTGCCCGCAGTCACTGCTGACGGTCAACCGATACCCGAAGCTCCCGTGCCCAAACGCATCCGTGCCGCGCTGGCAGGCATAATGATGGCGCTGTTTGCGCTCACGGTCGTATCTATGGTCAGCCTGTGGCCGAGCGCGGACGAGCTGCCGGACAAGCGACCCTACATGTACGAAGGCGCGCAGCGGCTCAGCGGCAAGGTGGTCGCCATCCATGAGGACGACCCCGACGGCGAGATCACCGTCGCCATCGACGACACCAACGACCGCGTCAAGGTGCGCACCTACCCGAGCGCGCCGGCGTCGGAGATGAGCATCGGTGACCGAGTGCGGGTGATGCGGCTGCCCGTCAATCCCAGCACCGGCACCACCGCTGGCTACATGTTCATGGACTATCAGCGGGGCTGGCCGCTGGTGGTGTTGGCGCTCATCTTTGTGGCGGTTGTTATCGCCGTCGCCCGCGTCAAAGGTGCGGCGGCACTTGTTGGCCTCGCCGGGGCGCTGACGTGCATCTGGCTGTTCCTGCTGCCTGCGCTGATGACGGGACGCAGCCCGCTGCTGGTGACGGTCACCGCTGCGAGTGCCGTCCTTTTCATCGTGGTGTATCTCGCGCACGGCATCTCTGTGAAATCGACGACGGCACTGCTGGGCACGTTTGCGGGCGTCGCCATCGTCGTCCTCGGGGCGTGGATCGCCATCCCCGCCACCCACCTGACGCCCCTAGTCAACGAGGAGATGAGCGCGCTTTCCATGTATGTCACTACCGTGGACGTGGGCGGCGTGTTGCTGTGTGGCATGGTCCTTGCTGGCGTCGGCGTGCTGAACGACGTTAC
The DNA here is from genome assembly GCA_031261455.1 of Propionibacteriaceae bacterium. Lineage (GTDB taxonomy): Bacteria > Actinomycetota > Actinomycetes > Propionibacteriales > Propionibacteriaceae > WRGV01. The sequence goes on from JAISJP010000012.1 coordinate 24,728, forward strand.
GATCACGCAGGCGTCCGCAGTCTGGGAGCTCCGCGCCGCCGACCCGCACGCCTCAAGGGGGGCCATCTTTGCCTCCGCGATGCGTATCGGGCGTGACCACATCGCGTCCACCGTTTACACCATCGCTTTCGCCTACGTCGGCGGCGCGCTCGCCATGCTGATGCTCACCACCCTGATCGACTACACCCTGATCGACCTGTTGACCTTTGAAGACATCGCGGAAGAGCTGGTGCCCACGTTCGTCGCGTCCATCTCGCTGGTCCTAGCCATCCCGTTGACCACGGCGATTGGTGCCTGGCTAGTCGGTGCTGGCGCGCACGAGCACGACGCCGATGTCCCGGTGCCTCCGTCCACACCGACACCCGTCGCAACCGTCACCGCCTGACGGCGAGCGACAATTGTAGTCGTAGTCTTCCTGCTCTGTTTGCTGTGCGTGGAGTCATATCTTGCGCCTGTGGGACAGTCCGGTAGTGTTGCAAATGAGTCACGAGAAAGGCAGCAACAATGTCGGTCAAGATTGGAACCCCCAACACACCAACGGCAACGAAGGTGATGCTGCTGGGCTCGGGTGAGTTGGGCAAAGAGGTTGTCATCGAGCTGCAGCGTCTCGGCGTTGAGGTGATCGCTGTTGACCGCTACGAGGGCGCGCCCGCGCATCAGGTGGCGCACCGTCACTACTGTATCGACATGCTGGACGGCGCTGCCCTCCGCGCGCTGGTCGAGGCCGAGAAACCCAACATCATCGTCCCCGAGATCGAGGCGATCTCGACGCCCACACTGCTAGAACTCGAAGCCGAAGGCGTAGTCAGGGTGGTTCCGACGGCGCGCGCCACCCGTCTGACCATGGACCGCGAGGGCATCCGTCGCCTGGCTGCTGAAGAGCTGGGCCTGCCCACGTCGCGCTACGAGTTCGTGGACACACTTGACGACTTCCGGGCTGCTGTGGGACGCATAGGGCTGCCGTGTGTGGTCAAGCCGGTGATGTCATCGTCTGGCAAGGGCCAGTCGGTCGTGCGCACGCAAGATGACATTGAGCACTCTTGGGAGTACGCCCAGACCGGCGCTCGCGGCGCTCTCGGCCAGGGCGTGCGCGTAATCGTTGAGGGTTTCGTCAACTTCGACTACGAGATCACCATGCTCACCGTGCAGCACGCGGGCGGTTGCACCATCTGCGAGCCGGTGGGCCACATCCAGATCGACGGCGACTACCGAGAGTCCTGGCAGCCGCAACCCATGAGTGCGGCCGCTGCCGCCCGCGCCCGCGAGATCGCCGAAAAGGTCACTTCTGCACTGGGCGGCTGGGGCCTATTCGGTGTGGAACTGTTCGTCGTCGGCGAGCAGGTCATCTTCTCCGAGGTCAGCCCTCGCCCGCACGACACCGGCATGGTCACCCTCATCAGCCAGGACCTGAGCGAGTTCGCCCTGCACGCCCGCGCGCTGCTCGGCCTACCCATCCCTGGCGTGGTCCAATTCGGCCCGTCCGCCTCCTGCGCCGTCCTAGCCGAAGGCGACGGCACCCCCGTCTTCGAGCATGTCGATGCCGCGCTGACCGAGCCAAACACCCAACTTCGCCTGTTCGGCAAGCCCGCAGTCCACGGCCACCGCCGCGTAGCCGTCACCCTGGCCCGCCGCGACACCATCGAAGCCGCCCGCGCCCAAGCCCGCGCCTCCGCCGCTGCCCTTGGTGCCACGCTGGTGTAGCTCACTGGTTTTGCCTGCGGGGTATCCTAGTGCGATGAACGACACGGGGCTTCCCAAAGACTGGCGACACCTCCGCCACTCTTAGTTTTTCGCCGACATACATCGACAGGCGGGCAATGTCGGCTATGTGATTGGGAGGTCGTCTCGGAAACGAAAAGTGTTGTTGTGGAGATCGTCAATTCGATTCCTGCTACGGATGGATTTGCGTATAGCGAAAATCAATACCACGATCAGAAATATATCGCGGACAGCTGACACAAATATGAACGCATCCAACATTGTCCAAGTGCACGTGGGTTGCCAAGACAGGAAATCATGCCACGGGTGTACATCTTGGAGTACGACAGAAATCATTGTGACAGCGTTGCACACGTAGGTGCGTAGGAGGAAGTGTGTGAAGTCACGCTTAGGATCTGCAATAGAATGAGTTTCCCGAAAGCTGATGACTAACGTGGCCGCTAGGGGGCCAACAAACAGGAAACTAAACAAGGCGCTGTTGGGTTCGTCGTAGAACCCCCGGTAGTTTGGACAGGCCCACGCATATGCTAGGACGCCAACCAGCCACCAAGCGATTGTGGCCAACATTACGTAGTCGTTTGAGTTAAACTTAAGGCCTATTGGAAGACGATAGGTATAGTCGGAGCCCGACTCAACGTATCGACGAATGTGGCAGAGCTGGTTCTCCACTGTGTAGTAAGTATTCTGCTTAAGATGTGCAAGGTCATCGTTTTCCTTCTTGCGATCAAACAAAAAGAATCTGGTTCCACGTTTTACCGACGGCGGGAAGGAAGGAAGTTCGCGGTCTTCCTTAGGATAGTTGTCGCCGACGCGCAAGCTTTCCTGTGAAGGGGTGATTGTTGGAGCCTCACTGAATTGTTGACTGGGTGGTAGGTGAATGAACAAATGCTCGTAGGCTGCCTCAGTCTCTTTGTCGATCAGGATCTGCATAGGAGTGTCCACCTGCAAGAGGTACTTGGTGGCAAATATTGTGAGTTTCTTGTGGGTCCAGTGGAGGGCGCGTTTGCACCAACCGTCATCGACGGCTGCTAGTGGGTCTTTGAGAGTTGCAGTCTCAAAAATGCGAGCGTTGAGCGTGTCTGCGTTAGGCCCAGTATTTATTCGGTATTCGAACGCTACGGTATCGGCGAGAAACACTCCATCCTTGAACAACTCTGCTGTGTGTACCGGAACTGTTACCACATGGTTGGTGGTGAACTTTCGTAGGTAGTCAGCAAAGTCCGTCGGCTCGTCGGGGGAGGATCCCGCTGCTTCCTGGCCGTCAATCAAAGCAAAGAGGATGTCGCGGAATATCTTGTCCTGTTGGTACAGCCCAGCGAAGCTACGGGCTGCCGGTCGGCTAGGTGTCTCTTGCTGGGCGGCGTCCCAACTCGTAGTAAGCCCCACTTCGCCATGCCGCGCAGCAAATATGTAGTCGCTGACTTCAGAGTCAAGTTCCTCGTTCGCGCTCCATCCGCGAAAACCGCGCCACAGTGGAGGCTGGGCAAGCATTATTGAGAGATTGTTGTCCATTCTTGTGGCGGATAGAGGTTGATAGTTGGGGCCGTTGTCAACTCGCGCTTTGAGGTTGGAGCGTTCTTCACGCGCGAGTTTCCAAACTGCTATACGTTGCTGGCTGATTGAGCACTCTTCCATCGACTTAGGAAGGCCCTGCTGTAGGCGCCGAAGAAGCTCAGAGCGCCGTTTCGGGTCGCGTAACTGCTCACGAGTAGAAGCCATGTCCTCCGCAACAAGACTGCGGCGATTCGCACTAACTATAGCATCATCTCGGCGATTGGGAAAAAACCGGCACACGTTAAACAACCAGAGAAGAGCCCGGTTGTGTGAACTTGTCAGCGTGACATTCGTAGCTTTGTAGGTGGTACTCCCGCTCTCGGAGTCGATTCGGATCTCTTTTGTAGGGGAGTCCTTGGCGGCGATGTGGTACATCAAGCTGAATGACAGTGCCGCATTTTGCGCTCTCGTGAGGTGTGGAACGGCCACGTCGCCGGAGGTCAATGTGCGAGTTACGGCAAGCTCATCGAACAGACGTTTGCGACTCCAGCCCAGGGGAAGCAAAATAGTTGGGGGAAGGGGATGATTCTCGTCCAACGCGTCCCTAGCTATGCCGAGGACCTCGCATTGCCATGTCCGAATGGCGTCAACCAGCGTTCTGGTATCAAATTCAACACGAATCGATCGCAGAACGCCGTCAGGGTTGAGTGGGTAGATGTGCTCAGTGCGGCGCTGCTGAATTGCTTTCATGCCGTCTTGAAGCAAATTGAACCAAAGGCGTCCGAGTGCAGAGACGCTGTCAAGACATAGCTTGTCGACATTATTCGGGAGGGGCTCAAGAGTATCTTGCGGGTGTTTGACTTTGTAATGCCAGTCGCAATACGCGGTTTGAATCTCATTGACAAGTGACAGCAGGTCAAATGCTGTCACTTGAGAGGCTTCTGGAGGCGCTTGAGGGGTTTCTGGAGGCATGAGTTCTCGACATTCAATGGGAGCATTTGTGGCGAATGGACTACCAGTGAACACGCTCTGACGAACATTGGCTCTGACGCACGTCTGCCTAGCAATGCCTTGGTAAGACCCTGGGGGTTTTGTAGCTCGGCGTGTTTATGATGTGCTGACGCGGATTGGCGCAGTGCCGATCATCCCAGCATCCCCATTTCCAAATATAGAAACTGTGCGCTGGCGTACGTTTCCCCACTGACTCGAATAGAGCGTCTTCTTGGGAATGAGCACCACGTACTCGTGCTCTTGCGTATGGCCTTGCGGTGTCGTCGGCTCGACGATAGTGTCAAGAGTTTCATCTTGTTGGTCAGATGACCAGTCTTTGACTCCGCCCGAATACTGGCTCATATATTAGCTCTCCATCCATTTACGACAGTTTTGGTTTGGGTGCACAAAACCACTGCCTCGCCGAACTTGGCGACATAAACGTTACACTACGTCGAGGTCGTAGCAACGATACCACGCTCGACACGTCGTCAGTGAGGGCGTTCCAAAGGTATTCGGCGTCGATGTCGTTGTACAGGTGGGCGATTCGGTTTCGCATGCCGCGCAGTTCGTTGAAACCTAGTTCGTCTTTCTCGGCTGCGAAGTCGTCGGACAGTTCGCTCAGCGCTAAGTACACACACTCGACACTTCGGAGGGCTGCTTGTCGCAGTACCTCGGCGTCGATGTTGGAGGCCATGAACGCATCGCGGCCGCCAGAGACGATGTGCTCGGCCAGCGTGGCGAACCGCTCAATGTCGGCGATTCTGTCGGCGTCGGTCTTACGCATAGGGACACGGCCTCACAGCGGCACCGCCTCACCCCGGGCCCGGGCCAGCAACCTGGACGAGCTGGCTGAAGAGTCGCTCACGACGTCAACCGGGACGCCGAGCAGGTCTTCCAGTTGGTTGCAGGTACGCACCCACCCAAAGATGCCCATTCGTGCAGGGGACGTTGCCAGTAGGTCAAGGTCGGAGTCTGTGGTGTCTGTGCCACGGGCGACGGAACCGAAGACTCGAATGTTGGCAAAACCGGCGTCGGTCAGTACTTGCAAGGCTGCACCACGATGCAAGGCCAAAGCTTCAGAAGGACGGATGCGACATCCCCGGCGAATTTTCTCAAGAGTCTCTTCGCTAGGGACGGTCTTGCCGCTCTCGTAGGAGGCGATGCGTGGCTGTGAGATGAGAGTGCGGCGTGCCAACTCCCTTTGCGACAGTCCAGCCCGGGTGCGCAGCTTGCGAATCTGGTCGCCGTCCATACTTCTATGATACGCAGCGGCGTATCACCGGGGCAAACAATCGTACAAAGCACCTTTCGTAACCATGTAGGCTTGACCTTGTGTTGCGCCCTGATGGTTCGTTGACAGCCGAGTTGAGCCAGGACCGCCCTATGGATGAGTGCGGGGTGTTTGGCATATACGCGCCCAATGAGCCGGTTGCCAAGATCACCTACTACGGGCTTTATGCCCTGCAGCATCGCGGGCAGGAGTCGGCGGGCATTGCTTGCTCCACGGGCAACCGCATCATGGTCTACAAGGACATGGGGCTGGTCAGTCAGGTGTTTGACGAGGCGGCGCTGAACTCGCTCAACGGGCATATCGCCATCGGACACTGTCGCTACTCCACCACGGGGGCGTCCAACTGGCACAACGCCCAGCCCACGTTTCGCGCCTGTGGGGACGACGGTGGTGGTCTCGCGTTGGCGCACAACGGCAACCTCACCAACACTGCCGATCTGGAGACGCTGCTGGCCTCGATGATCGGTGATGACGAGGTGCCACACAAGGCGGACATGGATTCGACGTCCGACACCGCCATCCTGACCGCACTCTTGGCGCACTATCCCGGCACCGTTGAGCAGGCAGCGATGGAGCTGCTGCCCAAGCTGGTGGGCGCGTTCTCGCTCACATTTATGAACGAAAACACGCTGTACGCAGCGCGCGACCCGTGGGGTTTTAGACCCTTGTGTCTTGGTAGACTGGAAGGTGGCTTGGCAGTCGCCAGTGAGTCGTGCGCCCTGGACATCTGCGGGGCCACGTTCGTACGCGACATTGAGCCGGGTGAACTGTTGATCATCGACTCCGCCGGTCCCCGCTCCCTGCACTTTGCGCAACCCACGCCCAAGGGCTGCATCTTCGAGTACGTCTATCTGGCGCGTCCCGACACCAAGCTCAACGACCGACTGATCCACAACATTCGCGTGAAGATCGGCAAGACGTTGGCCGAGGAGTGCCCTGCGGACGCCGACCTCGTCATCCCAACCCCCGACTCCGGCATCCCGGGAGCGGTGGGTTACGCGGCTGCGTCGGGCATTCCGTATGGACTGGGGCTGGTCAAGAATCCGTACGTGCAGCGCACCTTTATTCAGCCGACGCAGGCGATGCGACAGATGGGCATCCGCCTCAAGCTCAACCCGCTGCGTGACGTGGTTGAGGGGCGGCGTCTCGTCGTCGTCGATGACTCGATTGTGCGCGGCAACACGCAGCGCCAGTTGGTGCAGATGTTGCGCGCGGCTGGTGCCGCCGAAGTGCATGTGCGCATCGCCTCCCCGCCGGTGCTGTGGCCGTGCTTCTACGGCATCGACTTCGCCACCCGCGCCGAGCTGATCGCGTCTGGAATGAGTGTGGACGAGATCTGCCGCTCCATCGGTGCCGATTCGCTGGGCTACGTGAGCCTTGACGGTCTGACCGCCGCCACGCATGTTGCCCCCGAACACCTGTGCCGCGCCTGTTTTGACGGACGCTACCCGGTGCAGATCCCGCCGCTTCAAGCCGAACGTCTCGGTCTGAACAACGAACTATTTGCGACTGCCGGTGCTGCCGAACAGGCACCATTCCTGCCCGACCCGTCTCAGGCGGAACTGCCTGAAGACCAGACGCAATCCTCGCTTCAGGGCAGCTAGATGACTGGCGCAACTGCACTCCGACGCGTCTTGCGCCGTCTTCACATGTCCGAATCCTCACAACTCTCATCTCAGGAGGTCTAGATGACAAGCGCATATGCGGCATCCGGCGTAGACATTGACGCTGGCGACCAAGCTGTCAGCCTGATGGCGGCCCACGTCGCCAAGTCGCGTCGCGTGGAGGTGATCGGCGGTATCGGCGGATTCGCCGGCCTGTTCGATGCGAGCGCCTTGAAGAACTATCGCCACCCGGTGCTGGCCACCTCGACCGATGGGGTGGGCACCAAGGTAGCAGTGGCGCAGGCGCTGGATGTGCATCACACCATCGGCTGGGACCTGGTTGGCATGCTGGTGGACGACCTAGTTGTCACTGGTGCTGAGCCGCTGTTCGTCACCGACTACATCGCGTGCGGCAAGGTGGTGCCCACTCGCATCGCCGAGATCGTGCGCGGCGTCGCAGAAGCCTGTACCGCTGCGGGTGCCGCGCTGCTCGGTGGCGAGACCGCAGAGCACCCCGGTCTGATGGGCGAGGACGAGTACGACATTGCCGGTGCAACAGTCGGCGTAGTGGAGAAGGACGCGATCCTCTCCGCCGAGCGCGTGGTTGCCGGTGACGTGGTGTTGGCACTGGCGTCGTCCGGGCTGCACTCCAACGGCTACTCCCTAGTGCGCAAGGTGTTTGCCGACGCCGGCTGGGAGTTTGAGCGTCAAGTGCCCGATTTTGGACGCAGCCTCGGCGAAGAGCTGCTGACCCCGACGCGGGTGTATGCGCTGGACGTGTTGGCACTGATCCGCGAGGTGGAGATTCACGCTATGAGTCACATCACCGGCGGCGGTTTCGCGGGCAACTTGGTGCGCGTGATCCCGGACGGACTGCGGGTCGAAATTGAGCGCTCTTCATGGACGCCCCCGGCGGTTTTCCAGGTGGTGCAGCAGTTGGGCGGTGTCAGCCAACCCGACATCGAAGCCACGCTAAACATGGGCGTCGGCATGGCTGCCATCCTGCCCGAGGCGGGTGCGCAAGCCGCCATCAAGCTGCTAGCCGAGCGTGGAATTGACGCCTGGATCTGTGGACAAACGGTTGCCACAGACGGCGAACCCGCCAGCGTCGAACTTCGCGGTCAGCACGCCTGAGTATCCACTGCTGTATTTTCGGCAACGCCCCTTACCTGTGGATCGTGCGACTTATGCGCGGGATGACGCCAACACCTGCATCGGGGCGTCAAAGGAGAGCTTCCGCTCGTAATGCTGGGCGGTTTCTCGTGGTCAAAGCGATGCCGGTTGGCAACCCCGCCCTAGTTGGCGTCAGCTCTGCGGGCACTCCCCATAGCCCAAGCTCAACCGCAATTTGCCCTTTATGGCCGCTCCCCAACCCTGCGGCTAATAACTCGAAGCTGTTTCCAGTTTTGCGTCTCAAATCCACGCGTATACACTGGAGTCCATGCGACGACGAGTCCTGGTTGGCTCTCGGTGCGATGGTGGCGTTACAAAGTCAGGGACTTCCTGACCCACGCGGTCTCATAAGGAACTTGCGCAGATGGCTGGGAATAAGAAGTCTCGTTTTGCAGACGTGCTTTTCTCTCGGGGTTCGCAGCGCGCCTTGGTTTCTGCTTGGGGGCATTTTGCCGGGCATGAGGTTGCAGTTGCTGATTTGGTGGGCAAGACGCTCGCTTTTCAGCAGGCTTATGACTGGGATTGGGTCAAACTCAATCCGCGTAACAGCTATTACGCCGAGAGTTGGGGCAACGTCTACGACTATGACCAATATGTAGGGCCACACCCGAAGCAAATCTTTACCTTGGTCAACCAGCCCAGCGAGATTGAGAGAGTGACCAGTGATGTTGACTGGGAGTTTTACGATTCGCAGAATCAGGTATTGAGTGAAGTCGTTGCAGCGTTGCCTGAAACGCCGGTGGTACAGACGGTGTTTTCGCCCTTCACGGTGCTCACCACTATCGCAGGCCAGCCCCGGCAAGCTCGTTCGCCACTTCATGGCAGCAACTCAACAGCCACCGTTGCTGCGCTAATTGCCGAGCGGCCGCGCGGGCTGGCAAATGCGCTTGAAAACATCACTTTGGTCCTCGAAAAGTACCTAGGCCAAATTGCTGCAACCGGAGCAGATGCGATCTTCTATGCGGTGACCGGCACTGCGCACCACGAAATTCTTTCGCAAGAGGAGTTTGAACGCTACTCCACGCCTTACGATCAGGCGTTGATCTCGGCGGCAAAAGCGCACGGTCTCGGGGTGATTTTTCACACCTGTGGTGAGGTGGCTTACCCAGAGCGCTTTGAGAAGTGGCAAGGAATTGATGCGCTAAGTTGGGACCATTTTTCTCCAGCGAATGCCCTGCTTGACGCGCCATTTGCCCCGGTACCGCTGGGAGGAATCGACCAACGTGCGGTCAAAAACGGCGACGTGGAAACAGTCGCCCGCCAAGCAGCCGAGACGCTTCTGGCTTTCGCGGACAAACCGTTGTTACTCGGCCCCGCTTGTGGAATCAACCCCATTGTGGGCGATCCGGCTCTGCTGGCGCTGCGAGGCGCAGTGGAGACACAGACGTAACAAGACAACAAGACAGACTGCTCTTGAACTCCAAGCAATTGGAGTCAAGAAATGAAATCCAACCAATTATTGGAAAAGGAAGATAACAAGGAAATGAGAAAACTAGCATCAGGCGTCTTGGCAGCGGCATTGCTCTCTGGGGCATTGCTTACCGGCTGCTCAAGCGATGATCCGGACCCGGCCCCGACCTCCGCCTCTTCAGACGCTACGACGGATGGACCGCAAAGTGGCGGCACCCTCATCTGGGGCAGTCGTAGCGAACCGGGCAATGGCGGTCTTGACCCCTTTGTCGCAGAGGTTTATCGCGGTACCGCAATCATCGCGCTGATTTACGACACCTTGGTCACCAAGGACGATAATGGCGTCATCCAGCCAGGTATTGCTGCTAGCTACACCCAGGTTGATGGCAAGACCTACCAGTTCACCATTCGTGAAGGCGTCAAGTTCGGTGATGGCAGCGACCTCACCGTTAGCGACGTGATCTGGTCTTTTGAACATCACCGTGAGGCTAAGGGCGCTGGAGATGCTGCGCTCGCCAAATTGGAATCTATCACTGAGGTGACTCCGGGTGTTGTCGAGTTCAAGTTCAGCGATGATAACCCGGCGTTCTTGAACAACATTTCACGCGCCACCGGCGACTACTTCATCGTTGACCAGCAGTGGTACGAAGCTGCCAGCGAGAACGACCGCCAGATCAGCGTCAACGGCAGTGGCCCGTTCACTCTGGAAGCTTGGGAACAGGGCGTTGAACTGCGTCTGGTGAAGAACAGCTATTACTGGGATACCGAGAGGATTCATCTTGATGGCATCACCTTCAAGATCACTGGCGACGACGAGGGCGCATTGCTGGCTTTGGTGCAGCAGGGCGCGGTTGATGCCGCTTGGTTCTGGGGTGCTGAATATGCGCAACAGGCTGAGGATTCTGGCTGGACCCGTGGAAATGCCGCATACACTTCGGCTCGTTCGCTCTGGATTGACCCGACCTTCAATAATGGTGCTTTGAGCGATGTGCGGGTTCGCCAGGCCATCTCGCTTGCCATTGATCGCGAGCAGGTGATCTCTCTGGGGACTGCTGGCTTGGGTGGCATCACCTTCGTTACGCCTCCGGCTTTCACCGAACTGGCCGCGCCGAGCGCTACCACGCCTAACTACACCCGCAATGTTGAGCAGGCCAAGACCCTGCTGGCTGAAGCCGGAGTTAGCGACTTGGAGATCACCTTGACCTACGGCACCAACACCACCGATGTGTCGGCGCTAGAAGTTATTGCACAGAATCTTGCCGACGCTGGAATCACTTTGAAGCTCAATGGTGTTCCTTATGCTGAAGTTCAGAACGTCTTTACCACTGGTGCACCGTTCATGTCTGAGCTGATCTATGTTGTTGGCACCAAGGCCGCCGACCCGGCTGCTGCTTACACCTCTTGGCTGACCGACGGTGGCTTGGTTTCGCACTGGCAGAACAACCCAGATGCCGAAGCTGCTAAGGCTTTGCTGGCTCAAATCAATGTAGAAACCGATCCTGCTGTCCGCATTGATTTGCTGAACCAGTTGAACGCTGAAGTTGCCGACAAGGTGCTGATCCTCACTCCGTATGCCACTCCGCTGGCATACCATCTGTGGTCGTCGAAGGTGCATGGATACCAGACCGATCCACAAGATGGTCGGGTTCACCTACGTGACGCCTGGATTGAGCAGTAATCAACGATAGGTAACAGCTATCTGCTGGCTGGGCGTTGCTACGGTGTAACCACTGTGGCAGCGCCCAGTCGGTGCGCAAGAACGCATTATTCATAGGCGCAAGATTTAGGACGCGTCTCCAATAAGTAAATAGTCGATACAGAAGAAGTGACAAGACGGTGAAGAAGTTTCGAGCAGGGTACGCGTATTACGTCGCCCAAAGGCTTGGCACTGCCCTGCTGGTGCTGCTCATCCTCTCCGTCGTCGTGTTTTTCTTGGTTCGGTTGATTCCGGGTGATCCGTTGGCAGGGTACTACGACACTCACGGCACCCCCAGCATCGAAGAAATCGCGCGGCTTAGGGAACAACTCGGGCTGGATAAGGCTTGGTATACCCAGTATTTCGAGTGGCTTGGCGGCATCTTGCAAGGTGACTTTGGAGCATCTCTGACCAAGCCATTCTCGGTGGGTTATCAAATTGGCAGAAGGCTGCCCTACAGCATAGAGCTGGCGCTGTTGGCGACGATTATGGCCTTGATTATCGGTATTCCTGCTGGAGTCTTGGCTGGGCAGCGGGCCAATCATCTTCCCGATATTGCGGTGCGAACTGGGGTCATGCTGGCGATCTCCATTCCTAGCTTCTTGACTGCCCTCGCCGTGGTGCTAATCAACTCCCGGACCTTGAAATGGAACCTGATTGGCGCGGTGTCTTCCTCCAAAGGCATTGTCGATAACGGCATCGCCATGCTGGTTCCAGCGCTGATTCTGGCGTTGCCTTTCTCCGGAACCGTGGTGCGTTACCTGCGTTCAGGGATGATCGAAGAGTTAGCAAAGCCATATCGCATCACCTTGGCCGCCAAGGGTCTAAGCGACGCCGAGATTGCCTACGGGCATGGTTTGAGGAACGCGATCATTCCGGTGCTCACTGTTATTAGCGTGCGACTTGCCACTTTGGTCGGTGGCACCGTGGTGATTGAAAACATCTTTTCCATCCCCGGCATGGGCAAGTATCTGATTGAGTCAATTTCCTCTGCCGACTATCCCAGCATTCAGGGCGCGATTCTGGTTATCGCTTCAGTCTATCTGTTGATGAGTTTGATCGTCGATTTGCTCTATCCGTTCCTTGACCCGCGCATCAAGTCGGGAGTGGGCGAGTCATGAACTACACCCTAAAGAAACCCCAAGACGACACCAAGAAACCTCAAACCAAGAAGAGGTTTCAAGACGTAAATGTCTCGCTGATTGCAGGTATTGCCATCATTGCTGGTCTAACGCTGCTGGGCGTCGTCATGACGTTTTGGCCGCTCAACAACCCTTCGCTCAGCCTTGGCGGGCGTCTGGAGGGTCCCAGTGCGCGATTCTGGCTCGGTACTGACGACATTGGTCGAGATACCTTCACTAGGGTGGCGCAGGCGGCGCTGACCGGCGTTGCGGTGTCAATTGCTGCTGCCGCCGGGGCTTGCATGGTTGGTGCGGTGATTGGGGCGTTTACCGGCTATGTCAGCGGATGGCCAGACAAGGTCATTATGCGCGTGGTCGACGCCTTGCTCGCCATCCCTTCCATTCTGATCGTGCTGATCCTGCGTCTCGTGCTGGGCACTGGGGTTTGGCAACTGGTTCTGGCGCTGGCTTTCCTGTATTCGCCTTCGGTGGTGCGCGTGATTCGCTCAACGGTGCTGGTCACGCGACGCTCTGACTTTGTGGCGCTCGCCGAGATTGCCGGGGTGAACACCCCGTCAATTCTGCTCAAATACCTGCTGCCGAACTCACTGCCGACGTTGCTGGTGCAGGGGGCATCGGTTGGGTCAAATGCGGTGGTGTTAGAGGCCGTGCTCAGCTATCTGGGGCAGGGGATTCAACCTCCGCAGCCAAGTGCCGGGCGAATGCTCTATGAATACACCAAGTTTATGCAGACCTCTCCGATGCTGCTGATTGCTCCAGCCATGGTGGTGTTCCTGCTCACCGTTGGGTGGAATCTCACTGCAGACGGTTTGCAGCGCGCCCTGCTGATTACCCGGTCGGGGGTGAAGAAGTGAGCGTCACAAAGCAAGAGATAGCTAGCGACAAGGTAAGTGATGCCCCAGAGTTGGTGCTGGATATCGCTGACCTGAGCGTGAGCTATCCCAACGGATTCTTGGCCGTTGAAGACATTTCGCTACAAGTTGCCGCCGGCGAAATTGTTGGAGTGGTCGGCGAATCTGGCAGTGGAAAGACCACGGTTGGGTTGGCTGCTGCCGGTTTGCTTCCGGTTGGAACGAGCGTTGACGCAAGCCGATTCAGAGTTGCTGGCACCGAAGTCTCCACGCTCAAACCTAAGGGCTGGCGCGCACTGCGCAAGACTCAAGTGGGAATGGTTTTTCAGGAGCCGCTCGCCGCGCTGGACCCAACCATGACCATCGGCAAGCAGGTGCTTGAGGCCGCCAGACAGGTTGCTTCCACTCGCCCTGAGGCGCAAAAGGAGGCGCTGGAACTGCTCGATTTGGTGCGCCTACCGGAGCCGAAACAGCGCTTCAACATGTACCCGCACGAACTATCTGGTGGGCAGCGTCAGCGTGTGGTTATTGCAATGGCGTTGGCAGGAAAGCCCAAGCTGTTGATTGCTGACGAACCTACCACCGCACTAGATGTCACCATTCAGGCTCAGATCCTAGACCTGCTGCGCTCGATGCGGGACACTCTTGGGCTGGGAGTATTGCTGGTTTCGCACGATATTTCGGTGGTATCCAACATGGCAGAACGGCTGGTGGTAATGCTAAATGGCAGGGTTGTGCAGTCGGGAACACTGCAACAGGTGCTCTACGATGAGCCCGAGCCGTACACCTTGGCTTTGCGGGCAGCTATCCCTAACGTCGATGCTCCGCCTCGTTCGCTCTTCGAGATCCCCAGTTATGAGGTGAACTGATGAGCACAGCAGTTTCCAGCGCAGATTCCACCCCGATCATTGAACTGCGCAATGTCAGCAAAGTGTTTCTGGGCAGCGTCACCGCACTTGACGACGTTTCGCTTCAGGTCTTTCCTGGGGAGACGGTCGGAGTGGTTGGTGAGTCCGGTTCTGGCAAGACCACACTCAGCAAGGTGGCGCTGCTGCTTGAGGAGCCGACCAGTGGCGAGATGCGTCTGCTTGGCGAACCGATCTCGCTGTCAAAGGAGAGTCGCAACAAGCTGCGCGGGGTGGTCCATGCGGTCTTCCAAGACCCTTACTCTTCGCTGAATCCGCGTTTTACGGTGCGCCAGACGCTGCTGGAACCGCTTGGCCCGCTCGGGATCAAAGGCGATGAGGCAAAGGAACGCATCATGCAAGCGCTGGCCGATGTTGAGCTGAGTGAGGGCGACTTGCGCAAGTATCCAGCGCAGTTCTCTGGCGGTCAGCGACAACGCATCTGCATTGCGCGTGCCCTTGTTGGCCGGCCATCGCTAATCATCTTGGATGAGCCAACTTCTTCGCTTGACGCGCTAGTTCAGGCAAAAGTGCTGAATCTGCTGCTCAAATTGCAGGCAGAGCGCAATGTCGCCTATCTCTTCATCACACATGACCTTGGGGTGGTGAACCGAGTTGCTGACCGAATCGCTGTCATGCAGCACGGTGTGGTGGTGGAGCAGGGGCTCTCCGCTCAGGTTTTGCGTAACCCTGAGCATCCCTATACCAAGCAGTTGTTGGCATCGGTGCCGCGAGTAAAAGGAGATTCATAAATGACGCTGCATATCAGCCCCAAAGACGACTTGTTGAGCGTGCCGAGACGCATCACCATTTCCGGATATGAGCCGCTGAGCATCATCTATGTTGATTCCGAGACCCAGCGCAGGGGTGGGCTCTGGACCTCACGCAACTACTATCTGGTCGACGCTCAGGGCCGAGTCGATCTTGACCGTGATGCTCCCGTTTGGGGTGACGCTTTCCAGGCAGGCTCAGATGTGGTTTTCTTCTCACAAAAACCTGAAGATGGAGTTGACCCCGACCCGGCGCCGAGCGAGTTGGCTGACGGTTTGACTACGACGATCACCGTGAACGACCAACATGGCAGCTCTGAATCGCAGCAAGTTATTCAGCGTTTTATCGGCCCTGGAGTTACTCGAACGCTCATAGATCAAGACGGAGTGAAAGGTGTGCTCTTCACCCCGCCGGGTGCTGGGCCATTCCAGAGCGTGGTCTTGTTGAACGGCAGTGATGGCGGAACCCATGAGACTAGAGCGGCGCTTCTTGCCTCAAACGGCATTCAGGTGTTGAGCTTGGCGTACTTCAATTATCCGGGGTTGTCGCCCTATATTTCGCAGACCAATTTGGAGTATTTCGAGAACGCCTTTGCTTGGGCAAACCGTGAACTTGATCCGCTTGGAGGCAAGGTTGCCACCAGTGGGGGTTCTCGCGGCGGGGAGCTGTCACTCTTGCTTCCAGCCACCTTCCCAGAGCTGGTATTTGGCACCGCGGCGTTTGTGCCGGGCGCTTTTGTACACAGCGCACAGACCTCAAAGGCTCCAGAGGCCGATTGGCGCGATCCGGCGTGGCTGCAAGCAGGCGTTGGCCTGTCTAACCTCTTTGCCGGCAACCCCTTCGCACCTGTTGAGAGCCCGTTCCTGCACAGCAACCCCCATTTTGAGCAGCATAACCGCCGAAACTCGGTCTTCATCGATGCGCAGGCATCTTCGACGCATCGTGAACGGGCGCGGATCAAGGTGGAGAACATCCAAGGCCCGGTCTTCTTGGCCAGTGGCACCGATGACAAGGTTTGGCCGGGCAGTTTCGCCTCGCGGTGGGTGAAGGCTCAGTTGGAGGCGCATGGGCATCCTTGGGAAGTCACCCATCTCGATTGCATCGGCGCAGGGCATCAAATCGGCCTGCCAGATGTGCCGCGAGTAATAGTGGCCCCCCACCCCGTGAGCGGAACCATTGGTACCAGCGGTGGCAGCGCCTCAGCGAACCAGCGTGCCAGCCGTGAATCATTCGATGCCGTGCTCCGGTTCTTCCACCGGATCAACGCCTAATCGAAGGCAACTGCTGCGCGCAAGTCGCAGCATCCATAGGCGACGGCGCAACTACCTAGTCGTCGGTGTCGTCGGCGGGGGCTAGGTATTTTGCCGCGACGTCAGCCCACTCTTCGGGGATTTCGCTGTATTCGGGGTCGACGTGACGCGAGCCGTCATGGCCGTCGTCGTCATGTCCGCGAAGTTCGCGTTCTAGTGAAACGAAATCGGCATCTACCGGACGATACTTTAGATCGCGGGCTACCTTCGTTTGCTTTGCCTTTTGCCGGCCACGCCCCATATCGGGTCGACCCCCTTAGCTGAAAAGTCAATCGCGCGGCGCATTGGGCTTATCGCGCGCACATGGTCAGAAATCACTCGTGCCTATAGGTTAGTCCTCAACCCCACCTAGCTCCAAGCAGACGCGTCGAGAGCTTAACCTATCGGCGTTTCTTGGACGTCGATTCGGGTACAAAAGGCACCGGCGAGTTGGGTGCATAAATCGAATCAAGCTGGGCGGCAAAGTTGCGCATCACGGCTGCGCGACGCACCTTCAGACTCGGCGTCAGTTCGCCCTGTTCGAGTGTCAGCTCGCGGGTGAGGATGACGTACTTCTTGATGGTCTCCCAACGTTCTAACTTGCGGTTGGCGCGACGAATGCACCGGTCAATTGAGCGGCGAATCTCGCTCAACTGGCTGATCTCCGCGAAGGTGGCGTGCGCCTGGCCGTGGTTGCGTGCCCACGTCTCCAGCGAGTCCTGATCCAGCACGATCAACGCGCTAACATACTGGTGCCCTTCACCGATGACGACGGCCTGTGCGGCGTAGGGAGTGTTCGCCATGATGGCCGTCTCCACTTTCTGCGGGGCGACGTACTTGCCGTTGGAGGTTTTCAACAAATCTTTCTTGCGGTCTGTGATGCGGACGCAGCCGTCAGTGGTGAACTCGCCGATGTCGCCAGTGTGGAACCAGCCGTCGGTGAAGGCCTCCGCATTGGCCTCGGGCAGACCGCGATAACCGCGCGCCACAATCGGGCCCTGCAGCAGGATCTCCCCGTCATCAGCGATGCGCGTCTCCATGCCGGGCAGTGGCAGACCGACCGTGCCAAAGTGGGGGTGCGAAGGGTCGTCCACACAGGCGATTGCGGACGTCTCGGTGAGCCCGTAGCCCTCGATGAGCGTGAGTCCGGCGGAGTAGAACCACTCCTGCACCTGCGCGCTGAGTTTCGCCGAACCGGAGATCATCAGACGCATCCGTCCGCCAAGTTTGTGCTTCAGTTTCTTGTAGACCAGAGCGTCAGCCAGCGCGTAACGCACCCGCAACCCGAATGGCATCTTGTCGCCCGCCAGCCGGTAGCTGCGCGAGTCGCGACCCACGGCGAACGCCCAGCGACTGATGCGTCCCTTCAGCCCGCGCTTCGGGTACATGGTCATAACGGTGGCGCGCACTTTCTCAAAGATGCGGGGGACGCCCACCAGAATTGTGGGGTGTGTCTCGCCGACGCCTGCGACGATGCGGTTGACGCGACCGTCCACGATCGACTCGAAGCCGATCTGCAACTGCACGGACAGCAGGTCGCGGCCAAATACGTGCGCCAGCGGAAGCCACAGGTACAGCACATCGTCGGCGAACACGAAGTTGCGCATGGCCACGGTAGCGCCCTCGTAGGTCCACGAACCGTGAGTGATCTCGACGCCCTTTGGTGTGCCGGTGGTGCCGGACGTGTAGATCAGTGTAGACAGCGAATCGCGGTTGGCCAGTGCTAACGTCTCTTCCACGGCTTTGGGGTGCGTGGTCAGCCAGGTGCGTCCCAGCGCAGCCAGATCGCGATACAGCGACACGCGCGGGTCCGTGAACCCAAACGGGCGGAACTCATCATCAATCAGGATAATGTGCTTGATCTGCTGGTCCAGAACCTCGCTGCCCTGCACCTTCTCCACCTGTTCCCAGTTTTCGGCGATCAGAATGGCCGCACCGGAGTCGGCAAGAATGAACTGTTCGTCGCCAGCTTGGGTGGACGGATACACGGTGGTGGTCACGCCCGCAGCACAGGCGACAGCGAGGTCCAGCAGCACCCATTCGATGCGCGTGGAGCAGGCCAGCGCCACCCGGTCTCCCGGTTTCAGGCTCAACGCCAACAGTGCGGCTGCAAACTCGTCAACTTTGACCCGTGTTTGCGCCCAGGTGAGCGGAGTCCACGTCTCCGGTTCTGTGTTCTCGGGATAACGGAAAGCCACCTTGTTAGGCGTTTTGCGCACACGCTCGCGGAACATGTGCCCGTAGCTGCGTGCCGTGAACTCAGTGATCTCTGCGGCGCTCTGGGTGACCGGGCCGAAGCCCAGGGGGATGTTAGTCATTTCTGCCTGCCTCGCAAGGAAAAGTTATTGCGTAACTCACGCTCACGCTACCGCCCCACACTCGCACCAGCTTTTGTAGGAAACCTACAAAAAGAGACCGTCTAAGTGCTGTTTCGTCCAGAAATGGGCGGATGACAGGCTATTGGCACTACTTGAACTGACGAGCGACGATCACAGGGCACTCGGACTCGCGGGTCACGGAACGGGAGATTGAGCCGAGCAGCAGGCCAGCGAAACCGCCGAGGCCGCGACTGCCGATCACCAGCAGCGACGCGGTGCGGGAGGCTTCCAGCAGGGCCACACGGGCGGAGCCTTGCACTACGCGGCGCTCCACCTCAACGCCTGCGTGGCCTTCAAGCAGCGGGACTAGGAGCTCTTGCAGCATCTCGTCTAGGTCGCGCTGGGTGGCTTCAGGGTCGAGGCGCACCATGGCGCCGAAGTCGCCCAACTCGGGAGCGATGTCCCACGCGTAGAGGGCGATCAGCGGCACGCCGCGCAGTTCGGCCTCGCGCACGGCGATGGCCCCGGCAGCGAGCGAGTCGGGGGCGTCCTGCAGGCCCAGCACCACGGGGCCGCCGTCCAGTGCGTGCAACCCCTCGGGCACCACAACCACCGGGCCACGACTGTGGGAGATGATCTCGCCGGACGTGCCACCCAACAGTGGCAAGCGCTTCTCACTGGACGCTCCACGCGCGCCCACGACAACCAACTCGGCTTCGGCAGACAGGGCTGACAGCGTGCCAGCGGCGTCTTCAGGCACGAGGGCCAGCGTGAACGTCAGGCCGGGGAAGTCTGCGGTGAGTTGTTCGCCGAGGGTGCTCAACTGGGCCTCAGCCTTGGCTGTCGCCACCGCAACGTAGGTGGGCTCAGCCTTCAGGGCGCGGGCGGTGCGCGGGTTTCTGGGGTTCAGATGCGGCAGGGCCATGACCACGAGAAGCTCGGTGTTGCGGGACGCAGCCAGCGTGGCGGCGTAGGTGAGGGCGTTTGATGCACCCGCAGACCCGTCGTACCCCACAACAATGCGACCACCAGCGGAAGGAGAAGAAGTTACCAACGTCATGTCTCCAGTTTAGCTGTCGCCAAGGGCATGTGGGCGGCTCCGACTAGACTTGGACTAATGAACATCGCACCGCTTACGTTGGGGTCTCCGTCCAACGCGCACGCGCTCACCGTCCCCACGCCGGTGTTTTTGGCCCCGATGGCGGGCGTCACAAACGGCGCGTTCCGCACGTTGTGCTACGAGCAGGGCGCGGGCGTGTGCGTCAACGAGATGATCACCGCGCGTGGCGTCACCATTGGGGACTTTCGCACTGTTGACATGATGACGTTTGTGGCGGACGAGCCTGTCAAAGCTGTGCAGTTGTACGGCACCGACCCGGACACGCTGGACGTGGCGGTCGGCATTGCCATTCAGGCGTTCGGAGCCGAACTGATCGACCTGAACTTCGGCTGCCCGGTGCCGAAAGTCACCCGCAAGGGCGGCGGGGGAGTGCTGCCGTGGAAGCTGGGGCTGTTCCGCGCCATCGTGCGCGCCTGTGTGGCGTCGGCGGATCGCTACGGGGTGCCGGTGACGCTAAAGTGTCGCATCGGCATCGACGACGCCCACACCACCTTCCGCGACGTTGGCCGCATCGCTGAAGACGAGGGCATTGCGGCGGTCTGCCTACATGCGCGCACTGTCGCTGAGGCCTACGCAGGTCTTGCGCATTGGGAGGCCATCACCGAGTTGGTGGGCCTGCTCGACATCCCAGTGTTGGGAAACGGTGACGTGCGCGAAGGCAGCGACGCGGTTGCCATGATGGCCCAAACCGGATGCGCTGGGGTGGAGATCGGGCGCGGTTGCCTTGGGCGGCCGTGGCTCTTCGCGGACATCAAAGCCGCGCTGGCTGGGGATGACACGCGACATCTGCCCAACTTGGGCGAGGTCTGCGCCTTGTTGCTGCGTCACGCCGAACTGAACATCGCCCTGCTGGGCGAACATCACGCCATGAACGACATGCGCAAGCACACCGGCTGGTACCTGCGCGGCTTTCCCGTCGGTTCTGAGACGCGTCTGGCCTTGTCACACGTCTCTTCGCTGGATGACTTGGCAGGTCTGCTCGCCCGGCTGGACCCATCCGCTTCCTTCCCGACGTCTGAACTGGGTAAACCGCGAGGGCGTCAAGGCACCCCGCGCACGCACGTCATCATGCCTTACGGTTGGCTGAATGACCGGGACGGCCTTGGCCTAGACATTGACGACTCCGACGCTGGCGATGTGTCCGGGGGATAGGCTTAACTAGTGCTGTTGGTGAGTGGCATAGAGATGGTCGGGCCTGGCAGCGATTCGCCCGAATCGAGCTATGTCTTGCGGCTAGGCTTGAGTGCATGCTTGAGTGCATGCGCGAGTGCATGCTTTAGGGCAGCAACTGAATTGTTAACCCGCACAAACTTTCTTAGCCGAGACTAACTTTGAGTAGTGATCACGGCGGGGTTTCCGGCAAGGATGAGCTGCTCTAGCGAAAGTGTGAAGGGACGCAGAGATGGACGAGGCGCGAATTGAGGCCGCCGTGCGCGAGTTGCTGCTCGGAATCGGTGAAGACCCGGACCGTGAAGGCCTGCGTGATACCCCCAAACGTGTCGCTAAAGCCTGTGGCGAGGTGTTCGCCGGGCTGAGTGCCAGCGCTGAAGACGTGCTGAGCGTCACTTTTGACGCTAGCCACGAAGAGATGGTGTTGGTGCGGGACATCGAGGTCTACTCAGTGTGTGAACACCACCTGCTGCCGTTCCACGGCGTCGCTCACGTGGCATACATCCCGCCTGTCGAGGGGCGCATCACCGGGCTGAGCAAGATTGCCCGGCTCGTCGAGGTGTACGCACGCCGTCCCCAAGTTCAGGAGCGGCTCACCACGCAGATCGCGGAGGCCATCATCGAACACTTGCATGCCCGGGGGGCGCTGGTCGTGATCGAGTGCGAGCACCTTTGCATGACCATGCGCGGCGTCAAGAAGCCCGGCGCCAAGACGGTAACCAGTGCCGTACGCGGCCTCATGCGCAACGCCGCCACCCGCTCCGAAGCGATGTCGCTCATCACGCAAGGGCGGTGAGTCATGACAGACGATGTTGTGGGGCGACCAACTGACGCGTTTTCTGCCGATGACCTGTGCCCCACGCCGGTGTGGCTGCTCGTTATGGGCATCATCAACGTCACGCCTGACTCCTTCTCTGATGGAGGTCAATTTCTCGACGCTGCTGCGGCTATCGCGCAGGCCCAGCGACTGATCTGTGATGGCGCGCACATCATCGACATTGGTGGGGAGTCCACCAGACCCGGTTCGCAGCGCGTCAGTGCGGATGCGGAGGCAGCACGGGTACTGCCAGTCGTGGAGGCTCTTCGCGACTCGAACGTGCTGCTCAGCGTCGATACGATGCGTGCCAGTTTGGCGGCTGCGTCGATTGAGCGGGGGGCGTCCATCATCAACGATGTCTCCGGTGGACTGGCCGACCCGGCCATGCTGTCCACAGTGGCGGAACTAGGATGTGACTACGTGATTCAGCACTGGCGCGGACACGCGGCGGGTGGCGGTGAGCCGTATGGCAACGTGGTCACTGAGGTTCGTGATGCCTTGTTGGCGCGAGTGGACGCGGCGTTGGCTGCGGGCATCAAGGACGCGCACATCATCATCGATCCCGGCATCGGCTTTGGCAAGAGCAGGGAGGACGATTGGTCAATAGTCGCTGCCCTTGCGAAGATCACCGGGCTGGGATATCGGGTCTTGCTAGGTGCTTCCCGCAAACGGTTCCTCGCGGAAGTCTCGACGGGCGACGCTCCTCAGGATCGCGACGTGGCAACCGCTGCTGTGTCCCTCCTGGCCGCTCAGGCTGGGGTGTGGGCGGTGCGGGTCCACGACGTTCAGGCGACTGTCGATGCACTTGCGGTGGGCGCGCGGATCGAGGCTGTGCGGTTGGCAGCTCAGGCAGACGCACAGTGCTGTAGCGCTAGAGGCGGAGTCGATAAAACCGGGGTCGCTGGAGCCGGAATTGTCGCCGTGAAGCGCCAGCAGGTGGGCGTTCAGGCAGATGCGCCGCTTGTCCCCACTAACATCATCAGCATTACTGGGTTGAAGGCTAAGGGCTACCACGGTGTATTTGCTCATGAGCGCGAGAATGGGCAGCCTTTCGTTGTTGACCTAGAAATTGAGGTGGCTGCGGGGGAAGGCGACGACCTATCTGAGACGCTAAACTACGCCACTGTCTGTGACGAGGTAGCGGCAATCGTTTCCGGAGAGCCGGTGAACCTGATCGAAACTCTGGCTGATCGTATCGCCGACGCAGTGCTGGCACACTCACAGGCAAAGGCGGTCGAGGTGGCCGTCCACAAGCCACAGGCTCCGGTCGCGGTGCCCTTTGGTGACATCGCGGTGCGAACCCGCAGGACGAAGCGCGCATGAGTGCCAGCGAGGTGGTGCTTTCGCTGGGGTCGAACATGGGCAACAGCGTTGCTCTGTTGCGCCGCGCCATCACACTGCTGGACGCTCACAGTGCCATCAGAGTGGACGCGGTTTCTAGCGTCTATGTCACGGCTCCGCAGGGGTATGCGAACCAGCGGGATTTTTTGAACGTTGTAATAGTTGTCGTCACAACATTGAAACCTTACGCGCTGTTGCGCCTTACTCGCTATTTTGAAAACAAACTTGGGCGGGTGCGATCCATCCAAAACGGTCCACGCACCATCGATATCGATATCATTTCGTTTGAAAAATCGTCTTTAGTTAGTTCGGAACTCATACTTCCGCATCCCCGTGCTAGTCAACGAAGGTTTGTCTTGGCTCCATGGCTTGAACTGCGCCCTGCGGCACGGTTAGAAGGTCAGCCTACGCGTAAATGGCATAAAAGGACGCTCGCTCAAGCGTGCGAGCGAACGTGGCTTGTCGTCAATTAGTGGCAAGGCACTTGACTATTAATCCTTGTTGCCATTACTCTGGAAATAGCGAACGAATATTTGTGGGCTATCCGTTTCCGGTATGCGTCTAAGAATTGTCCGGTTCTGCGTTTCAATAGATTCCAATTACAGAAGAGAGAACAATGGCCAAGCGCGTCACCACGGTACTGCTCGACGACATCGATGGTACCCCGGCCGATGAGAGCATCGTGTTTGCTCTTGACGGCGTCACCTATCAGATCGACCTGAACTCGATCCACGCTGCCGAGCTTCGTGAGGCCATCCGTCCCTACATCAAGGCTGGCGTCAAGCTCAGCGGTCGCAAGAGTACCTCCGCGGCTAAGTCCGCCCCCCACACTGACCGCGCCGTCGTGCGCGCTTGGGGCAACCAGAACGGCTACGCTCTAGGTCAACGCGGTCGCATCCCCGTCGACGTCCTAGAGGCCTACCAGCGCGCTCAAGGTTAGTTCCTGCGCGTCTCACAGACTCCGCTTTCCAAAGTTGAGTGACGGGCGCGCAACTTGTTCTTCGGGGTTTTGACCTTTACAGGGTAGTATTGGTTAATCAAGCGTTTTGTGTTGCCTTGTCTTGCGCGGATTCGACTCTGCGAGTCCGCACGAGATACGGCACGCAGAACAGCCGAAGACAAGTAGGAGCGCCGCAATTGTTCGAGAGATTTACCGACCGTGCCCGTCACGTCATCATCCTTGCTCAGGACGAGGCGAAGACGCTCAACCATCACTACATCGGCACTGAACACATTCTGCTCGGCCTGATGAGCGAGCAAGACGGTATCGCCGCGCAAGCGCTCACCAAGTGCAACATCACGCTGGAGAAGATGCGCGCCGAGGTTGAGGACCTTGTGGGCAAGGGCACCACGCCGCCAACCAGCCCTATCCCGTTCACTCCTCGCGCCAAGCGCGTGCTGGAGTTGAGCCTGCGTGAGGCCCTGACCATCGGTCACTCTTACATCGGCACTGAGCACATCCTGCTCGGCCTCATCCGCGAGGGCGAGGGCGTGGCGTCCCAAGTTCTACTCAAGCTGGGCGTTGATCTAGCGGCTCTGCGCGCCAGCATCATGGACATCATGCGTGGCGATGGCGGTGCCAACGGCGACGTGAGCGCTGCCCCTGCGCAACCAGGGGTGCGCGACATGGCTGGCGTCGGGGGTCAGAACGCGGTGAGCGCCAACGATGCGCTCAGCAAGTTTGGCAAGAACCTCACCCAGATGGCCCACGACGGCAAGCTGGACCCGGTTATCGGTCGCTTCAAGGAGATCGAGCGGGTGATGACGGTGTTAAGCCGTCGCACCAAGAACAACCCCGTGTTGGTGGGCGAGCCGGGCGTCGGCAAGACCGCAGTCGTCGAGGGTCTCGCCCAAGCGATTGTGCGCGGGGATGTGCCGGAAACACTGACTGGCAAGCAGATTTACTCCCTCGATCTGGGCTCCATGGTTGCCGGCTCGCGTTACCGTGGCGACTTCGAGGAGCGCCTCAAGAAGGTGATGCGCGAGATCAACGAGCGCAAAGACGTCATACTTTTCATCGACGAGATTCACACGCTGGTGGGTGCCGGTGCGGCCGAGGGTGCGCTCGACGCGGCGTCCATCCTGAAGCCGATGCTGGCCCGTGGCGAACTGCAAACCATTGGTGCCACCACGCTGGACGAGTATCGCAAACACATCGAGAAGGACGCCGCTCTGGAGCGTCGCTTCCAGCCCATCACGGTGGAGCAGCCCAGCATTGAGCTGACCATCGAGATTCTTAAAGGTTTGCGTGAGCGCTACGAGACGCACCACGGCGTCACCATCACCGATGAGGCGATTGTTGCCGCTGCCAACCTGTCTGATCGCTATATTCAAGACCGTTTCCTGCCTGACAAGGCCATTGACCTGATCGACGAGGCTGGTGCGCGCATGCGCATCCGCCGCATGACCGCACCGCCAGATCTGCGTGAACTCGACGAGCAGATCGGCAACCTTCAGCTCACCAAGGAAGCCGCGCTCAACGGCCAAGACTACGAGGGCGCCGCCAAACTGCGCGACGACGAGAAGGAGCTGCTCGCCAAGCGCGAAGAGCTCAAGAAGACGTGGAGCGAAGATGAGGCTGCGGCCCCCAGCATCATCGGTGCCGAACAGATCGCCGAAGTGCTGTCGTCCTCCACAGGCGTGCCGGTTCAGCAGTTGACCGAGGAAGAGTCGGCCCGGCTGCTGCACATGGAAGAGGAGATCGGCAAGCGCTACATCGGCCAGAACGATGCCGTCCATGCGCTGGCTCGCTCCATCCGCCGCACCCGCGCTGGGCTGAAAGACCCCAAGCGCCCCAGCGGTTCGTTCATCTTCGCCGGCCCGTCCGGTGTTGGCAAGACCGAGCTAACCAAGGCGCTCACTGAGTTCCTGTTTGGCGACGAGGACGCGCTGATCACCCTAGACATGAGCGAGTACTCTGAGAAGTTCGCGGTCACGCGGCTCTTCGGTTCGCCTCCTGGCTACGTCGGATACGACGAGGGTGGCCAGTTGACTGAGAAGGTTCGCCGCAAGCCGTTCTCCGTTGTGCTGTTCGACGAGATCGAGAAGGCCCACCCGGACATCTTCAACTCCCTGTTGCAGATACTGGACGAGGGGCGTCTCACCGACGCCCAAGGCCGCGTCGTCAACTTCAAGAACACCGTCATCGTGATGACTACCAACCTCGGCAGCCGCGACATCTCCAAGGCCGTCAGCCTCGGGTTCAGTCGCATCGGCGAGGGCGGCGACTCCTACGAGTCGATGAAGGCGAAGGTCAGTGACGAACTGAAGCAACACTTCCGTCCCGAGTTCCTGAACCGCGTGGACGAGACCATCGTGTTCCACCAGTTGACCGAGAATGACATCGAGCACATCGTCGACCTGATGGTTGCGCAACTCGACAAGCGTCTCGTTGATCGTGACATGGACATCGAGCTCACCGCCGAAGCCAAGAAACTGATCGCCAAGCGCGGTTTCGACCCCGTCTTGGGTGCCCGCCCCCTGCGTCGCGCCATTCAACGCGACATCGAGGACCCGCTTGCCGAACGCATCCTGTTCGGTGACGTCCACGCCGGTTCCGTCATCGTCGTGGACGTGGCCGACGAGGGGTCCGCGGATGCCTTCAAGTTCATCGGCACCCCCCGCGAGAGTGTCCCCGACAGCCCTCCCGTAGAGTTTGCCGGTGCCGCCGAGTCATCCGAAGGCAGCGCTTAGCAGTTTCTTCGTGGTGGCCTTGCGTCACGACGGGGACGGGTGAGGGCGATGCTTTGCGCGTCTGCCCTCAACGTCGAGCCCAGAGGCGACCCTGGGCTCGAAGCTCGGATTTGGCCTCTTGGGCGGCAGTTTCGCTCATTCGTGGCGTGGTCCACAACAGACTCGCAACAAAATGGGACTAAAACGTCATTAGTCCAGCGGACTCATGCGTTCGTCGGTAGCATGAAAACATGACAATTACGCGTACTGAGACTGACTCGATGGGGGCCGTTGAGGTTCCCGTAGAGCATTATTGGGGAGCGCAGACACAGCGTTCCATCGGAAACTTTGCAATTGGCCGTCCCACATTTGTGTGGGGGCGCGGCATGATCAAGGCGCTGGGAGTGCTCAAGAAGGCTGCTGCCGAGGCCAACCGCGACCTTGACGAACTGCCTCGCGACATCGCCGACCTCATCATTCAGGCTGCCGATGAAGTGATCTCCGGCAAGCTCGACGCAGAGTTTCCGTTGGTGGTGTTCCAGACCGGTTCCGGAACTCAGTCCAACATGAACGCCAACGAGGTGATCTCTAACCGCGCCATCGAGTTGGCCGGTGGCGAGATGGGCTCCAAGAAGCCCGTGCATCCCAACGACCACGTCAACCGTTGTCAGTCCAGTAATGACACGTTTCCCACCGCCATGCACATTGCCATCGTCTGCGAACTGAACGAGAACTTCTACGCTCCAGTTACCAAACTGCGCAACACGCTGGACGCCAAGGCGCGTGAGTTTGCCGACATCGTGATGGTTGGGCGCACCCACCTGCAGGACGCCACGCCGGTGTTGCTCGGGCAGGTGTTCTCCGGCTGGGTGGCCCAGATTGACGACGCCCTGCGTGCTGTCCACTTTGCTGAGGAGCAGGCCCGCGAGCTTGCCATTGGTGGCACTGCCGTTGGCACCGGGCTTAACGCTCACCGCGACTTTGGGCGTCTTACAGCAGAGAAGATCTCGGCAGAGACCGGCATCCCTTTCAAGCAGCACGACAACCTGTTCGCCGCGCTGTCAGCCCATGACGCGCTGGTCAATGTGTCCGCATCGCTGCGCACACTGGCCGGCGCGTTGATGAAGATTGCCAACGACATCCGCTGGTACGCTTCAGGCCCGCGCACCGGGTTCGGTGAGCTGACCATCCCTGAAAACGAGCCCGGCTCGTCGATCATGCCCGGCAAGGTGAACCCCACCCAGTGCGAGGCGATGACGATGGTAGCCACCAAGGTGTTCGGCAATGACGCCACGGTGGCGTTCGCAGGGTCGCAAGGCAACTTCCAGCTGCACGTCTTCAAGCCAGTCATGGCGTGGGCCTGCTTAGAGTCCATCGAACTGATCGCCGAGGCGTGTCGCGGGTTCGAGGAGCACTGTGCATCTGGCATTGAGCCGCATCGCGAGATCATTCAAGCCAACCTTGACAAGGACCTGATGCTGGTCACGGCACTCAACTCGCAGATTGGATACGACAAGGCTGCGGTCATCGCCAAACTAGGCAACACCACCGGCATGAGCCTGCACGACGCCGCCCTGCAGAGCGGTTTTGTCACCGAAGAGCAGTTTGAGGCGTGGGTTGTGCCCGCCAACATGACGCACCCCAAGTAGAGGCGCGGAGACCAACTCCGTCTGCGTCACTCTGCGCGAAGTCGCAGAGCCCACATGGCGGTGGCGGGCGTGTGCCCGGTTAGAGACTCCCAAACCGTTCGGCCAGCGAATCGGCCGTTGGAGAGTCGATTTCGGACGCCTCAACCTGCACAGGTTCGTCACTAGGAGAGACGTTTTCGGTGCCAACCAGCAGGTCGAGTTCGGCGTCCTCCTCGGTGGACTTCACGTCTGGAGTGGTCCGTTTGGCGTTCTGACGTCCAATTTCACGTACGACACCGACGGCCATGGCGACCAGTGGGATGGCAAACACGCCACCGGCGAGTCCGGCGACCGTCATGCCAGCAGCGATGCCGAGCAGCACGGCCAGCGGGTGAATGTCAACGGCGCGCCCCAGCAGCAACGGCTGTAGCAGGTGGACCTCGCCCTCAAGCACCACGACGAACACGATGAGCATCAGCAGCGCCTTGAACCAGCCGAGCGTGGCAAACACCACCAGCACGCCCACGATGGACGCAATCGCCGCGCCGAGCATCGGCACGAACGCCATCACAAAGGTGAGTGCCATGATCGCCACCCACAGATTCGAGCCAAGAATCAGCGCGCCCATTCCGGCACCGACGCCGTCAACTGCGGCCACCAACACGGCGGCACGCACATAGTTGACCATGGTCAGCCACCCGCTGGACAGTGCTGGCACCAGCAGCCCGCGCACCCCGTTGGGCACATAACCGGTAGCCAGGGCGGTGAACCTGCGTCCGTCCTTCAGGAAGAAGAACAGCGAAAACAGGGCGATGATCGTCCCAGCAAAGAACGTGCCGATTTTGCCTCCCCACTCCATTGCGATGCCAGCGATGTCGGTTGCGCGACCCTGCATGAAGACCAACATCTGGTCCACCAGGCTCGCCATCTGGTCTTCACTGATATGCAGTGGGCCGTTCGACAGCCACTGCAGCACGTCCTCAAACCCGGCCGTGGTCTGGATCGCGAGTTCGTCCCACTCGGAGCCGATCTGCACCACCACAAGGGCTAACAGCCCAAAAACGACCGCCAACAACGTGAGAAGACAGGTGAGTGACGCCAGCCAGCCGGGCCAGCGGTGTGACACCAGAAACTTGTTCAGCGGGTCCAGCGCGGCAGTAAACAGGAACGCGGCCAGCAGCGGCATCACGATCTCCGATAGCTCCGCAGCACCCCAGTACAGCGCCCAAGCGACCACGCCGATGACGATGAGTCGCCACGACCATCCAGCCGCGATCTGCAAGCCGCGCGGCACCATCTCGGGGTTGTCGTCAGCGTCCGGTTCCGCCACCTGCAAGATGATCGGCTGGTTGATGACGAGGTCGTCCTCAGCCTGCGCCTCGGCAACTTGGGCAGCCTTCGCTTCCTGCGCCGCCTGAATAAGTTCGCGCATTGGTTTGAGACTGGGCCGTTGAATCGCCATAGGTGCTTCTTCCTCCTTGGGTGTTACGCACCAATCCTATACAGTAGAAGACATCCCGAGACTGATTCGGGCCCCGGTAAGGCTAGTTAGGAGCCAACGTGGCTTACGTTATCGCACTACCGTGCGTGGACTTCAAGGACAAAGCGTGTCAACTGGAGTGCCCAGTGGACGCCATCTATGAAGGCGAACGCACCCTCTACATCAACGCCGACGAATGCGTCGATTGCGGCGCCTGTGAAGCGGCTTGCCCGCGCGGTGCCATCTTCTATGAGGATGACCTGCCGGAGGAGTACCAGGACTTCTACGACATCGGCATCCAGTTCTTCAAGACCACCGGCGCGTCCGGCGGTGCGGCTCGCTTCGGGTCGCTGGGCGTGGACGAGCCTCGCGTCGTCGCGCTGGCACCCCAGAACTAGCCGTCACAGTTTCCTTTTCTGTTATGACTTTGAGTTCTCGCCTGCCCGATTTCCCGTGGGATTCTCTGGCAGACGCCACCAAACTTGCCCGTTCCCACCATGACGGCATCGTCGATCTCTCTGTGGGGACGCCGGTTGACCCCACGCCAGAGGTTGCCCAGCATGCACTGGCTGCAGCCTCGGACGCGCACGGATACCCCACAGTGTGGGGGACGCCAGCACTGCGTGCTGCAATCATCAGCTACCTGAGCCGTCGCTGGGCTGCCGCGCCCCTAAGCGACGAAAACGTGTTGCCAGTGATCGGCACTAAAGAGATCGTTGGTTGGCTGCCCACTCTGCTCGGCCTCGGGCCGGGTGACAGCGTTGTCATTCCCAAGTTGGCATACCCTACCTACGAGGTGGGCGCGCGGCTTGTGGGTGCCAATGTGATTTGTGCAGACTCGCCAGCGGAAGTTGCGGAGGCTCTTGCGTTGCGTGCTGGGGACACGGGCATCCTCACTGCGGGTGCTCCTGCATCTGGCACGCCCACTTCCGGCACCCCCAAACTGATTTGGATCAACTATCCTGCCAATCCGCACGGCGTTATCGCTTCTCCGAGCGTTTTGCGCGAGTGGATCGAGTACGCCCGCAGCGTTGGCGCAGTATTGGCAAGCGACGAATGCTACGGCGAGTTCGGTTGGACCGCCGAGCCGCTCTCCGTCCTAGACGCCTCCCTGAACGGCGGCGATGTCACCGGCCTACTGGCCGTCCACTCGGTCTCGAAACACTCAAACATGGCAGGCTATCGCGCCGGTTTCGTCGCCGGTGACAACGCTGTCATTCAGGAACTGCTCGGCCTGCGCAAACACCTAGGCATGATGGTCCCCGCCCCCGTTCAGGCCGCCCTTGCCGCCGTGCTTGCCACCGACGAGCACGTCATCGCTCAGCGGCAACGCTACCTAGCGCGCCGCAACATTTTGCGTCCTGCCCTAGAATCC
This sequence comes from Propionibacteriaceae bacterium, assembly GCA_031261455.1. Classification (GTDB taxonomy): domain Bacteria; phylum Actinomycetota; class Actinomycetes; order Propionibacteriales; family Propionibacteriaceae; genus WRGV01. Next base: position 55,987 of record JAISJP010000012.1, read on the forward strand.
GCAGGTTTCACTATCGAACACTCCGATGGTGGCCTCTACCTCTGGGCCACGCGTGCCGAATCCGGCCGCGACAGTGTCGCCTGGCTAGCTGGGCGCGGCATCCTAGTAGCCCCCGGCGACTTCTACGGCGCCCTAGGCGCCAACTACATCCGCGTAGCCCTAACCGCAACCGACGAGCGTATCGCTGCCGCCGCGTCCCGTTTGACTGAACGCTGACCTACCCGAGAGCGTCGAGGTCGGCGCGGAGGCATTGAGTCAGGCGGCCTTGCTGGACGGAAGTGTCCCAGGTGAGGTCTGCGTAGCCTTGCTGGGTGGCGGTGACCACCTCGGCTAGGGACTGGGCGGTGATGAGACCCAGTTGATGAGCTTTGAGGGCGGCGCCGATGTAGGTGTCGAAGAAGTGGATATCCTTTGCGGCTTGCTCGTCGCGGTCGTATTTGGGGGCGCTCACGTCGTCGGTAGGCAGGGTGACGTCGTGAATGAAGGTGGCTTTGGTCTTCTCCGGCCAGCGCTGGTGCAGTTCTTCGGCGACTAGCACGTCGCCTTGGCCGGAGTCGCCGATGAACACCCACGGATACTCGGGGTATAGCTGGGCAAAGTTCTCGATTGCTGCCAGCTTGGTTTTCGCCATCGCTTTGTGGCTGCGCAGGCCGGAGATGGTTCCGGTGATGACGGACGGTTGTACCGCGCCGATGTTGCGCAGGGTGCCGCGCAACTGGTTTTCGACTACGCCAAACGCTGCGCCGGGGCGGGCGGTGATGAGCACTAGGTCGCCGATGGAGAACGGCTTGTCGGTGTTGCCTGCGTCCAGCGCCTTCCAGAACTCGACGACGCCAGGGTAGATGATGCCGGTGGAGTGCAGTTCGTCCCGCATTCCGGCCTGCACCGTGTCATCAAAGTCGGAGAGGATCTTTACCTCATCGTTGTGGATTTCGCCGGCCTGCTCGGCGATGTGGGCAATGATGCGCTTGCGTGAAGCGCCGCCCACTTGGTGGAACACCAACTCCTCAAGGTCAAGGTGATCTTCACCGGCGTCGAGGGCGTTTTTCAGCGTGGTTAGTTCTTGGCCGAAGGTGCCCAAGAAGATGGCCTCAATGAGGACGCTGGCCGCTTTGCCGGACGCATCTTTGGCAAGGGCGTGCAGCAGATTCGCTCTGCCCTGAATGCTGGCATCACCGAATCTGCTGGCGAACCAGACCATCAGGTCATCGGAGTAGTGTTTGCCCCGAAGATGGTTGTCGATGCTGGATATCAGCGTCTCCAACAGCTTGGCATCGAGAGTCAGTTCATCGACCTGGGCGGCGGTTAGCTCGTTCAGCAAGCCGAGGACGGCGGCTTCCTCGCTAGCGTCGGTGAAACCTTTGAGCAGCGCTCGGACAGCCACTAGCGGGGCGCTATCTGCGATGGTGCCGACTTGGGCTCCGGCTTCAGTATCGACCGGGGCTGGCGTGTTGTCGCTAGTCATGGGCAACTCCTTGTTGTGGGGCTTGTTCTGGGACGCGCACCAGCAGCGCGGATGGGGCCAGAGACACCCGCAACTCCCGCACTCCAGCGATGTCATCCCCGTCGACTTGAGCCCGCAGCGGATGCGGCGTGGTGATGATGATGTCGCTGCCCCGAGTGTAGCTGAGGGCAGATACGGGAGCCTCGAAGTTTGCCAGCGCCTTGGCGGCGACCGGCCCCCACTGCAGCGGGTTATTCACTAGCATCTGCATGACTTCAAGGACGCCGTCGTCTAGTTTGGCTTTGGGGAACGCCACCATGCCCATCGTCAGGTTTGGGCAGTTGGCGGCAAGCACGCTCCACGCCCTGACAGGCTGCTCCGGGCCACCATCTAGGCTGACTCGCATCGGCATGGGCGGCGCGAAGGCCTTGCGCGCAATGGCGGGCACGTACGCTCCCCAACCGAGTGCGCGCTTCAGGTCAGGGGTGGCGAGCGCTACTGCCTCCGCCTCTCGGCCAATTCCTGCCATCACTAGCATCGGCTCGGGAGTGGCGGAGACGTTGGTTTGTGCCCATCCGAGATCGACCGCAGCAGACTTGCCGGTTAGCGCCAACGTCACGTTGGCTGAATAGTCGCGCACCTTCATGCCGATATTGCGGGCGAAGATGTTGCCAGACCCGGCGGGGATGACCGACAACGGCACTCCGCTGCTGCCGAGTTCACCCGCAACTAATCGGAGCGTACCGTCCCCGCCGACGGCGATGATGGAGTCGGCACCTTGGTCGAGGGCATCTCGTGCCTGCTGGGGACCGGGCGACTCTCTGGTGGTGGGCAGCAACTTCGGTTGCGGCAGGCCGAGGCTCGCTGCGGTTTCGAGCAGTTTCACCAGCACTCGGAATGTGGCCTTGGAGGCAGGGTTGGCAACGACGAAAACTCGCTCGCCGGGAGGCGTGTCACGTGGGACGCCAGTGAGAGCATCTGGGGACGGCTTGGGTCGGTATTCGCGCAGTTTCATCGCAAACTAAACTTTACAGTCCAAAAGTGTCGAATGCGGCTGTTGCCAAGCTTTCTCCAAGCTCAAAAAGCTCGGCACCCTTGTACAGATCGAGGAAGGACGCCGCGTCGCAGGGCACCTCAATAAGCAGGTCGGGCGGATTTGCGGCGGATTTGGCGCGGTAGATCGCGGTTTCCATCGCGTCGATGGAGAGGATGCCAAGCGTCAGTGGGGACGGCGCTCTGGTGGGTGCCTTGGCCTCGGGTTTGGTGGGTGCGCCGTGACCCGACACCGCGATAGTAATATCGCAAGCCACCCCGGCAAGCGGTTCCAGCGGCACCGGATTGATGACTCCGCCGTCAACCAGCAGTCGCCCGTCACGACGAACCGGAGTAAACACCACGGGGATGGCGATGGATGCCCGGATAGCGTTGATCAGGTCGCCGTCTTGAATCCACACCTCTTGTTGATTGATGACATCGGCAGCCACTGCCGTATAGGGAATTGGCAGGTCCTCAATCAGTACGTCGCCGATGATCTGGCGAAACTGATTCATGGCCCCGGTGGCGCGCATCAGCCCATGACGTGGCCACGTCGGGTCGAGCAGCCGGGCAACCTCAACGCGGTTCAGCCCGAGCGCCCACTCCTTCATCTCCGGCAGTTTGCCCGACGCGTAGACGCCCCCGATCAGGGAGCCCATGGAGGTCCCGGCAACCGCGACGATCTCGTGCCCCCGAGCCACCAACTGCTCGATGACAGGCACATACGCCAGTCCGCGCGCTCCCGCAGATCCGAGTGCCAATGCTACTTTCATGTGAGGCCTCCTGTGTGTGGATGTCTCAGGCTTCTATCGGGAATCCCCGGTCGTCATCGTCCATCTCTTCTTAGAGTGTAGTCGCGTCGAGGACCGCTGCCTCGTCGAGGCCGTCTGGGTCAGCGGCGCGGGCGGGTAGTTGCCGCCGGACGCTCGACTCAGTGACGATCTCCGCAGGGCGTGGGTCACGCACCGGAGTCTGCACCGGTGAAGGAGCGTTGAGCACCTTGGTCTTATCGCCGACGCCAAGTTGATGCATCTTGCGGGCGGACGGCAGGAATGCACCCTCAAATGTGGCAATGGTGCCGTTGAAACTGTCCACGGTGCGCCCGAGGTTCTTGCCCAACGTCTCGAACTTCTCCGCGAGTTTGCCGGTGCGCTGATACAACTGTGCAGCCACGTCCGCGATCTTCTGGGCGTTCTCGGCAAGGTCGTTCTGCTGCCACGAGTAGCGGATGGCCTTCAACATGGCGACCAGCGTGGTCGGAGTGGCTAGCACCACGTTGCGGGAGAACGAGTAGTCGTACAGTGTTGAATCGTTATAGAGCGCCTCGGCGGCCATTGCCTCGTGCGGAATGAACAGCACCACGAACTCTGGGGTTCCGCTATCGCTGGTGAAGTAGTTCTTGGCCGATAGCCCGTCGATGTGTGCCTTGACGTGTTTGGATACTCGATTGAGTGCCTCGCGTTTGCGTGTTTCGTCTTCCAGCTCCAGCGCATCCAAGAACGCCTCCATCGGCACCTTGGAGTCCACGAAGACGAAACGCCCTTCACCCAACTCCACGCGCATGTCCGGGCGGACCCCCTTACCCTCGTCGTTGGTTGACGAGAACTGTAGATTGAAGTCCACGTGCTCCTTCATGCCCGCTGCCTCAACCACGTTTTGCAGCTGAAGTTCGCCCCAAGCCCCCCGAGTCTGCGGCTTGCGCAGGGCTGTGGCTAGCGCGTTTGTCTGTTCGCCTAACCGCTGCCCGGTGGTCTGCACGATGCTCACCTGCGCCTTAAGTTCAGCGTCAAGCGTTGCTCGCTGCTGTTGCACCTTTCCCAACTCTTCTTGAAGCCGCCCCAAGTTCTCCTTCACCGGAGCAAGCACCTGTTCAGTGCGCCGTTCTCGGTCAGCGGCGGCTAGTTCAGCCTTCTTCGTCTGTTCCTCAATGCTGGCCTCGGACAGCGCCTTGAATGCGTTCTGCATGGCCTCACGGTCGGCCTTGATGGACTCGACCTGTTCGCGGGCGCTCTTCAGTGCCTCTTGTACTCGCTCCTCAGCGTGCCGCTGAGCCTGCTCGATCTGCTGTTGCGCCTGCGCCTGTGTTTGCTCGACTTGGAGTTGGGACGCCCGCAACTCTGCGCCGAGTCGTTCGCTTGTCAACCGTTCTGTCTCAAGAACAGAGCGAAGTTGGAGCGCATCTGCCTCGCTGGCGCTCTGAGCAGCCTTAGTCTGTTCCAAGACTCCCCGCAACGCCTCAGCGTCCCGTCTGGCCTCAGCCTCCGCAACTTGAGCGGCAGTCAACCTCTCCTGCACGGCTGCATCGCCCGTGTGGCGGCGGCTGTTAGCCAGCAAATACCCGAGCGCAAGCCCGACAAGTAGCGCCGCAGCGGCGGCGATGACGATCCAGTATGTCTCCATACTTCAATTGTGGACCACCCCACCGACAGTTTTCTCTGCGTCCCCAGATTGGGCAACGCGAGAGACCGCTAGGCCGCAGTAACGGGAGGTTCAGCAGACCAGGGGAAGACGATCCACTTGTCTGTGTGACGCCAGACGTAATCGGGCATGACTACCGTGGATGGCTTGGAGTACAGCACGCAGGTGCGCACGTCGGCACCGAAGCCGTGCAGCAATTTTTGGACCAGCGCCATGGTGCGTCCGGAGTCAACCACGTCATCAATGACCAGCAGCCTGCGGCCCATGATGGACTCGGTGTCGAGCAGCGGAGCCAGCAGCACCGGGTCGGGCAGCGTCGCCTCGACGTCGGTGTAGAACTCGACATTTATGCAGTCGTTCAGCTTCTTGCCAAGCGCGTAGCTGATTGCCCCTGTGGGGATCATTCCCCCTCTGGCTACGGCAATCAGCACTTCCGGGTCGAAGTGCGAGTCTGCGATCTGTTGCGCCAGATCACGTGCCCCATTCCCGAAGTCGTCCCACGTGAGAATCTCTTTAGCATCCGCCATGGGCCAATTGTACTGGCTCATCGTCTGACAGTATCAACGTGAACAGCGCGACATCGTGCCAAGCCCCAAACTTCCAACAGACTTGCTTCCAGATCCCTGCAGACACGAAGCCCAGCTTTTCGTGCAGGCTGATCGAGGGGACGTTCGCAGCGTCCAACACCCCGACCATCACGTGAATACCGGAGTCGCGGGCCGAACTGATGGCCCACTCCATCAACGCCTCGCCGATTCCGCGTTTGTGGTAGTCGCCGTCAACATAGATGGAGTGTTCCACCGTGAAACGGTAGCCGGGCTTCACGCGAAACGGGGAGTAGGTGGCGTAACCGACAACCCGTCCGTCCAGTTCAGCCACGACCACCGGCAGGTCCAGATCGATGTGCTCGTGCAACCACTCCAGACGGTTTGTCTCATCCACGTCCTCAAGATCGTAGGATGCCGTGGTGGCGACGCCTTGCGTGTTGTAGATGTGCGTGAGCGCGGGCACGTCGTCAGGTGTGGCGGGACGGATGAGCATGGGCAAGATGATACGCCGTCTGCCGGACGGGAAGACTGCGTGCATCCGAAGACTGGATCGCCCTCATTTTCGCACCGCGACTGCTGCTGTTCGCTATCTGTTTGCTACTTGTTATGTGTTAGTCCTGCGCCAAGCTATCCGGCGAAAGCTCTCTTCCGTCTTCCTGCGCGGGCTCTCTCCCGTCTTGCTGCGCGAAGTCGCAGGATCCAATTGGATGGTGCGAGTCTGTGAGCCGGCCGCTGTGGCAGACAGAAATTGTCGGCGGGGCGAACTAGCATGGATGTTGACAGGTTAGGACGCCGGGCTGAGACCTGTCTACAGACGCAATACACGTGAAAAAGGGGCGCACAACATGACCACACTGAACTGGAGTGAGCGGGACGAGCTGGCGGTCAACACGTCGCGAATTCTGGCTATGGACGCCGTACAGAACGCGGGCAACGGTCATCCGGGCAGTCCGATCTCGCTGGCCGGCGTCGCATATCTGCTGTATCACAAGGTGCTGCGTCTGGACCCGCAGGACTCGCATTGGCTGGGGCGCGACCGTTTCGTGCTGTCCGCCGGGCACGAGTCGGTGTTGCAGTACACCCAGCTCTACCTTGCCGGGCTGGGGCTGAGCCTTGACGACCTAAAGAACCTGCGCAAGTGGGGTTCCAAGACGCCCGGTCACCCGGAATTTGGTCACACCGACTTCATCGAGTGCACCACCGGCCCGCTGGGCGCAGGCATCTCGAACGCCGTGGGCATGGCGATGGCTGAGCGACGCCAGCACGGCCTGTTAGAGCCTTCCGCCCCGCTTGGTTCGGGCCTGTTTGACCACCGCATCTACTGCCTCGCGGGCGACGGCTGCCTGCAGGAGGGCGTGGCGGCGGAGGCCATCTCGCTGGCCGGTACGCAACACCTTGGCAACCTGATTCTCATCTACGACGACAACGCCATCACCATCGAGGGTGACACCAAGATCGCCTTCACTGAGGACGTGTTGGGCCGCTTTGCCGCGTCCGGATGGCACACCGCCGAGGTTTCGTGGCGCGGTGCGGGCGCGGACGGTGGGTATGCCGAGGACTATCAGGCGCTCTACGACGCGATCATCGCCGCGCAGGAGGCCACCGATCAACCCAGCATCATCAAGCTGAACACCATCATCGGCTGGCCGCTGCCCAACAAGGCCGGCCAAGAATCCATCCACGGCTCGGCCATCGGCGCGGATGAGATCAGTGCAGTCAAGGCGCTGCTCGGGTTCCCGGACGTGCCCTTCGGCATCGACGAGTCGCTGGTGGCGTCGTTGCAGGGCGACTTTTTTGGCCGCCAGGCGGATGCCCGCGCCGCGTGGGACGCCGCATTCAACCTCTGGCGTGATGACAATCCGCAGGCCGCGTCGTTGTTGTGGCGCATCTCCACGCGTGCCTTGCCCGCAGACCTGAGCGTTCCGGAGTTCACCGACGAGAAGATGAGCACCCGCAAGGCCTCCGGCAAGACCATTCACGCGCTGGCATCCCAGTTGCCTGAGCTATGGGGAGGCTCTGCTGATCTTGCCGGTTCCAACCTCACCACCATGCCCGACGACGACTCCTTCCTGCCCGCAGACAGGGTGACGCCCGAATGGTCGGGCAGCCCGACTGGACGCAACCTGCACTTCGGTGTGCGCGAACACGCAATGGGCGGAATCCTCAACGGCATCGCCCAAGAGGGCCTGACTAGGCCTTATGGCGGCACCTTCTTCGTCTTCTCCGACTACATGCGCCCCGCTGTGCGTCTGGCCGCGTTGCAGAAGCTCCCGGTCATCTACGTGTGGACGCACGACTCCATTGGTGTCGGCGAGGACGGCCCTACGCATCAGCCCATCGAACACCTAGCCAGCTATCGCGCAATTCCCGGCCTGAGCGTCATCCGACCTGCGGATGCCAACGAGACCGCAGTGGCCTGGATGCAGGCACTCAACCGCAGCGACGGCCCCAATGCGCTGGTGCTCTCCCGTCAAGACCTACGCAACGTCGATCGGTCCACTGGTGAGTACGGCAACGTCGAAGGCGCAGCCAAGGGTGGCTACATCCTGCGCGACGCCCGCAACGGCGTCACCCCGCAGGTAATCCTGCTTGCCACCGGCTCGGAGGTAGAGATCGCCCTAGACGCCCAAGATGCCCTAGAGGACGAGGGCACGCCAACGCGCGTAGTCTCCCTGCCCTGCTTTGAGTGGTTTGAGGAGCAGTCGCAGGAGTACCGCGATCAGGTGCTACCACCCGCCATCAAAGTCCGCGTCAGCGTCGAAGCAGGCATCGCCCTAGGCTGGCAGCGCTACGTCGGCGACGCTGGCCGCTCCGTCAGCATCGAACACTTCGGGGCATCCGCCCCAGCCACCACCCTCTACCAAGAGTTTGGCATCACCAAGGAAGCAGTGGTAGCTGCCGCCAAGGAGATTCTGTAGCACCCTAGCTGGGCAACTGTTCCCAGACCTCGGATCCGCGCTATGCAGCGGCCAGTTGTTGAATGTGCTGTGGGCGCTACAAGAGCTTTGGTCGTGTCGTCGCCTAGCTAGGCAACTGCAGCGTGACTGGTTGCGATGCTAGGGGAGAAGTCAGCATGAAGTACTCGGCGTGCTGGGTGTTGCCTGCCATGGCCGATGCCGGGAACGAGTCGAGCAGGGTGTTTAGGGCGCGGACGTTGCCATTGTAGAAGCGCCGCTCGGCGGCGATGCGGTCTTCGGTTTCGACTAGCGCGCGCTGTAGTTGCAGGAAATGGGTGGACGCCTTGAGTTGTGGATACGCTTCGGCGACGGCCAGCACTTGACCAACTCCTGCACCGAGAGTGGACTCCGGTCCACTCAGCGCATTTGGGGTGTGTCCGGCGCTCAGCGCTTGGTTTCGGGCCGCCGCTAAGGACGCGAACAGTGCTTGTTCGTGTTGCGCGTATGCGGACACCACCTGCACCAGATTGGGGACCAGGTCATGACGTCGCTGTAACTCCACATCGATCTGACGCCAAGACTCGGCAACCAAGTTGGTAAGCGCCGCAAACCGGTTGCGCGTCGAGATCGCCCACGAGGCAACCGCGAGCACCATGATGACTGCAAAGAGCGCCGGGATCACGCGTCCACCTCCGATGTCGCTACCTCAATACTTGGCCTAGCCGATTCTAGCCGCTGCCAAGTCCCTCGCCTGTCTCCGCTAAGACGGCAGCCACACAAATATGTCATTTTCTTAGGCGGACGGACGAGAAATGTGCCTTGAGTGGGGCAAAATCTGTCCAAATTGACATATTTCTGCTGTCGCGGAGAGGACAGAGAAACGGAGGAAACTGGGGAGGGAGGCAGCGGTCAACGTCCGTAGGTGGTCCAGACTGGTTCTGGGATTTGGCGGGCCAAGTCGGCCATTAGGGACAACCGGTGTGGGAAGCGGTTGATGTCCAACTGGCCGGACTCGAAAGTCACCAGATAAGCGTTATCGATTCGCCACGGCACGATGGTTTGACCGGGGCCGAGCATCCACTCCATGAACTGCGGGTGAATGACGCCGTAGGCGAAGCGGGCGTCGTCAGCGGTGACACGGAAGGCGCGGCTAAAGTCGTCAGACTCAAACTCGATGTCTTGACCGCCAAAGAGCTTGCCGGCCTTCGTCCAGAAACCCTCGCTGCTGATGGACAGCCTCGGTAGCGCCCGTGGAAGGCCCAAGGCTCGTACCTCAAAGTGGTAGGTGGTGGACGTCCGATGGCCTTGGGCATCGGTGTGCGTCTCGGTGTAGCTGTAGCCAAAGGCGATGAAATGGTGTCCGGTGGGTGCCCAGATGCCCTCAAAGATCTCTTTCGCTTGGCCGCCGAACAGGCGGAAGGGTTCTCCTTGCCACATGCGCGCATAACGGTCGTCCCGCTGCGTGAAACGCCAACCGTTCTGGGCGGCAAAGTTGATGAGCGCCTCACGACGCTTCTTCTCGGCCTGAATTGCCCAGACAACAACCGCCACAAATATGGCAGCCATTGCCACAAAGAGCAGCACAACGCCTGGTGGCATACCGTATCCCATAACTCCAGCCTAGTTGTTGCAGGGGTGCAGATGAGGTTGTGACCCAGCACCCAGGATCCAGTTACCGAACTGCTTCCACGGCCGCCCCCAATGTGCCGACTGCTCCAAAGGACGATTCGCGCTTGTGGGCGCGTATCTAGTAAAGTTGCATCTTGCCGTTAAAAGCCGGCCGCGGAGTGTATGCCCTCGCTTGAAGTGTGAGGCGCGCCGCGCAATGAGACGAAAGGAGAATATCAATGGACGCTGAACAAAAGAAGCAGATCATTGACGAATACGCCATCCACCCAGGGGATACCGGTTCTCCGGACGTCCAGATTGCGCTTCTCACGAAGCGCATCGCACACCTGACGGAGCATCTGAAGGTTCACAAGGGCGATCATCACACTCGCCGTGGCTTGATGCTTCTGGTTGGCCAGCGCCGTCGGCTTCTCAACTACGTGGCTCGCGAGGACATCGCGCATTACCGTGAGTTGATCCAGCGCCTCGGCCTGCGTCGCTGATCAAAGTTTTCTTTGTCGAGTGGGGTTGCGTCACGTTGCATGCCTTCTGGGGACAGGTTCGCACAGTTTGACTGACGGTCTTAACTGTGTGGACAGCAAGTCTCCAAGGGGCCTGCCAGCGTGGCGCACCCCACTTGTGCATATTAACTTGCGACAATTAATCGCATAACAGAACATAGTTCACTTCCGGGAGTACGGACATCAAAAGTACTCTCGCAAATCGCACCCACCAGCCAAGATCCAAGCGATATTCGTGTTGGTCCTCGGTAGTGGCGTCCGGGTTAGTCCGGCCAGCGCATTAAAACACGTGCGCGAACCTAAAGAACCTACCCCGTGCGCTTCGATCGAAGACCCATGCGGGCAAGTCGCATTTTCTTGGCAGATGGGTGCCAATCAGAAAGGAGGGCCTCCAACAATATGGAAGGTCCAAACATCAAATTCGCCGAAGCCATCATTGACAACGGCAAGTTCGGAAAGCACGTCGTGCGTTTCGAGGCTGGGCTGCTAGCTCAGCAGGCTGACGGCGCTGCCGCGGTCTACCTCGACGGTGACACCATGCTGCTCTCGGCCACGACGGCACAGAAGCAGCCCCGCGAAGCCATCGACTTCTTCCCGTTGACCGTCGAGGTCGAAGAGAAGATGTACGCCGCTGGCCGCATCCCCGGTTCGTTCTTCCGTCGCGAAGGCCGCCCCAGCGAAGAGGCCATCCTGGCTTGTCGTCTGATCGACCGCCCGCTGCGTCCCGCGTTCGTCAAGGGACTGCGCAACGAGGTGCAGGTTGTTGTCACCGTGCTGGCGCTCAACCCGAACGTCCTCTACGACGTGGTCGCCATCAACGCGGCCTCCATCAGCACCCAGATTGCTGGACTGCCGTTCTCCGGTCCCATCGGCGGCGTGCGTGTCGCGCTGATCGACGGCCAGTGGGTTGCGTTCCCCAGCTTCGAGCAGGACAAGGATGCCACCTTCTCGATGGTCATCGCCGGTCGTGTGCTGGCTGACGGCGACGTCGCCATCATGATGGTGGAGGCCGAGTCCACCGAAGCCACCTGGAATCTGGTGCGTGCGGGCAAGCAGGCCCCCACGGAAGATGTGGTTGCCGGTGGTCTTGAGGCCGCCAAGCCGTTCATCAAGGCGTTGTGCGATGCACAGGCCGAACTGGCTGCACAGATCAGCAAAGAGACCTACCCATTCCCCGTCTTCAAGGAGTACGAGGATGACATGTACGAGGCAGTCTCCACGCGCGCTTTCGACAAGCTGTCGAGCATCATGGCGATTGCGGGCAAGGCCGAGCGTCAGGACGCCGACTCCGAGCTGAAAGAGTCCATCTGGGAAGAGCTCAGCGCCGACGAGGCGTTCGCGGATCGTCGTGGCGAGTTCTCTGCCGCCTACAAGTCCGTGACCAAGAAGATCGTGCGTGGCCGCGTGCTCAGCGAGGGCGTGCGTATCGACGGTCGTGGCACCAAGGACATCCGCGCCTTGTCGAGCGAGGTTGGCGTGATCCCGCGCGTTCACGGCTCCGCGTTGTTCCAGCGTGGCGAGACCCAGATCTTGGGCATCACCACCTTGAACATGCTCGACCTTGAGCAGAAGCTGGACACGCTGTCTCCCATCAAGACCAAGCGCTACATGCACAACTACAACATGCCGCCGTACTCCACTGGTGAGACAGGCCGCGTCGGTTCCCCGAAGCGTCGCGAGATCGGTCACGGCCGCCTCGCCGAGCGTGCGCTGGTGCCGGTGCTGCCGACTCGCGAAGAGTTCCCTTACGCTATCCGTCAGGTGTCCGAGGCTGTCGGCTCCAACGGTTCCACGTCGATGGGTTCTGTCTGCGCATCCACCCTCGCCCTGCTGAACGCCGGTGTGCCGCTGAAGGCCCCCGTCGCCGGTATCGCGATGGGCCTGATGAGCGAGGCTGACGCAAACGGTGAGACCCGCTACGTCGCCCTGACTGACATACTCGGTGCGGAAGACGCCCTAGGTGACATGGACTTCAAGGTTGCCGGAACTTCCGAGTTCGTGACGGCTCTGCAGCTCGATACCAAGCTGGACGGCATCCCCTCCGACGTGCTCGCTGGCGCGCTGGCTCAGGCCCGCGATGCTCGCGAAACCATCCTTGCGGTCATGAACGAGGCTATCGCTGCTCCGGACGAGATGAGCCCGTACGCACCGCGTATCCTCACGGTCCACATCCCGGTTGACAAGATCGGCGAAGTGATCGGGCCCAAGGGCAAGGTCATCAACCAGATTCAGGACGACACCGGCGCCAACATCGCCATCGAAGAGGACGGCACCGTTTACATCGGCGCTGAAACCGGAGAGGCCGCTGAGGCTGCTCGTGCGCAGGTCAACGCCATCGCCAATCCGACGATGCCGGAGAAGGGCGAGCGTTACCTCGGTACCGTCGTCAAGCTCACCACGTTCGGCGCTTTCGTGTCGCTGCTGCCCGGCAAGGACGGCCTGCTGCACATCTCGAAGCTCCGCGACCTCAACGAAGGCCGTCGCGTCGAGAACGTCGAAGACGTCCTTTCCGTCGGCCAGAAGGTTCAGGTGGAGATCAACGAGATCGACGAGCGCGGCAAGCTCAGCCTGATCCCCGTCGTGGACGCCCAGTAGGGTTGTCGCTTTCACGCAAGACGCGCAAGAGGGGCGCTCCGGTCATTTGGCTGGGGCGCCCCTCTTTGTTGTGTGCGCAGATTGTGGGGCCCAGACTACGCACATTGGAGGTCTGAAAACCACCATATTGCAGATTCATGGTGCTGCATGTTGCTGTAAGGGGGTGCTGGAGCGGCAGACACCCCCCCTGGAGGCGAATTGCGATGACAAGTGTGGGAGGGGCCGCGACAAATCTTGTCGGTGGGGACGTATACAGTTGAACGTATGAGCGATGTGCGACTGGGCGGGGCAGCGGAGTGCCCGGATTCGCTGGCGCATGTTGTTGACCTGTTGAAGGGCTGGGTTGACCGCCTCGGGTGGATCTGGGTTGAGGCGCAGGTTATTGAGCTGCGTCGTCGGGCCGCGCCCACGCAGTTTTTGACGTTGCGGGATGCCGGACGCAACATCTCGGCCAGCGTCACCTGCTCTCGGGCCGTATTGGACGCTGCCGGGCCGCTCACTGAGGGGACGACGGTTACCGCGCGCCTGAAGCCGCGCGTTTGGGCGGACCGAGCATCGCTCAGCTTTGAGTGTTCCGAGATTCGCATCAGTGGCGAGGGCCGTTTGCTGGCCATGCTGGAAGAACTCAAACGCAAACTTCAGGCTGAGGGCCTGTTCGACTCGCTGCGTAAGAAGCGTCTGCCCTACCTGCCGCGCGGCATCGGGCTTATCACTGGCGCTGACTCGGCCGCCGAGCGGGACGTACTCACCAACGTGTGGTTGCGCTGGGAGAGTGCCAACATCTTGGTGCGGCATACTCTGGTGCAGGGCCCCTCCGCTGCTGCCGAAGTTATGGACGCGCTGGCGGCATTCGACGCCGACGAACGGGTCGACGTGATCGTCATCGCGCGCGGTGGTGGCTCACTTGAAGACCTGCTGCCATTCAGCGACGAAGGGCTGGTACGTGCGGTCGCGGCGGCACGCACACCCGTGGTGAGCGCTATTGGACACGAGCCCGACACCCCCATCCTTGACCTTGTGGCCGATCTGCGCGCCTCCACGCCTACCGATGCCGCCAAGCGAATTGTGCCCGACGTGGCTGAGGAGCGAGCCGGGTTGGAGTATGCGCTGGAGCGGCTGCGTGGTGCCGTCACGGCGAGAGTTGCCGCGGAGCAGGCCAGCCTAGATCAGTTGCGCTCGCGCCCCGTGCTAGCCAACCCACTAGCCGGATTCGAGGTTCACTTCGAACGCATGGCGGCACTGCGAGACCGGCTGCGTTCGGCTGCTGCCCGAGCGGTCGCTGACGAACAGTCAGCAGTGACCCACACGCTGGCACAGGTGCGGGCCATGAGTCCAATGGCAACTCTTGAACGCGGCTATGCCATTGTGACAAGTGGAGATGCCACATCGGTAACCTCAGTTGGTGACGTGCGACCCGGCGATGCCATCGGAATCTATGTGGCTGACGGAGAGATAACAGCAAATGTGAAAGGGACGGTGGCCCACCATGGCAAAGGCTAAAGGCACAGGCAACGCGGGGCAGGGGAGTGCTGTCGAGTCGGAGGAAGACACCCAGGTCCCCGAGATGAGCTACGAAGCAGCCCGCGCCGAACTCATAGACGTGGTCGCCAAGCTGGAGTCCGGCGGCGTCGCTCTAGCCGATTCTATGAAGCTCTGGGAGCGCGGCGAGGCGCTAGCCAAAATCTGCCAAACCTGGCTAGACGGCGCCGCCGCCAAGATCCAAGCATCCGCTGGGTAAGATTACCGAACTAAGCGCAGCGTCAGCGAGGAACTCACGTCACCAATTGTGAACGACCCGTCCCATCTGGGGTCGCGGAAGATGAGTGAACCGCCGCCCGTCGCGGTGATCTCGAAGCCCATGGAACTCAGGTGACTTGTCAGGTAGGCGAGGGTCGCGGCGCCATCAGGCAGGCTGAGATCCATTGCCACTAGGTTTTCCTGGTTGATCATGAAGTTGGGGTTCAGATCGCGTGGCACGCTGAACCCAAACGGAGCGTGCGAAATGCCGTAGTCAGTGAGCGTTCGTCCTGCATCGGGGACAACGGTGGTCACACTCGGAGTTGCGTTAGGCGACGTGTTTGAGACCGATCCGGACGCAGAACAACCCGGCAGCAACACGGCCACCATCCACAGCAACAGCAGGGATGCGACAAGCCGCTCGCGTCTACAGGGTGACACTTGTACCGGAGTATTGATCGTCAACACCGCGCCACTCACAGCCAGTCATTCTTGCGGAACACGATAAACAGGGTTGTCACAGCAGCTAGCGTCAGCCCAAAGGCGGTGATCGCACCCCACAACTGGTCAAAACCGGGGTAGGGGACGTTCATGCCGTAGGCTCCGGTGATCAGTGTGGGGACGGCGATGATGGCGGCCCAGGCGGCGAGTTTCTTCATCACTTCGTTCATGCGGGAGTCATTGAGCGCTAGGTTGGTCTCGTGAATGCTCTCCACGAGGTCGCGTAAGGAGTCGACGTGTTCAATGGAACGATTTACATGGTCTTGCAGATCCTCATAGTAGACCACCAGGGGCATCGGCCAGCCGTGAACGCCTTGCCCCATGTGAATCAGTGCCGACACCACGTCACGCATTGGGGAGATGACGCGCCGCAGTTCGGATAGCTCGCGCCGCGCGCCGAAAGCGCGCCGCTGTAGGGTCTTGGTGTCAGGATGGTCGGAGAACAACTGGTCGGTGAGCGCGTCGAGGTCCTCGTCGAGTACGTCTAGGGCGTCCAACTGATCGTCCACAATGACATCCAGTAGCGCCTGGAGCAGACCGTCAACTCCGAACCTGACCAGTTCGGGGTCGTCTTTCCACCGTTGAATCACCGGGGCCATGTCGAACGAGTCGTCGGCCTGCACAGTGATGAGGCAAGTGTCGGTGGCGTAGGCGTTAATGCGTTTACGCACTAAGCGTCCGTTGGCCGGGTCTGCAGTTAGGTCGAGGTCGAACGAGGCTAGGGTGGCAAAGTAGTAGTTGGAGAATCGAGTGACCTTGGGTCTCTCGGGGCTTGTCAACGAGTCTTCAAGCGTGTGTGGGTCAAACTCGAACGCCTCGCTAAGGGCTTTCAGGTCGTCAAGGTTACTAGGATTGACGCGCAGCCAGACGAGCCCCTGATCAAGAGCGGCCAGTGCGGCAAAACCGTCTACGGGAGTCTCGCATGACGAGACCAACTTGCCGTCCCGCCAGACTAGCGTCTCAAGTGCCATGGCTTGCCTCCTGTTCCAATATGCTACCCCGGCCAAGCGACCGCAGGGAGTATGTGCGTCTGCCTCCGGATTTGGGTGGCCAGACATTGGCGTGCGGTCTCGACCCAGTCATCGTTCCCGCGGGGAGGTGCAAACGTTATGGTTGTAACGTTATGACGACGAGATTAGTGGCCCCGCCCTCGTCTTCACTGTGGTCAGGAAGCCAAGGGGCGACGTGCCACTCGTCATTCGTCCAAGCGCGGCCCCGCACCGTCACTGCGATGACGCCATCGGTCGTGGAACGGACCACAGCCAGTTGAGCGATTGCCCATGTGTCAATCTCGTTGTCCCCAATGATGCGCATGGTGTTGCCGGACACTTCGATGGGTAGGTCGTTACCGTAGATGTGATGGAAAAACTCGGTGAGCGCAGCCGCGTTGCCAGTGGGAGGCGTGTTCGTCAGGCAGGAGACAGCGTTAGAACTCCACCCGGTGAGCGCGCTCGCCCAAGCGCGGGCATAGATTTCGTGCTTGCGATACGCCTCTGGGTAGCCCGAACGCTGCACCTCTTGCGCAGTCTCGGTGATGTCGGCCTCCTCCCAACCGGGGATGGTGACCAGCACGTCGTAGAACTTGCCGGACGAATACCACGGGTCCAATATCTGTTCCGGAGTGCCCCATCCCATGCTGGGTCGTTGCTGGAACAGGCCCAGTGAGTCAAGGTCGCCCCAGTCGAGATTGCGCAGGGTGCTCTCTTGCCAAGCGGTGGTAAGGGCGATGGACGCTGCCCGTGCCGGCAAGTCACGCCGCAACGATTCACCAACGATGACCGACACGTTGAGTGCCTGCTCGGCAGTGATGCGTTTGTGCACCGTCCCAACCGTGGCATAGCAGCCTGCCGGCGGCGGCACGCGCACGATCCGTCCGGTAGGAGTCTCTGGCATGACTGACAGCAACGCATACACAAGAACAATGATTACCGCCAACAAGAACGCGATAATGGTGCTCAGCGTGATCACTGCGGTAGGCCCGTAGAGCTTGCGCGGCTTGATCAGCGGCCTCTTGGGCTGGACTTCCGTTGGCCGGGTAGCTCCATGATTGCCGACGCTCGGAGGCTGTTCTTCGTACGCAGCCCGTGTTGCGGCCCGTGGAGCAGGTGGTAGGAGGCCCGGTTCGTCGTTCATAACTGTTCCTTACGCGCTCTTGTGGAGAGCCTCGTTGAGGGCAACCATCGGTGCGCCGTCGCGGGAGATGGCCCGCACCGCTCCGGTCTGCGAGTCACGCAGGAACAGCAGGTTGGACGCCCCGCTCAACTCGCGGGCCGCCACGGTGCTGCCGTCTGGCAGGGCAACTTTGGTGCCGCTGGTTACATAGAGCCCCGCCTCAATGACACAGTTGTCGCCCAGTGAGATGCCCAGTCCGGAGTTTGCACCGAGCAGGCAGGCGCGACCAATGGTGATCTGTTCTTTGCCGCCGCCGGAGAGCGTGCCCATGATGGACACCCCACCGCCGATGTCCGTTCCGTCCCCCACAACGACGCCCTGCGAGATGCGCCCTTCGACCATCGAGGCACCGAGCGTGCCCGCGTTGTAGTTGACAAACCCTTCGTGCATCACGGTGGTTCCAGGCGCAAGATGTGCCCCTAACCGCACCCTGCTAGTGTCAGCAATGCGCACCCCGCTAGGTATTACATAGTCAACCATGCGCGGAATGCGGTCAAGGGAGTAGACATCGGTCTGGCTGCCATGACCGGCAAGGCGCGCTCGAATCGCGGGAAAATCGGACGGCAGGCACGGCCCAACGCACGTCCACATCACGATCGGCAGTATGGAGAAGATGCCGTTCAGGTTGATGCTGCGCGGCTCGCACAACCGATGCGACAACAGATGCAGCCGCAGATACACGTCCGGCACATCAAACGGATCGGCATCAAGGTCGATCTGTAGCAACTGTTGATATGTGCGCACCCGCCGAAACTCGTCCTCGCCGCCAGTCAACCCCGCCGGTGCCGCCGACCCGTCACTTACCCCAAGCCGCGGCTGTGGATACCAAGCATCCAGGATGGTGCCGTCTTCATGTTTGGAGACCAGCCCCCATCCCCAGGCATTGCGCTCACTCATGTACCTAGCCTACCGGACGCATACGCGGCACTCTTCCATAGTGGCGTCGGTTGCGGAAGGTCTCTGACTCTCCGCGAGACCGTGGCTGGCTGAGTTGGCGGGTGTCACGTCCGGTAGGCTCAGGCGCATGGAAAAACTGCGGACGGGTGACTGGGCGTCTTTCTTGGTAGACATCGTGGACCAGGAGTCCGTGAGCGGAGATGAAGAGACGTTGGCTACCAGCGTTGAGGTCACACTGCGTGAGCAGGCGCCGTGGCTGGGTGTGACGCGCATCGGCAATACGGTTGTGGCGCGCACCGAGTTGGGGAGGGCTCAGCGGGTCATCATCGCGGGGCATCTGGACACCGTGCCGGTCGAGGACAACCTGCCTGCGCGGGTGAGCGGTACCGGCGAGGCGGCGATTGTGTGGGGGCGTGGCACCGTCGACATGAAGGGCGGAGTTGCCGTCATGTTGCGGCTGGCAGGCGAGCTGCGCGACGCCACCAAGGATGTCACGCTGGTGTTTTATGACAACGAAGAGGTGGCATGGGACGCCAACGGGCTGGGACGCGCGATGCTCAGCAACCCTGAACTTTTTGACGCAGACTTTGCGGTGCTTATGGAACCGACGTCGTCCCGCATCGAAGGTGGCTGTCAAGGGACGATTCGCGTGGACGTGACTACGCGCGGCACCTCGGCGCACTCGGCGCGCTCGTGGCTGGGGCACAACGCCATTCACGATATGGCCGACGTCATCGAGCGGGTGCGGGCCTTCGAGCCGCGCACTGTCGCAGTGGAGGGGTTGACTTACCGCGAGGGACTCAACGTCACCACCATCCATGGGGGAGTGGCGGGCAACGTGATCCCCAACGCTTGCACGGCGCAGATCAACTACCGATTTGCGCCCGATCGTACCCTCGATGAGGCGGTGGCAGTGCTGAGCAGCCTGTTCGCTGGTTACGACATGGAGATCTTGGACCGTTCGCCTGCCGCCCGTCCCGGTCTAGACACCCCACTTGCCCAGAGCCTCGTGGCCTGCGTGGGCGGCGAGCCGGGTGCCAAGTACGGTTGGACGGACGTTGCCCGCTTCTCCTCCCTCCACATTCCGGCCGTCAACTACGGCCCCGGTGACGCCAACCTGGCTCACACTAAAGACGAGCACTGTGCCGTGTCCGAACTCGACACCTGTTTCACCGTCCTGCGTGACTGGCTCACAGCGTAGGATTCTTGATGTCCATACAACGGGAGAGAAAGCACAAGCATGGCTGACAAGCGCAAGAGGTTCTTTTCGGGAGCGACCGTGCGGCGCGGCGCGGCACAGCAGACACGCTGGGAGGACGCCGAACTGCTGCGTGGCCCCACCGACACCATCTGGCGCGCCGAGGACCCGTGGCGGGTGTTGCGCATCCAGTCAGAGCTAGTCGAGGGTTTTGAGACGTTGCAAGACCTCGGTCCTGCGGTTTCGCTGTTCGGCTCGGCCCGCACGTCACCTGACAATCCGCTGTTCGCCATCGCCACTGAAGTTGGTCGGCTGCTCGCCGAGATGGGCGTCGCCACCATCACTGGCGCGGGCCCCGGCATCATGGAGGCTGGCAACCAGGGCGCAGACGAGGCGGGCGGTGTGTCCGTCGGCCTAGGTATCGAACTGCCCGAAGAAGACTCGATGAACGATTTCGTCAACCTCGGCATCAACTTTCGCTACTTCTTTGTGCGTAAAGTCATGTTTCTGAAATACGCCTCCGGATTCATCGGCTTCCCCGGCGGATTTGGCACCATGGACGAGATCTTCGAAACGCTCACCTTGGCGCAGACCGGCAAGATCGCCCACTACCCCATAGCGCTAATCGGCTCTGACTACTGGGGCAGCCTGTGGGAGTGGGTCAAGAACGTCTGCCTAGAGCAGGGCTACATCTCACCTGACGACGTCAACCTTGTTCACATCACGGACGACGCTGCCGACGCAGTCCAGTGGGCCACGCGCCTGATCCGCTCCCGCGATAACACCAAAGCGTGAGACAATTAGAACATGATCCAATTGGGTTTGGCAGCGGTAGCTTGCGTCGTCATCGGAGTCACTTGGCTGGCCGCGCAAGGCCGCTTCGGAGCCATGCCCCCGCTCGTTGACGACCGCCCTGGCCCTGACCTGCCCGCAGACGCCGACGTGAACGGTGATGATCTGCGCGACGTGCGCCTCGCCGTCGTCACCCGTGGATACTCCATGAAACAGGTGGACGACCTGCTGGACCGACTAGCGGACCAGTTGGATACCCCTCGCGCCGAACTCGCCCCCGCTGGCGACGTAGGCAGCAAGACGGCAGCGTTGGGTTGGCCCGGATCGGCCGTCGAGACATCGGTTTTCGCGGCAACCGAGCAAACCGCGCTGGGGTGGCCCGTCTAGACAGTTCAGTCACGCTTGCCCTGCCGTCATCCATTGGTTTGACGTGCCGCAAATGTGGAATAATAGACCTACGGGCACAAGCGAGACGAAAAGCGAGCGGGCGAGATATGGCAGCCATGAAACCACGCACTGGAGACGGGCCTACTGAGGTCACCAAAGAAGGTCGCGGATTGATTCTGCGTCTTCCCGTTGACGGTGGTGGACGTCTCGTAGTCGAACTCAAGCCCGAAGAGGCAGCCACCTTGCTCGCCACTCTCCAAGAAGCGCTCCCCGGTCAGGCAGTCAAGTAACCGTCTCAGCACTGCGCGTCGGGCCAGAAGCGGAACAACCAGTGCGGCAGCAAGTTTGTTACGAAGCTTCGTCTAGCAACGCAGCATCTTGTCGGACTATTTTCTCAGACGTCCATAATACTTTAGTGCTAGTTCATAGACCTCAAGGGTCTGCGCGGCGATAGCTTCCCACGAGAAGTGCTCAATAGCCCGCTGTCGTCCCGCAACGCCAAACGCCCGCGCCTTGCGCTCGTCGGCCAGCAACTCGTTCACTGACAGCGCAAACCGATGTTCAAACTCTGCGACGTAGGCGGCAGCACCAGCAGCGCCGCCAGCGCCGCTAGCCAACTCAGGTTGATAGTCAACCAGTAGCCCGGTCTCGCCAGCAGTAACGACCTCTGGAATCCCGCCAACGCCGGACGCCACCACAGCCGCCTCACAAGCCATCGCTTCCAGGTTGACGATGCCCAGTGGCTCGTAGATGCTGGGGCAGGCAAACACGCGGGCATGACTCAACACCTGTCGTAAGCCGGAGCGAGGCGCCATCTCCTTGACCCAGATCACATCGTCGCCCTTGACCTCGCGCAGTTCGGCGAGCGCGGTGGCAAACTCAGCAGCGATCTCCGGGGTGTCTGGAGACGACGCCAACAACAGAATCTGGCAGTCATCAAACTCCCGGGCCGCCCGCAGCAGGTGGACCAGCCCCTTCTGCTTGGTGATGCGCCCCACGAAAACCACGCTGGGACGGTCAAGGTCCACCCCGAGACCCGACAAATAATCGGTGCCCGCGTCCGGGAAAAACTCGTCAGTGTCCACGCCGTTGAGCACCACATGCACTTTCGCCGGGTCAAGGTTGGGGTAGCAGGCCAGCACATCGTCGCGCATGGCGGACGACACCGCGATGATGGCCGACGCCCCCTCGTAGGCGGTGCGCTCCGCCCAAGATGACAACTCATACCCGCCGCCCAACTGGTCCCGTTTCCACGGACGCAACGGCTCCAGCGAATGCGCAGTGACTACATGGGGGACGCCCAAATAGGTGCCAGCCAAGTGTCCGGCAAGGTTGGCGTACCAAGTGTGTGAGTGAACAACGTCTGTCCCCTCAGGAACGCCCGCAACCATCGCGAGGTCGGCTCCAAACACCCGCAGACTAGCATTCGCTCCCGGCGGAAAAGTCTCAGCATGCGCCGTGGCACCGACGCGCGGCTCGCCCATGCACTGCACGTCCACCTCGGCCAAATTGGCCAGATGGGGCACCAACTGTCCAACATGAACGCCCGCCCCGCCATAGATGAAAGGTGGGTACTCCCGTGTCAAAACCGAAACGTGCATGCTCATATCGTGTCACATTTGGCGCGTAGACCCAGAAAGTTGGCCTCATCTGGCATAGGTTAGAGACATGGCTACTCCACGGGTGCTCTCCATCGTCCTTGCAGGTGGCGAGGGCAAACGACTGATGCCGCTCACCGCCGACCGCGCCAAACCTGCCGTGCCGTTTGGGGGCACCTATCGACTTATCGACTTTGTGCTCTCCAACATGGCTAACTCCGGCATCCGGCGCATCGCGGTGCTCACTCAGTACAAATCTCACTCCCTCGACCGACACATCTCGCTGACGTGGCGCATGAACTCCCTGCTGGGGGACTACGTCACCAGCGTCCCCGCACAGCAGCGTCGCGGCCCGCACTGGTACCAGGGCAGTGCTGATGCAATCTTCCAGTCGCTCAATCTGCTGACGGACGAAGCCCCTGACTACGTGGTGGTGTTCGGCGCCGACAACATTTACCGCATGGATGTGCGCCAGATGTTGCAGGCTCACATCGATTCTGGGCGGGCGGCCACGGTTGCGGGTATCCGCGTGCCCCGCGCTGACGCCCACCCGTTTGGCATCATCGACGCCGCGCCAACCGGCAAGATCAACGGATTCCTTGAGAAGCCCACCCACGCTCCCGGCCTGCCCGACTCTCCCGAAGAGGCGCTGGCAAGCATGGGCAACTACATCTTCACCTCCTCCGCGCTGATCGAGATGCTCAACTCGGACGCCGTGCTGGAGGGTTCTGCGCACGACATGGGCGGTGACATCGTGCCCGCCTTTGTGGCCGGTGGAGACGCAGGAGTTTATGACTTCCGCGACAACGTGGTGCCCGGTTCCACTGAGCGGGACCACGACTACTGGCGTGACGTGGGTACCATCGACGCTTTTCACGAGTCACATATGGACTTGGTGTCGGTGGAGCCGCAGTTCAACCTGTACAACACTCAGTGGCCCATCTACACCTATCAGGCCCAGCTTCCCGGTGCCAAGTTCATCCTCAACGGGTCGGCGGAATCGTCCATCGTCTCCTCTGGGTGTATCGTTTCAGGCGCGGACGTCGATGACTCGGTACTCAGCCCCGGGGTGCGTGTGGATAAAGGGTCAACGCTTGACCGTTGCGTAGTGATGGATCGCGCCATCATCGGTGAGAACTGCATGCTGCGCAACACCATCGTCGACAAATTCGCCGTCATCGAAAGCGGAACTCAGATAGGCGTCCACCGTGAAGACGACGAAGCCCGTGGCTTAAGCGTCACCACCGGCGGCATAACCGTCGTCCCCAAGGGCTGGCGCGTGAGAGACACATAGTCTCTGCGTGCTGGGACCATCCGTGGATTTTGCGACTCCGCCTGTCGGCTCCACGCAGAATGACGCAGAAACTTCCGTTCCGTCATTCACCGTCCCACTATTCCCGTCATCCTGCGCGCAAGTCGCCAGGATCCACGCGCCTGCACAAGCGCGAATGAGCCAGCCGTATAGACTCTTGGACTGTGAGCAAGACATTCGATGAGCTTTTTGCAGAACTTACGCAGACCGCAGCCACCCGTCCCGAAGGTTCGGGCACCGCGGCGCGACTGGATGCTGGCATCCACTCCATCGGCAAGAAGGTAGTGGAAGAGGCCGCCGAGGTGTGGATGGCGGCAGAGTTCCAATCCAACGAGGAGTGCGCCGAGGAGATCTCGCAACTGCTTTACCACCTGCAAACCGTCATGCTTGTCAAGGGGCTCACCCTTGAAGACGTCTACCGGTACCTGTGATCTGCGGGACGAGACAAGAGAAGCTGGGAATACAACATGTCTGACACTTTGAAGATCGCCGTCCCCAACAAGGGCATCCTTGCCGACGCCGCCGCTGGAGTCCTGCGCGAGGCAGGCTATCGCCAGCGCAGCGACTCGAAAGAGCTGGTGCTGTTCGACGCTGCCAACGACATCGAGTTCTATTATCTGCGCCCCCGCGACATCGCGGTTTACGTCGGTGAGGGCACCCTCGACATCGGCATCACCGGCCGCGACATGCTGCTCGACTCCGGAGCCAACGCCGAAGAGATCATGGCCCTCGGATTTGGGACGTCCAAGTTCCGCTTCGCCGTGCCCGCCGAATCCGGTTGGGGCGTCGCCGACCTGAGCGGCAAACGCATCGCCACGGCATATCCCGGCCTGTTGCGCCGCTGTCTGGACCAACTTGGCCTAGACAACCGCATCATCCGCCTAGACGGTGCCGTCGAGTCCGCAATT
Source organism: Propionibacteriaceae bacterium (assembly GCA_031261455.1). Classification (GTDB taxonomy): domain Bacteria; phylum Actinomycetota; class Actinomycetes; order Propionibacteriales; family Propionibacteriaceae; genus WRGV01. The sequence continues at coordinate 80,555 of JAISJP010000012.1, forward strand.
CGCTTGGGTGTCGCCGACGCCATCGCCGACGTTGTAGACACCGGCACCACACTGCGCAAAGCCGGCCTCACCCTGATCGGTGAGCCGCTGCTCGTCTCCGAAGCAATCGTGATCCGTCGTCCCGACTTCTCCGTTGACGAAGCCGCGCTGACCCAACTCTTGGCGCGCCTGTCCGGAGTGCGCGTCGCTCGCGAGTATGTCCTTGTTGACTACGACATTGCTGAGGCGTTGCTGATTGAAGCAACCACCCTGACACCCGGTCTTGAAGGACCGACAGTCAGTCCGCTGGGCAAAGCTGGCTGGGTTGCAGTGCGTGCCCTCGTACCTCGCTTGGGTGTGCAACAACTGATGGACGACCTCTACGTTGTCGGTGCTCGCGGAATCCTGATCACAGAATTGAGCGCCTGTCGTCTCTAGGGTCAAGTTTGCGCATATTGTTGTGGGCATGACTTACCACACTCTTGGACGCACTGGGTTGCAGGTGTTCTCGCTTCAGTTGGGGGGCAATCCGTTCGGCTGGACTGCTGATGAGGACGCCTCTTTCGCCATTCTTGATGCTTTCGCGCAAGCCGGCGGCAACTTTGTTGATACGGCCGACATGTACTCGGCATGGAAAGAGGGCAACGTTGGCGGCGAGTCCGAGACGATCATCGGGCGCTGGTATGCGTCGCGCGGCAACCGGGACCAACAACTCATTGCCACCAAGATTGGGCAACTGCCCGCCGATCTGACGTTCACGCGTGAGCATCTGCGCGCGGCAGCCGAGGCCTCCTTGGTGCGCCTCGGCACGGATCACATCGACCTGCTCTACTTGCACCGCGATGACTTGACCACGCCGTTCTCTGAGTCGCTGCCCGCCATTGATGAGTTGGTGCGCGAGGGCAAGGCGCTGCACTTGGGCGCGTCTAACTTCTCGCCGGAGCGGCTGCGTGAGGCCATCGAGTTCCAGCGCGCCAACGGGCTGGCCGAGTTCGAAATCATCCAAGACCCGTACAACTTGGTGCAGCGCGCACCCTATGAGCAGGGCAACCAACCTGTTGCGCTGGAATACGGCCTTGTCAACCTGCCGTATCGCTCGTTGGCTAGCGGGTTCTTGGCTGGGCACTATCGCCTCGGTGCTGACAACCCGCAGACGGCCCATACCGCCCCGGCCTCAGCTCACCTGGAGCGCTTTGGCAACACGCTTCTGCCCGCGTTGGATCGGATTGCCGAGGCACACGGCGTTACGCCCGCAGCGGTGGCCCTTGCTTGGCTGGCGTCTCGTCCCACTATCGTGGCCCCACTCTCCGGAGTGCGTACCGTCGAACAACTGCGTGAGCAGTTGCCGCTTGATGGGCTGGTTTTGACCGAAGCTGAGACGGCCGAACTCACTTCGCTTACAGACTGAGTGGTAGCTTGGCACCCTAGTGCCTGCATGGGCCCTGCTCCTAAAGCGCAGGATGACGGGGCAGGGGAGTCCGAGCTCACTTCGCTCACGGCCTGAACGTTGCCCGAGGATTCGCGCCTGAGTGTGTGCGCACACTAATGTAGCAATGGTGCGTCGCCGGATTCTGCTCATTGTTTGGTGCAGCGTCGTAGCCAGTGTGGGGTTTCCGCAGGTGGCTTACGCCTACATTGACCCCGCCACTACTAGTTACGTTATTCAGGTGGTGTCGGCGCTGGTCATCACGCTGAGCGTCACCGCTGGCGTGCTGTGGAATCAGATCCGCACCCAGCTGTCCACCGCGAAACCGCGAATCTCGGTGTGGTTCCAGCGCAACTTCACTGCCGCCGGACGTTCCGCGCGTCAAGCTGAAAGCCGCTCTGGCAGGGACGGCCGCGATGAGGTCCTAGACGCGGAACTCAGCCAAATTGTTACCGCCGTCCTAGGCGGCGATGGCAGCAAGCAAACCCTGCGAGATAAGGTGTGGCGCGACGAGCGTAGCGGCTGGCGGCGTCTCGGTCTCGCCGTGGTTCCCTGCCTGTCGCTACCTTTCATTTTGCTCGTAGCCGGTCCGCTGGAGGCCTACGGGGCAAACTTCGCGGCCCTGCCATTCTCGGTTTACTTGCTGCTGTGGACAGGACTGGGAGTCTTCGCGCTAGTGGGAGCCGTCCTGTTGACGATTGCCCTACTCCTGCGTGGCCGGGTGTTCGACGTGTTCATCTCCGGACTGGCTGGTCTGGCGCTCGGCTCGTGGGTGCAGCAGTTCCTCAACATCTCGACGGGCGATTTTCGTGGCGACCAGTTCGCGTGGAACTCCCATCTGGGCCTGATACTGGCCAACACGGTGCTTTGGGTGCTGATCGTTAGCCTGCCAACGGCCTTGCGCGTCATCAGCAAACGGGTGTGGAATGTTGGCGTCATTCTGCTCCCGCTTGCGGCCCTGTTTGCTGGGCTGGTTGCCGGCCTGTCTGCTGTCGTCCCACTGACAGACTCGGAGGCCACCCGTGCCGAGAGTCGCTACCTGTCCTATGACGGGTTGACGGAGGTGTCCAATCGCAAGAACATCATCGTGTTCCTGTTGGACACGCTGGACCAGAACGACATCTTGGATGTGCTGCGCGACGATCCCCACTTTTTTGATCCGCTGGAGGGGTTCACTTCGTTCGACCAAGCCATGACCCGCACCACCGAGACCTTTCCCTCCGTCCCCTATATGTTTACCGGCTCTGACTACATGTGGGACCATCCGCGCAGTGAATGGTACGACAAAGCTTGGAGCGAGTCTGAGTTCCTGCCGCAGCTCAAGGCGTTGGGCTACCGCGTCAACGTTCACACCGACCGCGACTTTTTCTACTGGGACGACGACAATATCGCCGGACTGGTTGACAACTTTGGCCAGTCAGGGTTGCACGTAAACAGGCTGGAGATGCTGGCCGGCATGAGCAGACTAGCCGCCTTCTCGCGCGCCCCGCTGGCTCTGCAGGCCGGGCTATGGCTGGACCCGGACACCTTCTCCGAGTTGTTGCGGGCAGAGTCCGGTGCGCCGCAACCCTACGTCTTCAATGATGCCTACCTGAACGAGTACTTGCACGAGCACCCGGTCACGGTTCGCGAAACTGAGACGGGCAGCGCCGACGACACCCCGCAGTTCAGTTTCATTCACCTCAACGGCGCTCACCAGCCTTACACCTTGACCGCGGATGGCACCCGGTCGTCACACACCACGTCGCAACTCGATCAGGTGAAGGGCTCGTTCGCCATCGTCTTCTACTACATCGAGCAGTTAAAGACGATGGGACTCTACGACTCCTCTGAGATCATTATCTTGGGTGACCACGGGTTGCACCTGGGTTGGGATAAGCGGGTGTTGTGGATGCCGATTCTGCCTGCCCTGCTGGTCAAACCTGCCGACGCCGAACGCGCACCGTTGGCCCATTCGCTGGCCCCCACCACCACTGGCGACTTGGCTGCATCAGTGGTTGAGGCCGCCGGTGGCGACCCAGAGCCATTTGGCACACCGTTCTTCTCCGTCCCGCTCGATCAACCACGCACCCGGCGGCTGTACTGGATTAGACATGCGTTGGACGACAGTGACACACCGTTCCTTGGCGTGTTCGATGTAACCGGTGATGCCCGCGACTTCAAGAACTGGACACTTATCGAGAAACTGCCTCTTGGCGAGAAGTATCGGCGCTGAAATGGTCTACGTCGATAATATCTTGGGAGTTCCGCTCGGCTACGTGCTTTATGGCTGCTGGCTGCTGCTCGGCTCGTATGGCTGGGCAATTGTGCTGTTTACCCTAGCCACCAAGGTGATTCTGTTGCCGCTGTCGGTCATGGCACAACGTAACGCCATCATCATGGTGCGACTGCGTCCCGAAACCGAGGCTATCAAACGTCGCTTTGGCAACAACTCCAACCTGCTGCTCAGCGAACAGAAGGCACTCAACAAACGCGAAGGCTATTCGTCTCTAAAGGCGATGCTGCCGATGCTCATCCAGATTCCGCTGGTGTTGGGCGTCATTCAAGTGGTCTATCACCCGCTGCGGCATCTCTGTCACATCGGCATCGGCACCATCAGCGACTTGGTGCGCCGCACCGCCGAGATTCTGGACACCACTCCAGACGCCTTGGGCAGTGCCGCGCAGGTGCGCGTGATCGACTCCATCGCCACCAGTCGGCCAGAGTTCACCGGTATTGCTGACGAGTCGATTCTGGACCGCATCGCCGCTGTGGACCTCAACTTCCTCGGTGGCGCCCTCAACCTTGGTGACGTGCCGAGTTGGTCATGGCCTACCATCATCTGGCCGTTCCTCGCGGGCCTGTCCGCGTTGGCGCTGTCGCTGTACCAGAACAAGTACTATGTGCTGCAGCGCTTCGCCGGTCCGGCGTCCAAGTGGGGCATCACGGTCTTTTTGGTGGCGTTCTCGTTCTACTTTGCACTGATTCTGCCGGGAGGGTTCGGGCTGTACTGGACCGCTGGCAACCTGCTGTCTATCGGTGTGGTTTGGGTGTGCAATCGTATCGACGACCCCAGCGAGGTGATCGCCCTAGCCGAGGCTGACGCCGCAGAACATGCCCTGACGCCAGCACAGCAGGCGGAGGCAAGAGCGCAAGCTGCCGCCCTGAAGGCGCGGGAGACCAGCGACATCAAACGCTTCACAGCAACCCCTAACAAGGGCCTGATGGTGTATGCCGAGGCGGCTGGCTACTGGAAGTACTTTGCGGGGCCGCTCACCTGGCTGTTGGGCAACACGGACGTGGTGGTTCACTACGTCACCAACGACGCGGACGATCCAACCTTCGAGCGTGCTGCGGCCAGCGACGGCCAGCTTCGGGCCTACTACGTTGGCCCGCAGGCCATGACTGCGTTCATGATGAAGTTGGACGTCGATCTGTGCATCATGACCACGCCAGACTTGGAGACCTACCACATCAAACGCTCACTGGTCAGGCAAGACATCGAGTATGCCTTCGTTGACCACGGTATGGCGTCGGTGCATCTCGGGTTTGGCGAGGGAGCGCTCGACCATTTCGACACCATCTTTGCCAACGGCCCCAACGAGCGGCAAGAAGTGCGCGCCACGGAGGCGGTCTACGGCCTGCCGGAGAAGCGCATCATCAACAGTGGCTATCCGTTGCTGGACGACATGCTGGCCGCCGTGGCCCAACTCGACCTGACCCGTGCCGAGGGCGAGCCACCAGTTGCGCTAGTGGCGCCCAGTTGGCAAACAGATAACCTCTTGGACCTGTGTTTGGACGAGACAATCCAGCCCCTCCTTGATGCCGGATTCAAGGTGATCGTGCGCCCGCACCCGGAGTATGTCAAGCGCCACCCCATCAAGATGGACGAGATCATCGCCCGGTATGCCGAGCCCAACGAGCCCAACGAATCCGCTGAGGCTGACGGGGCCGCCGACGCCGACGAGTCCGCCGGGAGAGTCGAGATTCAGACCGGCTTCTCGTCCAGTGCCACCGTCTATACCGCGGATGTAGTCATCACGGACTGGTCCACCATCGCGCAAGAGTTCTCGTACGCCACCAAGAAACCGTCCATCTTCATCAACACCCCCATGAAGATCACCAACCCGAACTACACCAAGATCACACCGGTTCCGCTGGAGATCTCTATGCGGGAGCGCATCGGCGTAGCCCTAGACGTTGCGGACCTGTCACGCATCGGCGAAGTCGCTTGCGACTTGATTGCCAACAAGGACCAGTGGCGTGGTGAAATCTTGGACATTCTCGACGCCAACATCTACAACCTCGGCGCGGCGGCCCAAACCATCGGTGGCTACGTGGTTGCGTCGCTGGCTCGACATCAACTCGCACGTGAAGTGGCCCAAGCTCGTCTTGCCAGAATTGCCGGACGTCTCACTCCTGAACAAGAGACCCTGCTAGCTGAGGACGCCGCCCGCGCCCGCGAGGCCCAGATTGCCGAGGTCGAGGCCAAAGCCGCTCGACTAGAGGTTCTAGCTACAGAACTGCGCAACCGCGCCGCTGCCGCCCGTGACCGCGTGGCCTGATCGGGATCGCGCTGCCTTCTGCGTCATTCTGCGCGAAGCCGTTAGGTGCCAGTAGCAGAGCTGATTGCTACCGGACATGGATCATGCGATTAGGTGCAGGATGACTTGCACGGTGACACCCCCAAAAGAGCCGCTAGGCGAGTAGAATCTGACACATGATTACGCAGGATCCTTCCATTCCGTTCTCGCTCACCGTTACGACCATCACGGCTACGGCGGTGCTGAGCGTCCTCGGTTTGGGGTACCTGCTGTTGGGTTGGACGCGCAAGCGCTCGTGGCGCACCCTCGTGCGCGGCGCTGGTTTCGTGCTGCTTCCCATAGGCCTGTTCTTTGCTGGTCTCATGGACAAGTTCTATGACGGCGTCAACGCCCTGCTCGGTTGGGCGGAGACCACCGTTCGCACCATCCCCATAACCGTGGGCTTGAGCGTCGCTGGTACTGGCTTGCTACTCTACGTCGTTGGTAGTTTCATCCCGCCAGTCATCGGCGAGGTCGCGAAGGAGCGCCGTGCCGCCATCGCAGAGAAGAAGGCGGCCAATGGTGCCCCGGCTCTGTCCGCAGACGCCGCCCCCGCCGTTTTCGGCACTCCGGCAACTGCCGCTCCCACGCAGGCCGGTCCTGTCCCGGCAGTCGCTCCTGCCGGTGGCAACGACGACGAGATCGACGCCATCCTCCGGAAGCACGGCATCGCGTAGCCGCATCTCCCTTTGCACTTGGCCCTTTGCCTCCCCCAAGACCTGACCATCCTCTCTCGCGTCTATACCAGAGTTAGTCTCACCTAATAAAGTTAGCCTGCGCTAATAATTAGCAGCCGATCAACAAAAGGCCTGCATCCAAGCGTTCTAGGCCCCTTGCCGGCAGTCGGCAGGGGGCCTTTGCGCGCTCAACCCCACCTTTCCGCCCGCAGCGATACGGCCCTTTTTGACCCTGTGGTCCAGCTGTGCTCCACCTAAAATTGATTTGCCGAAGTATCAGGCTAGAATAAATGTCACCCACAGGAGTGACGCAGGCAGTGAAAACACGGGTCATATATCGGTACAAGGCCTAAAAAGAGTGGGGAATCATGACTGAGGAGTCTGCAACCGTTAATGTTGGCAGCCCAAAGAACACCAAACGACGCCATTGGCTAGCGAAAGCTACCGCCACATTGGCGTCTGTTGCGCTAATTGCGGGCGCACTAGCCATGGGCGGAGCGCAGCCGCAGGCTTCCGCCTCTTCGTGGCTTAACGGCCTGCAGGGTTTGCGCGACAACCAGCTTTGGGCTTTCCGTGATGGCCTCGACGAGAACCTTCACGGCTGGATTGATCCGGGGGATATCTCGGCCGCTAACTGGGTCAGCAAACTCACTGACTACATCGATCCGGACGGCCTCAGCAACGGCGACTCGTGCGGCAGTGGCGTTGAGTTGAACACAGGTGCGGTCGGCCCCATCTTTGTTAACGAAGGCGACAACGCGCTCTACGCTGTGTCTTGGGACGGGGCATTTTCCACGCCGATTTCCTGTGTCGTGTCAGCCTCCGGCAGTGGCAACGTCGCTTTCATCGATGGTGGCTATGGTCCGTCATGGGGCGGCGAGATCAACCAGGCCACGGGCGAGTTGTACATCAAGCGAAACGGCAGCCCAGCGAGCTCCTCAGTGACGTACTTGCGAGGTGATGGCACCTCCGCTGGTGACTACGGCGATTCCGGATCTGCGTGGCTCACTAGCGCTCTCTGGACCATCAATACCTTCGTCAAAGGCCCAAGGCAGTCGATCATCTCAGATCAGGTGGCTAGGTCGGACTCAGTCGTGGTGATGCCTGGGGGGTTGACCCTTAATCAGAACGCACTAAATCATGGCGCCCCAGCGGCCGCGCAGTGGGTTGTTGCATCAGATTTGCTGATTGACGCCAACGGCAACATCTTCACGATCGCCCAAAACGGCAACTATCACCAACTAGTTAAGGTCTACGTGCCGCGCGACAACCAAGGCGCGCCTCAAAGCGGAACTTGGTACTACGAGGCCGTGTCGTGGCTGGGCAACTTCAGCGACGTCGCCGATATCGGCACCAACATGGAGGGTCTCGCCTTCATCGACGACAGCCTTTATGTGCTCTATGCCAGCGGCCGCATGCTGCGGGTCAATCCCGTGTCTGGTGCGCATGAGAACTTGGGCAAAATCACTGGCAACCATGATCTTGGCTCGTCTCAGGTCATCCCTGTCATCGAGGGTGTCATCTTCAATGACCTAGACGCTAACGGAATGCAGAACGGCAGTGAGGTTGGCGTCCCCAATGTTGAGGTCGAGGTCTGGACCAAGGGGTCCAGCGGTAACTTCGAGAATCAAGGCTCGGTGACTACCGGTCCTCTGGGCAACTACTCCGTCATCATTCCGGAGGACGACGATGACGTTTACCTGCGTATCAAACAACCCACGATTGATGGTGTGAACGCGCGCCAGACCTACGCTTCTGCGGGCACATTTGTGGACAGCAAGACAAACAAGACGAACACGGTGACGGCACTGTGCAACACATCGTCAGGCGACTACAAGCCGCTGACCAGCCCCGGTGGTGCCTGTAACGGCGCGCGCCATGACGACATCGACCCCAACACTATCACCGGCACTCCGACATCCGCTACCGGCGGCGCGGCTATCGTCTCCAAGATCACCATGAAAACCGCAACCGCCGTGGTCACGGCCAACTTTGGCATCCACGCCTCTGGTTCCTGGGGTGACGCTCCCGCGCGCAGCACCAACGCCGTCAACGGCCCTTACGGCTACTCCACCCTCAACGGCAACACCCTGTATCTCGGTACCGCCTACCCTGGTGACGGCTCGCACTCAACTTACTCGGACGGTGTTGCGAACGGCTCCAACTTGCACGCCGCTACAGACGATGGCCTTGAGGTCAGCCCTGCCGGTCAGGATGCTTGGGTCGGCGCGCAGGGCTACCTGTTTGCCGTGGGCGCGAGTTACGACTTCCGCGCCAAGGTTGCGGGCAGCATGTACGAGAAGTATCTGGCCTCTGCTCCGGGTTCGACCATTCCTTATGTTGGGGTATGGATGACGCCGATCAGTGGCGGCATTGCCGACACCACTTTCTCTAAGGTGGTGCTCACTGGCACTCCTGATGTGGACGGCTACGCTCGTGGCACTCTCGTCTTCCCGACGACTACGCCTAGCGGTGGTAGCCAGCCAGTCTATGTTCGTGCCCGCGTTGGCTTGGAGCAGGCTAAGACCACTGCCGACGGTCGTGGCGTGAGCGACACTGCTGCCAATTCGTGGGCGCCTCTGGGTGAGGTTGAGGACTACGAGGGCGTTGTCGCCACCAACGTGATCCGTCTTCAGGCACGCACTCTTGGTGGGGTCTCCAGCCGTTTCGGCATCAGCGCCACTAACATCTCTTCTTCCAGCCCGTCTTCCCCTACTGATTCACTGCTGACCAATAGCGCTGGCACTTATGTGCCTTCCACTACGCCACACGTGGTTCAGGACTCGACGAAGGATGCGTCGTTCACCACCACTGGTGCCGGCGCGAGTGGGTCAAACAGCATGAACGGTTGGCAAGTGTCTGCTGCCGGTACCTACTGTGAGAACTCGGCCACGGGCGCGCCCGTCGCCTATGAGCTTGTGGGCCAAGGTTTGCGAGTCAAAGCTTCAGCACTGACCACCTCCAACAGCGACATCACGTGCTTCATCACTTATGGTCCAGCCGCGCTCGACTTGTCGGCGTCCGGCATCTGGGTCACCCCGGCCGCCAACGCGCTCGTTAACAAGGACGCCTACACGGTGAAGGTGCTGGCAACGGGCAGCGTTGTGGACGAGAATGGTGCGACCAAGCAGGTCAACGCCGCAGGCTCTCAGATCACTTTGACGCTTGAGCCGGTCTCCGGTGGCGCCACCACAACTGGTGCCGCGTTCTTTGACGGCTCCACAGACAAGGGGCAGACGATAACCTGCACGCTCGACGCCAACGGCGAATGCGCGCTCACCATCAAGGGCAGTGTGGCCGGCCTCTACCGCGTGGCGGCAGGCATTGACGCCAACTCGAACTCCACCATCGACTCTGGCGAGGCGTTCGCTGGTTTCCCCAATAATGCCACCGGCACTGACTCGGCGGGTAACTCGGTGACCAAGTACAAGGCAAGCCCCGTGTCCATCAACTTCAAGGCTGGCGACCCCACGCAGGGAAGCATTGAGTTGGACAACACGCTCACGCGTTACGCTGACACCGGTCTTGGCTTGCTAGGACAACCAGCACGTGACGCGGGCTACGGCGAGTACATCGACACCAAGGCTCAGCCGGGCGATGATTACCATATCTTATATGTCTATCTTAGTGACGGCACAGGTTCACCGGTCGATGGTATGGAAGACGGTGGCGACAACTCCGGCAAGATCAACCTCGCCTGTGGTGCCGCCTCGCCAGCCGCGGGCAAATGCGCTGCGGCAGGTATCACCTTCGGCAGCATCGAAGCCACCGGCACTCCGGGCAAGTATGCGGTCAAGGTGTACGCCACCCAAGCCAGCACCCAACGTATCTCGGTGAGTGTTGACTCCATCACTGGTGGTGCGCTGCTCGACAAGAACAACGCCAGCAACCACTACGTGAACGCCACGTTCTCCCCGATGACCGTGCCGTTTGACGCCAACTCCTCCCTGACCATTGCTTGTGACGGCAGCGAGGTTGCCAACTACGTCTCGCCGTCCAAGCCTGGCGACTACTGCGTCGGCACCATCGTCATTAAGGACATCAACGGTTCCGGCATCACGGGTGCCACCTCGTACCTGACCCCCGGCACCCAAGCCTCTGGTGATGCCGCCAGCGTGTACTTCCGCGATCTCGCTGAGGACACCTCGACTGATTCGGACGGCAACCCCAGCAACCCCGGCCACTACAAGTTCAAGGTCCACGCCGACGTTGCGGGCAGTTACCCGATCAACTTCACTTATGCCTTCGGCAGTGACCTGGCCTACACCAAGAACGGCAACGTTCCGGCAGTGTTCGGTCAGCCAACCGTTGACACCAATAAGTCCACCCATGTGCTGAACAACACGGCTGACAAGATCGCCAATAACTCCGACACCTACACGGGCACCATCACCCTGCTGAGCAGCAACGATGCCCCGGTGCGTGATGGCGTGGCGCAGCTTGCGCTGGCGGTTGACCCGGCGTCGGGTTACACGCTCTCGGCCATCACCTGCACCACCGTCTCCGGCAAGTGCTCGGGCGTCTACACCTACACCATCAAGGCTGCCAAGGTGGGCACATATGAGATCACGCCAACCTACGCCACTGGTGGAGCTGCCAAGACTCTCACTGCCCAAGACGCCACGTTTATCGTGACTCCAGCTCAGGCGGATCCGGCCTCCTCGGTGTTCGTGCTCGGCTCGTCCACCATCATTGAGGTGCCGAGTGGTCAGCCGGTTGATGTTGAGGTGGCGACGCCTGCACAGGCTACCGCCCAGACCGCGTCTGTGGACGAGGGTCCGGGCTACAGCTTCCACGTGAACGTGAAGGTGTGGGACGCAGGCCAGCAGAACGCGGTTCCGGGCGTCACCGTCAAGGCTGAGCTGTCCGGTGCAAACTGCGACGGCAGCGCCCAGTTCGAGACCACTGGTGGTAAGACCGCCTCGGCCCCGTCGTTGTCCGATGGCGTCGCCGAGTTCACCGTTACGTCGAGCATCGCCACCAACTGCACGGTGAGCGTCAATATCGTCAAGGGTGGCTCCGACGAGGCCGTGGCAGGCAGCGTCAAGACGCTCACCTGGGTTGACTCCACCGTCAGCTTGGCTAACTCGTACTACACAGTGACACCGGCCACAGCGGCCAACGCGATTGTTGCCGATAACACCGAGACGGGCACCATCAAGGTCACCTTGCGCGACGCCAACAACTTCCCGGTGACCAGTCAGGCAGCCAACTTGACGACACTGCCCGAGGCCGGTTCGCGTATTACGGTGGGCAACTTCATCCACCTGGGCAACGGCGTCTACGAGGCGACGTGGACAGGCAAGAAAGCCGGCGCGTTCGACATGGGCGTCAACCTGAGCGGCACCGCCCTCAGCGTCCAAAACCCCTCTGGCAACGGCAAGGCCTATCTGAAGCCGGGCCAGCCCTCCATTGTCGATCCTTTCGACTGTGACCCGAGCGACCCGAAGACGGCACAGGGTTCCAATCTGTCGGCCAGCCCGACCCTGGTGCCTGTGGACGGCGTGTCAACCGTCAAGGTGCTCATCACTGACTACTACTGCAACCCGGTTATCGATCCGGTGGTGGTCACCTTCACCACTGACAACGGTCAGCTCTCCGCGTCCACCAACTCCACCGATGCTAACGGTGTGTCCACGGTTACCTTGACGGACAACATTGCCCGCATCGACACCGTGTCGGCGTCCGCAGGCGGGCAGTCTGTGAAGAACGCCACGACGGGCACCCCTGGTCTGGAGGTCGAGTTCACTGCCACTGCGGCTGACCCGGCATCGTCACTGCTTGAGGCTGTGACTAGCGGCGACAAGATTGTGGGTGGCGTGGAGAAGCACGCGGCTAAGGCGACTGTCAGGGACGGCTCGTCCGGTCACAACCCCCTGCCCGGTCGTGCAGTCACGTTCACCTACCGCTACACCGACCTGGACGGCACTCTGCGCACTGGCACCTTCACAGCTGACACGGACGCGAGCGGCGTTGCCACCTACGAGTTCGGCTCTAACGTGGCTACCGTGTGGACCATCACTGCGGCCATCCCCAGCGGCCAGATTCCTCCGGACGCCGGTCTGCAATTCAACTTCGTTGCCGGTGCTCCGGACATCAACAAGTCGCTTGCCAGCTTCACGGTGGGTAAGGAGACGGTGCGTGCTGACGGCATCGCCCAGGTGCCCGCGCAGATGAAGATTCAGGACTCCTTTGGCAACATGATCTCCGGTCAGTCCTGCGGCTTCTTCGTCACCTACGCTGGCACCGAGGGTGCGCAGTTCCCCGGTGGCGTCAAGGCGCTGGCTTCCGTTGGTCCCACCGGTGCTGACGGCGTCTGTTCCACCTATCTGACAAGCTACTATCCGGGTGCGTTCCCGGTGAGCGGCACCTTCGCCAGCGTGGACACGCCCGACTCGCAGGATGCTAACTTCAGCAACCTGGCCGTCGATAGGGGCACGTCGTTCTGGAGCGTCGCACCCACGGCGGGCAACTCCAAGAACCCGGCAGTCTCCAACGACAACGACTCCTATACGGTGACGATTCACCTGCGTGACGCCAACGACAGCCCGCTAAACAAGGAGTCTGTGACCATCGGTTACAAGCTCACCCCAGACGGTACTGAGCAGACCATGACGGTCACGTCGGTGGCACCGAACGGCGTCGCCACCGGCTTCATCAAGACGAAGGTGGCTGGCATCTATGACGTGCGCGTGCTCACCGGTGGTGACCCCATCTCGACGACCCCTGGCGGCTCGACGTACACCCAGCAGGTCACCTTCCAGGCGGGCGCTCCTGACCCCATCAAGACTGCTGCCACGTGGCAGCACTCCACTGGTCGGGTGGAAAACAACGGCACCGCAACGCACTACGGCACGCTAACCGTGCTGGATGCGTTTGGTAACAAGGTGCCCAACGTCACCGTCACGTTTGAGCTCAGCCATGACCGCAACGCTCACTTCACCACTACGGCCAACTCGGGAGACAACATTGGTCAAGGCCCGACGAACTTGCGCTCAGACGCAAATGGCGTGGTCACCGTCTACGTTGCCAGCACCTCTGCGGAGGTGACCCAGATCAACGCAACGCTCGTCACCATCGGTGTGGGCACGGCAGCGTTCCAGTTCGGCCCCGGCGCTCCGGACGTGAGCAAGTCAACGTTCGTCATCACCCCAACGGGCACCCGCACCGCTGACGGAGTGGAGGCATTCACCGGTGTGGTCACGGTTCGTGACTCGTCGGGCATTGTGGTGGGTGGCTACCCGGTGAGCTTCAGCGTGCCGGCCAACGTGCATGTCATGGAGACCGGTCCGTTTATGACGGACGCGATCACCGGCCAGGTCACTGTCCACTTCACTTCTACGGTGTCCAACACCTACACGGTGAACGCGTTGATGGCCTCGGCCCCAGTTCCGGCCGCCGATGGCACCACGATTGACCAGACGATCACGTTTGTGGCCGGCCCGATTGATCTAAACGTGTCAACCTATGATGTGACCACCGGTAAGGTCTACGCCGACGGTGTTGCCACGCACACCGGAACGTTCGTTGCTCGCGACGCCCAAGGCAACGTCATCTCCGGAGTTGACGTCGAGTTCAACATCGACGAGGGTGCGGCTGCGGTGCCCGGCCCGGTGTTGAAGTTCGGCTCCGGCACGCCGAGCGCCACCGTCACTGGTAGCACCAACGCCTCTGGTGTGGCGCAGATCAGTATCACGTCCAACGAACCCGGCACGTTTGAGTCCACTGCCAAGGTGGGCGGCCAGCCGGTTCGAGGCTTTGCGGACCTGCTGCACCGCAACCGCGCCGCCCAGTTCACTGCCGGCGATGCGGACACGCTCAAGTCGAGCCGCAACATCGCGCCGGACACCGATGCCTACCCCAACGCTTCGGTGGCCTCCGACGGCGTGGAGCAGTTCGCCATCACGGTCACGGTGGCCTCGGCCAAGAACATCTTGGTGGACGGTGCCGAGGTGCGCATCGCCGGTCTTGACTCTGCGGTAACGCTGGTCGAGGGCAACGCCACCCAGACGACGGGCGCGGCCAACTCCAGCACGTATGGCACGTTCACGTGGCACGCCACGTCCACAACGTCCGGCTCCTTCACCGCCTATGTGCAGGTGAAGGTGGGCACGGACTGGTTGACTGTCGGTGCCCCAGTGAAGCTCAACTTCGCTCCCGGTGAGGGCTACCCGGCCAACTCCTGGCTGGTGGAGCCCGATCCGACAACCAAGGCCGTCGCTGACAATAACGCCACGCTGCCGGTCAGCGCCTACGTGTTTGACATCAACGGCAACGCTGTTACCACCGGCACGGTGACGTTCACCATTCCGGCCAACACCACCGTCGGCAGCGTCACTGGCGCTACCACGGTGCCAGTTGCCATCAACAACGGGGTGGCTACGATTAACGTCAAGTCCACCGTTGCGGCCACACATCAGATCACCGCCAGCCAGAGCGCTGGTCAGATTATGAACATCAAGCGCCCCACCGGCGGTGGTGTGGTTGCGTCCGACGGCATCGCGCGCGTCACGTTCACGCACGGCACCGCCGATCCGGCCACGTCGCTGCTGAGCGTTCCCACCGCCGCAGGCGATGTCACCAAGTTGGCCGACGGCGTGGATGCGCACACCGCTCAGGTGGTGGTGCGCGACGCCAACACCAACCTGGTGCTCTCCGGCACGGTCACCTTCTACTACAGCTACACCGACTTTGCGGGCGCGCAACACACCGGCAACTCCGGCGAGCGCACCATTGACCCAGGCACGGGCATCGCCACCTGGGACTTCACTTCCACCGTGGCAAAGCCGTGGACCATCACTGCCACCATCGGTGGCGTGGGCGGCAACGTCAATCCTGCCCCTGGTGTGGTTGCTGGTTTCCGCGCGGGGCTTCCTGACGCCACGCGCACGGTCGCTTCATTGCAGGTTGGTAAGGACAGCGCCAAGGCCGACGGCCAAGCGAACGTCCCTGCATGGATGATCGTTCAGGACACCTTCGGCAACCCGGTGGCCGGCTACAAGTGCGGATTTGAGTTGACCGACGCCAGCGATCCGGGCGCGGCCAAGTTCGACAACGCCAGCACGGGTGCCTTCACTAAGGCGGACGTTGGCCCCACAAGCGGCGACGGCAAGTGTGCGGTGGAGATCAAGTCGTTCTTCTCCGGTCACTTCCCGGTGCGCGGGGTGTTTGACGGTGTCAAGACCCTCAACCCGCTGCCGGAGGCGTTGTTCAACAACCAGGCCGTTTCTGCCGCCAACTCGTGGTGGAGCGTTGCGGCGGATAGCGGCAACTCCACCACTCCGGCCACCGCGAACGACAGCGACTTCTACCTGGTCACGGTTAACTTGCGCGATGAGGACAGCGCCATCGTCAACAACGAGAGCGTCGATGTCTACTACAAGCTGACGCCCAGCAGCGCCGAGCAGAAGCTCACCGTTGTTTCTGGCGCCAACGGCAACCCTGCTGGCACGGCTACCGCGTCCATCAAGACCAAGGCTGCGGGCATCTACGACGTGCGCGTGTCGAAGGCATCCAACGCCATCGCTACTACGGCTGGGGGCACCACCTTTGTGCAGCAGATCGAGTTCATTGCGGGTGCGCCTGACGGCACCAAGTCGTTCCTGACTAGCCCCGTCGGCACCGCAAAAGCCAACGGCCAAGCCGTGCAGATCATCACCGCCACGGTGAAGGATGTCAACGGCAACCTCATCAAGAATAGGGCTGTCCAGTTTGTCATCCCCACTGGCGTGAAGTCGGGCACCACGTCCGGCCAGACCACGGTCTCGGTGAACACCGACAATAACGGCGTCGCCACCTTGCCGCTAACCTCGACCACGCCCAACACGTACTCGGTCACGGCCACGGTCTTGGGTGTGGCGATTGTGTCGGGCAGTCCCGCGACGGCCACGTTCATCAACGACGACCTGTCGCTAGCTAACTCCACGTTGGTGCTCACCACCAGCGGAGTGCTCGAGGTGCGCACCGGGTTCCACAACGTGAAAGCCACGCTGGTTGACGCCCAGGGCAACGTGTTCACGCAAGTTCGGGAGGTCACGTTCTACGCCAAGGCTCCAGGTGGTAGCTTGTGGGAGTTGCTGGGCACCGCCAACACGATCGACGGTGTGGCTGACTACACCTTCACCAAGATCAAGGCTGGTACCTGGCAGGTGCGTGCCGAGGTAACGTCCAACAGCCCCACCGGCAAGATCGGCACCGGCGCTGACGGCACCGTCGTCTTCCCGGAGTTCAAGGCTGGTCCGGCAGATTCTATCAAGACTGCCGCCACGTGGACCGGTTCGCGCGGCAAGGTGCTAAGTAACGACACCGATACGCACTACGCGCAGGTCACCGTGTTGGACCGTGACGAGAACCCGGTCAGCGGCGTCAACATCACCTTCACGCTGAGTTCCACGCACGCTGCTCACTTTGTGGACGGCAACGGTGTTGGCCTGGGCAAGACCATCGCTCCGGCGTCTGGCCCAGATGGCGTCATCCGCGTGCTGATCGCCAGCCCGGCCGACGAGGTCGTGCCTATCACCGCCACACTGCATGGCGTGTCCGTGGTTGCTTCCGCCGGCCCCAGCACGTTCGAGTTTGGTCCCGACGCCCCGAACGCTGCGAACTCTACGTTTGCGGTATCGCCCGCAGTTGGCAGCACCAAGATTGCTAACGGTAGCGACGCCTTCACCGGTGTGGTCACCGTCCATGATGCCAACGGTCTCCCGGTGGGCAACTACACGGTCAACTTTGACCTGCCTGCTGACGTGGCCCTAGTCGAGACTGCCCCGTCCGCGTTTGAAACGGATGCCAACGGTCAGATCACCGTCCACTTCGTCTCCACTAAGGCGGGCACGTACACCGTGAACGCCCTGGTCGGCTCGGATCATGTGCCTACGGTTGATCGTCAGATCGAGTTCGTGGCTGGTCCCATCGACTTCAACAAGTCCTACATTGAGGTGGTCGCAAACGGTGCGGTCGCAAACGGCACTGCCACCGACGAGATGAGCGTGCATCTGTACGACCACTACGACAACCCGGTGCTGGATGGCTACATCAGCTTCACCCTGCCGGGCAACGTGTCGCCTGTCGGTCCTGCCGCAGCGGTTGGCCCGTCGGCCAACTCCGGTGAGGTTGTGTTGCAGGTGACCTCCACCGTTGCGGATGAGTACCAGATTGGTGCCTCCGTGCGTCGCGGCCTAACCGGCAACTTTGACCCCATCACCATGGTCAAGTCGTCCTCTGGTGGCCTGGCCAGCGGCACCACAGTTCCGGTGACGTTCGTTGCCGGTGCTCCCGTGGCGGCCAACTCGGTGCTCACTGTCACCGAGGCTGGCCCCATGGTCGCCAACAACGCGGACTACTACACCGCCAACGTTGAGCTGAAGGATGCCTACAGCAATACCGTAAAAATCGCCGGAAACAGCGTACATTTCACGTTTTCGCTGCCGGGCAGTTCGGTGCCCAACGTGGAGACGGACGCCCTGACTGGCGCTAACGGCATGGCTAGCTACCAGTTCAGCACCGCCAAAGCGGGCTCGTGGAGCGTCGCCGGTCTCTACGGTGGAGACGAGGTGAGCAACTCGCCGCGAGACTTGGTGTTCGTCGCTGGCCCGTTTGACGCGGCCGCCTCGACGTTCGATGTGACTGGTGGTAAGGCCGCCTCTGATGGTCATGACGAGCATCGCGCTTGGGCTGTGGTCACGGATGCGCAAGGCAACCCGATCTCCGGTGTGGACGTCATGTTCACCATTGACGCGGGTGCTTCCAGCGTGGCTGGTCCGTTCTTCAGCGATACGCAAGGCATGCCGGGCACGCTGAACCAGTTGATCGTCAGGTCCAACGCGGATGGCCTCGCCGAGGTGTTCATCGTCAGCCAAGAGCCGGGCACGTTCCCGGTGACTGCAAGCGTCAACGGCGTGACCATCACCGGCAACGCTGTCACCCCGCTCAACCGCGAGGCCCAGTTCACCTCTGGTGACCCGGATGCCTCCAAGTCGAGTCGCGCCATAACCCCAGACACGGATACCGACCCCACCATCACGATCAAGGCCGACAACACCGAGACCTACGCCATCACGGTGAGCGTGCGCTCGGTCTTCAACGCCCTAGTCGAGAACGCCCGCGTGCGACTGGTGCTGCCCAGCGGCACCCCGGTCACGCTGGTTGAAGGCAGTGGTGAGACCACGGACCTGACCACTGGCATGCCGGGGTCCACGGATGCTAATCGCGCCTACGGCCAGTTCACGTGGCATGCCAAGACCACCAAGGTCGGCTCCTACACCGGCCAGGTGCAGGTGCGTGTCGGTACCGACTGGCAAGACGTCGGTGCTCCCGTGCTGCTCAACTTCGTCGCTGGTGACCCGTCCGTTGGCCCGTTCAGTTGTGACGCAGGCCAGACCGGCACCAGCTTCAAGTTCGCTCCGTCGTACCTGTACGCCAACGAACTGGCTACTGGCACAGTCAAGGTGACGGACCAGTTCTGCAACCCGATTGACGGCGCGCACGTAACGTTCAACACCAGCCACGGCACGTTCGACCCCGCCTCGGGTGTTGTAACCACCGGCCCCGACGGCACTGCGACGATCACCCTGACCGACACGGTGGCGCACGTCGATACGGCGTCTGCAACCGTTGCTGGGCTGCCAATTGCGGTCACTGGCACGGAGAATGTGCACGACACTCCAGCCACCACTCAGGCCGTGGAGTTCTACGCTCCGCCCACCGCCCCGGTCGTCGATCCGTCGAACGGCACTCAGGTGACCGGCGAGGCCGACCCCGGCACCGAGGTCACGGTAACCGACGAGGACGGCAACCCGATTGAAGGCTGCGTGCACATCTCCGTTGGTGCCGACGGCCACTTCTCCTGCACCCCCAAGGAGAAGATCCCTGACGGCACGGAGGTATCGGTGACGGCAACGGACCCGTCCGGCAGAGTCTCCCCGCCAACCAAGATCACCATTGGCGCCATCAGCATGACGCTAGATCCTCCCACCCTCTACCGCACTGAGGACCTGAAGTTGCACGGCTTCAACTTCATCCCCGGCGAGAGCGTAACCGTAGTGCTCAACTCCACCAACCCGGTAACGATAGGCACATTCATCGCCGACGCCAACGGCCAAGTAACCATCCCCGCTTGGCAGGTCCCTAACGGCTTCGAATTAGGGGCGCACACCGCCACCCTAACCGGTAACAAGTCCGGCCCCATCTCCGCCTCGTTCACCGTCCTGGAGCGGGTAGTAGCCTCCACTGGCGGTGCCACAACCGGCACAACGGGCGGCGCTGGGACTGGTTCACTCTCAGTTTCGGTGGTGCTACTAGCCATCGCTGCCACTGTCTCGAAGCGCAAGCTAGGCTAACCCCAAGCCAGCCCAACCCAAGGCGCGCCGCCCAGACCACCGCTCTGGGCGGCGCGCCTTCTTTTCTGCCAAAAAATTGTTGAACTTTTCACTCTAGGGTGAAAGATTTTGCCCTGTTCTTTCCTCTTTTAATCGCTACTTTCCGAATGACATGGATGACATGAGAGTTCACCCTCAAGTTCACCTTCGACGCCCGCCGACGCTTGCGTTTGCGCTGATTGAGACTAGACTTCGCTTTGTCAGCCTTGCCGATGTCGTCGAGTAGTTGCATGTTTGGCTTGTGCAAGAGAATAGGGGAGCGCGTCGTGTCTTTTAGGTCAATCGCAACACCAGTTGTTACTGCCGAAAAAGCTCAGGAGAGCGTCCGTCCGCAACGACCTGCTAGGCGTCTGGTGGCTCTTGTGTCCGCTGCGGTCCTCAGTGTCGCTGGTCTGGGCGTCTCGGCCCTGCCTGCGCAGGCAGCAACGAACTACGACATCTCTGAACGTGGTTCTGCGGTGCTTGTCGCCTTGAGTGATCTTCTTGGTCCGTTGTATCCCACCGCCGATCACCTGGCCTTGAACGGCTCTGGTGGCCGCAGTTACGTGGCTACGATCAACGGCACAATAGCTGGCATTGCCTCGTTGGAACAGGGTGACACTATCACCATCCCGATCACGGCGACGGCCGCGTCTCTGACAAAACTGACCGGTATCTCCGGTGATACTGTTTTGGCCGATGGCGTTGGTACCGAGCAGTTCACAGTGTCGTATTCCACAAATTCAAGCACCGGCGTGGTGTCCGCGATCCTAACGAAAAATGCAGAGACCGCTGCAGGGGCATTCAGTTTTGTTCTCAACTTGGGGTTGACGGCGTTGGAGGGTCATGGCACTCAGGTGTGGTCAGTGTGGCTGCTGGATGGCACCGAGTACTCCTTCGAGCACGCGGTACGCACAGAGTCGCTTCTTGGAACGCACCTATCAATTGGCAACGGTCCGGAACTTAACACCGATGGTTCTGGCATGTTCACCATGTTGGGCGGCCTCTATGCGCAACTGTTGCAGGGCAATCTGAACGCTAACAACCCCTTGTTGCACCAGAATTATGTGCAAGTGGAGACAGTCACCCCCAACGCTGGCAGTGCCATTACAAACCTTGAACTCGGCCCGGCTCTCTACTGTGTCTACGGCTCGATGAGCGATGATTCTGGGCTGGACAACACCAACTTCGAGATAGGGTGGGAGTTCCCTAATCCCACTACGGTATGGATGGCCCCTGACTTGACGCTGCCGCAGATTGAGGCTGCACTGCTGCCCGGCGAGAGAGCTGTAGTACGCAACTCTGATGGCACATACACTGCGGCCGTCAACTGGGGCCCCTTGGTTGGCAACCCTGCGCTCACGTACCCCGCTGGCACCACGGTTACCGAGACACTCGGCTTGAGCTCCCCAGACGTACAAGGTGATCTGGCGGTGGCACTTGCCATCGATATACCGCTAGCGCCTGCATGCTTCGGTCAAGACTTGCGGATCACGTTCTCTGACCCCACCTTGCCGGAGAGCGCTGTGGCTTCGGTGCAATCCAACTTGGCGTCCCTGCTGCCAGCCACCACGCGGGACATGTCGGATCTGGTGCTGTCGAACAATGCTCAGGGTCAGACTCTCATTCGGGTGCATTATGTGGATAATGTGACGGGTGCGCCGCTGGTTGCGGTCGATGCGTCCTATGGCTGGCCGAGTGATGCGACTCAGGGCCCCGCTTCGGGCGACCTGCCGGTTGCGCCAAAGGTGATTTCGAGGTACCAGTTGGTCACTAGTCCGGCTGGCTGGCAGGTGCCGCCTGGCGTGGCTAGTCCCGGTCAGGCGTTGTATGCCGCAGGTTCGGCCCCGTATCCATTGACCGGCTTTGGCCCCACGGACGTGTTCTATGCCTATGATCCGGTGCCAACTGCTGAGGTGACGTTGGTCAAGCACGGCGAGTTGGTCTCTCAGGACACTCCGAAGGTTGGCGACACGGTCCACTGGGCCTTCTCCATCACGAATACTGGGGATTTTCCGCTCGTCAATCTGCTCCTGACCGATGTGCTGCCGAATGTTTCGGCCACCCTGTCGTGCCCGAGTCTCGCGGCGTTGGCCGTTGGCGCGCGCGTGATCTGCACCGCCACTTCTACACTGTCTCAAACAGACATTGACAATTCGCTGGTGGCAAATACGGCGAATGTGACGGGCCAGACAGGCGGCGGCGAGCCGGTCTCAGATGAGTCCAGTGCGGTTGTACTTGTGTCCCAGGCTCTGGATGGTTCGTTCTTGAAGACGGTGTCTTTGGAAGACCCAGAAGCGACCGCGGCGGTTGAGAGTGACGTATTGACGTATCACTTCACGGTGCAGAATTTGGGCAATGTGACGTTGTCGCAGGTGAGTATCTCCGATCCGATGCCCGGCCTGTCTGCTATTACGTGGGGCGCATGGCCGACTGCTGTTGGCGTGTTGTTGCCGGGTGAGTCGATCTCTGGTACCGCCACCTACACAGTGACTGCCGCTGATGTGGCCGCCGGTAGCGTTTCCAACACTGCTACCGTGCATGTGATGACGCCGGATACTTTGGACCCGAATGACCCGCATGGTGACCCGGACCCGGGCTTTGCGGCGAGTATCGATGACTCTGTCGAAGTGGACACTGCGCCGACCCCTGGTCCTGGTGGCAACCTGCTGCCGAACACGGGTGGCTCGCTTCCTTCGACTGTCGGCTCGCTCGGTTTGGCTGTCGTAGCCGCCACCTTCCCGAAGCGCAAGCTAGGGTAACTCGAAGAGTTTTCTTGAACTTTTTTTCGCGGAGGGTGAAAGATTTTGCCCCTTGTTTCCTCTTGGTACTCGCGTACTCGGACAACTCACGCCAAAGGTGACGCCGCAAAACACTTTAGTGTTCACTAAATGAGACTAAGGTTGACGCGGCGAACCCTGTGAATACCGTCGAGTTGCACCACGACAAGTTGCGCGTCTGAAGCGTGTGGCAACAGAATTGGAGAACACTGTGTCTTTTGGGTCTATCGGAATGTCCTCTGGTGTTCGCGCACACAACCGAGGGGCGCGCGCTTCTTCTAGGTGTTCTTGGCGTCTGTCGGCTCTGCTGTCAGCCGCGATCCTGGGCGCAGCCGGGTTGAGCGTCTTGTCGCCGTCAGCGCAGGCGGCAACGAGCTACGACATCATCGACGTTGGCGAGGCTGAAATTGTCTCTGTTGGCAGTGATTCGTCTAACACTGCATGGTCGAGCCCAGATAACCTAGCCCCCAATGTGGCGGGCGGAAATGTTCAGTCGCACATTGAAATCACTGGCCATGTTGACGACATGTCTGTCTTGCAGCCCGGAGACCAGGTCATAATTGCTGTGACTCGCGACGCGGGCTCATTGACGCAGACTCCCAGTTTTCAAGGTGGCGGAGGCGACGTAGCCAGTGGTGGCGTGGTTCAGTTCATCATGTCGGTATCGGGCAATCGCATGATTCTCACAAAAACCGATGCTCCTGCATCAGGGGAGTTCCAGTTTGATCTGAATGCGCTCATCAATGCCAGGCCAGGCTACGGTAATGAACTGGTGTCAAAGTGGATAGTGGGTGGCAACACCTACGAGTTCCCGCACTCTCCGCGAGTGCAGCAGTTGTTACCAACGGCACCATGGATTTACTCAACTAGCCTGCCTAACGGTTGCCGTCTGTCGATGTTTCCAAGGTTTGGTGACCAATACGCCGAGTTGCTTGCTGGAACCCTGGTCCTCGATGGGCCCGTTTTTCAGCAGGATTTCGTTCAAGTAGCAAGAGTGGCTGCTAGCCCTAACATCGTTGAGGTTGGCGGCATGCAGAACCCCGCTATCAAGGGGCTGTATGGACTTATGGATGGTGGCTTGGGGTTAGATAGTGCCTATCGACAAGATGTTTCGGTGTTTTCACTGGCTAACGCGATTTTGGCGCCGGACCTGTCGTTTGCCGAGATTGTCTCGTCTCTTCCAGCAGGTTCCCAAGCGGTTGTACGAAACTCCGACGGAAGCTACACCGTGGCCATAAACTGGGGCAGGCTGATTGGTAATTCTCAATTAACTTATCCTGCGGGCACCACAACTGCGGGGGCGTTTGGTGTCACCGACCTAGACAACGACGCTCTGATTGCGGAAGCCATCGCGCTCAAATTGACGGCAGAGGGCCTTTATCAGGCTGCCGTGGTGACTTTCGCTGATCCAACGGCCTCGGAAAGTGCGCAAGTGGAGTTTGAGACCAATCTGTTCCCGTTAACCTCATCTGAGGCCTCGTGTTCCGATATTCCGCAGTCGAATGCTGCTGCGGGCCAAACTTTGGTGCGGGTGCACTACGTGGACAACGTGACTGGTGCTCCACTGGTTGAAGTGGACGCGTCATACGGTTGGCCGGATGATGTTGATACTGATTTGGGTGCTGCCTCCGGTGATGCGTCCGTGGCTCCGAAGCAGATCACCGGGTATTCGTTGGTGACTGCCCCGGCTGCTGTGAGCGTACCAGGTGATGTGTTGGGTACTGGTTCCGTGCGCACTGTTGCTGGCACGGTGCCATATCCACTGACTGGTCTTGGTCCGGTGGACATCTTTTATGCGTATGACGCTCTGCCTGCATCCGTGGATGTCAAGCACGTTCTTGACACGGATGATGATGGCGATGGTGACGTCCCGGTCGTGGGCGCTGACGGCTCGTTTGATGTGACGTTGTCCGGCGTGTTTGATGGTATCTATTCTTCGTCGCCCATTGGCGCCTCGGATCTGGCAGCGTTGGATTACGAGTTGATATCTACTCCTGCTAATGCGACCGGCACGTACGCGTTGACCAACCCTGATGTCATCTATGTGTATGCTCCGGTGAAACATGCTGGTATCTCGTTGTTGAAGTCGGGCGTGTTGACGTCGTCTGGTACCCCGCAGGTTGATGACCTCATCAATTGGTCATTCCTTGTTACGAACAGTGGAGATTTTGATCTGGAAAACGTTAGCCTCAGTGATTCGCTGCAAGGAGTGACGGACACTCTGCAGTGCCAGAGCGAACTGTCGACATTGACGTTGGCTGTGGGCGAGCAAGTGTCTTGCTCGGCCCGTTCCTCGCTGACTCAAACGGATATTGATAACGCTCTCGTGGTCAACACTGCAAACGTGACGGCTGAAACCGGTGGAGGCGATGAGGTGTCTCGTGAGTCAACCGCTGTTGTTGCCGTCAAGCAGGCACCGGCTGGTTCGTTGGTGAAAACGGTGTCTTTGGAGGATCCGCAAGCAACTGTCGCTGCGGAGGGAGACACGCTGACATACCATTTCGCGCTCAACAACCTAGGCAACGTGACGCTGTCACAGGTCAACCTGACTGATCCAATGCCCAACTTGTCGCCTATTACGTGGGATGCGTGGCCGACGAGTGACGGGGTGTTGGCCCCGGGCGAGTCGGTGTCTGGCACTGCGACGTACACGGTAACCGCTGCTGATGTGGCTGCGGGAAAGGTGTCGAATACTGCCACTGCTCATGCGCGGACGCCTGCCCGCCTCAACGCTGCTAATCTTGATGGGGATCGCCTGCCCGGCAATGTAGTTAGCGTGACTGACACCGTTGTGATGCAAACCGAACCGATACTTGAACCTCCGCTCGGGCTGCCGAATACGGGTGGGTCATTTCCATCTCAAGACGGCGCGCTCCGGTTAGCCGTCGTGGCCTCGCTGGCGGGGTCCATTGCCGTCGTGAAGCTAGGGGACCGTGTCGCCGCGAAGCACTGACGAACTGGGTTTGCTGCTCGACTCCGATTTAGTGGGGCTCGTTCGTCAGGGTCATGTGGATGCCTACCATGTGTTGTGGCAACGGCACTGGGCATCGGCCTACACCTGCGCCAAGGAAACCAACTCCGCCATTTCTGCTGAGGACGCCGTCTCGGACGCGTTTGAGGTGATCTTGTCGGCCATTCAGCGCGGATACGGACCCACTGACAACTTTCGGTCGTATTTGTTTTCCACTATTAGACACAACGTGGCTCACAGCGTTAGGGACAATCTGGAGACACCGGTGGAGGATGTGGGTGTTGACCACGCTGCCGTCGGGGCCGACCCCTCACGAGCCTATGATGCACTGTCATTTGATTCCGAGGCCGTGTCGCTGGCGTTCTATGCGCTAAATGAGCGCTACCGCACGGTGTTGTGGCTGAGCGAAGTCGAGACGCGCAAGCCCCGCGAGATCGCAAAAGACCTAGACATGTCAGCCGCCAACGTATCAATGGTGGCGTTCCGCGCGCGCGAGTCGTTCCGCAAGAACTACGACAAAGCCGTGGTGCAGTTGGCCGCCAAGCAGGCCGAGTCTGGTGAGCGTGGCATGTCACCCCTGGGTCGCAAACTGTTCACCGGTGTGACTGGGGCTGCCGTGACGTCTGCTGCTGGCAGTTCCGTGGCGTCGGCAGCGCTGATTGTGTCGCCCCCACTGATGGGCGGCATCGGTGTCGGTGGGGTAGTTATCGGTGCTGGCATTGCGGGTGCCGGTGCGGTTGCAGCTGGGGCTGCCGCTGGGGCCAGCCCCGCTTTCATTGCTGGGGTGCTGGCCGGTGGAGCCATGACAGTGACAGCACTGTCGTTGGTGGTAGTTGTGCTGCTGCCGGACGCGCCAGCGTCGGTAGTGACGCCCCCATCTGCCACCGCAACAAGCTCGACCACGGCACCCGCCGCACCGTCGCCCTCCCCATCCACCTCACCCACGCAGACGCCGGCTGCCACATCGCAGACGACATCAACACGAACGCCAGCGCCAGAACCCGAGCCAACAGGCACAGCCTCCTCGCCAACGCCAGTTGTTCCGGCAGTCATGCCCGTGGCGATAACCGGCGTGGACTCTGGACTACACAACACCTGCTACCCGCGCCTGTCCGGCACCGGCACTCCCGGCGCGACCCTTGCCGTCACCGTGGCCTACGAGTCCACCAGCAACGTCACTGTTGACTCAACCGGCGCTTGGCAAACCGGGTTCCTCACCGGTTTCACCGCGGGCCGTCGCAGCATCACCGTAAGTGATTCAGGCGGCCAATCGTCTCCGGCAAGCGTAGACGTCGACCTAGCCGCGCCCCCGTCCATCGGCGTCTCCGCCACCGGCAACTCCGTCGAGTATCTCGTCAACGGCCTAGCTGGCGTGCCTGTCGTCATCAGCATCGACGACAACCCGGCAGCCACAGTCACCATCGGTCCCGGCGGTTCCACCACCGGCGCTCTTTCCTGGACCGGCACCCCCGGTGCTCACAAGGTAACCGTCGCCTACCACAGCGACACCTGCCCCACCCCCACCCTAAGCGCCGCCTTCAACGCCTGAACGGCGATCCATGAGAGAATGGGAGGGTGAGCGAAGTTCAAGGTCATGCTGATGGAATGTTGTGGGGCGGTCGGTTCTCCGGCGCGCCGAGTGATGTAATGTTCGCGCTCTCGAAGTCCACCCACTTCGATTGGCGGCTTGCGCACGACGACATCGCCGGTTCCCGCGCCCACGCCACCGCTCTGCATTCGGCTGGTCTTCTGGACGATTCCGAGTTCCGCGAACTGGCCGCCGCTCTAGTGCTATTAGACGCCGACATCACCTCAGGCCGCTTCGTACCCGCCTCCACAGATGAGGACGTTCATGGCGCCCTGGAGCGTGGCCTGACTGAACGCGCTGGCACAACTCTTGGCGGCAAGCTTCGCGCCGGTCGCAGCCGCAACGACCAGATCGCCACTCTGATCCGAATGTATCTCCGTCGCGAGTCCGCAGCCATAGTTGCTGACGTGCTGGCCGTAATCGACGCCCTGTCCGTTCAAGCTGAGACGCAACTGGGTGGCGAGCCTCCGCTTACGCGAGCCGAACTCCCATCAGACAATACTGGTTCAGCGAATGCTGACGCACCGTCCCAGCAGGCGACGATCATGCCCGGACGAACGCACATGCAGATCGCACAGCCGGTGCTGCTCAGCCACCACCTGCTGGCACACGCGTGGCCGCTGATCCGCGACTGCGAGCGTCTGCGTGACCTGAACTCCCGTCTCGCAGTCTCCCCATACGGTTCGGCTGCCCTAGCCGGGACCAGTCTCGGCTTGGACCCCGAGGCAGTGGCCCACGCGCTGGGTTTCGCGTCGTCGGTGCCTAACTCAATCGACGGCACCTCCGCCCGCGACCTAGTCTCCGAGGCGGCCTACGTGCTAGCACAAATCGCGGTGGACATCTCCCGCCTGGCTGAGGACATCATTATCTGGACGAGCCAAGAGTTCGGCTACGCCCGCCTGGCGGACGAGTGGAGCACCGGTTCGTCCATCATGCCGCAGAAGAAGAACCCCGACGTTGCCGAGTTGGCAAGAGGCAAAGCCGGCCGCCTGATCGGTAACCTGACTGGCCTGTTGTCCACGTTCAAAGCCCTGCCGCTGGCCTACGACCGCGATCTGCAAGAAGACAAAGAGCCGCTCTTCGACTCCATCGACCAGCTGCACATCTTGCTGCCCGCAGTCGCTGGTCTAGTCAGCACCCTAGCTTTTGACGCCCCGCGCATGGCCCACTATGCCGCTCGCGGCTTCTCCCTAGCCACCGACGTGGCCGACTGGCTAGTCCGTCAAGGCGTCCCATTCGCCCGCGCCCACGATATCTCCGGTGCCGCCGTCCGCTACTGCGAGTCCCACAACCTCACCCTAGAAGATCTAACCGCCGCCCAGTTGGGGGAAATATCCCCCGACCTAACCGAAGAAGTCCGCACAGTACTCACTGTAGAAGGCTCGGTCCAATCCCGCAACGGCCGTGGCGGTACGGCCCCCATCCGCGTCGCCGAACAGCTGTCCGAGCTGAGACAGTCCGCCGCTCGTTTCCGCTAAGTAAGGCAGAACCACCGTATAGACTTAGTGCTTATGAACGCACTACTGGACGAACTGAATTGGCGCGGGTTCATCAAGACGTCGACAGACCTTGATGCCCTTGCTACCCATCTAGACTCCGGCCCGGTGTGCTTCTATGTGGGGTTCGATCCGACGGCGCCATCGCTGCACATGGGCAACTTGGTGCAGCTCATGTTGGTGCGCCGTTTCCAGGCGTACGGGCACCGGCCGATCTTGCTGGTCGGCGGCTCTACCGGGCTCATCGGTGATCCGAAGCAAGCGGGCGAACGCAACATGAACCCGAAGGACATCGTGGCCGAGTGGGTGGAGCGTATTCGCGCGCAGGTGAGTCAGTTCGTGTCCTTCGAGGGAGACGCTGCCGCCACGTTGGTCAACAACTATGACTGGACGGCCGAACTGTCCACCCTAGATTTTCTGCGTGATGTGGGCAAACACTTCCCCGTGAACCGCATGTTGGAACGTGACGTGGTCCGTTCCCGTCTGGAAACAGGCATCTCGTACACCGAGTTTTCCTACATTTTGCTGCAAAGTTACGACTTCTTGCAGTTGTACCGCAACCACGGTGCCACGCTGCAAACCGGCGGCGGCGACCAGTGGGGCAACCTAGCCGCGGGCGTGGAACTGATTCGTCGTGCGGACGGCGGCAAGGCTCACGCCCTTGCCACGCCACTGTTGACCAAGGCTGACGGCACCAAGTTTGGCAAGACGGAGGCCGGCACGGTCTGGCTTGATCCGGCGATGACTAGCCCATACGCGTTCTACCAGTTCTTCTTGAACGCGGAGGACGAGCAGGTGATCAACTATGCGAAGATATTCACGGTTCGTTCGCAGGAGGAGATCGCCGAACTGGCCCGCTCCACCAAGGAGGAGCCCCACCTGCGAATGGCTCAGCGCGCCCTGGCCGACGACGTGACCGACCTAGTTCATGGCGAAGAGGCCCGCAAGGATGCTGTGGCTGCCGCTGCCGCGGTCTTTGGTGGCGCTGACTTAGCCACAATCTCCACATCCGCTCTAGAGGGGGTTGTGGCAGAGCTGAAGCCGGGTGAAATCGCAGCCGAAGCTGACGGCCAACTCCCGCTGGTGATCGACGCTCTGGTGGCGTCCGGCGTAGTCAAAACCCGTGGCGAAGCCAAGCGTGCCATCCAAGAGGGCGGTGCCTATGTCAACAACAAAAAGGTCGCCTCCCTAGACGCCCGCCTAGAGCCTGCTGCTCTATTGGGCGCGGGCTACGCCATCGTCCGTCGTGGCAAGAAGACGGTGGGTGCTCTGCGGGTCGTCCGCTGACCCGTGGGTGCTGGTGTTGATCGTCATTTGCTCTCGCGGGGAGAAAAAGTGCCCCGAAAGCGCCGAAAAAGGGGGCGCTCAGATTTTGCGAATGGCCCCAAGGCCGAGTATGGTTATCTCTACTGGTTGCGAACCGGACGGCACACAGAATTAGGTGCCGGCCGAGCACCTAGTGCCAATCCTAACTAGCTAACACCCTTAGCTCGAAGTATGTGACACGGCGTGTCGCGAAGCTGAAAAGCGGGGAGGTTGGGGCTGCGGGAGCGGGAAAACAGTCGATTTGACTTGTGTTCCAGAGTTCCGGTAGTGTTACGCAGGTTGCGCCAAACGGCGGCCGAAAGGCCAAAGGGAGACGCGCCGATTGCCCTAAGCAGAGGCTGCAAAGCCAAAGCGCAGAGCGCATCCGAACCTTGAGAACTCAACAGCGTGCTTTTAAAAGTCAATGCAAATACGTGTGCATGGTGGCCAATCCCTTCGGGGTGAAAGCCATTGTGATGTACAAAAATCGTGCTTGAAGCTTGAGGCATCTGCTCACGCAGGCGTCCCAAGTCGAAAAGTCTCGAAAATTTCCTTTGATGTATTGATAGATCAGCAATTTGATCTAGCCAGCACATTGAACACAAAGTTGACGACTCCAGTGGGTAACCACTGCGTCGATATTTTTCAACGGAGAGTTTGATCCTGGCTCAGGACGAACGCTGGCGGCGTGCTTAACACATGCAAGTCGAACGGTAAGGCCCTTCGGGGTACACGAGTGGCGAACGGGTGAG
>JAISJP010000015.1 GCA_031261455.1 Propionibacteriaceae bacterium
GGATCGGTATTCTCTGCCGGGGCGCAAGCCGCGAGCAGGAGGCTGCCGATCACGAGGGACGAAGCGGCAACTAGTGCCTTTCCTTTGCCCATCTTTCCTCCATTTTCTCATGGGACACCGGGGCGCGAGTCACGTCCGGATTTGGCAATGCTATCCCATTGAACAACGCGTTGGCTACCTGAGTCTCATAGATTTGACGACATTTAAGCTGAGAGTCTCTCAGAAAGTGGAGAACTTGCGGTCGTCAATCGTTTTAGGAGCTGTAGATGCGGTCTCGCAAACGTCTCGCACAGATTTCATACACGGATCGCACAACCATTTGAGGTAGTCAATGTACGTCGTCGGATGCAGGCACCGAGGCGCATCGTTTCACGGGAAACATCTTGCGTTTCACGGGAAACGATGCCGAACGCGGGTTGTTTCAGGTGAAATGTCCGAAGTCGCTAGCAGCCCGGAGTTTGAGGCAACGGAACGGGCTAGTATCCCATCACCGCGCGGTACCAAAACGTCATGCTCACAGCCAGAATGCCGAGGGCAATAACAAAAGCAGCGACGGCGTAGATGCGGTGGCGCTTCTTGACTGCGGTCGAGTCGACAGCGACGGGACCCCACTCCCCCAACTCTGGCCGGGCACGCACCGGCGCGTCGCCGTCCAAATTGAGATCTGTGAACACTGCCATACCCACAAGTGTAGTGGCTGAAACTCTGAGTTACCTGTGCGTCGCTCGCCTGCTGGTAACGTGGACATATGAGTGAAGACGCGCCGAGAAACGTTCCCAGCGCCTACCGACTGGGAGCAAACCTCAACGAAACCGGATGTGACTTTGCGCTCTGGGCTCCGCGCGCCAACCGGGTTGAGTTGGCACTGGTAGAGTCCGACGGCAGCACCATCGCCAATCACGATATGGCTTACGACAACGGCGTATGGCACGTGGATGTGGCAGGCGTTGCTGCCGGTGCGCGCTATGGGTTTCGCGTCCACGGCGAGTGGGACCCTGACGCGGGCTTACGCGCCAACCCAGCCAAACTGCTCGTTGATCCCTACGCTCGCGCCATCACTGCTGGCGTTGACTACGCCGGACCTATCTTTGACCACACTCCCGCTTCTGACTACGAACCCGACACGTTGGACTCTGCTCCCTACATCCCCCTGAGCGTAGTGGTGGCCGCGGCCCCGCCTCCCACGCCAATCGTCTCGCGTCGTCCGCTGAGCGACTTGGTGATCTACGAGACCCATGTAAAGGGTGCCACCCACGCTCACCCAGAGGTCCCCGAACACCTGCGCGACACTTTTCTTGGCTTTGCGCACCCCGCGATGATCGCCTATCTGAAAAACCTAGGCGTCAGTGCGGTTGAGTTCTTGCCAATTCACCACTTTGTGTCAGAACCGTTCATCATCGGACGGGGTCTGAGCAACTACTGGGGCTACAACACGCTCGGATTCTTTGCACCACACGCCGGATACGCCTCCACGGGCACGCTCGGCGAGCAGGTGGAAGAGTTCAAGACCATGGTCTCCGCGCTGCACGAAGCCGACATTGAGGTGATCCTTGACGTGGTTTACAACCACACCTGCGAGGGCAACCACGAAGGGCCCACACTGTCCTACCGGGGCATCGATCACGACGGCTACTACCGCCTTGTGCCAGGGCATCGTGATGACTATGACGTGACGGGCACGGGCAACTCGTTCGACACCGCGCACACTGACGTGTTGCGTTTGGTGCTGGACTCGTTGCACTACTGGGTTGAGGAGATGGGCGTTGACGGCTTCCGTTTTGACCTAGCCACCACGCTGATTCGCGACGGCAACAATGAGGTTGATCAAAACCATCCGCTGAAACAGGCCATCGCCCGCGACCCAGTTTTCGCCGACATCAAGTTCATCGCGGAACCGTGGGACATCGGCCCGTCCGGGTATCAGGTTGGCGCTTGGGGCGCACCGTGGGCAGAGTGGAACGATAAGTTCCGGGCCTGCATTCGCGACTATTGGCGGGGCGCACTTCCCGGTGTCCGTGACCTTGCCACCCGACTTGCCGGTTCGCCTGACGTGTTCGACACTCCCGGTCGCGGTCCTGCCGCCTCGGTCAATTTCATCACCGCCCACGACGGATTCACTGCCCGCGATCTGGTCAGTTACAACACCAAACATAACGAGGCCAACGGCGAGGACAACCGGGACGGCAGCGACGACAATCGCTCGTGGAACTGCGGAGCCGAGGGCGACACTGACGACCCCGCCATCATCGCGCTGCGGCATCGCCAAGTGCGCAACCTGCTGCTCACTCTGCTGCTCGCCGACGGCACCCCGATGCTCACCGCTGGCGACGAGATGGGCCGCACCCAGCAGGGCAACAACAACGCCTACTGTCAGGACTCCCCCATTTCGTGGACAAACTGGGAGGACGGCGAAGCATGGAGTGACGTGCGTTCTCTCGTCCGTCAGGCGTTGGCCACACGCGCCAGTGAACCGTTGCTCCGCCCGACGTCGTTCCGCTATCACGACGAGATTTTCTCGGCAGATGGCACCCCTACCGGTCGGTTCCGGTTGGCATGGCTTAACGAGTACTCCGGTGAGATGGGCGAGAACGACTGGAACGATCCGGGCAGGCGTCTGCTCGGCATGTACGTAGGTGACGAGACCAGTGCGCTAGTCACCTGGTACCACTCCGATGCCAGTCCACTCAACCTGCGCATGCCGCCCGAACCGTGGGGCAAGACCTACCAAGTGGTGCTCACCAGCGCCGAATCGGACGAACTGCCCACCGGGCCAATCGCTGCCGGAGAGTCGATAACACTTCCGCCTCGCACCGTGGTATTGATGCGAATTGTCGTGTGAGGGGCGTCCGAATCGGATAACGTTGACGCTGTGAGTAGATTCGGCAGGATTGGTATCAGCGCCATCACTCCCGTGATTGAGGACGGTGCGTATTCGGCAAAGGCCTGCGTGCGTGAAGAGTTCCCGATCACCGCGACCATCTTCCGTGAAGGACACGACGCGCTGGGCGCGCAGGTGGTGTTCACGTCCCCCAATGCGACGACGCTCACATACTCTATGTTCCAGATTGAGCCCGCTGGGCTTGACCTGTGGCAGGTGTGGGTGCGCCTAGAAGACTTGGGCGACTGGCAGTTTCGGGTTGAGGCGTACTCAGATCGCTGGGCCACGTGGTGTCACAACGCGCAGATCAAGCTGCCAATTGGACAAGACGTGGAGTTGGTCGCGCTTGAACTTGAGGAGCTATTGGCAGAGGCTGCCACGGTGGACCCTGAGGCGCTGGGTGACATCGGCGTGTTCGCCCCTCTGGTGCAAGTACCGGCGCAAGCGAGAACTCAGCCCACTCCCACTCATGTTCTGCTTGCGGTGAGTAGCTCTACCCAGGCCGCCGACTTTATGCGCGCCTGCCTGCCGAAACAGTTGTTGACAAGCAGTGATAGCTACCCCATGCGTGTGCATCGCAAGCTCGCTCAGGCGGCGGCGTGGTACGAGTTTTTCCCGCGTTCGGTTGGAGCCAAGTACTCTGCGCGCTGGAAGCGGTGGAAGTCCGGCACCTTTGACGACTGCCTGCCCTTGCTGGAGCGAATAGCGCAGTTGGGCTTCGATGTGGCCTATCTGCCGCCAATCCACCCCATTGGTCACACCATGAAGAAGGGGCCAAACAACACTCTTGACGCCGGCCCCTTCGATCCGGGTTCACCGTGGGCAATCGGGGATGAGACTGGTGGGCATATGGCCGTACACGCCGCTCTCGGTGGCATCAAGGCGTTCGACCGCTTCGTTACCCGCGCGCATGATCTTGGACTTGAAGTGGCGCTCGACTTCGCGTTGCAGGCGTCCCCAGATCATCCGTGGCTCACCACCAACCCGGAGTGGTTCACCACCCGCTCCGACGGCACCATCGCCTACGCGGAGAATCCGCCAAAGAAGTATCAGGACATCTATCCCATCAACTTTGACAATGACCGCGCGGGCATCACGGACGAGTGCGAACGCATCCTTGAGTTCTGGATCTCGCACGGTGTCACCATATTCCGGGTGGACAATCCGCACACCAAGCCAATTGACTTCTGGGCAGACCTATTGGAACGTATCCATTCGCGTCATCCCGAGGTCATCTTCCTGGCTGAGGCCTTCACCCGCCCGGCCATGATGCAAGCCCTAGCCAAGGTTGGGTTCCACGAGAGCTACACCTATTTCACGTGGCGCAACACGCGCGACGAACTGGCCGAGTATTTGAACGAAGTTGCCCACGACACCGCGTTCCAGATGCGCCCGAACTTCTTCACCAACACACCCGACATCAACCCCGAGTTCACCCAGAACGGCGAGGCGGTAGCGTTCGCCATCCGAATCGTGCTGGCGGCGACCATGAGCCCGGCGTGGGGCATGTACTCCGGCTTTGAGTTGCTGGAACACGCGCCGCTACGTGCTGGCGGCGAGGAGTATCTGGACTCCGAGAAGTATCAGTACCGCCCCCGCGACTTCGATGCCACACCAAACCTCAACGAGTTGGTGGCGCTGGTCAATCGCATTCGCCACGCTCACCCGGCCCTGCAACAACTGCATCGCACGCTCGTCTTGGAGACAACCAACGATCACGTCTTTGCCTTCGCCAAGGGCGATGGTGACGATCAAATCATCGTGGTCGTCAATCTTGACCCGCATGCCACCAGCGAATCCGACGTGGGAGTCGATCTGGGCTGGTTGGGTGTCCACAGCGACACAGTCCAAGTTCACGACGAACTGACCGGGCAGACCTTCACATGGGGGGCACGCAACTTTGTGCGGCTAACCCCAGCGCAACCCGCGCATATCTTGAGCGTCACACATTTGCGAGACGCCCGCACAAGCAGTTAGGAGCCAGCACATGGCACACGACAAGTTCGGGAACCTGACCGGTTGGGACCTTGAGGGGTTTCACAACGGCGGCGACACCGAGGTGTGGCGGCGTCTGGGAGCGCACGTCACTACCGTTGTCGATGACGAGCGGGGCAAACTTGCGGGCACGCGTTTCGCCGTGTGGGCGCCGAACGCCCGTCGTGTGCAGGTGGCGGGCGACTTCAACTGGTGGACCGGTGACGACCTAGAGTTCATCCCCGGCTCGGGCGTGTGGGGCACGTGGATTGAGGGCGTGGCCGTTGGCGCCCGCTACAAGTTCAAGGTCCAGCGCGCCGACGGCTCATGGGTGGAGAAGGCCGACCCGATGGCCCGTGCCGCCGAAGTGCCTCCTGGCAACGCCTCCATCGTCGCCGACTCAACATATGTCTGGCATGACGACGATTGGCTGAATCAGCGCACAGCTTACGATCCATACCACTCCCAGATGAGCATCTACGAGGTGCACCTGGGTTCGTGGCGCAAGGGTTTGAGCTACCTCGAACTGGCCGAAGAACTACCCAAATACGTCACTTGGATGGGCTACACCCACGTCGAACTGATGCCCGTGGCGGCCCACCCGTTCGAGGGATCCTGGGGTTATCAAGTCACCGGCTACTTTGCCCCCGATGGCCGTCTCGGCTCCCCAGATGACCTGCGCACCCTCATCGACGCCCTACACCAGGCCGGTATCGGCGTCATCCTCGACTGGGTGCCTGGGCACTTCCCCAAGGATGACTGGGCGTTGGGGCGCTTCGACGGCACCGCGCTCTACGAACATGAGGACCCGCGCAAGGGTGAACATCTCGACTGGGGCACTTACATCTTCAACTACGGTCGCAACGAGGTGAAGAGTTTCTTGGTGTCCAACGCGTGGTACTGGGTTGACCAGTTCCACATCGACGGTCTGCGCGTCGACGCCGTGGCTTCCATGTTGTACTTGGACTACTCGCGCCCGGAGGGTCAGTGGGTGCCCAACGAGTTTGGCGGGCGCGAAAACCTCGAAGCCATCGACTTCCTGCGCTACAACAACCGCCACCTCTACGAACGCGCCCCCGGTGTCGTCGTCATCGCAGAAGAGTCCACAGCGTTCGGCGGCGTGTCCCGCCCGGTTCACTGGGGCGGGCTCGGATTCGGTTTCAAGTGGAACATGGGCTGGATGAACGACTCCCTGCGCTACCTAGAACTCGACCCGGTGTACCGCGCCCACCACCATCACGAGATGACGTTCGCGGGGGTTTACGCCTACTCGGAGAACTTCATTCTGCCCATCAGCCACGACGAAGTGGTCCACGGCAAAGGCTCGATGCTCGAAAAAGTGCCGCAGGACGATTGGCGCAAGTTCGCCACCCTGCGCGCGTTCTACGCCTGGATGTGGGCGTTCCCCGGCAAACAGTTGCAGTTTATGGGACAAGAGTGGGCACAGCGCAGCGAGTGGAACGAAGCCGAGTCACTTGAGTGGTGGGTTGACGGCATGTGGGGACACAAAGGACTGCGGGAGCAGATTCGCGCGATGAACCAGCTTCAAGCTCGCGTCGGCGCACTGCACGAACAGGACCACGACCCAGCAGGGTTCGCGTGGATAAACGCCGACGATGCGGGCGGCAACACGTTCTCATGGATGCGTTATGGCACGGACGGCTCTTGCGTGGCAGTTGTGGTCAACTTCTCGCCTGAACCGCACCCCGCTTATACGTTGCGTCTACCAAAAGCAGGCACGTGGCAGGTGATTCTCAACACCGACTGGGCCGAGTTTGATGGCAGCGCTAGCACCACAAACGGTGGTGCCATCGTTGTCCCCGAAGCCTCAGACTTCAACGCCACGGTTGCCGTGCCCTCCCTGGGCGCAATCTGGCTGGAGTATAAGGGGTAGGTGTCGTCATTTCCGCAACGACTATGGACGCTGCGACTACGTGCAGTATGACGCTAACTTGCACACCCACCTCGTTATTCTGCGCGCAGTTGCAGTATCCACCGAGGTGGACGCAATCTGGCTGGCTAGAACAGCGCGGCAGTCAGGTCGCGACGCGCCTTGCTGACAACTGGAGACGCGGTGTCCTGCGTAGCGAACAACTCCAACAGGCGTGTGCGAGCGGCGGTGCGATCCTCGTCTGAAGTCAGCCTGACAAGCTCGATTAGCCGCGCGAAGGCCTGTTCCGGGAGGTCATTGAGGACCTCAATGTCGGCGGCAGCTAGCACCGACTCCACGTCTTTCGGGTCAGCGTCGGCAGCGGCGATGGTTTTGGCTGCTTCAAGGCCTTGCGTGCGAATCAGCAGCCCAACCTGCGCCTTGCCCGAGGCAGCCAGCAGGTCCTTCGGGTTGGCCGCCAACAGTTTGTCGAACTCGGCAAGCGCGCCCTCAAAGTCGCCCCGCGAGATAGCCTCGTCAGCGGCGTTGAAACGCGGATCATTGCGCGGGTCGGCCTCCTCCGCAGCCTCACCAGCAATCACCGGACCGCCCGGCACCGCTGGGGCGCGGCCCGCAATGCCGCTGGCAACCGCCAACTGCATCACCTGCTCCAGCACCGCCTGCACCTGCGCAGCATCCTGCGTGCCCTGGAACAACGGCGCGGCCTGCCCACCAATCAGCGCAATCACCGTGGGCACAGCCTGCACCCCGAGTGCCTGCGCCAGACGCGGAGACTGCGACACATCCACTCGCGCCAACAGCCAGCGTCCACCAGCGGCGTTCGTTAGTCGAACCATCGTCTCGTCAAGAGCGTAAGTCTCTGGGGCGCTCGGCATGGTCAGCAACACCACCACCGGATACTGCGCCGAACGCGCCGCCACCTCGTTGAAGTCCGCCTCGCTCACGTTGCGTACGTAGCTCACCTGAGAACTACCGGCACTCGTTGGCGAAGCCGCCGCACTGGCGCTCAGATTGCTTAGGTCAACGGCGTTACGAAACTCACTCATTCATAAAATCATAGCCGCTGTACAAAACAGCGGTTTTTGCCACACGACGAACTTACAAACTGATAACATTGGTGTTATGACTGATCTATTCAACACAATCGACCACGTCGCCATCGCCTATCCGGACCTTGACGAAGCGGTCGCCTACTACACTGAGCGCCTGGGCTGGTACGAACTACACCGTGAAACCAATGAAGAGCAGGGTGTGCACGAGGCTATGCTTAGCCCCGTCAAGGACTGGAACCCGATCCAGACCCGTGTTCAGCTCATCGCGCCTGCGCGTGAGGACTCCACTGTTGCAAAGTGGCTGGAGAAGAACCGTCCTGGTATGCACCACATCGCTTTCCGTGTCGAGGACATCGACGCTGCGATGGTGGAGCTTGCCGCTCGTGGCTTCGCTTTCACCAACGAGAAGCCGCGCCGTGGCACTGCCGACTCGCGCATCAACTTCTTGATCCCCAAGACCGCCAATGGCGTTCTGACCGAGATTGTGGAGCCCGCCAAGTAAGGCTCTCCTTCTCTCCATCAAACTAAGGTGGGGCTGTTCGTACCTTCGGGTGCGCGCAGCCCCACTTTTTTGCGTTAGAACAGTCGGTTGGAGGGGTCGTCTAGGCCGCGGAGGGCGTCGTAGTCCACGATGACGCAGGTGATGCCTCGGTCAGTGGCTAGGGTGCGAGCTTGGGGCTTGATTACCTGGGCGGCGAAGACGCCAGCCACATCGCCTAGGAGGGGATCGCGGCGCATCAGGTCTAGGTACCTTGTTAGCTGCTCTACGCCATCGATCTCGCCGCGACGCTTGACCTCGACCGCCACGTAGCGGCCATCGGCGTCGCGCAGCAGTAGGTCGACCGGGCCGATGGGTGTGTAGTACTCGCGTTGGACTAGGGAGTATCCGGCGCCGAGCGATTCGGGGTTCTCGGCTAGCAGTACTTGTAGATCCGCCTCAACCCCATCTTTAACTAGGCCGGGCTCTTCTCCGAGCGGCTCATCGTGGTCGTGGAACACCTCGCCGATGCCGATGATCAGTTTGTCGCCGTTCTTGTCGTGTATCTCCCAGATTTGTGTCAGGGGCGCGTGCGGGTCTTCGGTGTCAACGTGCGAGACGGTGATCGATGTGGTCTGGCTCATCCAGTTCAGAGGCTTGTAGGCGCGACCGTCGGCGTGAATCGATACGGAGCCGTCGGCTTTGACCATGATTAGGCGTTTCGCCATCGGAAGGTGGGCACTCAGGCGCCCCGCATAGTCCACTTCACACTCAGCAATCAGCACCCGCACGAGTCACCACAATAGCTCATGAGCGCCCCGCTGGCTAGACTGGGACGTGTGAGCAAACGCAGCAACAAGTATGCCCGTGAGCCACGTCCCCTACTTTTGGCCGTTGACAGCAGCGCCGATAAGCAGGACGGACGTTGGGTCACGCGTACTTTGAGCACCGGGCAGTCGGTGAAGGAGTACCGCTGCCCCGGATGCGAACAACTCATTGCCGTCGGACTCGCTCATGTTGTTGTCTGGCCACATCTGCCCCCAATCGGATCAACTAGTGGCGTGGAGTATCGACGCCATTGGCACACAAACTGCTGGAGGAATCGTCCGTGAGTCTTCGTGTTCAACACATCGGTACCGGAAAGATGCGCGCCGTGTTCCTGCACGGCCTGTTTGGTCAGGGCCGCAACTTCATGACCATCGCTCGATCGCTGTCAGACGTCGCCACATGGTCGCTCATTGACCTGCCCAACCATGGGCACTCAAGCTGGACCCGCGAGTTCTCCTACGATGCCATGGCTACTGCCGTCATCAAGGAACTGCGCCCCGCAGGGGGCAGCGTTGTGTTGGTTGGGCACTCCATGGGAGCCAAAGTGGCGATGCGGGTGGCATTGAAAGCCGGTTCCCTGGTCAACAGACTTGTCGTCATGGACTCTGCCCCTGTCACCCGGGAGCTCAACGCCTCGTTGGATGAGACGCTCGACACCATGCTGGCGATGCACCTGCCCCACTTGACCTCACGCACCGCCGCCGACAAGGTTTTGGCTGAGGCCTGCCCCGACCGCGCGATACGTTCGCTGCTGCTCTCCAACCTCCAGCGCGAAGCCAACGGGGAATGGTCATGGAACGCCAACATTGACTTGTTGCGCAAGAACCTGTCGGCGATCTCCGAGTGGCCCAGCATCAGCGGCACCTACCGTGGCCGAGTTCTGTGGCTCACCGGCACCGAGTCGCAAGCAGTACGCGAAGGCGACGAAGAGGCCATGCAGAACTACTTCCCCTACCTGCGTCGCGTCGAAATCCCCGAAGCCGGACACTGGATTCACGCAGACCAGCCCAAAGCCGTCAGCGCCGCCCTGCGCGACTTTATCGTCGGCTAGAGAGCCTGCCCCGTAGCCCACTCCATACCCGACTCACCTAAGTTGCAACCCAGCACGGCGAGAGTCCGCGCGCCAGCGGACCGGTTTTGATCCTTGAACTACACGATTACTGATCAACGCGAGCAGAAACGATGTTGACCTGCTCGGCGGGCACCTGATTGTTCTCAGGTGAGACACCAAGGGCGGCAATCTGGTCAAGGACTGCCAGGGAGGCGTCGTCCATGTAACCCAGCACCACATAGTTGGGGTAACCCGGATACACGCCGTAGTTGAGGAAGAACTGGCTGCCGTTGGTGTCGGCACCAGAGTTAGCCATTGCCACCGAGCCACGCGGATACGTCTCTGAGCCGGTAAGCTCGTCGGCGAAGCGGTAGCCAGGGCCACCGCGTCCGGTGCCGGTGGGGTCGCCACACTGCAGCAGTTGGCCGGGAAGAGTGCGGTGACAGATCGTCTCGTTGTAGTAGCCCTGTTCAGCCAGCGACACAAACGAATTGACCGCGCACGGGGCCTTCTCACGATCCATGACGATGGTGACGTCACCCTGATCGAACGTCAGTGTGACACTCACGAGCCCCGTGGCTGGGACATCTGCTTCCTGCGGCTTGTCTACCGGACGGGCGGCCGAGCCGTTGTCGATGTAGGCGCAGTTGACCGTTCCGGCAACCGGAGAGCCTGTCGTGGGAGCGGTTGTCGTGGTTTCGGGAGCGGTGGTATCGGGAGCACTGGCGGTCGTGCCCTGCGTTCGTGTGTCCGTCGTCTCACTAGTACAACCCGCACTCAACAACGCCAACCCTGCCAACAGGGCCACTGCCACTTTTGCCTTCACGGCCGCTCACTTCGCTTTCATCGCTCATTCGCGCGCTCATCTGCTGACGCGCAACTCCCATCCACTATAAAACACGACTGGCGCATTTGGCACCCCTAAGTCAGCGCACCAGGCACAAAACGTGGAAGAATAGACACATGGTAAACCTCACCAGAATCTACACGCGCACCGGGGACGCCGGTACCACCCGCCTGTCCGACAACTCGCTGGCTCACAAGACCGACCTGCGGGTCGAGGCCTACGGGCAGACCGACGAAGCCAACTCCGCAATCGGAGTGGCGCTCGCGTTGCCAAGCGTTGACGAAGCCATTGTTGCGGTGCTCAACATCGTGCAGAACGAGTTATTTGATGTGGGCGCGGACTTGTCCAACCCGGTGAAACCGAATCCAGAGTGGGAGCCGCTGCGTGTCATCCAAAGCTCCATCGACCGCCTAGAAGGCTGGTGCGACGAGTTCATGGCCGGGCTACCGACGTTGCGTTCATTCGTGTTGCCTGGTGGCACTCCCCTAGCCGCGCAGTTGCATGTGTGCCGCACCATCGTGCGTCGCGCCGAACGCGCTGCGTGGGCCGCCGCCGAGCAGTACGG
The DNA here is from genome assembly GCA_031261455.1 of Propionibacteriaceae bacterium. Classification (GTDB taxonomy): domain Bacteria; phylum Actinomycetota; class Actinomycetes; order Propionibacteriales; family Propionibacteriaceae; genus WRGV01. The sequence continues at coordinate 11,565 of JAISJP010000015.1, forward strand.
GCTGGAGGACGGCACCGCAGAGCCGGTCGGAGGCGTCAATCCGCTGGCGATCAAGTACCTGAATCGCCTGTCGGACTTGTTATTCATTCTGTCCCGCTACGCCAACGTCGCCACCGGTGACGACGAAGTTCTTTGGCTACCTGGAGGCGAACGTAACCCCAACGCCTAGAGGCTACGGCACGCGGTGGGTCCATTCTGGGCTGGCAAACTTAGTGCGCACTAACTCTTCGGCTTCGGCTAGCTCGTCGTCGCGGTAGGGGGTTTCTATGCAGCGGTAGCGCTGCTGGAAGTAGGCGGTAAAGCGGGTGATGATCTCCTCGCGAGGTAGACCAGTTTGAGAACGCATTGGGTCAACCCGTTTGACCGCGCTGGTGGTGCCCTTGTCAGAGAGCTTTTCGCGACCGATACGCAGCACTTGGAGCATCTTGTTGGCATCGATGTCGTAGCTCATGGTCACGTGGTGCAGCAATCCCCCATCGGCAAAGCGTCGCTGCGCTGCCCCACCGATCTTGCCCTGCTCTGAGGCGATGTCGTTCAGGGGTTGATAGCTGGCTACAACACCGACCTCGGCTAGCGCACCGATCATCCACTCGTCTAGGAACGCGTAGCTGGCCTCAAAACTCAGCCCCTCCACCAATGTGGCCGGCACGATTACCGAATAGGTCACGCAGTTTCCCGGCTCCATAAACATGGCCCCGCCACCGGTGATGCGACGCACCACGTTGATGCCGTAGCGTTCTGCGGCTTCCGCATCAATCTCGTTGGTGTAGGACTGGAAAGAGCCAATAACAACCAGCGGCTGGTCCCAGTCCCAAAAACGCATCGTAGGGCCACGGCGTCCATCAGCCATGCGAGCCGCCAGCACTTGGTCAAGGGCCACGTGCATCGCCGGAGCCAGAGTGAGCGTGGGCAGCACCTCAAACGTCAGGTCGTTCCAGCTAACTGCCCCACCTAGTGCGCGTTTGACCGCGATTGCCACGGCTTCAGGCGTGAAACCGATAAGGCGGGCGTCAGTCGGCAGGGCGCTAGAGATCGCTGCGGCCAACTCCACAGTGGTGGCCGCAGCGGGTAGCCCGTTCAATGCGCCATTGATGACATCAAGGGCCTCATCTGGCTCCACAAAGAAGTCCCCGGACAGATGCACTGAACTCAAACGCCCATCGATCACATCGAGTTCAACTTGAACCAGTTTTCCGCCCCGGACCTTGTACTCGCCACGCATGGAACGTCAGCCTACCAGAGGAGGTACGTTGCCACTTGGCTACCCTGCTTGCCAGCCACGTGCCCGATCAATGGTCCTAAGGCGCGGGTCACCACGACTCACCGCCACAGGACTACGCGGCCGCTAGCACCAAGCCAGATCAATGTTCTCCAGACCTGCGGGAGACGCAGCCTCCAGCCAGCTCATCATGCCGGTGACAGACTGGGCGTTCATCGAGAGTTCAACGTAGTCATCGCCGTCTGCAATCCTCACAATCGAGTCTCCAAGCGGCAGTCCGAGCACCTCGTCCTGGCTTACGCGACGCTGGCTGACGATGTGGATCTGTCTGCGGTGCAACGTCAGTCCGGGTGTTGAAGACAAAGAAAAAGCCCGATACCACATGAACTCATCCATGGTGTACCGGGCCATACCTATGGTCCACGAGGCAGACTTAGCGACAGTACAGCGACGCATTCCGCAGTCAAAAACAACGCCATGTGTGGAGATCGCGCGACGACGCCTAAACAGCGCTACAAAACAGGCAACGACCAATAAAAGGGCAGCACCAAGGAGAATCTCCACGATGTCAAACCACTCCATGCACAAACTCTAGCCCTTGCGCAGGCGAATACTCTAACGAAACGATTCGCATCTGAGAGTTACTCCCAGCGGACTATAACTGCGGTATGACTAGCCTCAACGCGACTACGACACATGATGCACAGAGACGGCCGAGTCAGCAACCGTAGGCGTTCGTCT
>JAISJP010000022.1 GCA_031261455.1 Propionibacteriaceae bacterium
AGTCCGCGGTGTGGATGAACGCGTCGCGGGCCAGCTCCTTGCGCTCGGTCAGCGTGAAACCGCCATTCTTCAGCGCCTCCTCCACCTGCCCGTACCGGTCCGGGGACGTGATCACGGCCACCGACGGGTGGTTCTTGGCGGCCGCGCGCACCATGGACGGCCCGCCGATGTCGATCTGTTCAATGCACTCATCTTCGGAGGCGCCACTTGCCACCGTTTCATTGAAAGGATACAAGTTGCTGACTACCAGGTCGAAAGGCGCAACACCAAGATCAGCCAGTTGGGCAACGTGGGATGGCAGTCGCCGGTCGGCCAAAATACCAGCATGGACCTTCGGGTGCAGGGTCTTTACACGTCCGTCCAGACACTCGGGGAACCCGGTCAACTGTTCCACTGGGACGACGGCGACACCCGCTGCGGCAAGCACTTTCGCGGTGGAACCGGTGGAGACAACCTCAACACCAGCAGTGATTAGGGCTTTGGCTAGCAGGTCCAAGCCGGACTTATCGTAGACGGAAACTAGGGCACGTTTGATGGGAATCAGCTCGCTCACGTCATTTAACCTTAGTCGCTATTCCTGTGCCGTCATGGCCCGCTATCCACAGAACTTGGCATGACGTGTAAGTTTTCGCCTTGGGCGTCGCTCGGACACCACGACTACGGAACGCGACATGACTCCAGTTGAGCGGCAACCGACGAGACCCCCTAGGCGTCGTCTTCCGGGGGGTCCTGCGCGTCAGTTTCGGCCTGCTCATCGACATCCAGCAAACTCTCAACATCCTCACTTGGCGGGACATCAACCGCCTGCGGCGCGACCGGACGACCAATCCACGAGCGCAGACCGACAACCACGCCGGTGATAACTCCAGAGAAACCCATGATCGGTGGGGCCAGTAGCAGCAGCGACAGCAGTTCAGGGCCAAGGCCGACAAGATGGACATGCCCAAGGTCGCCACCAGAGATGGCCGAGACCGCTATCACCGCGACAGACAACGCAAGACCGGCCAGCGCGCCAATGACTGCTGTCACGTCGGGGCGCGTCGGCGGCAAGTCAAGGCTCTTCAGCAGTACCCAGGCAGATAGCGCCCCAGCGGCAACGGGAATGAGCAGCCAAAGCGCCATCCATCCGCTCGCCTCGCCTGCCTCGGGCACGACGGCGAAGATTGGCAGCGCGGGCAGCACCCCAGACTGGTTGGCTAGCGGAGTGACCCAAGCGTCCGGGCCTAGGCCGAAGCCCGCGCCACACACCCAAGAAACGCCCCAGATAAGAAAGTTGGGCAGCCATAACAACTGCGCGACAAGCAGCAACACCGCGCCGATCGTGGTTGCCTGCAAAGTGACGTTGATGACGTCGAACCGGTCGCGGTTGGCAACCAGAGATGCCACAAACGCCACGCACGAGCCCAGCGCCACGGCGGCAAGTCCTGCGCCAAGTGAGCGGGGCAAGGCCTGTAGCCAGAGCGGCAGACGTCGCGTCCACGCCTCCAAGGAGGGGCGCCAACCCACGGCTCGTCCCGTCCCCCAAACTCCAGCGGCTAGACCGACAGCTAGCGCGCCGGGAAGCGCGCCGAGTGCCGTGGGGCCGTCTTCCCAGTAGAACGCGAGTGCGGCGGCAGCAGCGGCATAGCTGAGTCCGAACGCGGCACCGATGCTCAGGCTCACCTTCCAACGCGACTCTTCATCGGGTTGTTCGGGCAGGCTGTGTCCGGCGGCGACGCCAGCCATGCTCAGGTTGATGAGCAGCAGCAACAACGTCAGCCCAAGTGGGGCGATGGACAGGGAAACTCCACCGATATCCACGCGCGCAAAGTTGGCACTTAACCAGAACTGGGCGGCCAAGCGGATGGGCGAGCGCACCGGGATGCTCATGGCCTCGCTCCAGCCGAGCATCGTCAGCGACGCGGCGAGCATCCACCCGGCAGCCACGGCAACCACGGCGCTGAGGGCCGCCATCACGGGCCACGGCAGCAGGTTGTTCCACAGCTCGCGCGCGCTGCGTTGATTGTCGCCCGCTATGGTCGTCGATTTTGTGGACGAGTATTTCTCGCCGCGTCTAGCGCTGGCGCGTCGGCGCTCTTGTGGCATGCTTTCACCTCCCGTCAAAGCTCGCTGCGTCGGTAGCCAGGGGCAGCTACGACTGCGGGTATGCGCCAGAAAAGCTCTGCGACGCATACTTCGGGTCTTACGACCATACCGCTTGACGGGCCAACAAGTGGTGACGGCACTCCGCAAGCGCGACAGAAGGCTTACAGACGTTCGAGCGGCGCAAATGCCAATGCGAGACGCTTCTTGCCAGCAGAACCGAAATCGACATCAACTGTGGCGTCTTTGCCAACACCGTTAGTGGCGAGCACCTTGCCCAAGCCGAAGGTGGCGTGCAGCACCGAGTCACCAACGTTGAACTCCGCGCCGGTGGCGGACGCGCGCGGCACGGAGCGTCCCGTCCCAAAAACGTGGCCGGACGGTTCCGGGTCGCGGTCACGGCCCACGCGTGCGGTCCAGCGGGTGTGTTCGTCACCGGCGTGGCGGCTCTCGTAGCCCAGACGTTTCCAGTCGATCAGTTCTGCGGGAATCTCTTTGATGAAGCGGGACTCCGGGTTGGTCTGGCTGGTGCCCCACGCGGCCCTGATGGACGCTCTACTGAGGAAAAGTCGCTTCTTTGCCCTTGTCAGACCAACATAGGCCAGACGCCGTTCCTCCGGCAGTTCTTCTGGGTCGTCGAGCGAACGGGCGTGCGGGAAGATGCCTTCCTCTAGGCCGGTGATGAACACGTCGTCGAACTCCAGGCCCTTGGCGGCGTGCAGCGTCATCAGGGTGACCACACCCTCGCTGGCATCCGGCAGGGCGTCGGTGTCGGCGGCCAGCGCGATGCGCTCTAGGAATGCTGCCAAGCTCGGGTCGGGTTCGGGGGCACCTCCGGCGAGGCCGCCTGCTGCCGCCTCTGCGTCTGGTTCGGCCTGAACTCGGGCTTGCGTTTGTGTTTGCGCATCCGCCGCTGACCCGCCTTGACGTTGCGACAAGCCCCCGGTTGGTTCCGCTGCCCCAACCCGCGATGCGACTCCACCTTCGTGACCTGCGTCGTCGTCATCGTCTTCAAGTGAGATGGCGGTCATCTCGGCGACAAACTTTGCGGCCACGTTGACTAGCTCTTCGAGGTTCTCCAGTCGGGTGGCGTCTTGCGGGTCGGTGGACTCGTGCAGATCCGCAACCATGCCGGAGCGTTCCAGCACGGCACGCAGCACCTCGTCGGCACTGGCACCGGACGCGTTCAGGGCACGCAGGTCACGCATCACGTCGGCAAACTCGGCGACGAGCCGGGTGGCGCGTCCGGGCAGACCCACGTCGGTTATGCGCTCGCACGCCGCACCGAAGCTCATCGAGTTGCGACGCGCGAAGTCCGCGATGTTGGCCTCTGTGGTGTCCCCGATGCCACGCTTGGGCACGTTCAACACCCGGCGCAAGCTCACGTCGTCGTCAGGGTTGACGATGGCGCGCAGGTAGCCCAGGGCGTCGCGCACCTCGCGGCGCTCATAGAAGCGCACGCTTCCGACAAGGCGATATGGCACTCCGGAACCGAGCAGCGCCTCCTCGAAGTTGCGGCTCTGCGCGTTGGTGCGGTAGAAAACGGCGATCTCGCCGTAGCGGGTCTTGCCCTCGCCCACCAACTGCGCCACCTGCTCCACCACCCAGTCGGCCTCGGCCTTGTCAGTGTCGGCCACCCAGCCGACGATCTGGTCGCCAGTGTTGGCCTCGGTCCACAAGTTCTTCTTGCGACGGTCCGGGTTGCGTTCGATGACGGCATTAGCGGCGGACAACACCGTCTGCGTGGAGCGATAGTTCTGTTCCAAGACGATTGTTTTCGCGCCCGGAAAGTCGTCCTCAAAGTCGGTGATGTTGCGGATGTTGGCACCGCGGAACGCGTAGATGGACTGGTCGGAGTCCCCCACCACCATCAGTTCGGGAGCCTCAACCAACGCGGGATCGTCGCGGGTGTTGGCGGCGCACAGCCAGTGAATCATCATGTACTGCGCGTAGTTGGTGTCCTGATACTCGTCCACCAACACGTGACGGAAGCGACGACGGTAGGTTTCACGCACGCCCGGACAGGTGCGCAGCAGCTGTTCCGTGTAGTAGAGCAGGTCGTCAAAGTCTAGGGCGTTCGCCATGCGCAACCGGGCCTGATAGCCTTGGTAGGCCTCAGCGAATATCTTCTCCGGGCCGAAACTGCGTGCCGTTGCGGCGGCCTCTTCTGGTCCGACAAGCCCGTTCTTCTGTTTGGACACCCAGCCGAGCGCAGCGCGGGGCGTGAACTTCTTGACGTCCACCCCGTTGTCTTTAAGCACAAGCTGCATCACCTTGCGCGAGTCGGCATCGTCGTAGATGGTGAACGAACGGCGCAGTCCAATGTGGTCGCCGTCGGCGCGCAGGATGCGCACACAGGCCGAGTGGAACGTGGAAACCCACATCCATTTGGCGCGGTTGCCCACCAACTCGACCACGCGTTCACGCATCTCGGCGGCGGCCTTGTTGGTGAACGTGATTGCCATGATGGCCGACGGTTCCACACCCCGCGCACCCACAAGGAACGCGATACGCCTAGTCAACACGCGAGTCTTGCCCGACCCGGCCCCGGCGACCACCAAAAGTGGCGCGCCAATGTGCGTAACAGCCTCCAGTTGGGGCTGGTTCAAACCGTCAAGGAGCGCGGCAAATCGATCATCATTCATGGCTCGACCAACTCTACTGGCCCGCACTGACAGTTTCGAGTGAACCGTTCCGGGGATATCCTAGAAGCAGCACAAACTGCCCCGACGAAAGGGAAGGCACCCATGGCCGCCAAGAAACTGCGTCGCAGCCACGCCAACCGAATGCTGGCCGGGGTCTGCTCCGGAATCTCTCAATACTTTGGCCTAAACGTCAACATCGTCCGCCTGGCAACCGTTGCGCTAACGCTAGTTTCACTGTCGGCCGGTGCGTTCATCTACTTTGCCCTCTGGCTGGTCCTAGCCGATGACCAAACCGGCGACCTAGGCGCCGACAAAGTAGCCGACCTGTACGCCCAGTACCGCAAGCGCTAACTGCGCAAATCCGTAAACCTTGCTGCACACATGATGAATCCAAACTAACATATGTCAGCATATGTTCGGCCCGAAAACTCTCCCAGAACGTGGTATGAGAAAAGGTATAGAAACCTGAGAATACTCATACCAAGAGATGAGCAAAACTCCTTGCCATGGGGCTAATCTGCCGCGTAGCGTCAGGGTCAACTGATCGAACTACGACGAGAGCGAGGGCGAGAGTGAGAGTGAGAGTGACCTCAGTGAAGATGCCATTGAAGGCAGGCTGCGACTACAGGGCCGCGTAGACAGCGGCCACGATGTTATCGACCGAGGCTAGGGCACCTTTGCCGACGTCGCCACAGGCTAGCATTCCTACTTGCGGCTCGATCTCTCTCCAGCCGTGGGCTAGGAGCTTGGCTAGGTTGGCAGCCACGATGGGGTTGGCGTACATGTTGGTGTTCATCGCCGGTGCGATCAAGCGCTTAGGGGTAACCAGTGCGGTAAAGATGGTGGACGCGTAGTCATCGGCGATGCCGTTTGCCAGCTTGCCGATGATGTTTGCCGTAGCAGGGGCGATGACGGCCACATCAGCCTCGCGGGCGAGCGAGATGTGGCGAATATCGTCGGCCGAGAAGAAGTCGTCCGTGTAGACCGGGCGTCCGGTCAGCGAACGCAGCGTCAGCGGGGTAATGAACTCCGTGGCATGGCGCGTGAAAACCACGTCCACCTCATGTCCGTCCTTCACAAAACGGTGCGCAATATCCGCAGCCTTATACGCCGCGATGGAGCCGGTGATGCCAAGCAGTATTCTCGCCATGCGCACCAGCTTAGCGTAGGAGCGCTGAGACCAGACCTTGAGCGATCTCGGATTTGGTGGCGAACTGGGCTACTTCGCCGGTGGGGTCTACTAGGTAGCCGACGTGTTGGGTGTCGGTGATCTCGGATAGGTCGTTGGCTAGGACGTATTGGGCGTGGTTGCTGGTTAGCAGGGCTGAGGCGACGCCGATTAGTTGCTCGTGGTCAACGCCGTTTAGCAGTTTGAAGCCCACTAGGCGCGTGGCGGGCGATAGTTCGTGGAACAGGGCGATGATCTTGGGAGTCTGTTCAGCTAGCAGCACTAGGTCTGGCACCTTGGACGAGATCTTGACGGTGCGGTCTATGCCAGTGGTCTCGCGAATTACCGACGCGAAAAGCTTGGCTCGGGTCGTGGCTTGGGGGGTGTCTCCCAGTGTCGCATCAGCAAGTCCAGCAGCTTCAGCCAGTTGGGTGCCGAGCAGTTCAGACGTGGTGACGGCGCGAATGCGGTAGTCGCTGATGGCCATGGAGTGGATGGCGATGTCGATCTTTTCCTTGTCATCGGTGAGCAAGCGCGTGACGGCCGCCTCGACGCTGGCGGTGTCGCTCACCTCGATCCACTCGATCTTGGATGACGTGGGACGGACGGCCCGCGCGGGAGCCACGTAAAAGACGCGCGTCACTTGCGCGCCGGCGGCGAACGCTTCAGCAATTTGGGCACCGAGCGCGCCGGTCGAAGTGTTGGTTATGGCGCGAACTGGGTCGATACGTTCGGTCGTCCCTCCGGCTGTGACAAGTACATTCATCAGAAAAACAGACCTTACGAATCAGTGGACGTGCGTGTCTCGCGACGGGTGACGCCTGCGCCTAGTCCAGCAGCCAACACTGTAGCGGGTCGCCTTCGTGAACCAACTCTGAGCCTTGCGGCAAGGCGACGATGGCGTTGCAGTCCACAAGGTCACCTAGAGAGTACTGGCGTTTGGGGGCAGAGAACTCGACGGTGCGTCCAAGGCCGGCGGTGCTGGCCTTGCCGAAGACGTACTCAGTGACTTCCGGGTCGGAGGTTAGGTTTGAGGCGGCCACGCACTCCGCGGGGGCCTCCTTGTGTGGCACGGAACCCATGCGTTTGCGCAGCGCGGGGCGCACGAACGCCAGGTAGGACACTAGGGCCGAATATGGGTCTGCTGGCAGCAGGAACATGGGCACTTTCTGCTCGCCGACAAGCCCAAACGCTTGGTCGCCGCCCGGCTCCATGGCAACTAGAGCAAAGTCCGTCTGCGCCACTTCGCGGAGCACTTCACGCACTTTGGCGATGCCAAGTCCACCGGCACCGATGATGATGTCGGCGCGCAACAGCTCATTCTCGATGGCCTCACGGATGGACTCCTTGGTGTATGCCGGGATCTCGGTGCGCCAGACGCGCGCATTGTCGGCGCGCAACGTTCCGGACAGCAGGTACGAGTCGGCCCGTCCCAAATGACGACCACGACGGTCCGCCGAGTCGATGGACTCGGTGGGGGAAGTGACGAAGCTGAGCACCGCGACGCGGGCCTGCGGACGCACCAGCACCCGGTCGTAGCCAGCTGCGGCCAGCAGCGCGGACAGACGCGAGCTAACCACCTGTCCGTTGGCAGCCAGAATCTCGCCGTGGGTGGTGTCGGAACCGACGTCGCGCACCCACTCACCCGGCTTGGCTACCGTATATAGGGCAACGTCACCGTCAAGGCGGAGCTCGGCAAACTCCTGCGGCACCACGGCGTCGGCACTCAGCGGCAGGGCGTCACCGGCCTGCACCACCACGCACGTCCCCCTAACCAAGATGGGTTCAGGCGACACGAGTTTCAGCGTGACCTGCTGCCCAACCGCCTCCTGATCGGCGTTGGCGAACTGCGTCTCGGAAGCGCGGACGGCGTAACCGTCAACCTCAGCGATGGCCTCGGCGGGCAGGTTGGCCTCGGCTTTGATGGTCTCACAGATCGTCAAACCCCAGGCGTCTTGCAGTTTGACGCCAATCGGCACCTCGGACGTCACCATCGAAAGTATGTAGTCACAGTGTTGTTCGACGGTCCGCATACCCAGATCGTCGGTTTCGGGCGGTTTTGGCAGGCCGGGATGTGTGTAGACGCTCAGAGCGTTCTCATCTGCGGTCTCGGTGCCAGCGGCGAAGAGTCCCATGCATCTACGATAGGCGAATGAGCAACTCTTGGGCTAACTCGGATGCAGATTTTCGCGCACAAAAGGATGCATTGCGGGCGCAGATTGCTGCCGCGCGGGCGCGGATGACGCCCTTGGAGCGGTCTTTGGCGTCTGGTTTGCTGCAGGAGCAGCTGTTGCGGGCACTGCAGGAGCGTTACGCGGCTGAGCCTACTGGGGGACGTGTGCTGGCGTCCTACTTGGCTAGACCTGACGAGCCAGACTGTGGTGCCAGCCTGCTGGTGAGCGAGGGTTTTCGCGTGCTGGTTCCCGTGTTGAGTGGGGCACCCGTTGTAGCCGGACGACGTGTGCCGTGCTGGAGTTGGCTGCGGCTAGGGGATGCGATGGCACCCGGGCTGCACGGTATTCCGGAGGCTGTGGGCGCGGACCGGGCGGGTGTGGACAGTGTGGCCAACTTTGGCGGTCCGGAAACGTTGCCTGCATCTGCGGTGGCGGCGGCGCAAGTGGTTATCGTGCCTGGCCTTGCGGGGGGACGTGATGGGTCTCGGCTGGGCACTGGCGGTGGCTGGTATGACGAGGCGCTGGGATTTAGGGACCCTGCGGCTGAGGTTTGGTTGTTGCTCTTCGACGGCGAGGTGTTTGACTCGGTGCCGAGTGAACCGCACGACGTGCCTGTGACGCGGATATTCACTCCCTCCGGACGGATTGTGATTGAGATGTGAGGTCGCGGCCTGTGGATAACCGCCTATTCTCGATGGAGTTGTCCACAGGGGTTGCTGTTTGTGAACGAAATCTGCCCGGCATCCACATTGTTAAGGTGTGAAAGAGATTAACTGGCGCACCCTGCTCCGCGCCGCCCGATGGCATAAGAGAGCAATTGGCATTTGCGCCTTGGTTATCTCGGTGCTGGCCGCCTTCAGTTGGTGGGTTGAAGCCAACGCCCCGGGAATTGAGGTGGTGGTCAGTACCCACGCCATACCCGCAAATCAACAGGTGTCCTCTGGTGACGTAAAAGTGGTGCGCATCCCTGCCGACGCGGTTCCAAAGGGGGCGTTGACCAGCACCGCCGAGGCGCTAGGAAGGCGCGTAGTACATGGCATCAGCGAGGGCGCAGTGCTGGGCGCAGACGCCTTCTCGTCTGCAACTTTAGTATCTCAGGCGGACGGCGAGGTGTTAGTTCCGGTGCATTTGGCCGACGAAGCCGCCATGACACTGCTCCGTGTTGGCTCCAACATCACCATCGTTGGCTCCAGCTACGACGGCTACGTCACCACATTGGCGAGTAGTGTGCGGGTAGCGCTGCTTCCCGGTGAGTCAAGCGGCGGTTTGGTCAGCACCGGAAGCGGAGCGGTCATCCTAGTTGCCTGCCCAAGGAACGTGGCTCTCACTCTTGCGGGCGCAGGGGACCAGCGGCTGAACATCATCATCGAGTAGCGCGCTACACGCCGTGGACATGGTGCGGGGGCACCTCGGCGAGTAAGCGTAAGTCGGCAGCAGTTGGCGGGGCTGAAGAGTTGATCGGGCCGCTGAGTTCGTTAACACCGGATGCGGCCACCACGCCGCGAAGAATGGCGAACCATTGGGCCGCACCGACTTGGGAGCGCTCGGCGGCAGCTACCGGATACGGCCAGGCCTTACCCGCGCTGGTGGTCTGCGCGCGTTGAGCACGAAGCCGGGACATATCCCAGCCAACGTCGGCAAGCCATGCTACGAACTCCGCGGCAGACTGAGCGGACACGTTCATCGGCGGCGTTAGTACTTCGCCTGTCAACGCAAACGCAATGGCCTCATCGATGTTCACAAGCACAAACCTAGCGCACCATTGGCGCTCCAACGCTTTCGTCCGTCCCTCAGCCCAAACGTGATGGCCGCAACTGGTATCCACAGAGACATACTTGGACGCCCTAGGTACGCCCTAGAAGTCTCAGTGCTGTCGTCGATTGCCCTGGGAGCCGGCTGTCTCGGGCAAAAAGAAAGCAGATGACGCCGCACGAGGGACAGAGCCGTCATCCACCCCCAGGAGACATACTCGCACAGCGCCATCTGCCTCTCTAAGAATAGGGGTCCGCAAAAGAAATCCCAACAGTAAATACGTTTCAGGATAAATATTTCGCCGCGAGCTAAAAGGCGGCCATACTTTAGCATTGCCCAGCCGTCATCAAACCGATACCAAAACAATACGAATGGCGTATAAAAACGTTACATTTTCCGCAACTTTAGTATTCTCAATGTGATACTAAAGCATCGCTACATAAGCGGGCATCTCGCGGTCAGCAACAAACATCAAGTGCTGTGGCGGCCCCGGGGCGATTCGAACGCCCGGCACATGGTTTAGGAAACCACTGCTCTATCCCCTGAGCTACGGGGCCATACGCGCCACATCAGGCGCACACAAAATGTTACCGCGCCGACTCGATTACGGCATCCCCCAAACTCCAGCGCAGACGCCACGCTGAAGAGAATGGCCGGTATCGAGCGATTAGTCTTTGACGAGCAGGATGTCTTCGTCGTCGGGGGCGGGGGTCTCGATGGCGTCACGCCTGGAGACCTCGTGGAATCCGCAGTTTTCTAGGACGGCTAGCGCGCGCGGGTTGGTGGAGAGCACGTGGGCGTAGACCGGGCGGGTGTGGTCGATGTTGAGCATGCGCGCCATTGCCTCGGTGGCTAGACCGCGACCCCAGGCGATGCGGCGGATCCAGTAGAACACCTCACGGCCAGCAGGGCCATCGAACGTCATGATGGCGCCGACGAAGTGCCCGCCTGCCATCATGGAGTACATCTTGACGGTATCGTCGTTGGCCATAGCTGCCATCTTGTCTTCAAACTCGGCCCTGTCGGCGAAGTCGATGGCGAAAAATGGCGCCATCGTGCGCGAATCGGGGTCGGACAACATGCCAAACATGGCATCCATGTCGGTACCCTGAACTGGGCGAAGCACAACAGCCATAACACATATGCTACCCGTCGTCAGCCCTTGCTCATAGCAATAACGCAAAACTCGACCGGGTTCACTCCTCGGGAGGAGTATCCAGCAGTTTGGCTAACTCCAACAACTGGTCTTCGGCTCCACCGCTGGCTTCGATGGTCAAAACCCCAGTAGGTTCGGCCTTCAGCTCAACCACCTGATCTCCGTCGCGGTTAATGTCCACGACAGTGTCAGTGATGCTCCAGTCCACGGCAGCCAGCCAGGCTTGCGTCTCCTCAAACTGCTCGTCGGTGGCGTTTTCGGGGATAACCATCATGCCGCGCCCCACCCATGGGCAGATGTGAATCAGCAACGGAGTGTCAACGCTTACGACGGGCGGCCAGTTTGTAGATGCCATGCAAGCTAGACTAGTTGCTCCCCTACGCAACGGGCAACGGGGAGACGCAAAGGAGCTCGGAGAAGCCATGGTTGACCTCCAAGGACGGCATTTTCTCAAGGAGTTGGACTTCACGCCTGCGGAGTGGCGGTGGCTGCTCACCTTGGCGGGCGACCTGAAAGCCGAGCGCGCGAGCGGCAAACAGCGCCAGCGCCTGGCTGGAAAGTCGATTGCGCTGATCTTTGAGAAGACCTCCACGCGCACCCGCTGCGCCTTCGAGGTGGCGGCGCACGAGCAGGGGGCTTTCACCACCTATCTTGACCCCACGTCCAGCCAATTGGGACACAAGGAGTCCGTGCCCGACACCGCCCGCGTGTTGGGACGCATGTTCCACGGCATCGAGTATCGCGGTTTCGGCCAGGAGCGTGTGGAGACCCTCGCGGCACACGCCGGAGTGCCGGTTTTCAATGGGCTGACCGACGAGTGGCACCCCACGCAGATGCTTGCCGACCAGTTGACCATGTTGGAACACAGTGGCGGACGCCCCCTAAGTGAACTAACGCTGGCCTACGTTGGCGACGCCCGTAGCAACGAGGGCAACTCGGTGTTGGTCTCGTCGGCACTCATGGGCATGGACGTGCGGCTAGTCTCCCCTGTCTCGCTGCGCCCTGCCGCAGATGTGGTGGCCGCCGCTGAGGCTATAGCGGCGCAGACCGGCGCCAAGATCACGCTCAGCGACAGCTTGGATGCAGTCGCGGGCGCTGACTTTATCTACACCGACATCTGGGTGTCTATGGGCGAACCGAAAGAGATCTGGGAGCAGCGTCTTGCCGAGCTACTGCCCTATCAGGTGAACGCGGCGCTGTTGGCCCGCACCGGCAACGAACACGTGCAAGTGTTGCACTGTCTGCCCGCGTTCCATGACTTGGGCACCAGTATCGCCCGCGACCTGCACGCGCTCACCGGTCTCACCGAGTTTGAGATCACTCACGAGGTGTTCGAGGCCAACGCCAACATCATCTTCGACGAGGCCGAAAACCGCATGCACACCATCAAAGCCGTGCTAGTCGCCGCACTGGGTTGACTGTCATCCTGCTCCTAAAGCGCAGGATGACGGAGGGGACTTAGTCCCACGATGATCGGACTGCCGAGTTGGCGCAGTCTTGGCCCTCAGCGCTGAGGTAGAACAGCGACTTTTCGATTGGGTGGGGCGACGCGAGTGTCGAACTGGGCATAGACGGGCGCGGCGGCGGGTTGCGGACTACGCTGGAAGCGAATACCAAACTCAGGAGTTCGTTATGCGGGTTTTGATTATTGAAGACAATCGTCAGTTGGCCGAGAAGATGCGTGAGGGCCTCGCCAGCGAAGGGTTCATGGTTGACGTCGCCCATACCGGGAGCGAGGGCGAGGGCAAGGTTGTCAAGGTTGACTACGACGCGGTGCTGCTGGACTTGAACTTGCCGGACAAAGACGGGCTTGAGGTGCTGAAGACGCTGCGCCGCTACGGAAACGATATTCCGGTGATCGTGGTGACGGCACGTGCCGAGGTGTCGCAGCGGGCACTCGGATTGGACTTGGGGGCCGACGATTACCTGACTAAGCCGTTCAAGTTGTTGGAGTTGCGCGCCCGGCTGCAGGCCGTGATTCGGCGCTCACAAGGGCGGACGAACCCCGTCATCACCATCGGCAAGCTGAACGTTGACCCACGCAGCCGCACCGTCACCTTTGGCAAAGCGCCGATCACACTGAAGGCCAAGGAGTTCGACATCTTGGAGTACTTGGCTATCAAACACCCCAACGTGGTGTCAATGGAAGATCTGGGCATGCACGTCTATGACCTTGATTTTGACCCGGCGTCGTCAGTGTTGCGGGTGCATGTAGCGCGGTTGAAGAAGGCACTCGCGGACGCCAGCGGTGTCGAACTGCTGCGCAACATCCGCGGGAAAGGGTACGTGCTGTGCGAAGAGATATAAACCTGCCGCTGGTGATCGCCGCGTTTGTGACCACGCTCACTCTCGCGATGGTGGGGTGCCTGTTTTGGGTGGCACAGTCCTACTCGGTGGGCACCGACAGCGCACTGGGGGACGCGTCTGGCATCTACCTGCTCACCGCGAAGGACAGCTATGACCTCCAACTGAACGGCGCGATAATGCTGACGCAGACCGACCGCGTGGTGTCTGCGGAGGACGTTCTGGGCTACTTCAGCCAGACGCTAGCGGAGCAGCTTCCGCTAGTCGCCGCCGTCTTTGCGCTCCTTGTCGCAGGCTGCGGATTTGCGCTCCACTGGGTGCTGAAGACGGATCAAAAGGCGCGCAGCCTGGCCGTCGTCGCCCAGTTGAAGGCCCTGCCCAACGACCCGACCATCATCGACACCGATCCGGTGCTGGCCCCGGCGTATCGACAGTTGGAGGCGATCTTTGCCGAGCACCTTGAAGACCAGGAACGCATGCACTCCTACCTAGCGCATGAGCAGAAGAACGCCATCGCAATTCTGCGCGCCGACGGCCTCTTCGATGACCACCCCACACAGGCACGGCTGTTGGATGAACTGGCCGACGGCATCGACGATGTGCTCACCCTGAGCGAGTCCCGCACCGAAACCGCCCAAGCCGCTGTGGACGTGGCGATGGTGGCCGCGAAGGCCTGCGAGTCCTACCAAGGGCTAGCCAAAATCGATTTCGACTTCGACGAGGACGCCAACTTGGAGACGGCAGCCAACCGTCGCTGGATCTATCGCGCCATCGCCAATCTGCTGGACAACGCCGTGAAGTACGCCCCCGGCTCCCCCATCTCGGTGGACATCTGCAACCAGCACGACACCGTGATTGTGCGGGTGCGCGACCATGGGCCGGGTATGAGCGCCGATGATCTGGAGAAGATATTCAACCATCGTTATCGCATGAACCAACTGCGCTCAGACGGGTACGGGATCGGCCTGAGCCTGGTGTGGCACGTCTGCAACCTGACTGGCGGTTTTGCCTACGTCGATTCTGAACCGGGGCTGGGAACAGAGTTCACACTGTCCTTCCCACAGTTTGACCCTAACGCCCAGTTCGACATCTGACAGGACAGGCCACCAGACGGGTATCTATGCTCGTCATGGGGTGCGAACTCGCAGAATCTGTGAGCCGCATAGGTGAAGTCTGTGACGACGCCCAGCATGACGCGTGACGTTCAAGGGCAGCCAAACAGGCGTCTTGCCTAGTCAAATGACGCTCAGACAGTCGTCACCTTAGGGGTCAGTAAACATCGAGTAAACAGGGGCACTGGTAGCTTTTTGGGTATCGCGAAAATGAAACTCACGAAAGGACAACCCAGGTGTATCTGCTTACCAATGCGGCGAAGAATCTCGCCCGCAACAAAGGACGCAACCTACTGGTCGGCGTGATCTTGTTCACGATCATCGTGGCAGCTTCAGTATCGGTGCTTATCAACAGCACGGCTGGCGCGGTCATCTCCGACTACAAGTCTCGCTTTGGCAGCCAGGTCTTTCTCGACCTTGACTACGAGAAGGCGATTGCGGCGGGCAACTACGACGAGTATGAGGGCGCCAAGGGCGTCCAAGACCTCACCCCCGACCAGAACTTCAAGTTTGCGGATTCCAAGTATCTGCATGAAACCAAGATGACGGCCAGCGCCATGATCAACTTCCCTGATGCTGTGCCGTTGGACAACATTGACGACCCCGACTTGCAGGCACGGGGCTATCTCATTGGCTCAAACGAGCCAAACATCTCGAAAGACTTCGAGTCGGGTGCCCGCAAGATCGTTGAGGGACGCGCCGTCCAAGCGCCGAACGAGGCCATCATCAGCAAGCAGTTTGCGGAGTTGAACAAGCTGAAGATCGGCGACAATCTTGACATCGTACGCACTGGCAACAAGAAAGAGCTGCCGCTGAAGATCGTCGGCATCTTTGAAGACAACACCATGCTGGGTGCCGAAAACAACCCATACATGCAGAAGAATCCGCTGCTCAACCGCAACAACGAGATTCTCGTCGGCATTGACACCGTCAAGGAGTTTGGAGCGTCGTATGTGGACGCGTCCTACTTCCTGAACTCTCCGGATGACCTAGATGCGTTCGAGGCGGAACTGCGCGACAAGGGCTTGCCCGATTACTACAAACTGCGCACCGATGAGGCCGGTTACCAGGCTGTTGTCGGACCTGTTGAGGGACTGACAAAGTTGACAACCACCTTTATGATCGTGGTGCTGGCGTTGGGTGCCGTCATCCTGCTGCTGATCTCCACCCTCGCGGTGCGGGAACGCAAGTATGAGATCGGCGTGCTGCGCGCCATGGGTATGCGCAAAACCGGTGTGGCTATCGGGTTTGTGGCAGAGATGCTGATTATGACGCTGTTCTGTCTGGCTATCGGGTTCGCCGTCTCGGCGGTGATTTCGCAGCCCATTGCGGACTCGCTGCTGCGCAACCAGATCGAGTTGGCGGCAGAGACGGCGAAGAACGGCATGGGCGGAGTGACCAGCATCAACGCTGGTGCGGGTGCCGGAACGGGCGCAGGTGCAGACTCTGCGCTGACTCCGCTGTCACAACTGACGGTCGCCCTGACCGCCGGTGCCATCTCCCAAATCTCGCTGATCGCGTTGGCGCTCGCGGTGGTCTCTTCGGCCGTCGGCATCGTCTACATCACGCGCTTTGAGCCGATGAAGATTCTCTCGGAAAGGAACTAGCTATGAGCATTCTCGAACTGACCAACGTGTCTTACGCCTACTCCGGCACCACTAATCAGGTGCTGCGCGGCGTGAACGCCAGCTTTGAACAAGGCAAACTGTATGCCGTCATGGGTCGATCCGGTGCGGGCAAGTCCACGCTGCTGTCCCTTATCTCCGGCCTTGATCGGGCATCCAGTGGGCAGGTGAACTTCAACGGCCACGACCTAGCAAAGATGGACCGGGACGACTACCGTGCCCGCAGCATCGGCGTGATCTTCCAAGGCTACAACCTGCTGGGCAACGCCACCGCCATCGACAATGTGGTGCTCTCCATGAACATCAGCGGCGTCAAAGGCGGGGACAAGCGTCGCAAGGCTCTCGAGTTGCTGGAGCAGGTGGGCATTGACGCCGAGACGGCAAGCCGTGTGGTGTTGAAACTCTCCGGTGGTGAGCAGCAGCGTGTGGGTATCGCCCGGGCGTTGGCTCACGATCCGGCAGTGATCATCGCCGACGAGCCAACCGGCAACCTTGACTATGACACCGAGAAGCAGATCTTGGCCATCTTTGCCGAACTGGCTCACGAACACAACAAGTGTGTGATCTTGGTCACTCACTCGAAGAAGGTGGCGGCAGCAACCGACGAGATCTGGGGCTTGAACCACGCCACACTCACGTTCGTGAAGGAGAACACTCGCAGGGATTGGAGCAAGTGATGAATCGCAACTTTTGGAGTAGAGAATCAGTTTGGAAGGCGATCACCATCGTAGTGGCCGTGATTGCCCTCGCCGTAGTGGCACTGTTGGCAACAAAACAACTGGCCGCGCACACGCTCGGATCGACAACACCGCCATCAGCGAGTCAACCCGTCCGCGCAACACCACGAGCCATCGAGATGACGCCCGGACAGCCACCCGCTGGCTACTCCGGTGACGCTTCCGAACTGCAAGTGCGCCAGAACGGAAACCAGCTGGAGTTCTCCCCTGACGGTGGCAAGACCTGGTCGAAGGAGATGCCCTCCGACTCAGGCATGAGCGTCAACGTGCAGGTAGTCGAGGACTAACCCGAGTGGTGGTGGGGACCGTGGGGACAGTCCCCCTAACACGAAAACAAGTGGCCTAGGTCAAAGACCTAGGCCACTTGTTTTGTGCGCGAGAGAGGAGTTGAACCTCCACGCCCTTGCGGGCACTGGCACCTGAAGCCAGCGCGTCTGCCATTCCGCCACTCGCGCGTCGGAGTCTCCACATTTGGAGTCTCCAGCTAAAAGAGACTAGCACCTTTTTCGGCTGATTCATAGCTGAGCGGATACTCAATAACCTCCCAACGAGGGATCCGTGATTCGCACAAGGACTGGTTGACCGAATAAGATAGCGGACGGTGGCGTGTCCGAGCGGCCGAAGGAGCTCGCCTCGAAAGCGAGTGTGGAGCAATCCACCGCGGGTTCAAATCCCGCCGCCACCGCCAAAGTCTAGGGGGACTCCGTCAGGGGTCCCCCTAGACTTTTTCTGTACTGAGGGATTTGAACCCGTGAGGGGATTCGCGGTTAACAGCGGATGCTCCAGTGGAGCGTCCGCCCGCGAATCGGCCGAACGCTTCAGCGTGAGGCACGCGGATTCCCAGAGGGAACACACGCAAATCCCGCCGCCACCGCCAAAGTCTAGGGGGACTCCGTCAGGGGTCCCCCAAGACTTTTTCTGAGGTCAGTCGGCTGGATCTTGAGGACGGGGCATTTCCGGGACGGTTTCGACGGGGATGGGGCCGAGGGGTCCCGTCGCCTTGTCGTAGTTGCGGCGGAACGCTTCGCGTGCCCGGAATGCCACCACTGAGACGTTGGCGGTGGACGTGTTGAGCTGGACCGCGATTTCACGCGGCTTCAGACCTTCGACCTCGCTGAGCCAGAGCACTAGTTGATAGCGCTCGTTCAGGGCGCTGAAGGCCGTCCAAATGGTCTGCGAGTCAAAGGACGTGTGGGCGTAGGACTCGGATGGGTCTGCACCTGCTGCTATTTCGTCCACACCTAGGTGCTCGACTGGGGTCTCGACGTTACCGGTGGCGGTGCGGGCCACGCTGTGTCTGATGGTTGTCCGCATGTAGGCGCGAAAGCTCTTGGTGGGGCCAAGTCCGCGTTTGATGGCCGACAGCATTGTCTCAAACGCCTCTGATACCGCGTCCTCCGCTGAAACGCTCGAGTTGGTGCCGCGCGCGAAGACGTGACCTGACTCTGCATGCCGTTGCCACAGCACGTGGTAGGCCGCCATCTCGCCTTGCCGTACCAGCTCAACTAGGTCGGCGTCACAGAGTTGGCTCAGGTTCTCAGAGCCTGACGCGGCCATGTTCCGCTAGTTTCGTAGCGGTAAGGCCCAGGCCACTTAACATATACGTAGTAGCTGATCCGAAAGACACCCCGATCTCCTTGTACGTGTCGTCGCCCACATGCTGTCACCACTTAGCCGAAGCGCTGTGAATTGGAAAGCATCAGCGTTTAGGCATAGTATCCCGACGACATTCGCCCCACTTGTTAAGAGTTTTCTTAGAGCAGAATCTTTCACTTAGGAGTGAAAGGTTGGAAATACCGAATCGACAGGCAGGATTCCAGCGCCAACAGTGGATTCAAACTCATGCCCCTACACGCCGCCTTCTGCATCGACGAGCAAAAGGCGGGCGGCGCGGACAGTCTGTGTCTAGACCGTTACGTTTAGTACACGGTCTAGACACAGACACGGAGAATAACCCCCCTAGATGATTCTCCGCGATCGCAAGACACAAGGAACGAGGCCGTGGCCGTGCACCAGCAAGTTCAGTGGTGCAGTTCCGGATGGAAGTGAACCGCCCGTGTTTGGCAATCCCTTATCCGATGCCGGAACCACAGACGTCTCACTAGGAGTCGGCGTAGGCGTCACAGCAGGCGTCACAGTAGGCGTCACAGTAGGAGTCGGCATAGGCGTAGGCGTCACAGTAGGATTCGGCCTAGGCTCCCGAGCATATACATACACCACGTCTGCGTTGGTTTCAGCAAAGGTACCGGATGCATTAGCAGGAGTAGATACCAGCATGTAGCCCAACGTCTGTAGGTCAGCAGCACTTATCGGGTATGTCGAGTAGGTGGTACCAACCGCTCCTTGGGTCGTGTAATCATAGTTCCCGTTGTCGACTGATTCGTCGCCAACACCATCATCGTCAAGGTCCAGCAGGTGCTTCACTTCTACCGGCACCAGCGTGGCGTTATAGACGTAGTACACATCCAATGGCGCTCCACCTTCTAGCGGGAAAGCCAACTCAGTGGGCTCGGCGGGGTCACCGATAAGCACGGTGCCTGCCCCCAACACTGCAGGTGGCAGCACCACCAAATCGATATCTTCCACCAAGTGGTATCCCTCGAACTCTCTCGGCGCTATCGCGTAGGGACTCGATGGGTCTAAGACCACAGAGCCACCCACTGGCCAACCATATGCCCAATCGATAACATCTAGCGGGTCACCTGTCAGGTTTTCAACATAGTGAACACGCACGAGGGTCTGGCCCTCTGCCGCATTGAACACCGGCGCATCAGTGCCATGGGAGACTTCATCCTTCCCCTCCCACCAGAACAGCGAGATGTTGGACCACACCGTTACGGTCTCGCCCTGCAACAGGGTGGGATCGTCGAACTCAACGTTTACTGCTTGCGTCCAGCCTGCGGGAGCCATTTGAAGGGCAATTGCGGCAGCCACCAGATTGTCGGCGGCGGTATCTGGACTTGCAGGTGGCAAGAGTTGAGCTCCCGTAGCGGTCGTGCCTGCCGGATATGTCAAGTATGGGTTGCCGGACAACGGGCCCCAGTTCATAGCAACCGTGTAGGTCCCATCAGAGTTCTTAACTAGTGCCCGCGAACCTACTGGTAATGCCGCTTCGATCTGGGCGAAGGTCATGTCGGCCTCCAACGAGGCATCGGTCAAAAAGTTCGTAAAATTGTCGGGCCAAACCCACCCGCATGCGCCAGCATCTAGGCCAGTGCCATCACTGAGCAGTAGGTAGGCGCACTCCGCCATCCCGGCGAACTCGACATTCACAATAGTGCCCGGGTCGTCAGCAGTGATAGTTGCCACCTGGACAAAGTTCTGCGACCACACGGGGTCAGTGATGTCAAGAGTTCCATTGAGCAACTGCGCATATTCGTTGCCAAGCCACGTCCACAAATTCACCTGGTTACCGTTGGGTTGGGTATAGAAAGCCACCGGAATGCCAGTAGGCAGATAGGCCGAGTCCGGCGCACCATGCGGGAAAACGTATACGTTGCCATCGACGACCCACTCAGAGTTGGCTTCAGAAGCGTGGAAAGCCTGTCCACCCACAAGTGCGTCGATGACAAAAGCGACATCTGCGCCACCGCTTGGCTCATCCGTCTTGGTCAAAATGATATAGCTGGTGCCTGTTAGGTTTTCCACATACGAGGCGACGAACTGATTTACGCTGTTAGAGTCGAAAACCGCAGCATTGCCATTAAGACTTCCAACCGCCGCGTATGAATGGGCCGTCACAGTGATCGGAATAGTGATCTGGGAGCCAGGCACCAAAGCATCTGGATCAGTGATGACACCTTCAATTCGAGTCTTGGTAACAAACGATCCCGGGCTTCGTGGAGCCGGGTTGCTGCTGTCGTAGAGCACGTCAGACATGTCGCTTACGGAAACAATCGCGGCTGTGCCGACCGTCGAAATATCGTAACTAGCAGCCGACGCGTCGGGCATCGAGAGGCTCAAGCTCGCGATGCTCAAGACTGCAGCCGACGCAAGCGCAATCCAGCGGCGAGTTGGCCGCGCAGAAGCCCCCCTGTCCTTGGTTCCATCATGGGCACCCGCGGATGCTTTACTTAACCTTAAATACATAGACTCTCCCCGTTTCTCGCCAACAGCTTAATTTTGTTACCCAAAAGTACTGCATCGCGCATTCGTGGGATTGATTATAGCCATATAAGTCGATATGTACCACATCGAAAGCCTTACGCCTTTTGGTTGATGGGACTTAGCTAACCTAGGAACCGCCGCACGTGTACCTAGAAGACGCACCGTTATAGTGAGTGAGGAAGCACGAGAAATAGCCTCAGCGCATACCGCGTTGATGCGTTTTTCCCACCGACCGGCGATGGAAGTCAGGAGGCGCGGGAGGCAGCCTCGGCGCATAGGGTTCCGAGGGCAGCGCGGGCGGGGGTGTTGGGCAGGGTGGCTAGTTCGGCCCGGGCAGCGGTGGCCCACTCGGATATGATTTCGCGAGAGCGAGCTACTACTGGGTGGCCTTGCAGGGCTTGAAGGACGATGGGAATCTCGTCTTCGGCTAGGCCACCCAGGATGCGCTCGTATAGCAGTTTGTCAGTTAGGCTTTCGCTCTGGTTAAGGAGCAGGACGGGGAGAGTGGCTACCCCCTCACGGAGGTCTGTTCCTTGGGGTTTTCCGGCTGCGGCAGATGTGATGTCGATCAGGTCATCGGCCAACTGGAAGGCCATGCCGAGCTTGCGCCCAAAACGTTCCAGTGCTGTGACTTGAGGGGCGTCTAGGCCAGCGATCAGGCCGCCGAAGAGGGCCGAGGTGGCGATCAATGACGCCGTCTTGCCGTCTAGGACCTCGTAGTAGTGTTCAAACGGGTCGTCCTCACGGGATGGGCCGCGCAGTTCTGCGATCTGCCCAGTGACCAGAGCAGCGAAGGTCTGGGCCTGAATGCGCACGAAATCTGCGCCAAGCCCGGCGACAATACGCGACGCATGGGCGAACAAGTAGTCGCCCACTAGGATGGCGACCGAGTTGCCAAATCGCGCATTCGCACTGGGCACCCCCCGGCGCACGTCGGCGTCGTCCATCACGTCGTCGTGGTAAAGGGACGCGACGTGAGTCAGTTCGACCACTAGAGCGGCGTCGATTAGGCGCTCACGAGAGTCGGAGTGCGGGCGAACCTTGGCGCGAGTTGCGTCAGCGTTGGCGTCACCAAGCAGGCCGCACAACGTCACCAATAGGGGGCGAAAGCGCTTGCCACCGGCGCAGATGATGTGCTTGGCGGCGATGTCAAGAAACGGGAGGCTGGAGGCCACCTCGTCTTGCAGGCGGGTTTCTACGCGCGCCAAGATGGCGCGCACCTCGTTGTTCAGTTGGTCATCCAATAGGTTTCACCTCCCGCAAGGGATGCTGCGACTGCGCGCAGCATTACGGGACAAGGAGAGAGTGAGACGACCTGAGGTCGAGGAGGGAGGGTCCCGGAGGACAGAGTCTCAGGCAGGCGGCCCCTCCTGGCGAGAACCCATCGGCGGGGCGGGCTGACGGGACAGGAAAGCGGTATTGCGGCGGACATAGGGGCACTCCTCATCGCAGGAGGACCGATGCGGCGGCGGCGATGTTGCCGAATTGACTGGGGAGCAGACCGAAGAAGACTGTGCCCATTACGCATAGGGCGATCAGGGCATTCAGAGGCTTGGATGCTTGAGAGGTCGTCGGTGTGGGTTGGTCGTTGTCGGAACCGGACGGCGCAGCTCCGCCACTGAGGAACAGCAAACGGATGACCTTCAGGTACATGGCGGCCGTCAACAGCGAGAGCGTCAGCCCGGCGATGGCTAGCCAGGCGTAGCCGTTGAACCAAGCAAGCGCAAACACGTACAACTTGGCGATAAAACCAGCAGTCAGCGGCATTCCGGCTAGGGAAAGCATGAAGACGACCATGGCGATGCCATACCACGGGTTGCGCCGACCAAAACCGGTCCACACGTAGATCTCGCTAGCTTCGGTGCCGCCCGAACTGCGCACCAACAGCGTGATGGCAAACGCACCCAGCGTGGCTAGGCCGTATGCCAGCATATAGAACAGACTGACGCCGACGCTGCCGAACTCGCCAACTTGTGTGCCCACAACGCCGGTGGTTGCCATGGCGATTGCCATCAGGATAAACCCGGCGTGCGCGATGGAGGAGTAGCCAAGAAGACGCTTCAAGTTGCGCTGCGTCAGGCCGAATATGGCCCCGACAAGCATGGAGAGCACGGCGATGCACGCCAGTGGCAGCATCCACGACCAGCGCAGCCCACCAAGTGGCACAAACAGGATGCGGATGGTGGCGCCAACGGCAGCAAGCTTCGTGCAGACCGCCATGAACGCGCTGACCGCAGTCGGCGACCCGGCGTACACGTCGGGCACCCACACGTGGAACGGAGCCACGCCCATCTTGAACAGCAGTCCAACAATTACCAGACCAAGCCCTGCATAAATCGTTTTATCTGACGTCTTGAGTTGACCCAGCGAGTCCGCTATCTGCGCGTAGTCAAACGAGCCAGTGGAACCGTAGATGAGCGCCACACCGTAGATGAAGATCGCCGACGACAGCGCCCCCAGCAGGAAGTACTTCAGCGCCGCCTCTTGGCTGATGGCGCGGTTGCGACGAGCAAGACCGGCCAGCAGGTACAGCGGCAACGACAGCACCTCTAGGCTGACGAACGCGGTCAGGAAGTCGCACGCTGCTGGGAAAACCAACATCCCGCCAACGGCAAACATCAACAGCACAAACACTTCGGTGTGCTCATTGCGGGCCGCAAGGAACGCCCGTTCGTCAGGTGACCCCGGCGTGGTCGCCGCCTGCGCGGTGAAGGCGCTGGTCTGACCGTGCGCGCGCCGCTCGGCCATCAGCACCACTGCGCCGATGGCAAACCCCAGCAGCAGCATCCAGATGCCCAACGTAGGTCCATCGACCGTGACGGACCCAAGAACTGCCGTCTTGCGGGAGTTGGACGACAGGAAAGTGCGGATCGCGAAGATGAGCGCAACGACTAGGGTGGCGCCGCTCAGACAGGTCTGCGCTTCAAAACGATACACGCGCGGCGCTAGAGCCTCAACGAGCAACCCAAGCAACGCCCCGGCAAAAACGGAGATAATGGGAGCAAGATACAAAAGGTCTTGAGACATCAGCGATCCTCCTCCGCGTCATCAGCGCCAGCAGCACCGTCAGGCACCACCACATCCGGGGCCGCAACACCGATCTGTGTCATCACGAAAGTGGACGCCTCGTCGGCCAACTGAACCAGCGGGCGCGGGAACACACCGACGGCCAGCAGCAGCGCGATCAGCACGCCCACCGCCCACTTCTGCACCGGGATCACGTCAACAACGTTTGCGTGCTCGGCGCGGAGCGGGCCGGTAAACACCCGCTGATAGGCCACCAACACATATGCGGCGGCGAGCAGCGTGGCAAAGATTGCCACCGCAGCCTGCCACGGATGGCTGGCGAACGCGCCCACGATAACCGAGAACTCGCCGGCAAAGTTGGCGGTGCCGGGCAGTGACAGGGTTGCCAGTCCGGCAAACAAGAACAGCCCGGCGAGCACCGGAGCCTTGCGCGCCAAGCCGCCAAACTCGCCAATCGCCAGCGTGCCGGTGCGTTCGGCCACAAACGCCGCGCACAGCAGCAACGCCGCCGCCGACAGCGAGTGCGCAAAGATGTAAAGGATTGCCCCGGTGAGCGCAACGGGAGACATCGCGAAGATGCCAAACACGATAAGCCCAGAGTGACCGACAGAGGTGAGCGCCACAAGCCGGGTCAAGTGTCGTTCGGACAGTGCAGCCAGCGCCCCGTAGATCACCGACACCAGCGCCACGATCAGCAACACTGGGGACGCCCATTTGGCCTCGTCTCCCATGACGCCCAAGCACAGCCGGATCATGCCGTAAGGGCCAACGGCGTCCAAGATACCCACCAGCAGCACCGCGACCTGCGGGCTGGTGTGCTCGACGACGCTAGGCAGCCAACCGTGCAGCGGCACCAGTGGAGCCTTCAGCGCGAACGCCAAGAACAGCACGATGAAGAGGGGACGGGCGGTGGCGGCGGGGATGTCTAGTTCAGCCAGTTGGCTGAACAGCATTGAGGGCCGCCCGATGGTGGCGGACTGCAACCCGAGCGCGATGGCTCCAGCGAGCAGCAAGAAGCCCCCGGCTAGGCCGAACAGCAAGAACTTGACGGCAGCCGCGCCACGTTGGATGCTACCCCAACCACCGATCAGGAAGAACGCCGGGATCAGCGTGGCCTCGAACACCAAGGTGAACATGATGAGATCGGACGCCATAAACGTGAACAACGCCAAGCCCTGCAACCCCAGCACCAGCGGGGTAAACACGCCCGAAGGGAGGGGACGACCGGGATCTGCGTCCCCAACAGTCTGCTCAGGCTGTGACGGCACCGCGGCGGGCACACCCACACCCAAGACGCAGGTGGTTAGCACGCAGGTGACTAGCACCATCACAGATGACAGTCCGTCCAGCGACATGGCGTACCACGCGCCTAGGGGGCGAATCCATGCCACCTGTTCACTTAGGTCGGTGCTCCGGTTGATGACGACGCAAGCCACCGCGACGGCAAGGGTCACCAGTGAAACCCAGAAACCGAACACGCGGTTGTCCCGCGTGCGCAGCGGGAACAGGGCGATGGCACCGATGATCGGCAGCACAGCCAAGATGCTCAGCAGAGGCAAAACCATGTCTTTACTCCCCCTGCCTACAGCCAGATCCCGATGACCAAGGCGGCCACCACAATAACAGTCCCAATGACGACAACACCTGCATAGCTGCGTACGTTGCCGCCCTGCATACGGTGAAGCTGTTGCGACGCCCGCGTAGCGCATGAGCCGATACCGTCGATTCCAGCTTCGATCACGTGTGTCTCCACGGCGCCAACTGCGCTAGTCAACGCCCATCCAGGACGCACAATCAGCGCATCGATGGCCTGGTTGAGGCCTAACTCGTTAGCACCGGCGCGAACCAGTGGGTTGGTGGTTGCGCTGGGCTGCACGGCTAGGGGACGCCTGTAGAGCAGCCATCCGGTCAGCACACCAAGGGTGACGGCACCGAACGCCACCTCGCTTTGCCAAGTGAGTTCGATCAGCGGAGCCGCGATCACGTCGTTGCCGATGGCCGGTTGCAGCCAACCCTGAATCCACGCGTTGAGCGCCACTCCGCCGCCCAGCGAGGCCAAACCCAAGATGACCAGCGGAAACACCATGATGCTTGAGGACTCGTGCGGCTTGACGTCCTCGTCCCAACGGGAGGCACCAAAGAAGGTGAGCAGCCACAGGCGTGTCATGTACAGCGCGGTGAGTGCAGCACCCACCGCGAGCGCCACGCCGGTGACCATGGACTGCTCGAAGGCGGCGGCAATGATGTGGTCTTTGGAGTAGAAACCGGAGGTGAGCGGGAAGCCGATGATCGCCAAATAACCGCAGAAGAATGCCAGGCACGTCCACGGCAGCACGCGACGCAACCTTCCGAACACCCGCATGTCGGTCTCGCCGCCAGTGGCATGCATGACCGAACCGGCACCGAGGAAAAGGTTGGCCTTGAAGACACCGTGAGCGAGCAGGTGGAAGATCGCGAACGCGGCACCAACCGGGCCGAGACCCGCAGCCACCATCAGGTAGCCCAACTGGCTCATGGTGGACGCGGCCAGCACCTTCTTGATGTCGTCCTTAGTGGCGCCAATCCAGGCCCCGACGAAGATGGTTACCGCACCTACAATCGTTACGGTCAGGGACGCGGACGGGGCAAGCGCAAAGATGGCGTGCGAGCGGACGATCAGATAGATGCCCGCCGTGACCATGGTGGCAGCGTGAATAAGCGCCGACACTGGCGTTGGGCCTTCCATGGCGTCCAACAGCCAGGTGTGCAACGGCACCTGTGCGCTCTTCGCAAGCGCGGCGAGCAGCAGCGTGAAGCCCATGATGACGGGAACGACACTGCCAGAGGAATCCATGCGCGCGTTCACCGCGTGGAAATCGGAGGAACCGAACTGGGTAAACATCAGCGCAATGGCGGCAAACAACCCAAGGTCACCCACCTTGTTGACCATGAACGCCTTCTTGGCGGCCAGCGAGGCGCTCACCTTGTGCTGCCAGAACCCAATAAGAAGGTACGACGCCAGACCAACGCCCTCCCAGCCGACAAACAACAGCAGGTAGGAATCGGCGAGCACCAAGACAAGCATGGCCGCGATGAACAGGTTCATCAGTGCAAAGAAGCGACGACGGCCCGGGTCGTCAGCCATGTAGCCGCACGAGTAGATGAAGATCAGCGTGCCCACGCCGGTGATCAGCAGCACAAACAGGATGGACAGTTGGTCGATGAGCAGCGCGAATGAAACTCCCCCACCGACGAACGACATCCACTCATACAGCGAGACGGTGACGGCGCGAGACTGCTCGCCCAAGTTAAGCATAGTGACCAGTAGGGTCACGGCCAGCCCGAGCGGGATGGCGACACCGGCAACACCGAGCAGGGGCGCGACGCCGTTGGCGTGGTCACCAACGAGCAGTAGCACGGCGGCGACCAGCAGCGGCACGGCGATGAGCAGCCACGACACTTGGAAGATCACGGGTGCCTGCATGGCGATGATGTCAAGACTAAGCAAGACTCCCCCCTTCCGCGCCTGGTGCGCCGCTCAGCAGCGTCATGTCGTCGATGTCTATGGAACGTTTTGACCGGAAAACTGTGACGATGATCGCCAGCCCCACCACAACCTCGGCGGCAGCACAGACCATCACAAAGAACGCCCCCGCCTGGCCACCGAGGTCGCCGCGCGCACGGGCGAAGGTCACCAAAGCAAGGTTGGCAGCGTTCAGCATCAACTCGATGCTCATGAAGATCACTAGCGGATTACGGCGAATCAGCACCCCGCCAACGCCGATGCAGAACAGCACTGCGGACAGGATCAGATACTCACTGGTCATGGCCGTTACCTCCTGTCCTTGCGGTCTGCGCCAATTGCCCTAGCCGTGCTAGCTGTCCCAGCGGCACGGGGCGGGCGTCCTAGCGGTCCTGTCTGCGCTGTTTGCGCCGTTGCAGCACCACCGCCAGGAGCGACCTGCGCGGCAGCGAGC
This sequence comes from Propionibacteriaceae bacterium, assembly GCA_031261455.1. Lineage (GTDB taxonomy): Bacteria > Actinomycetota > Actinomycetes > Propionibacteriales > Propionibacteriaceae > WRGV01. The sequence goes on from JAISJP010000022.1 coordinate 27,846, forward strand.
CGAGCCGGGGCCACCATCTCGGAGACTGGAGGAGATTGGGAACCGCGCACCACCAGAGTTTCCGAGATGGACTCGGCAACCACGGCATCGTGTGGACCAAGCGCCGGGTATTCGATGGAGTTGTGCCGGGCGTAGACGCCGGGGCCGGGACGCGGACCGAGGTCGGCCCCGTCGCTGGCCCAGTCGCGCAGGCGCTCTTCCAGCAGTTCGCGCTGACGCCTGCGTGGGCTCAGCCGCTCGGTGTGCGCCAAGATCATGGCGCCAATCGCCGCCACGACAACCATGGCGCTGGCAACCTCGAAGGCAAAGGCGTAACGGGAGAACACCAGTTCAGCGATGCCAACCGCGTTGCCGGCGGCGTTGGCCTCTTCCAACCCCACCTCGGGGCCGTTGACCGCACCCGCAACCGCGAAAACCAACAGCCCGGCAAGTCCGAACACGCCAACTGCGGTCACAACGCGATGTCCGGCAAGGGTCTCCTTTAGGTCCTCAGCAGAGTCGATACCGATGAGCATCATGGTGAACAGGAAGATCATCATCACCGAACCGGTGTACACAATGATCTGCGCCACAAACAGGAACGGGGCCTGCAACGAGGCGTACAGCACGCCCAGCGCCACCATCAGCGCGCAAAGTGACAGCGCGGCATGCACGGTCTTGCGAGACAAGACGGTCAGCAGCGCGAAGATGACGATCAGTGGGGCACTCACCCAGAAGGTCAGCGCGTCGAGAGCGATCATGGCAATCATGACTTGACACCTCGTCTGCTGGGGTTGAGCCTACTGGGACTGGGTCTGCCGGAGTTGGGACCGGCGGGGTTGGCAGCGTAGGCATCGCGGCTGGGGATGCGACGGTCCGGGCCGTCGTCGTCGGGCAAGCCGAGGAAGTACGCGGCCTCGTCGTCGCCGAGCAGACGCTCGTGCGGCGGCGGCACCATGCCCACCTGGAGCGCGGCCAACAGGTCGGTCTTGGTAAAGATGAGGGACTCGCGGGTGGTGTCGGCCAGCTTGAACTCGTTGGTCATCGTCAACGCCCTAGTGGGGCAGGCCTCGATGCACAGACCACAGAAGATACAGCGCAAGTAGTTGATCTGGTAGGTCTTGGCGTAGCGCTCACCGGGCGAGAAGCGACGCTCGTCGGTGTTGTCTGCCGCCTCGACGAAGATGGCGTCTGCGGGGCAGGCCCACGCGCAGAGTTCGCAGCCGACGCACTTTTCTAGGCCGTCGGGCCAGCGGTTGAGTTGGTGACGACCATGCCAGCGCGGGTTGAGCACCTTCTCCTGCTTGCGCTGTGGGTAGCCTTGTGTGAACGAGCGGCTGAAGATGGTGCGGAACGTCACCCAGAAGCCTGAAAATGCAGCCATCACTTACCCCCTGCCGGATGACTCGCCTCGACGGCGATGGCGGCGGGCATCCACCCGGCCAGTTCGGGAAGTTGCTCACCGGGGCGAGGCGGCACTGGGTACGAACCCGGCGACGGCGCTACTAGCCGTGGAGCCGCAGACTTGGAACGTTCCAGTCGGGTGCGCTGTATCGAGCTGAAGATGAGGATGGCGAGCGCGCTCGCAGTGACCGCACCAGCCACGCCAAGCAACGCCGGAGACGAGTGAGCATTCCAAGACCGGAATACGGCAACCACCATAATCCACACCATGTTGGCCGGAATTAGCACCTTCCAGCCCAACACCATGAACTGGTCATAACGAAAACGCGGCACCGAAGCCCGCACCCACACGAAGAAGAAGATCAACCCCTGCACCTTGAGCAGGAACCATAGCGGGCCAAACCAGCCCTGATCCAGATAGCCATCAAACATGGTGTTGAACGGATACGGCGCCCGGTAGCCGCCGAGGAACAGCGTGGTAGCCACTGCGCTCACCGTGCCCATATTGATGTACTCCGCCAAGAAGTAGAGCGCGTAACGGAATCCCGAAAAGTCGGTGATGTGCCCGCTGACAAGCTCCGATTCGCACTCGGCAAGGTCAAATGGGGTGCGGTTAGTCTCACCAAACATTGAGATTACGTAGGTTACAAAGCTGGGTATCAGCAACAGCGCGTACCAGCCCGGCAGGCTAATCTCTTGTCCAAACAGGGTTATCAACTGCGACTGGGCGTTCACAATGTCAGACGTGGACATGGAGCCGGACACCATGAACACCGCCACCACGCTCAAGCCCATCGCCACCTCATAGCTGATGAGTTGGGCCGTGGCGCGCATCGAGCCAAGCAGCGAGTAGGTGCCGTTTGATGCCCATCCGGCCAGCACAATGCCGTAGATGCCGATGGAGCTGATGGCAAGGATAAACAGCGTGCCCACCGGCAGGTCCGACACCTGAAGCACCGTCTGGTGGCCGAACATGCTCACCTCACCACCGATGGGGATCACCGTCCACATGGTAAAGGCGGCCGCGGCGGTGAGCCAAGGAGCCAAGTTGAAGATTATTCTGTCGGTCTTGGCAGGACGGAAGTCCTCTTTGAACAACAGTTTCAGACCGTCGGCCAACGCTTGGCCCAAGCCGAACGGACCGTTCATGTTTGGTCCGCGACGATCCTGCATCTTGCCCAGCCATTTGCGCTCAAACCAAACGTTGAAGATGGTCCACGTCAGCAGAAAGACGAAGATAACAACCACCTTGATGAGCATCAGCCACCACGGGTCATTTGCGAGCAGAGTTTGTGCATCGGTCATCACAACACACCTCCTCCGGCACTCAGGGTGACGCGCTCGCCGGAGTCGGCGATCAGTCGGCCGTGAACGCTGGCCCCGGACGCCTGCGGAATCCACACCACGCCCTCAGCCATGCCAACAACCAACTCCACCGGGCCGTGCCAGCGGGTGCCATGGGCGCTCAACTCGACGTGCTCGCCGGGCGATATGCCAAGGCCAGTGGCCGTTGCCGGGCTCATCTTGACGCTCACCTTGGGTGCGCCACGACGCAGCGAATCGGCTCCGTCGAGGCAACGTCCGTCATCGATTAGGGGACGCCACGTTGCCAAGATCACATTGCCTTCGCTCCACGCGATTGGCGGGGGTGTGGCAGAACTCATGTGGACGGCAGCGACAGGTCGGGTAGCTAGGGCGTGCAGTTCCCGCAGCGCCTCCTTCGGGTTCGGCAGGTTGAGGTCAACACCCATCGCGGAGGCCAGCGCACCCAACACCCGCAGGTCTGTGAGCGGATTGGCGTCGTGGCGGTCAACCGGCACCACCTTGCGCTGGGCGTGCGTCCAGTCGATGAAGGTACCCTCTTGTTGCTCCAGCGGGGCCACCGGGAACACCACGTCGGCAAACGCGGACACCTCGGATTCACGCACCTCCAGCGAGATGACGAACGCCGTTTGCAGCGCCGACACGGCGAGGTTGGGGTCGGGCAGATCGGCAAGGTCCACGCCGGCAATGACCAGCGACTTGATCGCACCAGCGGCCGCAGCGATGAGCATGTTGGAAGCGTTGAAACCGGTGGCGTTGGGGAACTCGCTGACCTTCCACAGGTCGCGGAACTCGGAACGCGCACCCACGTCAACGGTTTGTCGTCCGGCAGGCAGTAGCGTGGGCAGGCATCCGGCGGCGACGGCACCGAGTTCGCCAGCACGGCGGGGAATCCACCCCACCTTGACCTGACGGGTGGACGCCAACTGCGACAGCAAAGTGAGCGTGCCGGGGCTGGTGGCCGCTCGCTCGCCCACTAGGATCACGGTGTTGTCCCCAAGACGAGTGAGGCCGCGCAGCGCCGCAGCCTCACCACCGGGGGCGCAGGCCAACAGTCCGGCACCCAGCTTGGCGTTTCCGTGACTCAGATACGGGGCGATGGCGGTGATGCCTATGCCTCTCTTGCGAACCGCCTTGCGCAGTCGCAAGAACACCATCGGGCACTCTTCTTCAGGCTCGAAATCGACCAGCACCACGTGGTTTGCGGCGTCCAGCGTCTCATAGGTGACGGGCGGCAGTCCAGTGGTTTGCTGGAACATCATCCATGCCGTCTCTTCGTCGCTCAGGTAGCGCACGCGGCAGTCGATGTTGTTGGTTTGCAGCACGGTGCGGGCGAACTTGGAGTAGGCGTACGCGTTTTCTAGGGTCAAGCGACCTCCGGTGAGCACTCCGGAGGCTGCACCCTGCGTCGCCGACGACGCCAGACCTGCGGCTGCGGCAGCCAGCGCCTCGGGCCAACTTGCGGCGTGTAGCCGCCCGTCAGTGCCCCGAACCAGCGGCGTGGTCAGGCGATCAGCGCCACGAGCGCTGCGGCAGGCGAAGCGTCCCTTGTCGCAGAGCCACTCGTCGTTGTGAGTTGAATCGTTTCCAGCGAGGCGGCGTTTCACCTCAAAGGCGCGGGCGTCAACGCGCATCTCGCAACCAGCAGCGCAGTTTTCACAGGTGGACATCTCAGACACCAGATCAAACGGACGAGACTGGAACCGGTAGTCCACCGTAGTCAAAGCCCCAACCGGGCAGATTTGAGCCACGTTGCCAGCGAAGTAACCGCCAAACGCTGCGTCCGGATGGGCACCGATCTGGCTCTTACCGCCCCGCTCGACCAAGGCCAACAGCGAGTCCCCAGAGATCTGGTCGGCAAACCTGATGCACCGCTGACAGAGCACGCAACGCTCCCGGTCCAGCAGCAGCGTCTGTCCCACCATTATGGGCTTGGGGAACGTGCGTTTGGCACCCGTGTAGCGGCTGGTCTCGCGACCCGAGACACGCGCTTGGTTCTGTAGCGGGCACTCGCCCGCCTTGTCGCACTCCGGGCAGTCCAGCGGGTGATTGATCAGCAGAAACTCCAGCATGCCGCACTGGGCCTGCTTGGCAACATCGGACGTGGCTGCAGTGCGCACCACCATGCCCTTGGCTGCCTCCAGCGCGCAGGCAGGCTGCGGCTTCATCGGTCGGCCGTTGCCGGCGTCCACTACGTCCACCATGCACTGACGACAGGCGGCAACGGGGTCCAGCAGCGGATGGTCGCAGAAGCGCGGAATCTCAATGCCACTGGCCTCGGCGGCGCGGATAACGTTGGTGCCCTTTGGCACGGTGAGGGTGACGTCATCAATGGTGAACGTCACTGCCTCGCTCACGGGCTGGGTCATGGCTCAATCACCCCCTGGGCGGCAGCGCGACGACGACGCGGACGCGGCGGTTCTTGACTGATCGACACTCCGGGTGGCGGGGCAACCACCGTCTGTCCAAACAGTGCAGACTTCTGATACGGGAAAAGCTCCCACGCGGGCAGACGATACCCGGCCTCAAACTCGGAGCGGAAGGCGGCGATGGCGCTGGTCACGCAGGCCACAAAGCCGTCGGCCAGCGTGCAGAAGCTCTTTCCAGACACCTGGTCGCAGATGGCGAGAATCTTCTCGATGTCGCCCTCTTCGCCCTTGCCCTCTTCGAGGTTGGCGAGCAGTTGCACCAGCCACCAGCTACCCTCGCGGCACGGAGTGCACTTGCCGCAGGATTCGTGCTGGTAGAACTCCACCCAGCGTCTTGTGGTGCGCACCACCGACACGGTGTCGTCAAAAAACTGCATCGCTTTGGTGCCCAGCATGGTGCCCGCTGCAGCCAGCGACTCGTAGTCCAACGGCACATCGAGATGCGCGGGAGTGAGCAGCGGGGTGGACGAGCCGCCGGGCGTAAAGAACTTGAGACGGTGACCCTCGCGGATGCCGCTAGCGATTTCGAGCAGTTGCCGGGTGGTGATGCCCAGCGGGGCCTCGTACTGGCCGGGTTTGCGCACATGCCCGGACAGCGAGTAGATGGTGGAACCTTGGCTCTTTTCGGTGCCCATCTGCGCGTACCACGCGGACCCGTTGGCGAGGATCGCCGGGACGGACGCGATGGATTCGCAGTTGTTGACCACCGTTGGGCTGGCGTACAAGCCCTCGACTGCGGGGAATGGGGGACGCAGACGTGGCTGACCACGGCGTCCCTCCAGCGAGTCCAGCAGCGCGGTCTCTTCGCCGCAGATGTAGGCACCGGCACCGGCGTGTACCGTGATGTCCAGCGAGAATCCGGAGCCGAGAATGTTGCGTCCGAGGTAGCCAGCGGCGTATGCCTCCTCGACGGCGGCGCGCACTCGGCGGATGACGTGCAGCACCTCGCCTCGAATATAGATGAACGCCCGGTGAGCGCCAACCGCATAGGCGGCGATGATGGCACCCTCAATAACCAACTGCGGGCTGGCTAGCAGCAACGGCATATCTTTGCAGGTGCCCGGCTCGGATTCGTCACAGTTGACCACTAAGTACTTGGGTTTGGGGTTTGAGACGGGGATGAACCCCCACTTCATGCCCGTGGGGAATCCGGCACCACCGCGTCCGCGCAGCCCAGAAGCCTTGACGCTGTCGATCACGGCGGTGGGAGTCATTGCAAAGGCGGTTCTCAGGCCCCGGTAGCCGCCGTTGTTTAGGTACGTTTGGAGCTTCCACGAGCGCGGCTTGTCCCACGTCTGGGTGAGAATTGGAGTCAGCATGTCAGTCACTGCGCGGCTCCCGTCATGCTCTTGGCGTCGGGGGCGCGCCAGTTGTTGACGCGGGCAGCCTGCACTCCGGCCAGCGACGCCTCACCGGCACCCGGGCCTTCGTCCGCACGACCATCCGAGAACCCAGCGATCACCCTTTCGGCCTCGCGCCATGAGGTGAGCTGCGCGCCACGCGGGCTCTGCACCCGGTTGCCCACGCGTAGATCATCGAGCAACTTCTCGACCTTGTCGGGCGTCATGTTGTCGAAAAACTCCCAGTTAACCATCATAACAGGCGCAAAGTCACACGCTGCGTTGCACTCAATGGCTTCCAGCGAGAACTTGCCGTCTGGGCTGGTCTCGCCGTCCTTAATGCCCAGTTTCTCGGACACGCGCTCCATAAGGATGTCGCCACCCATGACCGCGCACAGGGCTGTGCGACACACCCCAATGTGGTGTTGACCAGCGGCTTTGCGCTTGAACATGGTGTAGAACGTTGCCACGCCCACCACGGCGGCGGCGGAGATGCCCAGCAGTTCGGCGCACACCCGCACACCGACGGAACTCACTCGTCCGTCAACGCTTTGCACCAAATGCAGCATCGGGATGAGCGCCGAGCGCGGCTGCGGATAGGCGGCCATCAGTTCACGCATCTCGTCGAGGGTGCGGGCGTCAATGTTGGTTGACTCGTCAGTGTAGTCCACCCCGCCAGTGTCGGACAGGTCGAACAAGAACTCTTGTGTGCCACTCATCTGTCAACACCTCCCATCACCGGATCAAGTGAGGCGACCGCCATCACCACGTCGGAGAGCATGCCGCCCTCACACATGATGGGCAGCGCCTGCACGTGGTTGAACCCAGGGTCGCGCAGGTGTACGCGGTAGGGCTGGGTGCCGCCGTCCGAAACCAGATGCACGCCCAACTCGCCTGCCGGGGCCTCCACGGCCTGATACACCTGACCGGCAGGCACATGGAACCCCTGCGATGCGATCTTGAAGTGATGAATCAGCGACTCCATAGAGGTGCCCATGATCTCTTTGACGTGCGTGAACGAGTTGCCCTGACCGTCCGGACCCACAACTAGATCAGACACCGCGCCGATGTGGGCGTCGTCAATCATGTGACGCTGCCCTTGGCTGTCCTTCAGACGGGCAAGGCACTGCTGCAAGATGCGCACCGACTCGTCCATCTCGTTGAGACGGATGACCACGCGGCCATAGGCGTCACAAGAGTCAGCGGTGCAGACATTGAAGTCGTATTGCTCGTAGCCACAGTAGGGTTGCGTCTTGCGCAGGTCCCACGGATAGCCGGTAGAGCGCAGTGGTGGACCGGAGACACCCAGCGCCATGCACGCGCTCAGGTTCAGGTAGGCCACGCCCTGAGTGCGCATCTTGAAGATGGGGTTGTCAAGCATAAATTGGGACAGTTCGGGCAGGTTGCGGCGCAGTTGCGCGATGAGTTCGCCCAGCAGGTCAAGACCGTTCTCGGGCAGGTCAACAGCTACGCCGCCCGGACGGATGTAGGCGTTATTCATGCGCAGGCCGGAGACCGCCTCCATGAAGTCAAGACAGCGTTCCCGCTCGCGCAACGCCACCATCGTCACGCTAGTTGCGCCCAACTCAAGGCCGCCGGAACCGACCGCGATCAGATGGGACGCGATGCGGTTGACCTCCATCATCATCACCCGCAGCGTGTTGGCGCGCGCCGGGATGGCGTCAGTGATACCCAAAGCCTTGTCAACGGCCAGACAGTAGGCGGCCTCGTTGAAGATATTTGCCACGTAGTTGGCGCGCGTGGCAATCGGCGAACCCTGCACCCACGAGCGGTACTCGAACGTCTTCTCAATGCCGGTGTGCAGGTAGCCGATGGACGGGCGCAGGCTCAGCACCGTCTCGCCGTCCAACTCGATGACTAGCCGCATCACGCCGTGGGTGGACGGGTGGACCGGGCCCATGTTGACGACGATAACCTCGTCGCTGCGACCGCGCTGCTCGGCGACGATCTGGTCCCAGTCGCCACCGTTGCTGAGGTATGCCTGTGCGCCCTCCGGCTCGTCGCCTTGGGCGAAGAAACCGGGGAGGTGGTCTTCTGGGTGTGGGGTGCCAGATCCGGGCGCCTGGTTGGTTGGGTTGGCTTGGTTGGGTTGGCTGAACGCATTGGCAGCGCCGCCGGTTGGGCTGGCCGCGCCAGCCGCACTTGCTGCGGTCGCCTCAGGGGTCACTGGAGTAACCTTTGGCGTTTTGGGGGTTCTGGGGGTCCGATTCAAGATGCTCACTGCTGGTAGCTCCTTCGCTGCTCAACAGGCGGCACCGAAGCGCCCTTGAACTGCACGGGGATGCCACCCAGCGGGTAGTCCTTGCGCAACGGGTGACCCTCCCAGTCGTCGGGCATCAGGATGCGAGTGAGGCCGGGGTGACCCTCGAACATGATGCCGAACATGTCGTAGGTTTCGCGCTCGTGATAGTTAGCCATGGGGTAGATAGGCACGCACGACGGTGCGATTGGCCGCGCGTCGGGCAGGGCGATCTCGATGCGAATGCGACGGTTGTGCGTTATTGATAACAGTTGATAAACCACGTGAAGTTCTCCGCCGGCCTGTTCCGGGTAATGCACGCCGGAGACGCTGCTGCAGATCTCAAAACGCAGCGACGGCTTGTCGCGCAGTGCCCGCAACAACTCCAGCAGACGCGCCGGAGTGGTCACAACGCTCAGTTCACCGCGCCACACAAACACCTGGAGTACGGCACCGTCAACCTCGGTCTCAATCTCGGCGATGCAGTCGTCAAACCACTCACCGTAGGGCATGCTGGCGGGCGCAGGCAGGCTCAGGGTGCGTTTCTGCCCGGCAAAACCGGACACGTCACCACTGCCGCTGCCGGAGCCCCACATGCCGTCACGCGTGCCGATGTAGGTTGGCGAAACTGGGCTGGCCGCGTTGATCAGGTCGTTACTCATGCGGGCTTCACCTCCGGCTCAGTTCGTGAATGGGACAGGCGGCCAGCGCCTCCCGCTCGGCCTCTTCGCGCATATGCACGCGGTGAGCGCCCATCGGATCGCGGTAGACGAGGTTCTCTTTGAGCTTGAACATGGCGTCGATCAGTTGGTCAGGCCGGGGTGGGCAACCGGGCACATAGATGTCAACGGGGACGATATGGTCGCCGCCCTGCACCACCGCGTAGTTGTTGAAGATGCCGCCCGACGACGCGCACGCACCCAGCGAGATCACCCATTTGGGCTCCGGCATCTGGTCGTAAAGGCGACGCACCACTGGGGCCATTTTCTGGCTCATTCGCCCCGACACGATCATCAGATCGGCTTGACGGGGGGACGCGCGAAACACTTCTTGTCCCCACCGGGAGGCGTCTGAGCGGGGGCCGCCGTATGAGATCATCTCGATGGAGCAGCAGGCTAAACCCATAGTCAGCGGCCAGAAACTGGACTTGCGCATCCATCCGGCCACCGATTCAACGGTGGTCAGCAGAATGCCTGCGGGTACGTGATCTTCAAAACCCATGCTTACTCCCAGTCCAGACCGCCGCGTCGCAACACGTACAGGTAGGCGATGAAGGCGGCCGCGATGAAGATAATCATCTCGACAACGGCGAACGTGCCCAGATGGTCGAACGCTACGGCCCACGGGTAGAGAAACACGATCTCGATGTCAAAGATGATGAACAGCATGGCGGTGATGTAGTACTTGACGTCAAATCTGCCGCCGCCAGGGGGTGCGGGGGTGGGCTCGACGCCGCACTCGAACGAGTCATACTTGGTGCGATTGTAACGTTTTGGCCCAATGTTGATGCTCAGCCAGATCATCAGGAACACAAACACAGTAGCCAAAGCCACCATGGCAACCAACGGGATGTACGGGTTCATCAGCGTGCTCCCTTCCGTGCTCTGGTCCTCATCTTGGTCATCGCGCTCGTCCTCGTTCTCGTGGCATGAGCGAGCGGTGAGCTTGCGCGGGCGACCGCTGTTCTGGCTGCCACCAATGTCACAACTGTCATAACTGCCCCGCAAACTTGCTCAGGGCGGCTATCACGCGGCCATCCACATCGGCACCTGTACGCTCTCCAAGGTTGCCAAGCAACTTGTTGACCATGCGCATCAGCCGGGGACGGGGTAGGCCGTACTTCATACATAACCGCATTACGTGCGGATTTCCAACTAGATGCGCGAAAATGATACCTAACCGATAATAACCGCGCAGGCTGTCATTCAGCGCGTAACGGTAGCCGAACAGCGCCCGCTCGGCAGATATTGTTCCTAGTGAACGGGCTTTTGCCTCGACAATTGCGCTTGCGGCCAACTCGGCCGACTCCAGCGCATAGTCGATGCCCTCCCCGTTGAACGGGTTGACGCAGCCCGCCGCGTCGCCCACCAGCAACAGGCCGTTGCGATACACGGATGGCCGGTCGAGGGCCATCGGCAGCATCGCGCCCTTGATGTCCGATGCACGGGTGCTCTCGTTGATGCCGTACTCCGCCGGGAGGGACGCCACAAACTCGTCAAACAGGTGGCGATAGTCGGTCTTACCGCAGGCGGTGGACAGCAGTCCGGCACCGACGTTAACCGTGCCGTTCCCAAGTGGGAAGACCCAGCCGTAGCCGGGGGCACTGCCGGAGAAGCCGAGATGCAGTTCGATGTGGTCGTCGTCTGTCTTGGGGGACGTGTAGTAGGCACGCATCGCGACACCCGAAATAGCGTTCGGTTTGCGGTCTAGACCCATTGCAGGGGCCAGCTTGGATGCCACCCCCTCGGCGGACACGACCACCGGCGCGGAGAACTCGCGACCGTCGCGGGTGCGCACCCCGGTGATGCGTCCGCGCTCGTTGATGATGGGTTCGGTGACAGCTGCGTTGGTGACCAGTTGGGCGCCCGCTGCTTGAGCGTGACGGGCAAGCGTCTCATCGAAGACTTCGCGACGCACACAGTATCCGGTCTCCGGCGTCTCCCACGTGAGCGGCCAAGGAAACTCGCAGGCCGCGTCGGTTGACTTGATGCGCAAACCCCTAGTCTCGTGCCAGCCTTCGGTGCTCACGCCAAGCTTGTGCAGCATGTGGACGGCGCGGGGGGTGATGCCGTCACCACAGGTCTTGTCGCGCGGGAAACTGGCCGCCTTCTCCAGCAGCAGCACGTTCACCCCCGCCTTGGCAAGGAACGCTGCCGTCGCGGAACCTGCAGGTCCGGCACCCACTACGATCACGTCTGCGCTTGTCGCGTTGATGTTGGCCGACGCTGGCGCGCTCGCGAACTGGCTCTCGGGGAGTCCGTCAGACCCACCGAGAGCCTCGTCAGCGGCCCGTCGTGCAGGACTCATCTGATGGTCGCCAAGTAGTCGGCGAGACGTGAGATACCCTCCTTGAGCACCTCGGTTTCGGGTAGGGCGACCAACCGGAAGTGGTCGGGGTGGGGCCAGTTGAAGCCGGTGCCATGGCCGATCAACAGGTGCTGTTTGCGCAGTAGGTCGAGCGCCCAGGCCTCGTCGTCCTCAATGTGGTACATGTCAAGGTCGAGGCGCGGGAACAGGTAGAGAGCAGCCTTGGCTGGCACGCAGGAGACGCCGGGGATGTCGTTGAGCAGGTCAGCCGCGAGACGCAGTTGATCGTGCATGCGCCCGCCCGGCGCGACAAGGTCGTCGATGGACTGGTAACCGCCGAGCGCAGTCTGGATCGTGTGCTGTGCGGGCACGTTCGGACACATGCGCATGTTCGCCAGCAGCGTGAAGCCCTCCAACAGGCTCTCGGCCTTGTGCAGCGGGCCGGTAACAACCACCCAACCGGCGCGCCAACCGCACGCGCGATACGCCTTTGACAAGCCAGAATAGGTGAACGTCAGCACATCGTTGCCCGCCAACTTCGCGGTAGGCGTGTGGGTGCCCTGGTAGACGATCTTCTCGTATATCTCGTCAGAGAGCAGAATCAGGTCATGCTTGCGAGCCAAATCGACGATGGTCTGCACAGTCTGCTGCGAGTACACCGCGCCCGTCGGGTTGTTCGGATTGATGACGACGATGGCGCGCGTCTGTGGCGTGATCTTGGACTCCAGATCAGCCAGATCGGGGTTCCACTCGTTGGCCTCGTCGCAGAGGTAATGCACGGCCTTGCCGCCGCACAGCGTGACTGCGCCCGTCCAAAGCGGGTAGTCAGGAGCCGGTATCAGCACCTCGTCACCGATGTTGAGCAGGCATTGCAGCGTCATGGAGATCAGTTCGGACACCCCGTTGCCCAGCCAAACCTGGTCCACATCGACGTTCTGGCCCTTAGCCTGGTAGTAGTTCATCACGGCGGTGCGGGCGGAAAAGATGCCGCGCGAATCGGAGTAGCCCTCGGCGTCAACCAAGTTGGAGGCCAAGGCGCGCAACATCGACTCGGGAGCTCGGAAGCCAAACGGCGCCAAGTTGCCAATGTTGAGCTTCAGGATGCGCTCGCCCAGCGCCTCCATCTTCTGTGCCTCAACAAGATTGGGCCCGCGCACGTCATAGCGCACGCCGCGAAGCCGCTCCGCCTGCTCAAAGTTGCTCATGTTCCCTGAACCCCTTCTTCGACATCCGTAAAATAATATTCTCTCACATTTGCCCCATGGGCCGTCACTTCTCTTCGCCCCAGAGGAGGGGGAGGATGCGGGCGTGGTGGAGTTGCGGGTCGTCGTCGGCTAGGGAGCGGACTGGGCCGATGTCGGTTTCGCGGGTCTCGAAGCGGACGGTCACGACACCGTGACCGGCACCCCAAACCCAGCCGCGGCCGTGTTGGTCGTGGATCACGTCGTCCCCGGGACGCCAGGCCATGCGGGTGTGCCGGGCGGAGCGGGAGGCGGGGGCCCCTTGGATGATCTGTTCGGTGATGGGTGACAGGTCCTCGTCGTCGAAGAGCGGCTCCTGCGCCACGTCCTCAAAGTTGGAAAGCCCCAAGCCCAGCAGCCGCACGCCGGGCGACACGTCGATGCCAGCGAGTAGGCCGATGGCCGCCGAGGCGATGCGCTCCGCCCGGTCGGTGGCACCGCTCAGCGTGCGGGAGCGCGTGAAGGTGGTGAAGTCCCGCCAGCGGACCTTCAGATGGATGGTGCGGGCAAACAATCCCTGCTTGACTAGCGACTTTGCCAGCAGAACGGCATCGGTCTGCACGATCTTCTCAAGCTCTTCGCGACTGTAGATGTCCTCGGCGAAAGTGTCCTCCATGCTGGTGGACTTGGCCTCGCGGAAGGTGGTGATGCCGCGATAGTCGATGGCGTAGGCGATGCGCTTCAGCCAGTCGGCACTCGACTTACCGACCTCGCGGATCAACTCCTTGTCGTCAACACCCTGCAGGTCGCCGATGGTGCGCACCGACAGATGCGCGAGCCGCTCGAACGTCGCCGGACCGACACCGGGCACCGCGCGCACCGGCAGCGGCGAGATGAACTCCACCTCATGCCCGGGAGGAATGATGAACTGCCCGTTCGGTTTGGCCTCCTCGCTAGCCACCTTCGCTAGGAACTTGGACGACCCCACCCCGACCGAGGCGATCAGCCCTTCGGTACGCTCGGTCAGTTCGGCGCGAAGCTCGGTGACCATCGCCTCCAGCGCACCCAGGTTGGTGCAGTCAGTGCCCCCTGCAGCCAAGTCAACGTAGGCCTCATCTAGGCTGAGGGGCTGCACCAACGGGGACAGTTCCCGCAGCAGATTCATGACGATACGGCTGGACTCGTGGTAGGCGCGGAACCGTCCCGACAGGACCGCCGCATGCGGTGCAAGGCGACGCGCGTCCACCATGCGCATGGCAGAGTGCACGCCAAACACGCGGGCCTCGTAGCTCGCGGTGCTCACCACGCCACGCCCCGCCACGCCGCCGACGATCACCGGTTTGCCGCGCAGACTCGGCTTGTCGCGCTGCTCCACCGACGCAAAGAACGCGTCAAGATCAAGATGCAGGATGGACGCCGTCGATCTCATCTGCCCGGCCTATCGACTTGACGGCTGCTCCAGGCGCACACTGTCGCCGCACAATGGCAGGTATGAACGCGGGAGTTCATGGGTCACTCATCTCGCCGTGCTCGAATGCTACCTGCGCGCATACGTCACGAAGGAGAACCCATCGTGTGGGTCCCGGGACACCTCGCGCCACTCGTCCGCGCTGATGACGGGGAAGAACGCGTCCCCGGCAGGCTCGGCGTCGATCTCGGTGATGTCGAGCCGGGTTAGTTGCGGCCAAGCCAGCCGATATATCTGCGCTCCACCTGCGATGAACACCTGCTTGCCGGTCCCCTCTGCCATAGACAGCGCTTTCGCGAGGGACGACACGTAGCGCACGCCGACGTCCGAGTCTCCTTGCTTGTCGCCCGTCTGACCAAGAAGCTGAGGAGGGATGGATCCTGCGACCGCGCGCAGGATGACGGGAGTGACTTGCTTGTCGCCAAGAGGAACGACCTGTTGGCCGCCACTAGGAACAGCTTGCTGATGCCCAGCAGGGACAACTTGGTCCCCACTTTGGGCCATTTGGTCGAGTAGGTCAGGACTGCGCGTGATGACAATCGTCTGCCGCCCGGGAAGCGCCCCGACCGAGTCGAAGGTAGCGCGCCCCATGATGAGCGCCCCGCCCATGGTCACCCGCTTGAATCGACGGAAGTCCTCCGGCACATGCCACGGCATCGCGCCCCGGGATCCAATAACCCAGTTCCGCGCCACCGCCGCAATCGCCGTCAACTCCATGTATCTATTCTCGCATCCGGTACCGACAGTTCTTCCTCCGAGGCGCTTCGTCACCATTGGTGGGCAGCGTCAAGTCATGCGTCGCGACCGCTCGTCGCCGCACGCGTCTCTCAAATACCAAGTTTGCATACGAACCGGCATCAACAATGCGGACCGCACCGCTATGCGCTCAGGGCAACAGCACGCTCTTGGAGCACTTGAGCAATCCATGTCTTGATCACCGACTGGCGACTGACCGCAAGCCTGCTGGCTTCTTGGTCCAACGACGCCACCATCCACGCCGGAAAGTCGACGTTCACTCGTCGAATCTCGATGTTGGGCCGCCGGGACGTGGCTACATCGAAGTACTGCAGCACGTCTTCGCCGTCGTCAAATACGGCATCTACCTCAGTTGCCTTCATACAGATTCACCTCGTTCTTCCTTGATCGTCGCACGGAAATGATCCTTGTTGCATCTCCCCGTGGGGTCGTTATGGCCGTGTAGTGTTTGCCGGACACTAGCCCGATGACTAGCATTCTTGGTTCGTCTTCGAAGTGCGCAGTAAGCACGAGCAGCAGCGGATCTCTCCAGAGCTCTTGGGCTTGCACAAAATCAATACCGTGCTTACCCAAGTTAGAGGCACTCTTTGCTGGATCAAACTCAAACTCCACTACGTCCTCCTTGTATATAACATATACCATTTTGATACAGAACAGACGAATATACACGTAGCCAACCGCCGTGAGGTCTATCGGTAGCGCCTCGGCACCACTGCCAGCCCACCATCGGCAGGTCAAAAGATCAGATTGCGACGGGAGCCTTGATGACGGGGTACGGGTCGTAGCCGACCAACTCGATATCGCCTAACTGGAAGGCGTCGATCTGGGTGATAGCCGGGTTCAGCCAGATGGTTGGTAGCGGGCGCGGCTCGCGAGACAACTGCTCGGCAACTTGGTCTGCGTGGTTGTCGTAGATGTGGGCGTCACCGAAGGTGTGCACGAACTCGCCCACGTCGTAGCCGCAGACTTGCGCGACCATGTGGGTGAGCAGGGCGTACGACGCGATGTTGAACGGGACGCCAAGGAACAGGTCGGCGCTGCGTTGGTAGAGTTGGCAACTCAACTTAGGCCGCGCTAAGTCGGTGGTCTCGGCATCAGTCTGCGTCTCACCAGCACCTGTAGGGGCCGGGGTAACGTAGAACTGGAACAGGGCGTGACAGGGTGGCAGGGCCATGTCGTCAACCATGCCGGGGTTCCATGCGGAGACGATGTGGCGGCGCGAGTCCGGATTGTTCTTGAGGCTGTCGATCAGGTTGGCAATCTGGTCGACGTGACGACCGTCTGGGGCGGGCCAGGAGCGCCACTGGTAGCCGTACACCGGGCCGAGATCGCCGTTGGCGTCGGCCCACTCGTCCCAGATGGTGATGTTGTTGTCGTGCAGCCACGCGATGTTGGTGTCGCCGCGCAAGAACCAGAGCAGTTCGCCGAAAACTGCGCGGGTGAAGACCTTCTTTGTAGTGACCAGCGGGAACCCTGCGGCCAGGTCAAAACGCATCTGGTAACCGAAGACGCTCTTCGTGCCGGTGCCGGTGCGATCAGACTTGTGGACCCCGTTGTCGCGGACGTGCCGCAGCAGGTCGAGATAGGGCTTCATGGTTTATCGTGCCCCGAGCAGCTCGACTAGCGTGGGCAGCATGGCGCGCATCGCCTTGCCGCGGTGCGAGATGGCGTTCTTCTCCGGCGCGCTCAACTCGGCGTTGGTGCGGGGTTCGCCGTCGTCGGCAGCGGTGGAGTCGTCGGCAACGAAGATGGGGTCGTAGCCGAAGCCGCCCTCGCCGCGGGGGGCGGTGGCCAGCACCCCGGGCATCTCGCCGGTCCAGGTGTGCTCGGCGCCGTCCGGGGTGACTAGCGCCACGACGGACACGAACTTGGCGGTGCGGCGGTCCTCGTCAACATCGTCGATCTGGCGCAACACCAGCTCCAGGTTGGCGGTGTCGTCACACTCCGGACCCGCCCAGCGGGACGAGCGGACGCCGGGCATGCCGCCCAGCGCATCCACACACAGCCCGGAGTCGTCCGCTATGGTGATCAGTCCGGTGGCGGCGACACCTGCGCGGGCTTTGATGAGCGCATTGCCGACAAACGACCACTCGGTCTCTGCCGGTTCCGGGTAAGCACCAGCAGTCTTGGGAGAGACGACAGTGACGGTCAGCCCGGCCTCGTCCACAATTGACTGGAGCTCCGCGAGCTTCTTCGCGTTGTTGGTAGCGAGCAGTATCTGACTAGTCATTTTGCCCTGCCTCCAGCCTCGCTCCAGGGGCTGTCGTCTGGACTTGGGACTGGACCTGAGGTTCGGGTTGGACTTGGACTTGGACTTGCCCGCTCACCTGAAGAGTCACGAATAGCGCCTGGTTCAGCATGGCAACCCCCTACGCACTCAGCCCGAGGGCGACGCGCTGGAGGCGGGTCAGTTCTGCACATCCCGCCGCACCCAGGTCGAGCAGTTCGTTGAGCTGGTCGCGGGTGAACGGCTCACCCTCGGCCGTGCCCTGCACCTCGATGAGGCGACCGTCTCCGGTGTAGACCAAGTTCATGTCCGTGTCGGCGGTGGAGTCTTCCTCGTACGCCAGGTCGAGCATGGGCACGCCCTTTACGATGCCGACCGAGATGGCAGACAGCGAGCCGATCAGCGGCTCCCCAGCCAGCGCACCTCGCTCCCGCAGCCACTCAACGGCGTCCCACAAGGCAACATACGCGCCGGTGATGGACGCGGTGCGGGTGCCGCCGTCGGCCTGCAGCACGTCGCAGTCAAGCTGAATGGTGTTCTCGCCCAGTGCCTTGTAATCGATGACGGCACGCAGGCTGCGTCCGATCAGTCTTGAAATCTCGTGGGTACGCCCGCCAACCTTGCCTTTGCGGGCCTCGCGGTCGTTGCGGGTGTTTGTGGCCCGCGGCAGCATCTCGTACTCGGACGTCACCCAGCCAAGACCGGAGCCTTTGCGCCAGCGGGGAACCCCCACCTC
>JAISJP010000008.1 GCA_031261455.1 Propionibacteriaceae bacterium
ATTGGTCTGACGTGGCTCGTTGCCATCATGCAGACCAAGTGGGTCAAGACGGGCAACGAAGGCTGGCTGAAGCTAACAAAGCTCTTTGGCAAGTTGTTCCTTATCAACTTTGCGGCAGGTGTTGTCACCGGCATCGTCCAGGAGTTCCAGTTCGGCATGAACTGGTCGGAATACTCCCGGTTTGTGGGCGACATCTTTGGCGCACCGCTAGCTCTTGAGGCCCTGATCGCGTTCTTCTTGGAATCGACGTTCGTTGGCCTGTGGATCTTCGGCTGGAACAAACTCCCCAAGAAGCTGCATCTGGCCACCATATATCTCACCGCCATCGGCACCACGATCTCATCGGTCTTTATCTTGGCCGCCAACTCGTGGATGCAAAATCCGGTTGGCGCCATCTTCGAGAACGGCCGCGCCCAGTTGGATGACTTCTTGGCGCTCATCACCAACCCGTTCTTCCTGACCACCCTGCCGCACACCCTAGCCGCGTCGTTCATCGTCGCTGGCGGACTCGTGCTGGGCGTCTCGGGGTATTGGCTGGCTAAGTCACACTCAAGCATCAAGACCGATGACAACGTTGTCACTCCAGACATCTCTGACCTTGTGGACGCCAGAGACAACGTTGTCATCACTGACGTCTCTGACACTATTGTGGATGACGGTCGCACCGACGGCCAAGACCTCGCCACCCAAACCGACGCCCAAGCCTCCACTCAGGCAGCTGCCCAGGCGGCGACCACCAAGACATGGCATGACGCCACCAAGTTTGGCGCGATTGTTGTCACGGTGGCGGCCCTTGCTGGCATCATCTCGGGCGACTTCATGGGCAAGGTCGAAGCCGAGTACCAACCCGCAAAACTGGCCGCGTCGGAAGGCCTCTATGACTCGGCCGACAACGCCGAGTTCTCGGTGGTGGCCTGGTTTGACGCGGACGGCAAGCCAGTGTTCAATCTGTCTGTCCCCATCCCCGGCGTCCTGAGCTGGCTGGCCTACGGCGACACCGACGCCAAGGTGCAGGGGATGAGTGACATCCGCGAGCAGTTCGCCGTCAACGGCTACCAGACTTGGGATGGCACCCAGTGGGGCACCGGCAACGCCCTCCAGACTGGCGCTCAAGCCGCAGGCATCGTTGACAATGCCAACATCGACCCGATTCCGAACGTGACCATCAGCTACTACGCCTTCCGCGTGATGGTGGCGATGGGTTCTCTGGGGCTGTTGATTGGCCTAATCGTTCTTTTCAAAACGCGCGGAACGAACATTCCGAAACAAACGAAACTATGGACTGCGCTGATGATATTCATCCCGCTGTGGCCGATGCTGGCCAACATCGGCGGCTGGGTTTTGGCCGAGATCGGGCGTCAACCGTGGATCGTCTATGGCGTGCTCGCCACCGAGTCGGCGGTGTCACCCAACGTGTCGCCATTCGAAGTCGGCTTCTCCCTAGCCCTCTACACCCTGATCTACGCAGTGGTCGCGGTGCTGGTGGTCAAGCTGTTCCTTGACCAGATTCGTGCCGGACTACCGCAAGTTGAAGACGGCATTTCGGACGAAGACGCCGACCGCCCGTTGCAGTTCGCATACTAGGAATTGAGGGATGACAACTATGTTTACACTTCTTGAGATCCTCGAGGTTCCCGCTCCCTCCGTTCTGCAGGTGGTTTGGTTCCTGCTGATCGCAGTGCTGTGGATCGGATTCTTCTTCCTTGAGGGGTTCGACTTCGGCGTCTCGATGCTGTACCAGCTCCTCTCGCGCAAGCAGCCGGAGGAGCGCCGCGTCATGGTCAACTCCATCGGCCCGACGTGGGACTCCAACGAGGTCTGGCTGCTCACCGCCGGTGGCGCCACCTTCGCGGCGTTCCCCGGCTGGTACGCCACGCTGTTCTCCGGGTTGTACCTGCCGCTTTTGTTGGTGCTGGTCGGGCTGATCATTCGCGGCATCTCGTTCGAGTATCGGGCGCTGAACCCGTCCACCAGTTGGAAGAACACCCTTGACTGGTGTTCTTCGGTTGGATCGTTTATTGTCACGCTGGTGTTCGGTGTGGGGTTTGCTAACTTCATCATCGGCATCCCCACTGCCGCTGGCCCGCACGGTGAGCCGCTGGTTCCGCCCGCGTCGGAGATTTTCTTCCAGTTGTTTGTGCGTGACGGCTCCCCGTTCCCGCTGCTCGGCGGCGTCATGTTGGTGGTGCTGTTCATCGCCCACGGCGCGCAGTTCCTCAACTTGAAGACCGAGGGTATCGTGCTCGACAAGGTGCAGGCGTTCGCTCCCAAGGCCGCTTGGGCCGCTGCCGTGCTGGTGGCCGCCTACGTGGTGTGGGGCAACCTGGTCTACCCGACAGGCGGTAATCCGTACATCGAAGGCGTGGCCCTAGCGACGGTGGCACGCTGGGCCATCGGTGGCGTTTCTGTGGTGTGCATTGCCGCAGCGGCGGTGTTGACTAAGCGCAAGCCGGGAGTGGCGTTCATCGCCACTGGCCTCGCCGTGGCTACGTTGTTTATCATGACGTTTGTCACCATGTTCGGCACGCTCGGCTTCATGCAACCCGAGACCGGTCCGGCACTCAACATCGTCACCGCCTCGTCGTCCCCACTGACGTTGACGCTGATGACCGTGTTTGCCGGAGTCCTCGTGCCCATCGTGCTGCTGTACATCATCTGGGCGTACCGTCAGTTCCTGAAGCGGATCGGCGTAGACACCCTGCCGCCCGAAGAAGTCCCGACTCCCGCCCCAGCGCTTGCCGTGGCTTAGCGCAAACGAGAAGGCAAAACGATTTGGCTAGCCCAGTCAACCCGAGACTGATCAAACGCGCCGCGGCCACCAGGGGTTTCTTGGTGGCCGTCGGCGTTGTTGGCGTCGCTCAATCGGTGCTGGTGCTGGCCCAAGCCACCCTGCTTGCGCGCTCCATCGCGCACGTCTTCTACGCGCACGACGTGACAGGTGTCGCGCGGGACGCCGCCCTGCTGCTGCTCGTCTTCACCGTTCGTGGCGCCCTCACTTGGCTCACCAGCGTGCTCGCGCATCGCGCCTCGGCAGATGTCAAGACCCAACTGCGTCACGACGTGCTCGCCGCCCGACTGGAGGCTCCGCTGTCATCCCGCACTCGCACCGGTGAACTAATACACGTAGTCACCACCGGTTTGGATGCCCTGGACGGCTACTTTGCCAAGTTCCTGCCGCAGTTCATCATGGCCGCACTGGTGCCCATCATCGTGGGCGTCGCCATCGGCCTGAACGACTTCGAGTCGGCGGTGATCATCGTCATTACGGTGCCGCTCATCCCCATCTTCATGGTTCTGATCGGCTGGACCGTCTCGGAGCAGATCGCTCGCCGCTTCAAGGTGCAGGCCCGGTTGGCTAACCACTTTGCCGACCTAGTCGCCGGCTTGCCCACCCTGCAGGTGTTCGGACGCGCCCTAGCCGCCCGTCGTGGCCTGCGCGAAACCGAAGACGCCAACCGCGCAGAAACTCTCTCCACCCTGCGGGTCGCGTTCCTCAGCGCCTTCGTCCTAGAACTCGCCGCCACCCTGTCCGTCGCATTGATCGCAGTCACCATCGGTTTCCGCACCCTCTACGGCTACATGGACCTCCGCGACGCCCTCTACATCCTCGTGCTCGCCCCCGAGGTCTACCTGCCCCTGCGCATGGTCGGTTCCCATTTCCACGACTCCTCCAACGGCACCGCTGCCGCAGACGCCGCTTTCGCTGTCATCGATGACGCCGCCCGATGGACGTCTCCCTGTTTGGACACTCGCGGACCTGGGGGACATGGGTTGACGTCGGACGTTGCAAGAGTGAATAAGTCGCAGTCTGCCAGCGGGACGCCCATCCCTTTCGACACGGACTCTGCGCCCGCGAACGCCACACCTCGGGCCCCTACGGCGCTCGCCCCCGCAGCCAACTCTGTGGCAGCAACCGTCGCGCCACCGACCTCGGCGACTCTCCTCTCGTTCGACGCTGCCTCCTATTCCTATGAAGACGGCCACGGATTGCCACCCCTCTCATTCAGCGTCGCGCCGGGTGAGATTGTCGCTCTGGCAGGCCGCTCCGGCACCGGAAAATCCACCGCACTCGCTCTCTTGCTTGGCTTTCTCGAACCGACGACGGGTGAGGTGTGCAGCAAGGGCATTTCCATCGGCTCGCTCAACCGACGGGAATGGCTGAGCAACATCGCCTATGTCGGTCAGAGCCCCGGACTGCTGCCCGGAACGGTAGGTAGCAACATCGCGCTGGGCCACCCGGCGTCATCCCAAGTCGAGCTACGCCAGGTGCTCGACCTCGTCGGAGGTGAAACGATACAATTGACGCAACCCATCGGAGACGATGCCGAAGGTTTGTCGGCAGGGGAGCGCCGCCGCGTCGCGATGGCGCGTGCGTTCCTCAAGGTCGCGAAGGGCGCGGCCAATCTCCTAGTCATGGATGAGCCCACTGCCGGTCTGGACGTCACCACCGAAACCCATGCCATCGAGGCAATCCGCAACCTACACGTCGCCGCAGTCGTCGTGACGCACCGTCCTGCCGTCCTAGCCATGGCTGATCACGTAGTCCACCTTGCCCAACTCGCCGTTGTGGAATCGGGGGCAACCGCATGAGCGCGACGGCACCAAAGGACGTGCGCACCCTAGTATTGCGCCTTGTCACAGAGGTTCCGCGCGGATGGGCGCGGCTCGGGATGGCGCTGCTGTTCGCCGTGTGCGCGTCTGGCGCATCGGTCGCCCTCATGGGCGTCTCGGCATGGTTGCTGAGCTTCGCGGCGGAGCATCCCGCCGTCTCCATGTTGACGTTGGCGGCCACCGGGGTGCGCACATTCGGCACCTCGCGCGGCGTGTTCCGCTACTTTGAGCGCATCTTCAGCCACGACGTTGCCCTGCGGATGCAGGCCGCGCTGCGTCTGAGTACCTACACCAAACTGGCTCGCACCACGCTGCTCGGCACCCGTTCCGGCGACATGCTGTTGCGCGTCACCGCTGACGTGGAGGCGATCATGGACGTGGTGGTGCGCGTCGCCCTGCCCTTCTCGTCCGCAGTGGTCGTGATCCTCGGCACATCTCTGATGATGACGCTGTTCTCACCGCTCTCCGCCGCCGTGCTGCTCGGCTGCTCAGTCCTAGCTGGCATCGTGCTGCCGTTCGTCACGCAGGTGTTCTCCCGTCGCGCAGACGAGAGCATCGCCCCAGCGCGGGCGGACATGGCTAACCAGGTGTTCACGCTTGCTCACAACGCCACTGACCTAGTCGCGTACGGCTACGGCGACACCGAACTTGCCCGCTTAGACGCCGTCGATGCCCGCCTGCGCGAGGCCGAGCGTCGCGCCGCCTTCACCCGTGGCCTAGCTGCTGGTGGGCAACTGGTCGTCATGGGCATGGCCGTCGCTGCGGCCCTAGTAATTGGGGCAGACGCCGTGGTCAGCGGCGCATTAGCCGGGCGCAACCTCGCCGTCCTCTGCCTCACGCCCCTAGCCCTCCACGAGTCCTTCGGCGACCTCACCAAGGCTGCCCAAACCCTCACCCAGGCCCGCACCTCGCTCACTCGCATCCTCACCCTGCTGGCCGTCGAACCAGTCGGAATTGGCGACCGAGTAGTTGAGCAACCCGACAAGCGCTCGCCACTCCAGCACCCTGACGCACTCGGAGTCTGCCTTGATGTCCCACTGGCAGCGCAGGCTGAGTCTCCGTCAAGCATGCTGTCCGACATCCTGGCCCTCGTGCTGACCCACCTGACCATCGGATGGCCGGGTTGCCCGGACCTGTTGCACGGCATCAACTTGAGCGTCAACCAAGGCGAACGGGTCGTCATAACGGGGGCGTCCGGAATCGGAAAGACGACGCTTGCGGCCACGATTCTTGGTCTCGTTCCGCCGGTTGACGGATGCGTACACGCTCCCGGACACATCGCCTACCTTGCCCAAGACGCCCACATCTTTGCCACCACGGTCGCGGAGAACGTGCGCATCGGCAACCCGCAGGCCACCGACGACGAGATAGCCACCGCCCTCACCAAGGCCGGCGCCGCCCACCTAGAGCCGCAACGCATCGTCGGTGAGGACGGCACCACCCTCTCTGGTGGCGAGGCCCGCCGTCTTGCCCTTGCCCGCATCTTCGTGTCGGCAGATGTTCCCGCCGTCGTCATCCTCGACGAGCCCACCGAGCATCTGGACCAAGAGACCGCCACCTCCCTGATGGAGGACGTCTACACCAGCTTCGCCCAATCCGCCCTGCTGATCATCACCCACGACCCCGACGTGATCGCCCAAAGCGAGCGCGAACTCCACCTCGGCTAAGTGGGACGCTAGGCTGGTCTGGTGAGCGAAACCCGTCCCGCACCGCCCGGCGATGTGTGGCAGCCGTCCGGCCCCAACATGGTCATCCATGCTGACAACATGGACGTGCTGCCGCAGTTGCCCGAGGCGCAGTTCCGGCTCATCTATCTTGACCCGCCGTTCAACACCGGGCGCACGCAAGCCCGGCAGAGCATCACCACGCGCCGTTCTTTGACTCCGCAGTCGGGCTCGCGCGTCGGTTTCAAGGGCCAGTCGTACGACATCATCAAGGGCACGCTCACGTCCTACGATGATACTTTTGCCGACTACTGGGCCTTCCTCGAACCGCGCCTGGAGCAGGCTTGGCGACTGCTGAGCGACGACGGCACGCTCTACCTGCACCTGGACTTCCGCGAGGTCCATTACGCCAAGGTGCTGCTGGACGCCCTTTTCGGACGTGAATCGTTTCTAAACGAGATCATCTGGGCCTATGACTACGGCGCTCGCACCACCCGCAAGTGGCCCGCCAAGCACGACACCATCCTCGTCTACATCAAAGACCCCCACAACTACACGTTCAACGCCGAGGCCGTGGACCGCGAGCCGTACATGGCCCCCGGCCTAGTCACCGCCGAAAAGGCGGCGCGCGGCAAACTGCCCACCGATGTCTGGTGGCACACCATCGTCTCTCCCACCGGTCGCGAAAAAACCGGCTACGCCACCCAAAAGCCCGAGGGAATCCTGCGCCGCATCATCGCCGCCAGCAGCAACGAGGGCGACTGGGTCCTAGACTTCTTCGCCGGTTCCGGCACCACTGGCGCGGTCGCCGCCAGTTTGGGACGGCGCTACCTACTGATCGACCAAAACCCCGATGCGATCACCGTCATGCGCAGTCGTCTAGGCGACAATGGCATCGTCTTCGTCTAGCGAGGCGCGGCAGCGAGGATTGCTGCGGACGCGGAGCAGCCGAGGCGACTGGCTCCGGCTTCGATCATGGCGATGGCGGTGGGGTAGTCGCGGATGCCGCCGCTGGCTTTGACGCCGATTTCGGGACCGACGATTTCACGCATCAACGCCACCGCGTGGGTGCTGGCGCCACCAGCGGGGTGGAACCCGGTTGACGTCTTTACAAACTGTGCTCCGCCAGCAACTGCTGCCCGGCAAGCGATGATGATCTCGTCGTCGGTGAGTGCGGCTGATTCGATGATGACCTTCAACAGGGCGCGCTCGGACATGGCGTCGCGTACCGCACCGATCTCGTGGGCCAGAGCGTCAAAGTCGGCGGCTTTGGCTAGGCCGATGTCGATGACCATGTCCACCTCGTCGGCACCATTCTGGCAGGCGAGCGCGGCTTCGGCGGCCTTCACTGCCGGGTCGTGCTTGCCGGACGGGAACCCGCACACCGTCGCCAACTTCACGTCACCCAAGTCAATCTCGACTGGCAGCATGGATGGGGAGACGCAGATCGAGAACGTCCCCAACTCCTGTGCCTCGGCGGCCAAGGCGTACACCTGTTCCGGGGTGGCATCGACCGCCAGCAGGGTGTGGTCGATATACTTGGCTAGCTCTGAAGCGGTGATGTCCGCAGCGGTAGTGCTCATATGTCCAAGCTTAATGCGCTACGGTCTCTGTTGCAGGTGGGGCGAGCGGAAGTAGTGCGGTGAACTTGGTGCCTGCGGGGCCGGATTCCACCCAGACACGGCCTCCGTGAGCGGCGATTACTGCGGCGACGATGGACAGGCCCAGGCCGGTGGACCCTTCCGCATCGTGTGTTCGGGCCTCGTCGGCGCGCACGAAACGCTCAAACACCTTGCCGCGCAGTTCGTCCGGGATGCCAGGACCGTCATCACTGACCTCGATTAGCGCACAACCGGCGTCCTCAACTACCTGCACGACGGTGAGCACGTTTGTGCCAGCGGGAGTGTGTTTGCGCGCGTTGCTGAGCAGGTTTGCTATCACTTGGTGCAGTTGGTACTCGTCGGCCATCACCGCGACGGATGCGTCGTCGGGCAGCGAGATTTCCCAGTTGTGGTCAGGTCCGGCGGCTTGCGCGTCGGCGACGGCGTTGGCTACCAACTCGATCACGTCGACCTCGTGGACGTTGAACTCGCGTCCGGCGTCGAGTCTGGCGAGCAGCAGCAACTCTTCAACCAGTTTGCTCATGCGCTCGGATTCTGCCTCGATGCGGGAGAATGCGAACGCGGTGTCGGTGGGTAGCGAGTCGCGGTCGTGACGGGTGAGTTCGGCATATCCGCGAATCGACGCCAACGGGTTGCGCAGTTCGTGCGACGCATCGGCGACGAAACGTCGCACCTTGCTCTCGCTGGCCTGGCGTGCCGCCAGCGCCTCTTCCACGTTGTCCAGCATGGTGTTGAGCGCCAGACCGACGCGTCCCACCTCGTTGTTGGGGTTGGTCTCGGTGCCGGGCACGCGCTCGGCTAACTCCACCTCGCCACGGTCTAGCGACTTGTCCGCCACCTGCGACGCCACGTCCACTAGCGTGTTCAGCCCCCGCAGCGAGTGCCGTACCGTGAATCCGACGCCAATTCCAGCAAGAATCACGGTGGCTATGCCGATGATGGCGGTGTAGCGAAACATGTCCCCGGTGATTGAGGACATGGCCGTCATGGACAGTCCGACGATGTGTTCTTCGGTGATCTCCACGTACGTCCCAAGTCCAGATTGGAACGTTACAGTTTGCACCATTCGAGACACCCGAAAACTGCCATAGTCGCCAAGCCCGGGTAGGTCAACCGTTTCGGCGTCCCCGTTGGGGTTGACGGCGCGCAACACTGCTAACTGTCGTCCTGACAGGGGGGTGATCGCTGAGCGGCCATAGAGCTGATTCTGGGTCACGGTGTCGTCAACGATGTGGACCATCAGGCCGCTGTTGCCCGGCCCCATCGGCTGTCCGCCGCCCGGATGTCCGCCGCCCTCCCCGAAAAAGTCCAGATGCATGGTGCGCAAGTCCGCGTCAAGATTGTCCAAGTAGATGCGATTCAGCATGAGCACCCCGGCGTACCCCATCGCCAGCGCCATGGCGGCCACGAGTGCCGCAATGCGAAGGATCAGTTGCCGCGAGAGCGTCCCCGGACCAAGCAAATGCAGTCTCTTGGCAGACGACGGCGGGGCAGCAGCAGGTGCCACCGGCTCAAATTCGGACATCATGCCGCCCTCCGCTGCCGTGCCCATCACGCTCACCGTCCCCACTGAACCATCTTGCTAGCTGACGCTTGGAGCGGCGCGCAGAATGTACCCGGCACCGCGCATGGTGTGGATCATCGGCTCCCGGCCTGAATCGATCTTCTTGCGCAGATATGAGATGTAAAGCTCCACAATGTTGGCCTGACCGCCGAAGTCGTAGTTCCACACCCGGTCGAGGATCTGCGCCTTGGACAGCACCCGGCGCGGATTGCGCATCATGAACCGCAGCAGCTCAAACTCGGTGGCCGTGAGCGAAATCGGGTCGCCGCCACGTGCCACGTCGTAGGACTCTTCGTCCAAAGTGAGGTCGCCAACCCGCAGCACGGAGTCGCTTGTTGGGGACGTTGCCCCGGTGCGACGCAGGATCGCCCGCAGCCGCGCCACCAACTCTTCCAGTGAAAACGGTTTAGTCACATAGTCGTCGCCACCGGCGGTCAGTCCGGCGATACGGTCGGTGACGGCGTCCTTGGCGGTGAGGAAGATGACCGGCACGTCGGCGCGTTCGGCACGGATGCGGCGCATCACCTCAAGTCCGTCAAAATCGGGCAGCATGATGTCCAAAACCACCACGTCGGGCTGGACCTCGCTGGCAAGATGCACGGCCTGCATCCCGGTGTTGGCGACGCTGACCTGCCAGCCCTCATAGCGCAACGCCATGGAGAGCAGTTCGGTGAGGCTAGTCTCGTCGTCGACGGCCAGAACGCGAATCGGGGAGCCATCTGCACGCGTAATCGGCTCGGAGTTGTGTACTGACATGCCTCCATTGTTGCATGACTTGCTAAAACAGACTGTGGATAGTCTGTGACTCGCCTGTGACTATCCGCTCACTGTCATCCTTGGTGTTGGACAAGGTTACTCGCTCGCCTACCGCTGCGGGAAGGAGAGAGGGAGGGACTGCGCAGGGCATGGGGGACTGCGGTTTACCTGTGACTTACTCTCCTGTGGCGACGACGATAACTGTGCCGGTGCCAGTCAGTGTTGCAGATTCACCCAGAGGAATGAGCAGGGCGTCGCCACTTGCCAGATGCATCTTGCATGCTGTTGCTTGCGGGGCAGTTGTGGCCACACAGTCGATGTCTCCGGTGAGCGCGAGCAACACTCGTCCCCGATCAGTGGCAGGCACCTGCGACACCCGGTCGGCAGCAATCTCGATGCGCCACAGGTCGAACTCATCCACCGGCTCGTCGTAGCGCCAGACGCCCTCCGGGCCTTCTGTCGCGATGCTGATCCACGGCAGCGCGGGCTCAAACGTGAGCACCTCGGCGAGCACGGCAGCGTCTATATGTTTGTGCGTCAGACCACCGCGAACCACGTTGTCAGAGGCGGCCATCACCTCAATTCCGGTGCCGTGAATGTAAGCGTGCAGGATGCCCGCTGGGGTAAACAGCGCCTCGCCAGGCTCCAGCACCACGTCGTTGAGCATCAACGCGGCCAGCAGGGACGGATCGTTGGGGTAGAACGTGTCCAGTCGCACAGCCAATCGAGCAAACGCCCCGAGCTCGTCGGGGTCGTCAACATGGTTGACCGCAGCAGCCACCACGTCGGTGAGGGCGTGCGCCGCAGCCCCGTCTGGCATTAGCGAGTCCAGGAAGACCTCGCCGATGGCGTCGCGGCAGTCGCGTTCGCGCAGCGGGCATAGGAACGGACCCATGACGGTCTCGTTGGCGTCCAACTGCTCGAACAGCCACAGGGTGCGCTCCGGATTGCGGAACCCGGACAGCGCCTCAAACTCGGTGAGCGCGACGATGATCTCCGGCTTGTGATACGGGTCACGGAAGTTGCGTTCCGGGGCATCGACGGGGATTCCGGCCTCATTTTCAGACGCAAAACCCTCCTGCGCTTGGGTCATGTTGGGGTGTGCTTGCAGACTCAAAGGGGCATCTGCCGCAAGAATCTTCAGCAGGAACGGCAGACGTCCATCAAAGTTGAGGTTGTCTTCCTGACCGATCACTCCGGGGTTCAGCCGCAACCAGCGGTCGAGTGGCGTCTTGTCCTGGCCGAGCGTGGCGGGGCCGCCGGGGTGCGTGCCCAGCCAGTACTCCGCAACCGGTTCTCCGTCCGGTACAAGGCCCAAAATGGTGGGAATGGCGGTGGGGGATCCCCAGTCGTAGTGCTTCTGCGCACCCGTGAGTCGCAACATCGTCTCTGTCACCGTCCCTCAGGTCAATCGTCCTCATCATTGAAGGCTCAGTAGAGATTCTAGCCCAGAATCCTGAGAAAACCCTAAGAACATGGACTGAGGATTCCGTGACTGCGCGTGGCACTTAAGGACGCGACAACACCCAGATGGCGCTGCCCACTTCGAGTGCAGCGAAGAGGTACCCCGTCCAGTCACGCACGATGAGGACGATGGCCGCAGCCATGCCAAAGAGCGCGATCACAACGAAGATCTTGAGCGCCAACCCAAACGGGGTGCGCTTGATGGCGCGTCCCTGGTCGATCTTCTCCTGCAACTTGCCCTTCTGAATCAGGTAGCTGTTGCGGTTGATCTCGCCTTTTTGATAGCGCTGTTGCAGCTCGCTCATCTGCGCTCTGCCGGTGTCAATGGAAACGGGGGGCAACTTCATGTGACGAATCACCTCTCTCAAGTAAGTGCTGTGGAGCCCCCGGAGGGAGTCGAACCCTCGACCACCCGCTTACAAGGCGGGTGCTCTGGCCGCTGAGCTACGGAGGCATCTGCAACACAGCAATAACAATTGTGCCGTGAAAGGGCCCAAACATGCCAAACGAACTGCAAGACGATGGCATTCGCGGTAGCCTAAAGGATTAGTACTTAGCACTTTTTCGTCAGACGACGACTTGGGACTGCGCTCAAGGTCGCTGCAAGGCATGAGGCTGTAAGGCAACTGTAAGACATAAGAATAGAGCCGAAGGCGGAATATATGTTTGCGAAGCTTGGTGGAGGCATCACCAGACGTCCACTCGTGTTTATTTTCACATGGGTAGTTCTCCTTGGGATCGCCATCTCGTGCGCATTTTTCGGCTTTGGCAAGGGTGGACTGTTCGACCGCATGGAGTCCAGCGAGTCCATGAGCGAAGGCACCGAGTCGGACGAGGTCGCTGCGCTGACGGCCACGTCTACACACCTGTCTGTCACAGTGGTTGTGGACGGCGTGTCCGTGGCCGAGCTGGGCGCTGACCCGACCAAGGCGATGGCGGTTGTCGGCGCACTAGCCCAACTGGGCGCCAACGAGTGGGTCGAGTCGGTCGTTCATCCGTTCCTATTCCCTGACCCCACCGACCCCAACGCTCAGGCTCTCTACTCGGCCAACGGCACCGGTTTTGTGGCCGCCATCACACTCGTTGAGGCCTACGCCGACCTTGACTCCACCGCCCTGAAAGATGCCAAAGCCAGTGTCTCCAACTCAATTGAGGACGTCCAAACCGCGCTGCAGGCCGTCTTCCCGGACGCCCGCGCGCTGGAGTTGTCCAACACCCTAGTGGGTGATGCGATCAACGAGTTGGTGCAGTCTGACCTTGTCAGAAGCGAGACGATCACCTTGCCGGTGGCGTTGATCCTGATGATCATCGTCTTCGGCGGCGTCATCGCTGCCGGACTGCCGCTGGTGGGTGCCATCGTCTCCATCGTAATCGGCCTGGGCGCGGTGTGGGGGTTGACGCTGTTCATCAGCGTTGACTCGTTCTTGCTGAACGTCATCTCCATCATCGGCGTGGCGTTGTCCATCGACTACGGCCTGCTGGTGGTGTCGCGCTATCGCGAAGAGGTGGCACGACTGCTTGCCTCCGACGCGCCGCCACTGGGTGAGGACGGCGAGATCGACACAGACGAGGTTGTGAGACAGGCTTTGGTGTCCACAATCAGCACTGCCGGACGCACCGTTTCGTTCTCTGCCCTGACGATTGCCTGCTCGCTTGCTGGTCTGTTTGTGCTGGAGTCCGAGATCTTCCGCACCATCGCATTCGGCGCGGTGAGCGTGACGGTGCTGGCCGTTGCCACTGCCGTCACCTTGGTGCCCGCCGTCATTCGCATGCTCGGCCCGGCGTTGGTGCGTCCCTCCTTGGTGTCCAAAGTGCCCGGCCTGAAGCAGGTGGCTCAGGCGATGAGTGATTCCACGTCTGACACCGGCGTATTCTCCCGCCTGGCTCACTTTGTGCATGGACATCCGTGGATCATCATGACCGTAGTCATCGCTATCTTGGGTGCCTTGGCGTGGCCCATCGTCGGTCTGAAGCCGCGTACCGCGTTCGCCGACTATCTGCCCGCCGACAAGCCAGTGACGCAGGCGTACGACATTGTGCAGCAGCAGTACCCGGCGCTGCGCTCCCAGTCCGTCATCATCGTTGCGGACGCTCCCGCTGAGGCCACTGTGCCGTTCTATCAGCAGTTGACTACCACTGATGGTGTGTCGTTCGTGATGCCGCCGCAACCGCTGGCGTCCGACCCCAGCCGCACGGTCATCTCGCTCTATATGGACGTGCCCGACCAAGTTGGGCAAGACGTCACTGACCTTGTCCTGGACTTGCGGGACGGCCAATTCGACACGGACTACCCGATTCTTGTGGGTGGCAACGCGGCGTTGCAGCATGACTTCGTGAGTTCGCTGCTCAGTCGCGCTTGGATTGCGCTGCTGATCATCGTGGCAGCCGTGTTCATTCTCCTGTTCTTGATGACGGGTTCGCTGGTGGTGCCGTTGAAGGCGCTGATCATCAACTCGTTGAGCCTGCTGGCGTCGATGGGTGCAACGTGGTTCATCTTCTCCAACGGCTACCTCGGCATGCCGAAGGTCTTTGGCATTGAAACGTTTATTATTGCCTGCACCATCTCATTCGGATTCGGCCTAGCCATGGACTACGAGGTGTTCCTCCTGGCACGTATTAAAGAGTATTGGGACGCCGGGGACACCAACGACGAGGCCGTCGAGCACGGCCTGCAACGCTCCGGTCGCATCATCACGTCCGCAGCGCTGATCATCATCGCAGTGTTCATCGGCTTCACCTTCGGCGACATGGTGGCCATCAAGGAGATCGGCGTCGCTCTAGCGCTCACAGTTCTGGTGGACGCCACTCTGGTGCGCATGCTCCTAGTCCCAGCCACCATGACCCTCCTAGGCCACTGGAACTGGTGGGCACCCAAGCCCCTAGTCTGGGTCTACGACCGCTTCAAGATCATCCACTAACTCCCAACATCTGAGACTGGATTTCGCGCAGGGTGCTTCGGGTGGGCAAAATAGGAGCATGCGACTAGACCACTTAACATTCGCCGCCGGACCGGATGGCCTGAAGGCCGATGTTGAGCGACTCTCCGACCTGTTGGGGGCAAAGTTCGTCAACGGTGGCGTGCATCCGCAGTTT
The DNA here is from genome assembly GCA_031261455.1 of Propionibacteriaceae bacterium. Lineage (GTDB taxonomy): Bacteria > Actinomycetota > Actinomycetes > Propionibacteriales > Propionibacteriaceae > WRGV01. The sequence goes on from JAISJP010000008.1 coordinate 14,775, forward strand.
GGCACGCGCAGCTACATCCTGCCGCTAGCCAACAATCACTACCTTGAGGCCGTGGAATGGCTGGGCCATCCAGTGGTAGAGCAGGCAAGTTTTGGACGCGCGGTCCGCGCCCGCAGCGAGGCTGGCGGCGGCTGGCTGGGCTGGGCGTTCTCGGTGGCCGACATCACCCCACTAGAAGAGCGTCTAGAGTTCCCGCACGGCACCGGCTCCCGCGTGTTCCCCGACGAGCGCGTGCTCACCTGGAAGCACCTAGGCGTCAAGGGCCTGCTGACGGATCCGCAACTCCCATACTTCATCGAGTGGACCAGCCCCGATGAGCTGCTGCCCCAAGCCCTCGGCGGCGACATCGCCATCGCCAAGATCGACATCTCCGGCTCCAAAGAGCGCCTGGAGGAGTGGCTCGGCATCGACGTTGACGGCGTCTTCGACGGCATCGAGTTCACCTTCAACTCGCCCAACGGCCAACCCGGCATCGACGCCGTCACTTTCGTCACCCAAGACCGCCAAATCGTCCGCATCTAGCGCTTCCGCCATGGCGACCCTCGCTGACACAGACGCCCAGACGGGCGAGCCTGACGAACCGGGTCAGCTTGCAGAGACGCAAGAGTCAGCAACTCTAGACCTGACCGCACCCCAGCGCCGCGCCCTACGAAACGAGACGCTGATCGTCTTGGGCATGACGCTAGGCGCGTCGGCAATCTCGTCAATTCTTCGCATTATCGAGCGTCTCACCCGCCCGGAACCGCTGGGCAGCCAGACCAGCACCATCAACTCGTCGGTGACCCCTGACCGCCCGTGGCTGGACTTTCTGTACGCGTTTGTCAACCAGACGCTGCCTTTGGTGCCGGTGCTGTTGGTGCTGTATCTGCTGACGCAAGTGGCGCGCCCCTCCGAGCGCCCGCTGCGTCTCATGGGACTGGACTGCACTCGCCCTTGGCGTGACCTAGGTTGGGCGTTCGCCATCGCCGCCGGTATCGGCATCCCCGGCCTGGCGTTCTACGTGTTCTCCAAAGCGATCGGCATAAACACCACGGTCGTGGCTGCCAACATGACCGAAAACTGGTGGACAATCCCGGTCTACATCTGGGCCGCATTCCGCGCCGGAATGGTAGAAGAAACCATCATGGTCGGCTACCTGACCACCCGCTGGCAGCAGATCGGCTGGGGTGCTGCGCACATCGTCATCACCTCTGCCCTGATTCGCGGCACTTACCACCTATACCAGGGCTTCGGCGGCTTCATTGGCAACGCCATAATGGGTGCCGCCTTCGGCTGGCTCTACCTGCGCACCCATCGCCTGTGGATACTAATAATGGCCCACACCCTGCTGGACATAGTCTCCTTCGTCGGCTACGCCCTGCTCCACGACTACGTCACCTGGTTGTAAATTACACGCATGTAGTTTTCCACAGGGTTTTCCACCTTGTGGAAAATGCAGTGTGCTATAGCCCCAACGATTTCGTCACCAACACGCAAGTCAGGTACCCTTAGACCTTGTCCCAGCGTGTCAAGTATGCGCCGGGGTAAGGCACATACGCCCTCCTGCTGCGAGTAACAAGGCTCGCAGCCGATCAGAGTCCGAAGGAGGTGGAGCAAGCGCATGCGTAAATACGAGATTATGGCAATCATCTCTCCTGATGTTGACGACCGTCAGGTCGAGCCACTCATCGACAAGCATCTCAAGGTCATTACTGCGGGCAACGG
>JAISJP010000007.1 GCA_031261455.1 Propionibacteriaceae bacterium
CGCGAGGCAGTCCGGTTTGGGAGCGCATCGGGTCTACTCGCTTGACGGCGCTGGTGGTGCCTTTGTCGGAAAGCTTTTCGCGACCGATGCGAAGCACCTGGAGCATCTTGTTCGCGTCGATGTCGTAGCTCATGGTCACGTGGTGCAGCAGTCCCCCATCGGCGAAGCGACGCTGTGCCGCCCCACCGATCTTCCCTTGGTCTGACGCGATGTCGTTGAGTGGCTGGTAACTGGCGTGCACGCCCACCTCAGCGAGCGCACCGATCATCCACTCGTCTAGAAATGCGTAGCTCGCCTCAAAGCTGAGGCCCTCAACCAACGTTGAGGGCACGATCACCGAATAGGTGACGCAGTTGCCAGGTTCCATAAACATCGCTCCGCCACCGGTGATACGACGCACCACGTTGATGCCATAGCGCTGAGCCGCCTCGGCGTCGATCTCGTTGGAGTAGGACTGGAAGGAACCGATCACAACTAGGGGCTGGTCCCAGTCCCAGAAACGCATCGTTGGGCCACGGCGTCCGTCGGCCATCCGGGAAGCCAACACCTGGTCGAGAGCAACGTGCATGGCAGGGGCTAACGTGAGCGTGGGCAATACTTCAAACGTGAGGTCGCTCCACGATACTGCCCCGCCAAGGGCGCGCCTGACTGCGATTGCCACCGCGTCTGGAGTGAAGCCAATGAGTCGCGCGTCGCTGGGCAATGCTGCCGAGATCGCCGCCGCCAACTCAGCGGCACTCGCGGACTCAGGCAGCCCGTTGAGAGCGTCGTTGATTGTATCGAGCACCTCATCTGGCTCCACAAAGAAGTCGCCTGAGAGGTGCACGGAACTCAGCTTGCCATCTAGGACATCCAACTCAACTTGGACCAGTTTGCCGCCACGGACCTTGTACTCGCCACGCATGGAACGTCAGCCTACCAGAGGACACCCGCGCACGGAATGGATCCTGCGACTGCGCGCAGGATGACGAGAAAGACGGCCCGGGGGGGCGCAATGGCGAGAAAGAAAGCGTGCTGCAGGGTGGTGGGGGCGGCGAGCCGACGGGACGCAACCCCCCTCCGGCGAGTCCCAGACGTTAGTGCGCGTGGGTGAGGTGGCGGGACGCGACAGCTAGCACCAAGCTAGGTCGATGTTCTCTAGGCCTGCGGGGGAAGCGGCCTCTAGCCAACTCATCATGCCGGTCACCGATTGGGCGCTCATTGACAGTTCGACGTATCCGTCATCGTCCGTCAGCCGCACTATTGAATCGCCGAAAGGCAGTCCGAGCACCTCGTCTTCGCTGACACGACGCTGGCTGGTTACGTGGATGGATCGACGATGCAACGTCAACCGTGGCGCTGAAGAGAAAGAAAAAGCCCGATACCACATGAATTGATCCATGCTGTACCGGGCCATTCCCATAGTCCACGACGTTGTCTTAGCGGACGTGCAATGTCGCATGCCACAATCAAAAACAACACCTTGAGCCGAAATTGCGCGACGACGCTTAAACAACGCCACACAACAGCCAACGATCAACAAAAGGGCAACACCAAGGAGAATCCCCAAGATGTCGAACCACTCCATATGAAAACTCTAGTCTTCAGTTGGCCAATACGCTAACGCAACGATTATGGTCTGGCAGCAGACGCCTAGCCGTGCAGTTCGTGATACTTCTCGGCGGCACGAATCTGGGAGAGCACCTGGTTGTAGCGATGCTCATCTTCATCGTCGTTGTCGCCTTCACCGCGAAGCTCTTCTAGCTGTGCCAGCTCACGCCTAGCCTCTTCGAGCGAGATCTCGTGACCCATCTCCGCACTGTCGGTCAGGATGGTTACCACGTTCTCATTGACGGTCATGAAACCACCTGAGACCGCGATCACCTCACGGCGTCCGTCCAATGTGATGATCTCGGCCGCTCCGGGCGCAAGGATGGTCAGCAGTGGCTCGTGGTCGCTCAGGATACCGAGCGACCCCTCCACGTTGCGCACGGAGACGCCAACCGACTGGCCTTCCCAGATCTGACCCTCCGGCGAAACTACCTCTACCTGCATCGGTGTTGCCATGCTATGCCTTCTTCAGCTTTTCCCACTGGGCGTAGACATCACTCATGGCGCCGACGTTGAAGAACGCCTGCTCGGGGATCTGGTCCACCTCGCCGTCGCAGATCATCCGGAAGCCCTCAATGGTGTCCGCAACGGAGACTGTGGAACCCGCCACGCCGGTGAACTTCTCGGCGGTGTAGGTGTTCTGGCTCAGGAACTGCTGGATACGGCGTGCCCGGTTGACCACAACCTTGTCCTCTTCGGACAGTTCGTCGATACCGAGGATGGCGATGATGTCTTGCAACTCCTTGTTGCGCTGCAGAATCTGCTTTACGCGGGTGGCTGTCTGGTAGTGCAGCTCGCCAACGTACTCTGGCGCAAGGATGCGCGAGGTGGAGGTCAGCGGGTCCACTGCCGGGTACAGACCACGGGACGCGATGTCGCGGCTGAGTTCTGTGGTGGCGTCAAGGTGCGCGAACGTGGTGGCCGGAGCCGGGTCGGTGTAGTCATCGGCAGGCACGTAGATGGCCTGCATGGACGTGATCGAGTGGCCACGGGTTGAGGTGATGCGCTCCTGCAACTGGCCCATCTCGTCGGCAAGGTTCGGCTGGTAACCCACGGCTGAAGGCATGCGGCCCAGCAGCGTGGAGACCTCGGAACCGGCCTGCGTGAAACGGAAGATGTTGTCGATGAAGAGCAGCACGTCCTGGTTCTCAACGTCGCGGAAATACTCAGCCATGGTCAGCGCGGACAGGGCGACACGAAGACGCGTGCCCGGGGGCTCGTCCATCTGGCCGAAGATCAACGCGGTGTCCTTGATGACGCCGGCGTCTTCCATCTCGTTGATCAGGTCGTTGCCCTCACGGGTGCGCTCCCCCACGCCAGCGAACACCGAGGTGCCACCGAAGTTGTGAGCGATACGGTAGATCATCTCTTGGATGAGCACCGTCTTGCCCACGCCAGCGCCACCGAACAGACCGATCTTGCCACCCTGTACGTACGGGGTGAGCAGGTCGAGCACCTTGATGCCGGTCTCCAGCATTTGGGTTTCGGGCTGCAAGGCGTCGAAAGCTGGTGGCTCGCGGTGGATTGGCCAGCGCTCGGTGATCTCGAACGTGGACGGGTCAGTGTTCAGGCACTCGCCAATCACGTTCCACACCTTGCCCTTGGTGACGGGGCCGACGGGCACAGTGATCGGGGAACCGGTGTCAACAACCTTTGCTCCACGACGGATACCGTCGGTCGGCTTCAGAGAGATGCAACGCACCGTCTCGTCGCCCACCTGGAGCTCGACTTCGAGGGTGAGAGTCTTTACCTCTCCACCAATCTCGGACTCGACGTGTAGTGCGTTGTAGATCTCGGGGATCTGATCCGCTGGAAACTCAACGTCAACAACCGAGCCGATGACGCGGGACACACGTCCCACTCCGGCGGTCTTAGTGACCTCAGTAGCTGTAGCGCTCATAAGATGTCCATATCTCCTTGTTGTTTCGTTTGCGTTCCGTTAGGCAGCTAGCGCGCCCGCGCCGCCGACGATCTCGTTGATTTCTTGGGTGATCTCCGCTTGGCGGGCCTGGTTGGCGTCGCGAGTCAAGCCATCGATCAGTTGTTTAGCGTTGTCAGTCGCCGAATGCATGGCTTGCTGACGGGCAGCCAACTCCGATGCGGCGCTCTCCATCAACGCGAAGTGGATCCGGTTGATGATGTAAAGCGGAAGCAGCGCGTCAAGCACCTCTTCAGCCTTGGGCTCATAGTGGTACTCGTCAGGGATCAGCTGCTCCGTTGGGCTCAGCTCTTCTTCGCCCTCGACCACTTCGAGCGGCAGCAAACGCACGATCTGCACCTGCTGGCTCACCATGGACTTGAAGCGCGTGAACACTAGATGGAGTTCATCGACCCCACCCTTGTCGTCGTCCTCCAAGAACTGGTCGATCAACAGCTTGCCGATGGTGCGGGCATCCGCATAGCTGGGCTTTTCAGAGAAACCGAACCATGAACCAGCGAGTTCACGACCACGGAAGGTGAAGTAGTCACGCACTTTACGTCCGCAGGTGTAAACCTCTACCTCTTTGCCCTCTTCGTCGAAGCGCTTGAGAAGCCCTTCGGCAACGCGAATGACGTTGGCGTTGTATGCCCCAGCAAGCCCGCGGTCAGCAGAGACCACTAGCATGGCTACGCGCCGCGACTCAGCGGGTTCCATGGTCAGCGGGTGATCCTCGCTGCTGTAGGTCGCCACGTCGGAGACGGCACGCACTAACTGCTCGTTGTACGGCACCGCCTGCCGCGCCCGTGCTTGGGCACGCATGACTCGGGACGCCGCAATCAACTCCATCGCCTTGGTGATTTTCATCGTGGCGGAGACGGACTTGCGACGCTCCCTAAGCTCGCGCAGTGTGGCTGGCACCTTATGCTCGCTTTCCGGTCACAATCTGAGCCTGATCGATGTCCTCATCGGCCACCTCATCGGCTTCCGCTGCACCCAGCAGACGTCCATCACTCAGTCGGAACGTGCGCTTGAAAGCGGCGATGGCGTTGTCGAGCGAAACCTCGGTGTCATCGTCGATCTTCAGCGTCTCGGAGATGGTATCCAAGATGGCAGACGTGGTGGCTAGGTAAGCATGGAACTCTGACTCAAAGCGAAGCACATCTTCTACTGGAACCTCATCCAGCTTGCCGCCGGTGCCTGCCCAGATGGACACGGCCTGGCGCTCCATGGGCATGGGGTTGGCGAGTGGCTGACGCAGTAGCTCGGTGAGGCGTGCACCACGATCCAACTGGCGCTTCGACGTTTCGTCGAGGTCAGAGGCGAACATGGCGAAAGCCTGCATGTCGCGGTACTGAGCTAGTGAGATCTTCAGCGTGCCGGAGACCTTCTTCATAGCCTTCGTCTGCGCGGCACCACCAACGCGGGACACCGAGATGCCCACGTCGATAGCCGGACGCTGGTTGGCGTTGAACAGGTCGGACTGCAAGAATATCTGGCCGTCAGTGATGGAGATCACGTTGGTGGGGATGTAGGCAGACACGTCGTTTGCCTTGGTCTCAATGATGGGAAGACCCGTCATTGAGCCACCACCAATAGAGTCGTTCAGCTTGGCGCAGCGTTCCAGCAACCTGCTGTGTAAGTAGAAGACGTCGCCAGGGTAAGCTTCACGGCCCGGTGGGCGGCGCAGCAACAGCGACATGGCGCGATAAGCTTCGGCTTGCTTGGTGAGGTCATCAAAGACGATAAGAACGTGCTTGCCCTGGTACATCCAGTGCTGACCGATGGCGGAACCGGCGTATGCAGAGATGTACTTGTAGCCAGCAGGGTCGGACGCCGGAGAGTTGACGATGACGGTGTACTCCATCGCGCCGGCCTTCTCCAGATTCTCACGAACCTCGGCCACCGTCGAGTTCTTCTGGCCAATGGCGACGTAGATGCAACGCACCTGCTTCTTCACATCGCCGGAGAGCCAGTTGGCTTTCTGGTTGATGATGGCGTCAATCGCGATGGCGGTCTTGCCAGTCTTACGGTCACCAATGATCAACTGGCGCTGACCGCGACCGATTGGCGTCATCGAGTCGATGGCCTTCAGTCCGGTCATCAGCGGCTCGTTCACCTCTTGGCGGTCCATAACACCAGCAGCCTGCAACTCCAAGGGGCGAAGGCCATCGATGTCCTTGATGGGGCCTTGACCGTCAATCGGGTTGCCCATGGCATCTACCACGCGACCCAAGTAGCCGTCACCCACCGGCACAGCGAGAATCTCGCCGGTGCCACGCACGCGGGAACCCTCGTCGATGCCCTCGGAGTTACCGAGGATAACGACGCCGATCTCGCGTACGTCAAGGTTGAGCGCGATGCCACGGGTACCGTTCTCGAACTCCAACAGCTCGTTGGCCATCACACTGGGAAGTCCAGCGACTCGGGCGATGCCGTCACCAGAGGTGACAACAGTGCCGATCTCCTCACGGGCCGCTTCACTGGGCTTGTATTCGGTCGCGAATTTGTCCAGCGCGTCCCGGATCTCATCCGGACGAATCGTCAGTTCCGCCATGGCTTTACTCTCTCAATTCCAAACAACATTGCTTAATTTGTTTTCTATTGTGTGTCTCGTGAATGACTGCGCTTCAGGAGCGCCATCAGCCGAGCTTGTTCTCAACGTCGTGCATCTTCGTGACGATGGTGCCATCAATGACCTCATCGGCCACATCGACACGCACCCCACCGACCACATCATGTTCGATCTTGAACACCGCATCGACGGGGACTCCGTAGATGCGGGTTAGTTCAGAGATCAGTTGGGCACTCTGCTCTGGTGAGATCTGAATCGCTGTGGAGATAGTCGCGTTCAGACGAGCCCGCAGACCCTCGGCAACATCCAGATAGTGATTCAGTTCGTGAGCGTAGCCGCGCCGATTGTGACGCACCGCCTCAGTGGCAAGCCGGGGCGCGAACACCCCTGCGCGGGCTCCCAGCAGACCAGAAACCAGAGCTTCCCGCGAGGCAAGGTCATAGGATTCGTCTCCCAAGGCGGCGTTCAGGTCAGTGCTTGATGCCACCGCTTCGACGAGCACGTTCAACGCATCACGCGTGGCAACAAACTCGTCCTTGGCTTCGGCTGCGCGCCAAAGCAGTCGGATTCCTGAGTCATGAACTGCGTCAGCGAAGTCGCCCCCGTTGGTGAACGGCAGTCGTGCAGCAGCCTGCAGGATACCCACAGCTTGCTTGCTGACGCGTGTGCCAAACACCGCCTCCGCGAGTTCGGCCCGCCCCGATGGTTCGATGGTCGGGTCAGTTAGGCGACGCTGAAGCGCAGACTCTGCGTCCAACACCCCAGCTACTGCCAGCACGTCATCGGCCAACTCAATGGTCGCCGAAACCTCGTCGCCAGCAGCAGCTAGCTGACTGAACAGTGTCCGGTCTCTACTCATAGCTTCTCTCGTATGCCCTTTGCTTGAAGATCAGGCTCGTTGCGCTGGTACGCTCGCCAACTCGGCCAAGAAGCGTTCGACGGTGCGCTTGGCGCGCTCGTCGTCCTCCAGAGACTCGCCGACAATCTTGCTCGCCAGAGCGGTGGCAACGCCACCCATCTCCGTGCGAATCTGATTTTCGACGGTGTCCCGTTCGGCAGCAATGGCGTTGCGGGTCTGCTCAAGGAGTCGGTCTTTCTCCGCCTGCGTCTCTGCCCGCATCCGTGTGCGTTCAGAGGCAGCCTCAGCGCGCGCCTGTTCGCGCACACTGGAAGCTTCAGCGTCAGCGGTAGCCAACTGCTCCTCGTACTTCTTGCGCATCTCCTCTGCTTCGCTCTGTGCCTTCTCTGCCAACTCAATGCCACCCTCGATCAGGCGCGCACGCTCCTGATACATGGCATCAAAGTTCGGAGAGATGAACTTTGCGAAACAGAACCAGATCAGCCCGGCCACGACGATACCGACGATCACCTCAGAGAGGTGATGCGGTGCCAACGGCCCGAGATTGATCTCCAGCGGGTACAGTGCACCCGATGTCATAACTTACGGTCCTTCACTCGACTTAGAGCACGAACGCGAGCACGAAGCCTAGAATGGCGAGTGCCTCAACGATAACCGCGCCGATCATAGCCGTGCCCTGCATCTTGCCGTGAGCCTCAGGCTGACGGGCGGTGGAGGTGATGACACTCGTGAAGATCCAAGCGACACCAAACGCGACGGCGATGCCGATGGCAGCGTAGCCGTAGAGCTTGCTAGCTCCTGCACTGATTTCCAACAACAGCATTTCGGTTCATTTCCTTTCAGTTGCCCTTACACACTTGTTTGCGTAGGGTCAATCGTTCTTTTCGTATTAGTGTCCCTCGGACACGGCTTGTGATATGTAGTTTGCGGTAAGCAGGGTAAACAGGTAGGCCTGCATAAATCCGATGAACAGCTCAATGCCGATCACCAGCATGCCCAAGAGTATGGCGCCAAAGCCGGCACCCTTGACGATGGCCGTGGGGAAACCGATGGCGGACGTGCCTTCGGAGATCAGCCAGCCGCCACCAACGACGAACACCATGACGCCAAGGTGCCCTGCGAACATGTTGCCGAACAGACGAACAGTCAGCGTCAACGGGCGGGTGATGTAGTTGGACATGAACTCCAACGGGATGACCAGCGGGGCAAGATAAACGGGCACGCTGGATGGCATCAACGTCATGCGGATGGATTTGATGCCATGCTGGCGGATGCCGGACGAGATGACGAAGACGATAACTGTCAGCACCAAGCCCATGGTGTAACCGATGTTGGAGAACGTCGGGAACATGAAGTAGAAGAACTCACCAAACCAGTTGTTGATCAGGATTAGCATGAACATGCCAACTAGGAACGGGGTGTATTTCTCGTAGCCGTGACCGATGGTGGTGCGTGCGATGCTGGTGCGCACAAAGTCGTACACGTACTCAACGGCAAACTGCCACTTCTTGGGAACCACGGTCAACTTGCGCGAGGCAGGAATCATTAGTCCAAGGATGAGGATAACCGAGATGACAAGCTGCAACATCGGCTTGTTGATCCAGTCGGTGCCGAACAGGCCCTCGAAGTCGAAGTCTTCAAGGCTAGGAGGAACGTAGTCCTCACCGCCGTGCTCGCCGTCCAACGGCAGCAGTTGCGGCCACGCTTGCGCAAACCTCACCTTTACCACACCCCATAACGTTTGATAGCTATAAACATGCCCAACAGGAGCCCAAATAGGACACCGATCATGGTAGCCCAACCGCTGCCCAACCAGAACCGGTCGAGTAACCAACCGATGCCCCCATAGAGCAGCACTCCTGCAAGTAGTTCAGAGAATACACGACTACCGTCCGGTGTGCCATCCGAGTCTTCAGAAGTGTCGAATTTGCTCATGCCAACTCACCCCAGTCCGCGCGTGGCTCGTAGTCTTGAAGCTCAAGCCACGGAGCCATGCGACGCGCAGAAATTAGCACTCCGCCAAGCCAAGCGACGATAACCGCGATGCCAGCGATGAAAACCCACGTCGTCTGCACGCCCGGTGTTACAAACTCGAATCTGATCTGTGCCCAAAGCAGCAATCCGAGGCCGCACAAGCGCACCAAGTAACCGCTGGCCGAGAGGATGACTCCCAGCTTTCCGGGGCGGCGAATCGCGTTGAAACCCGCAAATTGCAGCGAGAAACAGGCGATCAGCGCGGCGCTCACGCCGAGGGCAGCAACCGCAGGTCGCCAACCGTCAGAGATGAGGGCAAACATGGGCACCGCAACCGCGCAAACGGCGGCGCCCTTGAGTCCCAGAGCGGTGACGATAGCCGGAGTGTCGAGCGGCGCGGGAGGACAGTGCGCCGACGCAACGTCGCCCATTGGCGTCATTGGCTGGCTCAACGTCCTATTACCTTTCTCGGAACTCCTAAGAAACAAGACTTGCGTCGTCGTTTCGCGGCAACTTTGCCACTGCGTTCTGCGCAAGCACGTCACTGCGTTCTTCGCAAGTGTGAGACTACCATGTTGCCCCGGTGATCGTGACCTTGTGATAGCAGATTTTTGAGACGAACTAGCTGACCTGCGCTGACCCTAGCGAGAAACCGAGGGCCTCGGGTTCAGGTTCGAGTTCGACCCGTGATTCGGGCTGGGAGTCGGACGGTAGGGCGGACGCCTGGTCGACCTCTTGGTCGACCTCTTGGCTCGGCCTGGGTGCTCTGCGATTGCGGGAGCGAGGTCTGGCGTCATACACCCAGGTCATCAAACACATGATGGCAAGAGCGGCACCCAGCACCACCCACACCCATGGCGTGTTGACTAGGGCCAATAGCGTCACCCCATAAGAAACCAGCGCCGTCCAGCCCCACATGATGGCAACCGTGGCGCGCTGCGAGTGCCCCCGATTCATCAAGCGATGGTGTAGGTGTTCCTTGTCGGCCTGGAACCACCAGATGCCGCGAGATGTGCGGCGAATGTAGCTCAAAACTAGGTCCAACAGCGGCACAAACATCACCGCGACAGGCAGCACGAAAGGCATCAACGACGGCCAGAAGATGCCCGAGGTGGCAGGTTGCAGCAACTGCGAGTCCATCTGTCCAGTGAACGAGATGGACGACGATGCCAGCAGTAGTCCGAGCAGCATTGAGCCAGAGTCCCCCATGAACATGCGCGCCTTGTGGAAGTTGTGCGGCAGGAACCCGAGACACACTCCGGTTGCGGCCACCGTGACCAGACTGGCAGTGGTGCAGACCACAAGGTTGCGCTCGAACGCCAAGAAGTAGGTGTAAAGGAACATGGCGGATGCGCCGATACCTACAACGCCGCTGGACAGCCCATCAAGACCGTCCACCAAGTTGACAGCGTTGACGCAGACGAAGATGAATATGAGGGTGACAAGGGTGGATGTTGGCGTATCCAGAGCGTAGATGGAGTTTGGCAGACTCACCCAATACAGCCGTACCCCGTTGAGCACGGCAACAGCGGCGGCCAAAACCTGCCCGAAAACCTTGGTGTAGACGGGTAGGTCCAACATGTCGTCAATGGCACCGACAAGACAGATGACACAGGCTGCCAGAAACACGCCAACCGAGTCGCGGGTGACGATGGCGTGGGACGACAGGAACGGCAGCCGGGAAGCCACCAGGAAGGCCACACCGACACCCACCAGCATCGCCAGGCCGCCAAAGTAGGGCATTGGGGCTACGTGAACGTCGCGAACGCGGGGCCATGCCATGGCCCCTAGTCGCACCGCCACGCGCCGGAACAGCCCGGAAGTGAGGTAGGTTGCCCCCGCTGCGATTAGCAGCACCAGAACGTACTCAGACATGGCTCTCCGCCAGCCTGACGCCAGGAAGGACGGACTGAATCTGTTCTAACGAGATAGCCCCCGCACGTTGCAGGACGCCCGCCTCGTCGGTCGAGAAGTCAATGATTGTGGAGGCCACTCCCCCACTCACGGGGCCGCCGTCGAGGTAGAGGGACACTGCCTCACCCAGCATCTCGCGGGCGCTGGGGCAGTCCAAAGCGGACGGTTCCCCGCTGAGGTTAGCGCTGCTGACCGCCAACGGGCCAGTGGCGCGCAACAATTCACGGGCGAAGCGGTCGTCGGGGACGCGGAGTGCAATGGTGTCGGATTTGTCCCCGAGGTTGAGTTTGAGTTCTGCGCGCACCGGCAACACGAGAGTCAGAGCACCCGGCCAGAAGGCGTCCGCCAACGCCATCGCTCCTTCAGGGACGTTACTGGCGAGGGCAAATGCCGCTGCCGCTGTTGCCGCAAGCACCGGGGAGGGCATGGCACGCCCCCTGTTTTTGGCGTCCAGCAGGCGTTGCACCGCAGCTGGGTTGAAGGCATCGGCCCCTAAGCCGTAGACGGTGTCAGTTGGGAAGACGATGAGTTCACCAGATTTGATGACCTCGGCTGCGCGAGCAATTGCGCCAAGGCGCAGGTCAACGCACGCTGACGAGCCCTCTCCTGCGCAATACGCGATCACAGAACCTAATCTTGCCATCATGCCCGCTCAGCCGATGAATAGCGTGCCCGTCCGGACAGGTCATTTGAGCAGTTCACCCGCGTGAACTCTCCATGAGCGCGCAAGAGTTCGGGCACGCATTGCCCGTGAGTGTCGTCATGTTCAAGGGCCAGCAGACCGCCAGATTTCAGCAATCGGACGGCAACGGGGATGATGCCTCGAATGGCGTCCAGGCCGTCCTCACCAGAGAAGAGAGCGAGTTGTGGGTCGTGTTCGGCCACGTCAGTGGGCACCTGCGCCCCGCTGGGGATGTAGGGCGGATTTGAGACGACGATGTCCACCTGAGCGGCCAAGTCATCGAAAGCGATGCTCAGGTCGCCAAGACGGAGATCAACGCCCGTTCCTTCAAGGTTGATTTGGGCGTAGCGGTAGGCCTCAGCAGAGAGTTCGACAGCGTGGATTTGTGCCGGGATGCCCAAGTCAGCGAGTTCTGTGACTAGCGCTTTGGAGATGGCACCAGAGCCGGTGCCAAGATCGACGATGGCGAGTGGTGTACCGTTCGCGCTCGCCCTAGTGTGGTCACCAACAGTGCTGGAGCCGTCGGGATGCTGCTGCGCCCAATCGAGCACCAACTGCACCAACCCCTCGGTCTCCGGACGCGGGATGAACACACCCGGACCAACCGCCAACGAGACGCCACGGAAGTAGGCAATGCCGGTTAGGTGTTGCACCGGATGGTGCTGCTTGCGCAACTCGATCAGCCGACGGAACAGCAGTTCGGTGTCGTCGTCCACAGTTGGAATGAGCGCAAGGGCAACTGGGGTGGCGTCCAGCGCGTGGGCCAGCAGCGTCTTGGCGTCGGCTTCAGGACTGGGGAGCCCCGCACGACGCAGCTCTGCGGCACCCTCAGACAACAGCACTAATGGACGCATGAGCAAGACCCCAACAGGAATGTATAGTTCTGGTTAACTAGGGGTTTTATACCCTGTCGCCTGCCGACTCCAGTCGCTCGGCTAGGTCAGCGGCTTGCAGTGCCTCAATGACGGCGCTCATGTCACCGGCAAGTACGGCGTCGAGGTTGTAGGCCTTGAATCCGATACGGTGGTCAGCGATGCGGTTTTCGGGGTAGTTGTAAGTGCGAATGCGCTCGGAACGGTCAACGGTGCGCACCTGCGACTTACGGGCCGCGCTCGCCTGGTTGGCGGCGTCTTCCTCAGCCTGAGCCACCATGCGGGCGCGCAAGATACGCATGGCCTGCTCGCGGTTTTGCAACTGGGAACGCTGGTCTTGGCAAGTGACCACAATCCCGGACGGGATGTGGGTGATGCGCACAGCCGAGTCTGTGGTGTTGACGCCCTGACCGCCCTTGCCAGTGGAGCGATACACGTCAATACGCAGGTCATCGTCCTTAATCTCGATCTCGTCAGCCTCGACGTCGGGCATCACCAGCACTCCGGCAGCGGACGTGTGGATTCTGCCTTGGCTTTCGGTTACGGGCACACGCTGCACGCGGTGGACGCCGCCCTCGAACTTGAGCACTCCGTAAGGGGCGTTCTCGGGGGCGGTGTTGTTGGCGGCGCGAAACGCCAGCGTGATGGACTTGATGCCGCCCAGGTCGGTGCCTTCAGAGTCTAGGACTTCGCTCTTCCAACCACGCGTCTCGGCGTAGCGCTGATACATGTTCAGCAGGTCGCCAGCGAACAACGCCGACTCCTCACCACCCTCACCGCTCTTGATCTCCACGATGGCGTCACAGGCGTCGTTGGGGTCGCGCGGAGCCAACAGTGCGGTCAACTTCTCCGTGGTCGCTGCGAGACGTTCCCGCAGGGTGATGGCCTCTGCGGCAAAGGACTCGTCCTCCCCTGCCAACTCCTCGGCGGCGCTCAGGTCGGAGGTCAGGGAGTCGTACTCGTCTAACGCAGCCATGATCGGCATCAACAGCGAGTAGCGTCGTCCCACCTTGCGGGAGCGTGCTTGGTCGCTCAAAATCTCCGGGCTGGCAAGCTCGGACTCGAGTTGCGCGAACTCCTCGCGCAGTGTGCTCGCTGACTCGAACATGATCTACCTAGTGTCTCTCGTGGTTGTTTGTGCAAAGTGACGCTCGCGTCGCTCGGTGCCCCAAGACGCCCACCACAACCTTCACGGCTGCCATAAACGGACTTTGGGGTGCAAAAACGGGCGCCTAGCCAAGCAAATGTCTTGGCCGGACGCCCGTTTAAGTAAGCTACTTGCCGGTCTTCTTACCGAAGCGACGCTCGAAGCTAGCCACGCGGCCACCAGCGTCGAGGATCTTCTGCTTGCCGGTGTAGAACGGGTGACACTGGCTGCACACCTCAGCGTGCATGGTGTCACGCGTGTAGGTGGAGCGAGTGGTGAAGGTGTTGCCACACGTGCACACGACCTGGATCTCGCGGTAATCGGGATGGATACCCTGCTTCATGTCTTTTCTCCTTGTTGGGTCTTGCTCGGACGCTATCCGTAAGGTCAACACGGACGGGAAACCACGCAAGTCGCGTGTCATCTCTGTCGCGGGAACCGAGCCAAATAAGTACTCTACTCGACGGGTGTAACGCCTAGCAAACTAGGAGCATTCCCGTTCTGGACGGCTACTCCGAGGCGGGGGCCGACTTGGAGATCATCATCAGGAACTCGGCGTTGTTCTGCGTCTTGCGCATGCGGGACAGCAGCACCTCAAGGGCCTGCTGGTCTTCCATGCCGGCCAGGCCGCGACGCAAGCCCCAGATGAGCTTCAACTCCGGCGGGTTCATCAGCAACTCCTCGCGGCGCGTGCCGGAAGCGTCAACGTCCACAGCAGGGAAGATGCGCTTGTCAGCGAGCTGGCGGGAGAGGCGCAACTCCATGTTGCCGGTGCCCTTGAACTCCTCAAAGATGACCTCGTCCATCTTGGAACCGGTCTCGACGAGCGCCGTTGCCAGAATGGTGAGCGAGCCACCGTTCTCGATGTTACGGGCGGCACCGAAGAACTTCTTGGGCGGATACAGCGCGGCGGAGTCAACGCCACCGGAGAGGATGCGGCCAGATGCGGGCGCGGCTTGGTTATAGGCGCGACCCAGGCGCGTAATGCCATCAAGCAGAATGACCACGTCGTGGCCCAACTCGACCAGACGCTTAGCGCGCTCAACGGCCAGTTCGGCCACCGTGGTGTGGTCCTCGGCGGGACGGTCGAACGTGGAGGCGATAACCTCGCCGGTGGTGGTGCGCTGAAAGTCGGTGACCTCTTCGGGGCGCTCGTCAACCAGCACAACCATGAGGTAAACCTCCGGGTTGTTGGTGGTAATCGAGTTGGCGATGGACTGCATGATCATCGTCTTGCCAGCCTTCGGGGGGCTGACGATCAGGCCACGTTGGCCCTTACCGATGGGGCTCATCAGGTCCATGATGCGACCGGCCATGTTGGTGCCGGTGGTCTCAAGACGCAGGCGCTCTTGTGGGTACAACGGGGTGAGCTTGGCGAACTCGGGGCGGCCACGCATGGCGTCCGGCTCTACGCCGTTCACCTTGTCGAGGCGCACCAGCGGCTGGTACTTCTGGGCGCGCTCGCCGTCGCGTGGTTGGCGCACCGCGCCGGTGATGACGTCGCCCTTGCGCAGGTCAAACTTGCGCACCATGGACAGCGACACGTACGCGTCGGACGGCCCCGGCAGATAGCCGGAGGTGCGCACGAAGGCGTAGTTTTCCAGCACATCGAGGATGCCCGCGATCTCAAGCAGAACGTCGTCTTCACGCACGGTGGGATCTGCAGAGTCGCGGTCATCGCCACTGCTGCGTCGGGTATTGCGGTTGTTGCGGTCGCGTTGACGACGGCGACGACGGCTACCGTTGGGGCCATCCTCGTCGCTGCCACCTGCGGAGGACGCCGAACGGTCGTTGGTCTCAGACCTGTCTCTGTTGTCGTCGTTGGCAGTGTCGCTGGGCTGTTCACCCTCGTCGGAACGCGAACGCTGCCGGGAACGGCGGTTGCGGCTGAGCGCGTCCAGTCGAGCGCCGATCTCGTCGCCGTCGCTTGACTTGCCGGCCGAGTGCTCACCCTGAGCGTCTGCGCGCGGCGACTCTTGGCGTTGTTCTTGTTCTGGCGCTTCGCTGCTGCGAGCCTGGGACTTGCTAGCCCTGCTGCCGTCATGCCCGCCGCGCGCGGAAGTGATCGCGGCAACCAGGTCGGCCTTTTTCATGGCGCTGGTGCCCTTGATACCGAGTGCGCCAGCAGCCTCTTTCAGCTCCGGCAGCTTCATCGCTGCAAGGGTGGCGGCCACCTGCGTGGCCGTATTGCTCGTGTCGCTCACGAGACTCCTTTCAAGGGGCATCGGGACTGGGAACTTGCGTGTCGTCAGATTGTGCCGTTTTGCTTTTGACCCCAGCAAGCTGGGACTTGTCTCAGCGTCTTGCTGTGGACAGCTTCGGCGGCGTTCTTGAACCCAAGAAATATCTCTGTTATGCCCGATGCACTAAACCGAGCTGCGTCGGCGTGTCATTTTTCTTCGCACGGCGCGGCTTGCGCTTCAATCAGCGCTATAGGACGACTGTATCACGACTGCGGTCACACTAACCAAATGCCGACCAACGCTGCCCTAGCTGTCGATGCGGGAGCGGGCGCCGGAGATGGCGTCGCGAAGTTCGTCGTAGGTGGTGGTGACGGGCAGGTTGGGGTACTCGTCGATGACGCGCTGGGGCGGACGGAACAAGACGCCGATCTCGGCGGCGCTCAGCATTGCCACGTCGTTGTAGGAGTCCCCCACTGAGATGGTCTTGAAGTTCAATGCTTGCAGGGCACGCACGGTGGCGCGTTTCTGATCCGGGATGCGGACGGTGTAGTCCACGATGCGGTCGTCAACCACGCCTAGAGTGTGGCAGAAAATGGTGGGGTTGCCCAGCTTCTTGATGAGCGGCCCGGCGAACTGGATGAAGGTGTCAGAGAGGATTAGCACCTGGCCGCGCTCGCGCAACCAGTCAAGGAACTCGCATGCCCCGTCGAACGGGTCCATCTGCGCAATAACTGCGGTGATGTCACTCATTTTGAGGCCATGCTCGTGCAGCACGCGCATACGGTGCGTCATCAGTTCGTCGTAATCGGCGATGTCACGCGTAGTCAGGCGCAGTTCAGCGATTCCGGTGCGCTCGGCAACGTTGATCCAGATCTCGGGGACTAACACCCCTTCAAGGTCAAGGCAACTAACCCACATCTCGCTATCCTTCCACGCGCATGACACGCACTTCGCTGCGCACAAACGCGGCAGCATCTAACTCGGCAACGCAAGCCAACAGGTCGCCCTCGTTGGTGACGTGCGTCAACACGCCCAGTTCGGCTGCGCGAGACGGCTCTTCAGCCATATTCGACGCCTGTGACAGATTGCGCACGCTCACATGATGACTAGCCAGCACCGCGCCAACTTGCGACAGGATGCCCGGCACGTCGGCCACGTCGAAACGCAAGAAATACTGCGACTCGTTGGCGCTCATCGGCAACACTTGGCTGGTCTTGGACATCGCGACAGACATGCCGACCACACCACCAACCCGGTTGCGGCCGACGGTAACAACGTCACCAATTACCGCAGATGCGGTGGGAGTGCCGCCCGCACCTAGGCCGTAGAACATCAACTCCCCCGCCCCGTGCGTGGAGACAGCGATTGAGTTGTTGGCCCCGCTGACGCTTGCCAACGGATGGCCGATAGGCACCATGGCGGGATGGACACGCACGCTCACGGAGCCGTCGTCATGTAAGTCGGCCTTGGCAAGCAGTTTTATGACGCAACCATTGGCGGCGGCGGCCCTAAAGTCACCGGGGACCAGCGCGGAGATGCCTTCGCGGAAGACGTCGCTTACCCCTACCCAAGTGCCGAACGCCAAGCTAGCGAGCAACGCGGTCTTGTTGGCGGCATCGATGCCCTCAATGTCTGCCGTGGGATCCAGCTCGGCAAAACCAAGCTCTTGAGCCTTGACCAGCGCATCGGCATAGGTGGCACCGTCGGAACTCATCTTGTCAAGGATGAAGTTTGTGGTGCCATTCACGATGCCGGTGATGGAGTAGATGCCGTAGGCCACCAGCGACTCGCTGAGCGCCCTGATGATCGGGATGGCTCCCGCAACAGCAGCCTCGAAGTACAGATCCACCCCGGCAGCCTGCGCCAAACCAAAGAACTCCTGCCCGCGAGCCGCGAGCAACGCCTTGTTGGCGGTGACCACGCTAGCGCCCTGCGCAATGGCAAGCTTGATGAGCTCGTCTGCAGCGCCTAGCCCACCTATCAATTCTACCACCACGTCGGGTTCACCCTCGATGATGAGCTTGGCAGCATCCGTGACAAACAAGTGGTCAGGCACGCCCTGATGGTCTTTGCTCTCGTCGCGTTCGGCGATGCCGATGAACTCGATCTCGCGACCGATGTACTTGGCTAGCAGGTCGGCCTCGTCGATCAGCATTTGGCCGACGCGCGAGCCCACGATGCCGAAGCCGAGCAGGGCGATCCGAAGTTTTGGCGGCTGAGCCGTGCTTTCCATCATCTCTCCCACTTCTTGGTCTTCGTGTGTTCGTCTTCGTGTGTTCATCTATGGTACGTGAGCGTTGCCCGTTTGGGGTTAACGCGCGACTCTGGCGAGACGGACGCCCACGCACGACCCTATGCGGGAGTTCAACCCACGTCGCGAGCCAGTAGGTCGGCATAGGTCTCGCGTCGCACCCACGTGTGGGCAACGCCGTCCCTGACCGCAACCACTGGGGGACGCAGCGCCATGTTGTAGTTGCTCGACAGCGGCACGCAGTACGCTCCTGTGCTCGCGACAGCGATCAAGTCACCGACGGCCAAATCGGACGGCAGGTAGGTGTCGCGCACCACGATGTCGCCCGTCTCACAGTGCATCCCGACTACGCGAGACAACACCGGAGCAGCCGCGCTCACGCGATTTGCGAGCAGGCAGGAGTACTCGGCCCCGTAGAGCGCAGGACGCGGGTTATCGCTCATGCCACCGTCGATACTCACATAGCGGCGGGCGCCACCGTCCAACTCGACATCCTTGATAGTGCCGACGGTGTAGAGCGCAGTCCCAGCCTGACCCACGATGCCACGTCCGGGTTCGATAGCGAGTTTTGGCTTGTCAATGCCAAATTTGGCGCAGCTGTCCGCGATGATGGCATCCAGCCCAGCGGCCAGCTGTGCCGGGGTGGACGGCGAGTCGGAGGCGTTGTAGGCGATGCCGAAGCCGCCGCCAAGGTTCAGCTCTGGCAGGCTGACGCCAGTTGCCCGCTGGAACTGCTGCATCAAACTAAGCAGTCGGGCGGCGGCCAGCGAAAACCCGTTGGTGTCAAAGATCTGCGACCCGATGTGCGAGTGGATGCCCAGCAGGTCGAAAGCCGGGTTGTCGTGGCAGCGCAACAGCGCCGTGAGGGCCTCACCGGACGCCAGCGAGAAACCGAACTTTTGGTCCTCGTGGGCGGTGGCAATCGACTCGTGAGTGTGTGCCTCTACCCCACTCTTGATGCGCAGCAACACTGACGCACGCACTCCGGTTGCAGCGTGGATGCGTTCGATGCGACCCAACTCGTCGAACGAGTCCGCCACGATGTGCTCCACGCCAGACTCCAGCGCCAGGCGCAGTTCGACATCGCTCTTATTGCTGCCGTGCAGCCCGATGCGCTCTGCGGGAAAGTCGGCGGAGAGTGCGAGTTGCAGTTCATTGCCGCTACAGACATCCAAACTCAACCCGCTGTCCGCGATTACACGCACCAAGGCCCGGCTCAGCAGGGCTTTCGAGGCGTAGTAGATCCGCCAACCAGCAAAAGCGGCGCGGTAGGCGGCGGCACGTGAGCGCACGTCGGCCTCGTCAATCAGGTACACCGGGGTGCCAAACTGAGCTGCGGCGTCGCCTGCGGAGACCCCGCCAACCACAAGCGAACCGGAGGCGTCGCGACGCGTGGTGCTGCTCCACACGCACACGTCTACCGCGTCGGGTGGGTCAACGGGCCTCAGCCAGGAGGGGGCAAGTGCAGCACTCATTGAGATATTCTCTCACGAGATGCGGTAGAGTAAACGCTCGGCGCATGTGCATTTGAGCCACTCCATTGACTTGTCACAAGTTATTGCGAGGTCTAGGTCAAACATATGCCATGCCCCCGTAGCTCAGGGGATAGAGCACCGGCCTCCGGAGCCGGGAGCGGGCGTTCGAATCGCCCCGGGGGCGCTGGAGCTGATGAAAAGTCTCCTAGTCGCGTGAGTTAGGCGAGATCATTGACCCCAGTTATGGATGCCGATGGCAGGGACGGTGCAGATGGCACGCCCGCGCGGTTTTCGTCTGTTGACTGGGCTCGTCGCCAAGCCATGCGTGCGCGGAGCCTCGCCACGAACCTCATGCACTTGCGTCCTCACGATGTGCCGTTGTCGCTGACCGCCTGGGCTCGTCGCCACGTTTTGAACGACGAACGGCTCAACAGTGCCCGATTCTTGTTGTTCTTCTGGTTTGGCGCGCGCTTCTTAGCCTTGGGAATTTGGGCTCTGATCCCGAGCGCCCAAGGTGACGTGTACTACTACTACGACCGTATGGCATTGCTCGCCGATCTGGGACCGGCACAGTTGGCTGCCGAATACCCGACACCGGCACTGTTCTTCCTCTACATCCCCTACATTCTTGGACTCGGCTCGGCTCGCGGCTACATCATCGCGTTTGTGCTTGTGATGGTCGCATTGGACGCCGCCTTCACCTACTCGCTGTGGCTGAAGAGCGGGCACATGCGCGGACTGGCGGTCATCTTCTGGACATCGTTCTTGGGACTTATCGGCCCGGTGGCGTACTTGCGTTTCGACCTCGTCACGTCTGTGCTGTGTGGGTGGGCGCTGATGTTCTTGATGCGTCACCACGCTTGGATGGCTGGGGTGATGATCGGCCTAGGGGCCAGCTTCAAACTCTGGCCAGCACTGCTCTGGGGAGCGTTGTGCGGTTCCGATAAGAAACATAACCTTAAGGTGACCTTCGGCATCGGCTTGACGGGAGCCACGCTGGCCGGAATCTCGCTGTTGTGGGGTGGTTGGGACCGATTGCTGTCTCCACTGAGCTACCAGACTGACCGAGGACTTCAGGTGGAGTCGGTCTGGGCTACCGTTCCCATGTTGCTGCGGGCAGCCGGACAGGGCGACTTTGTGGTGGCTATCTCCCGCTACCAAGCGTTTGAGGTATGGGGAACGTCCACCAGCTTCTGGGCCAGTGCCGCTGACGTTGCCGCACTGGTGGGGTACGCCGTTATTGCTGCCGCGTCGCTGGCGTTCGCGCTGCGTGGCCGGGGCAGGATGATGGAGTCATGCGCGTTGGTGTTGCTGTTCATCACCGTGCTGATCGTCGCCAACAAGACGTTTTCCCCGCAGTACGTGATCTGGTTGGGTGCTCCTGCGGCCGCGATGTTCACCGTGCTGGGCGGAGGGGACGAGCCACCGAGCACAGGCACGCTCCATCGCTACACCCAACCCGCCTCTGGACTACAGACCGTGGCTCGGGGCACCAACACCTACGCGGCGGACTGGCGACACGTCAAGCGAATCGCGATCATCATTCTGGTGGTGTGCGGCCTGACCACCGTCATCTTCCCCATCGGCTACGGAGCACTGGTCAACGAAGCTGGCGACTGGGTGCTACTGTCAGTGCGCGGGCTCCTCACGTGCGTGCTGGCACTGCGCAACACTCTGGTGGTAGCCCTGCTGGTGGAGTTGGTGCGTTGGGTGTGGAGTTTCACCAACCCCGACGTGTGGGTACCGCATCAGGACGATGGCTCACCCGAGACTCTCTCCATTCCAACATCTCCAACATCGCTCAGTGTTCCACACACTGCTAGTAGCACCACTCCTAATACTACGGAGACTGTAGATGCCTGAGACGACCACGGAGACGTGGTTAGAGCGTCACCGTCAGGCTTTGATGAACTACGTCCCGCTCATCGTCTTCTGGGCGCTCTCGCGCGCCACCATGTATTGGCTCTGGTCCGCTCGCTGCCAGTACATCATCAACGACGTGCTCTACTACCATTACTCGCTGAGCGGGCCAGATGCCCAGACGCTCACAGAGTACCCCACCCCAATTCTGTGGCTGCTGCGGGCGTTCGACTTCCTAGCCTCTGGCAATAATCTGGTCTTTCAAGGCTTGTTGATCGGGTTTGTAGCGCTGCTTGACGCTGGCGGAGTTTTGTTGCTGGCTCGGCTCGTCTCGCTTCGCGCTGGCTGGTACTGGTGTGCGTACCTGGCGCTCGTGGGTCCGTTGATCTGGTTCCGACTCGACCTGATCCCGGCTTTCTTCGTGATGTTAACGCTCGTGTGCGCGACCACAGGGCGCGACGTTGGCGCGGGAGTGGCGTTGGCCTTGGCCGCAGCCTCCAAGTTTTGGCCCGCCATCCTGATCGGAGCGCTCCTCGGCGTAGGCAAACGTTTCAACAAGCGTCTGCTCGGGTTTGCGATCACCGGAGGCGTCATCGGAGGCGTCTCACTGCTGTTCAATGGCTGGGATAGGTCGCTATCTCCACTGACATGGCAATCTGAACGGGGGCTCCAGATCGAGTCTGTACTGGCGACACGCCCGATGTATCTGCATGCCGTGCCAGATCAGGGATACAAGGTGATCTACTCCCAATTCAACGCCTTCGAGGTTGTTGGACCGGACGTGGAGATGTGGCTGCGGGGTGCCGATGTGGCGTTCGTCGTGGCTATTCTGGTGTCAATCTGGTTGAGTGCCGCACTGTTTGCAAGACGTTGGCAGGCCCGTGCCTGGTTGAACTCGCCGGTTGCGCAGACCGCAGACAGTGTCCCAAACAATGACGATACTGACGCGACTGGCACAACGTCTAGGGTCAGTTGGCACTACAGCGACTTCGCAGAGTCTTGCGTGATGCTCGCCATCATCGCCCTGCTCATCGTGGGCAACAAGACCTACAGCCCCCAGTACATGATGTGGCTTGCTGGACCGGCGGCGATGCTTGTCGGCAAGGCTAGCGACATTTTCGAATGGGTAACCGCCGCGATCCTCGGAGCGTCTTGCCTAGTGGCAGCATTGTTAACGACGCTCGTTTATCCATTCCACTATCTTGGCTTGATCTTCAGCGACCAAGGCACCATGGAAGACGCAGTTCGACTGGTGGCACGCAACCTGCTGATGCTGCTCATCGCCTTGACCGCTGCCGTGTTGGCTGGGTGGTCTGCCTGGCGCGTTGGTAATGCCGCGCGCGAAGATGACTAGGATTAGTGGTAACTGTCATCCATCACCCGCACGTACTGCGCTGACGAAGGCCGTCCGCGCAAAGACAGAAATGAGCGAATTGCACATGACTGACTCGTTGGTCCCCGGTTTCGGCGACAACTCTTGGCTAGTTTCCGTAATGCAAGAGCGTTTTGCTGCTGACCCCAACTCGGTCGCCCCTGAATGGCGGGACTTCTTTGCCACCAATCCGCCGAGTGACAGCGCCGAGCCCGCCCCCGAGCCGCCTCCTGCTGTTGAGCCGCTCGCTGGCCCCGCCACCAGCACACCTGCCGCTCAGCGGGCAGAGTTGGTCGAAGCCGCGCCTGCCACGGTCACGCCCGAAACCGCGCCACCAGTGATCGCCACGGTCGAACCGCGTGAAGAGCGCACTGAGGCCCCATCAACTCCCGGCGACGCCAGCGGCTTGGGTGCCGACATCCCGGACCCGCGCGTGGTTCCGGATGCGCAAGACGCCACTCCGACGCACATCAAGCTTCGCGGCGTTGCCCTCAAGACCGCCCAGAACATGGACGCCTCCCTGGTGGTGCCCACCGCTACGTCGTTCCGCGAGGTGCCAATGAAGTTGGCAATCGACCAGCGGGGCACCATAAACAACTTCCTGCGTCGCAGCCGTGGCGGAAAGCTGTCCTTCACGCACCTGATCGCCTATGCCATGGTTCAGGCAATCAAGGACGTTCCGGAGATGAACACCACCTACTCCGCTGACGGCAGCGCACCCTCGATGGTCCGGCATAACTCCATCAACGTTGGCATCGCCATCGACTCCAACGCCAAAGACGGCACCCGGCAACTGCTGGTGCCGGTGATCAAGGGTTGCGAACGGCTCAACTTTGCCCAGTTCTTCTCCGCCTATGAGGACATTGTTGAGCGTACGCACAACCAGACGCTCACCGTCGATGACTACGCCGGAGCCACGTGCAGCATCACCAACCCTGGTGGCATAGGCACCAACGCCTCCCGTCCGCGCTTGATGCCGGGGCAAGCGTTCATCTTGGGCGTCGGGGCGATCACCTACCCCGCCCCGTTCCAAGGTGCCAGCGCGCAGACGCTAGCCGAGATGGGTATCTCCAAGGTGACCACACTCACGTCCACCTACGATCACCGTGTGATTCAGGGTGCCCAGTCCGGCGAGTTCTTGGCCCGCATCCACGAACTGCTGCTCGGCGAGGACGGGTTCTACGACGAGGTGTTCGAGAGCCTGCGTGTGCCATACCCGCCCCTGCGTTGGGACATCGACATCACCCCAGTGAGCACCGACGTTGACAAGCAGGCCCGCGTGTACGGCCTCATTGAGTCCTACCGGCAGTTTGGCCACTTGATGGCCGACACCGACCCGCTGGAGTATCGCCAGCGCACCCACCCCGACCTTGAGTTGGCGTCGCACGGACTGAGTCTGTGGGACCTTGACCGCAGTTTCCCGGTCTGGTCGCTCGGTGAGATCAAGCAACAGTCGCTCACGTTGCGTGAGATCGTGGACCGCCTGCGCGACTCGTACTGTCACACGTTGGGCGTGGAGTACATGCACATTCAGGACCCGGAGCAGCGCCGCTGGTGGCAGGACCGTCTTGAAGGGGCGCACACCCCGCGTCCGGGCGTCGAACAACTGCGCATCCTTGACGAACTGAGCGAGGCAGAGGTTTTTGAGACCTTCTTGCAGACAAAGTATGTTGGCCAGACGCGGTTCTCGCTGGAGGGGGCCGAATCCGCGATTGTGGCGCTCTCCGAGATTTGTGAATGCGCCGCCGACGAGGGGTTGGTTGAGGTTTGTATCGGCATGCCCCACCGCGGGCGTCTCAACGTACTCACCAACATCGCAGGCAAGGCGTACTCGCAGGTGTTCCGCGAGTTCGACAACCGCGCCCCCAACATTGAGGACATCTCCGGCGACGTCAAGTACCACCTTGGCGCGGAGGGCAGCTACCAAACCCCTGCTGGCAACACCATTCGGGTTTCTGTGGCAGCCAACCCCAGCCATCTGGAGGCCGTCGATCCGGTGCTGGAGGGCATTGCGCGTGCCAAGAGCGATCGCACCGGCGATCCAGTGGCGCACACGGTACTGCCTGTACTGATGCACGGCGACGCCGCGTTCGCAGGTCAGGGCATCGTCTATGAAACGTTACAAATGAGCCAACTGCGCGCCTACCGCAACGGCGGCACCATCCATATCGTCGTCAACAATCAGGTTGGCTTCACCACCGGGCCGATGGAAGGCCGCTCTTCGGTGTACTGCACCGACGTTGCCAAGACCGTGCAGGCACCCGTGTTGCACGTCAACGGTGATGACCCAGACGCGTGCTCGCGGGCGTCCCAACTGGCGTTTGACTACCGTCAGGCCTTCAAGAAGGACGTAGTCATCGACCTGATCTGCTACCGTCGTCGCGGTCACAACGAGGGTGATGACCCCAGCTTCACGCAGCCACAGATGTACGACCTGATCGAACAGAAGCGCCCGGTGCGTGAACTGTTCGCCGAAGCCCTTGTTGGGCGTGGCGACATCACGTCCGAGGACGCGGATGCAGCCGTCGCTCGGTTCCGCGCGCGTCTGGACCAAGTGTTCTCTGAGGTGCGCAACCCCGATACCGCTCAGCACGACACAGATGAGTATCGCATCGCGCCGCGCTACCCCACCAAACAGCGCGCCAAGGCTGCCCCGGCGATCACCCGCGAGATGATGGACACCATCGCGTCCGTGTACGAAAACTTGCCCAGCAACTTCCAGGTGCACCCCAAGGTGGCACCACAGTTGGCGCGGCGCGTCGAGGCTATCCGCAAAGGCCCCATTGACTGGGCCACCGCAGAACTGCTGGCGTTCGGCTCGCTGCTGCTGGAGAAGCACCAGGTGCGCCTCGTCGGCCAGGACAGCCGCCGAGGCACCTACTCGCAGCGCTTTGGTGCCGTCGTGGATCGCAGCACCAATGAGGCGTGGGTGCCGTTGAAGCACCTGTCCAACGATCAGGCCCCCTTCGACATCTACGACTCGATCCTCAACGAGTATGCGGCGATGGGATTCGAGTACGGCTACTCGGTGGCCGCCCCCGACGCGTTGGTGTGCTGGGAAGGCCAGTACGGCGACTTCTCCAACGGTGCGCAGACCATCATCGACGAGTTCGTGGTATCCGGACATACCAAGTGGGCGCAACAGTCCGGCGTCACCATCCTGCTGCCACACGGCTATGAGGGCCAGGGGCCAGACCACTCGTCCGCTAGGCTGGAACGCTGGTTGCAGATGGCTCACGACGAGAACATTGGCGTGGCCCAGCCTTCTACCCCGGCGTCGTACTTCCACCTGTTGCGCACACACGCCCTGGTGACGTGGCACCACCCGATTGTGGTAGCCACGCCCAAGTCGATGCTCCGCCACAAGATGGCAACCAGCATGCCCGACGAGTTCATCGCCGGCGCTTGGCGTCCCGCGCTGCCCGACGACTCCATCACCGACGCGTCCGGCGTCGAGCGCATTCTGCTGTGTTCTGGCAAGATTCGTTGGGACTTGGTGGCCGAGCGGGAGCGTCGCGGGCTGAACGGCAAGGTAGCGATCATCTCGCTGGAGCGTCTGTTCCCGCTACCCGACGAGGGACTTGCAAAGACCTTGGCGCGGTTCCCGCACGTCACCGACGTTCGTTGGGTGCAGGACGAGCCGGAGAACCAAGGCGGCTGGCACTTCTTGGAGCGCAACCTGCCACCGGCCATGGAGCAGTGGCTCGCCCGTCCCTTCACCTTCGACTGCGTGGCACGCGAGGCATCCGAAGTGCCCTCCGTCGGGTCCAAAGCGGTCCACACCCTGCAGCAAGACAGATTGATGCAGGCCGCCCTCGGCTAGTCGCGCAACTGACACTCCTAACTCTCGTAAGTCTTGCGCACGCACGCTCCCGTCGTCCTGCGCGCAGTCACAGTATCCATTCTGGTTGAGACGACACCTGAAACTGGCCACAAATGCCAACCATTTGGTCTATCGACGTCCACTATTTGTCGCCTCGGAGCGTATTGCGCGTGTCAACCTTTTGGGGGTCTTGACTGGCATGGCACAATAGTTATGAAGAGCGTTTTGCTTTTCACTTAGTTTTGGCTTCCCTAGAACAGGATCGATACGCAATGGATTGGCGCCATAAAGCAGCTTGCCTCTCGGAGAACCCCGAGCTCTTCTTCCCCGTAGGCAACACTGGCCCCGCCTTGCAACAGATCGAAGAGGCCAAGCGGGTCTGCACCCGCTGTGAAGTGCGCGACGAGTGTCTCCAGTGGGCTATCGAAAACGGCCAAGACCACGGCGTCTGGGGCGGCATGAGTGACGACGAGCGTCGTTCCATGCGTCGCCGCAACCGCACCCGCCAGCGCATGTACTAAGCGCCAAACGCCTCCTAGTTGGCCGCAAACTCAAGCGAGATTGTCGCTGTGGTGCCGCCGACTTCTGGGTCACTAAATAGCGCGAACGTGCCGCCTAGGTCGGAGATTAGAGTTCCGACAATCGAGA
Organism: Propionibacteriaceae bacterium; assembly: GCA_031261455.1. GTDB lineage: Bacteria > Actinomycetota > Actinomycetes > Propionibacteriales > Propionibacteriaceae > WRGV01. The sequence continues at coordinate 27,144 of JAISJP010000007.1, forward strand.
GGCCTAGAGACTTGGTGGGGTCAACGGCAAAGTTGGGGGGCAGGGGTTCGCCGTCGTTCCACACCGTCACGTCTAGACGGTTGGCGTCGCGAGCGGCGCTCACTTCTACGCGTCCGGAGTTGTAGCCCAGGCCGTGCTCGACCGCGTTTTGGCACAGTTCGGTGATTGCAAGGGAGAGCGCCGTAGCGGCGTCAGCGGGGATCAGCCCGAAGCTGCCTTTGCGGAACGCGTTGACGGTGCCGGTGATGCCAGCCAGGTCACCAACCATCAGCAGCAGTTGGTCAACGACCACGTCAAAAGCGACCATCTCGTCGTAGGAGTGCGACAGGATTTCGTGGACCACTGCAATAGATTGGACCCGAGAAACCGCCTCTTTGAGGGCGTCTCGGGCCTCGGCGGAGTCCATGCGTCGAGCCTGGAGGCGCAGTAGCGACGCCACTGTTTGCAGGTTGTTCTTGACGCGGTGATGCACCTCGCGGATGGTGGCGTCCTTGGTGACCAGTTGCCGCTCGCGCTCGCGGATGGCCGTCGAGTCCACCGACAGCACCATCTCGCCCACCCGCTGACCGACAAGTCGCAGAGGTATGACACGCAGACGGATGCTGGTGGTCGCCACCTCCACATCCAACTCGACAGTGCGGCGGCCAAACTCGTCAACCGGGCCTTGGCCCAGCACGCTGATGCTCGCCAACGATGTGACCAACTGCCGCAAATTCTGTCCCTCAAGGTTGCCCGAGAGCCCGAGACGACGGAACGAACTGACCGCGTTGGGGGACGCGAACAGCACGATGCCATCGTTGTCGATACGGGAAAACCCGTCACCGATTCTGGGGCTGGCCAGCGGCGTACCAGGCGGGTCGATGGGGTACTCCCCGCGCCACGCCATGTCGATGAGAGCGTTGCCCGCGTCAAGATAGTTGTCTTCCAGTGCACCCAGCTTCAGCGATTGCAGGCTCGACACGCGGCGCTCCAGCACCGCCACGGCGCATCCGGAGCGCATCAGCGGGATGGCTTGCCGGATGCCCAAGTCAACGGGAGGTTGCGGATCGTCCAACAACAAGCCCGTAGCGAACGCCTGTTGCACCAGTTGGAGCGTTGCCCCTTCGGCGTCGCTGCCTGTGATGTCGTCGGCCAGCGACGTGGGGCCCGTGTTGGGTCGTCGTTGCGCCACCGCCCAGAATGCCCCCGGTTCTCGTGTGGCAACCCACAACACCAAGTCGGAGAAGGCGGTATCCGCCAGCACATGCCACTCCCGCACCAGAGATATCAGCCAGCGCTGGTCCTCCACGTCCAAGTTGGAGCGCTCTTCCAGCGCGGTCGCCATTGGGATCATGCGCCCAACTCTACCCATGGTTGGGTCTTACTCGTGCCCGCCAAATGCTCCTTCGCGATGCTGGTTGGCGTAAATGGGTGTTTAGATGGCACAATGGGACGTTGACGAAAATCAGACAAGCTTGGAGGTTTTGACATGGGTAAGGGTGGCCGCAAGCGTCGCGCACGCCGCAAGAATGCTGCCAACCACGGCAAGCGTCCAAACGCATAAGTGGTTCTAGCACATCTGTCTTGCTTTGAAATGGACGATGGCCCCGTGAGTTATTCGCGGGGCCATCGTCTATTTGTGCATCCATTGGCGTGGGTAAGCACCGGCGTCCAGCCAGTGCGGGCCGTCTAGCATGCGCCAGTAGACCTGAGATCCTCGGTTTCTAGTGAGACACCACCTCTGGGACAGCGCCCTCTCCCAGCATTTCTCACGCAGGACACCGCTGGGACAGCACACGTGTCTCTTAGGGCAGGGTGACATGGAGCGTCGTCAGGCGCGCTCTCAGCGTCTCAGAACAGCACTCCGGGTGGGCAGCGCAACGCTTAATCATGGACGTAATCAACTCTTCGACATGGAAATTGTCTAGACACGTCTCGCAGGCCATAAGGTGCTCGCGAATCTCGTCAGCAAGCGACAAGTCCAGTTCGCCACGCAGGAAAGCCTGCACGTTGACTATGGCGTCAGCACAGCGGACAGTGTCGTCATGTGTGCTGTCATCACTGACAGACGGCACTGATGCATCCAACACGGTCTCGGCGTCCTGGTGTGTGACTGACTCGCTCATCGGTTCACCCCGATCCCCAACTCTGCGGCGTACTCCCCCAGTTTGGCGCGAAGCTGCGCCCGGGCGCGATTTAGGCGCGACATCACGGTGCCAATCGGCGTGTCCATTATCTCGGCGATCTCCTTGTATGAGAAGCCATCGACGTCCGACAGCATGACTACCTCGCGAAACTCTGGGCTCAGGGACTCCAATGCGCGCGTCACCACGGCGTCTGGCATGTTTGCCAGCACCTCAGCCTCCGCAGAGATCAGACCGGACGAGTCGTGCGACGCGGCCGCCGCCAACTGCCAGTCCTCTACGTCCTCTCCCCCCGCGATCTGGGGACGACGCTGCGCCTTGCGGTACGAGTTGATGTAGGTGTTGGTGAGGATGCGGTAGAGCCAGGCCTTCAAGTTGGTGCCCGGCTTGAACTGGGCGAACGACGCAAATGCCTTAGCGTAGGTGTCTTGGACCACATCCTCGGCGTCGGCAGGGTTTCGTGTCATCCGCAGGGCAGCGCGGAAAAGCTGGTCAAGATAGCCCAGCGCGTCGCGCTCGAACCGAGCGGCACGTTCAGCGTCTGTCTCAGTGACAGGCACAACTACATCGTTCATTGAGCAACAGCTTACCCTGCATCGGGCAGCCGTGGAAGCACAAAAACGATTATCTTTGGGGACGGCAAGGGTCGTCAGGTGCCTCAGGGAAGCGAGCGAAACACTGCAACAGGGCATGTAACACGCAACAATTCGCGGCGCGTTCCTATTCCAGTCAGACTGGTAGGCGCTCTTGGCACCGGCGACATGGGATAATGGATTTATGATCCCATTCGCATTGCTATCCCGGGCCGCCTTCGCTAGCTACTTTCTTGCCGAGGGCTATCGTGCTTTCGTGAAGCCCAAGGAGCACCTCGATGAGGGTTCTGAACTGCTTGTCGGAGTGGCCGCAAAGGTGGCAGACGAAGTGCCGGAGAGCATGAAGGACATGGTGCCTCAGGACCAAGAGTCGATCACGAGGTCGCTGGGAGCCGCAGAGTTGGCGTTGGGTCTTGCCTACACGCTCGGCGTTGCCCCACGGGTAGCGGCGGCGGCACTAGCCGGACTGACAGCAACGCAGACCGCGGCGTCTTTTAGCTCGATGAGAGTCAAAGACCTTGTCAACGGGGACAAGATGAAAGAAAATCTCGCGCGGCTGTCGGTGTTCGGCGCCTGCGTCGCGGCCTCAGTTGGCGGCGCGAAAGGCTCCCTGATCGGCAACATTGTTGGCGCTGCGACATCCAAACCTGCCAGCGCATGAGTGCAGACGCCGTCGCACCCGCGCTGTGGCCCGCTCCGCTCGCCAACGGGCCGATTAGCGCCGAAGTCAGCGTCCCTGGGTCAAAGTCTGAGACCAACCGGGCGCTGGTTCTGGCGGCCTTGTCAGACGGCCCAAGTGTCATTTCAGGGGTACTGCGCAGTCGCGATTCCGAGTTGATGATCGCGGGACTGAGCGCCCTCGGTGTTGATATTCAGGACCTGGACGACGACACGCTACGTGTTAGTCCCCCGCACACGTTCACGCCCGCACCGGATGGCATCGATGTGGGACTGGCGGGTACAGTGATGCGATTCTTGCCCCCCGTAGCCGCCCTGGCACCGGGCACCACCCGCTTCTTTGGCGATGAACGAGCTAGTCAGCGCCCCTTGGCTCCCCTGCTGGATGCTTTGCGACAGTTGGGCGTGACCATCGACTCGCCGACAGGTTCAGTGCCGTTTACGCTTACCTCTCCGACGGGTCCGCTGGGCCGGCGGGCGCGCATCGACTCGTCGACATCAAGCCAGTTCATCTCCGGCTTGCTGCTCGCCGCCTCTCGTTTTCCCGCCGGACTGGAACTGCGCCACGAGGGCGCATCAGTGCCCTCGCTGCCGCACATCGAGATGACTATTGAGATGGCTGCTAAGCACGGTGCCGTCATCGCCACTCCGGAACCGAACCACTGGATCGTGGAGCCTCGCCCGCTGACCGCCGTTGGCGAGCGCGTGGAGCCAGACCTGACCAACGCCGCAGCATTCTTGATAGCCGCCACCATCACCGACGGCACCGTGCGCACGTATTGGCCGTCCGTCACCACACAACCCGGCGACGAGATTCTCGACATCCTTACCCGCTTCGGTGCGCACGTGCAGCGGGACCCGGCGACATCGTCCGTGACGGTAACCGGTTCCGGCACCCTGCATGGCTACGACTTCGACCTCAGTTCTGCCAGTGAACTGACGCCAGTTGTTGCAGGCCTGGCGGCGTTCGCCGAAGGGCAGACCCGCATAACGGGCGTCGGACACATTCGCGGTCACGAAACTGACCGCATTACCGCTATCGTGTCCATCCTGCGTGCCGTGGGCGTATCGGCAGAGGAGACCGAGGACGGTCTGCTCATCGGCACTCCCCTAGATAGCAACCCGACCAATGTGCCACAGCGACACGGGACTGATCTTGAGACGTTCGCGGATCATCGCATCGCCCATTTGGGCGCACTGTTGGGCCTAAGAATCCCCGGCCTCCGGCTCATTGACGTCGCCACTACGGCAAAGACCATGCCAGACTTCCCGCAACGCTGGTCAGCGATGGTGGCCGCCTCATGAGTCCGCGCGTGCGCGACGGGCGCGACGCCGAGTTCTACGACGACGATGACGGTTCAGACGTGTTCGAGCGGAGCACCGGATACTCGCGCCCCCGTACCAAGGTGCGCCCTGACTACTCAAAAGCCAAACTGGGGACGGTACTGGGAGTTGACCGTGGTCGCTTTGAGGTGTTGCTTGACGCTGCCGATGCGGGAGCGGGCGGCACTCCGCTCACTGTCCGGGCCATGAAAGCTCGACAACTTGGGCGTAAGGGCGTCATTGTGGGCGACCGCGTTCGTCTCACTGGGGACACGTCCGGCAACACCGGTTCGCTGGCGCGCATCGCGTCCGTGGACGAGCGCACCACTGTGCTGCGCCGCACTGCCGACGATGACGATCCGTTTGAGCGCCCTATTGTGGCAAACGCCGACCAACTGCTCATCGTCACCGCGCTGGCTGATCCGCCACCGCGCCCCGGCATGATCGACCGCATGTTGGTGGCCGCATACGACGCTCACATCGCCCCCATTTTGTGCTTGACCAAGGCCGACTTGGCACCCGCAGACGAACTGCTAGCCCAGTATGGACCACTCAATATTCCGATAGCAGAGGTCCAACCGGGCGGCGGGCTCGATGCCGTCCGAGCGCTGCTCAACGCCCATATCACCGTGTTTGTCGGGCATTCTGGCGTTGGTAAATCTACGTTGATCAACGCGCTGATTCCCGACGCCAACCGGGTGACTGGCGAGGTGAACGCTGTGACGGGACGCGGGCGTCATACCTCCACCTCAGCACTCGCCTTGGCCCTGCCCGGCAGCACTGGTTGGGTAATCGATACTCCCGGCGTCCGCAGTTTCGGGTTGTCTCATGTGGACGTCGATTCAGTGCTGGGGGCGTTCCCAGACCTTGCCGAGATCGCCACCCACTGTCCGCGTGGCTGCACCCACCAGTCCACGTCCCCAGACTGCGCCATTCAGGCCGCTCTTGAGTCTGGAGCGCTGGACCCGGCACGTTTGGCTTCGCTGCGGCGTATCTTGACCGCGTTGCATGGTTGAGTCAGCGCGCCAGCACCGCACGCGCCCCACGCCACGGGTATTCTGAATCCATGGCCGACTACACCGACGACCTCCGTTTTGCACATCTGCTCGCCGACAACGCGGATTCCATCGCGCTTGCCCGTTTCAAAGCCCACGACCTGCAACTCGATGAGAAACCAGACCACACTTGGGTTACCGACGCCGACAAGAGCGTGGAAGAGACCATCAGAAAGATGCTCGCCACCAGCCGTCCGCGCGACGCTATTCACGGCGAGGAGATGGACGATACCGGCTACGGTCCGCGCCGCTGGGTCATCGACCCCATCGATGGCACCCACAACTACATGCGGGGCGTGCCGGTCTGGGCAACTCTCATTGGTCTGATGATCGACGGCGAGGTGCGCGTGGGCGTGGTGTCCGCACCCAGCTTGGGCAGACGCTGGTGGGCCAGTGAAGGCACTGGTGCCTACGTCGGCAAGTCGCTGTTCAACGCCACCAAGCTACATGTGTCCAACATCCAGCGAGTCGAGGACTCTTTCTTGTCATACGGCGAAGTTGGCGAGTGGATTGAAGAGGGCCGCGGACAACAGTTCGTCGACCTGATGCGCGACTGCAACCGCACCAGAGCATTCGGGGACTTCTGGCACTACATGATGGTTGCCGAGGGTGCGATCGACATCGCCTGCGAACCCGATTTGGCGCTCTACGACATGGCTGCTCTCGACGTGATCGTGCGCGAGGCTGGTGGTCGCTTCACCAACTTGGACGGACAAGACGGTCCGGTTGGTCCCGGAGCACTCGCCACCAACGGCTTGCTGCATGACGAGGTGCTGGCACGTTTGGCGGTCCACGCGGCGTAGATCCACGACGCGTGGCACCCGCACGGACTGCCGAGTCAACCGACCGCAGGAAGCAGCACGGATCCGGCATGTGGCACACCAATATCTTGTACCGTTCCAATGCCGACAATCCGCAAATCACGCGCGCGGTACGCAAAACCCGCAGGCTGGGCTTGCCGTCCCTTGGCCGTATGCCCTAGTCGCGAATGACGCGCACGCGAATGGCTTCGGACATGGCGGAGAGCTCCTCGGTCAGTCCGCGGTCGGCGGCGCTCACATCGGTGATGACGTAGCCGTACTCTCCACGCGTGCTCAACGCTTGGAAGGCAACGTTGGCGCTGTGGTCGGCCAGGACCGCGTTCAGCTTGGCGAGCACGCCGGGCACGTTATGGTGGAAGTGCAACACGCGATGCCCGCCCGTGCGCTCCGGGCCCTGCACGTTGGGCAGGTTCACGCTCATCACCGTCGAGCCGGTGCTGACAAACTCGAACAGCTTGCCAGCGACGTAGTGACCTATGTCAACCTGTGCCTCTTGCGTGGAACCGCCGACGTGCGGGGTGAGAATCACGTTGTCGATACCCTGCAGTTCGTGCACAAACGGGTCACCGGCACTCTTCGGCTCGCTGGGGAACACGTCAATGCTGGCACCAGCGAGGTGTCCGCTGCGCAGGTGTCGCGCCAACGAACCCAGATCGACCACGTGACCACGAGACAGGTTCATCAGGAACGCACGATCCTTCATCTTGGCGATCACCGACTCGTCGAACAGGCCAGAGTTGGAGGCGCGCCCGTCAACGTGAATGGTGACCACGTCGGCTGCCTCCACCAACTCGTCCAGCGTAAGGCAGCGTTTGGCGTTACCAAGAGCCAGTTTGTCGGCGATATCAAAGTAGATGACGCGCATGCCGTAGCTCTCGGCGAGCACGGAGAGCTGCGAGCCGATGTTGCCGTAGCCGACGATGCCGATGGTCTTGCCGCGCACTTCATGGGAGCCAGTGGCCGACTTTACCCACTTGCCCTGATGCATCTGCGTGCTGCGATCCGTCAGGTGGCGCGCCAGCACGATGATCTCGGCCATCACCAACTCCACCACAGAACGGGTGTTGGAGAACGGGGCGTTGAACACGGCGATTCCACGCGCGGCGGCAGCGTCCAGGTCGATCTGGTTAGTGCCGATACAGAACGCGCCAATGGCAAGCAGGGAGTCCGGCGCAGCGGCGAGCACCTCGGCCGTTACCTTGGTGTTGGACCGGATGCCCAAGAGCGACACGCCATCCAGCGCTGCGATCAGGTCGTCGGTACCGAGAGCACCCGCTCTGGTTTCGACCTCAAGACCAGCGGCCTCAAGAATAGCGACGGCGTCGGGATGAATGTTCTCAAGCAAAAGGGCCTTCATTTACTCAATGATATTGGCAAGCTGCAACCCTCGCGACTTCGCGTCTCAATTAGACGCAATCTTTACCAAGCGCGAATCGTGGGGACCGAGGCCAGCAGCTCTTGAGTGTACGGGTCTTGCGGATTGGCGTAGACCTCGGCAACATCGCCGGACTCGACAATTCGTCCGGACTTCATCACCAGCACCGAGTCGCAGACGTGACGGACCACCGCTAGATCATGCGAGACGAACAGCAGCGTCAGACCGTCGTCAAGCACGCGGTCCACGATTAGGTTGAGCACATGGGCGCGCACGCTGACATCTAGCGCGGACACTGCCTCGTCGGCGATCAGGATGGACGGTCTGGGAGCAAGGGCGCGGGCGATGGCTATGCGTTGCCGCTGTCCACCAGAGAACTCGTGCGGGTAGCGGTCAGCCATCGCAGGCTCAAGGCCCATCTTCACCATAACGTCGGTCAAGCGCGCAGCCCGGGCTTCTTGGGTGTCGGGAATCTTGCCGGAGCGCTTGATCAGCGGAGAGCGCAACGGCTCGCTGATGATGCGTCCCACCTTCATGCGGGGATCAAGCGACGAACGCGGGTCTTGGAACACCATCTGCAGTTCGCTGCGCAGGGGGGCCAACTGGTTTTCGCGCCAGTCCTGCATCGGCTCGCCCCGGAACAGTATCTCGCCCGATGAGGGACGCATCAAGCCGGCGAGCATACGCACGACGGTGGACTTGCCAGAGCCGGACTCCCCCACGATGCCGAGTCGCTGGCCGGGCGTGACGGTGAAGGACACGTCGTCAACCGCGATCACGGATTTTGCGGCACCCCCCGAGCGTTTGAAGACGCGCGAGACGCCGCGTACCTCGAAATCGAATGTCGTCGCCGCCGAAGGCCCAGTCGCTTTGGCATTGGCGTCAGGGGCGGTCAGGTCGAACTCTGCCTGTGGACCGCTCATGCGTCCTCCAAGAAGTCTTCGATGACCGGCAGGCGCTCGCCGGGAGCCACCAGGTCGAGTCTTGCCGTCGCCACAAGGCCTTTTGTGTACGGGTGGATGGGGGCTTCGAAGATCTGCTGCACACTGCCCTGCTCCACGATCTCGCCGTGATACATCACCATCACGTCGGCACACACCTGAGAGATGACCGCTAGGTCGTGGCTGATGAACAGGCTGGCGGCGCCAACAGCAGCCAACTCGTCGTCGATCAGCCGCAGCACACGCGCCTGTACCGTCACGTCCAGCGCAGTGGTAGGTTCGTCAAAGATCACCAAGTCCGGGCGGTTGATGAGCGCCATCGCGATCATGGCACGCTGACGCTGCCCGCCCGACAGCTGGTGTACATACGAGTCTGCCACACGCACGGGGTCATGCAGCCCCACTTCGTCGAGCATCTGCAGCACCCGTTCGCGGGCGTTATCGACGATCTGCTCTTGCGCGACGCCGTACTTGTCTGCATCTTTGCCACGCGCGTAATGGAGCCTGAGCACCTCAGCCGCCTGAAGACCCACTTTCATGGTGGGGTCTAGGGCGGTCATCGGCTCTTGGAACACCATGGTCATGCGGTCACCGCGCAGCCTGGAGTACTCGTCGTCACGCAAAGTGGTGAGTTCGTGGCCGTCAAAGCTGACGGATCCGCTCAGCGACGCATTGTCGGGCAGCAAACCCATGATGGCAAGGGCGGTCACCGATTTGCCGGAGCCGGATTCGCCGATGAGGCCGAGACGTTGTCCGGCATCGAGTGTGAACGACACGTTGCTGAGCGCACGACTGCGGCGCTTGCCAAACTCTAAGATCAGGTCAGCGACTTCTAGAAGGCTCATCTCACCTCCTGAAGACGGGGGTCGAGCAGTTCCCGCAGACCGTCACCCAACAGGTTGAAACCCAGCACCGCCAGCCCGACGAATAACGCTGGCCAGACGGCCATGTTTGGGTCGGAGAACAGGAAGCGCTGCGCGTCGAAGAGCATACGCCCCCATGTTGGCACGGTTGATGGGGCGGACAATCCCAGATACGACAGGGCCGCCTCGGCTAGGATGGCGAGGCCAAAACTGACGCTGGCTTGCACCAAGATGACTGGCGCGATGTTGGGCACAACATGGTTCCAAGCGACGGAGAGTCGCGGAATGCCAGCCGAGCGGGCTGCGACGATGTAGTCCTGACTCATCACTTGTAACGTTGCAGATCGGGACATGCGTGCAAACGCGGGGATCGATGAGATGCCGATGGACACCATGGCGGTGACAATGGAGCCACCACCGTTGACGGCGGCCAACAGGATGGCGAGCAGCAGCGCCGGGAAGGCGAACACGATGTCACAAGCCCGCATGATGAGACTGCCCGGCCAACTCTTCGAGATGCCCGCGACGATGCCCAGCGGCACGCCGATCAGCGCGCCGATGCCCACCGCGATCACGCCCACCAAAATGCAGGTGCGCGACCCGGCGAGGATGCGCGAGAAGATATCCAGCCCGAAGTTGTCAGTGCCCATGATGTGCGGCCAACCGGGGCATTGTAGAGCGTCAACTGAGTTCACTTTTCCGGGGTCAAACGGCGTCCACACCAACGACACCAACGCCAGCAGCACCATGAAACCCACCAGCGAGGCACCGAGCTTCAACGACAACGGCAGTTTCACTCGTCCACCTCCTCGGCGTCGGAGCGCAGGCGGGGGTCGATAACAACGTAGAGCATGTCCACAACGGCGTTGATGACCAGAATGAGCGCCACCAACAGCATCACGATGGCCTGCACAATGGGTAGATCGCGATTGGACACCGACTGGAGCAGCAGATCGCCCAGGCCGTGGATGGCAAACACCCGCTCCACCACGATGGCGCCGACGAACAGGGTGGCAAGTTGCAGGGCTAACACCGTCACCACTTGGAGCGCAGCGTTGCGCACCCCGTGGCGACGCACCGCAGCCATCATCGGCCAACCAATTGAGCGGGCGGTGCGGAAGTAGTCCTCCTGCAGCACGTCGATAAAGGCGTTGCGCACGTAACGCACCAACACCGCACTCTGCACCAGCGCCAGCGACACACACGGCAAGATCAGGCGTCTGGCCCAGTCAACAGGATTTTCGAGCAGAGGAGTGTAGCCGTTAGCGGGCAGCCAACCCAACCAGACCGCGAACAACAGCACTAGCAGAATGCCCGCTAAGAACGCAGGAACAGCCATGCCGAGTTGCGAGATCACAGAGACGATCTGACCAGAGAACCGTTTGCGGTTCAGCGCTGCGAAACGACCCAACGGCAGCACTACCGCCACTGCCAGCGCCATGCCGACAAACACCAGCCACGCGGTAATCGCCAAGCGAGGTGCGATAAGTGGGCCAATGGCCTCGTGCGTGAACGCGGAGCGACCGAAGTCGAGCGTCAACATGCCTGACATCCAGTCAAAATAACGCACGATCAGCGGATCGTTGAGCCCCATCTGCTCCTGTAGTCCTGCTACCGCCTCTGGGGTCGCGCCACTGCCGAGAATCACCTGTGACACGTCGCCGGGGAGGGCGTTGATCAGGAGAAATACCACAGCAGACGCCACCAGCAGGCACGCCACAAAGACGGCAAATCTGCGCAGAAGCACATGAGCGATTCTCACGGGATACTAACCTACCGGACCGGGACGCAAAAGCACGTTCGGGCTGTATTCGCCTTGCGAGCTTGGCCCTAGGTGTGGGAGATCGCGGTCACGTCAAACGACCAACCGATGGAGTTCTGCGGCACGCCTTGGAACCCAACGCGGGATACCTTGATGGACGGCAGCAACCACAACCAGTCGGCAGCTGCGTCGTCCGCAAGGATACGCGCGGCAGCCTTCATGTCTGCGACCTGCGTCTCGGTAGCGGAAATCTCTGCCTCAGCGACCAGACGCTGGAACTCGGGGTTGTTGTAGTGCCAGTAGTAGTCCGGGTTGGCCCACTTGTCGATGTCACGCGGCTCCACATGGGAGACGATGGTGATGTCATAGTTGGAGTTGACCATCACCTCGTCCACCCAGCGGGCCGGGAACTCCAACTCGTCCACCACGATGGTGATGCCGATGTCGGCCAACTGGGACACGATGAACGGTGCCGCACCGGTGGCGTAAGGCAGCGTGGGGATGCGCAGTCGCAGCGTCAGACCGTCAGCATAACCTGCCTCAGCGAGCAGTTCGCGAGCGTTCGCCGGGTCAAACGCGTAGGTGCCAGACAGGTCCTCATACCACGGATCCGACGGGGGCACCATGGAGCCGATCAGGGTGCCGTAGCCCGCCCAAACGGCGTCACGCATGGACGCACGGTCCAGCCCCAAGCAGATAGCCTGACGCACGCGAATGTCGGAGAGCGCCTCGCTCTGGTGGTTGAAGCCCATCACGATCTCACCGTTAGTGTCGCCGATAACCGTCTGGTACTTGGACGTGTCAGAGAACTGCTGCAACGCCTGCGGTGCGGACAGGTTAGAGATGATGTCAAGGTCACCGGAGAGCATCGCGGTGGTCATCGAGTTCGGGTCCGCGTAGTACCGGAACGTGACCGTGTCGAAGTTGCCCGCAGTGCCCCAGTAGTTGGGGTTCCGGGTGAGAATGACGGCCTCGCCCTTGCGCCACTCCTTCAACTGGTACGGGCCCGAGCCAGCAGGGGTGGTAGCCAGCGACTCCTCAGTCGCGGTCGGGTCAATGATGGCGCCCAACGAGCCCGCCATGTTGTACAGCCACGAGTTTGACGGCTGACTCAGCGTCACCTTCAGCGTGGCCGGATCGACAACCTCGGTGTTTGCCACCAGCGCCATCCAGCCCTTGTTGACAGGCGTGACCCGCTCATTGGTCTGAATGCGGTTGATGTTGAACGCCACCGCTGCTGCGTCCACAGGCGCGCCAGAGAAGAACTTGGCTCCGCTGCGCAGTTTGAACGTGTAAACCAATTGGTCGGTGGCCACAGACCACTCAGCGGCCAGCAGGGGGCGCAAAGCGCCGTCCGGATCCAACTTCACCAGCGTCTCATAGACGTTGTACAGCAGAGCCTCAGGGATAGCGACCGCAGAGTTTGTCGTCGGATCCATGGAGTCAGGGGAAGCCGTCGCGCCGATGCGCAGCGACGTGGGCTTGTCGTCATCCTCCGGCGAGCAAGCCGTGGTGATGCCGCAAGCAAGCGCAAGCGCGAGGACGGCAGCAACAATCGAACAGTTTCTCCGCATTGAAAACGCCTTTCGGTGTGGGCCTTGATAGTCCGTCTCGCATGAGTCTAGTCCCCGAAAGGTCTGTTGACGACACCAACAGTGCTACGCCTTCTTGGTAGTCCGCGCACAACCCCTTTCTGTCACCCCGTCAGTCGCAGTGTCCACTCCTGAGGCCATGGATTCTGCTGCAGCGCTTGGCTTGCACAGAATGACAGGGAGGAGCGGGGTGCCTCCGCCCGCCACCCCGCGCGAAGTCACAGGGTCCATTGTGGCGTGGTCACCTTGGGGACTTTTGTCTCCCGACACGGCCTTTTGTTGTCAGAATTGGCTAAGTGTTGTCCGGATTCGTTTAGCCCATTGCGCGGGCACATGGGGTGGCTCAGACTTGCAGCTATGTATTTGCCACACCTGCCCACTTTGAATGCTGATGTTGTTCGACTTGCTGATGGTCGCCTGCGACTGCAGAGTCCAAACGGAGACTACTGCGAGGTAGCCCATGCCGACGGTGCGTTCTTAGACTTCTTGCAGCGTCTCGATGGTTTACATGGTTGTGGGGGGCTTCTGCGTGAGTTGGACGATGACTCGCGGCAACAGGCACAACTGCTGCTGGAGGAGTTGGCGGGACGCGAAATGCTGCGCGAGTCTCATCCCGAGCAGACATATTCTGTGCAACTAGTCGGTTCAGGACGACTCGCAAGGCAAGCCGCACTGGCATTGTTGGAGGATGGCCGCGTTCAACTGCTGGTGACTCCTGTGGCTGCCAGTCGCGTGGCGAAGAGTCCCGCTGAGGCGCTGCTGGGGCCGGCTTTGAAAACGCGTCCCGAGGCAGCCAAACGAGTGAGCACTGGAGCGCACTGGAGCGAAATCACGGCCAACAGCGCAGATTTGGTGCTGATCTGTCCCAACACCGTTGAAGTGGATCAAGCCGTTGTGTCTCATCTGCTGCGCGTCCGCGCACCCCACCTGCTGCTCAACGCGCACCAAGATACCGCTCGGATTGGACCGCTGGTGGATGGGTATGGGGGCGCTTGTGCCGCGTGTGGCAACCAGCGACTAGGCATTCGTGACTCTGATTGGCTGCCCGTGTTGGCTGGACTGGCGGGCCGGGGTGCCGCCCCCAACGAGCTGTTGCTGCGCTGGGTGAGCGCCGAAGCTGCACTGCGGATTGGCTGGTTCGTGGCAGGCACCAACACTCTGCGCTCCACTGTCTTGGAGGCGTCTGCGACCGTTCCCGGCATCGTGACGCGCACAATCGCACCTCACCCTGACTGTGCCTGTCAACGACGCCGGGACGGACGGCCCAAGCTTAGAGTCATTCGCTCGACTCCCGTTCAGACGAGTAGTCCTAATTGGGATGCGCTTCCGCAGGCGGCCTAGCCCTAGCGGTGTGATGGTTATCTCACTTCAGTTAAGGAATTGGCTGGGCTGCGAGCCCACCCAGGAGATGTGCAGCGCGTCACGGGCTCTCGTGATGCCGACGTAGAGCAGACGATTTTCTTCAGCGATCTGAGCCGGGGTGGTGGCTAGAGCAAACGGCAGAGTGCCATCATGGACGCCGAGGAGTGCCACGCTGTCGAACTCTAGGCCTTTGGCGGTGTGCAGGGTCATGACGCGAACTCCGCTGCCGCCGCCGCCACCACCGCCATCAATGTCGGCGTCTTGACTGGAGCGGGTTACCGGGATGCCCGCGCGATGCAACGCACTGCTCGCCTGCGTGGCATGGGCGTTGACCCGCGTCAGGACGGCCATGTCCTCCCAAGGGACTCCGGCACCGTAGCGTTCTTCCAGCCATGCCACGCAGGTCGCTAACTCCTCTTGGTCGCTGTTAGTCTGCGCCATGCTCACGTCACCTCCGGAGCCACGCGCTGGGTTTAGGTACAGGGCATCGACGCGGCCTTCGCTGACGCGAGCGATCCGGTTGGCTAGACCGGTGATCTGGGAGTAGGAGCGATAGTTGCAGTCAAGCTCTAGGCGCAGCGTGTTTGGGTATATCATGCTGAGGTCCTCATGCAGTCGCGGGTTGGCACCTGCATAGGCGTGAATTGACTGTGCAGGGTCCCCCACAACGCAGATATCGTCTCTTTCGCCTAACCAGAGGCGCAATAGCGCAAATTGTATACCGGATACATCTTGAAACTCGTCCACCACCAGGTGCCGATACTGCGCTTGAACCTCCGCCAGGGCGTTAGGGTACTCGTATAGCAGAGCAGCACAGGCCAACAGAATGTCATCAAAATCCATGAGGGAGCGTTTGCCTTTGACGGCCTCGTAAAAGCACATCACCGTGGCGACCTGCTCAGGTTGCATGCCGCTCACTTGCCGGCCCGCGCGCGTCGAAAGCTCAAGATAGGAGTTCGCAGAGACGTTGGTAGCTTTTGCCCACGAGATCTCGGTCGAAAGCTGACGCGTCAAGCCGTCATCGGGACGAAGACCCAAGACTCTGGTGGCGGCGTCAGCGATCAGTTCGTTTCTCTCGTTAAGTAGCTTGGGAGGAGCAGTGTTGGTCAATTTTGGCCAAAAGTACTGCATCTGGCGCCACGCCGCCGAGTGGAAAGTGCGCGCGTTCACGCCAAATACGTCCAGCTTGCCCAGTCGGTCCCGCAGTTGCGCCGCAGCTTTGGTGGTGAACGTCAACGCCAGTGTGGCCTTCGGGTCCAACTCCCCCGTGGCGCTGCCATACGCAATTCTGCTTGTCAGAGCCGTTGTCTTGCCTGTGCCGGCTCCGGCGACCACCACGACGGGACGCGAAATGGCAGCGGCAACGTCGCGTTGCTCGTCGTCAAGCCCCTCAAGGATCTCGTCTGGCGTCATAAGTAAGAATCTAGACCAAGCTGCCGACAGTTTCTTATCAGGACGGGACTCGCAGCGATGGGTTCCTTTTGGAACACCCCGTTTTCCTGTAGAGACACCCGTCTTTTGTAGAGACACCCCTCTTTGCGTAGAGGTGCGGCAGCCCGCCGGTGGGTGAGCAGAGTGGGACGGTCATCGTTGAAGAAAATGTCGGTGGTGTCGTCTAGGGTTTTGGTCATGGATGGTGACGTGAAGAAGTGCGCAACGTGGGGCGATATCTGCGCCCACGTTGCTGCTTTTGTCGCCGCAGGCGTACCGGACCCGTTTGCGCAGCGACACGTCATCGTCCCATCGAAGGGGCATGGCAGGGCACTCGCCCACTACTTTGCCGCCTCTCAATCCGCCGACGCTGCGATCTGTGCCGGGGTGCAGTTTGAGACACTCGCCGGGCTGCGACGACGCCTCGCGCAGACCTACCCTGCCGTTGAGCCACAGAGCATCGCTTGGGAGTTGGCAGCGTCGGGGATTCCGGCGGACGGGTTTTGTGCCGTGTTACTAGGGGCGTCTCGCAGTGAAGATCATGCTTTCCTTGACGAACTGTCGGCTCGATGCGCGGTGCAGCGTGTCGAATATGCCCCGTCAAACCGCAGGTCTCCCTTGGCTCAGCGGTACTCAAGGCTGACAAGCCTAAACACCGACTTTGCCTCGGTACAAAGCGATGACGAGGCAGCGTTTGGTATCGCAGTTGCTTCACCGCTGCCCCGCAACGCCCAAGAAGTAAGCACAGACCCGCAGACTACGCCGCAGATTGTGCTGACGCCATGTGCTGAGGATGGACAAAGGCTCACAGGACCCACGCTCTTGCACCGCGTCCAAACAGAGCTGCGCAGCGGGTTTGTTGGCGACGTTCCGCGTCAACTTGATGGTTCTGTGCAGATTCATGCCAGTCACGGGCCCAATCGTCAGGTCGAAGTGCTCCGCGACGTGCTGTGCGCACTGTTTGACGACGACCCGCAGTTGGAGCCGCGCGACGTGCTGGTGCTCTGTACCAACTTGCGCGAATACGCCCCGTTGATTGAGGCGACGTTTTCACCGCAGTACGGTTTTGATGTGAGTGAACTTGGTGCCAGTCCAACTGCAGCCGCTCCGCATCCGGGACGACGCCTGCGTGTGCAAGTGGCCCATCACGCACTAGCAAATCGAGATCCGGTGATTGAGGTGTTGCTGGCGGCGCTGCGCCTGAACACCATGCGCGGCACCATCACCGAACTGTTGATGCTTGCAACCATGCCTCCAATTGCCGACTTTTTCGGCTTTGACAACGTTGTCATTTCTAGGTTGCGCGAGTTGCTGGCGGCGGCCCACGCCAACTGGGGCATGGACAGCGGAGCTAGGGCACGTTTCGGGTTGCCAAACCTGCGACAAGGGACGTGGCTCGCTGGCGTTGAGCGCTTGAGCGTATCCCTACTCCTTCCCAGCGCTCCAGGAGAGGCCATGGCAACCGCCAGTCCGATTGCAGGGGTTGAGGCGCGAGACGCAGAGCTGATCGGCGCATTGGCTGAGTTGGTCTCGCGCCTGCGAAAATGCGCTGCCACTGGCACTCCCGCCACCAGCGCGCAGTGGGCGCTGCGTCTGCGAGAGTGGATGAATGACTTAGTCGGCCTCGGCGAAGCCGCTCAGTTTGGCGGCTGGTCCATGACGGCTGCCAATGATGTCATCGCCGATTTGGCCGCCGGAATTGACCTATCTGCTGTAGTCGGAGGGGCTATCACTGTCGATGCAGGCACCGGTGCTGTCGCACTAGACAACGCAGGTGGGACGCACCGAAGGCCGCAAACTGTTGAGAGAGCGGAAGTTGTCGGTGACAGTGGCCCTGACGACGAGGGTGACCCCATATTGGATGCCGCCAGCGTGGCGACTTGGCTGCGGCAACGCCCGATACGCACCGGACGACCCAACTACTTCAACGGAAATCTTCTCGTCACCAACCTTGGCGACCTAGATGCGGTGCCACACAAGGTGATCTGCGTGCTTGGGCTGGACGACCGGTTCTTCCCCGGAAGAACTGGCGTCGACGTGGTCACTGAGGCAGACGATGGCCGCGTTCGCGCTCGTCAGCGGCTTTTCAACGCCATTCTTGCCGCAGAAGAAACCCTTGTTGTCATCACTCAGGGGGCAGATCCGCGCAGCAACGAGTCGCTGCCGCCCAGCGTCTGCATTCAAGACATGATCGAGATGTGTCGGCTGCGTGACGAATGCTCGGCGTGGCCAGGGCGAGACCCCAGTATCGTCCCTGACAAGCTAGTTCGCAAGCACTCGCTGCAACCGCACTCTTGGGCAAATTTCACCACGGAGAGTGACGCGCCGCCATTCTCGTTTGACCAAGACGCCTTGCAAGGGGCGCTGGCGCTGCAAAACCCTAGTCTGCAAGCCGCACCGCTCATGCGCCCGCAACCCGCTCCCACATCGACCAGTCGCAGTGGCGACCAGAATATCAACGGCGCCCGAGATGGCCACGCTGGCACCGGTGCTGCAGGCGATGACAACGTTGTCATTGATGTCACGTTGGATCAACTGAACGCCTTCTATCTTCATCCTGCGAGAGAACTGCTCAAGCGGCGCGCAGGGTTGTCGTTGACGCGTTGGTCCGCTGAACTGGACGAGAGCATCCCGGTGAACCTCGGTCCACTGCAACGTTGGCAGGTGGGACAACGTCTGCTCGATGCCCGTTTGCAGGGCGCATCTGCGGAAGCCACACACCTTGACGCCCGTCTCGATGGACTGTTGCCTCCCGGCGAGTCCGGCGGGCAGGTGTTTACTGACATCGCGGGCGATGTTGATCGAATCATCGCGTCGCTGCCTGCCCAAGTCGGCGCGACAGCCAGCCGTAGTTTCACGTCAATCGATGCCGTGACAGGCGAAGGACGCCTGGTTGGCAGTGTGGAAACAACGGCAAATGTGCTCGTGAACGTCAGGTTTGGCGGGATCAAAGCGAAACAGCTGGCGAGCGTGTGGCTGTCCCTGCTCGCCTGCGCTGCCAGCAACCACCCACGGCTTGGGCTTGTCTGTGGCACCAGAGAGAGCGTCCGGCTGCGTGCCCCGTTGTACAGTGATGCCGTCGCCATCCTTGAGGAATTGTTGCGACTGCGGGCCTCCGGTCTCGCTGATCTACTGCCACTGCCCGTCGCAACGGGGGCAGCCTTCACTGACGCCGGCAACCGCAGTCCGGAGCAAGCGCTGCGTCGAGCCTGGCAAGGCGACGCCTTCAGCAACATATCCGGAGAGGCCGACGAAGCGTGGAAGTTCTTCTTCCCCGCTGGCACTTTGGAACAGTTGCGCAGCGTTCCCGCGCTCCCGGATGACCCCCTGGCGCCGGGCACCCGAGCAACCGACAGCAGGTTTGAACGCCTAGCGACGTGGTTCTGGCGGCCGCTCTTGCAGCACAAGATTTCGATGCAGGAGTTTTCGGCAGCGGTAAACGCCGGCGGGTCAATGGAGGTGAGTGGCCGATGACACCATCTCCAACCCCGTTCGACTTGGTCGGTGAACTGCCCAGCGACACCTTGGTCATCGAGGCCAGCGCTGGCACCGGCAAGACCTACACCCTCTCGGCGCTTGCGCTGCGGTTCATCGCCGAGGGTCATGCCCACATTGATGAGATGGTGATGATCACTTTCTCGCGTCTGGCCGCAGGTGAACTGCGCAGTCGCGTGTATGGCAGACTGCGCAGCGCGGGCGATAGCTTGCGAGCGTTTCTTGAGACCGGGACGCCCCCCAGGGACGCAGTGGATGCCCTGTTGTGTTCCCCCGGACGAAGTGTCGCCGCTGAGTTGGAGCGCATTGAGACCGCAATCTTGGACATCGATGATGCCATTATTGATACTATTCACGGATTTTGCACCCGGATGCTCCGTGATTTCAGCGAGTTTCTACCCCAGCCAGCACCCAGTGAGTTCAGCGACGATCTGAGCCAGTTGACGGGCCAAGCAATCAGGGACACTTATCTGATTCAACACCCCGAGGTCAGCTTTGATGAGTTCTCCAAACTCGCAGGTCTGGCACTGTCGGACTCCTCGGTGCCGATCATCTCTTCAGATGCGCAAGACAGCGGCCTAGTCACCGCGTTGGAGAATGCCCGCACACGTTTCCAAGCTAGAAAGCTTGATGAAGACGTGATGGGGTTCTCTGACGTCATTGTTCAACTGCGTGATGCACTGCTGGACCCGAGCACGGGAACGCAACTCGCTGCTGCGCTTGCCGGGCGCTACCAGAAAGTGCTCGTCGATGAGTTTCAAGACACCGACGCCGACCAATGGATGATCCTGCGCACCGCTTTTGCGGGTAACACCACGCTGGTTCTCATTGGGGACCCGAAGCAGTCGATCTACAAGTTCCGTGGTGCCGACGTATTCGCCTACCTCGACGCGGTCGGGGAGGCCAGCGCTGTGGCGACGCTAGCCACAAACCACCGCAGCGACCCGGGCGTGGTTGCTGGCGTTGATGCGCTGTTTGCCGACGCCAACCTTGGCACCCCCGAGGCTGCCATCACTGTGCTACCGGTGCAGCCCGCCATACGTGACGGGCGTCTGCGAATTGGAGACAGCAGAGACGCAACATCAACAGGTGCGTCGGCGTCTCGGTCCCACTCTGGCTCTGCATCCCCTTCGAACTGCGACTCTGACTCCCCTTGGGTTTCAGGCGAGGCTGGGACCGCTCCGGCCATCCGCATCCGCGTCATCAACTCCAAAGGAAACTTGCCAGTTGACAAGGCGCGACGCCTCATCGACGACGACCTGTGCGAGCAAGTCATCAGCCTGTTGGACAACGCTGAGGTGCGCTTCGAGGGCCGGTGGCGACGGCTGCGACCGAATGATGTCGCGGTGCTAGTGTCCGCCAACAGACGCGGCGAAGAGATAGTCAAAGCGCTTGGCAGTGCGGGAGTTGCCGCCGTCTTCTCGGGCGCGGAGAGCGTATTTGCCAGCGTCTCCAGTGGCACTTGGCTGGCCCTGTTGGACGCGGTGTCCGACCCGGCGTCGCCTGCTGCGGGGCGCGTTGCGGTGTCTCCCCTTGTCGGATACTCGCTAGACGAATTGGCCGGACAGGCGGCACTCGTGGGGTTGCGCAGCGAGTTGACCAATCTGCAAGACACCTACCTTCGCATCGGACCGACCGGGGTGTTCGAGTCCGTGGGCATGAATCACCAACTTACCTCTCGCGTGTTGTCGCGCCCTGATGGTGAACGAGTAATTACGGACCTGCGCCACTTGGGCGAGCTGCTCCAGACTCAGTGGCAACGCACCCATTGTTCAGCGGCGAGGCTGGCGGACTGGCTCAATGAGATGTGCGAACGCACGCGCGTCAGTGGCAGCGGTGATGAGCGCACCAGACGGGTGGAGACCGACCAAGTGGGAGTTCAGGTGATGACGGTCCACGCCGCCAAGGGGCTGGAGTTCCCGGTGGTGATGCTTCCCCAAGCGGCAGACTCGTTCTCATCCAAGCCCCAGCGTGGCGTTGTCATCCATCGCGGACGTGGCAGGGTGCTGGACGTGGGCAAGCCGCAACCAGGCGGTGCTGCGGGCGAAAACCAGCGCGAAAACGACGCCGAGACGCTCCGCAAGCTCTACGTCGGGTTCACGCGGGCACGTTCGCTGGCGTACGCCTGGTGGGCACCGACTTCGCAAAACCTTGCCACATCTGGGCTGGCGCTACTGCGCGGAATCGACTCCTCCTCCGGCGCACCCCGTCCCGACACCACACGGTTGTCTTCGGCGGTGGTGTCGGTCGAGTTGGCGTCTCCAGTGGGCTTTGCCCATCGTGAACCGCCCTCACCACTGACAAATCTGCTATCCGCCCGAGCGCTCAATCGCGATGTGGACTCCGAGTGGACACGCACGAGCTACTCCGGACTCACCGATGGGCTTCACGAGTTCGGACCCCGAAGTGTGGCGGATGAAAGTGATGTCGCAGGTGACGGCGCTGTCGAAGACAGAGGTTATGCAGCGGATGACAGCGCTGTCATGCTAGGTTCGGCGGCATCCATCGAAGTAGTCGGCAATGGTCGTGTCGAAAGTGACAACGTTGTCATGGACAGCCCGAGGGCGTCGGTAGTAATGGAAGACGACAACGCTCTCGGAGGTGGCAACACTGTTGCGCCCGGCCGAGAGACGCCTGCCCCCGCGCCCATAGGGCCAACCCCAGCCCAGAGACATGTATCACCCCTCAGCGAGATGCCCGCAGGGACGCAGTTTGGGTTGATCGTTCATGAGGCGCTGGAGCACCTCGACACCAATCCGGACACGCTTGAGACCGACATGACGCAGCTCTGTGAGCGATTTGTCGCCCACACTCCCCTGCCCGGACTTGAAGCTGGCCCGCTCGCATCCGGTCTGCTGGCCGTCATGCACACGCCCTTGGGTGAACTCGCTGGTGGGCGTTCTCTTGCCGAGATTCCTAGCTCAGATCGACTGGCCGAGTTGTCGTTTGAGTTGCCCCTTGGCTCCCACATTCGCAGCGGCGGAACGTCCACGACGCGGGCAGGCTCCACGGATGACGTGGGTCAACCTGACCGACTTGGCGGACTTGGCGGACGGTCGCAGACGTCATGTGCTCAGGTTGCGGACCTTGCGACACTGTTCAGCGACCGGTCGATGGTGCCGGAGACGGACCCGTTGGCCGCGTACGGACCAGCCTTGGGCAGCAGCGAGGCGGCATCCCGCTCGCTGTCGGGTTGGCTGACCGGTTCTATCGACGCACTGTTGCGACTGCCCGACGGTCGGTTCGTCATCGTGGACTACAAGACAAACCGCTTTCCCACTCCACTCGGGTCACCGTTGTACGCCGAGCAGTATTCTCCAACCGCGATGGCGAACGCCATGATTGAGGCGCACTATCCCCTCCAAGCGCTGCTGTACTGCGTCGCCACATCTCGTTTCCTGTCACAACGCATCGCTGATTTTTCGATGAAAACGCAGTTCGCGGGCGTTGGATACCTGTTTGTGCGAGGAATGATCGGTCCCCACACTCCCGTCATCAACAACACTCCCTGTGGGGTGTTCACATGGCATCCCACTCCAGAACTCGTCGCGGCCGCGTCCAAAGTCCTTGCTGGAGGTGACGCCGCATGAGCAGAGCAATCTCCGCTGCGGGTATCTTACGCATCTTCAATGACGCGGGCATTCTGGACGCTTCCGACATTCACCCCGCAGCGATCGCGGCCCGTCTTGGCAAGGAAACCGACGAGAGGGTCATCTTGGCCTGCGCCTTGGCGCTGCGAACCCTGCGGTCCGGCTCGGTATGTCTGGACATCCACGAGGCTGAGCGAGCCCGTTGGGGTGATGGGAGCGACGCAGAGCAACAGCTTCCGTGGCCGGAACCGAAACTCTGGCACCAACTGCTGCGTGACTCGACGCTGACCTGCGACGCCAGCAATACCAGCAGCAGCGGCATCCCGTTTGTACTGGACGAGGGACTGCTCTACACCCAAAAAGCGTGGCAACAACAAGAGAGCGTCCGCAACGCTCTGCTCGCACGCCACGCCGCCTCTCCCCCACTCGTTGATGAAGCTGCCCTGCAAAGCATGCAAGATACCGGTTTTGACGGTATCTGCGTGCAGCCCCGACAGTCAGCCGCGATTGAAAACGCCGTTCGCGGACTAACATCGGTCATTGCTGGTGGGCCGGGAACTGGCAAGACCACGGTCATCGGGGCCATTCTGCGTGCCCTCGCCTCTCAGCCGGAGGTAAGCCGAGTGGCGTTGGCAGCCCCAACTGGCAGGGCTGCCGCGCGCATGGCTGAGTTGCTGCGCGACGACAGCCATGGGTTGGACATCTCTGTTGCGACTCTCCACAAGCTGCTGGGATCGCGCGGCCCAAACCGCGGATTCGCTCACTCCGCGCATAATCCTCTGCCATACTCGTGCATCATCGTTGACGAGATGTCGATGGTCTCG
Source organism: Propionibacteriaceae bacterium (assembly GCA_031261455.1). Lineage (GTDB taxonomy): Bacteria > Actinomycetota > Actinomycetes > Propionibacteriales > Propionibacteriaceae > WRGV01. The sequence goes on from JAISJP010000007.1 coordinate 50,972, forward strand.
CTCGATATGATGGCTGCCCTGTTGGAGGCGCTTAGCCCAAGCACCCGGCTGGTCTTGGTAGGCGATCCAGATCAGCTGGCAAGCGTCGAGGCAGGTTCGGTGCTCGCCGACATCGTTGCCGCAGACCTGGCGCTCTCGCCCACGCAGCCCACACCTATGGTCACCAGACTTGACCGAAGCTTCCGCTTCGACGGTCAGTTGGCTGACTTGGCCGACGCGGTACGTCTTGGCGACGCAGACCGCGCGCTCGACTTGCTCACGTCTGCTGGCGCGCCAGCTTCCACCGACGACGATGGTTGCGCCACTCTCGCCAGCCGTTCCCCGTCCTCCTGGGTGCGCTCGCAGGATTGGCAGCATGAACATAGGGCGGCCGCAGTATTAGTCGCTTGTGACCCGGCACACGCGACAGAAACTGAGCTAGAACGCGTCTTTTGTGCCGTCACACAGCAAGCAAGAAACCTGCGACGTCTGGCGGTTGCTGCTGACGCGGCGGGGGCACTCACCGAACTCAGCACACATCGTCTGCTGTGCGCCCATCGAGACGGGCCATATGGGGTTTCCACATGGCAACGACGCGTTGAGGGGCATCTCCGCGCTCACATTCCGGAATACGGCAAGGGTGAGTGGTACCCCGGTCGACCCCTCTTGATGACGAACAACCAACCGGCGCTGGAGTTGAGCAACGGCGATCAGGGAGTGGTTGCCCTTATTGATGGCTCGCCGCAGGCTTGTTTTGCCGCTCCAGACGGTTATCGGAGCATACCCCCGTCGCTGTTAAGCCACGTGCCTAGTGCTCACGCCATCACGATTCACAAGTCTCAGGGAAGTCAATCGCGAGCAATCAGCGTCATATTGCCGGATGAGTCGGTGTTGCTGACACGCGAACTGCTTTACACCGCCATCACTCGCGCTCAAGAGCGCCTCACGATAGTTGGCACCAAGGATGCTCTGCGCCGAGCAATTGAGACTCCCGCGCTGCGAGCCAGCGGTCTAGGGGCGCGACTCAAGAGCGCTAGCACTGCGCAGACGCTCGACTAACGCAGCCACTCCCTCTTCTGTGAGCAGGTCATGCGGGCGAATCAGTTGGCCCGTTGGCACCACATAGAATGCGGCATCAACGGCCTCTGGGTCGCAGCCAACCGCCTGCGCCCACGCCAGGCGATAGATGGCCAACTGGTTGGCGTCGAGTTTGTCGGCCGTACCCGTTTTCCAGTCGATGATCTGGAACTCATATGGCCCCGAGTCGCATCTGTATACGATATCCAATCTGCCGCGCACCTGTTGTCCCGACACATTCATGACGAACGGGGCCTCAATCGCGTAGGGCACTCGCGACGCAAAGGGGCCTGCCTCAAAGGTGCGGCACAAGGCGTCTAGCGCCTCCTCGCTAGCATCACTAGTGATACTAGCGAAGTCGTCTCCCATTCCAAGGCCGCTGGGCTCATCGTCGCCGAGTCCGGCATCCCACAGTTCTGACCTTTCCAACTCAACATCACTCAACTCAACATCGGCATCAAGCTCGTCCCGCTCGGATTCAACCACAGACCCAGACGTGCTCAGCCCGAAACGGCGCTCGACCCACTGGTGAAACCGCGTTCCGAGCGCTGCCGAGCCGGAAAGACCACGGGGCATCGGCCGCACCAGACCTTTTCGGAATGCGTCCGCATCCCTGTCCGCAGCCAGTAGCGCAGATGCACTGAGCGACACTGGGACCGCCACGTTGCTGGCTGCACCTCGACGCGCCTGTTCTTCGTCCAGTAGGCGTTGCGTGTCGGCCTCCCACTGTGCGACTTGAGCCAACTCGGCGACGTTCAGTTCATCGCCGGTGCCCGCTGACAACCCATCCCGCGCCGCGGCGGCGCTCGCTGTCAACAGCGCAACGCGTTCCGAATCCAACTCCTGCGGCCAAGTAACGGCAACTGGAGCAACGACCAGCGGATTATCAACACCAACTTGCTCATCACTGATCAAGACGGCTTCCTCACCCCAAGTCTTGAGTTGCTCACAGCCCGCCTCAAAGAGACGCGATGGCTCTTTGGGATGCTTCCATGAGCCACGCCAGTGCGACGCACTCATCAACAGTGTTTCTTTGGCCCGAGACACTGCTACATATCCCAATCTGTCCTCGCTGAAGGCCTGCTGGTCCTTAAGCTCTGCCTCGTATGTCTTCAAGTCTTTGGCGCTCAGAGTGCCCAACTGCGGCACGCGTGAGGCATCGCCACGCAGCACGGCAGGCAGCACCGAGCCATCGGAAGTCCACTTCTGCGACACCCGGTCATTGGGGAAGACGGTCTGCGTCAGCGCGATGACGGCAACGTGTTTCCATTCCAGACCTTTGGCCTTGTGGACGCTGAGCAGTTTCACGGAGTCTGCTGCACTTGGCGTTGCCTGCTCCAGTTCACCGGCGTTGGCTGCTTCTGCGTCGAGCCACGCCAGCAGGGCGCGCAGCGACACCTGTCCTGTTCCAGACACGAAGTCTGACACCAGTTGCATGAACCGTTGCAATTGTGCTGCGCTATTCTTGCCTGTCACGCCAGTCGCGCTGGCCGCACCATTTGCGCCCTGCCCGTTGCGAATCGCTAGTTCGTGCAGCACTCCGGTTGCATCTATTACGCGGTGCAACAGTGTGGGCACTGGCTCGTGGACATGAGCGCGGAACTGCGCCAGCTCTGCAGCGAACCGACTCATCCGCTCCGCGCCCTCCGCCGACACGTGCACCCGGCCAAGATCGTCAATAGCTTCCAGCAGCACCGGCAAGGGCTGCTCGCCGGGACCATCGGGTCTGTCGCTTCCGTCCCCGTCTTCACCGCCCGCCAGAGCATCGGCAGCCGCACGTCGCGCCAGGGTCACGGCCCGGCGTCCCAACGCCGCTAGGTCTGCCGGTCCGATGCACCAGCGCGGGCCGGACAACAACTGCACCACAGCCGGGTTGTACTCCACGTCAACCAGCAGGCGCAGTATCGCTACCACGTCGGCCACTTCCGGCACACTCAGTAGTCCACCTAGCCCCACGATCTCCGCAGGAATCCCCGCCTCAGTGAGCGCTCGATACGCCAACGCCACATCGGCGTTCTTTCGCGCCAAGACGGCAATATCGGACCACAACGGCTGATCTGATCGTTGGTGACGCTCCAGAACCCAGTCAACCAGCGTGTCCAACTCCCCCATCTGGTCCACACACGCCCGAGCCTCGACGACTCCCGCCCCACGCCCAGGATCTGGAACTAGGGACAAGGGAGGCGCTCCAAACGGGTCGTGCACCAGGCGTCCTGAAACAGCGTTTGCCACAGCCAAGATGCGTGCGCCTGAGCGACGGTTGATGCTCAACTCGTACTGGGTGGCCGGCGTCCCATCGACGCGGGGGAAGGACGACACGAAGTCCCGCATGTTGGCCGCCGCCGCTCCGCGCCACTCGTAGATCGCTTGCGCTTCGTCACCGACTGCGGTGACAGGATGGCCCAATCCTGTGGACACCGCCGGTCCGGAGAACAGCGCCCGCAGCAGGCTAACCTGAGCCGCAGAAGTGTCTTGATACTCGTCGAGCAACACCACGGGGAACTCCCGCCGCAGCACCTCGCCGATGGAACGGTGAGACTGGACTAGGCCAACCGCAGCTGCCATCTGATCAGCAAACTCCACGAGACCCATCTCAACCTTGAGTTGACGATACTCTCGCACCAACTGGAGCAGTTCGAGACGTTGCCCGGCCGCAGTGGCGACCTTGCGAAGGTCAGCGTTGGGTTTGGACAGTGCGGCCACTTCAGCGATCAATCGCTGACAGTGCACTGTCACCATCTCCGGTTTCACTAGGTGGGACGCCAACTGAGCATCCAAGTTGAGCAGACGCTCGATGAGCGTGGACTCGGTGTATGTGCCCAGCGCTTCGAGTTGTCCGTCCCAGCAGCGCAAGGCCTGCTCTGCGATGACGTAACGCTGCGCCCCATTCATCATCCGCACTCGCGTTTCGACGCCGGCGAACAGCCCAAACCGCCGCACCAATGCGGCGGCGAACGCATCGTAGGTGGAGACGCTGGGCATCTCTTCTGTTGCGACATCGAGGGCGTTCAAAGCTGCTGCGACACGCTGGGACAACTCCCCCGCTGCCTTGCGCGTGAACGTGAGCCCAAGCACCTGCTCAGGCCTAACCTGCCTAGTCAACACAAGATAGCACACTCGCGCTGCCATGACAGTTGTCTTGCCGGTTCCGGCACCGGCGATGATGACACCCGGTTCCAGTGGTGCCGTGATTGCTGCCGCTTGTTCATCTGAGAATGGCACGGCGAGGGCGCTCTGTAAGCTCTCAAACATCAGGCGCTCGCCGGATGGATCCTGCGGGTGCGCGCGCTCACAGGATCCATGTCCGTTCCTCATTCCAGATACGTCACTCACCAGTCTCACCCCAATCCCCAGCTAGGGCGGGACAACTGCTGCGGAAGAAGCATCGCGAGCAGGTAGCACCTGCTATGGCGTCAAATGAGCCAGAGCGGACGATGTCAGCAGCGCGCGCCAACCGCGAGTGAAACTCGCTGGGATATCCCTCGAACTCCTCGACCCCTGCGACAACCGGCGGTGCGGCAGTCACCCGGCATCCCACGTCCGTCTTGACGGTTACGCGCGCGTCAATGGCAGGCCATACCAGCTCTGACGGCCCCGCAGCCGACGGAAACTGCTCGCCGAGGGCTCCAGACACGGCGGCCAACTCGTAACACCCAAGCTGATCCAGATACTCGTCTGCTTTTCCAGCTTTGCCAGTCTTGAAGTCGATGACGATGACACGGCCAGCATGATCCCGCTCAAGTCGGTCAACCACCCCGCGAATGATCACGGGCTTGACGGCCAGCGTGAGCCGAAGCTCAAATCTGGTCTCGGCAGCGAGCAGTTCTCGGCTCAGCCGACCGTCTGCCCAGGTGCGGTAGCGGCCAAATGTCACCAGAGTCTGTTCCAACCCGGCGAGTGCCGTTGCGGGAGAGCGCCAGCCGAGGCCCTGCCAACGCTCCTCAAGAAAGGTCCGGGCACTCGCGACGCTCACTCCAGCACCTCCAGCGAGCGTTGCTTGTGCGTCCAACTCGAATAGGCGGTGCAGCAAAGTGCCGACCTGCGTCTTGACGCCACCGCGCGTTGCTCCCCGAGCTTGCGTCTCAAGGAACCACTGCCGAGGGCACGCCAACAAGGCACCTACTTGGCTGCCGCTGAGCACAACAGGCTCATCGTCAGCGACGAGTTGCACCAAGCTGGGGCCACTCCAGCCGCCAACGCCCCACCATGTGTCCGGGTTGGCGAGTGGAGCCAACGGTTGTCCGGCCGCGTCTCTGGCAGCGGCAATTGCACGCAGTTTTTGCGTGGCGTGTTCGCGTAGCACCGGCGATGCAGCCGCGTCGAGCGTGCAGGTACGTAGGCTAGCTACCAGCTCGGACAAGGTACGGGGTCTTCCAGATGCTGACGAGTCTCTTGAAAGAGCGTCCCCCGAGACCACCGGAATACCTGCAGCAGCGACAAAGCGTGACGGCAGACACCCCTCTTCGTCTGGAGCAGGAGACGCTGTCAGCACCAAGTACTGCGTCGCCCTGCTGGTCGCGAGTGTGAAAGCGTGACGCTCTGCCTCAACTTTGTCCCGCCGCAACGCTGCAGTGTCACGGGCGCCGTATAACGCCAAGTCAAGGTCGAACAGTGGTTGTTGCACGACGGTTGCGGGCCAACTGCCCTCCTTGACCCCCGTGACCACCACTAGCGGCCACTGCGCACCCTTGGATGCGTAGAAGTCCAACACCCGAACCGCGTCACGGTCGATCTCTTCGCGAGTGTGGTCGGCGGGCAGTACCTGCTCATCCAGCAGTTCTATGAAGTTGGCGACACCGGAGCGCCCACACCAATCGAGATGCTTTGCCGCCAAGTCGAACACAGCAATCGCCGCGTCGAGGCTCTCGTTTGCCTGTTGTGCGCCGATGCTCGGCCCGAGCGCCTCTTCACGCAGACGTTCGGGCCACGGACTGGCACTCCACAACTTCCACAACACCGTCTCCACGCTGATATCTGACTCCAGCGGTTCCAGAGACTTTGCCAAAGTTTGCCAATGCGCGCGCAGTTTGCCCAACGCCGGGAGTTCTTTGCCCCGCAGCAGTCGCAACGAGTCGATGCCGCCAAGTGGGGACGTTGCCAACTCCCGCACGCGCGACTCCACATCAACCTGCACAACGTCGCTGGAAAGACAAAGCAGCAGTGACAACACGGAGCGCAACACTGCCACCAGCGGTTCTTGGGACAGAGGCAGACTGCCGCCCTCAGCCAGCGTGGGGACACCCGCCGCTCCCAAATCGCGAGCCAGCGAAGCGACGCCAGTTCCGTGGGTGATGACGGCCATGTCACGCCATTGCAGACCTCGTTCGCGAGCAGCGAACAGGTGATGGGCTATGGCTGTTAGCTCCGCCTCTGGGGCGTCAAAGATTTCGCAGGTACGCGAGACTGGCTGCCGAAACTCGGCATCAAGATGCTGCCAGACCACCGGCACGTCCAGCGCAGCAAAGGCGTTCTCGGCGCGTCTGGCAAAGCCCTGCCCTCCACCTCGAAACCCGTAGACGCTGGTACTCTCATCAGCGTATACCGTGACCGGCACACCCAGCGCGGCCAACTGAGCAAGCAACGCTAGTTGAGCGTCGTCCAATTCGGCAGCCTCATCAACCAAGATTGCCTGTACCGTTTCATTTATTCGAGATGCAGCCGGGCCAAGGCGCAGCAACAGTCGTGCCTGGTGAACCAGTTCGGTATAGTCAATGACGTGTTTGGCTCGCGTTGCCGACAGATACTCCTCAAAGAAGTCGGCCAGCGTGCTCCAGTAAGACTTCGACGAGTTTGACGATTGCAAGCGCAGATCAGCTGGCGCAAGACCCAAGCGCCTAGCAGCCATCAGCGCGTCCTGGACCTGAAGCGCAAACTCATCGGTGCTGGCGGCCAGCCCAAACTCCTCCGGCCACCTGTCCTCACCAAAGCGACGCAACAACTCCCGAACGCGGAACTGATGCTGGGGCGCACTGAGCACAACGGGAGGCTCGTCGTACCCAGCCAAAGCAGCAAACTCGGCCATGACCCCGGCAGCCCAACCAAACAACGTGGTTATGCGGGGCCGCAGATGTGCGCCGGGCAACCCTGCCAAAATCAACCGCCGCAGGGCGCGCGCCTGCACACGAGACCCCGTGAGCACCAAGACGTCGCTTAACGGGCACCCCGAAGCCACCAGTTGGCTCACCTGTCCAACCAGCGCGGTCGTCTTCCCCGACCCAGGGCCACCCCTCACGATGGTTACGGCAACGTCGCTCACAAGAACAACTCCATCACACCCCACCGACACTTTTTGCTTTCCTGGCCAACAAATCGACTCAAACCGCGGGCCGACCCCCTATCCTTATATATATGTCCGAGTCCGATTCGCGCGTCCACAACGCCACACAGGTGGTTGGCGACCGCGATTCGTTTGTGCTGCGTCCCACACCGTGGGCGGGCGGTGCGTCCGACCTAGGGTTGCGTCACGTCATCAATCAGGACGCTCTCGCCATCGCTGCCGGTGGAGATCAACTGGGTGAGAACACCGCTGTTGTCACGCTGAGCGACGGTGTCTCCACCTCAGAGTATTCCGAGTTCGCGGCCAAGGTGGCGGCAGATTCAGCCTGCCAGACGCTTGCTGCAGCCCTAGACACGGTTGACCGACGCCCCGAAAACCTCGCCGTCGCCATGGTGGACGCGTTCATCACCGCCAACGCTGAAGTGGTGATGCAGGCCGGTCCAAACCCCGGCATCTCGTGGGCGTGTACGCTGATCTGCGTTGCCGTAACCCCTGACCAAGTGCTGGTTGGCAACGCGGGAGACTCACGCTGCTACTGGATTGACGACGACGGCAACGCATTGTTGCTAAGTGCGGACGATTCAGTGGCCGCTGCTCGCATGCGTGCAGGAATGTCTCGCGAAGAGGCTGAGAGCGGCGCGGATGCTCACGCGATCACCAAGTGGCTAGGCCCCGGCGCGCTGGACATTATGCCGTCTATCCAGACGTTCGACTTGGTGCGCCCCGGTTGGATCTTGGCGTGCTCGGATGGCCTGTGGAACTACGCGTCGTCCCCACGTGAGATGGCCGAACTGCTGCACGGATTCGTCTCAAAGCGTTCCGACGCGGGCCTGAGCGAGGCAGCCATGGTTTCGTCAAAGCTGGTGGAGTGGGCCAAAAGCAACGGTGGCCGCGACAACATCTCGGTTGGTCTTGTGCGCGTCCCCATGGAGTAGCGCGTTCAGCTCTGCGGCACCCTGCGGCGCGTTGCATCGAACAAACGGGCATGTAAACCGCATATCGGGTAGGCTGAATAGTGTGGAGATAAAAATCGGCATCGTCGATGTGGCCCGTGAACTCGGTATTGACGCGCAGGTGACAAGCGCAGACGTAGTTGTATCGTCGCTACAAGCGGCGCTGGAGCAACCCAACGGCGTGCTTGAACTGACCGACGACAAGGGCCGACGCCTAGCCATCCCTGCGAACCGCATCGCCTACCTAGACTTTGGCGTCGAACACGCCCGTCAGGTGGGCTTCGGTGGATTCACCGAACAAGACAAATAGACACGAGACACGACAGCGTTAATGAGCGAATCACAGACAGCAACAACCCAAGACCAAGCACAAACCGAGACCGAGAATCTCGAAACGGATGCAACCTTCGCCGACCTTGATGTTGACGAACAGATCGTTCAAGCCCTTGCTGACAAGGGCATCTACCATCCTTTCCCCATTCAGACGATGGCAATTCCCATCGCCCTCACCGGAGCCGACCTCATCGGTCAGGCCCGCACCGGCACCGGCAAGACGCTGGCGTTCGGCATCCCCCTGCTGCAGCACATCATTCTTGAAGGCGACGAAGAGTTTGAAGACCTGAGTGCCCCCGGCAAGCCACAGGCGCTCGTAATGACGCCCACGCGCGAGTTGGCGTTGCAGGTCAGCTCCGACATCTCTGGGGCCGCCAAGTATCGCAAGGCGCGCGTGCTCACGATCTACGGTGGCGTGTCCTACGACGATCAGCTCGACAAACTCATCGAGGGCGTCGATATCGTTGTGGGAACTCCCGGACGCGTCCTTGACCTTGTAAACCGCCACTCGCTCGACCTCTCGCAGGTCACCCGCTTGGTGTTGGATGAGGCCGACGAGATGCTTGACATGGGTTTCTTGCCCGATGTGGAGCGGATCCTCGCCAAGTGCGCGCTCTCCCGCCAGTCATTGTTGTTCTCGGCCACGATGCCAACCCAGATTGTGGCGCTGGCTAGGTCACACATGAACCAGCCGGTGCATGTGCGCGCCGAGGGTCACGACGCCCAAGTGACCGTGCCGGACACCACCCAGTTTGTCTACCAGACACACTCGCTGGACAAGCCGGAGATTCTCGGCAAGCTGCTACAGGCACCCGGCGTTGAGAAGATGATGATCTTCACACACACCAAGCGTGCCGCCCAGCGCGTCGCCGATGACCTGGTTGATCGCGGTTTCGACGCCACCAGCATTCACGGCGACCTCAGCCAGGCCGCCCGCGAAAAGGCGCTAAAGCGCTTCCGCCACAACGAGGTACGCATCTTGGTTGCCACCGACGTGGCGGCGCGCGGCATCGATGTGGCAGGCGTGAGTCACGTCGTCAACTACGAGTGCCCCGATGACGAGAAAACCTACGTCCACCGCATCGGCCGCACTGGACGCGCGGGCGCGCTCGGCGTTGCCTTGACGTTGGTTGACGCTGCCGACATGACCCGCTGGAAAGTCATCAACCGCATCCTAGCGTTGCCGTTCCCCGAGCCGTTGGAGAGCTACTCCACGTCGCCCAACCTGCTTGCCGACCTCGGCATCCCGGAAGGCACCAAGGGCCGCATCAAGGCCGCCTCTCCCCTGCCTCCCAAGTCTGATCGCGACCATGATCGTGGTGGCCGTGATGGCGACCGCAGAGGCTCTGCCGGGCGCAGCTCGGATGGACGTCGTTCGCGCGATGACCGCCACTCCTCTGGCGAGCGTCGCTCCGAGCCCCGACAGCGCCGAGACGACGACAAACTGTCGACCGACCTGCCGACGTCTGATGCGCAACCCACCAGTGACAAGCCGAAACGCAAGCGTCATCGCACCCGTAACGGTCAGCCGGTCCAACCCAGCGAGTAGGCAATACTGCTCAGTAGAGCATCTGCATGGCGGCGCGGACTTCAGCGAGAGTTGCTTCGGCCACCTCGTTGGCGCGGGCGTTTCCGGCGTGAAGAACCTCTTCTAGGTACTCGGGCGCAGCGAGCAGTTCAGCGCGGGTGGCGCGGATGGAGGCGAAGCGCTCGTTGATGGCTTCGGTTGCTAGTTTCTTCAACTGCCCGGAACCGCCGTCACCAATCTCGGTGGCGATCTCCTGCGGGTCACGACCGGAGCAGAGCGCCGTGATGAACACCAAGTTGCTCACCTCGGGGCGGTTCTCCGGGTCGAACGTGATGTTGCGATCCGAGTCCGTGACCGCCTTCTTGATCAGTTTGGCGGTGGTGTCGGCGTCCATACCGATCTCGATGGTGTTGCCCCGGGACTTACTCATCTTGGCGCCGTCGGTGCCGAGGATGTTCATCGCCTCGCTGAGCAGCGCCTCCGGTTGCGGAAACACCGGTCCAGACCCGGAATCCACGCGCCCATAACGCTCATCGAAGCGCCGCGCCACCACGCGAGCCTGTTCTAGGTGCGGCAGCTGATCTTTGCCAACAGGCACCAAGTTGGCCTTGCAAAACAAGATGTCAGCAGCCTGATGCACCGGGTAAGTGAGCAGCAGACCGGACAACGGACGTCCACCCGTCGCCTCCCACTCCGCCTTCACCGTGGGGTTGCGCCGCAGTTCAGAGTCGGTAACCAGAGAGAGGAACGGCAACAGCAGTTGGTTCAGGGCTGGCACCGCCGAGTGCGTGAAGATGGTTGCCTTAGCCGGATCAATGCCGCAAGCAAGATAGTTGGCAACCGCTGAGTAGACGCGCTCGCGGATGGGGCCAACACCGTCGCGGTCGGTGATGACCTGATAGTCGGCAGAGAGCACCCAAGTCTCGACGCCAAGGTTTTGCAGACGCACCCGGTTGGCGAGCGAGCCGAAAAAGTGACCGATGTGCAGTTCGCCAGTGGGACGATCCCCCGTCAGCACCCGCCAGTTGCCCGGATTGGCGACCAGATCGGCCTCAATCTTCTCACTGCGGCTCTGGCTCGCCCGCAGGCTCTCCTGAGACGTGCTGGACTCTAAGGTCTCCTCAACGTTGTCGCTCATCGTGTCCTCTCTAGCTCAAACCCACGCCACCGCGCGCCTGGATCAGCGCAATGATGGCATTTAAGCTTTCCACACTCGTTACGTTGACGCCTAACCCGTGCCCGGTCTTTCCGCTGCCGTGATAGTCGCTGGACCCGGTTTGGATCAGGCCAAGCTCAGCCGCGATGCCCCCCAACTGTGCGCGCGTTTCATCGTCATGATCCTGATGATTGACTTCAATGGCGTCCAGGCCGGCATCGCGCAGTGACGCCAGCACAGCGACATCCAGTAGGTCGCGGGACCCACGGCCCCACGGATGAGCTAGCACACTCACTCCCCCGGCCTGATGCACTAGCGCGATACCAGTAGTCAGCGGGGTTTGATAACGTCCAACATAGGCCGGGCCGCCGTCGTAGATCAGGGTGGCGAACGCCTCGGCACGGTCGGCAACGTAGCCTTTAGCGACCAGCACGTCGGCCACATGGGGACGACCGACACTGGCCGCGTCCTCAGCTTGGGCCAGAATGTCCGCCTCACTGACGTCATAACCCAACTCCTGCAACTTGGCCGCCATCAGCGCGACACGTCCGTCACGTCCCACGCGAACTCGCGCCATCTCCTCGTTGAGTGGTCCGCAGTCCGCCCGCACGCCCAAACCGAGCAGATGAATAGAGCGGTTGGCAATCTCGCAAGAGAGTTCGACTCCGCCCAGCACTTTGATTCCGTTGGCCGGGGCGGCGGCGCGAGCCTCGTCCAGACCTGCGAGGGTGTCGTGGTCGGTCAGCGCAACCACATCTAGGCCGACACGCGCGGCGTTTGCTACCAACTCGGCCGGCGTGTCTGTCCCATCAGAGATGAGCGAATGGGTGTGTAGATCAATTCGCATACCTCAATTCTGCCTTGCGAGACTGGTTGAATCATCATTTCTTGTGTGATGGTTGAATTTGACACAAAAATCCACACTTGCGGACACAGCTTCCCAAGGTCGCACGCGAACCTATAGACTTTGGCAATAATCCGACAAAAGGCTTCTGCCCCAAGTCAACACCGAGCGTGACCACGTGTTACACGGTCGAAACGTCATCATGGCAAGCTGAGTAGTGGTAGCAGCGTTGCAATTTGTGGGAGCAAAAGGAGGGGGAGCAAAAGTTGAGCACAGAGATTCAAGATGCGAGTGACACTGTCGTTGAGCTGATCGACGTCCAGAAACACTTCGGCGAACTGCATGTCCTGAAGGACATCAACCTGAGCGTTGCGCGGGGCGAAGTAGTGGTGGTCATTGGCCCATCTGGCTCCGGCAAGTCCACACTGTGCCGCACCATCAATCGCCTTGAGCCCATCGACTCCGGTCAGATTTTGGTGGGCGGCCAGGCGCTCCCGGCGGAGGGTAAGCAGTTGGCTATGCTCCGTGCCGAGGTGGGCATGGTGTTCCAGTCTTTCAATCTGTTTGCTCACAAAACCATCCTTGACAACGTGACGCTTGGCCCGATAAAGGTGCGCAAGACGCCCACGGAACAGGCCCGCGCGGAAGCCTTCGAACTGCTCGACCGGGTGGGAATTCGCAATCAGGCAGACAAGCTGCCTGCCCAGCTCTCCGGCGGTCAACAACAGCGTGCCGCCATTGCGCGCGCGCTCGCCATGCACCCCAAACTGATGCTCTTTGACGAGCCAACCAGCGCCCTCGATCCCGAGATGATCAACGAGGTGCTTGACGTGATGACGGACCTCGCGCAGTCTGGCATGACGATGCTGGTAGTCACGCACGAGATGGGATTCGCCCGCCGCGTCGCCAACCGCCTCATCTTCATGAGCGACGGCGAGATTCTGGAGCGCGCCACACCTAACGAGTTCTTCACGAACCCGCAGACAGATAGAGCCAAGGACTTCTTGGCCAAGATTCTCCAGCACTGAGTCTTGTCACCTGTTGCCTGTGACTTTTGCGTCACACACAAGACAAGAGACGATAAGAAACTCACCGCTGGTAAGTCCCACCCGTGGGGCACAACACCAAAAAGAGAAAAAGGAAGGAATCAGCAATGAACAAGAAGATCGCACTTGCTGTTTCGGCACTCGCGGCATTCGCGCTGGTTGGTACCAGCGCGTGTTCCTCGGATGATAAGGATCCGGCAACCTCGACGGCGGCTACGACCGCCACCACGGACGCCGCTCCCGCTTTGAAGGTTGTGGGCGCCCCGTTCACCACCGAATTGTACGGCGTCGGTTTGCCCCTTGACTCCTCGCTCTGCGAGCAGGTCAACACCGCAATTGCCGACATGGTCGCCGACGGCACCTGGCTGGCCAAGCTGAATGGCCAGATGGAGGGCGTGCTCTACACGCCGAACCCCGAGACCAACCCCCCGAAGGACTTCGAGGTCTGCGACAACAAGGCCGGCACGTTCACCACGGCTAGCTCCGACACGATCAAGATCGGCATCAAGTTCGATCAGCCGCACCTTGGCTTCAAGGAAGGCAGCACCTACACCGGTTTCGATGTTGACGTTGCCACCTACGTTGCTGGCAAGCTCGGCTTCACGCCCGACAAGATCGAGTGGGTCGAGGCCCCCTCGAAGTCCCGCGAGACGCTGCTTGAGAACCATCAGGTCGACATCATCTTCGCCACGTACTCCATCACGGATGCTCGCAAAGAGAAGGTCGAGTTTGCTGGTCCTTACTTCGTCGCCGGTCAGGATCTGCTGGTCCGTGGGGATGACGACCGCATCACCGGCCCGGAGAGCCTGAACGAGTCCGACTACAAGTTGTGCTCGGTCACCGGCTCCACCCCCGCTCAGAAGATCAAGGACACCTACGCTGCTGATGTCGAGTTGGTCGAGGTCACCGGCTACGGCGAGTGCATCACCGCTCTCATCGCTGGTCGCGTTGACGCCGTCACCACGGATGACATCATCCTGGCCGGACTTGCTGCTGCAGGCGTTAGATAACATCTAGACCCCTACGTCGTAGGTCCTGGGTGGCCTCCCGGCAGCATCTCCCTTCGGAGAAGGCTGGGATGTCACTCAGGGCCGCGACTAGGCACTGAGCATAATTGTGTGGGTGCGAGTCCCCCCGTTGCTCATGGGCCCAATAACGGGTAAACAAACAAGGAGAATTGGCTGACGTGGAAACGCTGACGCAGTATTGGGAGTTCGTCACCCAGAAAAAGCCAGACGGCACGTTGCTATACGACGTGCTCGGGGCCTTCTGGGTGAACATCCAACTGACCCTGTGGGCGGGCGCCGTAGCCATGGTGCTCGGCACCATCATCTTGGCGATGCGCATCTCGCCAATCGTCTCACTGCGTGCCGTCGCCACGTTCTTCACCAACATCTTCCGCGACATCCCCCTCACCGTCGTGATGCTCATCATGTGGCTAGTCATCTGGACGCAGCTTGGGGTGTCGTTTGGCGGCAAGATGTCCACCGACTTTTACATTCTGGCGATCATCGGGTTGGGTCTGTACCACGCATCGTTTATCGCCGAGGCGCTGCGCAGCGGCGTCAACACCGTGCCTCTCGGCCAAGCTGAGGCCGCCCGCGCTATTGGACTCACGTTTATGCAGTCCGCGCGGATGATTGTTCTGCCTCAGGCTTTCCGCGGAGCCATCGCCCCCATCGGCAACACCATCATTGCTCTTATCAAAAACACCACGGTCGCCTCGGTGATGGGTGTGGCTACCGAAACGTCAGCAGTCATGTCCGGCATGATCGAGACCGGTGCCAACTTTGTACTGTTGATCTTCCTCACATTCGCGATTGGCTACGTGCTTATCGTCATCCCAGTTGGCATGTTCTTCACTTGGGCCTCACGCATTTTGGCGGTGAAACGATGACTCCAGAAGTTCCCTACACCACCGTTGCCGAGCAGGCTGTCCTTATCCCCCCGAGCCCTGAAGACACCCAGCGCGCGCCCAAGAAGCCGCGCCGCGCCCGTCGCGCTGAACACTCCGTGCTGTTCGACTCCCCCGGCCCGAAGACCAAGCGTGTCATCGCCATCGGCAATGTTGTCGGTGTGCTGCTGGTTGCTTGGGCAATCTACGCCATCGGCGCCAAGCTAGCCGAACCCAGCCTGATCGCCAAGAAAGGCCAGCTCGACTGGGAGTTGTGGAAGATCAACTTTGAGTCAGACACCTGGACAGAGTTCTACCTTCCGGGACTGTGGAACACCATCAAGGCCGCCGTTGTCGCCATCTTTGGTGCAGTTGTATTCGGTCTGCTGTTCGGTGTCGGGCGGTTGGCCCAGTTGAAACCGGTCCGCTGGTTCTCCGATGTGATCGTCGAGTTCTTCCGCGCCGTGCCGGTGCTGCTTATGATGATCTTCCTGTGGACGTTCCTCGGCAGCATGCAGTTCCCGGAGCCGTCATTCTGGGCCGTGGTTATCGCCCTGACCGTCTACAACGGTTCGGTGGTGGCCGAACTGGTTCGTGCCGGCGTGCAGAACTTGCCTAACGGACAGCATGAGGCCGCCGACGCCATCGGACTCACCCGCATACAGGCGCTAGTCAACGTGTTGGTGCCGCAGGCGCTGCTGGCCATGTTGCCCGCCATCATCGCGCAGTTGGTGGTGGCGTTGAAGGACTCGGCGCTGGGCGTTGCCATCTCGTACTTCGACCTGCTGCGCGCGGCTCAGGTGCGCGGCACTCCATACAATGCGCTGCAGACGCTCACGGTGGCGGCAGTGGTCTTCATCGTCATCAACTACCTGCTGGGTCGCTCCGGAGAATGGCTGGCCGGACGCATGAAGGGCCGCACCTCGCGTCTAGACGACAAGTTTGCGCAGGAGATCCCGATCAACGTGTCTGCGCTCTCCGCCTCCGCCATGTTGGAGCCGGTAGACCAAGACGGATACAACGAGCAGAACCTGCGCGCCGAACCTGGCTGGCTGGACGACGACATGTTTGAGTCCAAGAAGCCGTAAGCTCCCCGTAGGCCGTTGCACATCCCGCAGGTGCTTGGCTGCGACTCGCCCGTCATCCTGCGAGCGAGTCGCAGGATCCATGCTCGGCTCTCCTCAGTGCCGTGACCTGGTGGTCGCGTATTCTTAAAGCTATGCACATTCACGCCGAGCATCACTACGATGCCCAACCGGACACCACCTACGCCATGCTGACCGATCCTCAGTTCTTGGAGTCCCTGCTGACGCGCGCGGGAGCGCTCTCGCACACGGTGAGCGTGTCCGACGGACGAACAAGCGCTATGGCTCGCGTGGCTTCCCCAGCGCAGGCCAAGAAGTTCACCGGTGATTCCATCGCGTTCACACTCGTCATCGACTGGCGGGCTGACGCTCAGGGATATTCTGGCCCGATAAGTGTAGATGTGGACGGTCTTCCTGCCCGGCTGAGCGGCACTGCGTCTATTCGTGGGGCTGAGGTTGGCACCACGGTCACCTACGACGGAGACTTCACGATTCGTATCCCGTTCGTTGGCAGCAAGCTGGAGGCTACCGCCGCACCGCATCTGTTGAAGGTGATCGACGCGCAGCAGCCGCTCGGTACCCAATGGCTTGCTGAGCACTAAGCGCTCTGCGGCAAACGCTCTCTGGACTGTCGGGGACTGTAGTCCGACAGGTGCGTCCAGGTCCGAGTACAAGTGCCAGTCGCTAGGTTGTTGCCCGGCTCCGACCCTGCGGGATCATCTGTCCTTAAAGGGTGCCCAGTTCTGAGCAGTCATGCCAGAGCAGCGTATCTTCTTCGAGCAGCAATGCCACTTCGGGAGTATCCCAAGCATCATCGACGCTGAGTCCACTCGCGGCTGTCGCAGCGGCGGCCACTAGGCCAGCAGGAGCGTCGTCCACGAAGAACGCACTCACCCATTCGGGCTTCAGCTCTTTGAGGATGACTCCCCCATTGTCGGCCTCCGATTCGTCCACCGCAGTGACGCTGCGGGGCACTTCGCAGGTGAGCACGATGGGGCGTTCGGAGCGGGACAGTCCGGCCACTTCAGCCACCAAGAGCGCGGCGTGTTCAGCTTCTTCGCTGCCAACAGCCAGCTCAAATGTGGCAGCCAGTGCCTCGTTGGCGCAGAATCCGACCAGAGGACCGGGGATGACGTTGCCAGAGGAGATCGTTTTGGCCTGCTCTGCGCTCACCGGCACAAAGTTCAACTCTTGCATTTTCGCTCCCTCTTGTTGCCTCGTCCTTGACTCATGGTACCCGCCCAAAGAGTTATCCACAGATTTTGCCGGGCACGGGTCTTTTTGGTTTGCCAGATGCCAAGGTTGAAGTATGAGCGAAATCACCTGGAGCTTTAATGAACAATCACTCGGCGAGGAAACGCGCGAGTGCTGCCCTGATCCTGGAGAGTTCACTTGGGACAACGTCTCGGGCACAGAGATGTTGCTGTCCAATGTTGACAGAGCAGACAGCGCAGAGGATCACCAACGGCTGGTCAACGCGGCCGCCCAAGTGTTGCTTGAGGGCCTGAGTGGCCGACGCCCCTTCGCCCAAGTGTCCGGGTGGCTTCCGCCGCGAACAGTCACCCGGCTGCAACTGTTGGCGAATAACGGCACTTGGTCCAACGCCAAGATTCAGCGAACGATGGGCATGGAGACCACTCCAGGCACCATTCAGGCTGTGGTGCTGATCAACAACGCCGCACGTATCACTGCCGCGACACTGCGCCTGCGCGCAGATAAGACCGGATGGCGCTGCGAACGCGCCCACCTAGTCTGGGCAGGTTCATACCTTGGGGTGGGTTAGGCGCACCTTGCCTCCACAAGCCAGGCGCCCGAGTCGGGCTGCTGTGGGCATGCTTATACCTCGGAGTTGGTGAGGCCAAACGAGCCAACCAGTTCTAGGCGCGTTGGTTCGGGTTCTTGCCGTGGCAGTTCTTGAACTTCTTGCCGCTGCCACAGGGGCACGGGTCGTTGCGGCCAACACCGTCGTAGATCGACTTTTCGTCGCTCGTGGATTGTGCTGGAGCACTGTCGCCGTCCTTGCTGGGGCCGGACAGACGCAAGGGCCGTGAGGGGCCTGCGGGCGCTCCGCGTCCAGCAACCACGTCGTCCAACGCGGTTGCCTTCTTCGGACTTTGCCCCTTGCTGGAACCCAAGCCAACCGCGGCAGCGGCGGTCGACGAGAAGCCTGCGTCCCCATCCACAGTGGCGTTGGCGGCAGCAGCGGCTGCGTTGGCAATGCCTTCGGCGTCCGCACGATTGGTGATGGTGACTGGGGGGCGTTGCGGCACGATGGCAGCGTTGAACAGGAACGAAACGACATCCTCGCGGAACGCGATCTGCATGGCGTCGAACATCAAGGCACCTTCGCGCTTGTACTCGACCAGCGGGTCGCGTTGCGCCATGGCGCGCAGACCGATACCCTCGCGCAGATAATCCATCTCGTAGAGGTGCTCGCGCCACTTGCGGTCAAGCATGGAAAGCCAGACGCGACGCTCGAACTCGCGCATCTTGTCCTCGCCCAACTCCTCTTCGCGCGCCTCGTACACGCAGTGGGCGTCGTCGAGGAAGGCGTCAACCATCTGTTCGGGCTTGTGCACGTCCTCATAGTCGGCCTCTTTGATGGTGACCGGATAGATAGCCTTCATCTGGTGCCAGAGGGCGTTCAAGTCCCACTCGTCGGAGTAGCCCTGGGTGTGCAGGTTGACTCCAGCGGTGACCACCTCGTCGATGTTACGCTGCAGCACCTCGGACACGTCCGCGCCTTCCAACACCTTGCGGCGGTCGGTGTAGATGGCGTGACGCTGACGGTTCATCACATCGTCATACTTTAGAACGTTTTTACGCATCTCGAAGTTCTGCGCTTCAACCTGCTTCTGCGCGCTCTCAATGGCGTTGGACACCATCTTGTGTTCAATCGGCACGTCGTCAGGCATGTTGGTGACCGCCATCACGCGCTCGACCACGTCGGACTTGAACAGTCGCATCAGGTCGTCTTCAAGAGACAGGTAGAAGCGAGACTCGCCCGGATCGCCCTGACGGCCAGAACGACCGCGCAACTGGTTGTCGATGCGTCGCGACTCGTGGCGCTCGGAACCCACCACATAGAGACCACCGGCGGCGACGACCTCTTCGTGCTCGTCCGCCACCTGCTCCTCAAGTTCTTTCAGCGTGGGTGCCCAGAGCGCCTCATATTCGGCGTGGAACTCCTCCGGGTTCTCGTCCGGATCGATCTCGCGCGCCTTGAGTGCATCACGCACCGCTAGGTCGGCCAGGAACTCAGGGCTGCCACCCAGCATGATGTCGGTGCCACGACCGGCCATGTTGGTTGCCACCGTCACTGCGCCCTTGCGACCAGCCTGAGCGATGACAGTTGCCTCGCGCTCGTGCTGCTTGGCGTTCAAGACCGCGTGCGGAATGCCCGCGAGCTTAAGTCGGCGGCTAAGCAACTCCGACTTGGCGACCGACGCGGTGCCAAGCAGCACCGGCTGGCCGTTCTCGTAACGCTCGGTGACGTCCTCAATGATGGCGTCGAACTTTGCCTTCTCGGTGCGGTAGATCAGGTCAGACTTGTCCGCGCGAACCATGGGCCTGTTGGTGGGTATCTCGATGACGCCCAGGCCGTAGATCTTCTGGAACTCGTCCTCTTCGGTCTTGGCCGTACCAGTCATGCCCGCGAGCTTGGTGTACATGCGGAAGTAGTTCTGCAGCGTGATCGTGGCGAGCGTCTGATACTCGTCTTTGATCTCCACGTCTTCCTTGGCTTCGAGGGCCTGATGCAGTCCCTCGTTGAAGCGCCTGCCAACCAGCGTGCGGCCGGTATGCTCATCGACGATCAACACCTCGCCGTTCAGCACCACGTAGTCCTTGTCGCGCTTGAACAACTCTTTGGCGCGGATAGCGTTATTCAGGTAGCCGATCAGTGGGGTGTTGGCGCTCTCGTAGAGGTTCTCGATACCGAGCCTGTCCTCCACGCGCGTGATGCCGTGATCCAGCACTGAGATAGTGCGCTTCTTCTCGTCCACCTCGTAGTCCTGGTCGCGCTCCAAGCGGCTGGCGATGCGCGCAAACTCCGGGTACCAGCTCTTGTTCTCTTCGGCCGGGCCGGAGATGATGAGCGGGGTACGAGCCTCGTCAACAAGAATGGAGTCAACCTCGTCAACGATGGCGTAATGGTGACCACGCTGCACGCACGCGTCTAGGCTGAGCGCCATGTTGTCGCGCAGGTAGTCGAAACCGAACTCGTTGTTGGTGCCGTAGGTGATGTCGGCAGCGTACTGACGGCGACGTTCGGCGGGGTCCATCTGGGATAGGATGACGCCAACGCTGAGACCAAGGAAGTGATGCACGCGCCCCATCTGCTCGCTCTGGTAGCGGGCCAGGTAGTCGTTGACTGTGACGATATGCACGCCTTTGCCGGACAGCGCGTTGAGATAAGACGGCATCAGCGCAACGATGGTCTTGCCTTCACCAGTCTTCATCTCGGCGATGTTGCACTCATGCAGCGCCTGACCGCCCATCATCTGAACATCGAAGGGGCGCTTGCCCAGCACCCGGTTGCATGCCTCACGCATGGTGGCGAACGCCTCAGGGAGCAGCGAGTCTAGGCTCTCGCCGTTCTCGATGCGCTCTCGGAACTCTGCGGTACAACCGCGCAACTCCTCGTCGGTCATGGAGACGAAGTCGCCTTCGATCCGGTTGATCTGCTGAGCAGTTGCCTGCAGGCGCTTGACGATTTTCCCCTCGCCAATGTGCAGGAGACGGTCAATAAGGCTCACGAAACTTGGCCTTTCCCAAAGAAAGCGGTCACACTAATACGGATCAAGTTTACCCGCACAAGTGTTATTGAGCCTACTGGCCGACAACTAATGCTCCACGATGGACCCACGGACCTCAAGTTACGCCGCTGGGCAAGTCCGCTGCACCGAGCGCATCGGTCTTACATCCCACCACCGGGATACAACTGTCCGTCAGCGCTTCACGCCACTTGCACATGCCTCACAGTGGTTCGACAGCAGAACTACTTGATGATCCTAGGTCTGCCAGCATTTCAGGAGACTTGCAGGTGAATCACGCCGTAGTTGTAGGCGTGACGCCGGTAGACCACGCTGGGCGCAGACGTTGCTGCATCCACGTAGAGGAAGAAGTCGTGTCCGACCAACTCCATCTCGTCCAATGCCTGCGCCAGCGTCAGCGGCGGCGAAGTGAACTCCTTCTCGCGAACCACGAGTGGGCCATCCCCTTCAACCTCGATGCCTGCAATGTTGCGCAACTTTGGCTCTTCCGGCTCGCTTGCCCCGCTGGCGGGCGGTGCGGCGGGCGCGAAGGACGCCTCAGTGAGCGCCACATCGGCGAACTCTTGGATGCGAAGCTGACCACGCCTCGATTTGCGGCGATCGGCCGCCTTGCGCAACTGGGCCTTCAACTTCTCGAAAGCCACATCGAATGCCGCCTGCTTTTCAGCTGCGGTGCCGCTCGCCAGAACTACTGGACCCTTGCTCCGCAGAGTGATCTCAACCTTGACTCCTTTGTCGGAGCCGGTCTCGATGGCGGTGAACTCCACGTCGGCACGAATGATGTGGCCGCCGAGCTTAGTGGCGGTCTCGTCGATCTGCTTGATGACGCGATCTTTGAGTTCCTCGTTGATGCTGCAATGCCTGCCGGATACGTTTACATCCATACCTCAAGGCTACCCGTCAACAGGTCCGCGCACCGGAGAAAGCTAGTGAAACTCCAAATTGATTGAACCCATACATCGACCCATACATCGACGCGTCTGACCCAAACACGGGCATCGAAGCACTACAACAAGCAAAGCGGACAGGACCAACACCAGAGGGCATCGCACGACACAGACACTCTCACCGGTTGGTCACGAACGTGATGTCTGCGGGGCGAGCACGTGGGCAATTGTCGCGGCGTAGCAAACCTCGTGTCCCGCGGCCAGCAGAGCACGACGCGCTTCCGCAAGACTCGCGCCAGTTGTGGTCACGTCATCGACCAGCACAACGCGTCGTCGTCCAGGGGAGGCACGCATGGTCGCTCGGGTCAGCAACTTTCTTTGCGTGGCACTCAATCCGACATGCTCCACCGCACGCACGTAACGCAACAACCCAACGCTCGCCACTCCGGAGCGTTTCGCAACCCACCGGGCAAGGGAGCCCATGTGGTCAAAACCGCGTTGCCGCACCGCATTTGGACTCGACGGCACGGGAACAATGACGCAGTCTGGTGGAGGGCGACCCAGAGCGGACAGCAACAGTTCGCCGAGCGTGGCAGTTAGTTGCCAAGCTTCGCGATCCTTGTAAGCGATGACAAAACCGCTTGTCGGTGCGTCATACTGGCAGGCGGCGTACACGGGAACCCCTACCGTCAGCGACTGCGACACCACCTCTGGGTGAGGGAGCATCGCGACAATACACTGCGGGCAGGGGCTGCGTCCAGGCACGCCACACCCGTGACAGCTTGCACCCAGCAACAGGTCTAGGCCTGCGTCCCACAGCCATCCCACACGGTCACCCAAGTGAACAGTCTTCATGCCTTAACTATGTGGAATCTTGCGCAGGTTGATCCGCCAATCTGGCGGCCTGTGGATAACACGGTGCCGTGGAAAACTCTGTGCCATGTGCGTCTGCGAAACGCAAGACCGGCGTCTAAGTGGCGTCTTCAAACTTGGTGCCGTCTTGATTCCACGCACCTTTGGAGACACGCAGGTTGCCGCGTCCGTCAGACTTGATCTCGTCTTCACGCCACACCATGCCTGGTGGGCGCAGCGGCAGGGGGGACTCCATGAGTCCCACGGACGGGTCGGTGGGGAGCGTCAGGCGGAAGACCGCGCCAACACCGGGCAGGCTCCACGCTTCCAGCCACCCGCCGTGGAGCATGGCGTCTTCTTTGCAGATCGCCAATCCCAAACCGTTGCCGCCAAAGTTGCGCTTGCGCGATGGATCGCCGCGCCAGAAACGGGCGAACACTCGCTCGGCTTGTTCTGGCTCGAATCCTTGACCGTGGTCACGGACCCGGATTGCCACCGCGTGATCGTTTCCGGCCACTTGCACCACGATAGAGCGATGTTCACCATAGTCAAGAGCGTTTGTGATGAGATTGCGGAGGATTCTCTGCACCCGGCGCACGTCGAATTGCGCCATCACCTGCCCTTTGGCGTGCAGTATGAGCGGGGTCTCCTGCGCAATGGCGAGCGGCATCATCTGCTCGATCTCGGCGCGCACCACGCTGACCAGGTCGGTGGTCTCCAGGGTGAGCGTCGCCGCACCAGCGTCAAAACGTGACATCTCCAGAAGGTCATTGAGCAGCACCTCAAAGCGTTCGATCTCGGTGTGCAGCAGACTGACGGCGCGCTGTGTCACCTCATCAAACTGGTCCTGCTCGTCCTCAAGTAGTTCGGAGGCCATCTTTACCGTAGTCAACGGAGTGCGAAGTTCGTGAGAGACGTCGGAGACGAAGCGTCGTTGCATCTCGGATGCCTCTTCCAGCTTGGCGATCTGCCCGCTTAGAGTTGCCGCCATGGCGTTGACGCTCGCGGCCAGCATCGCTAGATCGTCCGATCCGCTCACCTTGAGCCGTCGGTTGAGGTCTCCTCTAGCCACGCCAGCAGCCACTGAACTGACTCGGCGAAGCTCCAGAATCACCTGCCGCACAATTGCGAGTGACACAATGGCGATCAAAACGAGAGCCGAAATGAACACCACGAAAACTGCGTCCCTAATGTCATCCACCGAGTCGTAGTCAAGAATGAAAGCGCCGCCGACCGCCATGAGGACCCCAGCAACGGCCAAAATGGTCACCATAACTCGCAGGGACAGCGATGAGCGCCACAGCCGAGCCGGAGCGGTCAACACCCGTTGCAGTTGGTCGGGCATCAGCTCCAGTATGGTTGGCGCCTGTTCATTCATCCGTTGCCGGTGCCCCCGCGCGATACCCGATTCCACGCACAGTTACAACGATACAGGGGCGTTCAGGGTCAAGCTCCACCTTGGCGCGCAGGCGCTGCACATGGACGTTGACCAACCGGGTATCCCCCGCGTGCCTGTATCCCCAGACGTCCTCCAGCAGCACTTCGCGAGTGAATACCTGTTGGGGACGTCGCGCCAGAGCAAGCAGCAAGTCAAACTCCAGTGGAGTCAGGTCGATCTGCTCACCGCCACGACACACGGTGTGACTCTGCGCGTTGATAGACAGGTCGCCGATAGTGACTTGGGACACATCGGTCCCCGAAGTGCGACGCAGTCTTGCGTTGATCCTGGCCAACAGTTCGGCGTTCTTGAACGGTTTTACAATATAGTCGTCCGCCCCGGCCTCTAGCCCAGCAACCACGTCTTGAGTGTCAGTGCGGGCAGTCAGCATGATAATGGGCACGCCCGATTCCGCGCGAATCTCACGGCACACCTGAATGCCGCTCTTGCCGGGGAGCATGACGTCTAGCAGGATGAGCGCAGGATTGAACGAGCGGAAGGCCGCAACGGCGTTTTCACCGGTTGCGGACCACTTGGTCTCAAGGCCTGCTCGCTGGAGGATCAACTGCAACATCTCGGCCAGATGTGCGTCATCATCCACAACCAAGACTCGTTTGGGTTGGCCCTGCGGACCCTTCATCTTCCACCTCCGTGACTTGTGCTCATCTACGCGCTGGCGCGGCTGCGGTACCGTGCGTCCCCACTTCCATCGTATGGCAAATGGCCCTGCTGTACATGAATTCCAGGCTGAGCCTGCCCCATAGAATCTTGCGTGTCACAGCATTTCTCGACAAGGATTGTGGCGGTTCAGGCTGGTTGGCTCTTGAGGTTAGCGCCCGTGCTTCTTTAGTCTACGTTGCATTACGGACGTGCGCAGGTATGCCAAACAATGTGCGTTGCTCCTTTCTCTGCTGGCGAAAATCGCGGGAATGACCCGTTGTCAGATAGAGTTGTACTAAACAGCAGGTTCTTGTGATCTGTCTGTCACAACTCAACAGCGGGGATGATCGGTTTCGACTTGGGACGGTAGTTCCAGGGGAAGCGGGCCGAGGATGCAGGATTATCTCGTTAACGATGCCTGCGAAAAAACAAGTGCCGATGCAAATCGCGCCGACTTTGCTCTTGCCGCCTGATCGGTAATCAAAGGGTCAACCCGGGATCGGCTTTCGTCCCGGAACTTGGCCTAGTCAAGAAAGCTCACTCGCGTACCTACGCCTTAGGGACACGCGCAGGACATTAACTAGGGCTGGGCTTGTCTGCAACTAGCCGATAGAAGTGCAGGAGCCAAGTAGAACGCCAACTATCGGCTGCGCCCGGAGAATACCTGTTTCACCTTTTGAGGACGGGGGTTCGATTCCCCCCATCTCCACACGAGAAGTGAGGGAGCAAACGCCAAGCTTGCTTGAGCGCTTGCGACCGAACGACGAGTGTTGACAAGCCACGACAGTCCGCAAGGACTGTAGCGCCAAAGGCGCGTGAGCGGCGTAGCCGCTCGTGGCGAGGATCACTAACAGAAATGGCCACCCTTGGGTGGCCATTTCTGTTAGTGATCCTGCCCGTGGGAATCGAACCCGCAAGGGGGCTTGCGGTTAGCAGTGGAGGCTCCAGTGGAGCCTCCACCCGCAAGCCGTCCGAGTGCTTCAGCACGAGGACAGCGGATTTCGCAAAGCGAAATAAGCGGCGATTCCCCCATCTCCAGTATGGCGCAAGGACTGCCCCATGGGCAGGCCTTTCCCTATCCTGCGTAACCCAACCAGCAAACCCAGCCACGGGCTACTCCAACTTGCCCCTTCGTTCCCACCTCTTCATACGAGTCGGTCGGTTACTCCAACCGTGGCCCACCGCCACACCGCTACAAGGCTCTCGACGCACCCCAAATCCGCAAACCAGCACACCAAAGCGCCGCAAATCATGATATGCAGACCCCGCAAAACATGATATGCAAGTGTCGCAAAGTAGTGTATTGTGTAGTCGTGCAGTATAAGCGACGCGTCATGGACTATCGTGTCGAGACCATGTTGGAAGCCGTGGGAGGGGTCGTCATTGAGGGCCCGCGTGCGTGTGGCAAGACGGCCACGGGCCTGCAGCATGCCCGCAGTTCGGTTCGCATGGACGCCTCCCCGCAAGTGGTAGCCCTAGCCGAGCTTGATCCCGCATCCCTGCTGGCTGGCGACACGCCACGCCTCATCGATGAGTGGCAGTTGGCCCCAAATCTGTGGAACCTCGTCAGGCATGAAATCGACGACCGCCAGGCCAAGGGTCAGTTCATCCTGTCCGGCTCCGCCACCCCACCCGATGACATTCGCCGACACTCCGGTGCCGGAAGACTGTCCCGGCTCAAGCTACGAACCATGACGTTGAGCGAGTCGGGGCACTCTACGGACGCCGTCTCACTGAACGACCTGCGACTAACCGATGCCCTGCCGGGGGCCAAGGCCGACATGAGCTACCGCGACCTGGCCGTCGAGGCCGTGCGTGGCGGTTGGCCCGCGCTGTTGGGCTCAGATATCGAGTCCGCGATGGATTACAACAACTCCTACCTGAATGATCTCTGCTCGGCCGACATAGTGAGCGCAACAGGCATCCATCACGATCCGGTGCGTCTTCGCCGGCTGCTCTCCAGTTTGGCGCGCAACATTGCGGGCGAAACCACCTTGCGCACGGTCGCCACCGACATGAGCGCCGATGGCGTCTCCATTGATCCCACGACGGTTGGTCGCTACCTCGACGCACTTACCACGGTGTTCGCGCTGGAGGAGCTTCCAGCATGGAGCATCGCCCTCCGCTCGAAGACGCGCCTTCGGACTAGGGCAAAGACGCACCTAGCCGATCCATCTCTGGCATGCGCCGCGTTGGGAGCATCGCCAGAGCGGTTGGCTAGGGATCCTAAGTTTTTTGGTCAAGTGTTTGAGGCGATGGCCATCCGAGACTTGCGGGTGTACGCCGATCTGCACAGGGCCCGGGTCTACCACTATCGCGACGAAACGGGCCTCGAAGTCGATGCGGTCATCGAATACCCAAACTGGAGTTGGGCGGCCATAGAGGTAAAGCTTGGATACTCGATGATCGAGGCTGCGGAGAAGAATCTCATCAAACTTCGTGACCAACGTGTCGACACGGATCGCGTGGGCGCCCCGGTATTTCTCGCCGTGGTGACTGGCACGGAATACGCATATACGTTGCCGTCCGGGATTCACGTCGTCCCCCTCGCCGCGCTACGTGCGTAGTCCGTCAGAACCCTCCCGGAAGACGCGGCACGTAGGGAGCCTCTAGCTTGCCAACCTCGTCCTCACTCAGTTGAAGCTCAAGCGACGCAATGGCGTCATCAATGCAGTAGAGGTGCATTTCGCGTTCTTCTTCGCGGCTAAGCAGCGAGTACTGATCCTGCATGGAGATGAACCGTTTCCATCCGCCCAAGTCGGCGGCGTGTTGGGCCTTGGCAAACTGCCATGTCCACACGGAGGATGCCCTACCGACGCTGAGCCGGACCAAGGGCATAGCAGGCGATGGCGGTAGCGGCGGCCACGTTCAGGGAGTCGATTTCGTGCGACATTGGGATCTGCACCACCACGTCTGCCTGAGCCAGCCAGCGATCCGACAGCCCGTCGCCTTCTGTGCCAACCAGCAGGGCAAGACGACACTCGGGTTGTTCGGCGATGCTGGCGGCTAGGTCCGCCAACGGCACGGCGCTACTTCGCGGCGACATCGCAACCACCGTGAAACCGTGCTGCTTGAGCACTTCGAGTCCATGCGCCCAGTCGTCCATCCGCGCCCAAGGGAGCGCGAAGACCGCACCCATCGATGTTTTCACGGCGCGGCGGTAGAGCGGATCGGCGCTCCTTGGCGACAGCAGCACACCGTCCCAGCCCAATCCGGCGGCGCTGCGGATGATGGTGCCAACATTGGCGTGGTCAACCAGGTCTTCCAGCACTACTAGGCGGTTGAGTGGCAACAAGTCGGCCATGGTGCCACCGCTGGTACGCAACAGCGACGCCAGTGCTCCGCGGTGCACATGAAAGCCGGTGATCGCCTCGGCCAACGCTTCCGTGACAACGAAGACTGGGGCCGGGGTGGCGTCGAGAATGTCCTGGAGTGATGACACCCAACGCTCAGCCAGCAGGAATGATCGCGGCTGATACCCTGTCTCGATGGCACGTCGGATCACCTTGTCGCCCTCCGCGATGAAGATGCCGTGTTCTGCCTCAAGGCTGCGTCGCAGCGACGATTCCCGTAGATGCACATAGTCGGCCAGACGCGGGTCGTCCGCGCTGTCGATAGGGATCAATTCGGCCATATCAGGCAGGTTACCGCATTGACGGCGTCTAAGCGTGCCCGAAGAGCCTCGGTGTGCGGCCATCTCATCGACACTCCGCGACCAAACAGCCAAGCAGTGTTCCGCGACGACAAGACTTGTGTCGAAGCCGACTTGACTGAACTCATTCAGTGGCATAGTATCTCAGCACAGGGAGGTCACAGAGTTGCCAAGGATTACCAAGCCCGTCGAAGAGCGGCGTCAGGAGATCATCGACACTGCGCTCGCCCTGTTTGTTGAGAACGGGTTCGACAAGACACAGGTCGCGGACATCTCGAAGAGGATGGGCGTCGCGCAGGGCCTCGTCTACCACTACTTCAAGTCCAAGACCGACATTCTGTATGCCGTCATCGACCAACTTCGTGCCGAACAGTCCGCCAACATGCAGCGCCTGCTGGACACGCACGCCGGTACGACGCTTGAGCGCCTGTCGCTGCTTTTTGAGACACGTCCCGACTTCGAACACTATGGTCAGTTGATTCCGAGTCTGCAAAGCAATCGAGCCGTGATCGAATACTGTGTCCAGATCATGTCCGAGGCGTCTCTTCCGCTGCTCGTCTCGCTCATCGAGGCTGGAAACGCCGACGGCTCGCTCAACTGTGAGTACCCCTTAGAGACGGCGCTCTTCGTGTTGCACGGGCTTGGCGGGCTCGTAATGACGTCGGACGTTGCCGCCCACGAGGAGACAAAGCGACAGGCCATCAAGACCGTGATCATTCGCGCTCTCGGTGCCGACCCCGCTCCGCCAACGTAAACACACCCGACGCAAATCCGGCCCAACAACTCACCGTGATCGCAGGAGTCAGTTTCGCCTGCCCCATCCGTGACTCAATTCACTCGCACAACCACAAGAGGAAACCCCAATGCCAGTTTTGAACATTGACCATCTGACCAAGGACTACGGCTCCGGCCGCGGCGTCTTCGACGTCACCTTCGAGGTCAACAAGGGCGAAGTCTTCGGATTTCTTGGTCCGAACGGTGCGGGAAAGACCACCACTATCCGTCACATCATGGGATTCTCACGTCCACAACACGGCACCACCACCGTCAACGGACTCGACAGTTGGACGCAGCATTACGTCATTCAGCGAGACGTAGGGTACCTGCCGGGCGAGATAGCCCTGCCGGAAGAACTCACCGGCACTCAGTTCATCGCGATGATGGCAGAACTGCGCGGAATGTCCGACATGACGTACACCGATTACCTGACAAGCAAGTTTGAACTCGAACCGTCAGGCGGCTTGAAACGAATGTCACTAGGTATGAAGCGCAAGCTCGCCATCGTCACGGCTTTCATGCATGACCCTGACACCCTTGTGCTGGACGAGCCCACCAGCGGCCTAGACCCGGTCATGCAAGACATTTTCATCAGTTTCATCAAAGATGAGAAAGAACGCGGCAAGACCATTCTGCTGTCCAGCCACATCTTCTCTGAGGTTGACGCCACCTGTGATCGGATCGCCATCATCAAAGACGGCCATCTGGTCTCCACATTTGTGGCAGATGATCTGCGGCACAACGAAAGCAAGACATTCAAGATCGAGTTCGCTAGCACCACCGACTTCGAGCGATTCCGCGAACAGATCGAAGGTCCAAAGAAGTTAGACGTTATCTCCGTGAAGCCACACCGCAACCAAGTGCGCGTCCTAATCGACGATGCCCACGTGAACGAGTTGATCGCAACGCTGGCCGACTACCACCTCAAGTTCTTTTCCGAGATCAAGTTCACTTTGGAGGACTACTTCATGAAGTTCTACGACCGCAACACGAGCGTGGAAATGGAGACACCAAATGCCACTAATTGAGATCAACAGCGTCACCAAGGACTATGGTGACGGACGCGGCAACTTTGACGTCAGTCTCAGCATCGAGCGGGGCGAGGTGTTTGGCTTCGTCGGCACAAACGGTGCTGGCAAGACGACGCTCATTCGTCAATTGATGGGGTTCTTGCAGCCAGATTCGGGCACCATAACGGTGAACGGGCAGGATGCCTGGAGTGACGCGGCCGAGATCAAGAAACTCGTCGGCTACATTCCCGGCGAGATCGCCTTCCCTGACGCGCCCACTGGCACCGCATTTCTGCGTCAACAGGCAGAACTGCTTGGACTGAGGGACATGTCCTACGCGGACTACGTCACTGAGAAACTCCAGCTTGATCCCACGGCAAATCTGAAGCGCATGTCTAAGGGCATGAAGCAGAAGACAGCCATCGTGGCCGCGTTTATGACCGACGCCGACATCCTGATTATGGACGAGCCGACAACCGGACTCGACCCTTTGATGCGTGCCGAGTTCGTTGACATCCTCAACGACGAGAAGGCGAAAGGCAAGACGATCTTCATGTCCAGCCACATGTTTGAAGAAGTCGAAGACACCTGTGACCACGTGGCGCTGATTAAGGACGGACGCATCATTGCGGTGAAGTCCACCTTGGAGATCAAACACAATGAAGACAAGGTGTACAAACTCGAGTTCCGAACTCACGAGGATTATCGGAGGTTCCTCGCCGAGGACTTCGAACACTCTGAGCAGCGTGACTCACAAAACCAAGTGCTCGTCAACGTGCACGACACGGACATCGACCGCTTTATGAACGTGCTGACCTATTACCCAATTAACTTCATCACCGAGATCAAGTACTCGCTCGAAAAGTACTTCAAGACCCTTTACTGACAGACAGGACCAACAAGAAACATGTTCAGCAAGACAATCTTCAAGCAAACGCTGCGGTCCAACTGGAAGCTGTGGGCCATCTTCACTGCGATCATGGCAGCGATGAGCGCTCTCGTCATCGCAGTCTTCGATCCCAAAATGATTCAGGGCATGATGGACATGATCAAGAGCATGCCGGGTGTCGCCGACATGATCGACGAGTCTATGCTCAGTGGCGCGACCAGCCTGCTGGGCATGCTCGGCCAGAGTTTCTACGGCATGCAAGGCATCCTCCTTGGGCTCATCTTCGTGATCATGACCGCCAACACACTGGTGGCATCACAGGTGGACCGGGGTTCGATGGCGTACCTGCTGTCCACCCCAATCAAACGCACCAGAGTGGTGGGCACACAGGCACTGTATTTGATCAGCAGCATTCTGAGCATGTTCTTAGTGGTCACCATAGTTGGATTGTCCACGGTGCAGCTCGCGCATCACGGGCTGTGGGGCACCGAATACACCGCTGATGTGAAAGCTGCAGCGGCCCTCCTCGAGGTTGATGAGGAGACCGTTGACGAAGACCTCACACTCATTCGTGACAATCCGCAGGCCATAACCGCAGGCGCCGAGGCGCGCGGTGTCGACCAAGACGTCTACACGATCTACCTGAACCAGAAGCTCGCCAACAACGCATATCAGGCCGCTGCCGACGCCTTGGGTGTTGACGTTGCGGCAGTAACTGCCGACCCGACGCTGATTCGCAACAGCCCGGAGGCGCTGAGTGCGGCAGGAGCCGTGCTAGGGCTGGACTCCACGACATACGCCACACAACTTGATCAGTTGATAGCCCAGTCCGCGCTGTCCGCAGACCATGCCCAGGAGATGCAGGGCAAGGTGGTTGCAGGTCTAACTGCGGCCGCCGAAGTACTCGACATCGAACCGGGCGACCTAGCGCAAGACATGGGCAAGATCAAAGCCAACCCGGCAGCACTTGGTGCCGCCGCCGATGCGGCCGCTTTGATTCCTGCCGAGTCGTTCCCGGAGGGCACTCCCCCAGCCGCAGTTCACCAAGCCAACGAAGCGGCGTTCCTCAGCATCATCAACGCCCAACTGGCGAACGACGAGATCTCACTGGACAACGGACTCGACTTCAGCGTGAAAGACTACCTACTGCTCAACCTCGGCGCGTTCCTGCTGATGTTCGCCATCGGGGGAATCTCGTTCCTGTTCTCCTGCGTGTTCAACCTGTCCAAGAACTCGCTGGCACTCGGCGCGGGCATCCCCGTCGCGTTCTTCATCTTCCAGATCATGTCGCAAGTTGGCAGCAGCCTAGAGTCATTCAAATACTTGTCTCTGAACACACTGTTTGACCCCAACGCGATCACCAGTCACGGCACCTTCGTGCCACAGTTTGCGATTCTTGCAGTGTTGGGGATCACCCTGTACGCGACAGGAATCAAGGTCTTCAAAGAGAAGGACCTGCCCTTGTAGGACGAGACGGTCGGCTACGGACGCAATGGGTGTTTAATGGCGGTGTTGGTGAGGACACCCAAACCTTCGATGGTGATCTGGGATTGTTGACCGGTGAAAAGGTCAAAAGCGGTTTGCGGGGCACCGATCATGATAATGTCGCCGGGGCCAAGAGTGTGGTACTGGCTGAGGTAGCTGAGCACCTCGTAAGCGTTGCGGGCCAGTTTGCTGGTGTTGGAGTCGCAGACAAGACGTCCGTCTACGCGGACCTCAATGCGCGCATCCAGCGGGTCTAGATCGGTCTCGATCCAGGGGCCCACAGGGGCGTAGTTGTCGCCGCCTTTGGCTTGGTTTCGGGTGGAGTCTAGGGCCGCCTGGTCCATGTTGGTGATGTCGTTGCCGATGGTCCAGCCAAGAATGTAGTCAGGTGCCGCCTCGGGCGCGACGAAGCGAGCCTCGTGGGAGATGACGATGGACAGCTCACCTTCGCCCTTGACTGCCCCGACTTGCGGGTCGATGAAGACGGGAGCTTCATCGCCACAGACGGAGCGGGCGCTCTTCATGAACGCCTGCGGAGGGGCGGAAGTGTCACCAATACCGTTATGCAACATGCCCCACACGACTCTAGGTTCGCACGGAGCCGCAAATTTGACCCCGTCCAACGGCAATCGTCGTCCGCCAGGGACTAGGTGGCGAGTGGTGACGGAGTCAACTTCCGCCCACTCGCCGTTCAGTTCGACAACCGGAGTGATGCCTTCGGCGGTTTGGATTCGAGCAATGCGCATAAGGCAAGCGTAGTCCGCATCAGGTGACGAGTCCCGCGACCACGAACGTGAACGCAACTGGTGTTGGAGGGTTTAGGGATACGCTCAGCAACCCAAAACGGACAAAGGAACTTACGCGCTCTTGAGGAGTTCCTCTTCGGAGGAGTCTTCGATTACATAGGTTGGGGGGCATTCGCCGCGAGCGGCCTGGCCGGTTAGGATCACCCGCGTGATGTCGGTGCGGTCGGGCACCTCGTACATGGCGTCTAGGAGCACTTCTTCTAGGATCGCGCGGAGTCCTCTGGCGCCGGTCTTGCGCTCTAGGGCTTTGGCGGCAATCACTTCGATGGCTTCGTCGGTGACTTCTAGTTTGACGCCATCGAGTTCAAACAGCTTGACAAACTGTTTGACCAAGGAGTTCTTCGGCTCGATCAGAATGCGCTCTAGAGCCGACTCGTCCAACTGCGGAACCGTGGCGATGACGGGCAGGCGTCCGATGAACTCGGGGATCAGACCGTACTTGTGCAGATCTTCGGGCTGCACGGACAGAAACGGGTCGGCCTTGTTTGCGCTGATCTGGGCGGGGTCGGTGGAGAAACCGATGGCGCGCTTATCTGCGCGCGCGTTGATGATGTCTTCCAAACCAGCGAACGCTCCACCGACGATGAACAGGATGTTCGTGGTGTCGATGTGAATGAACTCCTGGTTTGGGTGTTTGCGCCCCCCCTGTGGCGGCACCGACGCCACCGTGCCTTCAAGCATCTTGAGCAGAGCTTGCTGCACACCCTCGCCGGAAACGTCGCGGGTGATGGAGCGGTTCTCGCCCTTGCGGGATACCTTGTCGATCTCGTCGATGTAGATGATGCCGGTCTCGGCCCGGCGAATGTCATTGTCAGCAGCCTGAATGAGGTGCAGCAGGATGTTCTCGACATCCTCGCCAACGTAGCCCGCCTCGGTGAGTGCCGTGGCGTCCGCGATGGCAAATGGGACGTTTAGCATACGGGCCAGCGTCTGAGCGAGGTAGGTCTTGCCACAGCCGGTAGGGCCGATCAGCAGAATGTTCGACTTGGACAGTTCGACGCCAGCAGCGCCTCCCTTGTTGCCCTTGACAGCACCGGCTTGCAAGCGCTTGTAATGGTTGTAGACGGCAACGGCCAGCGACTTCTTGGCGGCATCCTGACCGATGATGTACTGGTCCAAGAATGCGCGAATCTGGGGGGGCTTCAGGAGCGCATCCGGCGAGACGGCCAACGACAACTCGTGGGCCCCTTCATCGACGATCTCGTTGCACAGGTCAACGCACTCGTCACAGATGTAGACGCCGGGGCCAGCGATCAGCTTCTTGACCTGTTTCTGATGCTTGCCACAGAACGAGCACCGATACAGATCGGACCCTTCACCTAAGCGAGCCATTTGGTTGCCCCATGTCTTTCATCTGTTGAAGTTGCTCAATGAGCGGTTCTGCGCCAGAACCCGTGCGTCACAAGCGGGCGAGAAGCGGGGAAGCCCTCGACCTCGTGTTGCGGACGCCTTCCGCATTGGCTGGTACGTCCAAGTCTTCCACGAAGAAGGGCGAACACAACGAATGTTCGCCTCCAGCGCTTCGGCGAGTCTCAGCTACGCCTTGAGGTTACTTGAGACCTTTTAGTGACACCAACACCTCGTCAACGATGCCGTACTCCAGCGCCTGCTCGGCGGTCAGGTACTTGTCACGTTCGACGTCGCGACTCACCTGTTCCTTCGTTTGACCGGTGTTGTCGGCGATCATCTGCTCCATCAAATCGCGGATGCGTAAGATCTCGCGCGCCTGAATCTCAAGGTCGGACGACTGCCCATAGGTGCCCTCGGTGGCGGGCTGATGGATCAGGATGCGCGAGTTCGGCAACGCCAATCGCTTGCCCTTGGTGCCCGCGGCCAGCAGCACGGCCGCAGCAGACGCCGCCTGTCCGAGACAGATGGTCTGCACCTCCGGCTTGATGTAACGCATGGTGTCATAGATGGCCGTCAACGCGGTGAACGAGCCACCGGGAGAGTTGATGTACATGCTGATCTGGCGTTCAGCGTCAATCGATTGCAGGCACAGCAGTTGCGCCATCACCGCGTTGGCGATGTCGTCGGTGATGGGGGTGCCCACAAAGATGATGCGGTCCTCGAACAGTTTGGTGTATGGATCCACGCGGCGGTGGCCGTAGCTGGTGCGCTCTTCCCACTGTGGAATGTAGTAGTCCATACTGGGGCCAGACGGGACCAGACCGCCGGACAGTGCCGTTGGCAGCGCGGCTGGCAGTCCTGTGGGCAGTGCAGTTGGGAACATATCAAAACCGGTCATTACTTGTCTCTTCTCTTTGTACGTCGTGGGAACTGCGTCGTAGCGCTACTAGTTGATCGGCTTGGCGGGTGCGTCAGATCCGATCTGACTGGCGCGCTCATAGACGTGGTCAATGAAGCCGTACGCCAGCGCCTCGTCAGCGGTGAACCAGCAGTCTCGGTCAGAGTCTTGAGTGATCTTCTCGACGCTCTGGCCGGTGTGCTGGGCGATCAACTCGGTCATCGTCTTCTTGATGTGCAGGCTCTGCTCCGCTTGGATGCGGATGTCGGTGGCGGTGCCGCCGATACCACCACTGGCTTGATGCATCAGGATGCGGGCGTGTGGCAGGGCGAAACGCTTGCCCTTGGTGCCAGCGGACAACAGGAACTGCCCCATGGACGCCGCCAACCCCATGGCAACCGTAGCAACGTCGTTGCTCACCCACTGCATGGTGTCGTAGATAGCCATGCCTGCGTCAACGGACCCGCCAGGCGAGTTGATGTACAGGTAGATGTCCTTGTCCGGGTCCTCCGCGTTGAGCAGCAACATCTGAGCGCAGATCGCGTTGGCGTTTTCATCCTTGACCTCGGAGCCGAGGAAGATGATGCGGTTAGCGAGCAGCGCCTGGTAGACGTTGTCGGTCATGCCGGCAGCACCGGCGGGGATGGCAGAGCTTGAGTTCATGTGTGTGAGCCTATTCTGTGGGACTGACATTTTTTGGGACTTGTTTTCTGGGGTGGTAGTTGGGTAGTTGAAAGTTCGGGACGGACGGGCAACCTGCGTGTCTGATGGCCTGCGGTTGTTCGCACGTGTGGCGTGGCTGACGTTAGCTGTTGGTCTCGGACGGTTGACTCTCGCTCACCCGTTGGACGCCGACGCTGCCGCGCGACTCTTGGCTCGGGACCGTCGTCGTTCCAATGCCGCGCGACGACGTTGGTCCTTGGTGTCTGGGCCTGGATTGGACGAGATGAGTGCCTCCACCCACTTGGCGCCGGGGTCGATGTCCACCAACACCGCCTTGACAAGGAGCGTCATCGGCAGGGCCAGCAAGGCACCCATCGCGCCGAACACCCAACCCCACAGCAACAGGGAGATGAACGAAACCGACGCGGTGACCCCAACGGCGTCCCCAGTAAATCGAGGCTGAATGATGGTTTGCACCACAAAGTTGAGCACGCAGTACGCGATGACCACCTCAAGGGAGGTCTGCCAGCCGTGTGCAAACAGGGCCAGCAGCGCCGGTGGGATCAAGCCCACCACGAACCCGATGTTGGGAATGTAGTTGGTGAGGAAGCTGAGCATCACCCACACCAAAACCAACGGCACATCCAAGGCGATGAGGGCAAGACCGTCCAACATCGCGACGATCATGCCGAACAGCGAACTGACAAGCCAGTATCTGCGAATACCGCTGCCTAACGAAGCGAACACTTCGCTGACGTGTCGCGACGTGCGGCCCGCGAAACGAGTGCGTTCGTCCCATCCGGGGGTGTCCATGGCAAAGAACACTAAGGCGGCGACGATGATAGCCATGGCACCCATGACGCTCCACGTCTGACTGAGTAGCGACGCGGCCACCGACGCGATGGTGGACGGGTTGGCTTGACTCATGATGTCGGTGAAGCCGGAGGTCTGGATACCGAAATCGCGAAGCAGGTCTAGGGCGCTGTAGTAGACCTCGTAGTACTCTTCGGTGAACTCCGGCAGCTCGTCGATCAGAGAGTTGACGGCCCAGACGAGGCCAGCTACGGCAATGAGCAGAATAACCACCATGGCAAGCGTCATGACGCACGCAGCAATCCACGCGGGAACGCCCTTACTGTGCAGCCACGAATAGATGGGGTAAGCGGCGATGACAAGGTTCAACGCCAAGAAAATGGGGGCGAAGATGCCAGCGAACTCGCGCAACAGTACCAACGCAATCAGCGTGCCCGCTACTCCCAGCACAGCGACGACGTAGCGCGGCAACAAGAGGTTGCCGGCATGTTGCTCGCTGGGCGTTGCGTCCAAATCTTCGTTTTCCATAATGACTCTCCGCTCAATCCTACTCGGCGGACAAGTCCACTCCCAAGGACGCTACCCTTGGGCGAGCCTAGACGCGGTCTCCGTCACGCCCGGAGAAGTTCTCCATGGACCGGTTCACTCCAAAAAAATCATTCACGGCATCAAAAATGGGCGTCGGCAAGAAACGCATCCACGGGACCGTAGCCGCGAACGGCGGCATGACCAACTGCTCTTTGTCACACTCAATGGCGTCAAGAATGCGCAACGCCACGTGCGCCGGACGCATAATCGGCAACAACAGTGGGAACCTAGTCTTGACTCCGTCAAACATGCCAGTGGAGATGTAGTAAGGACAGACCAACAGGGTGTTCACGTTGCTGCCACTGACGCGCAGTTCGTTGCGCAGCGCCTCGGTGAAGCCGAACGCCCCAAACTTGGATGCGCAGTAGTCGGTCATCTGTGCCACGCCGACGATGCCTGCTGCAGAAGCGACGTTGACGATGGTGCCCTCGTCGCGCTCCA
Organism: Propionibacteriaceae bacterium; assembly: GCA_031261455.1. Taxonomy (GTDB): domain Bacteria; phylum Actinomycetota; class Actinomycetes; order Propionibacteriales; family Propionibacteriaceae; genus WRGV01. Next base: position 89,128 of record JAISJP010000007.1, read on the forward strand.
GCAGACCGGGAAGGAACGCGCGGGTGACCACAAACAGGCTGCGGAGGTTGACGTTGAGGGTGCGATCCACCGACTCCATAGTGGTGTCGACAAGGTTGCGGCCCGATACCACCCCGGCGTTGTTGATGAGGATATCTATGTTGCCCACCTCGGCGGCAGCCTCAGCGACGCGCTCGTCCGAAGTGACGTCAACCGCGTAGGCATGGCCCTTGCAGCCATGTTCGGTGATGATGCGCGCCACGTCGGCGGCTCGTTCGCCCGAGATATCCCAGATGAACACCTCAGCACCACGACGCGCAGCCTCGCAGGCCATTATCTTGCCGATGCCAGATCCGCCACCGGTGACTAGGACCCGTTTCCCCTCAAACTTGCTCATGCTTCTGTGCTCATCCTCTCTATTCACACGCTAACAATGCCTGGAATGCGATGCATCACTCGCGCAGCCAAGTTCATCACCCTGGCGTAGTTTTCGCGACTCGTCCACTTCGGCGGCGCGATCAACAAGCCCCGCTGCACCGCCACGCTGCGCGGCTCGCAATACTTGACGATACCGTCGCTACCGTGACGTCGCCCCAAACCAGAGATGCCGGTGCCGCCCATCGGAGAGTCGTGAGACGCCCACGCGGCCGCATAACCCTCGTTGATGTTGATGGTGCCTGCCGTGAGTTCCGCCGCAACCTTGCGCGCATGACACACACTGGACGACCACACGGACGCGTTGAGACCGTACTCCGTGTCGTTGGCGCGAGCAATCGCCTCGGCATCGGAGGCGACCGAGTAGATGCTGACGACGGGACCGAACGTCTCCTCGCGAGCCAAAGCCATGTCCTCAGTGACGCCCGTTAACACCGTCGGTTCAAAGAACGTGGGGCCGAGATCGGGACGTGCATGGCCACCGGCCAGCAGGGTTGCGGCCTTGGCCAGCGCGTCATCCACGTGAGCAGCCACCTTGGCGAGGTGCGACGTGCTGATGAGCGGACCAAGGTCGGCGTCATCCCAGCCAAAACCTGCGCCCAACTTGATCGCCTTGACGCGCTGCGCGAACTTGTCGCAGAACTCGGCGTAGCGCTGCTCGGCAACGTAGATGCGTTCGATACTGACGCACAACTGGCCCGTGGTGGAGAAACAGGCCTGAACTGCGCCTTCGACGGTGTACTCCATGTTGGCGTCGGCCAACACCAGCAGCGGGTTCTTGCCGCCCAACTCCATAGAACAACCAATCAGCCGCTCGCTCGCCTGCGCGGCAACCTTGCGGCCCGTTGCCGTCGATCCGGTGAACATCAGATAGTCAACGTTGTTGATCAGCGGAGTGCCGAGCGCCTCGCCCGGGCCGGTGACCACCTGGAAAACATCTCTAGGAAGACCAGCCTGATACAGCAGTTCGACGGCAGCCAACGCAGTGAAAGGCGTAGTGGAATCCGGTTTGAGCACGCAAGCGTTGCCCGCGATGAGTGCCGGGATGGCGTCAGAGACGGCCACCGTCAACGGGTAGTTCCATGGCGAGATGATGCCCACCACTCCCTTAGGGCGGTAGGTTTCGCGAGTGCTGGTCAATACTGGAATTGCGCCCGCCCGCACCTTCGTTGCTAGGTGACAAGGCGCAGCGACCGAGTAGTAACCCGCAGTCAGCGCCGTATCCAGCAGCTCTTCATAGGCGTTGACGCGCGACTTGCCGTTCTCCCAGTGGACGAGGTCGAGCAGAGCATCAGCGTTGTCGATCACTAGGTCACGGAATCTGCTGGCGATGGCACAACGCTGCCGCAACGGCGTCTTTGCCCAGGCAGGTTGGGCGGCACGGGCACGCTGCGTGGCCGCCACCATGTCGTCCGCAGTTCCCACCGGGACCGAACCGATCAGGGTGGTGCCATCAAGCGGCGAGTGGATCTCGCGCCACTCCCGCAGTCCTCCAACTTGCACAAGGCTTGCCAGCCTGGCACCGCTGATGCCAAGCATTTCTAGGGTCGCGCGACGAGGGGCGGTAGTCATACTTCCATTCTGCCCTGACGGAGCGAAAAATGCAGGCGAACACGGTTAAGACGCCAGAATGCCTCAGCCTCTTCACAGGATGCAGCCTTCGACCGGCGAGAAGGCCCGGCTGTGCATTAACATGCCAGGATCTCTCAACCCACGCACAGAATCACGAGAAACTCCGGTCGCGTCAGGCGACGCGCTAGGTTCCTCCCCCAAGAATGAACGTTCTACGGACCCTCAACCACTCAGGTGGACTACTCAGCAGCCTTCTTGGGCTTCTTGGCAGCAGTCTTCTTTGCCTTGGGCTCGTCCGTCTTCGCTGACTTGCCATCGGCCGCTTCAGCCTCGACCTCAGGCTCGGCGTAGGTGCCATCACTGCGCAGTCCGGCAACGTTGACCTGCTTGCCGTTAGCATCGACGACCTTGGCAGAGTTGACGATCAGACCAACTGCCTTGCCGCGACGGATGTCGCCCAGCCACTCGGCCATGTGACCGTGCTCAACCATGTGCTTGGCTTCTTCGTCCGGCGTTGAACCGTTCTCTTCGGCCTTCTGCAGCAACATCGCAGTCAGATCCTCTTGGCTGACCGGAATTGCGCGCTCCTCGGCGATCTTGTCCAGAATGATCTGCGCGCGAATGGCGCGCTCCGAGTGCTTAGCCATGTCGGCCCAGAACTCCTCCGGGTCCTTCGTGGACTCTTCGCCGCGCTCCAGGTAATCCTCGATGCTCATGCCCATGCGGCTCAACTGCTCGGTGATCTGCTCCTTGCGGGCCTCCACCTCGCCCGAGACCATGTTCTCCGGCAGCGGAAACTTGGTGGCGTCGATCACAGCGTCCAACGCCTTGTCACGGGCCTGGCTGGCCTGCTCCAGACGGGCCATGCGCTCCAGCGAATCACGCAGTCCAGCAATCATCTCTTCAGCAGTGTCATACTCGCTGACCAAGCCAGCAAACTCGGCGTCCACCTCAGGCAGGTCTTGCTTCTGTACCTTGGAGACGGTGATGGTGATGTCTGCGGACTCGTCCTTGTGCAGACCACCAACGAGCTTGGACGAGAACGTCTTCGACTCGCCCGCCTTCAGACCCTTGACTGCCTCGTCCAGACCGTCGATCAGGCCGCCAGTGCCCACCTGATAGGTCATGCCGTGCGCCTGCGAATCCTCAAGCTCCTTGCCACCCTGCGCGGCGCTCAAGTCAAAGATGATGTAGTCGCCCTTCTTGGCGGCCCGCTCAACGTCCGAGTACGTAGCGAAACGCTGGCGCAACAGTTCGACCCGTTCGTTCACCTGCTCATCGGTGACATCAGCGTTGGTGACATCGATCTTGATGGTGGCAAAGTCAGGCAGGTCGAAGTCGGGACGGACATCCACCAGCGCGGTGAACTCCACCTCATCGTCGTCCTCAAGTTTGGTGACATCAACGTCCGGCTGGCCGAGTGGAGTGATCTTCTGCTCGGCAATCGCAGCCTCGTAGGCGCCGGGGAGGACAGCGTTGATAGCCTCCTGCAACACAGCAGCGCGGCCATAACGCTGGTCAATCAGCGTGCGCGGCACCTTACCCTTGCGGAATCCGGCGATACTCACCTGGCCCGCGATATCCTGATATGCCTTGTCGACATGCGGCTTCAGCTCGGCAAACGGAACGGTGATGGTGAGCTTGGCGCTCGTTTCGCTAAGTCTCTCAATCGTGCTGGGCACTGCGGTCGGCCTCTTCTTCTTGTCGTAACTACGTTTGTCGAGCGTTGTGCTCTTGCGAGCGGATGACGGGAATCGCGCGACTTATCCGCACCGCTCACCGCATAGCGGCTCGCGTGGCTCTACCGTGTCGAAAGCCCACCGGCTTTCTCACGGCTGTCGCCCCCTCACGGGTTCGATTCCCGGCGTCCATTCGCCGAGCGGATGACGGGAATCGAACCCGCATGGCCAGCTTGGAAGGCTGGGGCTCTACCATTGAGCTACATCCGCAAGTCTGCTGATGCGTGACATCACACACCCGCAGGGGAACATCTTACCTGAGGACTCCCCTACTGAGCTAACGGATGTGACTCTTCATAGGCCTGACGCAGTGCATCAATGTGCATCACTGTCGAAACGTCGACCAACTCGCCACCATCATCTTCTTGTACGTTGAACTGCAGATACAACAGGTCAACGATGTAGTTCTCGACCAGTTGTCGATTCTCTGGGCTCAGCAACTCGGCTTCGGGCGGGAGAATCCAATCTTCATCCATGAGAGAGTTACCTTTCCGGCGAGTCGGGGCGGCGGGACTCGCGGCAGATGCTCGCCTCTGCCGGGGACTCGCGCATAGCACTCGTCCGATGCGTGGGCGAGAGCCCCACCGGGCCTCTCGCGTTCACCCCGCATCCCCTCACGGGTTGGAGCCCACAAGTACATCAACTCATGATAAGCATCTCAAGATGCTTATCATGAGTCGGGGCGGCGGGACTCGAACCCGCGATCTCCTGCTCCCAAAGCAGGCGCGCTAGCCACTACGCTACGCCCCGTGAGCGACCAAAACTGATCGCAAGAGACAATAATAGATGATTGGACGGCTCCTCGCCCAATGGCGAGACAGGTTATGCTGAATACATGGAAACTGGCGGACGCAGTGGCACGCGCAATGGGGACCTCGGCAATGACGGTATCACTGCGCTTGTCGATCATGAACGGGCCTTACGGGCGCGCGAAGTGATGCGCCCGGTGGCCGTACCCCCACGACCGGCGGCGCAACGAACACTGGCTGAGCGGGCGGCGGGTAAAGCTGCGCCAGCTGCCAAGAGTTAGGCGCTAGTCAAGACGATCAGCGGAGCTACTTTGCTTCGTAGGCGCTGATTTTGGCGATGCGACGGGCATGCCGCTCACCTTGCGAGAACGGGGTTAACAGGAACGCCTGCACGATCTGCCAGGCTTCTTCTTCGCTGGTGAAGCGTCCACCGATGGAGACGATGTTGGCGTTGTTGTGCTCGCGAGCCAGCTTGGCTAGCTCAACGTCGTAGGCTAGGGCGGCGCGCACGCCGGGCACCTTGTTGGCGGAGATCTGTTCGCCGTTACCAGAGCCACCTAGCACGATGCCTAACGCGCCCTCGGCAGCAACAGCCTCTGCACAAGGGATGCAAAAGTCGGGATAGTCGTCCTCGGCGTCGTAGCCGTGGGCACCGTGGTCTACCACCTCGTAGCCGGCTTCGGTGAGCGCCCCAACTAGGAAGTCTTTCAGTTCCAGTGCGGCATGGTCGGTCGCAATATGTACTCGCATAGCTTCATTCTGCCTGTTCTCTTGGTCAGTTTCCAGCGACCCATCAACTGATGCTTCACACGGTTTCACAGTGTTTCACGGGGTTTCACGGTGCTTGTTCTACAGGGCCGGTTTCAAGAAGAGCTACAAACTGCTCTTCGTTGAGGATTGTGACACCAAGTCGGGCGGCGTCGTCGGCCTTGGAGCCGGGGTTGTCGCCGACGACCACGTAGCTGGTCTTGGCGCTTACGGATGAGGCCGCCTTGCCGCCTCGGGAGATGATGGCCTCCTTGGCGGCATCTCTGCTGAAGCCGTTCAAAGTGCCGGTGACCACGATGGTGAGCCCGGCCAACACTGGCACACCCTCCGGCTTGGCCTCGTCGGCCATACGCACTCCCGCAGCGGCCCAGGCAGCAATGGTCTGCTGATGCCAATCGACACTGAACCACTCCTGCACCGCATCCGCGATCACCTGGCCTACGCCATCGACGCTTGCCAACTGCGCGGCGTCGGCGGCACGAATCGCGTCAATAGAACCGAAGGCATCAGCCAAGGAGCGCGCCGCCGTTGGACCTACATGTCTGATCGATAACGCCACCAACACTCGCCACAGCGGACGAGTTCGTGCCGCTTCCAGTTCGCGGAACAGTTGCAGCGTCGTCTCTTTGGGGACACTGGGTTTGTTTGCTGTGCCCTTAGTGAAGAAGTACGGCTCCAGCGCACCACGTCGCCACACCTTCACACCAGCCAAGTCGGCGACGGTGAGATTGAACAGTGACGCCTCGGATGAGAGCACGGAGACCTGTCGCGGCTCCTGCGTATCTGTGGGACGGTCGGCGTCCGGGTCGCTCAACGCGATGGCGGCCTCAAGGCCTAGGGCTTCGATGTCTAGGGCACTGCGGGATGCTAGGGCAAAGACTCGCTCGCGCAGTTGGGCGGGGCAGTGTTGGGCGTTGGGACAGCGAATGTCCTTGTCGTCCTCCTTTTCGGGACGGAGTTCCGCACCGCAGGAGGGACAGTGGGTTGGCATGACAAACTCGCGCTGCGTGCCATCGCGCAAGGCGACTACGGGGCCGACGATCTCGGGGATAACGTCGCCAGCTTTGCGCAGGACGACCGTGTCACCGATCAGGACGCCCTTGCGTTTCACCTCGAAACCGTTGTGCAGGGTGGCGCGTTCGACCGTGGAACCAGCGACGCGGACAGGCGCCATGACGCCGAACGGGGTGATGCGGCCGGTGCGGCCCACGCCCACCTGAATATCGAGCAGTTTGGTGTTCACCTCTTCTGGCGGGAACTTGTAGGCGATGGCCCACTTTGGAGCGCGAGAGGTGTCGCCGAGCAGGGCGTGGTCGGCCAGCGCATCCACCTTGACCACCACACCGTCAAGTTCGTGCTCGATGACCGGGTCGTGGCGGTGCTCCCCCACCCAGCGGACGTACTCGTCCACTTCCTGTTGACCACGAACCACCTGATAGTGGGTTGACGTGGGCAGACCCCAGCCGCGCAGCAGTTCGTAAGCCTCGGACTGGTTTTCTAGCTGGAAACCCTCATAGGCGCCGAGACCATGGACCAGCATAGACAGCGGCCGCGCGGCGGTAACTCGCGGGTCCTTCTGGCGCAGCGAACCGGCAGCCGCATTGCGCGGGTTAGCAAACGGAGCCTTACCGGCCGCGACCAACTCCGCGTTCAGTTGCTCAAAAGCAGCCACCGGGAAGAACACCTCGCCACGCACCTCAACCAGCGGCGGAACGTCAGTGCCGCGCAGGCGAGCAGGGATATCACCGATGGTGAGCACGTTGCCGGTGATGTCCTCTCCGACGCGACCATCACCTCTAGTGGCAGCCGAAACAAGACGTCCGTCACGATAAACTAGGTCAACTGCAAGGCCGTCGATCTTGAGTTCGCAGAGCCACTTGGGTTGACGGTCAAGTAGGCGTTGGGTGCGCTGCATCCAGGCACGCAGTTCCTCAGCAGAAAACACGTTGTCCAAACTCAACAACCGCTCTAGGTGCGTCACGGGAGCAAAATCGGTGCGCTCACTCGGGCGTCCCACATGTTGTGTGGGCGAATCTGGGGTGCGAAGCTCAGGGTACGTGTCCTCCAAGGTCATGAGTTCACGCATCATTGAGTCGTACTCGGCATCGCTCAGCGTGGGGGCATCCTGCCCGTAGTACGCCTCCTGCGCCGCCACGATTGCGAGCGCGAGATCACTCCACCGCTGATGTGCATTCAACTCGTCCATAAATCTATTGTGCCCTGACCCACCGACAGTTTTCACTCGCAGCGACCGGCACCTTCATCCAAAGCGTCAGTCCCAAGTAGTAGTTGACGCACGTTCACGGGTTTGCTTAGGTAAGCTCGTAACCATGAATCCCGCCAACATCACTCGGGCAGAGGCAGCGGAGCGCTCGGCCATCATAGAGACGCACAGTTATGAGGTATCCATCGACGTCACCGGCAGCGACCCGGCGACTGAAGCAGGCAAAACTTTTGTGTCCACTTCAGCGGTGACCTTCACTAGCAACGGCGCCCCAACTTGGATCGATCTAATCGCGGAGCGGGTGATCGGAGTTTCGCTGGACGGCGAGACTCTCGACCCAGCCAGCTACGCCAACAACCGCTTTCCGGTGGTCACGCCTGCAGGACCTCACACACTGACCATCACGGCAGTGTTTCGTTACTCGCGCACCGGCGAGGGACTTCATCGCTTCGTGGACCCGGCGGACGAGCGCGTCTATCTCTACACCCAGCTGGAGTCGGCCGATGCGCGACGCGTGTTTGCCTGCTTTGAGCAGCCCGACCTGAAAGCGACGTTCCAGTTCACGCTCACCACACCAGCGGACTGGTTGACTTTCTCCAACTCCCCCACGCCCCCTCCCGAACCCATCTTTGACAATCAGGTATTCCGTTTTGCGCCCACGAAACGCATCTCCACGTACATCACTGCGATCATTGCGGGCGAGTACTTTGCAGCCCCCGGCGAGATTCACACTCGCAACGGGCGCAGTATTGGGGCAGCAGTCGTCTGCCGGACGTCGATGAGCAAGTTCCTTGACGCCGACGTTATCCGCACCACCACGCAGCGCGGCTTCGAGGTTTACGAGGAGGCATTCGGCACTGACTACGCTTTTGACTCTTACGATCAGGTGTTTGTGCCGGAATTCAATGCAGGTGCCATGGAGAACGCTGGCTGCGTCACCTTCCGCGACGAGTACCTGTTCCGCTCCCGCGTGACCTCGGCCCAGTTCGAGGCGCGCGACGGCACCATCCTGCACGAATTGGCACACATGTGGTTTGGCGATCTGGTGACCATGCGTTGGTGGGACGACCTGTGGCTGAACGAGAGCTTCGCCGAGTGGGCATCGTACTACTGTCAGGCAGCAATTGTGGCCCGCTACGGCGGCGGCAACCCGTGGGTGAGCTTCGCCAACGCCCGCAAGGGTTGGGCATTTGTTGAGGATCAACTGCCCACAACTCACCCAGTGGCTGCCGACATGGTGGACCTTGAGGCCGTTGAGCAGAACTTTGACGGCATCACCTACGCCAAGGGAGCGTCTGTCTTGAAGCAATTGGTGTCGCTGGTTGATGAACCGCAGTACCTTGCTGGGGTACACGCTTATCTGGCGGCGCACGCGTTCGGCAACGCCACATTTGACGACCTGCTGGGGGCGTTGAGTGCCGCCTCAGGTCGCGATCTGTCGCACTTTGCCGCCGATTGGCTGGAGACTGCCGGGATGAACACACTGCGTTCTGAGGTTCAGATGGACGCCTCCGGTCACATCAGCCAGTTCTCGATTGTGCAGACCGCACCGCCAGAGCATCCACACCTGCGCACGCATCGCATGGCAATCGGCTGCTACGACCTGCTGGACGGAAAGCTCGTGGCTGGCGAGCGTTTGAACCTCGACGTGAGCGGTGAGCGCACCGACGTGCTCCCCCTTGTCGGACGCGTTCGTCCCGCGCTGGTGTTACTCAATGAGGGCGACATGACGTTTGCCAAGCCCCGCCTCGACGACGTGTCGCTGGCCACTGTGGAGGCGCACATCGCGGAGCTGAGCGATCCGCTGTCCCGAGCAATGGCGTGGACGAGTGCGTGGGACGCGTGGCGGGATGCGGAGCTACCCTCGGGTGCCTATATCGATTTAGTCCTAGCCACTTTGCCCGACGAGACGAACCTGACGGCAGTGCAGAACCGCCTCGGAACACTGCTCACCGCGTCCCGCTCCTACAGCGCACCCGCAGTGCGCGCAGTGAATCGCGCGCACGTCACGTCCGGCATCGCCAAACTGCTAGTGGTGGCCGAACGTGGCTCTGACAAGCAGGTGGCCCTGGCAGACTCGCTGATCGCGTCAATCTCCACGTCCACCGGAGGGGCCGTGCTCGAAGCCTGGCTCGCAGGCGAAGAAGTGCCTGCAGGGCTGGAACTGGACGTTGACCGTCGCTGGGCGATACTCACGTCCCTGGCCGCCCAGAACCGACTAGATGAAGCCCAACTGGCCGCGCAAGAGCGCGCCGACACGACTATCAGCGGAGTCGAGAAGGCGGCAGGCGTGCGCTCAGCATGGGCCACCGCCGCTGCCAAGGCGGACGCTTGGGCGCGGATCGCGGAGGACCCAGATGTACCCAATGCCACCCTGCGCGCCATCACCGGCAACTTCTGGTGCTACGGGCAGGAGAGCCTGCTGGCCGAGTACGCCGGGCAGTACTTGGAGCTGTGTGAAGCAATCTCGGCCAAGAGTGGCAAATGGGAGAGCCCCGGTTCATGGATCACCGACATGGTGATGAAAAACCTGTGGCCGGAACCAGTGGCTGACCGGGCTTTCCTTGACCACTTCGACGCGTGGTTGGCCGAGCGACCGAACTTGGCGCCCAGTGTGGCGCACACGCTGGCGCAACAACGCAACTTGGCTGAGCGGATTCTCGCCGCGCAAGAAGCCAGCCTCAAGTGAGTACAGACCAGCCACAACAGGCCGCCCAGTTGTCGCAGCCGTCTCAGCCAGAGCAGGCGCCGCAGCTACGGTCCCGTCACCCTGCGCGAAGTCGCAGGGTCCACGACGAACCGCAGCATCCACAACAGTTGAGCACAGCGCAGCACAACTATGCGATACTCGACGCCACGCTCCCTGACGGCAGCAGAGGTGACCTGTTTGTAGCCAACGGCAGGTTCGTCCCCAACTGGCCTGATGATGTGAGCGTAATTGATGCCACCGGTCTGATCGCGCTGCCCGGATTCGTTGACTCCCACACTCACCTGCGCGAGCCGGGCGGAGAAGAAGCCGAGACGATTGCCACCGGCACCTTGGCGGCAGCGCGCGGGGGTTATACGGCGGTGATGGCGATGCCAAACACAGTGCCAACAACCAACACCGCCACCGAAGTCGAGTGGTTGAAGCAGCGTACAGCGGAGGTGGGGTCCGCCGAAGTGCTGCCCATCGGTGCCATTACCTGGGACCGTGCGGGCACACGTCTGGCTGACATTGCCGGGATGGCCGAAGCCGGAGTGCGCGTCTTCTCCGACGATGGGTCGTGCGTCATGGATGCCGGGCTGATGCGCGACGCACTGCTGGCGATGCGCGAGTTCGATGGAGTTGTCGCTCAGCACGCTCAGGATCACACTCTGGCCGGACCGGATGCTTGCTGTGGTGCCGGTGACGCCTGCGCCACTTTTGGACTGGTATCTTGGCCGCGCGAAGCCGAGTGGCGAGTCGTAGAGCGTGACATCGAACTCGCCCGTGACACGCACGCCCGGCTGCACGTCTGTCACATCTCCACGTCCGAGTCTATTGAACTGATCCGGCAGGCAAAGGCCGACGGAATACAGGTGACGTGCGAGGTCACTCCACATCACCTGCTGCTCACGTCTGACCTGTTGGCGTCGTGCGACACGGTCTACAAGGTCAACCCGCCGCTGCGTCCGGCCGCCGACACGCTGGCCCTGCGCCAAGCGCTGGCTGACGGCACCATCGACATGATCGGCACCGACCACGCCCCCCACACCCAGGCCGACAAGGCGCTGGCGTTCCCCGCAGCCAAACCCGGAATGGTGGGGTTGGAGCAGGCGCTGGCCGTCGTTATCGAGACAATGGTGACCCCCGGACTGATAAGATGGAATGATGTAGTCAGAGTTATGAGCTACGCTCCTGCCGCACTGCCCGGCAACGTCACCAACCAAGGTCGCTCTCTCACTCCCGGAGAACCAGCCAATCTAGTCCTCGTTAATCCCACCCGTCGCTCGGTCTGTGATCGTAAGGCGAGTGCATCTAAAGGGCGCAACTGTCCTTATCACGCGCTTGACCTGCCCGATCCGATTGAGTTGACACTGTGGGTCGGCCGCGTCACCAATGAGCGGGCTTAGCGAAACGCAGTGTGAGTCCTACCCCAATCGGACGGACTCACGGCACGTCAGGCCACCTGTGAGTTCGCTTAGAGTTGGGTGTCGCGGTCGCGAGGAAAGACGCTGCCGAGCGTCCACGACTATACTGACAGCGTGAACAAGACTGTGAAGACCGCGATATCGTCCCTAGCGCTGCTGACGCTGTTCGCGACCGCCGGATGCACCCAAGAGACCATCACCACCACCACGGCATCAACTACTCCCAAGACCTCGTCGGCCCCGGTGACCACTGCGACTGTGGCCCCGACGACGGCTGGAACCGACCCCACTGTGGTAGCACCTGCGCAGATCGCGCCGCCAAACGCCACGGCGAATGGAGACGCGGTGGTGGTCTTCCCCGACTTTGTTCAAGCAGGAGCGATTGTCGTCGATGTTCACTCCGACTTCCAGTGCCCGGCGTGCCAGCTCTACGATTTCTACTTCGGTAACGCACTCAAGAGCCTCGCTGCCCAGGGCCAGATTGAACTGCGCATTCACCCACGTACCATCATTGGCGACGCTTTGATTAGAAACGACTCATCGCTGCGGGCGGCAATTGGTGCCACCTGCGCTGACACGGTTGGTCACTTCATCGACTACCACGACACGGTATTCGCGAACCAGCCCAAAGAGGGCGTCGGCTACTCTGACGCAGACTTGCGTGACAATTTCGCGCTCATGGCGGGTATCTCTGGAGACTCGCTGACTAGGTTCCAGACCTGCTACGACGAGCGCGCCACGCAAGATTGGGTCAACAGCGCCGAGCTGCTCTCACGCAACACCTCGGTTCCAAACCACTCGCAGTTTGCCACGGGAATTACCGCCACCCCCACGTTCCTTGCCAACGGTTTCTACATTCCGCTGCACACGGCTGTCAACGCCGACGACAGCGTGACCGATGCCAAGGTGCTTCAGGTCATCCGGGAAGCAGCCACTGGAACAGTGCAGTATCCCCTGCCCGATCCTGCGGCGTCGCCCACCGACTCTTAGGGTTTAGGCAATGATGCCGCGCGCCGCCGCCGAGGGTGAGCGGGAGATTGAGTCCTTAGAGGCGTTTGACGCCGTCACCGCGACACACACCTCACTCGATGGTTGGACGGTTCAGTCTGTCGATCTGAGCGGACGCGTGGCCGCATTGGAGACACTCGGCGTGTCTGGAGCGGTGTTCCTAGGTTGCACCATGAGTTACTCACTGGCTGAGGACCTCACCGAGCGTGGTGCCTTGGTGTTCCCGAAGCTGCCCCAACTGGCTTTCAACCCATATCGGGCCTCGCTCTACACCGCCGCTGAGCTTTACGACGCCCAACTTGACGGTGGCCACTACGCCCAATCCAGCGACGCCCGCGTGTTTGAGTGGTTTGCCTCGCTGGGCAGTGTGCCACCGATCCAGGCGAGTCTTGCCATGAGCTTGCACGACCACGCGATCAGCGACGCGCTCGACGAGACGTGGGGAGTGGCCGAAGCCAAACGCAGCGTCGGCGTCATGGGCGGACACGCCACCGGCAGAGACGAGCAAACCTACATCGACGCAGTGCACCTTGGCTGCTCCTTGGCATCTGCCGGTTTCGTGGTGGCGACGGGCGGCGGCCCTGGCTCAATGGAAGCCGCAAACCTAGGTGCCCTGCTCGCCGGACGCAAAGACCGACTGGACGGCGTGCTCGCACAACTGAGCCACGTGCCGTCGTTCAAACCAGATATCTCGGCATGGGCGCAGGTCGCCTTTGACGTGCTGGCTACGCTAGATGCTTGTGACACCGCCAAGCAGGATGCCAATAGTATCGGGGTGCCCACATGGTTCTACGGGCATGAACCACCCAACGTGTTTGCTCGACGAATCGCGAAGTTCTTCTCAAACGCCATTCGCGAAGACACGCTATTACAACGCTGTCGCGCCGGCATCATCTATCTGCCCGGTGCTGCCGGGACGGTGCAAGAGATATTCCAGACCGCCACCCGCAACTACTACGCTAGCGCAGACGAGGACGTCACGCCGCTGATTCTGGTAGGTCACGACCACTGGACGAAGAAGCTTCCCGCATGGCCGTTGTTGAACTCGCTGGGAGCGGACCGCGCCATGGGAGCAAACCTGCACCTAGTGGACTCCATTCCGGAGGCGCTGAACGTGCTGGTCGGCTAGATCGCGAACGCAACTCTACCCAAAGGCGTCCAAAAACGCGTAAGCGTCTAAACAGACGTCTAGCCCCCGACACGCAACGCGGCAGAGGCTAGACGTAAGAGAGCAAGACGACTAGTCAGCGACTTCGGCAGCCTTGTTCAAGGCTTCTATCTGGATCCTGACCTCTTTGCGCAGCGCCTTGCCGAGCATCGACTTGGGCAGTTCGGTCACGGGATAGAACTTGCGCGGCACCTTGTAGGCAGCGAGGCGCTCCTTGCAGAACCGACGCAGCCCTTCTTCGTCGAAGTCGGCACCGTCTTGCAGCACGATAGCGGCAACGACCGTCTCGGCACCAAGAGGGTTGTCCATACCGACGACGGTGAGATCCTCGATGGCCGGGTGCGCCCGCAGCACGGACTCCACCTCAGTTGGGGAGACGTTGAAGCCGCCGGTGATGATGAGGTCCTTCACACGATCAACGACCTTGATGAAGCCGTCCTCGTCTTGGATGACGATGTCGCCAGTGCGAATCCAACCGTCGTCCAACACCGTGTACGCGGTCTCGGCGGGGTTGTTCCAGTAACCAGAGAAGACCTGCGGACCCTTGGCGAGCAGTTCACCCGGCTGGCCTTGCTCCACCTCACGGCTGGTGTCGTCAAGCTCGACCACACGCACCAAGGTGGACGGGAATGGCAGCCCGACGGTGCCAATCTTGCGGCCTTCGTAGGGCGGGTTGCCTGCGATCACCGGCGAGGCCTCGGTCATCCCGTAGCCTTCAATGACCACCCATCCGGAGAGCTCCTCCCAGAGTTCGGCGGTCTCGTTCGGCAGGCTCATGGCACCAGAGATGTTGAACCTGCAAGACGTAATCGGGATGTGTCGCGTCTTGGACATGGACGCGACAGCATGGAAGATCGGTGGAACGGCACCAAAGACGGTACAAGGGACACGCTTCATGGCGTCCAACACCATCGTCACGTCAAATGTGGGGAACAACACCAGTCGCGACTGAATCAGCACCCCAAGTGTTGACACTAGCGTGAGCCCAAAGGCGTGGAACAGCGGCAACACGCCATAGGTGACTTCTTTGCCGGTCTCGATGCCGTGAAGCCACTGCTGGGCCTGGAGAGCGTTGGAGTAGAGGTTCTTGTGCGTGAGCACAGCGCCCTTGGGTTGGGACGTGGTGCCCGACGTGTACTGAATGACGGCCACGTCGCTAACATCAGGGTTGGGATAGTTCTTGGGCAACGGATCGGACGCCAGCAGCTTTTCCCACGTGACCGTGCCCCGCACGGAGGTAGTCAACTTGTCACGCATCTCACGCAGCGCAGGCACAGGCAGCTTGAGCGCCCACTGCTTGACGCGCGGGAACGCGTGAACCATGTTGACGCTGACAATGGTGTTCAGCGGGATGTCAACCGGCAGTTTCTGTAGTTTTTCAACGGCAACGTCCCAGCAGATGGCGACGCGCGCAGAGTGGTCCTCAAACATGTGTCGCAGCTCGCGCGAGGTGTACAGCGGGTTGTGTTCTACCACAATTGCGCCTAGTCGCAGGGCAGCGTAGAAGGCGATGATGTGCTGCGGGCAGTTGGGCAGCACAATGGCCACCCGGTCGCCTTTGCGCACACCAAGCTTGCGCAGCCCCTCGGCGGCGCGAATAATGCGATCCCCCAGTTGTTCGTACGTCATCGTCCGACCGAAAAAGTCGGTGGCGACAAGGGTTTTGGCTTCGGCGGCCGACTTGAGAGCGAGGGCTGCCAGCGACTCCGTTGGCTCTTCGATCTCGGCTGCGACACCCGGCTGATAACTCTGCGTCCATGCAGGAATTTGACTCACAACTAAGAAGCTACCAGACGAATAGGCCCTTGGGAACCGCCAAAGTCGCTAACTTACGCAACCGTAGCTTGTAGGTGTGCCACAAAGATTTCTCTGGGCTGTCTCTGGGCGTCCACTCAGCGTTTGCTAGGCACAACCAAAGTTTTTGTGCCATTCGGGCCAGATGTCGGCATGTTTCGTTCATTAACAAGGTAACCTTGATATTAGTGACGCGCGTGTATGCACTTGCGCTCACGTAAGTGTCTCACTTGCTCAAGACTTGGAGGTTGACATGCCGAATGCCACAGGAATGGACTTGACGGCTAGCTACTACGTCAAACTGCGCGACGATATTCTGGCTGGTGGATTCCCCGTCGCCACCCATCTGCTTGAGACAGACTTGGCGGCTCGCTACGGAGTGTCGCGGACCCCCATCCGCGAGGCGCTGGCGCTGCTGGAGCATGATCGACTGATTCAGCGCGTCGCCCGTGGCTACAAGGTCAGCGAAGGTTCTACGCAGGACGTGTTGGAGGCCTACGAGGCACGCATCGCGCTGGAATCGACTGCGGCTGACGCTGCAGCACAACGACGCACCGACTTGGACCTAGCAAAGCTGGCACAGCTACAGACCAAGGCCGAGGCTGCTGACAACGCCGAAGAGTGGCGCCGATTGCAGTTCCTGTGGCACGAGGCCATCTGGGACGCCGGGCACAACTCCATCATCGTCGCCACGCTGCAACGCATAACGGCGCAGTTGCGCGTCTACGACCAGGGAGAAGCGCCGCCAAGCTGCGACTACTGTGCGTCTAACGCCGTGCATGCTGCGATTCTGGCCGCGATTCGGGAACGGGACTCGGCTGCTGCACGCACGCTCATGGAAGAGCACCTGAGCGAGTCGCGCGATGAGCGGCTTCAGAATCTGTAGGTTCTGGACAGCTGTAGTGCTGTAGACCAGCGCCCTGCGCGGCGGCGGGGGGCTTAGCGGCCCGAGACTCCCCTTCCTAAGGCATTCGGGTGCCCTTGCTGCGGCAGAAGTCTAGAGCGCCAAAAAGTTCTTGATGATGACGTGGCCCAGCGGCGTCAGAATCGACTCCGGGTGGAACTGGATGCCGTAGGTCGGGAACCTCGTGTGCTGCACCGCCATCACCTCACCGTCTTTCGCCGTGGCGATAACGGCCAGTTTGGACGGGATTGAGGCCGGATCAGCCGCCAGCGAGTGGTAACGGGCGCACGTGACCTGCGCGGGCAGTCCGGCGAACAGCGGGCTGTGTGGGTTGATGCTCACCTCGTCTGGCTTACCGTGCATCAACTCCTTCGCGTGGACGATCTGCGCGCCGAACGCTTCGCAGATCGCTTGATGTCCGAGGCAGACGCCCAGAATCGGCACGCTCGGGGACAGCACACTCACGGCTTCTTCAATGACTCCTGCGGTGCTGGGGCGTCCCGGACCGGGCGAGATGACAAGGTGCGTGGGGGCTAGGGCAGAAATGTCGGCGACGCTCAGTTCGTCGTTGCGGATGACCTTGATGTCAGCCTTGCTCCACATGTCCTCGGCGATAGTGCCCAGCAACTGGTACAGGTTGTAGGAGAAACTGTCGTAGTTGTCGATCAGCAGAATCATCGAGCAGCCCTCACTTCACTCGCCTCTCAATGCGGCGACTACGGCAGCGGCCTTGTTGTTGCACTCTGCGTACTCGCTGACCGGTTGCGAGTCGGCGACGATGCCCGCACCGGAGCGGACGAACACGCGTCCGTTCTTCTTGTACGCCAACCGGATGGCGATGCACACGTCGGTGTCGCCACTGAAGGAGACGTAGCCGAGCGCTCCACCGTAGATACCGCGCTTGCACTGCTCTAGGTCATTTATGATCTGACAAGCCATTATCTTAGGAGCACCGGAGAGGGTGCCCGCAGGTAGCACCGCCGCGATCACCTCCAGCGGACTCACGTCAGGGCGCAGGGTGCCACGAACCGTGGAGCCGATGTGCATCACATGAGAGTAGCGTTCCACGTTCAGGTAGCGCTCGACGCGCACCGTGCCGAACTCGGCGATCTTGCCGATGTCGTTGCGCCCGAGGTCAACCAGCATGTTGTGCTCGGCCAACTCCTTTTCGTCAGCCAACAACTCGGCCTCCAGCAGTTGGTCTTCCGCGTCCGTCTTGCCGCGTGGGCGGGTTCCGGCCAGCGGGAACGTGAACACCTCGCCGTCGCTGGCGCGAACCAGCGTCTCCGGCGATGCTCCAGCCATCTCCATGTCATCGGATGAGAAGTAGAACATGTAGGGGCTGGGGTTGATGTCCCGCAAGCGCACGTAGGTATCGAACAGATTGCCCTCGCACGTGGCGGCAAGACGGTTGGAGAGCACCACCTGAAAGATGTCCCCCTCGATAATGTGCTCTTTGGCCTTGGCAACCATGGCGACAAATCGGTCTTGATTGAACAGCGGCACAAAGTCGCTGGTAAGTCGCAGGGGTTCGGGCGCAGCCTGCGCACCGCTGCGCAGTACTTCAGCAAGGGCGTTCAGCTCAACCTGCGCGCGGCGATAGTTGGCCTCCAGATTGTCCGTGCGAATTGAGACGACCAGATAGATCAGGCCTTCAACATGGTCGTATGCGATAACGCGTTCAAACACCATTAGGTCTAGATCACGAAAGCCCTCTTCATCTGGCGCATCCAGCTTGAGGGTTGGCTCAGCGTATTTGATGTAGTCAAAACCGAAATAGCCCACCAGGCCACCGGTAAAGGGCGGCAGCGACGGGTTGCGTGGGGCGTGGTTTTCGGCAACGATCTGCGCGATATAGCTCCCCGGATCGCTGGTCTCAATGGTGAACGATGCCGCGCCTTTGATGCTCAGTTGTCCGTCCAGCGCCGAGATCTCCATGGACGGGTCGTAGCCCAAGAAGGTATAGCGTCCCCGCTTGTCGCGGCCCTCAAGAGACTCCAGAATGTAGGCGTGGTGCGACAGGCTTTTCAGTGTTAGGAAGGCCGCCAGTGGATCACGAACGCTCTCGGGAAGCGTCAGATAGACCGGAACGCGAGCGAATCCGGGCGCTTGTTCGCTGGCCTGCGCGAGGCTCGGGCTGATGTCCACTCGGACAGTCTACACATGCTCGTTTTGACGTTTGTTTGAACTTCTGGACACCTTGTTGACAATGCTTCAAAAAGTCCGCTACCCTTCTCTTGTGACTACGCGCGCATACGTTGGTGGACGGTGGCTTCAAGAGCCTTTCGCCACTCGAATGCCCATGCTGAGGTGGCAGTCTTCCACCGCAGCTATCGCTGTGCGCTTCACGGCGGCCCGATGTAGCTAACTCCTTCATTCTAAAGCTCACTAACCGCACTGGGCCGGTTCCGCCGCATCGGGCCGGTTCCGGACCGATTAAGCGCCCACCCGCAAACTGGGCAGCCTTCCAGAACTGAAACCCTCCTGAACTGGAGGTCTCGGTCAACTCAAGAGTCCCACGGACTATACGCACCGATCTATCTGCTCCGTCTGGACGCTTGGCTGGCACGCCCACCAAATGCCGCGCCATCCGCCGTCAACAACAACTCACCCCAGCTCCGACCCCAACCTCACCGAAAGCAACATCATGACCGCAGAGCCCAGTCAGCTTGCGCCCCAAGGCGCGCCCATTCTTGACCCAAACGCCAACGTGCGACTGACGCCCGTCACCACCGAGCACGTGCTGAAAACCGCAGACGGCGAACTTCCCTACACCACCACCGTCGGCTACTTCGACTTGGTGCAAGAGAACATCGGCGGCGAGTTGGCGGCCGAAGCCAGCGTGAAGGCGCGTATCTTCCTCACCCAGTACAAAGCAAAGGCGAATGTGGAGCCGGGAAAGCCGAACCCCCGTCCCGTCATCTTTGTGTTCAACGGCGGACCTGGGTCGTCCTCAGTCTGGCTGCACCTCGGACTGTTCGGACCACGCATCGTGAAGGCCGTTGAGGCTGACGGCACCACCCCCGTGCGTCCCCCATACGAACTGGTTGACAACCCGAACTCGCCGCTGGCGGTCGCCGACTTGGTGCTGATTGACCCCACGTCAACCGGACTGTCCCGCGTGGTGCCGGGCGAGAAGGCCGACATCTTCCACGGTGTTGACGAAGACATTGAGTCCATCACCGACCTGATTCGACTGTGGGTCAGCCGCAACGCGCGTTGGGGCTCCCCGCTCTACATCGCCGGCGAGTCCTACGGCGTGCTGCGCGGCTCCAAACTGTCTGAACGGCTGGCTAAGCGCTACGGCATCTACCTGAACGGACTGGTGCTCATCTCGTCCCCCATCACGGGTGGTCCGATGAGCTTTGCTCCCGGCGACATTCTGGGCGCGCACGCCTTCCTGCCTCCCTACGCCGCCGTGGCGTGGTACCACGGCAAGCACCCGGGCCGCACGCTTGAAGACGTGGTCGCTGAGGCGCAGGACTTTGCCGACACGGAGTTCCTGTGGGCGCTGAACCAAGGACATCGACTCAGTGAGGAAGACCGGGACCGCGTGACTGCGAAGTTTGCGCGGCTGACCGGCCTCAGCGAAGACTACGCCCGTCGCGCCAATTTGATCGTTGACAAGCGTCGCTTCTACGCCGAACTACTGCGCGAACAGGGCAAGAACGTCGGCGAGATCGACGGGCGCTTCACCGGCTGGAACGCCGATGGCAACGGCGAAACCTACGACGCTGATCCGGTGGAGCAGGTGATCACTGGGGCTTTTGCGTCTGGAATCAACCAGTATCTGCGCAACGAACTTGGCTACGAGAACGACTTGAGCTACGAGATCATCACCGACCGGGTGCGCCCATGGCGTGGCCCGAAAGACCCGTTCCGTCAAGGATTCACGGCGCTGGGGCAGCTCTCGTCCGCGCTGCGCACCAACCGCAAACTCAAGGTGCTGTACCAGTTGGGCTACTTCGACCTCTGCACCCCCTACTGGGGCGCCGTGAGCGACGTAGCCAAGTTGCAGATCCCGCAAGAACTGGAAGACAACGTGCGCATCAGCACATTCCCCTCCGGGCACATGATCTACATCGACGACGCCTCCCGCGTGGCCGAAGCCGAAGACATAAAGGCGTTCGTGCGGGAGACCAGCGTGTAGCGACCCCTGCGTGTGCGAGACCAGCGCCTAAGAAGACAACCGCAATGTCCCGCAAGAAACGTGGGGGTCCCACGACAACACCCAACGTCCCCCAAGGGACAACCAAGAACTTGGGAAGGTAACTTCCCAACTGGAGTTTCCAGAAAACAATGAATATCCATATCCAATGAAAGGCAAGACAAAAGTGTCTAAATTGAAAACTCGTGCCGGGGCATTACTCCTTGCCGCAGCCCTGTTTGCCTCGGTCCCTGCTTGCAGTAGTGACGACGCCCCCAGCGGTGACGCCACAACCGAAGCAAAGTACAACCCGATTAGTTCCTCCGGCACCGCGCCGGGCGGCGACTTTATCCCCACAAACTCTGAGGAGTCCGGTCGCAAGACAATCGCATGGTTGGTTTTTGACGGACTCACTCGAATCGGCTCCGCCAATGAACTCATCTATGAGAACGCGGAATCCGTCACCACTACTGACGCCATCACCTGGACCGTCAAGTTGAAGCCGAATCAGCTCTTTGCCAACGGCGAGAAGTTGACCGTTGACAACTATATTGACGCCTGGACTTGGGGTTCTAACATCAGCAACGCCCAGATCGCATCTGCCGACCTGAGCGTCATCGCAGGTTATGACAAGCTGCACCCCTCCGATGGGACGCCAGCCACCGCCACCACCTTCGAGGGCCTGACCCGTGTTGATGACCTGACTTTCACCATCAAGCTGTCGCGTCAGTACTCTTCGTTCCCGCTGCTGCTCTCCGCAGTTCCGTTCTTCCCGCTGCCGGGTTCGTTCTTCGACAACCCCGACGCGTGGCGCGAAACCCCGGTTGGCAACGGTCCTTACCAGTTGAAGGGCAAGATTGACGACTCTGACGGCGCGTACTTCGATGTCAACCCGAACTACACCGGCAGCCGCGTTCCAGAGAATGACGGTGTCTACATTCGCTTCTACACCAGCCCTGACGCCATCTACTCTGACATTCTGGCCGACAACCTTGACCTCGGTTCCGCATCCGGCGCTGGCCTGCTGACCGCTGCCGCAGACTTTGGGGACCGTTTCATCTCCGGTCCTGGTGGCCCGACGCAGACACTCACCTTCCCGCTGTGGGACGAGTACTGGCAGTCTGATGCCGGTCTCAAGGTGCGTCAGGCGATCTCGTTGGCAATCGACCGCGAGCAGATCACCCAGAAGGTGTTCAACGGCTTGGCTGTGCCGGCCAAGGAGTTCACTCAGCCCGGCCTGAACGGATGGAACGGCAACCTGCCCGGTTCTGACATCCTGTCCTTTGACCCGGTCAAGGCCAAGGCGTTGCTGGCTGAAGCTGGCGGCTTTGATAAGGATCTGCCGATCTACTACAACGCTGATGGCGCTCACAAGGACTGGGTTGAGGCGGTCGCAAACCAGCTTCAACTCAACCTGGGCATCAACGCCTACCCGGCTCCAGTTACCACGTTCTCCGAGTTCTTGGAACAGCGCGCCAACCACGAGTTCACCGGCCCGTGGCGTGCATCTGAGATCCCGTTCAACCCCGGTCTCGATGACATTCTGCGCAACGTCTACTCCATCAACGGTGGCGCGTCTTCTGGTTCTGACTGGTTCAGCCAAGAGTACGAAGACCTGCTGGCAGAGGGCTGGAAGCAGACGGACGTCAACGCGGCGAACGCCTACTTCAACCAGGCTCAGGAAGTGCTGCTGCGCGAACTGCCTGCGATTCCGCTGTGGTACTCCTACCGCACGCAGATTCACTCCACGTTGGTATCAAATGTTCAGGTCAGTGCATTCGGTTCCAACACCTACCTCATCCACAAAGAAAGCTAACCGCCTTTGGTTCTGGTCAGGCGCTCCTTTCATCGCCTGACCAGAACCGGATGAGACTCTAAGGGAAGTGGGGAGGACGACGGGCACTCTGCGCACACCGTCCTCCCCACGCCTCAGCACAACTAATCTTTCAAGAAAGAAACCCATGTTCAGATACACCTTGTCCCGCGTGGGACAAGCGCTGATCGTGATTCTTGCAGCAACATTTCTGCTGTACTTCATGGTCTATGCCATGCCAGGCGACCCGGTTGCGGCGCTGGTTGGCGAGAATGTCACGCTGGACCCGGCAACGCGGGCGGCGATTGAGGCTAAGTTCAATCTCGACAAGCCGTTCATCGTGCAGTACGGCATCTACCTGAGCCAGGTGTTCCAGGGAGACTTGGGCACAACGTTCGCCGGTCGCCCTGTGACTGAGGTGATCGTGCGGGTGTTTCCAAACACCTTCCGGCTAGCAGTTTTGACCGTCGGGATTCAAGCGAGCGTCGGCGTTGTGGTGGGTGTGATCGCGGGACGCAAACGCGGCGGAGCGCTGGATCACGTTGTTATGGTGATCACGATGATGCTGATCGGTGTGCCCACGTTTGTGACGGCCTTCTTGGTGCAGTACTTTCTTGGGGTACAGTTGAGATGGATTAAACCGACCGTTTCCGCTGGAGCGCCTTGGGCAGAGTTGATTGTGCCCGCACTGGTCTTAGCGCTGGGGTCCATGGCGTTTCTTATCCGCTTTACTCGCTCGGGCATCGCCGAGGTGCTGAACGCCGAGCATGTGAAGGCCGCCCGGGCGCGTGGCCTCAGCGAGCGACAGGTCACCATCAACCACATTCTGCGCAACGCGCTGATCCCCATAGTCACCGTGGTTGGTACCGAGTTTGGGGCGTTGCTCGGTGGGGCCATCATCACCGAATCAATCTTCAACATTCCCGGCTTTGGACAACAGGTCTATCAGTCGATCATTCGTGGCGAACTGGCACCCACCGTTTCGCTGGTGATCGTGCTGGTAGTCATCTTCGTAACCGTCAATCTTCTTGTCGATCTGCTGTATGCCGTGCTAAATCCGAAAGTGAGGTACGGAGACAATGTCTGACACCTTGGTTCGTGAGGACGAGTTTTCACCCGTTGAGGACATCGTTCTTGAAGACAATGTAGCCGAGCCGGCTGTTGGGCTAAGTCTTGAGGGGCAGTTCGACGCGCTTGAGGTGATCCAGTCACGCTCCGCGTTGGGCGAGGTTTGGTTGCGGCTGCGCAAGAGCAAGGCGTTCTGGTTCGCGGCCACCGTCATCGGGTTTTTGCTGGTGGTGGCGGTGTTCCCGTCACTGTTTACCAGCAAAGTTCCCAGTCCGTGCGAGTTGCAGTACTCGCGCGCTCCGATGAGCAGCCAGTTCCCGCTAGGAGCGGACTTTCAGGGCTGCGACATCCTCACCCGCATAATCTACGGCACCCGCGCGTCGATCTCGGTTGGCCTGCTGGCCGCGATTGGCAGCACTGTGCTGGGCACCATCTTCGGGGTGGTGGCCGGGTTCTTCGGGGGTGTCGTGGACGCGATCTTGTCTCGAATTACGGACATCTTCTTTGCCATTCCGATGATCTTGGGTGCCATCGTGGCGGTGCAGATCGTAGCTCGCGAGAACCGGGGCGTGCTGTCCTTGGTGGTCATTCTGGTGTTCTTCGGCTGGACGGGCACGGCGCGCATCTCCCGCTCGGCAACCATCGAAGTGATGACCAAGGACTACGTTGCTGCTGCCCGGACGCTCGGGGCATCCCGTCTGCGCATCTTGGGCACGCACATTCTGCCAAACATTCTGGCACCGCTGATCGTGGTGGTGACCATGGCGATTGGTGGGCTGATCTCGGCAGAGGCGTCGCTCAGCTACTTGAGCATCGGCCTGCCGCCCACCGTGCCGTCGTGGGGCAAAGCTATAGCCGACGGTCAGCTGACATTGAAAGCCAACCCCGGCATTCTGCTCTGGCCAGCGGCGGCGCTCACGGTCACCGTGTTCGCATTCCTGATGCTCGGTGAGGCCGTGCGACACGCCTTTGGGCCTCAAGCAGCAAAGCGAGTGAAGCGATGAGCAAGGCACTGATCACCATCACTGACCTGGGCGTCTCGTACCGCACGGACGACGACTCCCCTGCAGCTGTGAGACACGAAAACCTCGTGCTGCGCGAACATGAAACGTTGGCTATCGTCGGCGAATCCGGCTCCGGCAAGACCACCATCGCCAACGCGATTCTGGGGTTGCTTCCGGACGACGCCCGCGTTACGGGTTCCATCTCCCTAGGCAATGTCGAACTCACGGCGTTGCGGCGCGGCGAGTGGCCCACGATTAGAGGGCGACGCATCGGCTACGTGCCGCAGGATCCCATGCTGTCGCTCAATGAGGTGTGGTCAATCGGTCATCACTTCAAGGAGACGATTGACGCTCACAAGCTTGGGGACGGCAAGCCGTGGCGCGAGTTCGCCACCGAGCGCCTGCTCGAAGTTGGGCTGAGCGATCCGGAGCGGATTCTGCGCCAGTTTCCGCACCAGTTGAGCGGCGGCATGCGCCAGCGCGTGCTCATCGCTTTGGCGGTGTTGGCGCGTCCAGAGGTCATCATCGCTGACGAGCCGACCAGTGCGCTGGACGTGATTATCCAGAAGCATGTGCTCGACTTGCTGGAACGGCTCACCCGGCAACTTGGGGCATCCCTAGTGCTGATCACGCACGACCTCGGGCTAGTGGCCGACCGCAGCGACTCAGTGGTGGTGATGCGTCACGGCGAGATCGTCGAGACTGGGCCGACGCGCAACATCATAGGCAACCCGCAGCATCCGTACACTCAGGAATTGCTGCACGCGGTGCCGAAGCTCTCGTCTATCGAGTCGCGCGTGCTACCCGATTTGAGTGACGCGCCCGCAGTGCTGGAGATAAAAGGCCTAGTCAAGGAGTTCAAACTGAAGTACCCACGGGCGGCTACGCCGGGTACCAAACCGAGCCGGATTCTGCGGGCCGTCAACGGGGTGGACTTGACGCTCCGCTCCGGCGAGTGCCTCGCCTTGGTTGGCGAGTCCGGTTCGGGCAAGTCAACGGTGGCGAAGATCATCCTCGGGTTGGAGAAGCCGACGTCTGGCAGTGTGCTGCTGCATGGGCGTGACCGGGAGTCCGGGACTCGCGCCGAACGTGTGGCCCAAACGGCTCGAATACAGGTGGTCTTTCAGGACCCGTATGCATCGTTGGACCCGCAGTTCACCGTGTCCCGCACCCTCAACGAGCCGTTGGTGATTCACGTGCGCGGTGACGCTTCTGAGCGACGGGACCGCGTGGTCAAACTGCTTGGTCTGGTTGGTTTGGACGAGTCCATCTTGAATCGCTATCCCAGCGAACTGTCCGGTGGGCAGCGACAGCGTGTCGCCATCGCACGGGCGTTGGCGCTGGAGCCAGACGTGCTGGTGCTTGACGAGGCGGTCTCCGCGCTTGACGTAGTGGTGCAGGGGCAGATTCTGGAAACCTTGCGCGAACTACGCTCACGTATCGGACTGTCGATGCTGTTTATTACGCATGACTTGGCTGTCGTGGCCGAGATCGCCGACACCATTGCGGTGATCACAAATGGTGAGATTGTCGAGTCCGGAGATGCCGCCAGCGTCTTTGCCTCCCCGGAGCACGAGTATACGAAGGAGTTGTTAGATGCCGTCCCCGGTCGCAGCGCCTTCTGAGGCCACCACTCAGCCCACATTGGTGGCTCCCTTGCCCGGAAGCGCCGAAGATACCTCTCCGCAGTTCTTGCGCGAGGTGGTTGTCAATGAAGAGGTCGTGATTCGCCAGGCTGAACCGGTCGAGTTTGAGCAGATCGAAGACCTGTTAGTAAAAGCTTTCAATACAGGCTGCTGGGTGGCACGAAGCTACGAACGCAACCTGCGTACCATTGCGCAACGGGCACTGCGTTTTCATGTTTGGGTGGCGGCCAGCGCCGACGGGGTGTTGGGAGTAGTGCTGACTCCCCGCCTGGAGCACTACCAGGCGTCCAGTTTCACCTTCTCGGTGCTGGCCGTCCACCCATCTGCTCGTGGGTTGCACCTAGGTGAACACCTTATCAGGCACGCATTCGCCCTAGCTCGTACACACGGATTTAGCTCTGTTGAGATTCACTCCAGCCCGCAGATGAGCGAAGCACACCGCATCTACTACCGCGTCGGCTTCGTGCGCCACTTGGACGCCGAGACCCGTTTCATGGACGAGCACGAGGAGCGACTGCTGTCATTCTCATATCGGCTTCCTGACCCGCTGCCTGCCGCCGAGGCCGTGGTCGTGCCGCCGTCCACCACTCCCCTGCCCGTGTTTGGTCCGTGGGCGCAACCGGCGACCGACAAGTCGGTGTGGCCCGCTCCTCCTGCCGGGGAGATTGATGGCAGCGGCGCATATGTAGTGACTGGCGATAAACATGATCTGGTCGCACAGCGAGCCGCTGAGCTTGACAGGGAAGTGAAGCGTCACCAAGCTCAGGCACTCACAGATGACGAGGCGAACCTCGCTAAGCCACGCACCCAGATGTCACCTACGGAACCCGTCGTCCGCTCATCCTCAACTGAGCAGACAGACACCGTCGCCAAGCTTGAAGTCCAGATTGAGCAAGACCTGTGGGACGGCATCTACACGCAGCTGTACTCCAGTTCACCCGAGGCCAGTGAGGCCGCCCTACGCTTGCTGATCGCGCGCCTCGACTATTTGGATGCCCGCTTGGCGCATGGCGGACCGTTCCTGCACGGCGACTCACTCCAGTCCGATGACTTGTTGCTGACGGCCTGGCTGCTGAGCTACGACTTCGGCTTCCGCGCTGGAGTCGGGTTCGGCGCGGCCGCGACGATCAACTTCCCTCGGTTGTGGGATTTCGCCAGACGAGTCTTGGCGCGCCTGGACGCCATCGATCTCGTCCCAACTGCCGATGCTGCGTCACCTTGGGGTGATCTGCCCCCAGTCCCGGCGTTGGAGCCACTTGGGTTCGCGACTCTTCGCGATGGCTGGCTGGCGGCAGTCCCGCCCACTGGCAGTGCGGCTCGCATCCGCCCCACAGGCGCTCGCTTGACTCCCTACATGGAGGACCTACCCGCAGTCACCAAGCAGACGCAGAACGCACTGCTCGAAATCGTCGCCACAGTGCCACAAGCCACGGACGACGAGCCGACGTTGGCAACAAGGCTCCGTGACGATCTGTACGACGCTGCGATACAACTGTCACAGGGTGCCGACGCACTTACTCAACTCGCTCTACGTCGAGTCTTTCAGGCACGACTGCACTGGCTCGACTACCGGCTAAGCACCCAGCCTTGGGCAGACGGGCCACATGAATCAGCCACGGACTACGTGTTGCGTCCACTGTTGACGCAGTTCGAGACCGTGGCCGACATCTTCCCACCAATTGATCCGATACTGGCGGATTACCCAAGTTTGCTCAAATACGTTGAGCGAATCTCTTAGAAAACAACAGACAAGGAGAATAGAAATGAGCATCTCACCCGAATTGGAGGCTGAGCTTCGCGCCCCACGTGAACCGGAACCGAAGTCCGCGTTCCCGGAGACCACCGTGGAACAGACCGAGGACGGCGCTTTCCGTCGCCAGCGCAACTGGTTCTCGGGGCGTTTTGGCGCCGAGGAGCACCCGGTGGAGCCGGGGCGTTACGCCGTGCTGGGGTCCATCGGCTGCGGCTGGGCGCGTCGGCAACACATCATCCTGCGTCTGACAGGCTTGGAGACATCCGTACCGTTCATCGTCCTGACGGGGCGCAGTGGCGACGGCTGGAAGATCTCGGGCGTCGACAACGACATCAAGGAGCGTTTCGGCACCGACCATCTGAACGACTTCTACCGCCGCACTGATCCTGACTACAAGGGCCGGGGCACATCCCCAACTGTGGTCGATTTGCAGACTGGCAAGGTGGTTAGCAACAACTACCATCTGTTGCCGCAGGATTGGGAGACGGTGTGGAGGCCGTTCCACAAGGAGGGCGCGCCCGACCTATACCCGGAGGCGTTGCGCAAGGAGATCGATCTGACCAACCAGCAGATCTTCGACGACATCAACAACGGCACGTACAAGGTGCTGTTCGCCACCAATCCGGAGGCCGCCAAGGCTGCCTACACCATCTTTGCCGCCCGTCTGGCGGACTTTGATTTCCGGTTGAAGTCGCGTCGCTACCTGTTTGGCGACAAGATCACCGACTCTGATGTGCGCTTGTTCCAGACGTTGGCCTCTTACGAGCGCGGCTATCGTGTGGGTATCGTCAAGCTCTACGGCGAAAAGAACGTGTTGCAGATCTCCGACTTCGAGAATCTGTGGGCCTACGCTCGTGACCTGTTCCAGAACGGCTTCACCGATGACTTGGAGCAGTTCTTCTTGGGCTTCCTGCCCGGTCCGAGCGGCGAGTATCTGCGCGGCGGTTTCAACGGCGAAGGCAAGGGCTTGCCAACCGGCGCCGAGGCGCTGGCGGCGTGGAGTGAACCGCACGGTCGCGAGAGTCTGACCGGGTCTCCGTTCTACTCCGGCCCTGGTGGCGGCGGCTCGTTCGAGCGTTGGACCTTCGCGTAACCTCGCACTGAGACGAAAAGGAAACAAGGAAACGCAGATGACAAGCAAAGAAACCGTGGCTGAGGCACTGGCGGAATACCCAGTGTTTGACGGTCACAACGACTTGGTCACCAACCTGCGCGGGCATCGTGGTTACTGCGTGGCTGGGCTGGACAAGCCCAGCCCAGAGTTCCACACCGACCTGCCCCGGCTACGTCAAGGCGGGGTCGGTGCCCAGTTCTGGTCAGCGTGGGTGCCGTCCACACTGCCAGAACCGCAAGCCGTGGTCGCCACCATCGAACAGATTGACGCAATCCATCGCCTGATTGCCGCCTATCCCTCCGACTTGGCATTCGCCACGAGCGCCGATGAGGTGCGTGCGGCGTGGACGCAAAACAAGATCGCATCACTGATCGGCGTCGAAGGCGGACACTCCATCGGCAACTCGCTGGCCGTGCTGCGCGCGTTCAAGACACTGGGAGTGCGCTACCTCACGTTGACACACAACGACAACAACGCGTGGGCCGATTCGGCCACTGACAAGCCCATTCATGATGGACTGACTGCCGGTGGTAGGGCTGTTGTGACGGAGCTGAACCGGCTGGGCATCCTGGTTGACCTGAGCCACACCTCTGCGGACACGCAGCGGGCGGCTATCGCGGCAAGCAAAGCTCCAGTTTTATTCTCGCATTCAAGTGCGTTTGCCGTCAATGCTCATCCGCGCAACGTGCCGGACGACGTGTTGGAACTGCTGAAGGTCAACGGAGGCGTGGTGCAGGCTGTGTTCCTGCCCAGCTTCGTGTCCAAGGCGCTCTACGAATGGGAGAAGGAAGCACGGGAGTCGGTGAAGACCGAACATCCGGACTTCTCCGGTTTCTGGAAGCCCGCTCCCCTGCCCGGCGAGACGTACGCGGAGCGTCAGGCAATCAACGACGCTCCCACTGCGGTAGCCGGGAACCCACCGGGTGGTTTCTTTGCAGCGCTGGCCGAGTTTGAGAAGGTGCGACCCAAGCCAAAGGTTGGCATCGCAGACGTGGTTGAGCATATTGAGCATCTGCGGGAGGTTGCTGGCATTGATCACATCGGTCTCGGTGGCGACTATGACGGCACGCTCTGGCAGCCCGAAGGTCTGGAAGACGTCTCCACGTATCCCAACCTGCTTGAGGCGCTAGCGGATCGCGGCTGGTCTTCACATGAGCTCGCCAAGCTCGCCGGTGGCAATGTCCTGCGCGTGCTCGGCGACGCCGAGACTCACGCCGAGTGAGCACAGGTAAGCACTGAGGACCACGCATGCCTATCCCACAAATCGTTCGTCGATGTCCGTAGCCCACATGGAACACCTGAGCGACCGCCGGTCTGACGTTCTCCGCGAGCAACACGCACGCCTGTGTTGGATCGCCACCTAGAGACCGCCCAACCGGGGCCTCGCTCGTCCTACAACGTCCCAACAATCCACACCTGAACAACAAGGAAACAATAATGACAATCACACCTGACATCGAGGCGGCCCACAAGAACCCGCCGTTCGTCGAGCCGCTGGCACTGACCAACTCGATCAGCCCAGAGATATTGGACGACGGCGGATTCCGTCGGCAACGCAACTGGTTCTCCGGCCGTTTCGGCGAGGGCGAAGGCCTGTACCCGGTCGAATCCGGCCGCTACTTCATCCTCGGCTCCCTGGGCTGCGGCTGGGCACGGCGGCAACATATTCTGTTGCGCCTACTCGGTCTGGATGCTCACGTCGGCTTCTACCTGCTTACCGGCAAAGACGAGAACGGCTGGCTGATCTCACCTGCCGGAAACGACATCAAGGAGCGCTTCGGCTACGACCACCTGAACCCCTTCTATGTAGACACCGACCCCACCTACACCGGGCGCGGCACGTCGCCCACCGTCATCGACGGCCAGACCGGCAAAGTGGTCTCGAACGACTACCACCTGCTGCCCCAAGACTGGGAGACGGTCTGGGCCCCACTGCACAAAGAGGGCGCCCCCGACCTGTACCCGGAGCCGCTGCGCAAGGAGATCGACCTGCTCAACCAGCAGATCTTCGACGACATCAACAACGGCACCTACAAGGTAATCTTCGCCAAGCAGATCGGCCCGGCCCGCGCGGCATTCGAGGTGTTCTACGCCCGCCTAGCCGACCTAGACTTCCGCTTGAAATCACGTCGCTACCTGTTTGGAGACAAGATCACCGACTCGGACGTGCGTCTATTCCAGACTCTGGCGTCGTTCGAGCGCAACTATCGTCCCGGCATCGCCCACCTGTTCGGCGAGAAAGAAACCAAGCAACTCTGGGAGTTCGAGAACCTCTGGGCCTACGGTCGCGACCTGTTCGCACAGGGCTTCGTAGACGACCTCGAACTGTACTTCCTAGGTCTGCTCCCCGGCGAAAGCGGCGAGTACCTAGCCAAGGGCGGCTTCAACCCCAAGGGCTACCAACTCGACCTACCCGAGGTCTCCCTGGCCCGCTGGCAAGAACCCAACGACCGCGCCCAACTCACCGGATCCCCGTTCTACTCCGGCCCCGGCGGCGGCGGCTCCTTCGAGCGCTGGACCTTCGCCTAAGCCTGCGCGACCTCTGTATCCCGCGCGCAGTCGCAGGATCCAGAGGTCGTTATGGATTCTACGACTACGCCTGACGGCTCCGCGCAGAATAACCGGAGGGGTGCCCGGACAGACGCGGAACGACATGACGGGAACAACAATCCGCGCACCAAACACAACAGAGGTGCGTCACCGATCGCTACTGAAGCGCGGCCAACTGGCCGCAGGCGCCGTCTATTTCGCGGCCCCGCGTGTCACGCATGGTGGTGGGGATTCCGGCAGACTCTAGGGTCGCCATGAAGGTGTCCTGAGCGCGCTTGGTGGAGGCGGTCCACTTGCTGCCGGGGGTGGGGTTTAGGGGGATCAGGTTGACATGAACCCAGCCCCAGGTGCCGCGACGTTTCAGTTCTGTGGCCAGCAAACGGGCACGGGCAGCTTGGTCGTTGATGTCGCGAATCAGGGCGTACTCGATGCTGACGCGCCGCTTGGTTTGGTTGGCGTAGGCCCAGGCGGCGTCTAGCAACTCCCCCACTTTCCAGCGCTGGTTGATCGGGATCAGCTCGTCGCGGAGTTCGTCGTCGGGGGCGTGCAGGGAGACGGCTAGGGTGATGGGCAGGCCCTCATCGGCTAAGGTGGCGATGCGTGGGACTAGGCCGACGGTGGAGACGGTGAGGCCGCGTGCGGAGATCCCGAAGCCGTCGGGGGCTGGACGCACAAGACAGCGGATGGCGGTCATCAGCGCGGCGTAGTTGGCTAGGCCCTCGCCCATGCCCATGAAGACGATGTTGTTCACTTGGGCTGGTGTGCCAAATAGCCCGGCCCGTGTCCGTGCCTCAGCGTCGGCCACTTGGGCGACGATCTCTGCCGCCGCTAGGTTGCGTTGTAACCCTCCCTGGCCGGTGGCGCAGAACGGACAGGCCATACCACATCCGGCCTGGCTGGAGACGCAGATGGTGGTGCGTGACGGGTAGCGCATGAGCACCGACTCGATTACGGAACCGTCGTGCAAACGCCACGCGGTCTTGATGGTCATGCCTTTGTCGGCGGTAAGCTCCTGCGCGGGAATGAGCAGTGTTGGGAAGAGGGGCTGCAGTTGTTGGCGAACGGGCAGCGACAGGTCGGTGAAAGTCAGCGGATCAAACTCGGCGCGCTCGAAGACGTGCTTGTTGATCTGTTGCGCACGGTACTTCGGCAAACCCAGTGCCGCAACTGCGTTTACCCGCTCGTCCGCGTTCAGGTCGAACCAATGCCTTGGCGGTTTGGTGCCTTTGCGCTCGAAGACGAGTTCGCGTTCCTCCCCGGCCTCGGCCAGCGGCGAGTCCGGCAGTGGCAGCACGTTTAGCACCGCCATGCTAGCCCACGACTCCGGTGAACAGGTAGAACACTGGGGCGACGAAGATGATGGAGTCTAGGCGGTCCATTGCACCGCCGTGACCGGGGATGATATGACCGAAGTCTTTCAGTCCAGCGTCGCGCTTCATTATGGACTCAATGAGGTCGCCAAAGACGGCCACTAGGGACAACAATAGACCGCAGATGGCACCCAGCAGCCACGAGTAGTCCAACGCGAAGTGGCTGAAGACGGCACCGGCGGCAGTGCCGACGACCAGACCGCCGACGAAGCCTTCCCACGACTTAGCAGGGCTGATGCGCGGAGCCATCTTGTGGTTGCCGCCGACTGTGCTGGCCGTCGCCACCCCAAGGGCGTAGGCACCGGTGTCGTTGGCGATGGGACAGACGAGGCACATCAGCACCCCGGCCACCGGGTGTGCGCCGAGCATCAACAGCACGATGGACGAGCCGAGCACCGGCAGGTAGACCAACACAAAGATCGCCGTGGAGACGTCATTGACATAGCCAGTGGTAGGACCGAGCAGCCGCCAGACGCAGCACAACAGCATGACGACGGCAGCAGCGCCGATCACCACGGAGAATGGGCTGACTGTGACGGGCAGCGGGCTAGCCCATGTGAGGTGGTCGCCTGCCAGGTAAGTGGCAACAAGGATTATCGGCGTGAAGACTGTAACGATCCAACCAATGGGCTTGGCCGTTGAATCCAGCAGCGCGTTGTTCAATTCCACAACGCCGATGGTGACAAAGATGGCCGCAAATCCGACGAACACCCACGGCACCCAGATGAGTGATGCGATGATGAACCCCAGCAGGACTACCGCCACGATGGTGGCAACCAGCAGATTGCGTCCCCCCACCTGGAAACGGCCTTTCAGCGCAGTTGGAGATGAAGCAGGTGCAGATGACGGAGCCTCGCGAGCCGAGCGAGAATCGCCCAGCGACCGAGGATCACGTGCCGGATCCGGTTCGTACCGAAGGTCGGCCGCAACACTGCGGTCAGGAGTCCAAGGCTGCGTGGGCAGGTCAACGTCGGCATCGGCATCAGCGTGCTGCCGCGAGGACCCAACTCCCCAAGCCGACGCACCCACTGGTATGCCTGACCCCGCCCCGGGGGTCACCCCAGAAGCATCAAACGCTCCCGAAGGAGCACCAGGCTCCATGCCGGGCGGGAACTCAATGCCAAGAGTCTCCTCCGGCTCGTTGCCGTAATCGTCGCTATGCATGTGCCGACCGTGCCTAGACGGCCATCAGTTCGGCCTCTTTGGCCTTTACCAGCGCTTCGACCTGATCGGAGTACTTCTTGGTGAGGTCGTCCAGCTGCTTCTCGGCGCGCTTGGCGTCGTCCTCGCCAATCTCCTTGTCCTTCTCCAGCTTCTTGATCGCCTCGTTGGCGTGACGGCGAATGTTGCGCACTGCAACCTTGCCGTCCTCAGCCTTGCCCTTGGCGAGCTTGGAGAACTCCTTGCGACGCTGCTCGGTCAGCTCAGGCAGCACCACGCGAATGGAGTGACCGTCGTTGGACGGGGCCACGCCAAGGTCGGAGTCGCGGATGGCGCGTTCAATGGCCGGAAGCGCAGACATGTCGTAGGGCGTGATCAGCATGGTGCGCGCCTCGGGAGATGCAAAACTGACCAACTGTTGCAGCGGGGTGGGCGCGCCGTAGTAGTCGGCGGTCAGCTTGGAGAACATCTCAGGGTGCGCGCGTCCGGTGCGGATGGTCGCCAAATCTTGTTTGGTGTAGTCAACTGCCCCAGTCATCTTCGACTCGGCATCTTTCACAATGTCAGCAATCATGGTCTTCTCTCGTCCCTCTGTCGTCCCTCTGAAGCGCACAGTGTGTGTGCAATTGGCGCACTCGGCGTGCGCAGGCAGCGCGCGCAACGTGCGCTGTTTGGCGCACTAAACGTGAACCACTGTACCCATTGTCTCACCTCGACAGGCTCTGCCGATGTTTCCTTCAGTTTCAAGGTTGAAGAAAACCATCTTCAGGTTGTTGTCTCGCGCCAGGGCGACGGCAGTGGCATCGGCAACCTTCAGGTCGCGGGCAAGAAACTCGTCAAACGTGATGTCAGTGAACATACGCGCTTCCGGGTGAGTGTCTGGGTCACAATCATAGACGCCGTCAACCCCGTTCTTGCCCATGAGCAGAGCGTCACAGTTCATCTCCAACGCGC
The DNA here is from genome assembly GCA_031261455.1 of Propionibacteriaceae bacterium. Lineage (GTDB taxonomy): Bacteria > Actinomycetota > Actinomycetes > Propionibacteriales > Propionibacteriaceae > WRGV01. The sequence goes on from JAISJP010000007.1 coordinate 124,161, forward strand.
GCTGAGCGGCAACCGTGTCCGTGGAAAAGTACGGCATACCGGAACCAGCGCCAAAGATGACCAAGCGGCCCTTGTCGAGGTGACGGATGGCACGCAGCGGAATGTAGGGCTCAGCCACCTGCCCCATGGTGATGGCGGTCTGCACTCGCGTGGGCAGGCCTGCCTTCTCGCAGAAATCTTGCAGGGCCAACGCATTCATCACGGTGCCCAACATGCCGATATAGTCGGCGCGGGCGCGGTCCATGCCGCCAGCCTGCAACTGCTTGCCACGGAAGTAGTTGCCGCCACCGACAACCACCGCCACCTGCACACCGGATGCCGCAACCTCGGCGATCTGGTTGGCGATGGACGACACCACATGCGGATCGACACCTAGGCCACCACCACCAAACGCTTCGCCGGAAACCTTCAGTAGAACTCGTTTGTACTCGCCCATGTCTTCCCCACCTGTGTTCTTTCATCTATGGACAACACGTTCGCGTGCCGCCCTTGAGCTTGCCGACCTGATCCCATGTCAGTGACAGCGGTCGTGTGCCCTGTGCGTCTTGAAAGTCTTGAGTCAATAATGCAACAAACGCCCCCCATGGAGAGGGTTGACTCTCCACAGAAGGCGCATGTTGATGTCAAGATGTTCGGCTTTCTTGGTTGTTACCGAAGCTCCAGTTTGTTGCGTTGCGTAGCTGGTTTAGGAACCGGCGGCGAAGCGGACGAAGCGGACGATCTGCACGCCAGCCTCTTCGGCAAGCTTGCCGACCGTCTTCTTCTCGTCGCTCAGCGCCTGCTGCTCCAGCAACACCACGTCCTTGTAGAAAGCGGCGATGCGACCATCGACGATCTTCGGGATGATCGCCTCGGGCTTGCCCTCCTCGACCGCAGTCTCGGCAGCGATGCGACGCTCCTTCTCCAACTCGGCCTCAGGGATCTCGTCGCGGGTGACGTAGACGGGGCTCATCGAGGCGATCTGCAGCGCAACGGAGTGCACGAATGCAGCGTCGTTGCCGTCGTACTCGACCAGAACACCAACCTGCGGGGGCAGGTCAGCGCTGCGGTGGTGCAGGTAGGTCTCGGTCTTGCCGGCGTACCAGGCCACCTCGGCCAACTCGATCTTCTCGCCGATCTTTGCCACGAGAGCCGCGATGGTGTCGGCCACTGTGGTAGAGCCGTCCAGCACAATCGCGTTGCCCGCGACGGTACCCTCGGCGTGCGCCTGATCCACGGCCTGGGCGATCTGGCTAGCCAGAGCCACAAACTCGGGGTTCTTGGCCACGAAGTCGGTCTCGGCGGCCAACTTGACCAGTGCGCCGCCGTGGGCAGCGACGATGCCGTTGGTGGCCTCGCGGTCGTTGCGCTTGGCTGCCTTAGCAGCACCGGTAACGCGCAACACCTCAACCGCACGCTCGAAGTCGCCCTCGGCCTCTTCGAGCGCCTTCTTGGCGTCCATCATGCCTGCGCCGGTCTTGTCGCGCAGTTTCTTCACATCTGCAGCAGTGATTGCCATGTGTCTACTTCCTTGTGTTTTCGTAAGTCGAACTAGTTGCTACTTGTAAGGGGGACGCTGCGCGCCTACTCGGCCGCAGCCTCAGCCTCAGCAACGGCCTCTGTGACGATCTCTTCGACCACAGCTTCAGCGACAGCCTCTTCGACGATCTCTTCAGCAACGACCTCAGCCACAACCTGCTCGACGGCAGCCTCGGCAGCGGCAACAGCGTCTGCACCAAGCAGTTCGCGCTCCCAGTCGGCCAACGGCTCAGCCTCGGCAGCAGTTGCGGTGTTGACGGTGCTGCGGGCAACCAGACCCTCGGCAACGGCGTCGGCGATGATGCCGGTGAGCAGTGCGACTGAGCGAATGGCGTCGTCGTTACCCGGGATGGGGAAATCAACCTCGTCCGGGTCGCAGTTGGTGTCAAGAATGGCGATCACCGGGATGCCCAGCTTGCGAGCCTCGTCGATGGCGAGGTGCTCCTTCTTGGTGTCAACAATCCACACGGCGGCGGGCACCTTGGGCATGCCCTTGATGCCACCGAGAGACGCGGACAGCTTGTCCTTCTCACGACGCTTGCCGAGCAGTTCCTTCTTGGTGAGCCCACCGGGGATCACGGTCTCCAGGTCGGTGGCCTCGAGCTCCTTCAAACGCTGCGTGCGCTGGTTGATGGTGGCGAAGTTGGTGAGCATGCCGCCCAGCCAACGCTGGTTGACGTAGGGCATGTTGACGCGAATGGCCTGCTCAGTGATGGTCTCTTGGGCCTGCTTCTTGGTGCCGACAAACAGCACCTGGCCGCCCTTGGCCACGGTCTCACGCACGAAGGCGTAGGCCTTGTCGATGTAGCCTAGCGAGAGACGGAGGTCAATGATGTAGATGCCATTGCGCTCGTTGAAGATGAAGCGCTTCATCTTCGGGTTCCAGCGGCGGGTCTGGTGTCCAAAGTGGACGCCGTTTTCAAGCAGTTGGCGTGCGGTAACCTCGACCATTAGTGAAGTTCACTGTTCCTTTCGGGAGCTAGGCGCACTGTTATAGCTAGTCAGCAGGGTGTTTGGCACACGAAGACCAAAGACAGGACGGTTTTTCCGCTTGCCTTAGGTAAACCTGCTTGAAGGCGCCTAGCGATTATTGCGTGAGTGCCCTTGTAGCAGCCCACTCGGTTGTCTGACCTAAGCACGTGAGACCTCGCAAACTTGCGAGAACCACACAGTGTTGTGGTCCCTGATGTGCCGACGGTACTACGCCCGCTCTTGCCCACTGGGTTGCGGGTTTGAGACCTCGGGCGCCGCCATGCTCTGCTGAGCACTTTGACACATGCGAATTTCTGCGGTTGACAAGCAGCCGCGTCTACTAACTCTACTAGGCGCGGAACCTAAGAATCAAGCCAAATAGGGACGACAATAAGTTCACCCAACCGAACGTTCACACACACTCGCGATGGATGCTGCGACTACACGCAGCACGACGGACAAGGACTTCCAGTCCAACCGAAGGGCTACATGTACTCCAAGGCATCCGCAGCAACACCGTCGAGGAACAGGTTCCAGTGCAGATGGCAGCCGGTCGACAGTCCGGTTGTGCCAACATAGCCAATAAGTTGACCGCGCGTGACCCACTGGCCTTGGCTGATGGCGTATCCACTGAGATGCGCATAACCAGTAACCACCCACTTGCCGTCGATCTTGTCGTGGTCAATGCGGATGTACTGTCCGAGTTCGCCGTACCAGCCGACATGTCCAGCCCTACCCGACTCAGACGCGTAGACCGGCGAACCGCAGTTGATACCGATGTCGGTGCCGGAATGATACGACCAGTAGCCATACACCGGGTGCCAGCGCCAACCCTGATAAGACGTGATGACGCCACCGTTCAGCGGCCAGGCAAGCATCCCGCTGCCATCAGACGGACGCGAGACGACATCACCGTTCGAATCCGCAGCCGCGTTGCGTGCCCGAATCTCTGCCTCGATCTCCGCGATCTGACTCTCAAACTCGGATTCACGATCTTTAAAGACGGCCAACTCCTCAGCGGCGAGGGACTCCGCGGCCTCAAGAACGCCCACCTGATAGGCAACGTTGGCGGCAGCGGCCTCAGCCTCAGCAGCCAGAGCCTCAGCTTCGGCAAGCTTGGCGGCAGCGGTCTCTTGGGCCACCTGTGCCCGAGCTTCGGCAGTCTGGGCGCTCATGCGGTCCCGTTCGAGCTGGTTCTGAAGCAGTTCCAACTTGATTAGTTCGCCGTTGGCGGTGGTGAACATGGTGTCTGCCCATTGGGCGCGATTGTTCACCTGCGACACGTCGAAGTCGGTGACAAACAGCGAGAACGAGAGCATCGTCTGGTTCTGTTGGACGCTCAGTTGGACGCTGAGTGAGATAGCGTCCTTTTGATTGGCCACCTCAAGTTCACCGGCGGCGACGCGTGCCAGGGCGGTGTTGGCTTCGGCGACAGCAGACTCATAGCGCACCAACTGTGCGGCGTGTTCGGCAATGGCGGCGTCACGAGCAATGATCTTTGCGTCAAGTTCGGCCCGGATCTGAGCAAGGTTGGCCTTAGCGTCAGCAAGGAGCGTTTGAGCAGCACCTAGAGTGTCTTCACCGGCGTCGATTGCTGCACGAACCTCGGCGAGTTCGGCAGAAACTTCAGCTTTTTGGTCGTCCAAGTCATCCGCAGCGCTCGGAGCGCTCAGGCTCACGGACAGCGCAATGGCGGTCAGAAGGGCGGCTGCGGTCGAGACAACCTTAGAACGCCACGGTCCAAAACCCCTGCGAACACGACTCACCCGCAAGTTGTCGAGTGGCTTAGCCTTGTGGCTGCCCTTCCTCGTCCCCTTGTTCATGTGACACTCTCCTCAAGCCTGGTAGGCCAGCGATCTGGTGAAAACACCTTGCCGAGCCTTCTTGGGGAAGTCTTACGTGAACGGCTCGACTCTTAGACGGCTAGGTACTTTCTTGATGACAGCAACGTCGGCACCACCGCTAGGGCAACACCTGCTACTGCTATCCATAGAATGGCAACCCAAGCCGCCGGCCACCCAATCCAGGCTAAAGCCTTTATTGAGACTTGAGCCCTGTCGATGATGACGAACTTAACGCACGCCATGACCGTGAGCGCGGACAGCAGAATTCCACCCAACGCGGCCACGAGCGACTCCATGACGAACGGCATAGTGATGTAGGTACTTGAGGCTCCAACCAAGCGCATAATGCCTAGTTCTCGACGTCTGGTGAAAGCGGAGAGCTTAATGGTGTTGCCGATCTGCGTAGCCGCAGCGAGGATCAGCAGAGCGGCAAGGAAGCGGGCCCCCCAGATGAGGGCGTTCAGCACAGAGAACAGCGGGTCGAGCACTTGATGCAAGTCTTGGACGTTCTGCACACCGGGCAAGGTCTTGGCCTCGGCCACAACGCCCCGGTAGTTCTCTGGGTCTTTCAGCTTAACGCGGAAGGAGTCTTGCATCTGGTCTTTGGACAGCACATCAACAAGCGGAGAGTTGGCGTACATCCGCTGATACTCTTCATAGGCCTCAGCTTTGGTCTCGTAGTAGACGTTGGCAACTTCGGGGTTGGCGTTTAGCCGTTCCTCTATGAGTTCGCGCTGGGCATCGGTGGTCTCTTGGCCGGGTTCGCAGTTGCCCGCTGCGGCACCACCGGCACCGGCAGACACCTCAGTACACAGGAAAACCGAGATCTCGATCTGGTCGTACCAACGGCCTTTCATGGTGTCCACCTGCTCCGTGACAAGCACTGATGCCCCGAACAGAGACAGGGACACCCACATGGTGACCATGACAGCGAACGTCATGGCGCGGTTTCGTTTCAACCCGGACCAGGTTTCACGCAAGATGTGACGCATAGTTCCTACTTACTCTCTTGTCTGCTCTGCCTAGTCGCCTAGTCGCTACCGTAGACGCCGCGGGCCTGATCGCGCACGATCTGCCCACCAACCAACTCGATGACGCGACGACGCATCTGATCGACAACGTTGGCGTCATGGGTTGCCATGATGACGGTGGTGGAGGAGCGGCGGTTAATCTGGTCTAGCAGACGCATGATGCCGACGGCGGTGGTGGGGTCGAGGTTTCCGGTGGGCTCGTCTGCGAGCAGAATCTTGGGACGGTTGACGACGGCGCGAGCGATGGCGACGCGCTGCTGCTCGCCACCTGACATCTCTTCCGGGGCGCGATTCTCCAGCCCGGTGAGTCCGACCATCTCGATCATCTCCGGCACGGTGGCGCGAATCTCCTTGGTGGGACGCCCAACCACCTGCATGGCGAACGCGATGTTCTCCCACGCGCTCTTGCCCGGCAGCAACCGGAAGTCCTGAAACACGGTGCCGATCTGGCGGCGGAACTCGGGGATTCGCCACTGGCGCATCGAGTTGAGCTCTTTACCTGCCACGTACACGACTCCGGCGGTGGCGCGCTGTTCGCGACGGATGAGCCGCATGAACGTTGACTTGCCGGAGCCGGACGAGCCAATCAGAAAGACAAACTCGCCCTTCTCAATCTGCACGCTCACGCGGTTGAGAGCAGGCTTGAGCTGACCGGGATACACCGCGGAAACGTCCTCGAACGTAATCATGCGTTCATACCATCAATTCTTGATCTTTTCTTGGGCGGGGCGCAGGAAGGACACCCCGTACCACCCATTTCTGAGAATCCTTAAGGAGTCTACGTCATGGGTTGCAGATGCGTCCAGCTAGACACACGCTTATGCGCTCAGACGATGGACCCCGCGACTGCGCGCAAGGTTGATCGGTTTCGGGCTACTCGGCGCTCAGTTCGGTCTGCTTGCGCCAACGGACACCCGCGTCAATGAAACCGTCCAGGTCACCATCGAAGACGGCGTCGGGGCTGCCCACTTCGTAGTTGGTGCGCAAGTCCTTCACCATCTGGTAGGGGTGCAGCACGTAGGAGCGCATCTGCGAACCCCACGAGTTGCCGTCAGATTTCAGCGCATTCATGGCGGCTTCGCGCTCGGCCTTGGCGCGTTCCAGCAGACGTGCCTGCAACACGGCCATGGCCGAGGCCTTGTTCTGCAACTGGCTCTTCTCGTTCTGACAGGTGACCACAATGCCGGTGGGAATGTGGGTGATACGCACTGCAGAGTCCGTGGTGTTGACCGACTGTCCACCAGGACCAGTGGAGCGGTAGACGTCGATCTTGACGTCCCCCTCCGGGATGTCGATGTGGTCGGCTTCCTCCACGCGGGGCAACACCTCAACACCAGCAAAACTGGTTTGACGGCGTCCTTGGTTGTCAAAGGGGGAGATGCGTACTAGGCGGTGGGTTCCCTGCTCCACCGAGAGGGTGCCGTAGGCGTAGGGAGCATGCACTGAGAATGTGGCAGATTTGATGCCCGCCTCTTCGGCGTAGGAGATGTCCCACACCTCGCACGAGTAACCGTGGCGCTCACACCAGCGCTGGTACATGCGGAGCAACATGGCGGCGAAGTCGGCGGCGTCAACTCCCCCAGCCTCGGAACGGATGGTGACTAGAGCGTCACGTTCGTCGTACTCACCGGAGAGCAAGGTGCGGATTTCGAGGGCGTCGATGTCTTGCTTGAGCGCGGCTACTTCACGGGCGGCCTCAGCCTCGCTGGCCTCATCCGCCTCCTCGGCGGCCAACTGCAGCAGGATGGTGGCGTCGTCAAGACGCGAGCGCAGCTTGACCACACGGTCAACCTCGGATTGCAGACCGGAGAGGCGGCTGGTGAGCTTCTGGGCGCGGTCCGTGTCGTCCCACAGGTCCGGCGCAGACACCTGAGTTTCCAGTTCCGCGATCTGCGCGCGCTTGGTTTCGGGGTCAACAACAGCCTCGATGCTCTGCAGCGAACGGCTGAGGGCGTCGATCAGTTCCTGAGTTGTCTCGATTGCCACGATATTCAACTCTACCAAGTGAAAGGGTAATAACATGTAGTGTCGAGCTTGGAAGACGCCCGCAAGGGGCGGTCCAGACAGATTTTCGCGTGAGAGGGACATGAACATGAGTGAGTCGATTGCAGGAGCCGTGCCGTTTGGCGAGGGTGCCGCCGAGGTGAGCGTGGCCGCACACGGCCCACTGACTCTGCGGATCAAGGAGGACCTGACCGCCGCCACCCGCGCCCGTGACGACGCAGCAAAGTCCAGCCTGCGGATGGCGCTGGCTGCCCTGCAGAACGCAGAAGTGGCCGGAGCCCAAGCCAAGTCGCTGAGCGAAGCCGACGAGATCGCCGTGCTGACCCGCGAGGCACGCAAACGCGAAGACGCCGCCCAGACGTACGCCGATGCTGGACGCCCCGAGTCCTCCGCCCAAGAGGCCGCTGAGGCGCTCTTCCTGAGCAAATACCTGCCCCAGCCGTTGAGCGACGACGAAGTGACCCAGTTGGTTGACGCCGAAGTGGCGCGGGTCAGCGCCGAATTGGGCGAGAAACCCGGTATGAAGAGCATGGGTGTCATCGTCAAGGCAGTAAACGCCATCGCGGCCGGCCGCGCCGACGGCGGCAAGATCGCCGCCTTGGTTCGTGCCCAGTTGGGGTAGTTGCGACAATCTGAGAGCAGACACAACTGCTCGGCGCTACCGCCCAGACCGAAGAACTCCCCACTAGGGGATTCTGTAAATCAGTAGGGTCATTGGTCTAAGCGGCGTGCGAGTCACAAGGACTGGCATCGGCTGGAGCGAGTGCACTTTTTGGCGTGTAGAGCGGGAATCTGCTAGCGTTACTTCTCGCATGAGCAATGTGTTTCAAGCTTGTCTTGAAGCCCGTGCCCATTCCCCTGTAGCTCAATTGGCAGAGCATCTGACTGTTAATCAGAGGGTTACTGGTTCGAGTCCAGTCGGGGGAGCTTTTCTTTTAACTTTCAGGGCCCCACTGCGGGCGACCGGCACCCGATATGGGTCACTTTGATTCAAACGCACCAAAGCCTACGTCCGGGGGGCAGCACGCCGAGGGGCCGGTGCTAACTGGTCTCGTGCAGAATCTCTAGGGCAGCCAGCAGATCGGCACTGGGTTCGGATTCAAACTCCACCCAGTCACCGGTGGCGGGGTGCTCAAAGCCAAGTTTGACGGCGTGGAGCCACTGGCGTTCCAGACCTAAGCGCTGTGCCAGCACCGGGTCGGCACCGTAGAGCAGATCGCCGACGCACGGGTGACGGACGGCGGCCATATGGACTCGGATCTGGTGGGTGCGTCCCGTCTCCAACTGGACGCGCAGTAGCGAGACGGCAGCCAGCGCCTCCATGGTCTCGTAGTGAGTGATAGCCTCACGTCCACCAGCCACAACCGCGAACTTCCAGGCGGAGATCTGCGGGTGATGGGCTATGGGGGCGTCTATCGTGCCAGCGGACGGGTCCGGGTGCCCTTGCACTAGGGCGTGATAGATCTTCTCCACGCGATGGTCCCGGAACGCGGCTTTCAGCACCGAGTAGGCGTGTTCACTCTTTGCGACGACGGTGAGTCCGGAGGTGCCAACGTCGAGTCGCTGCACTATGCCCTGACGCTCAGCCGCACCGCTTGTGGACACGGCTACCCCGGCGGCAGCCAAGTGAGAAACCACGTCCGGACCGTCCCACCCGAGTGATGGATGCGCCGCGACGCCAGCAGGCTTGTCGATGACCACCAGCTCAGCGTCTTCATAGACGATGCGCAGGCCGTCTGCCAACTCTGCCTTGACCTTTGGCTTTCGCACCGGTTCGCTGAGATCGATCTCCAACAGCGACCCTGCCACAACCTTCTCGCTGGCCCTGGCCGCGACCTGACCGCCGATGCTCACCAGCCCCTCGGTGATGAGCGCGGCCACCCGCGAGCGGGTCAGACCAGTGATCCTTGCGGCCACGGAATCCAGACGCTCCCCCGCAAGGTCATCGGGAACTAGGAACACACTCACGATGCCCGCTCCGAGCGCCAAGCTAACAGCACCAGACCAACGGCCGAACAGGTGATAAAGATGTCGGCAACGTTGAAGATGGCAAAGTACCTGACCGAGATGAAATCGACCACCAAGCCGCGCATCGGGCTGGGTTCGCGGAACAGACGGTCCACCAAATTGCCGCAGATTCCAGCAAGTAGTGAACCGAGTACCAGCAACTCGATCAGGGTGCTTCCTTTCCGGACAATCACATATACGATTAGCGCGACGGCAACCGCGACCGAGAACGACGCAAACAGCACAGTAGCCTTTGACCCAAGAGAGAAGGCAGCACCGGAATTGAACGTCAACCGCAGCGACACCCAGCCACCCAAGATGCTTGGCGGGTTGAGGTCGCCCAGGGGCAGCGCGCGCAACGCCCACCACTTGGTCAGTTGGTCAGCAGCCACCCCAGTGATGGCGACCGCGAAGAACAGACTCAACGCACTCAGACGCGTCCCGCCGACCCACGGTGCTGCTGGCGTCACCGACGGGACTGACAACACTGGTACCGACTCCGAAGTCTGCTCCAACGCCGCTTCCACCGAAGAATGCAGCGACGGTGACAACGCCGTTGACCGCGCCAACGGGTCGTCAACACCTTGAGTAGGCACAGACTCGTCTTGCAGACGTGTTTCAGAAGAGATGTCGGGTACGTCGAACTTGAGGGACGGCGACTCGGCTTCCTCGGTCAACGACGCTCTTCCCGTTGCTTGCAGGCCAGACACAGGGTCGCCCTCGGGAAAGCCAACAGCCTGGCCTTGCCAATCGGTTTGCCACACGACTCGCAGATGCCGTAGTTGCCCGCGTCGAAGCGCTGCAACGCCAGTTCTGTCTGGTCAGCCACCTCCCGCGTGTTGGCCGCGAGGCTCAGCTCTTGGTCGCGTTCAAAGTTGGACGAACCGACATCGGCCGGGTCTTTGCCCGCACCGTCAACGCCTTCGGTCATCAGACTGGCAAGTTCGGCCTGTGCTTCGAGCGCAGCAGCGCGTAGCTGCGCAGCGTCCTCAGCAAGTACGGCGCGCACCTCGGCGATCTCTTCCGTGCTCCACGGCTCTTCGCCCTCGGCGACGGGCAGCAGGGGCAAGTTGGCTCCGTCCGCAGACTCTTTCTTGGTGGCCATTACTGATCCAAATACCCTTTCGTGCAGTATCGATGCGCACACACTAGCCGTATCTGGGGTCAAACGCCACTTGCAACACCGCCAAGCGCTCAAGCTCTCAGCAAAGCCACAGACATGGAACCAAGACGGCGGCACCCGTCCGACACGGCGCCAAGCTACTTGGAGCTGTCCTCACGAATGAGCGCGTCAAGACGTGGCGTGGCTACCGGTGCCGCAGGGGCGGCGGCGTCAACCACTTCGGGACGATAAGTCGGCGCAAACTGAGTACCAGTCAAAGAGTCGAGTTGACGCTGTAGGTGCGCGGCCATGGCTGCACGGTACTGCACCTCAAAGTCGCGCATCTGTCCGATTCGGTCCGCCAAAACACTGCGGTCATGCTCCAACTGAGCAAGGTTCTCACGCCGACGCTCGGCCACATCGCAGTCGAGTTGGTTCACCTGGGCAGCGGCCTGTGCGCTGATCTTCTCCGCAACGACGCGTGCCTGACACTTGATCCGATCGGCCTCGTCTGTGGCCTTTGCACCGATCTCTTCTGCCTGTTGAGTAGCCGTCTCGATGACTTGGCGGGCCTCCAGCGTCGCATCATCGCGTCGTGCTTGTGCCTGCGTTTCTGCCTCAGCAAGGAGCGCATGAGCCTGCCTAACAGCCTGCTCGACCAACATGACGGCAGCCTGAGCGGCCTCTGCTGACGTAGTGACGGTGATGCGCTGCACTCCGTCTTCACCAACCTGTGGCCGCTTGACAAGAGCCGGGGCTACTCCAGAGGTCGCAACGGCAAACGGCGTTGCTTCCGGAGTCTCCACTGGAGGGGGCGGCGGAACCGCCTGCAGTGCAGCTTCAGCTTGCGCCTGGGCAGCGCCCAGTTGTTCCTGCAAATCTTGCACCTGCGCTTGCCATGCCTTAGCCTCGCCCTGCAGTCGGGTAACCTCACCCTGCGTCGCATTCAGTTGATCGGCAAGCCCGTTGTCCACCGCAGGCGGTGGGGGCGGAGGCTGGTCGCGCAGCAGATCCGCTTCCGCCTGCACCTGCGACAATTGAGCTTGGACCTGCACCAACTGCGTTTGGACCTGCGACAATTGAGCGCGCAACACCTCGTTCTCGTTACCAAGCGAGGCGTTAGCAGCACTCAACTGGCCGTTAGCGACAAGTAAACCCTCGTCAGGAGAGGGAGGAACTTGGATTGCAACAGCAGCGGCCTCCGCGGCCCGAGCCTGGGCGCGCGCCTGCTCAATGTCACCACGGGCTTGCGTCAATTCGCGACGCAAAACGTCCACCCGAGCAGTCAACGAGTCACGCTCGGCGATCAAGCTTCGTTCGACATCCGCGATACCCTTGGCCGAGTTTGTCTTCAGTTGATCGTTCTCATCGACTAGCGCTGCGTAAGCAACTTCGAGACGATCAACAAAGTTGTCAACCGCACTTGCCCGGTATCCGTCCTCATTTGGCTGCCTTGCCATCGGGAAACGGATGTTGCGCACCTCGTCAATTGTGAGGGTCATGTCCTCTTCAACTCCAAATCACTCGTTAGAACTGTGGTCGTCAGTAAACCAGCGCACACTCACGCACACCGTGCGCCCAAGACGGGGAAATGTGGGCGCGCCGATATGCACAAACATGCAACTGAATCTTCGCCTAACTCTAAGCCTAGCGCAGTCACGCGGCGCATCGACACAAACTTGGCCCGCAAGTGAGCAAGTTGTCTACCGTGCCGTCTAACAGAAAACAGCTATGACTACCCGTTGCACCACGTAAAGCAGCGCAACCAGCACTATGAAAGCGATGTCAATGCCCATGCCACCGAGCCGAACGGGACGGATGAATCGGCCCAGCGCTTTCAACGGCGGATCCGTGAGCGTGTAGACGGCCTCCATGATGACAACCAGCCAACCGCGTGGACGGAAGTCCTCAAAGAGCAGTGGCAGCCACGAGAAGATGGCGCGCGCAAGCAGAACGTAAAAGTAGACCTGAATTATGCGCAGCAACAGCAAACCGATAGTCGTCACTCTTTACACTCTACCTTGCCTCGCGGGTCACACGGTTCGCAGCATGCGGCAAAGCGGAAGTCGTGCGGCGTGTCCTGACCTATCTCGCCTCGCGGGTCACGCAACCTGCACCGCACTGCCGACCATGGTCAGAGCGCAGCACTCGCTCTAGGCGCTGCGCTGCGTCAGTCCAGCCTGGGCCACGCCAGCCTCATCCACCTCAACACCTGCGGGGACTAGCAGAAAGACGTTCTTCTCCAGCCTCTCCGCGCGTCCCGAAAGTGCGTAGACCATTCCGGACGAGAAGTCAACCAGGCGACGACGTTCACGTGCGTCACCAACCCAGTTGAGGTTCATGATCACGGCCTGTCCGCTGCGGAACGTTTCACCAATCTCTTTCATCGACGAGTAGTCCATGGCATGCAGCACGCTGGGAATCTGGATGCTCACTTCTGGCTCCAACTCGGCACGGGCGGGCGCGTCGGTAGCAGCACGCATCCGACGGTCACGCACCACAGCAATGTCCGTGACCTCAGCGGGCTCGGTGTAACTGGGCGTGCTGTCCTCCTCTGGCACAAAACGGTCGTCATAGGACGGTTGATCGTAGTCGTAAGACGTGTCTCTGACCACGCCGAGCCAGTTGAAAATGCCTTGCCAAGAAGCCATGATGAACACCTCAAAGAAAATCGTGAGATGGTGTACGGGGAAGTATCACCGTTGCTGATAATACCCTAGTGCTATCGACGTTTGTTTCTCGACACGCGCATGTCGTTGCGCACGCGCTGGATTCTGCACGTGATCGCAGGGTCCGCTCATCGCATGGTTGAGGCGGTTGCCATCCAGATCAGTCCTGCCTGACGACCAGTCTCGGGGTCTTCTCGATACGAGAACAGGTCGGGATTGGTGAGCGTGCAGAGAGCAACGTCGTCAATGGTGGTGACCCCCAAATTGCACAGTTCAGTGGTCACGCCCTGGGTGAGGTCAAGGGATGGCGTACCCCAACTGGTCGTGGCAGCCATCTCGGGATGAGTGAGGGCGACCTCGGCACGCATCTCGGGCGATACCTCGTAACAAGAACCGCAGATGTGTGGACCCACCCAAGCTCTGATTTTGTTGGCACCGTGTTCACGCATGCACGCCACTGTGTTAGTTAGGACGCCTGCCAGTAGTCCGACGCGGCCGGCATGCGCGGCAGCAATCACACCAGCCTGCTCGTCGGCCAGTAGCACCGGGACACAGTCGGCGACGCGCATCATCAGTGCCACACCTGGCAGCTTGGTGACCAAGGCATCGACGTGCTGAAGGTGTGCCTGGTCGGAGACCGTGTCGGAGAGCACAGAGTTCAGCGTCCACCCGGCGACAAACTCCTCGTCGACAAATGCAACGTCGGCTGAGTGCACCTGACAGGTGGCGACTGCCTTGTCCACCTCGATGGCTTGCAGCACTGCTGCCAGATTTGCCACGATTGTGGGACCGTCGTCGTGTCCTGCTCGGCCTAGATTGAGTGAGGAGTACGTGCCGGTGGAAAACCCGTCCAGACGGTCAGTGAAGGCGAACCCAACGCGACTTCCGACAGTTGACGGCAGGCTAACAGTTGAGAACATCGCTACTTGAATACGGCGCACACATTCATGAAACGCTACTTCATGAAGTCAGGCAGGTCGAGGTCATCGTCGTCTATCTCCGGGGCGGCGGGGCGCACTGCGGTTGGGGCCGCCGGGGCTGGGGCAACCGGGAACGCAGGAGTGCTTGGGGTCGGGGTGAATGTAGGACGAACACTAGGTACGGCAGCAACTGGGGCGCGGCCAGTAAGGGTGCCTCCGGTGCGCTCTTCTGGGGTCTTGTAGCTGCTGGACGGTGGCCTGCCACCCTCGAAGCCTGCGGCGATCACGGTGACACGTAGTTCGTCGCCCAAGGAGTCGTCCACGATGGTGCCGAAGATGATTCGAGCATCGTTGTGTGCGGCGGCCTCGATGCGCGAGGCCACCTCACTGAACTCGAACAGGCCGAGGTCAGAACCGGCCGCGATGGACCACAACACACCCTTGGCACCGTTGATGCTGACCTCAAGCAGCGGCGACGAGATGGCAGCCTCGGTGGCAACGCGTGCCCGGTCCTTGCCGCGTGCCGAACCGACACCCAGCAGCGCCGAACCGGCGTCTTTCATAACAGACTTGACGTCGGCAAAGTCCACGTTGATCTCGCCAGGAGTGGTGATCATGTCCGCGATCCCGGAGACACCTTGGAACAGCACCTGGTCTGCCTCACGGAACGCGTCTTGCAGCGTGATGGAGGCGTCGGCGTTCTCCAACAGTTTGTCGTTGGGGATGACGATCAGGGTATCTACCTCTTCGGTCAACTCCGCGATGCCACCCTCCGCATTGCGCATGCGGTCGCGGCCCTCAACACTGAATGGCTTGGTGACTACGCCAATTGTCAACGCACCCAAGGAGCGAGCGATCTTGGCGACCACGGGCGCGCCGCCAGTGCCGGTACCGCCGCCCTCGCCTGCCGTGACGAAAACCATGTCGGAACCCTTAAGGGCAGCCTCAATCTCGTCCGCGTGGTCCTGAGCGGCCTGTTGGCCCACCTCCGGGTGACCGCCAGCGCCAAGACCGCGCGTCAACTCCCGTCCGATGTCGAGTTTTACGTCCGCGTCGCTCATCAGGAGAGCCTGCGCGTCGGTGTTCATGGAGATGAACTCAACACCCTTGAGGCCGGAGTCGATCATCCGGTTGACCGCGTTTACGCCGCCACCCCCGACACCAACAACCTTGATGACGGCAAGATAGTTCTGCGACGCATCAGTCATCTTCGTACTCAGCTTCTTTCGGGTCCGCAGTCTCGCCAGCTCGCTTTGCGCACAGAGATGGCATCCTGAGTCTCAGGTTAGGGCGGTGACCTGCTAATGGCAAGGATGCTGGACCACCCGCGCTTGAGAGTCTCAAGTAGGGGTCGAGGCTTGTTTCAATGCTGCCCTGAGGCCCACTCAAGTATCTTGTCAACGAACAGTCGGGAAGCCGGGGGCGGACACGTCATACACCCAACCGTCCAGGGGCAACAAGGCAACGACCACTTGGGCTTTCAGGTCGGACTCCTCCGCATTGCCCCAGATTATCTGTTCTCCAGAGTCGAGTTGGATGACGATGGTATCGCGGCTGGCAGCCTGAATCTCGACCAGCGCGGCGAGCACCGGCTCAGGCAGGGCCTGTGCAACCGTGGCGACGTCAGCCATGAGTCGTTGGTCTGTGCTGGCACTGCGCAACACCGGCACTCCCTGGCGCTCCGTCGTCGCGTTGAAGATCACCCCGTCAGCAGCAATCCACTGATAAATGTCGGCATTAAGACGCTGAAACGCTATGGTGCGTTCGACCACCGCAATGGTGATGGTGTTGGGCCACGATCTGCTCACGTTGGCGTGCGCAACGGCGGGGATGGTCTCCACCGCCGCCGCAACCTGCTCTAAGTCGACCCGAGCCATGGGCGTGCCCTGGGCCACGTCGGCCACCAGAAGAACCGTCTCTGTGGGGCACAGCGAATTACCGCTCACCTCGACCTTGCGCACTCGCAGCCAGTCGGAGAACAGCAGCGCCCAGACGGCAGCCGCCACGATGGCGAAAATCAGCACGGCGAGAACGATGCGTTTGGCACGGCGTCGGCCTGCTTGATGTTTGCGGATCTGTAGAGCCACCGTCATGTCAGCAATGCCGATAGACGACGGCGTTGGCGCCGATGGCTGGATTGGGGTTGAGGTCTTGCCGCTCACGCGCTCGGCTCCCCCGCTGCGCGCAGCAACTCCACCAGTTCTGGACCCACCTGCGTGATGTTTCCGGCCCCGAGAGTGACCACCACGTCGCCTAGCTTGACGATCTGTTGAAGCGCAGCCGCCACGTCTTCACGCGCCGGGACCCAGTGAGAGGGCGCACTCACGGCGCGGAGAATTAGGCGTCCAGTAACTCCGGGAATCGGGTCTTCGCGGGCGGCGTAGATGTCAGTGAGCACCACCTCGTCTGCTGCCGACAGCGCCGCTCCAAACTGTGAAGCAAAGTCACGGGTGCGAGTGTAAAGGTGCGGTTGGAAGGCGGCGATCACCCTGCCCTCGCCGGCGACCGCGCGCGCAGCAGACAGCGTGGCGCTGATCTCGCTGGGGTGATGGGCATAATCGTCAAAGACACGCACCCCGGCGACCCCCGAGACATTGCCGACAGCTTGGAAACGTCGCTCAGCGCCGCCGAAAGTGCTGGCACCCAGCAGGGCGGCGGCCTGTCCAGCGCCGAGCAGTTGAGCGGCCAGCAGTGCCGCAGCGGCGTTTTCGATGTTGTGACGCCCGTGCAACTTGAGGCTCAAATTGGCGTCCGGGCACAGGTGTGGTCCGTGCGTGCGCGCCTGAATGCCCGTGCTGGTTTCGCGCAGGCCATCAACAAACAGGCTAGCAGCAACCGGGGTCACGGGCGGGTGAGCGTAGCCGTAAACTCGCTCGCTCCAGCCGTTGGCGTCCAACCCCGCAGCTAGGCGTCGCGCTCCGGCGTCGTTCAGGTTCAAGATGACGTGCTGCAGTGTGGGGGACGACACGAAACGCTCAAATCCGGCCGCATAGGCCTGCGGCGTGCCCCAGTTGTCCAAATGATCTGCTTCAACGTTGGTGACGATAGCAGTGCGCACAGGGTACTGCAAAAAGCTGCCGTCCGACTCGTCCGCCTCCACGACGAAGATGTCTCCGCTGCCGAGATGCCAGCTCTTACCCGTAGCGGCCATGGGCGCACCAATGACGTACGACGGGTCCAGCCCCGACGTGGCGAGCATGGAGGTCAACAGCCCGGTTGTGGTGGTCTTGCCGTGCGTCCCTGCCACCGCCACGCCATGGTGTCCTAACATGAGTGACGCCAGTGCTTGGGAGCGGTGCCAGATGCGCTTGCCTGCAGCGCGGGCAGCCACCAACTCGGGGTTGTCCTCGCGAATGGCGGACGAGACCACAATGGTGTCGGCGCCATCGATGTGTGCGGCATCGTGACCGATACTCACCTCGACGCCAGCAGCCGAAAGCTCCTGCAGCGCAACGGAGTCCGCCTGGTCGCAGCCACTCACCCGACTTCCGAGCGCGTGGAACATGTGGGCGATGCCACTCATCCCGGCCCCGCCGATGGCGATGAAGTGGACTGCCCCTAGCTCGCTGGTGGGCAGCAGCGGCTCCCGTTCACGTAGGCTCATTGCTCGTCCTCCTGCTCCGTGATTCTGCGCGCAGTCGCAGAATCCAGTTCATCTGCCTCTTCGCTAGTCGCAACGGCAGGCGGCTGCACTCCCGCCACCCGCAGTACCACGGCGGCGACGCGCTCGGCGGCTCCTGGGCGCATCAAGGCTTGGGCTGCTGCACCCATCGCCCCAAGACGGTCCGGCTCGGTGATGAGCGGCAACACCTCGGCAATGAGCCGGGTGGCATCTAGGGCCTCATTAGGCACCATGACCGCAGCGCCAGCACTTACCAATGGTTGACCGTTCTTGGCCTGCTCGCCGTTGCCGATTGCTAGCGGCACCAAGATGGTAGGCAGCCCTAAGAGCGCGGTCTCAACGACCGTGCCCGCTCCGGAGCGCGCCACCATCAGATCAGCGGCAGCGTACGCCAACTCCATGTCGGCCACGAAAGCGACCGGATGATACGAACCACCCGTGCTGGAAAACTCGGCGCTCATGTCGGAGGCGAAGTTCTTCGGGCCTAGAACGTGCAGAATCTGCACCCCCGCAGCGAGCAGCTCATTCTTGGCGGCCAGCAGCGCGTTGTTGATGCTCTGTGCCCCTTGGGAACCGCCGCTGACAAGCAGCGTAGGCCGCGACGCATCCAACCCGAGCGCCCGTGCAGCCTCATCGCGCTCACTCACGCGACCAGCAGCGGCGAGAGTGGCGATCTGCGAGCGCACTGGCAGCCCTAGGAACACTCCCCCGCGCAGCGGCGTGGCAGGAAACGACGTGCAGGTGGCCGCAGCGAAACGCGAAGCCACCTTGTTAGCCAACCCCGGCATCGCATTCTGCTCTTGAATCACCACCGGAATATGCAGTCTGCGCGCAGCCAGATAGGCGGGCAGCGACACGTAACCGCCAAATCCGACGACAACATCTGCCCCTACGTCACGCAGAATCGCCGCGGCCTCCCCCACGGCACCGTTAAGACGGAACGGCACCTTGACAAGGTCTGACGTCAGCTTGCGAGGCAGTGGCACGGCGGGCACTAACCGCAGGTCCAGCCCGGCAGCAGGCAGAATGTCCACTTCCATGCCACGCGGAGTACCGATGCAGGTCAGTCGCACGTCGTCACACGCAGCACGCAACGCCTGCGCAGTAGCGATCAGCGGGGACGTGTGACCTGCCGTCCCCCCACCTGCGAGAACGACGCTTGTCATCGCTTGGCGCTCCCCGGCACTAGGTGCATTGTGTCACGGGCACCGGTGGCGGCTTGGGCGGGGGCGGGAGCCGAGACAATGCCAACAACACGGGTCGGCGTCTTCTTGGACACCTTGCCCAGCACGCGTCTGGCCTCAGGTTCGTTGCGGGCAGCCGCCAGCAACAGACCGACCGCCAACATGCAGGAGATCAGCGAGGATCCACCGTACGAGATGAACGGCAGCGTGATGCCGACCACCGGCAGCAGGCGCAGCGCCACGAAGATGTTGATCATGGCTTGAATGCCAAGCCAACCAGAGATTCCAGCGGCAAGAATGCGGAAAAACACCCGGTCAGAGCGTCCCGCGATGCGTAGCCCCGCCCAGATGAGCGCGAAGAACAGCACCATGACGATCAGCGTGCCGAACAGCCCTAACTCCTCGCCGATGACGGCAAAAACGTAGTCGGTTTGGGCACCGTTCTTCAAGCCTCCCCACTTCTGTACCGAGGCACCGAGACCCCGTCCCCACCAGCCACCGCTGGCGAGGGCGTAGATGGCGTTCAAGGGCTGGTCACTCACCACGCCCACGGACTGCACCCCCGGGACAAACCCCGCAAGCCAGTCCACAACACGTCCCATCTTGCTGGGCACCAACAGCACCAACGCCACCGCCGCAGCGACGCCAGCACCGGAGAGCACGGCCATATACTTGGCGGGAAGTCCGGTAAACCACAGGAGCGCCACGATGATGCCTGCGAACACCAACGCAGACCCGTAGTCCTTCTCAGCAGCAACCAGCACAAACAAGGCTCCAGAAAACAACACCACTTGTGGTAGCCATTTGCCGAGGTCCCCCAAGCTGCGTTCCCGTGACGAGATGAACGAGGCGCACCACAACACCAGGGCCACCTTAGCCAACTCGGAGGGCTGGAACTGCGGCACTAACGGCAGGTCCAACCACGAGCGGTTGCCGTAGTACTCCATGCCAAATGGCGTGAATACCACCATGGCCAACAGCACTCCGGCCAGCACATAGCCGGCCATTCCGGCTAGCCACAGCAAGGTCTCGTTGCATCGAGACAACACAAAGGCCAATCCCACGCCAATCGCCAGATAAAAGACGTGCGAGCGGGCGTAAGAGTACGGATCACCAGTGTCGTATGCGCTCCACACCGAAGATGCACTGGTGACCATAAGGAGCCCCAAGGCAGCGAGCAGCGCGGAACTAGCCAGCACGATGTAGTAGCTAGCCAGCGGGCGCGTCAAGGCCTCTCTGATGGCAGACGCCACCTTGCCGCTGGTCGCAGCGGGTGCGGCATTACCTGTCAGATCTATGGCTCTTGGTTCAATCGAACCCGCGCTCATTGGACACCTCCGGGGAAGAAGAAGTAAGTTCGGCGACGGCTTTGGCAAAGTCGTCGCCACGTTCATCGTAGCCGCTCCAGATGTCTTTACTGGCACATCCGGGGGCAAGTAACACCGTGTCGCCCTCAGCGGCCAGCTTAGCGGCGGCCTCCACGGCCGTTTCCATGACCGCGCGCGTAGGGTCATCCAACACGACGACGGGCACACCTGGGGCGGCTTTAGCCAGCGCGTCGGCGATGACATGGCGATCAACACCGAACAACACCGCACCGCGCAGGCGGGCGGCGTGTGTGGTGGCCAAATCGTCAAACGAAGTGCCTTTGGCCTGACCACCGGCCAGCCAGACGATGGAGTCATAGGCGCGCATGGACGAGTTGGCGGCGTGCGGGTTGGTGGCTTTGGAATCGTCCACCCAGGTGACGCCACCAGCCTGTGCAACGGTCTCGATCCGGTGGCCGCCAAGGTCAAGCGTGCGTAGCCCCTGCGTGACGGCGGTGGGGCTGACTCCAAAACTGCGCGCCAAGGCCGCTGCGGCAAGGGCATTCTCCACGTTGTGGGGCGCGGAGGGTTGCACGTCGTCCAGGTTCGCTAAGGGGAGCGCGGACGAACGGCGAGCCTCAATGAACGCCCGATCGACCAACATGTCGTCAACCACGCCCAGTTCGCTGAGGCCGGGAATGCCTAGGGTGAAACCGATGGCGCGCGCGCCCTCGATGACGTCTGCCTCTTCGACCAACTGCTGTGTCAGCGGTTCGGCCACGTTGTAGACGCAAGCGTGGGTGACTCGCTCAAAGATGTTGCCCTTGTCGCGGGCGTACAGGTCGAATGGTGTGGCGGGCGGGGTGACGGCATCGGCGTCGTGGGACGCGTCGGGTTCCGTGCCCAAATCGGCGTACCACTCCAGGTGGTCTTCATGGACGTTGAGCACGCACGCCGAGTGCAGCGACACCGAGCTGACCCAGTGCAGTTGGAAGCTGGAAAGCTCCACGGCGAACACGTCGTAGTCCTCTTCGTCGTTGATCGCCTCGATGATGGGACGTCCGATGTTGCCTACTGCGGCCACCTTCAACCCGTCAGCTTCGAGCATGGACGCCAGCATCTGGGTGGTGGTTGTCTTGCCGTTTGTGCCCGTAACTCCTAGCCAGGGCAGTACGCGGTCTGGGTGCATCAGCCGCCATGCCAACTCGACGTCACCCCAAATCGGGATGCCTTGGGCGGCGGCCTGAGCCAGCAGGGGCCAGCCCGGATGCCAACCGGGTGAGGCGATCACTAAGTCGATGCCCTCTGGCAGATTTGCGGACGACCCCGGACCAGTGCGCGTCTCGCCACCCAGCACCTCGATGATTTTGGCGCGCTCTTGGATTGTTTGGGCCTCCGAGTCGTCAATGGCGATAACCTGGGCGCCGAACTCCAGCAAGGCATCGGCCGAGGCAAACCCTGCCGCTCCCAACCCGGCCACACAGACGCGCGCTTCGCTCCATGGGGAGTGAGCGTCGGCCTCATTTAGCCACTCGATCACGCCATGACCACCCATTCAGCGTAGAAGACGCCGAAAGCCGTGGCCGCAGCAATGCCACAGATAATCCAGAAGCGGATGACCACAGTTATCTCGTCCCAACCCATCAGCTCAAAGTGGTGATGCAGTGGGGCCATCTTGAAGATGCGTTTGCCGTGACTGAGCTTGAAGTAGCTGACCTGCAAGGTGACGGATGCCGCCTCCAGCACGAACAGGGCACCCAAGATGACCAGCAGCAACTCCGTGCGCGTGTAGATAGACAGTCCGGCCATCGACGCACCGAGCGCCAGCGAACCGGTGTCGCCAAGGAAGATCTTGGCGGGTCGAGCGTTCCACCAAAGGAACCCGAAACAGGCGGCAGCGAGTGCCACCGAGATGGCCGCCATGTCGTAAGGGTTTCGCACCTCGTAACACAGTGCGTCGTCACTGGACTCCATGCCACACCACTGGTTGCGCTGCCAGATGCTGATCAACGAAAATGCAGCAAACACGATACAAGAAGCTCCGGTTGCCAGCCCGTCAAGGCCATCAGTGAGGTTGACGGCGTTGGAGTAGGCCGTAATCAGGAACGTCATCCAGATAATTGCGCCGATGGTGCCCAGCCGTAGCCAGTCGATGTCACGCACGAACGAGATCTTGTCGCTAGCCGGAGACTGTCCGCGATCATCAGGGAATCCCAGCGACAGATACGCGAATGCGACACCGATCACTACCTGCCCAATGATCTTGGCGCGCGGCGAGATGCCAGAGGAGTTCTGTCGCGAAATTTTGGCCCAGTCATCAAGAAATCCGAGAAAGCCGGTTGCTACCAGCAGCGCCAACAACAAAACTGATGACGCGCGCGGCGGCTCCCACAACACGATGTGAGAGATGGTGTACGCGGCCACCACCATGAAAATGATGACGATGCCGCCCATGGTGGGCGTGCCACGCTTGGTGGCGTGTGACTGCGGGCCGTCCTCGCGCACAAACTGACCATACTGGCGCTTGACAAGAAAGTTGATCCAGAAGTGCGTGCCGACCAGCACTCCAAACAACGCAATGACGCCGGAGCCAAGGACAATTTTCATCTCTCGCTCTGGCCCCTTCGTCCAAACTGTTCGATCAACGCGTCAACCACGGTCTCCAACCCTACCCCGCGAGAGGCCTTCAGCAACACGACATCGCCGGGTTGTAGTTCAAGCAGGCCCTGAATCTCGGACTTCGATTTGGCGAGCACTCCGGGCCGACGACGGGCCAGTTTGGCATCAATAACCGCGTTTGTTGCTCCTCCGGACTCGCCAACCGAAGCGCGGGCCGCCCTCAGCGAGCGAGCAAAACCCTCTTCAAATCCCGCGACTATGTCAGGCGCGAACTCGCCCACAGCGATAAGCACGTCAAGACCAGCCTCACCGGCTTCGACACCAGCTTGGTGATGCAGTGCCGCAGACTCGTCACCCAACTCCAACATGTCACCTAGCACAGCAATCGTGCGCCCGAGACCGGCAGCCCGCTCATCACTTCGCGTCATGTCGATGCTCGCTAGCACATTGATTGCCACCCCCACGCTGCCGGGGTTGGCGTTGTAGCAGTCGTCGATGAGGGTGATATCGCTGTCCAAGGTGTGCAGCGCCATACGATGTGCGGACCGGGGAGTGGACTGAGACAGCGAGGTGGCGATAACCTCCGGCTCGATGCCTGCGGCCAGCGCCATAGCAGCAGCAGCACAGGCGTTGTCTACCTGATGCGCGCCGACAAGACGCATCGAAACGTCCACCTCAAACTTGGCCTCAGGAGTCCAGCCATAAAGAGTGAACTTGGGACGCTCAAATGCGTCAAACTCAAGGTCTCTGTAGCGGACAGCCAAGGCCGCGTCAGCGTGCTTGCCACCAAACCATCCCACTTGTGCGGTAGTTGAGCGAGCCATCTGCTCGGCGTACTCGTCGGCAGCGTTGAAGATGGCCCAGTCTGTGGCACTTAGCTCTTGGACGATCTCGGCCTTAGCGGCGGCGATGTTCTCGCGCGAGCCGAACTCCCCCAGATGGGCAGTGCCAATGTTGAGGACGGCAGCAATGTGCGGCTGCACAATCTGGGCATAGCGGGCGATCTCGCCAACGTGACTGGCACCCAGCTCGCTGACCAGATAGCGGGTGTCTTCCGTGATCAGAGCCGCAGTGACTGGAACGCCAATCTGATTGTTGAACGAGTTGACCGGAGACACGCTGGGGGCCACAGACGCACAGATGTCAGCCAGCAGGTCCTTTGTGGTGGTCTTGCCAGAACTCCCCGTCAGCGCAAATGTGACCAGACCTCTGGCTTTAGCGGCGGCTACTTCGCTGGTAGCAAAGGCACTCAGCGCAGCTAGGACATCCGGAACAACGATCTGGGAAATCTCGACGGGTACGGCTCGCTCGACCAGCGCGGCACCCGCACCCAGCCGGGCAGCAGCAACAACAAAGTCGTGACCATCCACACGCTCACCGGGCAAGGCGACAAACAGGGCTCCCGGCGTAGTCAGCCTGGAATCGATGACCACGTCAGGGCCGATCAGTTGGCCGGTGCCCACCACCAGGCTTCCGCCGGTCAACTCAGCCAACGACTTAGCATCTCGCAACTTCATAGCTCATCAACCCTACATGCTGTTGTGCTCTGCTTGCCTGCCCCAAGGGTGACCAACACGTTTCCACCTCTCACCGTGCAGGCCGACCCGGCCAGCGACAGGCTAGTAGTACGACGGTCCCCAGTACGCGGGGAGGTCGCTGCTGGGCGCAAAACCGTATCGCGGCAGGGCGTAGCGCATGATGTCCTTGACCGGAGGGACCGCAACAACTGAACCGTGCCACGAGGTGTCATCGATAACAACATAGACCAAAAGCGTGGGATCCTCCGCAGGGGCGACTGCGACGAATGATCCAGTCAGCGAGTCATACCGACCCGTCTCCGGGTTGATTCGTGACGCTGTGCCAGTCTTGCCGATCATGCGATAGCCGTCGATCATGCGGGACGTGTTGCCGTATCCGGCCACCACGGCCTCCATCATGTCACGCAGACCTTCGCTGGCTTCGGGGGAGATGACGCGTCGCGGCTCTGTTCTTGCAATGGGCACCTCCTTGCCGCCAGCCGTAGTTACACGGGAGATGATCGTTGGGGCGTTGTAGACGCCACCGTTGACCATTCCGGCAATAGCGGCGGCCTCCTGTAGCGCCGTCACCGAGATCGACTGCCCGAAGGCGGCGCGATCACGCTGATAGTCAGGCATGTCGGCTTCGGGAACCAGGCCAAGGCTGCCAGTGCCCTCACCGGGCAGTTCAATTCCGGTGGGTTGGCCTAGACCCGCTAACTCCCAATAGTGAGCCAACGCCTCCTTGCTGGATTGCCTGGCCAGCAGCGCGGTTCCTATGTTGGAGGAGTCGGCGAGAACGCCCCGAGCGGTCATGTACAGCGTGCCATGTCCCCAAGAGTCCTCAATTTCGTCCTCACCACTAGTCAATGTGCCGGGTACTGCTATGTGCGTATCCGGGGTAATGAGCCCTTGATCCAGCAGCGCACCCATGGTGATGACCTTCTGCACAGAGCCGGGCTCGTATACCCACTGCACGGCCCGGTTGCCCAGGTCTTGTGAGTCGGTCTCACCAAAGGCGTTGGAGTCAAACGAAGGATAGTTAGCCAGAGCTAACACTTCACCAGTCTTGATGTTCATGACGACAGCCCAACCTTGGCTGCCCCTCGCCTCCACGGCTGCGGCCAACTCCTGCTGCACGGCGTATTGCAACCCGGCATCAATGGTCAACTGGACGTTGTATCCATCCACCGCCGGGACCAGAGTGTTGTTGCCCAGTGGAACCTCACCTAGGTCGGCGTCAGTGAAGGTGCGCGAACCGTCAAGGCCGCTTAGTTCGTCGTTAAACCACTGCTCAATTCCTGCGATGCCCAGCAGGGTTTGGTCGTCCGTCCGAGTGGCAAAACCAACAACGTTGCTTGCCAGATTGCCGTTCGGGTACGAACGAATGGGAGTTGGTTCAGCGAACACGCCAAACCAGCCTCCAGCGCTCATCTCGCCCTGAATCTGACGGAACGTGAACTCCGGGATGTTCTCGGCGATCACCTCGTACTGATTCGGCTCGCCGTCGTCGTATTGAGTCTTGCTGAAGTGCCACAGAAAGTCGCTCACTTCACCCGGCAGGTAGCGCGCGAGGATCTCCGCAACCGCTTGGGGAGCTGCCTTGGCCTTCGCCTTCTCATACTCGCTCAGGGTGTGATCGGTGATTCCGTTGGTCTTCATGCCCCACGGGTCAGCGAAGATGCGCACTGCGGCGAAGTTCTCCGCCAGCACGTCGCCGTCGCGGTCGGTGATGGCACCACGGGCAGCTTTGATAATCTCCGTATCCTTCATGTTGGCGGCGGCCGTGGCGGCGTTTCCGTCCGGGTCGATTACCTGAATGAATACTGTGCGGATCGTCGCCACGGCGATGACGAGTGCGAAAATCAGCGAGAAGTTGCGGGCGCGACGAGCTGTCACGACGGCCACAGACGCCGGCATCGGCGCGGGAGTCGTGTTGTTGCGAGCGTCTCCACTAGTCATTGCTTTCCTCCTGCGCCTCCGGTGCCGCCTGTGCGTCTTGCGTGTCTTGCGCTGAACCGCTGGCGTCGTCACCGACGTTTGTCTTCGTCTTTTCAACCCAAC
The DNA here is from genome assembly GCA_031261455.1 of Propionibacteriaceae bacterium. Lineage (GTDB taxonomy): Bacteria > Actinomycetota > Actinomycetes > Propionibacteriales > Propionibacteriaceae > WRGV01. The sequence goes on from JAISJP010000007.1 coordinate 150,541, forward strand.
CGATGTCCCACGTCGGCGGCCTGGGAGACGTGATCACGCGCGGGGTTGGCAGTTCTGGCGCCTTCTCGTCTCCGGCAAAAAGCTGGTCGCCCAACTCCCAGCCCCACACTTGACGTAGGTCACCCGAGATCTCACCGGAGGGCAGCATGATGATGGCGGCAAAGGGGTTGGGAGCCATGCCCATGGCCGTGGCTTGTTGTGCCAGCATCGTGGTGGACCGCAGTTGGTTGACCTGCACCTGCAACGCGTCCATCTGATAGCCCAACATGGCGGCCTGCCGAGACAGGCTGCGTGCCTGCGAGGACAGGCTCTGAATGGCAGTGTTGAGGAACAGCACCCCTACCATTCCCAGCGCCATGATGGCGGACAGCAAAACGGCTAGTGGCAGGCGAGAGATACGCGCCGGGAGGTCGTCGAGAGCACGCAGCCGGATGGGCCCGGATGTCTCGTTCTCCCTAGAAACTTGAGCAAGCACTCCACTCATGTCACGCGTCCTCCTTGATCCTCTTGACGGCGCGCAGTTTTGCCGATGCACTGCGCGAGTTGCCGTTCACCTCTGCCTCGCACGCGACTTCCGCACCGCGCGTGAGATTTACAAACCTTGCCTGAAAGGCCTCTGGGACGTAAGGCAGCCCAGCAGGAGCGGAATCCTGCGTAGCCGTGCGAAAGGCATCCTTGACGTATCTGTCTTCCAAAGATTGGAACGATATAATAGCTAGTACCCCGTCCACCGCCAGCGCAGCCAGCGCCTGCGGGATAACGGCCTGCAACGCCTCCAGCTCCGCGTTGACCGCGATACGGAGCGCCTGAAACGTGCGCTTGGCCGGGTGCGAGGACGATCCATGGCGAAAACGAACCGCAGCAGGCAGCGCCTGATCAATGGCGGCAACCAACTCGCCCGTAGTGTTTATGGGGCGATTGGCGACAATCTGCGCCACAATTCGTTGCGCCAACTTCTCTTCGCCGTAGGTGCGGATGATGCGCACCAACTCGGACGCTTCATACGTATTGACGATGGTGGCGGCCGTGAGTTCGCGCGTGGTGTCCATCCGCATATCAAGGCTGGCGTCGTGCATGTAGGAGAAGCCGCGCTCCGCCTCGTCGATCTGCAAGCTGGATAGCCCGAGATCAAGCAGAATCGCGTCAACTCCGCGCTCTGTTGCCCCGACCCCAGCGTTCTCTAGAACTTGCGTCAAGGAGTCAAACCTGGCCTGAACCAACGTGGTCCGGTCAGCAAAGTCAGCTAGGTGCTCCCCCGCCACCGCCAGTGCGTTTTCGTCTTGATCGATGCCGATGAGGCGGGCGTTGGGGTTGGCTTCGAGCAGCGCGCGGGAGTGACCACCCATGCCAAGCGTGCCATCAACAAGAATGGCTCCGGCATGCGAAAGGGCTGGCGACAGCAGACTCAGGATGCGCTCAAGCATCACGGGCCGGTGGATCGGCTGGCCGTCTGACCTACGCGCGAGGTGTAGCGATGTGTCCTGCACTGCTCTCACCTCCTTAGTCTTCCGCGTCTGTCGTTCAAGTGCGTCTGTTGTCTGTCTGAAATGCCGGCTTGTCCCGAGTTTGTAGTCCGCACCAACACTGCTTTGTGCCGACTTTTCTGCCAGCAACAGCCGTGCTTTGGCGTCAACTTTGCAGTCAGCAAAAGACAAAGGGCGACAATCGAAGCATCTAGGGTCCAGTCCACTCACTGTCCGCGTTCTTCCTGCCACCTGACGCCGGGGAAGAAGTGTCAGGGTGCGGGATGCGCTCGCGGTTGTCCCCAAGTGATTGGGCTGGAGCCTAGGTGTTTCGAGTGTCGCCCGATTCCCCTTGGCTTGCGTGAGTTGGACGGTTAGTCCGACTCACAGCTGCTTTATCTACGCGGTTGCGGTCCCTCCCGTCTCAGACGCGAAGGCTGCCTCGTTTAGATTCGCAAAGCTCGGTTCCTGTTTAGTTATGTATGCTTCCCAAGCTTCCGGATTCCAGATCTCCAACCGGTCAATTACTCCGGTTAGCACTGCATCCCGCTCAAGACCTGCGTATTCACGCAGTTGTACCGGCAACGTCACCCTGCCTTGCTTGTCAGGAATGTCGTCCCCACCGCCACTGCCCAACAACCGCTGGAAGTCACGGACCTCGCGCAGGCTTGTCCGGGTGGACGCCCCTGCATGTGCCAGCTTTTCGAACTGAGACAACGGGTAAACGCTGACGCAGTACTCCTGGCCTTTTACCATCGCCAATCCATCGACCAGTTGGTCGCGAAACTTTGATGGAAGAAAGAACCGACCCTGTTCGTCAACTTTGATGGTGTACGTGCCGAGAAACATCTCTTCACGCCCCCTTGTCTACGACATCAGGACGGTGGTTCCTTGTATGCACCACATTACTACCAAAGAGTACCAATTTCCCAAACCAATCAATATGTCGGCGTTTCGTGAGTGAAACTCCGCTCATTTGGGAGCTTAGTTCGGATTGTCGGGTCATCGCCACTCACACCTACGCACAACCAAACCTCACCTTGAGGGTTTGGGACGGCGGCGCCGTCATGCTGTCCGTCCGCGCTGAAGTTTGGGGGGACGCTAGCGCTCAGGAAGCGTCAGGGACAAATGCGCCAAAACCGAGATCGCGGAGGGCGACTCGGACTGCCTCGGCAGCGGCGTCCAGCTCTTGTGGGCTGGCAGGAGAGGCGTTGGCAAAGCTCAGTTGGTCGTCACCCCATGCGGGCAATACGTGAAGGTGCAGGTGGTCGATCTCGAAGCCGGCGATGATTAGGGCGGAGCGAGGTGCGTCAAACGCCCGTTCGACGGCTTGGCCGATGTGCTTGGCTACGACGCTCAGGTGTGACAGGGTGGCGTCATCGGCGTCAGTGAACTTGGCGATCTCTTCGCGCGGAACAACCAGCATGTGGCCCGGGGTGATGGGTTCGATGGTGGCGAAAACGGCACATACGTCGTCTTTCCAGACGAAACGGCCCGGAATCTCACCAGCGATGATCTTGGAGAAGATGGTGCTCATGCGCGTTCCTTGTCTTGGCGACGCTCCCAGCGTTGTTCCATGCGGTCCTTGACACTGGAATTCGCTTGGGTTCTCTTCGACGCGCCGCCGCCGCTGGTGGGCGCAGACACCGAAGGTTTGCCGACGTGGAGCCCAAACACGACCGCGCCAAGCATCACCAAGAATCCGGCCACACTGATGGGCCATGCCACGATCATGCCGACCACCAGCATGCCGATGCCGACCAGACAGATGCTTCCGGCAGCAACCAGTCGAGCAAGACTGGGCAGCGGCGAGGCTGACGGAGCGCCTTTCAGCTTGGCCGAGCTGAACTGGGCCGCGAGTTTGGGGTCTTCACTGCGCAGAGACGACTCCAGCAGATCAAGGAGTCGCTGCTCCTCATCGGTTAGTGCCATTGCGTCTCTTGCTCTCTCTTCGCTCGCTGCGAACTCTCTGCGCTGCCCTACCGCACGCACCGCGACGGACAAGGCAGCCCTATTACGGTCAAGACTACCGCACCAAGGCTCAAAACAGACCCGACGAACCCTTAGGGCAGGCTTGACACTTGTCACTCAAAAAGTGGCGTCAACTATCCCGGATCGACGAAAATTGTTGCCGAAGGGGAACATAATCACCAAGTTGTCGCGTGGTGGAAGCACAACTGCAGTCGCGAACGTCGACTTGGTGGACGTGTCCCTGTGGGACTTCCGACGGCAACTGTCCCGAGCCAAAGGATGGGAGTCCCTGAAGGACGGTCGAGAAGAGTGAATAGCAGAGCCTCACGCACCGCGTTGATGGGCATGTGTACGTGCGCCTTCGTCGCAGTCTCGCTGGGCGTCCCCCAGTCTGCCCACGCAGATGTGAGCGTACCCCCCGCGCGCGTCATCATAGGTAAGTGGCCCTCCCCCCCAGCGGCTGACACTCTCTTCGCCGCGGATGACGCCGACGACGAGGCGCTTGCTCCCGAACGTCTTGAAATCAAACTGGTGGTCCCCCAGTCCGACTCGATCATGGCTGTGGCATGGCGCAAGACGCTGCCTTGGCATCGGGTGTCTGTCTTGTTATTTGATGACGTGGACGCTTGGGTTCCTGCTGCGCCTCCCAGCTCATCGTACGTTGATGCTGAAGCCCCGGCAGGCGTGTCCGAGGGAACTCCACAGCCCGAGCCGGTGCCACCTCCCCCGTCGACTGCCCCTCCGACCACTCCTCCTAGCACCGACCCAGGCACTGAGGGTAGTTCCTATGAAGACGCGCCAGACAACTCCCGCACCGGGCGCTACGTTCAGTCTCTCGTTGCTTACGCGCAGGAGGCACAGCGACGCTATGGAGTCCCGGCATCGGTGAGCATCTCGCAGGCAATTCTTGAGTCGGGCTGGGGAGACTCCAGTTTGGCGCGCCTAGGGTTGGCCCAGTTTGGTATCAAGTGCACCTCATATATGAGTCAGTATCAGCAGGGCTGTTGGGATATGGATACCAACGAGTTTGTGAACGGTGAGATGGTAAACCAAGCTGCGGGTTTCCGCACTTACGCCACTGTGCGGGACTCAGTGCTTGACCACGCTCTGTTCCTGACCGAGAACTCCCGCTACTCCGCTGCCTTCGCCACCACGTCTTCCGCGGACTTCGCAGGGGCGATTGCCGCTGCTGGCTACGCCACTGACCCAAAGTATGCGGCCAAACTGATTGAAATCATGGGTGGCTGGGACTTGTATCGTTACGATATCAATCAGGGTTCCTACGCCACTTTTGGCGGTTGGGTTTCGGTGACCGGCGACATTGGTGCTTACTACTACGCCACCTCTGCCTATGATCGCATTGGCATCCCGATTGGCGACGAAGGCAACGCCGCTAGTGCTGGAGTGCGCATCTGGACGTTCGATCACGGCACCATCCTGTGGAGTTCCGCTCACGGGGCGCACGCCATCTACGGCGGCATCTGGGAGCAGTACCGGGCCTCGTGGGCGCTGCGCTACAAACTGGGCGCACCCCTAGGCGACGCCTACACGGACGGCAGCGGGCACCTCGTTCAAGAGTTTGCCGGTGGCGTGCTGCGCGCCTAGGTGGCGTCTAGAACTCTCGTCCTTAACTGTGTGACGCCAGCAACTGCGCAAGCGTGAGAGCCTCAAGGTCCGATAGGTCTTTCACCTGCTTGCGGCAGGAGAATCCGTCAGCCAAAATGATGGCGTCCGGTCCGGCCTTGGCGATGGCGGGCTTGAGATCATGTTCATAGACGCGCACACTCACGTCGTAGTGGCCGCGCTCAACACCAAAGTTGCCAGCTAGGCCGCAGCAGCCGCCAACCTTGACGACGTTGGCCTGCGTTAGCTTGAGCAGTTTGGCGTCCGCGCCCCAACCCAAAACGGAGGCGTGATGACAGTGGGGTTGGGCCACGATGGTGTGTCCAGACAGGTCGGGAGGCTGGTAACCGGGAGTCTGGGTCAACAGTTCGGCCAGCGTGTGAATGGCCTTAGCCACTTCGCCGACGCGCGGGTCGTCGGGCAGCAGTTCAGCGGCGTCTGAGCGCCACACGCTGATGCAACTTGGCTCCATGCCAACAATCGGGGTGCCGGAGGCGGCGATGGGCTGCAGCACATCAAGCGCGCGACGCAGTTGCGCCCGAGCACCGTCGTGCTGTCCGGTGGTAATCCACGTCAGGCCACAGCAGGCGTCTTCTTGCAGCACTTTGGGGTTGTATCCGGCTTGGAACAGCACTTTGACAAGCGCAGGCAGTGCGGAGCCTTGGAAAGCATCAGTGAAGGAGTCTACCCAGATGACGCAGGCGGGGCGGGCGGCCAACTCTTCGTCGGTGAGCAAGTGCGTGTGTGAGCCTGCATTCATGGCCTTGGCAGCCGCTTTGCGGGCCGAACCGGAGACGCGGAACTGTGGCATCGGGCGGCGCGAATCTACCCCAACGACGCGGAGTGCCACGTTCTTTAGCCCCGGCACTTTGAGCGCAAAGTTGGCGATAGCCCCGGCACCAGGGATGGCGGACACCAGCCTGCCCCAACGCGGCAGCCAGCCGAGCGCGTAGTGGTTCAGCGGACGAATGCGGCCCTTATACGACTCGTAGAGCACCCGCGACTTGTACGAGGCGACGTCGATGTTGGTGGGGCAATCCTTGCGACAGCCCTTGCAGGCCAAGCACAACTCCAGCGCCTCGTGCAGTTCTTTGGCCCGCCATCCGGAGACGATCTGTCCGTTAATCATCTCTTGCAACATGCGTGCCCGCGCCCGCGTGGAGTGCAGTTGGTTGCCGGTCGCAAGATAGCTGGGACACATGAGCGCCCCGGTGGCGGTGTTATCGGCCAAGCACTTGGCAACGCCGGAACACTGATGCACCGCTTGGACGAACGCCGGGTCGATCTCGCGCAGCTTCGAGTGGAGCGTCTGCGCTACCCGGATGTCAGCCTCGGTGGCCCTGGGGTTGACGATGACACCGGGGTTCAGCAGGTTATTTGGGTCAAATACGGCTTTGACTTGCGCAAACAGGTCGATGGCCTCGGGCGAGTACATCTTGGACAGCAGTTCTGAGCGAGCGCGTCCGTCACCATGTTCTCCAGACATGGAGCCGCCATACTTGACCACCAAGTCGGCGGCATCCAGCATGAATGCGCGGTAGTCGGCGGTGCCGCCCGGGCGATCCAGCGGGAAGTCGATGCGGCAGTGGATGCAGCCTTCGCCGAAGTGACCGTAAGGCAATCCGTGTAGGTGGTGACGTTCCAGCAGCGCCTCAAAGTCACGCAGGTAGTCGCCAAGGTGTTCGGGCAGGACGGCGGCGTCCTCCCAACTGGAGTAGGCCGGACGATCCAAACCGATCCCGGCCAAGCCAGCGGCGTCGGTGCGGATGCGCCACAGTGTTGTCACCGTCTCTGGATCGTCCACTTTCCAAGCGTCAAGAGCGTGCGCGGCAGCCAGCAGGGCGTTGGCGCGTTGCTCCACCTCGGCAGCATCGTCGCCAACAAGTTCAATGAAGATAAAGCCGTTGCCTTTGGGCAGCGGCGGCACCGCATCCGCTCCCTTGAAGCGTCTGACTACGTCAATCGTGCGATTGTCAAGCCCCTCCGCTGCCACCGGGTGGAATGACGTGAGGTTGGGAATGTCGTCGCCCGCCTTGTCCATGGAGTCATAACCCAGGGCGAGCATCTGCTTCACGGGCTTGTCCTCGACCAAGCGCACCTTGGCTTCCAGTATCACGCCGAGGGTGCCTTCTGAACCGACGAAGAACTTCTCGGGGGCAAAACGCTCCGGCAACAGGTGCTCCATGGAGTAGCCGGACGTCTGCCGAGTAAAGCGGCCAAACTCGGTGCGGATTGCGGCCAGATGGTCCTTCGCCATTGCCGCCACCTGCTGCACCGGCTCTGCGAGCGCCTCCCCACCTTCGCCCAGCGTGATGATCTCTCCCGTGCCCGTCAGCACGGTCAGTGAGACCACATTGTCGGAGGTCCGACCGTAGCCCAGCGCCCTCGCCCCACAGGCGTTGTTGCCGATCATGCCGCCCACCGCGCAACGATCCGAGGTGGCCGGGTCGGGGCCAAAACGCAAGTGGTGAGGCGCTGCGGCCTTCTGCAACACCGACTGAACCACACCCGGCTCAATGAGCGCGGTTTTGGATTCCGGATCGACGCAGAGCACCTTGTTGAGGTAGCGACCGGCATCGACGACGAGCCCCACGCCGACGGAGTTGCCCGCAAGGCTGGTGCCCGCACCGCGAGCCGTCACCGGCATACCAACCGCCAGAGCCGCCCTGACAACTGCAACCAACTCTTCTTTGGTGCGCGGCTGTGCCACAACTGTGGGCGGAACGCGGTAGATGGACGAGTCGGTCGCAAAGTAGGCGCGCGCCAGCGATGAGGCATCCAGACAGGAGTCGTCGCCCAATGCGGCACGTAACCTAGCCAACGCGCCTGTGCGTCCAGCAGTGGAGTCGAAGTCAGTAACGATGGTGGAGACGGGAGTGCTCATACCTCTAGTCTAGGGCTGGCCACCACTCATATTGTGCCATCGTCCTCTTACATTTGGGATCGGCGTTGACTTCCAACACCTTGCGCATCGCGCGCCCGATGGCGAGAAAATCACGTGCCCCAATTGCATCGATAAAAGTGCGATGAATGTCCAACATGTGAGGCGTCTCCACCTGGTGAAGCACATTGACGCCGGCATCGGTGAGGAACAACCATGCTCCGCGACGATCATTCTCGCAAGGCTGTCGCACCACCAAACCTTCGGTCTCCATGCGGGCAACCATGTGGGAGAGCCGGGACGGCGAACGGTTGGCGGCCCGAGCGATGTCAAACATCCGCATCCGGTGTCCCTTCGACTCCGAAAGCAACATAAGCACGCGCAACTGTGAGGTGTCGATGCCGTACGGCGATAGGGTGCGTTCCATGGCCGACGCCACGTGTTCGTATCCGAGCAACCAACTTCGCCAGATGGTGACTTGGTCGTTATTCAGAGTCGGGGGTTTGGTCATGAATCGCCTTAGTCTCAAACGTCTCCACTGTCTCTCGCCTCAGGTTCTCGGCTGTTGCGCCAGTCAGAGAAAGGAAAGACTCAACTGTCGAGTAGTGAAGCGCCTTAAGAAGATATTACAACGATTCGGATGGCGTTTTGGAGACTTGTTCAGACCTTTTCGCGGCTACTTTTTGTCCGGTTCACCCTCGCCAGTACGCAGTGCGGCAATGAAGGCTTCTTGGGGTACTTCGACGCGCCCCACCATCTTCATGCGCTTCTTGCCCTCCTTCTGCTTTTCTAGCAGTTTGCGCTTGCGGGTGATGTCGCCGCCATAGCACTTTGCGAGCACGTCCTTACGCACGGCGCGAATGGTTTCGCGAGCGATTACGCGGGCACCGATGGCCGCCTGCACCGGCACCTCAAACTGTTGGCGCGGGATCAGTTTGCGCAGCTGCGTGACCATCGCCACGCCGTAGTTGTACGCCTTGTCCTTGTGCAGAATGGCGCTAAACGCATCCACAGGTTCGCCGTGAAGCAGGATGTCCACCTTGACCAAATCGCTAGACTGCTCGTCGGCCTCTTCATAGTCAAGGGACGCATAGCCCTTGGTGCGAGATTTCAGGGCGTCAAAGAAGTCAAAAACGATTTCAGCCAACGGAAGCAGGTAGCGCAACTCCACCCGGTCGGCACTCAGGTACTCCATGCCCAACTGCGCACCGCGACGCTGCTGGCACAACTCCATCACCGTGCCGATAAAGTCAATAGGCAGCAGCACCGTTGCTTTGACCATCGGCTCATAGACAGCGGCGATCTTGCCGTCGGGGAACTCGCTGGGGTTGGTCACCGAGTACTCGGTGCCGTCCTCCATGACGATGCGGTAGACGACGCTGGGGGCTGTCGAAATCAGGTCCAGGCCAAACTCCCGTTCCAGGCGTTCACGCACGATCTCCATGTGCAACAACCCAAGGAACCCGGCGCGGAAACCGAAACCCAACGCGCCGGAAGACTCAGGTTCAAAGGTGAGTGCAGCATCGTTGAGTTGCAGTTTTTCTAGGGCCTCGCGCAGTTCGGGGAAGTCCGCACCGTCGATTGGGAAAAGCCCGGCATAGACCATCGGTTTCGGTTGTCGATAGCCTGCAAGTGGGCGGCGACTCGGACCCACCGCCGACGTGATGGTGTCACCAACGCGGGACTGGCGCACGTCCTTCACGCCGGTGATCAGGTAACCCACCTCGCCCACCGACAGCGAGTCGGCACGCACCGGTTCCGGGGAGATGACGCCCACCTCAAGCACCTCATGGGTGGCTTGGGTGCTCAACATCAGGATCTTCTCGCGGTTGCTCAACTCGCCATCAACCACGCGCACATAGGTGACCACGCCCCGATAGGAGTCGTAGACCGAGTCGAAGATGAGCGCACGCGCAGACACGTTGTGTTCGCCTTTAGGCGCAGGCACCAGCGCCACAATCTGGTCGAGCAGTTCGCGAACGCCCTCACCCGTCTTAGCGCTCACCCGCAGCACGTCGGAAGGGTCACAGCCGATGATGTTGGCAACCTCGGCGGCGTACTTGTCCGGGTTGGCGCTGGGCAGGTCGATCTTGTTGAGCACCGGGATGATGACTAGGTCGGCCTCAAGCGCCAAATACAGGTTGGCTAGGGTTTGCGCCTCAATGCCTTGGGCGGCGTCTACCAGCAGCACCGCGCCCTCGCAGGCAGCCAGCGAACGGCTTACCTCGTAGGTGAAGTCAACGTGACCAGGGGTGTCGATCATGTTGAGGATGTGTTCTTCGCCGTCCACGCTCCACGGCATGCGCACAGCTTGGCTCTTGATGGTGATGCCGCGTTCGCGTTCAATGTCCATGCGGTCGAGGTACTGGGCGCGCATGGCGCGGGCGTCAACCACTCCGGTGAACTGCAGCATCCGGTCGGCCAACGTGGACTTGCCGTGATCGATGTGCGCAATGATAGAGAAGTTGCGGATCAGGCGCTCGTCGGTGCTCCCTGGTCGTTGTGGCATCTTCTCTTCTTCTCTTACGTCGCTCTCAGCGGACTGAACGATCTCAAGTGTTGGTTGTTTGGACAGACACCACGCTCGTGCGGGCTTGTACCGAACATCTATTGTCTCACGAACCCTTCATCTTTCTTGACATCCACACTGCACTGCCATCATCACACACTCCCTCTTCATGCCATAACACACCCACTCACTCCGTCATCCTGCACATACCCCTCCATCATCGTGTCCGTCATCCTGTCCGTCATCCTGCACATACCCCTCCGTCATCCTGCACGAAGTTGCAGTATCCACTCTTGCTACCCGCCACCTACGTCGCTTCCAGCGCTCCCGCAGTCACAACCGAAATTGCCCTGCCCAGTAGACTTGGAGTTGTGCCCAATCTGAAGCATCTTGCTCACATCGCGTCCGGGGTTAGTCTGTCCAAGTTCTTGGGAGTGCTCGATCAGTGCCAGCAGAAGTGCGGGCGCTCGAAGTCCGTGATGTTCGTTGACGTACTGCTGTGCTCGGCGCTATACGGTGCTGGTTACTATGATTACTCCATTTTCGGGTTGTACTCGATGAACCATGCCCATCGCAACACCTTCGTAACACGCATGCGCAACAAGCGACTGGTCGAGCGGCTCAACGACCCGGCAGTGTCAGCCAAGTTCGAGTTCAAGAGCGAACAGGCCAGACGACTGGGCAAGTTCATGCGCCGCGACATCACCCCGGTCTCCGGTCTTGACGTTGAAGGCCTGCGTCGCTTCGTGGCCGACAAGGACATCTTCTTCGCCAAGCCCGACGAAGGCTTCTCCGGCAAGGGCATAGAGAAGATCAAGGTGGCCGACTTCGCCACCATCGATGACCTGTTCACCTACGTAACCGGCCCGGACAAGGACTTTGGCGTGCTGGAAGAGTTGATCGTCCAACACCCAGACGTGGCCGCGCTGTATCCGCTGGCGATCAACACCATCCGGATTGTCACATTGGTTGACGACGCCGGGGCCGCCCATGTGATCTACTCCACCCAGAAGATGGGCGACAAGGGCAAATTTGTTGACAACCTGGAGAACGACGGGCTGGCGGTGCCGATTGATGCCACCACCGGCAAGATGCGCGGCGTAGCGCACACGTCTCGGCTCGAAGTGCTGGACAGGCATCCCTACACTGGCGTCCTCTTCGACGGCTACCCCATCCCTTATTTGGCGCAGGCTCACGAGCTAGTGAAGCAGGCTGCCCTCGAAATGGCCCCCGGCATGCGCTACATTGGTTGGGATGTGTGCATTATGCCCGATGGTCCGGCCATAGTTGAGGGCAATGACTGGCCCGGATACGATTTCTGGCAACTGCCAGAACACACGCCCGACCAGATCGGACTGTGGCCGCTGTACCGCGCACTGGTGCCCGGCCTGAAGTGAGTGCATTTGCCGCAGCCTAAGCGCAACTGGTAGTGTTTACTGTCGCTGTCATTAGACGTGTGAGAGAGTCGAAAAGGGAACCCAAGCGTGGCAAACATCAAGTCGCAGAAGAAGCGCATCAAGACTAACGAGTTGGCTCGTCAGCGCAACAAGGCTGTCAAGAGTGAACTCCGCACGCATGTTCGTGCTGCCCGCAAGGCGGTTATTGCTGGCGACCCCGAAGAGGCCGCAGCCACCGCTCGCGTTGCCACTCGCGCTCTCGACCGTGCTGTTTCCAAGGGAGTCATCCACAAGAATCAGGCTGCCAACCGCAAGTCGGCTGTTGCCGCTGCTGCTGCCGCGCTCGTCGCCGCCTAAGCTTCACTGCCTTTCACAGTTTGTCTCGCAGCCTGTCGCGTAAGCTTCGGGCTGCCTCACTCCCGAATGTTCCGTTTGGGCACCCTCTTGAGTCTTGACTTCCTCTGTCTCCCACGCCGTCGCTGGAGCTACAGAGTGCTCTAGTTGCGGGTCCTCTTGAGTGTCTTGACTTACAGAATCTGATGGGCGTAGTCGAGATCGATCAGCGCCTTCTCCACAGCAAACTGGGCATCCACTGCCCCACCTTTGGTATCGGCATCCGCCGCAGCAACAATCTTGACTGCCTGCGCCAAAGCGCCCGGCGTCCACCCACTTGCCTGTGCAGCCAATGTTTTCAACTTCCACTCCGGCACACCCACCTGCGAGGCGATCTGCCCCGGAGAACCTTCGGCATGGCGGGCATCGAGATACTTGCCTAATGACCGCAGACCGTTGGCAAGCGCTGCAGTGATCGTCGGCGGAGTTACCCCAGCGTCAAAAGCCCAGCGCAGTTTAGCGAGCGCCTCACTCAAGCGTCCAAAAATCACATCGTCGGCGATGGCGAAGCCGGTAACCTCTACTCGCCCCTCAAAGTAGCGACCCACCATATCGGCGGTGAGTCTTGCTCCATCCCAGTCGTCAGCCAACTGCGTCAACGCAGAAACCAGCGCCAGCAGATTGTTGCCCAGCGCATCGACTAGCGTCTGGGCGGCCTTCTCGTCCACCTCCATGCCCAACCGACCGGCCTCTTCGCGCACAAACCTTGGCAGTTCCCAGACTTTGGGGGGCGTCAGGTTTTCTCGTGTCACTCGGGCCTTGCCGAGAGCATCAAGAACCGCCTTGCCGCCGACACCTTTGTGAACGATGGTGAGGCACAACGCTTCGCCGGGGTCCTTAGCCGCATCCACTACTTCATGCAACACCGCGTCAGACATCGCCACGGCGGCCTCAGTGACCACCACTATGGAGTAGGCAGAGAACAGCGAGCCACCAACGGCCTCAGCAAACCGCGCCCCCTGCATGTCTTGACCGCTCAGTTCGCGCAGTTCCGCCTCCGGATGCTGTGCGCGCGCTGCTGCCACCCTGCGGTTTACGCTCCGCTGAACAAGCAGCGGATCATCGCCGACAATGAGCAAGCTTGTGCCAAAGACATCCATAACATCAATCATGCCGTGTCCTACCGACATTTTCCGAAGAGCGAGGCGTTCATTCGCTGGCAATGCTGCGCGAAGCGAGCTGGCATTCAGTCAACCGGCTCGATGGCTGCACTGCGCGCAGCGAGCGGAGCGCTAAGTCGCCGAGAGTGCGTTGGATTCCATGGGCACTGTGGACGCAATCAGATACATGCGATTCAACAAGCCGCTCGGACCTCCTTGAAGGGGATGAACAAGTTCTCCTAGGGTGGAGAACGTTGTGCCGTGACTACTAGACTGCCCTGCGCACCGATGGTGAGAGCGATGGAGCCGCGCTCATCGGTGCGAAGAGTGAATGCTCCCGCAGAAGTTAGGGCGTTTAGGGTGCGTGAGGATGGATGTCCATAGGAGTTATCGGTTCCAACGCTGATGACCGCCACTGTGGCGTTCACGGCGTTGATGAACTCCGCCGACTGGTTGACACTGCCGTGATGTGCCACCTTGAGTACATCGGCTTGGAGTGGTGCGCCTGTGGCTAGTGCGGCGTTCTGGGCCTCTGGCTCTGAGTCTCCAGCGAAGAGCACACGTAGCCCGGCCACCTCGACTAGGGCCACGATCCCGGCGTTGTTCTCGTCCGGGTCCTCAACTGTTGCCGGTGGGCGGGACAGCACGAACGGCAGTCCTGTCCAGATGATGGTGATGGTGATATCTCCCACTTGCAGCACCTCGCCTACTGCAGCCAAGAGAACTGGGATGCTGCCGTCGCCAATGAAGGTGGCAAATGCGGAGCGGGCAGACTCGCTCAGCCCGGAGCGCACAACGATAGCTCCGATGTCGTGACGACTCGCCAACCCGGACAGGCCATCGATATGATCAGCGTGTTGGTGTGATGCCACTACCAGCGATATGCCGGATACGTCCACTGCGTCGAGACAAGCGTGCAGCGCTGCTTTGTCCGGGCCGCCGTCGATCAAGACGACATCACCTGCTGGTGAGCGGAGCACGGCAGCGTCGCCTTGACCTACGTCGCAGAAGGTGACCAGCCAGTCCCCCGGCCAACCGGGCTGCGGCACTCTGATAAACGAGCCTGCCGCCAACACGGCGAGGGCGGTCAGCGTTGCGGTGGGTTTGGCGAGAATGAGCGGCATGACCCGGGCTGCGACAAGGCAGGCGACGCTCATAAGCGCCAAGACCAGAGCTGTCGCGCCCACCTGGACTGCCGAGTTTGGCAGCATTGCGCCTAGGCGAGCTATCAACAGAATGGGTTCGGCGCACCAGCCGGCCACCCACCCGATGCACCGCGCCCCGACTGCCGACATGGGATGGATTAGCGCTGCTACCAAGCCACTGACGGTCACCGGGCCCACAAATGGACCTGCCAACAGGTTGGCGAACAGGCCCACCAGCGATATCTGGCCGTTGAGGGCGGTGACCAGTGGTTGCGTCACCAGCTGCGCGGCCAGGGGCACGCTGAGCGCCTCTGCGGCCCACTGCGGGCACCAACTACTCAACGCGCTGGCCCAGCGTTTGGCCCACCAGATGATGCCAGCGGTCGCCGCAACTGATAGTCCAAAACCCCACGAGTGCGACATCCATGGGTCGATAAGCAGCAGGGCGCACACGGCAACGCTAAGTTGGCGTATACCTTTGGCCTTGTCCCCGGATACCCCGGTGGCACCGAGTGCCACCACGCCCATGGCAGCGGCTCGCAGCACGCTCGGCTCGCCACGACATAGCACCACAAATCCGGCCACACACACCACCGCGATGCCCCGCAACCACCAACCGCGCGCCCCAGCCCATTTGGCTAGCAACAACACGAACGCCAGCATCAGCGTCAGGTTTGTACCGCTGACTGCCGTCAGGTGTGACAACCCGGTGGTACGAAACTCATCGACGATGTGTGTTTCTAGAGTGGAGGTGTCCCCAACCACGAGGGAGGGCACCAAACCTGCCTGGTCGCCACTGGACCAGCGCATGGAATCACGAAGTCCGGCGCGAAGCGAGTTGATGACAGCGTCGAACGCTCCCGGTGGAGCCAGCACGCTGATTGGGCCGCTCTGTTTCAGGACGGCGGCGGTACCATCAGAGGTGCCGGCCGGGGATGCGCGCGCATCAAAGGTGATGTGCGCCCCAGTTTCGAGCGCTTCTTGCCCGGTGAGCCACAGTTTGGCGGGTTGGCTCAACTCCACGGCCACTCCACGCGCCTGCACCCGCGTGACCCGCACCCGGACCATACTCTGGGCAGGCAGCACTCCGCGCGGCGGATAGGTCACCGGATCCGACACCACTACTGCGGTGACGCTAACTATGGCTCGTTCGTTGGCAAACTTTGCCAAAGGGCTGGACGATCGCGCCGCCACTAGCACAGACGCCAACACGCAGGCGCCAAGTGTTGCTGCGGCAACGGCGGCCAGAACTGGCCGAGCCGTCCTCCAGCCCACCAGGCCCACAGCAACAGCTGCAACAACCACTGGCACGACCAACCGTGCGTCCCAAACCGCGCACCAACTGGCTACAAAGACTCCACCCGTCACTCCAACCATACGCAGATCTGGCGTAGGCTCCCCGGATTCGCCTCCGGCCAACCATGCTGTTCCCGTTGGAGCCGGGCTTGTCATCACCGCTGGCGTGGAGTCTCCGCACTCACCTTCGGTCAGCCCCATGTCGAGCGCAGTCATCTGATTGCTGCGGGATGTCGAGTCGCGGCTAGACGCAGACATAGGGTTCCAACTGGGTGTAGGTCTTGGCACCGATACCACTCACCTCTTGGAGTTCTGCGGTGGTGGTGAACTTACCGTGCTGCTCACGCCACGCAATGATGCGCCCAGCCATGACTGGGCCAACTCCCGGCAGAGTCTCCAATTGCGCACTGCTGGCGGTGTTTAGATTGATCCTTGCGCCAGACGACTCCCCCGCTCCCATGCCAGCGCCGTTGGGAGCTAGAACATCGCCCTGCGGAGCGCCCTTGACCCCTATAATGACCTGCGCGCCGTCACTGAGCACCGCCGCCAGATTTAGCTCCGCCGGGTCAGCCTCTTCAGCCAACCCTCCACAGGCCGCGATAGCCTCATGGACCCGCGCCCCGACCGGCAGTGCCACCACCCCTGGAGAGACAACTGCCCCCAGCACGTGAACCTGAATCAGTTCCGGCGTACTCAATGGAGCCGGTTCAGCACTGCCTGACACCACCACGGTTGGAGGGTTCAGCGGAACTTCAGTGGACCGCGTGCGCAGCAGTTGAGACGCCGTGAATACCGCCGCCACTACTACAATCACCAGAATGACAGCTAGATGCTCCTTGGTGAACTCGTGTGCTCGTGACAGCATCGATGCTCGTTCGCTCTCATCAAGGGTCCGTAGGCCATACGCCTGGCCATCTGTCTCCTGGCGGCCTGCTTCTTCATGCCATTGCATGTCGCTCAAGGCCATCTCGTCGTCTGGGGGTTCTCCACGCAGGATGCGACGGAACCCCTCGGTGGCATCCAGTGGAGTTAACCGCAACGGACTTACGGCCCGCCGCACGCTAGCCGCCGCCATGACGTCCGAAACCACAGGGTCGCCCATAGGGCAGTCGCGGTCAGTCAATGACTGTAGGCGCGCAATTGCCACGTCCGGCGATGCCGGAAGACGTACATTAGTTCTCACGTCCTAACAATGTGGTTGAGTTGCAAGTTTTCGGCACCAACCTCGTAAAGCTGTGGAAACTGCCTGGTCTGTGGATAACTCGCGCATGCCAACTCGAACAAACATCTGTCTCACGGCGCGTGTCACACAAGCGTCACAGATAATTGGCACAATTGAGGCAGGGTTAAGCTAAACCTTGCTGGGCCAACACGAGCCAAGCGCAAAACGAGTTAAGCAGGACTCGCCGCACGTGATTCTGACCCGCAGACAAGCGGCACGTTTGAGAGCAGGACGATGGTAATTCATTGGTGGGGTCTGATCCCCTTTGTCGCCATGCTGTCTATCATCGCGCTCGCCCCGCTCATCCCGACCACCGCCCACATCTGGGAACGCAACCGTGTAAAACTCATAGTCGCGACCGCGCTCGGCGTGCCCGTGGCAACGTGGATGTGGCTTGGTGGTGGTCAACATCTCGTCGTCCACTCACTCAACGAGTACACCCAGTTCATCTGCTTGCTGTTCAGCCTTTACGTGGTTTCGGGGGGCTTGTTCGTCGCTGGTGACATCCGGGCGACGCCGCGCAACAACGTGATTCTGTTGTGCCTAGGGGCAGTGTTGGCGTCATTTATTGGCACGACGGGTGCGGCAATGCTGCTGATCCGCCCCATCCTCAACACCAACCGGGAGCGCGAGTTCAAGGTCCACACCGTTGTCTTTGCCATCCTGATTATCGCCAACTGCGGCGGCCTGCTGACCCCGTTGGGCGACCCTCCGCTCTACATTGGCCTGATGCGTGGCGTGCCGTTCGCGTGGACGTTCACGCTGTGGGCACCGTGGATGTTCGTCAACGCCATGTTGCTGCTCACCTACTACGCCATTGAACGTCGCGAAGCAACCAGAGAGAGCGAATTTGGGCGGGCTTGGGACGAGCAAGCCACCGCCCCACTACGGCTGCGTGGCGGCCTCAACATCATCTGGTTTGCGGCCATTATCGGCTCCGTTGCGCTGCTCGGAGACCATCCCTGGATCAAGATCGCGGTGCAGCTGGGGGCGGCAGCAGCGTCTTACTTCATCGGCTCGCGCAGTGTGCGCATGCGGGACAACGAGTTCACTTGGGCTCCAATTGCGGAGGTGGCGATCCTGTTCTTCGGCATCTTTGCCACGATGACACCGGCGTTGGAGTTTCTGCGACTGCACGCCGGGCAACTGCCCCTCAACGAGTACACGCTGTTCGGTTTCACCGGCGGGCTGTCGTCTGTGCTGGACAACGCCCCCACATATCTGACCTTCTTCGAGATGGCAACACAGTTGAGCGTTGACGGCGGCACGGTGGTGGCCGGGGTGCCGGAGATATATCTGACCGCCATCTCGCTAGGTGCGGTGACGTGCGGAGCCCTCACCTACATTGGCAACGGCCCAAACTTCATGGTCAAGTCCGTGGCTGAGGAACGCGGCGTGCGCATGCCATCGTTTGGCGGCTACATTGTATGGACGTTGCGTTACCTAGCACCAGTGTTATTGACAATGGTTCTCATTTTCATTTCGACGTCTGCCCTAGCCAACCTCTGTGGAATCGCCCTCGCCCTGTTGATCGCCGGAAATGCGCTCAGAATAATTGCGGCGACTCGGCGGCGGGAAGCGTAGTCCAGACGCCGAGATGTGAAACTCGTGGACACTCGCCTGTACGGGACCAATGAGTTGCGCTAGGCGGTTGCAGTTATCGAGATACAGTGTCGCGTCCTGCGCATGACCACCTCAGCAGCCGTAGGGTGCACCAACCGAAGAGAGTACTTACTCCCCAGAACGACGCAGAATCTCGGTGAGACGGTCTGCCGCCGCGACAACCGCAGGAGCGTGCAGCCGACCCGGAGCCCTTGTCAGACGCTCAATTGGACCGGACACCGACACGGCGGCAACTACCCTGCCACCAGGGGTGCGCACCGGCGCAGAGACGGACGCAACGCCCGCCTCACGCTCCCCCACGGATTGCGCCCAGCCTTGACGCCGGACGCCAGCGAGCATAACGGGGGTGAAGTTAGCGCCGATCAGCGCGCGTTCTACGGTTTCGGAGTCTTCCCATGCAACCAGCACCTGTGCAGCCGATCCGGCACTCATGGTCACCTGCATGCCGACCGGGATGGTGTCGCGCAGCCCGGACGGACGCTCGGACGCCGCGATGCACAGGCGAACGTCGCCCTGACGGCGGAACAGTTGCGCCGATTCACCGGTGATGTCACGCAGTCGGGCAAGAATGGGACCGGCGGTCGCCAGCAAACGATCCTCGCCCTGCGCTGTGGCCAGTTCATGCAGCCGAGAGCCGAGGACGAAGCGTCCTTGCACGTCACGGCCCAGAAAACGGTGATGCTCCATGGCGATCGCCAGCCGATGTACGGTGGGGCGCGCCAACCCTGTCACCGAAACCAAGCCGGCCAACGTCAACGGGCCCTGCTCCAAAGCCTCGAAGACCAACACGGCCTTATCGAGGACCCCCACGCCACTAGAATCGTCCATATAATGAGATTATCATCTCAAATGTCGGAATGTCGAGTAGAACTAATAGCATGGGTAAAACGCTTAGCGAGAAGATCTGGGACGCACATGTCGTCCCAGTCCTAGCAACTGATGCCGCGTGTCACGGCACAAGGCAGCCGCCGGACGTGTCCACAACAAGTCTTGGTCACAACGATACCGCGTCACGTACAGACGAACCAGATCTACTTTACATTGATCTGCACCTCATCCATGAGGTGACCACGCCGCAGGCCTTTGAGGGGCTGCGTTTGGCCGGACGCAAGGTGCGTCGCCCAGACCTGACTATTGGCACGGAGGACCACAACACTCCCACCTGCGACATCGACCAGCCGATTGCAGATCCCGTCTCCAAACTCCAGATCGACACGCTGCGCGCCAACGCCCCCGAGTTTGGCGTGCCGCTGTACTCACTGGGCAGCGAAGAGCAAGGCATTGTCCATGTTGTCGGCCCGCAGTTGGGGCTGACGCAACCGGGCATGACCATCGTCTGCGGCGACTCGCACACCGCCACTCACGGTGCGTTCGGTGCGCTGGCGTTCGGCATCGGCACCTCCGAGGTCGAACACGTTCTCGCCACCCAGACCCTGCCGCAGCGCAAGCTGAAGACCATGGCCGTCACCATCAACGGCGAACTGAGCCCAAACGTCAGCGCCAAGGACCTCATCTTGCAGCTGATCTCCATCACCGGCACCGGCGGCGGTCAAGGCTACGTGGTGGAGTATCGCGGCTCCGCCATCCGGGCGCTGTCCATGGAAGCGCGCATGACCATCTGCAACATGAGCATCGAGTGGAGTGCAAAGGCCGGACTCATCGCCCCCGATCAAACCACGTTTGACTACGTGCAAGGTCGCGACCGCGCACCCAAGGGCGAGCTGTGGGACGAGGCAGTCGCCTACTGGAAGACACTGTACTCCGACGATGATGCCGTGTTTGACCGCGAGATCGTGCTCGACGCCGCCGACATCAAGCCGTTCGTCACCTGGGGCACCAACCCCGGACAGGGCGTGGCGCTGGACAGCGTGGTGCCCTCGCCCGACAGCTTCACAGACGAAGGGGCGCGTGACGCTGCCGAACGCGCCTTAGCCTATGTTGGGCTAGAAGCAGGGACGCCGATGAAGAGCATCCCGGTTGATGCGGTGTTTATCGGATCCTGTACCAACGGTCGCATTGAGGACCTGCGCGCCGCCGCCGGAGTGCTTGCCGGACGCAAGGCGGCTGACGGGGTTCATCTGCTGGTGGTGCCCGGTTCAGAGCGGGTACGTCGTCAAGCCATCGCAGAAGGACTCGATAAGGTGTTCATCGAAGCCGGAGCCGATTGGCGCTTCGCCGGATGTTCCATGTGCTTGGGCATGAACGCCGACCAATTGGGCGTCGGCGAGCGCTGCGCCTCCACATCCAACCGCAACTTCGAGGGACGCCAAGGCAAGGGTTCCAGAACTCACCTCGTCAGTCCGCAGGTGGCAGCGGCAACCGCCGTACTCGGGCATCTAGGCAGTCCAGAAGATCTGTAGGAGACAGCAATAATGAAGGCATTTACCACTCACACAGGAATCCCGGTGCCGTTGCGCCGCGGCAACGTGGACACCGACCAGATCATCCCCGCCGTGTTCCTGCGACGCATCACCCGCCATGGCTTCGAGGACGGCCTGTTTGCCGCCTGGCGCCAGGACCCCGATTTTGTGCTCAACCAGCCGTCCTACGCCCAAGGTTCCATCCTCATCACCGGCCCAGACTTCGGAGTGGGTTCCAGCCGCGAGCACGCCGTCTGGGCGCTACAAGACTTCGGTTTCGCTGTGGTCATCGGAGAGCGTTTCGGTCCCATCTTCACCAACAACTCGGGCAAGGCCGGGCTGCTACTCGCATCCGTCCCCGCCGAGACGGTCGAAGCACTGTGGGAGTTCGCCGAAGCAAACCCCGGTGCTCAGATCACCGTCAGTCTGGAGACGCGCGAGATAAACGCGGGCAGCAAGACCTACCCATTCGCTATCGACGACGACACTCGCGAGCGCCTGCTCGCTGGCCTAGATGACATCGGCGCCACCCTCACCCGGGAAGCGGACATCGCCGCCTTCGAAGCCACCCGTCCCGCGTTCTTGCCGACGACCAAGTAAGGCGCTCAGGACACCATTACGGAGTTGTAGGGTCCACAAGGCGCAGTAGATGCTACAACTCCGCTACTCCACGTAGGTTTTTGCAACAGAAATCACGTTCACGCATCTCCCCCGTCCCGTCATCACCCATGCGAAGAGCCCTTCATCACCCTGAATCGCCCCGGCGTGTCCGGAGGGTTTATGGTGTCGAGACGTTGAGCGTAGACCCAATGTCTTTCCCAGAGTTTCGGGGCCGCCCTGGGCAAGGAACGTCTGATAGACGAGGTCCGGCACAGTATTGACACCGACCTGAGTGCTTCCGGCACAGCGAACTGCTCGACCTGCACGACGCTTACATGCTGGTACGTGGCATGCCTCACGCCGTGGTCCGGTACGTCAGCTTGGTGCATTGGGGCAAGCGGATGCGCTCATGGCCTAACCGCCTAGGTGTTGTTGTTGAACCACATCCTGTGCCGACAAATCCTGTGCCGACAACAAACGGTTTTCCCTTGACCTCATCTAGAATATTGCGAGTGAGTTCTTCGCCCGCACATGTCGCCACGAAAATGCCCGCTTTGCGCAAGGTTAACCATGAGGAGTCGCACTGGATTTATCCGGTTATCGCTCCATTGGTCAACTTTTTGATGAAGGCGCTGGTGCGTCGCGATTGGGAACTCGCGGGCACGCTGCCGCACACTGGTCCGGCTATCGTGGTGCCAAATCATCTGTCCAGCTTTGACCCGGCTGTCATTGGCAACTTCATGTGTTACTCCGGACGCTGGCCCTACTTCATGTACAAGTCCACGCTGATGAAGGTTCCGGTGTTCTCGTGGATCTTGCGCAAGGCACAGATGGTGCCCGTGTATCGCGGCACGGAGCACGCCTCCGATGCGCTACGCGACGCCGTCAAACACCTCGAAAAGGGACGCACCATCGTCATGTATCCGGAGGGCACCACCACTTGGGACCCAGACGAGTGGCCGATGGCGGCCAAGACTGGTGCCGCTAGGCTCGCGCTGCTTACCGGCGCGCCCGTGATACCCATCGGCCAACTGGGAGCAAACGATGTTTACGGTGACAATCTGGTGCGCGAACACACCAAGCGCGCCGGGTTCCACCTGCTGCCCCCGCGCAAGTGGACGACGGTGCGCACCGGCGCTCCGGTAGACCTGTCGGCATTCGGTCGCGACGCTGACAATCGCGAGATGGTGCGAGGCGCGTCCGCCGCAATCATGGACGCAATCACCGCCATTGTCGAAGATCTTCGCTGCGAAAAGGCCCCCGAGCTTCGTTACAATCCGAAAGCAGAAGCTCGCGTACCCCGCAGCGAAGCCGTCTGGTGACGTAGGCTTGTAAGAACACTTCCGCTCTTGAAGGGATAAGACTTATGACCCGGACACCAATCGTGTTCTTCTTCGGCGGCGTCTCCAGCGAGCACGAAGTGTCCTGCCTGACTGCCGCCGGGGTGCTGTCAGCCCTCGACGAAACCCGCTTTGAGGCATACGGGGTGGGCATAGACCGGCAAGGATGCTGGCATCGCTACACCGCCGCCGAGATTCGCGCTCTCAAGGTGAACGACGGTGCTTTCCCCAGTGTGGACGCTTCCGGACGTGCCGCGCTGCTCTATCGCGGAACCAACGGCGAGGTCACCCTAGCCACCATCGACGGCGACACCCTGCGTGACAAGGTACGTGTCGAAGTGGCGTTCCCGCTACTCCATGGCCCGTTCGGTGAGGATGGCACCATTCAGGGTTACTTCGAGATGCTGGGCCTGCGCTACGTGGGTGCCGGTGTTGCCGCCAGCGCGCTGGGCATCGATAAGCACCTGTCCAAGTTGGCTTTTGAGGCTGCCGGGTTGCAGGTGGCCCCCTACATCTGGTTCACGGCTCGTGACTGGGCTAACGACGCCGCGTCCCTGAGCGCGCGGGCGTCGGCGCTGGGTTATCCGCTATACGTTAAGCCTGCCCGTGGTGGATCTAGCGTGGGAATCACGCGTGTGACAAGGGAGGACGCCCTGGAAGCCGCGGTTGCCGTTGCGTTGGAACACGACCCCAAGGTTGTCATTGAGGCCGGATTTGTGAACGCCCGTGAGGTCGAGTGTGGGGTGATGGGTGGGCGTCACGGTGGCCCCGTGCGAGTCACCCGTCCGGCAGAGATCGTCATGCACGTCAAGGACGGGTTCTACGACTTTGAGGCCAAGTACGTCTCCGACTCACAGGCTGAACTGCAAGTTCCTGCAGACCTGTCTGCGGAGATCGAAGCCCGCGTGTGCGAGGCTGCCGCTGCTGCGTTTACTGCGCTCGGCGGAGAAGGCCTCAGCCGAGTGGATTCGTTTGTGCTCCCTGACGGCACGGTGGCGCTCAACGAGGCCAACACGCTTCCCGGATTCACGCAGATCTCCATGTTCCCGCGCACCTGGATGGAGACGGGGCTGAGCTACTCAGAGATCATCAGCGACCTGATTGACCAGGCGCTAGAACGCCCGCTCGGCCTGCGTTAGCTCACACCCCATACTGGATTCTGCGACTGCGCGCAGAATGACGGCAACAGCCACCAGCACAACAGAGGCTGACAACCGCTCCACTCTCCCCGTCATGCTGCGCGCAGTCGCAGATCCACGTCGAATGGCCGAAAACTGCTAGGTGGCGTCCACCGCTTTCGCTCGACCTCGGAAGCGTTCTCGAATGGCCGGGCCTGCGGTCTGCACCATGATGACGAGGATCAGCACCAGGCCTTGGAAGGTGTCCTGAATGTCGGCGGACAGTGCCGGGATGCTGACGATGATGAAGTTGATGGTTGCGTAGGACAGGGCACCGAACAGGACGCCCAAGATGTTGCCGCGACCGCCGCTCATGGCGATGCCGCCCAGCACCACCGCTGCGATAGCGTACATCTCATAGGATCTGCCCGACGATGCCGGGGTGATGTTGCCCACCTTCGACGCCTGAATGATGCTGGCGACGCCCACCAGTAGGCCGGTGACGATGAACACGCTCGCCTTGATCCACTGCGTATTGACGCCAGAGAGACGGGCCGCCTTTTCGTTGGACCCAACCGCGTAGACCGCCTTGCCGTACTTGGTGCTCTTGGAGATGAACACGAACAGGATCAAGCAAGCCAAGAACAACATGGTGACGTAGGGAAACTCGAACCCTCCGATGGTCAGCTTTGAGGTACCGAACGTCATTCGCATGGCCTGATAGGACGAGTTTGACGACAGCATGGAGAACTGCGACGACCCCGAGCCGGTGACTTCGCGCGGAATCGCACGAACCGCCCACAGGGTGATCGAACGATAGATGAGCATCGTGCCTAAGGTGACAATAAACGGTGGAATCCTCACATAAGCCGCAAGAAAACCGTTGATCGCCCCGCACACTGCGCCAGCACCCAGTGCGGCGAGTATCATCAGCGGAATCGAATTGGTGACGTTAAACACGACGATGGTCACGCCGGTGGTCAGCACCAAGGCCGAACCGATGGAGAGGTCGATCTGACCGGTAATGATCACCAAGGCCATGCCGATGGCCATCGTCCCCACAATAACTGTGTTCTGGCTGGACAGAATGGACGAAATGTGGCCAGTGTTGAACTTCTTGCCGTTCATCGTCGTGGAGATGGCGTACACGATCACCACTACCACGAAGACGAAGATGTATGAGTGATTCGTCCAAGATGACTTGACGAACTGCCACGTGGAACTCGCAGTCTGTCGCCAAGACGACTTCGGTTCTGGCGCATCCACGTCGTCCGTGACTAACTCGGCGTCAATGTCGGCCGGTACGAAGCCAACGTCTTTCGGTTCTCCCATTTGCTCTCACTCCTCTTCTTCGCCTACCTGCGCCGCATTTGTCGAGTACAGCATGACATCGTGTTCGTTGATGGCGTCGTGGTCGAGGATGGCAACAACATGCCCCGCGTAGAACACGACACACCTATCAGAGACTTTTCTGATCTCAGGAATCTCTAGGGTGTTGATGATAATCGTCTTGCCGGCCTTGGCCAGATCAAGGATTTGAGCATAGATGTCGCCCTTCGCGCCCACGTCAACGCCCTGCGTTGGGTTGTCGAGCAACAGAATGTCTGCGTCAATGTTGAGCCACCGCGCCAAGAAAACCTTCTGCTGGTTGCCGCCCGAGAGCGACGTGATCGCATCATCGGGGCTCTGCGCACGAATGCTCAGTGTCTGTTTGAGTTCGCCGAACCGCACCAACTCTGGCTTGCGGTGAATGACCGGATGCGACCCGGTCAGAGAGTGCTCTGCCAACATAATGTTGTCCAGCACGGAGAAGTCTGGGACAACGGAGTTCTCTTTGCGATTAGTCGGCAGCATCCCTACGTGGCGACGCATGAAGCGTGGAATGTCGCCGTGCACCGAGTCGCCATGCACAAAAACCTGCCCAGCGATGATAGGGAGCGCGCCAAACATGGTCTGCATGACTTCCGAGGCACCGCTACCAGCCAAGCCGGTGAGTGCCACCACTTCGCCACGCCGAACGGTGAGATTCACACTCTCGAATCCGACACCTGAGAATCCACGCAACTGAAGAATGGGCTCGCCAAGTTCACGAACCGTATATACATCCTTGTCGGCGTACTGCTCACCCACCATGTCGCGCACAATCCGCTCCGGCGTGACATCGGCGATGGCACCGACAGAGATCAGTTCGCCGTTACGCAGCACCGTGTAGGAGTCCGCAATCTCGAAGATCTCGGGCATTTTGTGTGAGACAAAAATGAGTGCTCGCCCGTCCTCCTTGAGTTTGCGCAAGATGGAAAACAGGTGCGCAATCTCGTCATTGCCGAGCGCTGTCGTCGGCTCGTCAAGAATTAGCAGCTTGGCGTCTGCGTGTAGTGCCTTGCAGATTTCGAGAAGCTGTTTCTCGGACGTCTTCAACTCCGCCACTTTGACTGTGGGGCCAAGCTCAACGCCAAGGCTCTCCAAGAGTTCCCTAGTCTGCGAAATCATCTCTTGAGCGCGTAGGATGCCGAGGCCACGCGTCAACTCGTGGTTGAAGAAGATGTTTTCTGAAACCGTAAGGTCGTTGATGACGTTGAGTTCTTGGTGAACGAAGGCGACCCCAGCCTTCTCCATCTGAGTAATCGAGGGATGCGGATATGCCACGCCGTCTAGGGTGATTGTGCCGGTGTCTCCTGGCAGAACCCCGGCCAGGATGTTGAGAAGGGTGGACTTCCCGGCACCATTCTCACCCAGCAAGGCGTGAATCTCCCCTTTGGCGACGGTGAAATCGACGTTGTGCAAAACTTGGTTGGCATCGAACGCCTTAGAGATACCTCTCATCCTGAGGATGTCCATACTGCGCCTCCCAGTATTATTAGCCGCCCCGCCACAACCTCGAACATGTCGCTGGGCCTAAGGGTGACTAGCATGCCTAGCATCCCTCAAGTGTTTGGTTTTTTGGGTTCGCCGCAGGCACCGACCCCGCGAAACTCTGCCGCGCAGGCCCATGGTGCCCACGGCGAACCCCATTGTTATGTGTAACTTACGGGTTCACTTGCCTGTTAGTGGCCAGTGAAGCCTTCGAACTTGCTGACGTTGGTCTTGTCGACGATCCACGTGGGCTCGTACTGACCGCTGCCGACTGCGAAGGTCCAGTTGTCCTTGTCAAGGTACTGAATCATGTAGTCAATGGCGGTCTGCATCATCACCGGAGAGAACCACATGGACATAATGTCATCAAAGTACTGAGCCGAAACTGGGGACAGAGGAGCGGTGCCAGCAATGACATCGAACAACTCTTGCATGCCGCCAACAGCCGTGATGTAGACGTTGAGCGCCTCAAGGTCCGCCTTCTGCTCAGCAGTTAGGTTGTTGCCTTCAAGAACGTTCAACACGCCAAATGTCATCTCATCATCCATCGAGAAGAAGTAGACATCGCCGCCCGCAGCTTGGCCAGCGGCGATAATATCCGGGAACTGCAACTCTAGGAACTGGGACGCATTGTCGGCGCTCCAGTTGCAGTCAACCTTGTAGGCAGCGGTGAGAGCGTCTATCTCAGCCTGAGTCCACACGCGAGAGGTGTGGTACGTCTGGCCAGTGGCCCCGTCCTGGTAGTCACGGGTACCGAGCAGGAATTGCTCAAAGCCCTCTTGGCGACGCGAAGAAACGGTGCCAGTGTCACCAATTAGAGTGACGAGAACATCGCCAGGCTCCAAGCCCTTGGTCTGCAGCCAGTAGGCGATGCCAGTGCCTACGGTCCAGTTGTCACCGGAGAAGTTCAGAATGGCGGACTTGTCCGGGCCTTCAATGATCCGGTCAAACGAGATGAACGGAATATTGGCCGCGATCAGGGCTTCCTGACCTGACTTGGCAGGATCATCAAGCGCAAAGAACACAACACCAGCAGCGTCCTTATTGGCGATGATCGTTTGGACAACGTCGTTCTGGTCTTCGGCGGAAGATGAGGCAAAGTACTGTGCCTTGTACTTGCCTGCCGCGTTGATCTCCTTGACCTTGGCATCGGCGTAGGTGCCGGCCTGAGCCGTCCAGCCGTGGTCAGGTGTGGGGCCCAGCACGTAGATGGTGTCTCCGGCAGCACCGGTGGTGGTGGTTGTCGCGCTCGGTGCGTCTTCAGAGCAACCGACCAGCGACAGGGCGAGGGCGAACCCTGCCAACATGGTAACCAGTTTCTTCATTGACTGATTCTCCTTTTTTGTATGTTTATGACCCGCAGTTGTCCCTTCAATGGGACTCAAACGGAAGTCATGACTTGAGAGATTTGCTTCTTTGCCTATTAAGTTGTGTTCACTTGTGGTCTCTTGTGTGCCCTCTTCGAGCTTCAGCCGCGTATCTCACACTGCTTGACCCGCGTTTGGGCCTGTTAGTCGGCGTCTCGCCTGTGGCGACCTGTTGTCTCTCAGGCCACCACCAGCGGTCGTAGCGTGCGGTACGCGATCTCAAGCCCGATAAGGACCTTCTCTTCGGTGCCGCCCCACAGCGGGTCTTCATGTTCGACGGAGAGCACCCCGTTGAAACCCGCCTCATAGAGCCGGTCGACGACGCGCGGGAAATCGACCTGTCCCAGGCCGGGGACGCGGTATCGCCACCAGCCCATGTCCCAAGGGTTGTCGCCCTTGTCGATCTTGCCGAAGAAGCCGTAACGGTTGAGCAGTTTCTTGTCTAACTCAACGTCTTTAGCTTGGGCGTGAAGAATCTTGTCAGCGTAAGGCAGGATGGTCTCGACCGGGTCGATGCCGATCCATGTCAGGTGCGACGGGTCCCAGTTGAGGTAGAGACCGAGGCTAAACATCCACTCCCACAGTTCGGGACTGTAGGTGATGGTGCCCTGCGCACCGTCGGGATGCCAGCCCTCCATGACGCAGTTTTCGACAATAAGTTTGACGCCACGTTCGCCCGCGTAGTCCACCAACTCGGGGAAGACGCGCTCAGCCTCGCGCATGTTTTCACGAATGGGCAGCGTGGTGTTGCGGCCCACGAAGGTGCCGACGGTGGGCACGCCCAGAGACTCGGCGGCGCGGATGGCGGCCTTGAGATGGTTGCGGTAGCCCTCGCGCACCTCTAGGTCGGGGTGCAGTTGGTTCTCGTAGAAGGCCAGCGAGCTCAACTCCAAGCCGGTGCGCTCAAACAGTGCGAGCGTCGCCTCCTTGTCGGCGTTGCTCCACGTGGCGACGGGCAGATGAGACGCTTCAAACTCGCGCCCGCCCACCTGGGGCCAGACGCCGACCTCCAGCGCTTGATAGCCTTGCGCCTGCGCCCACTGCGCGATGCGCTCCAGCGGCCAGCCGGGAAGGCAGGCCGTCAGAAAACCTAGCTTCATAGTTGCGTCACACTTCCTTCCATGCTCGTGACTTGGCGGATCCAAGAACAGCAGCGACGATCTTCAGGGAACGGACACCGTCTGCAAATGTGGGCAAACCCTCAGGGTTGCCGCCACGAATAGTGGCATAGGTGTCGGCGACAAACTCCTCGAAGCACACCAGCCAGCCCTGCACGTGGCCGGACGGGGTGACGGTGAGACGTCGCGACTCCGCACTGCCGTAGCCGGGGTCGCGGAACAGAATTGTCGCCTTGTCGAGCGCGCCCAGCCAGACGGTCTCGGGGTTCTCTTGGTCAAACACTGCGGAGGAGTGTTCACCGTCCAGTTCGAACCAGAGCCTGTTCTTGCGTCCGGCAGAAACTTGGCTGACGGTAAGCGTGCCGGGAGTTCCAGCGTCGGTGCGGAAGAGGATGTTCGAGATGTCCTCCGTAGTCACTTTGACTTTGGGGGCGCTGGTGGTGGGAGTGGCAGTCGTGAACGTCGGGCCAGCTTCGGCTGGACGCTCCGGGATAGCGATGGCTGTGTCGGCCACCAGCTCGGTGATGCGTTGCCCGGAGACCCACTCGATAAGGTCGCACCAGTGAGAGCCGATGTCGGCGAAGGCACGGGAGGCTCCCCCGGCGGCGGGATCGACGCGCCAAGATGAGGCATCGGGACTCAGCAGCCAATCCTGCAGGTAGTGACCGTGCAGCATGTGGATACTGCCGAACTCGCCTGCGATGCGACGAGAGCGAATCTCGCGGACCAGCGGGTGGTAACGATAGACGTAAGGAACGGCGGCAACCAGTCCGTTGGCTTCGGCTAGGTCTGCGAGCGCCTGACCCTCGGCAACGTCCAGCGTCAACGGCTTTTCACACACCACGTGGCAACCGGCTTCGAGAGCGAGACGCGAGAACTCGCCGTGGGTGGCGTTAGGGGTGCAGATATGAACAACGTCTGGGTGAACAGCGTCAAGAGCAGTTACAAGATCATCGAAGTAGTCGAGAACGCCCCAGCGCTCGGCAGCCGCTCGGGCACTCTCCTCGTCCTTCTCGACCACGCCAACCACTTGGGCACCTGCAAGGATCGCAGATCTGCGGTGGACGTTGCCGATCATGCCGGAGCCAACGATGAGGGCGCGCAACGCTGTTACGGACTCGCTAATACCCTGTGACATTTCCGTCGTCCTCACGTGTGCATCGTTGCCATCAAGACTTCATAGGCGCTTTTATCTGGGCCTCGTTGCCTCTATTTCGAAGCCTATCACCCTGAATACCCACATATTTGAGATCAAATAATGATCTTTTGGGCGAAAACAGGGCATACTTGTGCCTGTGAATAACATAAATAACGAGCGACCGGCGCCGATCGCTCGCCTGACTCCCCCGCCGCTGGTTGGACTGGCCGACCGCGCGATGATAATGAGCGTCATCGCCCAGCTCATCGCCTCCGGAGCGGCCACCACGCGGCCGGCGCTCGCCCAGGCCACCGGATTGTCACGCTCCGTCATTCAGGCATGTCTGACCTCACTGGAACATCGCGGACTGGTGACGTCGCTGGGGTATCAGCCTGCGGTGGGGCGTGGGCGTCCGGCGGACAGCCTCGGAATCAGTGCGGACGCCGGGATCATCCTGGTGGTTGATCTCACTCCGCATCATATTCGCGTGGTGCTGGCCGGACTTGATCAGCAGATCCTTGGGAGCTCACGAATCGAGTTCCCGCTTGACGCTGGGCCGGACGCCACCCTCACTGCCGTAATCCGCTTGGCTCGGAGTCTTATCGTCACGTTGGAACTCGACACCGTCACCATCCGAGCTATCATCTGCTCGGTGCCAGGGCCGGTGGACACAAAGCGAGGCGTCCCCGTGCGTCCCCCGATCATGCCGGGGTGGGACGGGTTCCCGGTGTCCGGATTCTTGGAAGAAGAGTTTGGGGCGCCGTGCCGCGTGGACAACGACGTAAACCTGATGGCGCTCGGCGAGGCGCGCGTGCTTCCCGAGGACCAGTGCCCGCTGCTGGTCATCAAGGTTGGTACCGGTATCGGCGGCGGCATGGTTACCGCCGGTGGCGACCTGCATCGCGGCGCAGACGGTGCCGCCTGCGACATCGGACACTTGGCCGCAGTCGGGGGCGACAAGGTGATGTGCAGTTGCGGCAATGTGGGCTGCATTGAGGCGCTCGCCAGCGCCGAGGCGATCACCCGGGCGTTCCGCTCCGTCACCGGAAACCCCGACATCACCCAACGCGAGCTGACGCAGGCGGTCCGCTCCGGCGATCCGGTCGCCATCCGGCTCATTCGCGACGCAGCCGCCATCCTCGGTGACACCGTGGCTGCTCTGGTCCACGTCTACAATCCGGCGCGAATCGTGGTAGCCGGGCCGCTAACGGACGTCACCGACGACCTGCTAGCCGGGGTGCGTTCGGTGGTGTATCAGCGCGCCCTGCCGCTCGCCACCCGCAACCTGACCCTCGCCCACTCCGCCATCGGCGACATGGCCGGGGTGGTGGGTGCAATCGTGCTTGGCATCGAGACGATCCTGTCCCCCACCGAACTGCGGCGCAAACGCTAAGACTGCGCCTGCGCGCAGGACCCGGTGGACGCCCAGAAAGGGCGTCGACACCGACAAAGTAGCCCCGAGCGGATTCGAACCGCCGTTTCAGCCTTGAGAGGGCCGCGTGCTAGGCCGCTACACAACGGGGCCGTGTCACCGACATGGTTGGGGTACCAGGACTCGAACCTGGACTGACGGAACCAGAATCCGGCGGGCTGCCAATTACCCCATACCCCAGTACCACTTCGGTTACAGCAAGAGAAAACTCTACTTGATACGGCCCCACCTAACCAAACAGCCGCCTGCTGACCGAGGTTTCTATCCTGACGGGATGAGGAGTAGCAGGCCGTACGCCGCACAGCCTGCGACGATGCACCAGAGTAGGGAACGAGTGCGCAGGGCGACCACGACAACCGGGATGGCGGCTAGCCACGGGATGACGCCCGGCCACAGGCCAGCGTCAAACATGCCTGGGTCTAGCAGATCGTTGGCAACCAGCGCGGCAAATGTTGCTGGAGGGATGAAGCCTAACGCGTCACTCAGCCAGTCGGGTAGTTGCCTGCCCTTGAGCAGCAGCAAGGGCAGCACGCGCGATGCCAGAATGGTGGCGGCGCAGGTGCCGACGACTACCCAGTAAGTGCCCCAGCTCATCTATGCCACCGCTTCCGAGACGGCAGGCTGGGTGGCCGCAGGATCAGCGCGCGACGCATCAAGCGCGCGCACTCCCATGGCGGCGGCTATGCCAATCAGTGCCGACACGATGATCGCCGGACCGTTCAGCCCTGCCCACTTGCAGATCACCATTGCCACCCCGGCACCCAGGGCAGCAACGACTGCTGGCCGCGTGGCGGGTTGGCACAGCAGTAAGCACAGAAATATCGCTGTCATCGCAAAGGCAGCCAACTCGGATGGCACCTGCAACTGCTCGCCGACGAACACTCCGATGAGGTTTGCTCCACACCACGTCAGCCACGAGAACACGTTGACCAGAGTGGCGTTGCGGATGGTCCACCTCGTCGCGAATGAAGCGCCTGCATCCACGTCGGCTGCGGCTGTGGTTGACTGGTAGCGCTCTAGGTTGACGCCAAAGCTCTCATCGGTGACGGTGGCGGCGAAGGCCGTGGCGGCCAGTTTGCCGTCACTCTGAGTGTATGGGGCGAGGGCGGCAGCGTAGAGCAGTTGGCGGGTGTTGACCAGCGAGACACTGGCGATGATTGAGCCGACCGGCACGCCGGCAAGCACCATATTGGCGATCAGATACTGCCCCGCACCCGAGTAGAAGATCAAGCTCATTAGGCCGATCTGCAACGCGGACATGCCTGCCTGCGCACCCAAGATGCCACAAGGGATGCCCAGCACAAGGTAGCCGCCCATGATGGGGGCGGCAGCCTTCAGCGACTCTCTCATGGATAGATAAGTTCTCTTCTTCGATGCGGACGTGATTGCGCTCGGGGTCGGGGGCCCATTCTCGCGCATGACGCAATAGTCTATGCGCTCAGTGCCTTCTCCGCGCGGAGCGATTCTCAGGTGTGTGCGAACAACACACCTATGCCGGGACGATGGACAGCATCTTTGGCAGTCTTGCGATCACCTTTGCCACCTCGCGACCAGCAAGAGCACGTTGCACACCAGCGTCCGCGAAGGCCAAGTCAGTGGCTTCCGCTTCGGTGATGGAGGGTGACACCGGCAGCGCAGCGCGCACCTTACCCTGCACCTGCACCACCATGGTCACCTCGTCATCGACGAGCAGTTCGGCGGCGGCAGTGGGCCAAGACGAGTTGGCGATGGAGGGCGCGTAACCCAGCGCTTCCCACATCTCTTCCGCGATGTAGGGGGCGACAAGGCTCATCGCCTGGGCCACGAACGCAACTGCAGAACGAACCGCCGGATCAGCACCACCATCGGGTCGCGAGTCGATAGCTTTGCGAGTGGCGTTGACCAACTCCATGATGCGCGCAACGGCCACGTTGAAACGCCCCGTGTTGAGCAGTTCGGTGATCTCCGCGATTGACTTGTGCGTGACGCGCAGCAGCGCGGCATCGCCGGTGACGCCCGCCCCGTTCGGCGAGGCCGGATCGGGTGCAGAGGTGACGTCAGTTGCCAGTCGATAGGCGCGTTGCAGGAACTTCAGCGACGCCTCGGGGTGCATGTCTGCCCAGTCGATGTCGTCCTCAGGAGGGCCAGCGAACACCATGGTGAGACGTACCGCGTCCACGCCGAAGGCATCGATCTGCTCGCCAAGGTTCACGCCGTTGCCAAGGCTCTTGCTCATCGCCTTGCCATCGTTGATCACCTGACCCTGGTTAAGCAGGCGCAGCATCGGTTCCTTGAAGGTCAGGTAGCCCATGTCATGCAGCACGTGCGCAAAGAAACGCATGTAGAGCAGGTGCAGAATCGCGTGCTCCACCCCACCGACGTACTGGTCAACCGGCATCCACTCGCGCACCTTAGCCACGTCAAACGGCTGTGTCTCGTCCTTTGGGGACAGGTAGCGGTAGAAGTACCAAGACGAGTCCACAAACGTGTCCATCGTGTCAGTGTCGCGCTGTGCAGGCTTGCCACAGCGCGGACAGGGGACGTTGCGCCACTCGGACGCCGCCTCACCGGCCAGCGGAGATGTGCCCTTTGGCGCCAGATCCGCACCGATCAATTCGGGCAGACGCACCGGCAACTGCTCATCGGGCACCGGCACCTCGCCACAGCATTCGCAGTGGATGATGGGGATGGGGCAACCCCAGAAACGCTGCCGGGACAGCAGCCAGTCACGCAGACGATACGTGACTGTGCCCTCGCCCGCGTGCTTCTCGGCCAGCAACGCGATGGCTGCGGCAATGCCCGACTTCTTGTCGACTAGCCCGTTCAGTGGGCCGGAGTTCTGGTACGTGCCGTCGCCGGCGGTTGGCACGCCAGACACGGTCGGGTCGGCCTCGCCGGTGTCGATGACCGTGACCACCTTGATGCCGTATTTGCGGGCAAAGTCAAAGTCGCGCTGGTCGTGCGCCGGGACGGCCATGATGGCACCAGTGCCGTAGTCGGCCAGCACGTAGTCGGCCGCCCACACCGGGATGCGTTCGCCGTTCACGGGGTTGATGGCAAAGACGCCCAGATCAATGCCGGTCTTTTCACGGTCTGTTGCCTGGCGCTCGATCTCGGTGGCCTTCTTCACCTGCTCAAGGTAGGCCTCAAATGCGGGACGCTGCGCGGGCGCAACAATCTCGGCAGCCAACTCCGAATCGGGTGCCACTACCATAAACGTAGCCCCCCACAGGGTGTCCGGACGGGTGGTAAACACCGTCACCGGAGCATCGCGGCCCTCAACCACGAAATCGACGTAGGCACCTTCGCTGCGGCCGATCCAGTTGCGTTGCATCGCCAACACGCGCTCCGGCCATCCACCGGTCAGCTCGCTCATGTGATCCAGCAGGGCTTCCGCGTAGTCGGTGATCTTGAAGTACCACTGATTCAGTTGTCGTTTGGTCACTGGGGTGTGGCAGCGTTCACACAGGCCCGCGACCACCTGCTCGTTGGCGAGCACC
This sequence comes from Propionibacteriaceae bacterium, assembly GCA_031261455.1. Taxonomy (GTDB): domain Bacteria; phylum Actinomycetota; class Actinomycetes; order Propionibacteriales; family Propionibacteriaceae; genus WRGV01. The sequence goes on from JAISJP010000007.1 coordinate 185,969, forward strand.
GTCTGGTCCTTCGGGCACCAGTTGACGTAGGAGTTCTTGCGATAGGCCAGCCCACGCTCAAAGAAGCGGTTGAACAGCCACTGGGTCCAGCGGTAGTACTCCGGGTCGGAGGTGTGCAGTTCACTCGACCAGTCGAAACTCAGCCCGTAACGCTTGAACGACGTCTTCTGCGTAGCGATGTTGCCATACGTCCACCGAGCCGGATGCTCGTTGTTCTTGATGGCAGCGTTCTCGGCGGGCAGACCAAAGGAGTCCCAGCCAATCGGGTGGAACACCTCAAAGCCCTGCATGCGCCACAGGCGTGCGGGAATGTCGCCCATCGCGAACGCCTCGGCATGGCCCATGTGCAGGTCGCCCGACGGGTAGGAGAACATGTCAAGCACGTAGCGTCGCTCTTTGCCGCTGTCCTCGTTGATTGAGAATGTGCCGTCGCTCTCCCAGAACGCCTGCCATTTGACCTGCGCCGCGTCCGCGTCATACGTGGGACGCGTGGGTGCCTCTTGCTCGCTCACTTTTCTGCTCTCCTGCTCTCACCAAACGAGAGACCAACTTGCACACGCGCTCTCGTCCGAGGGGTAATTCTACTTCCCCAACCGGACGCCAACGCACTCGGACCGGCTGCGCATGTCTTGCGCGATAAATCTTGGCGCAGTTGGCCTCACTTACCTCATCTGCATCCCGGAACTTCGGCGGTACAACAAGAAAGACATCTCGATGCCACCAATCTCACTTACTCATCTGTAACTCCTCCCACTTGGACGGCGGCAAGTGCCGCAAGTACGCGCCCAACAACAGCGGAAACAGCCGATAATCCGGTGCGAGCGCCAGCCCACGATCAAGGCAACGTTTGAAGACATTTCGCTCCCCTGCCAGCCAGGCCGACAACGCCGCCAACGCCAACGGCGCTGCCACGGCCTCAGGTGGTGCCACACTGGCAACCAGCAACCACAAGCCAAGGTGTGCCCGTGCCGAGCGTGTACTCATGCCACGAGACACCTCGTCACGCACGGACGACAATCGCACACACTGAGCCAACTCGATCAACTGCTGCTTGGAGATCGCACCACTGCCGTGCCCAACATCGACGTCACCACCGCCACAACCGCCACCGCAACGGCCATCATCACTGGCACAACGGCCATAACTGCCCACGCAACGCCCCTGATCGCTGCGCCCGTCACCAGCTACTAGAGCGGCCGCAACCAACTGCGTTGCCCTTACACAAACTTTGCTCATCACACCTAAACAATGAGGCGATGGCACCAAAACCATCCGCGAACGCGTCAACCTGTGGAAAACTCAAGCGGAGCACGTGACACCACGCTCAACTGGCGTCAACCTGTGGATAACCTAGGACTAGCCCCACAACGCCCCTACGACGCGGCGGCAAGAACCGAGCTACGGCTAGACTTGTCGTTGTTATGACTGATCCGAGTGCGCGTCTGCCGGGGCAACGCTTTCGCAACCCACCCAACGCGGCCGCCCCCGTTCCCGATCAGGTTGAAAGCCAACTGACGCGCAAGGCCAGCTCAACGGCCGTCGCGCCCACCATTCAGCGTTACCGCACAACGCGGCCCGTCGTCGCCATTCTTGCCGGGCTCGCGGCCATCGCCCTGGTGGCGTCGGTCATCTGGGTTGGCACCCGTCCAGACCCGAATGTCACCCCGCCAACGCCAACCCCGTCGCCCGCTGAAACCGACTCTGGCAAGCACACTCCCTCCCCCGGTGGGCAGGGAGTGGAGTTTGAGTCCAGCCTTGACGACGCCACCGGCTACTGGGAGATCATCTCCTACAGTTGGGACGCCAGCGGCACCACCGTCAGCATCAAAATGCGCATCACGCTCGACGAGGGCGCCAGTTTCTCGTGGTCCTTCTTTGCGCTGGACAACGCGGCTGCGGACATCTTCTACCCGGTCAGCGACTCCGGGTTTGACGAGGGCAGGTTGTATACCGGTGAGAGTGTGACGGGCACCGTGAAGTTCCGACTGCCCAAGGCGGACTCGACGATCTACCTAGCCAACCGCAACGAACGTCAGTTGGCAGCACTCGTCATCAAGGCCTAGGTCAGCTCCAACTCCGGGTAGTCCGGGAACCAGACATGCTCACCGATGGCTGCCAGCGCCTCATCCAACGGGACCTGCGCGCTTCCCTCGGCGCACGCCTGCCGCACTACTGCCTCGGCTATGCGGACAGCGATCTCACGCACGCGTGACAGGTTGGGCAGCAGCGGCGAACCTACCGAGTGATCAGTCAACACGTCGGATAGCGCCTGAGCGGCCACCACAGTGGCAGTGCGGGTGATGCGGGTAGGGTGACATGACATTGCGCCCAACCCGATACCGGGGAAGATGAGCACGTTGTTGGTCTGGGCAATGTCGTGCTTGACTCCCTCAAACTCCACCGGCTCATGCACGCCCGGCGCGGCGGTCAACGCCCGTCCACCCGACCACCGGATGATGTCGGCAACATCGGCCTCAGCCAGACTAGTCGGCTGCGACAGCGGCAGAATGATGGGATGCGCGGTAGTGGCGCTCATATGTTCCACGATCTCGCGTGTAATGACCCCAGCCTGATTGCTGCCGTGCCCGATCAGCACTGTGGGGTGGATATAACGCACCACGTCGCCCAGACCGACATGTCCAGGCCGGTTCAGCGTCCATGTGTCAGCTTCAGCTGGGTCGCGCGCAAACGGGTCTTGGAACTTCCACATCTTGGTGCCACGTTGCAGCAGCCCGCCGTTGGAGTCGATGATCCAGAAGTGCGACTTGGCCTCTTCTTCGCTGATGCCCTGATTGACCATCACGCGGATGAGCAAGTTTGCCACGCCAACACCCGCCGAGTCGGCGCCCATAATGACGATGCGCTGGTCGGCGAGCGACTCGCCGCTCACCTTGAGCCCACTCAGCACGGCGGCAGTGGCCACGCTGGCGGTGCCCTGAATGTCGTCGTTGTACGACAAAGTGACGTCACGGTAGCCGTAGAAGATGCGGTGAGCGTTGGCGTCCTCGAAGTCTTCCCAGTGAATCATGGCGTTGGGGAACACCCGATTGACGGACTTGACGAACGCCGCGATGAACGCCTCGTAGGCAGGACCACGAACCCGCTCGTGATGCAGCCCTAGGTAGCCAGGCTCGTTTAGCAAGTCTTGATTGTCGGTGCCGTTATCGATGACAACTGGCAGGATACGCAGCGGGTGGATGCCCGCAGCAGTGGTGTAAAGCACGGACTTGGAGACGGCGACGATGACGCCACCAACGCCCTGGTCACCCAGCGCCATCACCGACTCGGAGTCCGTGACGACGATCAAGTCAACGTCGTCAGCACTGCGACCGTAGGCCAACAGCGAGGCCTCGATGTCTGCTGGATGATCAATGTCTAAGAAGACGCCACGCGGGCGTAGGAACCACTGCGAGTACTGCCGCACCGCGTCACCGATGGTCGCCCCAGTGTAGATGGGCAACAACTCGTCGAGGTGGTCGTGCAGCACGCGGTAGAACAGCACCTGATTGCGGTCCAATAGGTTGTTGAGGAAGACGTACTTGGCTAGGTCGGTGGATTGTGCCACCAGCTGTGTGTAGACGCGACGCATCTGGGCCTCGATGTCGAGCACTTCGGGTGGAAGCAGGCCGGTCAGCCCCAACTCCTGCCGCTGCTCGTAGGTGAATGCAGTGCCCCTGTTGATGCCACGGGTGTGCAGCACGGCGCGTCCGCGATCCGCGATCTCGGCAACCCACTCGTTTCCGCGTTGAACAATCTGGTAGTCAGCCATACGTCCACTCTAGTCTCTTAGCGGCCTCTCGGCAGCCCAAATCGGACCAAGCGTTCCGGTTGCTGCTCAACGCTTGGCAAACAGCGCCTTCAGATTGACTGCCTTGGAGTACGAGATTGACCCCTGCTTGAAGATGATGACCGACAGACGTAGGCACGCCAGCGCGGCGGCGAAGATGATGGCAACAGCGATGAGGCCCTCCGTCCACGTGAGTGACCCGGTGGCGTTGCGAATCATGCCGGTGATGGCAGCAGAGAACGGGAAGTACGTCAAGAACTTGACCGCCAGCGACTCCGGCGAGGACACGATCAGCATAAACGCCCAGAACGGCATGACGGATAACAACATGACTGCGGAGAACGCCCCACCGGCATCTTGCGCGGTCGGCATGGCCGCCCCGACAGCGCTGGAGGCCGCAGCAAACAGGGCGTAACCCGCCAGCAACAGCAACGCACCCAAGACCATAGCCTGTGGCTCAAACACCAAGTCAGAGAAGCTGAACCCCTCCAGTCCGATGACCTGCGGGAACACCGCAGCAACTATCACGGTGGGCACCAGCAGCACCGCGATCTGCACGATACCAAGGATGAACACGCTGATCAGCTTGCCCGCGAGCAGGCTCGTCGGGTCGATGGTGGTGAGAATCATCTCGGTGACCCGGTTCTCTTTCTCTTCCAACGTGCTGGTGAGCATCTTGTTGCCCAGCAGCACGATGATCAGGAAGAACAGCACCAAGAATGCGACGGGGGCAATCATCCCCATGAAACCGCCGGTCTCGACACCGTCACGATAGATCGTTGACTCTGAAGGAATCTGCCCTAACGAGATCTGAACCTGCTTTGGGTCCCCCAGCGACTCTTGCACACTCAACTGCAACAGTGTCTTGGCGACCGACTCGTAACTCATGGAGTTGAGAATGCCAATGTCAACGCCATACACCTGGACGGGCGTGACCGACGGGTCTGCGGGGATGTCGAAGAACGCGTCAAGCGTGCCATCCTTGACAGCTGAGATGCCTGCCTCCGGATCGGTGATAGCCGTGCCGCCCATGGTCTGGGCGATCTGCGGTTTGACTAGCCCGGATGCGTCCACATAAGAAAAAGTGAATCCGGCGTCCTCGCCTTGATTGTCTATGGTTTCCTGACCGGACATCGACGAGAACATCGACACCATAAAGATTGCGATGATGCCCAACGGGCCGAGCAGGCTCATCACCCAGAAGAGAGGCTTCTTCAGCGTCCGCGAGATCTCGAAGCCGACGACGGTTTTCAGATTGCTGTTCATGGCGTTGCTCCCCCTCAGTCCTGAATCGCGTCTTCGCCGTAGACCTCGACAAAGATCGAGTCAAGGCTGCGTCTGGTCGGTTCAAAGGAGCGCACCCGCACGCCAGAGGACACCAGCGAGGTGAGCAGGTCGGTGGTGTCCGCGCCCAGCGGGTCGATCTCGACGTTGCCGTTGGTTTGGCTGATGATGCGGTAGCTGCTGGACTCCGGCAGTGTGCCGTCCACTTGCGCACGAACTACCGTGCCTCCGAACTCCTCCTGCACCTCGACGACCGTGCCATACGCCCTGGAGACGCCGTCTTTCAGCAGCAAGATGCGGTCGCAAAGGCGCTCAACTTCGTCCATCTGATGCGTGATCATGATGATGGTGGCACCGGCCGCCTTGCGCTCCTCAATGATGCCCATCAACAGACGGCGATTGACCGGGTCGAAGCCCTTGGTTGGCTCGTCAAGGATCAGCAGTTTGGGGTCGTTCATGATGGTGACGCCAAGCTGCACCTTCTGTTGCTGACCGCCGGAGAGCTTCTCCAGTTTGACGCCCGCCTTGTCGGCCAACTCGACGCGTTCCAAGTAGTCGAGCGAGAACTTGCGGGCCGCAGCAGCGCTCATGCCCTTGAGCCGACCGAAGTAGCTCATGGTGTCGATGACGCTCTCCTTCTTGTAAAGGCCGCGTTCCTCGGGCAGGTATCCCAGCGCGCCAGACACGCCGGGCCTGAAGGGGGCACCGTAGACGTTCAACACTCCAGCGGTGGGCGTGTAGATTCCCAGCAGGGCGCGTACGGTGGTCGTCTTTCCAGACCCGTTGGAGCCGAGAAAGCCGAACGTCTCGCCTGCGTACACGTCAAAAGACAGCCCTTTGATGACCTCGACATCGCCAAAACGCATGAAGAAGCCGTCCACGTGGACAACGTTTTCGCTCATTAGACAATTCTCGCATAGGCGAGGTGTCACTAGCTGTCTCAACGCGTGAGACAAAACGATTGCGAACGGTGTAGACCGCGCGAACGTCCGGTACTAGATAAACGTTACTTTTTCCGGATGGATAGCGTGCTGTGGCCTAGGCTCTCCGGCTTCGTAGCCCAGCAAGATGCCCATGGCGGGACGATGGCCCGCCGGGATGTTCAACTGCGCGTACGGACCTTGCGTTTCGCGATCAATGATTGCCCCTGGAATGGATGCGACGATGCAGGAATCCACGCCCAGCGCCTTGGCCGCGATAGCGATGGTGCCCACCGCGATGCCGACGTCCAAACCGGAACTGGCGATACCCTCGCGTGGCTCAGCAGTGATGACCAGCAGCACCGGTGCGCCGTAGTAGAGCTTGCCACCCCGACTCAGCGTGCGCTCGTAGCCCACTTGGTCGGTGGCTTTCAGCGTTGCCAGACCGTACTCTTCCATCTGCGCGACGACCGTGGGATCGGTAACAAAAATGAAGTGCCAAGGCTCGCTGTCGCGGGCGCTCGGGGCGCGCAGTGCGGCGTCGGCTATCTGGTCCAGCACCTCGCGTGGCACGGCCTTGTCCGCAAAGTTGCGCACAGAATACCTAGCGGCGATTACATCAAGAGTCTCGGTCATGGGAAACGGCCCCGTCCTTTCTGGATCGAGCATCAGTCACACTGACGCCTAGCAATCCAGACTCTACTCCCGCACGCGGGCGCGCGAAACGACTTTTGCCAAACAGCGGACTCTGCGTCAAACAACGGCCCCCATCCCTCATCACCCTGCGGGTAGTTGCTTAGGTCCACTCTCAAGCCGCGTGGATCCTGCAACAGCTCTTCGCTGGCGCGCAATGACGGTGGAGACTGGGGCCCAAGCAGGGCGCCAAGTCAGTGAGTTCAGTGCTTCAGGGACGGCACCAGTTCGATGCGCTGTGGCTCTTCACTCGGGTTCACGGCCAACTCTGCGGCCTTCTGGCCGAGTTCGTACATCGGCAGATGCACTAGGGACACCGGCAACGACTGGGGGTTGCCAGTCTTGGCATCGCCGTAGCCAATCACGTCAGCATCTGCTGGGGCCACACCGCCGTTGACTAGCGCGCGGTACGCTCCGTAGGCCAAGAACTCGTCGCCCGCAAAGATGGCGTCGATCTTGGTACCTGAGGCAAGCTGGTCCGCAACCAACTTGTGTCCTTCGGCGAAGGTTGCACTCTGGCTGCCAACCTTGGTGATGATCTGATTGAAGTTCAGTCCGGCGTCCTGGACTGCCTTGCTAACACCAGCAGTGACCTTCGCAGTCGCCTCACACGTGAGGTCGTCCTCTACGTAAAGGATGTTGCGATATCCCTTTTCGAGCAGGCTCGTGATCGCCAAGGCGGCACCGGCAGCGTGGTCGATGCCCACAGACGACAGCACAGCGCTAGACTCAATGGTGTCGAGCAACACGATGTTGCGCCCCCCCGCACCGGCGGCTTCAAGGGAGCTGAAGTCCGTGCCAGCGGGGCGAACCACCAAGGCGGAGACACGCTGACGCTCGTAGAAATCAATGTAGTGAGCCTGCCGGGCAGCCTCACCGTGCGAGCCAGAAACCATCAGCATCCACATAGCGTCGCGCAACGAGTCATCCATACCCCGGATGGTCTCGGCAGCGTACGGGTTTCCAAGGTCGCGCATCACTGCGCCAACAGCCAAAGACCTGCCCAGGCGAAGTTGACGAGCTGCAGTATCTGGGATGAAACCTAGGCGTTCAATGCAGCCCTTGACGCGTTCCAACGTCTCAGGCTTCACAACTTGGGGGTGATTGATAACGTTCGATACGGTCGCGATTGACATACCCGCTGCTGCGGCTACATCCTTGATCGTAACCCTTTTGGATGTGGACATTGACGTGTATTCCCTCCTTGTGCTGCGCAGGATCTGGTACTGCTGCTTCTCCACCACGAGTTGCATAAGCCCATTCAAGCCACGACCTGCGTGAAGTCTGACCTGAGGGCGTACTGCTTACCTAATACTGCCAATACATAATTATGCTTGTTTGACGCCCCGCGCACAACACGCCGACCGTTTCACTTCCAGCGAAATATCGGCCAAACGTTCATGAAAACGACGTCTGAGCACGCCGTCCAGAATAATTGAACGTTGCGAAAAGACACGGCAGAGTTGAATGGTTTTCTCTAACAGCGTAAGTCTGGCGCCGATGACACCTCGCCCGCTTGAGGTACGCTCAGGACAAGAATGTGTCAAGCAGGCCCGCAAAGGCCGCTTTCTCGGCGTCCGAGGCGGGCGGAAGAGGCTGACGGACCAGACGATTGGGCAGCAAACCAAGGTGTTCCAGGCCAGCCTTCACCAACATGCAACCCTGAGTAGCGAACACCCCCGTGTACACCGGCAACGCCTTCTGGAAGTTAGCGATTGCGGCGGTGGTGTCGCCCGCGAGCCAGTCAGCGATAACCTGTGCCGTCACCGCGCCAGTAAAGTGCGTCGAGGTGCCCACCACACCGACGCCTCCGATGGAGAGGATCGGCAACAGCAGCGCGTCGTCACCGGCGTAGTAGTCCAGTCCGGTGGCCGCGATGACCGCTGCGGACGACGGCAGGTCTTTCTTGGCATCCTTCACAGCGACGATGTTGGGGTGCTCGGCCAACTTGATCAATGATTTCTGTTCCACCGGACGACCTACGCGATGCGGGATGTCATAGACGATGATGCCCAATTCGGTGGCGTCGGCGACCGAGAGGAAGTGCGAAATTATGCCATCCTGCGGGGGCAACGAGTAGTACGGCGTGACCACCAGTAGGCCGTCGGCACCGGCAGCTTTCGCTTCCTTAGCAAGACCGACGGTGTGGTTGGTGTCATTAGTGCCCACACCGGTGACCACCTTGGCGCGGTTGCCCACCTCGACCTTCACCGCCTCAATGAGCGCAAATTTCTCATCGTGATAGGTGGTGGGGGCCTCACCCGTCGTCCCATTGACGATGATGGTGTCGTTGTGCATCTCGTCGACAAGATAGGCAGCCAGACGCTTAGCAGAAACTAGGTCCACACGCAGATCGTCATCGTAAGGCGTAACCATTGCGGTCGCCAACCGGCCAAAACGTGGAGTTGAGTGCTCGCTCATAGAACTCAATGCTATACCAGAACTAAACGCCGACTTGAGGGATGACCGGCAGGTGGCAGGCCAACGCGCGCCTTGGCGCTCTAGAATGAAGCCGTGGCATTGAGAAAACCTGACAACGGCCCTGACCTGCTTGACTCTGCATCCCTTGGACTGGCGGAAGAGTACGTGTATCTGGCCGACGCGCCCCGAACCGCCCGCGAGGACGCCCTGATCGCAGGAACAGCCACGCTGAGCAACGGTGTAGCCGCGACGCTGGCATTTTTTGCCAAGCTGGTGGACGCCAACGCTGTTGTCGAGGTTGGCGCAGCGAACGCCGTCACCGCGCTGGCGTTGTTCTCCGGCATGAACCCCAAAGGCGTGCTGACAACCATAGATACCGAGACGTCTGACCAACTGGAGGCAAAGGATGCCGTAGCGGCGGCGGGTGTCTCCTCCCGTCAGTTCCGTCCGATAGCTGGCGTGGCTCTCGACGTGCTGCCCAAGCTAACCGACGCGGCCTACGACTTGGTGTTCATCAACGGTGACAAGTTGGAGTATGTCGAGTACATCGCCCAGGCCATCCGGCTGCTGCGCTCGGGCGGCATCGTAATCGTCAATGATGCCTTGTGGCACAACTTCGTGGCCGACCTGCGCAACGACGACGATGAGACCGTCATCGCCCGCGAGGCGTTGCAGGCCGTGCTTGACGCCGAAGAGCTGACTCCCCTACTGATCCCACTGGGTCAGGGAGTGCTGGTGGCACTGCGCGCCTGAGTCTTGGTCTATTTGAGGTCGCGATCTGCTGAGGCAAGGGATTGGCACTACAACTGACGCTTGAGACCCGCGTCACAGGTAGACTGGAGACTACGACTTGCTTTGTCCTGTTCGCACAGGAGAGCCACGCCCAATCAGGAGACCGATGACCAGCCCTGCTAACCAAGTTGGCACCCCGCAGCCCACCAAAGGCGCAACCGTGTCCAACGCTGATCGCCCCGTGTTGCGTCCGAAAAAGCCCACGGGCCAGCCGCCCATCATCCGTCCGGCAGCAACGCCCGCGCCGGAAGGGGCCAAGCCGTGGCGCACCGAGGGTCTGCCAGACAAGAAGGACGGTGGACTGCCCACGCCTTCCAGCGACGGAAGCAAGAAGCCCGCCGGACCGGGAGGTCTGCCCACGAACTGGCGTTTCTGGGTCAGCGCGGTGCTGCTGCTGTTCGCGTTCTGGTACGCGTCGTCGTGGATCAACAGCCGGGACACTCCCCCGGACATCAGCTACAACGAGTTCAAGGCCCAGGTAGTTTCGGACAACGTGGCGTCCATCCACGTCAAGGGCGACTCCATTGATGGCGAGCTGAAGGTCGCGGCTCCGCTGCCGGACGGCGAAGAGGGCATCACTTACACCAAGTTCGTCACCGAACGTCCCACTTGGGCAACCCCCGGCCTTGAGGAGTTGCTGAACGAGCACAATGTGCCGATCACCGCTGCGCCGGTGTATGAAGAGGCTCCGCTGTGGCAGACGCTGCTCACCGGGCTGGTGCCGTGGCTGCTGATCATCGGCGTATACGTGTGGTTCCTACGCAAGATGAGCAAGGGCGGCAGCCCATTCGGCGGTTTCCAGCGCGACGTCAAGCCGGTGGAGCGCGAGAAGGTGCGGGTCAACTTCTCTGACGTGGCTGGCATTGATGAGGTGAAAGACCAAGTCAGCGAGATTGTTGACTTCTTGAAAAACCCCGACAAGTACCGCAAGGTGGGTGCGCGCGCGCCCAAGGGTGTGCTGTTGGAGGGCGCTCCCGGTACCGGCAAGACGTTGCTGGCCCGTGCCACCGCAGGTGAAGCCGAGGTGCCGTTCTTCTCCGCGTCGGCCTCAGAGTTTATTGAGATGATCGTCGGCGTCGGCGCGCAACGCGTGCGGCAGCTGTTCGACGAGGCGCGCAAGGCCGCCCCCAGCATCATCTTCATCGACGAGATTGACGCCATCGGGCGTGCCCGCGGATCGTCGCGCTCCATGGGTGGTCACGACGAGCGCGAGCAGACGCTCAACCAGATTTTGACCGAGATGGACGGTTTCGACGGAACCGAGGGCGTCGTCGTCATCGCCGCGACCAACAGGGCAGACGTGCTGGACGCCGCCCTCACCCGTCCCGGACGTTTTGACCGCGTGATCACAGTGAACTCCCCCGACGCCGAGGGTCGTGAGCAGATTTTGCAGGTGCACACTCGCAAGATTCCACTGGCTGACGGCGTTGACCTGCACGATATCGCGCTGACTACCCCCGGCATGACCGGTGCCGACTTGGCAAACCTTGCCAACGAGGCGGCGCTGATCGCTGCCAAGCGCGACGACACCAAGGTGTATCAGAAGGACTTTATGAACGCGCTGGAGAAGATCCAGTTGGGCGTGGCACGCAGCGTCATCATCCCCGAAGACGAACGCCGCCGCACCGCCTACCATGAGGCGGGACACGCGCTGCTCGGCATGCTGCAGAAGGGCGCCGATCCGGTGCGCAAGGTGTCGATCATCCCGCGCGGCCAGGCACTCGGCGTCACCCTGTCCACCCCCGACACCGACAAATACGGCTACGACGAGGAGTATCTGCGCGGTCGCATCGTCGGCGCGCTGGGTGGCATGGCCGCCGAGAATGCGGTTTTTGGCGTCACCACTACAGGTGCCGACTCCGACCTGCGCTCCGCCACCAATATCGCCCGCCAGATGGTTGGCAAGTGGGGCATGAGCAAACGCGTCGGTCCGATGCAGGTGCTCTCCGACAACTATGATCCGCGCTCCATGGGAATCTCCGAGGCCACGCTGGCCCTGATGGACGACGAGGTGCGCCGCATCATCGGCGAATGCCAGGTGAAGGCGGTGCAACTGCTCACCGACCACCGTGACAAATTAGACGCCATCGTCTCCGCGCTGCTAGTCAACGAGACCCTCGACGAAGATGCGGTGTATGCCGCCGCCGGAATCGAACGCGAAGTCAGCGATGTCGAGATGGTCAAGACCAACAAGCATGGTGCCGACGGGTCTGTGGCTGGTGCTGCTGGCGCTGGTACTACTGGCGCCGCTGGCTCGCCTGCTGACCAGCACAAGCCGGTGGTCGATGCCCCTTGGGGTCCCCCCAGCGCGGCAGACAAGATCGAAGAACACCCCACCAACTAAGCGTTGGGTGTTGCCTAGGCGTGGTCTTTACACGCGTCTTGCGCTCTGACCCTCGTCGGCCTGCCTGATCGTGCAGGTCGCGAGGACAGGGGTATTCTTGTCTGGTTGCAGCGAAAGGTGAGTTGCCAAACGTGTCTTGGTTAGAAGCGATAGTTCTCGGAATTGTGCAGGGGTTGACGGAGTTTCTGCCCATCTCCTCGTCGGCACACCAACTGCTGGTTGGGCAATTGCTGTTCGACGGCCACGATCCGGGCTCGGCATTCACCGCTGTCACCCAGTTGGGCACCGAGACCGCCGTGCTGATCTACTTCTTCAAAGACATCGCGCGGATCATCAGCCGGTGGTGCCTGAGCCTTGTGGGCAAAGTGGAGCGCAGCGACCCAGACGCCCGCATGGGCTGGTTCGTGATCCTGGGTTCAATCCCCATCGCGGTGCTGGGCCTGCTGTTTGAGGACGCCGTCGACACCAACCTGCGCAACCTGTGGATCACCGTCGCCATGCTCGCCGGAGTTGGCATTGTGTTGTGGATCGCTGACCGTTTCGCGGCAAAACACGGCACCAAAGAGTTGAGCGAACTGACCCTGCCCGACGCCTGCGTCTATGGCTTGGCGCAGGCCGCCGCCATCATCCCCGGCGTCTCTCGCAGTGGGGGCACCATTGCCGGCGGCTTGTTCTTGGGCTACTCCCGCGAAGCCGCTGCGCGTTACTCGTTCCTGCTCGCCATGCCCGCCGTCTTTGCCTCCGGCCTGTACAAACTGAAAGACATCGGTGATGACGCCACGCTCTCGTGGGGTCCAACGCTGCTGGCGACCGGTATCGCGTTCGTCATCGGCTATGCCGTCATCGCGTGGTTGTTGCGCTACATCTCCACACACACGTTCGCACCGTTCGTCGTCTACCGGGTCTTGTTGGCAGCGGGAGTAGCCGCGCTACTGGCAACTGGAGTGCTTTCGGCTGTATAGCCACCCCCAATCGTCATTTGGCAATCGGAAACAGGCAAGTGACGTTGGACTATGGTTCTACCGATAGCGAGCGACCACTTATGCTAGGGGCGCTCACTCGTCGCGCGGCACACATAGGCATGAAGGACGGAAGCGCTGCATCCACCGGCTAAGCTAGTCAACGTGCAACGGCGACCGCTACCCCACTCTGAAATTGATGTCTCGCGTGTTGGTTTGGGCACGCTGGCTTGGGGACGAGACGTAGACCAGAACACGTCCCGCAAGCTGCTCAAGGCCTTTGTCGATGCTGGCGGCAACCTGATCGACACCGCCCCCACATACTCGTCCGGCATCGCCGAGCGACTGATCGGGTCCGCCCTGCGACACATCGTCCCTCGCGAGTCGCTGGTGATAGCCACAAAAGCGGGGCTGTCCGTCGATGAGGGACGCCAAGCCATTGACACGTCGCGAGTGTCCCTGCTGCGCGAGTTGGACGCGTCGCTGGAGCGCCTCGGCACCAGCTATGTGGACATCTGGCAGGTCCACGCTTGGGGTGACGCGCCCCTCGACGAGACGCTCTCTGCCCTTGACTATGCCGTTAGCTCCGGGAAGGCGCGCGCCGTCGGTGTGTGCAACTATGTGGGTTGGCAGTTGGGCACCGCCACAGCATGGCAGTTGAGTTCCGAGACGCGCGCGATGCTGACCACCGCCCAAAACGAGTACTCCCTGCTAGCCCGCCGCTGCGAAGTCGAAGTGCTGCCCGCCGTCACCTATCACGAACTGGGATTTTTCGCCTGGTCACCCTTGGGACGCGGCGTACTGACCGGCAAGTATCGCGGGGCGCCTGTCCCCGAGACATCACGCGGCGCATCCCCTGCGTTCTCATGGTTCGTGGAGCCATACTTGCAACCCCGCTGCGACGCCATCGTTGATGCGGTCACCCACGCCGCCAGCGGCCTAGAAGTGACCCCAGAGCAGATCGCCCTGTCCTGGGTCCGTGACGCTCCCGCCGTGACCTCTGCGCTAGTAGGTCCGCGCACACTCGATCACTTGAAGTCGTTGCTCGCTGCCGAAGACGTCGAGCTTCCGCCCATTATCACGTCAGCCCTAGACGACATCACCGGCGGTCCCAACGAACTGCGCGAGCTTTAGCCGATAATCTCCGCCTGCGTGCGCTATACATGCTCTATCGAGCGTCACAAACCAACATGCTGATCTATTCGCGATGGCGTTGACAGAGCAAAGCCCCCAGTCAACCCAGTTGGCTAGGGGCTTTTCCATGTGCGCGAAAGAGGACTTGCCGCGTATTTGCTTCGCAAATCCGCCGGGCTCGCTTCGCCTCCGGCTCAACTCACCCCTCTCACTACAGGACAGCCCACCGGGCTGTCCTGCTTAACGTTCGAGCCTTCACAGGTTCAAGTCCACTGCGAAATAAGTGCACTAATGGGAATGGGCCAGGTCTTCGACCTGGCCCATTCCCATTAGTGCGCGAAAGAGGCCTTGAACCTTACTCGATATGGGCTATGACTAGTACATATGCCGAGTCGAGTTCATTTCGTGCCCTATACGTGCCCTTTGACAGTACTCTTGAGACCACTCTAGGCGGCTTGAACACTTGGTGCGAACGCTTTTTGAGAGGTGACATTTGCGACGAGTTCCCATCTTGGAGGCCTGAAAACTTGGCGGGGGGTACGCAAGCCTAACCCCAACGTTCCCGGCGCGTTGCGACACGGCACCACTGCCGGGGGGTATGACGTCAGCCAGACTTACCCCGTCCTAGTAGCTACCAGTTGGCGGTTACCTTACTCTGAGTAAGGCAATCCTCTGCGTGTGTCAGTAGCGGGGAGATATCGGCGCTTGCAGGGGAACTGTCGCCGCACCGGAGGGGCAGGGGTCGTGCCCCCACCCCTTACCCGGCGCTCCTAGAAGAAGTCGCCCTCTGGCGGTTCGTCCCAGTCTGGCTCTGTCATGTTCATCGTGGCCCGTTGGCGGTCTACCTCTGGTGGCGGTATCGGCGTTGGCATGTCTCCTGGCTCATCCTCTGGCGCGCCCGGCTCGTCTGGTGGTTGTGACAGTTGTGACGTTAGTGACACTGTTACAGTGGGTAACATCTCTGGCACTGGCCCATAGAGCCCACGAGACAGGCGCACAATGCGTTCTTCGTCGGTGCCTCGTTTGAGGTACTGCCGAACCGTGTTAGGCGCAAGGTCTAGCCGCTGTTCAATCTGCGCAGCGGTAACCCCGTCAGGGTGAGCGTTTACGAGTTCCAGAATGTCTTTCATCGGGCCCCCCAAGCGGCCAGTTTGGGCCTGTTGGCGTGCGGCGTCTGCGGCATTCTTGAGTGTGTCGCCCACGAGTCGCCAAACGCCATCGGTGAATGATACCGAGTACTCGCCCTCCCCTACATCGCGGCCAGTGACTTTGAGCGTCCCTTGCCCGTCGTTGCGCCTGCGGCTCAAGATGAGTGTTGCATCTACTGACCCATTGATTCCCTGAGAGCCCAGGGTTTCGTTCATCCAGTCCGCGCCGCCATCTGTCTTGCGTGTGTGATGTACGAGTAAGACGGTTGCCCCTGAGTGGTGGGACAGTATCCCTTGTAGGTAGGTTCCATAGCGGTAGTCTCTGTCGTACTCTTTCTCGCCCTGTCTCGCTGACGGCCTGACTTTCGCCAGTGTGTCCACAATTACCAAACCCCGTGGTTGCTCGGTAAGCCATCCATTGATGACGCTACCGGCCTCTATCTGGGGAACACTGAGTAAGTACTGGAACGCGGCAGGGATAGGCGCGCCCTCCAACAGTTTCCAACACCGGTCTTGTAGGCGGCGGTCTCCGTCTTCCAACGCTAGGTACAACACTGGCCGTTGCTCAACATCGATACTGCCAAGGGCACGTCCACCACGGGCAACCGCTAGGGCAAGATCAAGCACCATCCATGACTTGCCAATCTTGGGGGCACCAGCCAGAACAAGCAGCCCCTCGGGTATCAGGCCCGGCACCATGTATTGCAATGGCGGGAGTTTCTGAGCATCGAGCCAATCGCCAGACTTGATGTGTTTGCGCCAGTCGTAGGTCTCCGGTTCATCACTGTCTGCCTGTGTAACAGTGTCACTAACGTAACAAGTGTCACAAACTGATGATGTGGTGTTGTCCCATGCGTCCCTGGCATCGATACCCAATGCTTGCCTAATGGCCTGCTCGGAACAGCCAGCCACGCAAAAGAGCCTTACGTCCTTTCGCGCCTTTATGACTGTCAGAGATCCGCTCTCGTCGTCGTGGGCAGGGCATTGGTAGTTGGCCTCTGCGTCGTTGCTGCTGTAACAGGTGAAGCCCTCAGAGTCGAGCTTGTCGCATGCCTGCTGGTACTTGGACTTGCTCATAGATCATCACCTCGGCCCGGAGTGTAGCCCGCGCTTTTGTCGGTACAGGTGTCTAGAATTGGATACAGCGTTATGACCCGGCCAGTCTTGTTACTGGCCGGGTTTCTCTTTGCGTTCATCAGACCTGACGCCCTTTGACGTTGCGCCCAGTGTTGAACACGGTAGGGCAAGTGTGGGAGTCAATGAGCTTGTTCAAGTCTGAGAGCTTGAACCGAACCACGCGCCCGAAACGGACGGCAGTTAACTGCCCGGCGGCAGTCAGACGGTCAAGGGTACGGGGGGATAGTCCGAGCATTTCGGCGCTCTCGGCACGCGAAACGAGTTCCTCGGTGACGCGGTAGGTGTTTGTGTTGGGCATATTGCAGAGCCAACCTTTCGGTGAGTGTTCGTGTAAGTCATGGCAAAGCAAACCTCTTGGGTTGCTTTGCGTACATGCCCACTGCACGCGATAGGTTCTGGCTAAAACTGCGCTGGCCACAGGGGACAAGAGAAACATGCCCCCGGCGTTTCTACCCGTGCTCAACTCGGGTAGCGTTCTGGCAAAACTGCGCTAGCTCTTAGATTGTGTGACTCACGATACCTCCGGGCCATGCCTATGCAGCCGCGACACGCCGCCACTGGCCACAACCGCTACTTGTCACGGGCAGCGGTAAGAGTAGAGACGTTCGGGTCTAGCGCGGCGTTGTACAAGTCTCCCCATGTTATCCAGTTGCGGCCACACGAGCAGTACGCACGGTACGAGTCATCATCTGCCGTGTATTTTGTCGGCTTGAGTACTAATGTCCCTGGTACTGTCGGCCCATTGGCCGAACCTGGCCCGAATAGGTACTCGTCTTCTGGCGTCCACCGTTCCCAAAAAGTCGATGGCAGCTGAACCCATGTATTGTTACCCTGATGCAACCCTAGGTATTTGAGGGTATTTTTCTCGTCATCAGTCCTAGCCACGGCGCGGGCGGCACTGCGAGCCCGAAAGCGTGCGCGGCTGTTCTCCCCAGTGTGGGCGCGGAAGAGGTCGTCAGTGGGACGCTTTGCCAATTGTTCGCGCGGTACGACCCAGTCGCCGCGCAGGTTCGCACTGAGTGTTGGAATGTAGACCGGATAGGTTGTGGTCTCGTAGACGTATCCGAGCGCGTGTGAGGGTGATTCTTTCGGACAATAGACCGTTAGCATTACGTGTGCCCGAAACGAGCGCCTACGCTTGACGTGAAGCCCTTTGCGCACCGTTTCTAACACAGGTTGCAAGAGTTCCAATTGCTCTGCGGCCCAGTCGCCAGCGTCATGCTCATTACCGTTTTCGTCCACATAATCCCACGGACCGCGCGCCAACCAGTCGTGTTCCTGTTCCAGACGCTCAAGCCACACATTGGCCAAGAGGCGGTCATTCTCGACTATACGGCGACTGTTCCCACTCACTGGCTCACGCCTCCCTCTCCGGTTTCTAACGCTGTATCACAACTGTCACGAGTGTCACGTTTCCGAGTAGTTGATTTCATGGCTACCCTCTGGCCTCTTGCCTACCCTGCTCGATGTAAGCGGATAGGTTGCTCATAACCTGCTGTTGGTGCTCTGTCTCGATCTGTTCGTAGCGTTTGGTCATGCGTGATTCAGTGTGTCCGATGCTGGTCAGGCGCTCGGTTTCGGAAGCCCCACTGTTGCCAAGGTAGGTAACCGCTGTACGGCGCATATCGTGGAATGTGTACTCGCATACCCCTGCCTGCTTGCAAGCTCGTTTCTGTGCCCGTAGCCAACTGCCGTGGTGTACTAGCTGGTTGGTATGTACTGTGTCGTGGAACAGCAACGCGTCCATGTCTGAGCCAACCCGGCCCGGCAGGTAGATGCCGTCCTCACTGATACGCCCGTCTAGGTGTTCTCTGAAGTCCTGCCGTAGAGCTGGTGGTATCGGCACGTCACGTATACCCGCGTCTGTCTTGGGCCTAGTGATCTCGACTAGGCCACCGGGGTACACCTGCCCTTGTCTTGTCACATGGATAACGCCCGCGTCTAGGTCAATGTCTTTGCGGCGCAGTTCTCGCACCTCGCCACTGCGTAGGCCACACCATGCCCCAATAAGGACGCCCAACCTCCACGATTCCGGCCAAGCATCCGCAATGCGTGCAACCTCGGCGGGAGTAGGTGCCTTGATGACTCTGCGCTTGGAACCCGTGCCGGCACCCCGTATCTTGCAGGGGTTGGCCGCAATGATCCCGTCTTCCACGGCTCGGCTGAACAATGATTTCAGCAACGCGTACGCCTGGTTGTTGACCCTCTGAGTCTCAGCAGGGAGCGAATGCCACCAGCTAGCCACCTCGGAACTCGTAACACCGCTCACCGGCAAATGCCCAAAAGTGGGAAGAATCTGGATGCGCAAGAGCCGTTCATTGAGCCGCTGCGTGCCCGTTGCTAGCGGCTTACCACCAACACCGGTAGATGAGAACCTAGCCGCGTATTCGGCCAGCGAGAGACCCTGCCGGGCACGCTGTAGTTCCTCTCTACGTTTCGGCGTGAGCCACTCCGAGAGTCTCCCTTGTGCTTGCAGACCATCCAAGTAGCGTTTCTCGCCATCTAGCCATGCCTGCGCAGACAGTTTGGTAATGAACGTTTCCGGAGCTGTACAACGCAGTAGATCACTCCCAACATAGGACGCCTGATACTTACCCGATGGAAGCCGTCGAACCTTGCCCCAACCCGTGCCCCTTGCCATGGTATAGCCCCTAGTTTTCGTGCCCTATACGTGCCCTATAAGAGGGCACGCCTGACATTTCTAGTCTACTCGTGGCTACATTAGAAAGAGTAAAACCCCTAGTCAAACCTAATTGACTAGGGGTTTCCCACGTGCGCGAAAGAGGACTTGAACCTCCACGCCCATAATCGGGCACTAGCACCTCAAGCTAGCGCGTCTACCTATTCCGCCACCCGCGCAGGTGTCTGAGTTGCACTTCAAGTTGGAGACTTGAATGAGCATCGCAGCGCAAGTAACTATAGTACGTCGCCCGCTCAGTTATCCAACCGGGCGGCACATTGAGGGTGAGGGACGTGAGAGAATAGTCGTCATGGCAACAGAAGTTCTGCACGCGGTGGACGACGAAGTCGTCGAGATTGCCCGCGACCTTATCCGCTTTGATACTTCCAACTACGGCAAGGATGCCGACGGGCCGGGCGAAAACTTGGCTGCCGAGTATGTGGTTGACAAGTTGAGCGAAGTTGGGCTGGACAGCGAGTGGGTGGAGCCGTTCCCCGGACGTGCTACCGTTGTCGCCAACTGGGCACCTCCGGGCACCGACATGAGCCTGAAGCCGTTGATGATCCATGTGCACACCGATGTGGTACCGGCGGCGGCTTCCGACTGGACGCATCCCCCGTTCGCCGCAGAGGTGGCCGATGGCTGCATCTGGGGACGCGGCGCGGTGGACATGAAAGACATGGACGCCATGGTGCTCTCCGTGGTGCGGGCGCGCATTCGTGACGGACGCGCGCCACGGCGTCCCATTCGGCTGGTGTTCTTTGCCGACGAAGAAGCCAGCGGTTTCAAGGGGTCACAGTGGGTTGCTGCTAACCGCCCGGACCTGCTGCGAGACTGCGAATATGCCATCTCAGAGGTGGGTGGATTCTCGCTGACCATTCGTGACGATCTGCGTCTCTACCTAGTGGAGAGCGCCGAGAAGGGGCTACTGTGGCTCAAACTCATCGCTGACGGCACTGCCGGACATGGCTCGATGCGCAACTATGACAATGCTGTCACTGAGTTGGCGGCCGCTGTAGGGCGCATCGGAAACTACCAGTGGCCCACTGAACTGCATCCGGCGCAGGAAGCGTTCATCCGCGAACTGGAAGACTCGCTGGGAGTGCCGATTGAGGCCAGCACCGTTGAGGCCACGCTGTCGCGACTGGGCGGAATCTCCCGCATGATCGGTGCCTGCATGTCGCACACCGCCAACCCGACCCGACTGGACGCGGGCTACATGAGCAACGTGATCCCGTCTCAAGCCACGGCCACCATCGACACCCGTTTCCTGCCCGGCAAGAAGGATGAGCTGCTCGCCAAGATTCGCGAGTTGGCTGGCGAGAAGGTGCGCGTCGAGACGATCAGCGACTGCGCGAGTGTGGAGACCGAGTTTGCTGGCGGTCTAGCTGACGCCATGCAGGCGGCGCTGATCCGCGAGGACCCGGCGGCCAAGGCTGTGCCGTACATGCTGTCGGCGGGCACCGATGCCAAGAACTTTGATCCGGCGTGGGGAATCAAGTGCTTCGGATTCTGCCCGCTGCAGCTGCCGCCAGACTTGGACTTCAACGCCCTGTTCCATGGGGTGGATGAGCGCATCCCGATTGACAGCCTCAAGTTTGGGGCACGCGTGCTCGACCACTTCCTAGACTTGGCGTGACCCCCTAGCGGATGTTGGAGCGGGTGAGTTCGTTCGTCTCTTTGGGCTTGACGATGGCGTAGACAATCGCCACGGGGATCGCAATGGCAGCGAGCGAGACCAGCGCCCCGATGAAGAAGCCGAGCAGCTTGATGCTGACCGAGATAACGGCGATCGTCACCAAGACTTTGAGAATGTTGTTGAGCATCTCTGCTTCTCCTTCGTGTCTGCTGTGAGTAGCACAGCGGATATTGAAACTGCCAAACCCACAAGTTGAGCCTGCTACGCTCAACTTTACCACATCAAAGGGTCACTGCAAGATCAATCACTGGTTCAAGGAGAAATCGATCAAAGGTTAACGTCAGCTGAACCAAACATTAACGGCAAATCACGGTTCCATATACCTTTCGCATGTCATCCAAACGGCACTAAAGACGTATCTACGCTGGACTGGTTAGAACATATTAGGTCGCTCCTGGGGCCGCCCACTGGCGACGTTTTTGCGAGGAGTCACGTATGAAACCACTCGAAGGTATCACGGTCCTTGACTTGAGCCGTGTCCTAGCCGGGCCGTATGCGGGCATGATGCTCGCCGACCAAGGCGCAAATGTCATCAAGATTGAACCCCCCAAGGTCGGAGACGACTCCAGAGCGTTTGGCCCGTTTGTGGGCAAGGAGAGCGCCTATTACATGAGTCTGAACCGCAACAAGCGTTCAGTCGTGCTGAACTTCAAGGACCCGCAGCATGTGGCAGTGTTCAAGGAGTTGGTTGCCAGGGCCGACGTGGTGCTAGAGAACTACCGTCCCGGCACCGCCGAGAAACTTGGCATCGGCTACGACGTACTCAAAGAGATTAACCCGCAACTGATCTACGCCCAGTGCTCCGGGTTTGGAAACACTGGTCCATATCGTCTGAAGCCCGCATATGACGTCGTGGTGCAAGCCATGGGCGGCATCATGAGCATTACCGGTGCCGAAGGTGGCGAGCCCACACGCGTGGGCGCTTCCGTCGGCGACGTGATCGCCGGAATCTTCACGGCGTTTGGTGTGGTGACCGCGTTGGAGGTGCGTCATCGCCTAGGTCACGGTCAGAAGATCGACATCTCAATGCTCGACTGCCAGGTGGCCGTGCTGGAGAATGCCATCGCCCGCTACGTCACCACAGGCGTGTCGCCGGTGCCGATCGGCAACCGTCACCCATCTATCACCCCGTTCGCCGGCTTCACCGCCTCCGACGGCTACGTGATTGTTGGCGCAGGCAACGAGAAGCTGTGGGGGTTGCTGGTCAACCTTCTTGACAAGCCGGAACTGCTCACCGATCCGCGCTTCACCACCAACGGTGACCGCACCGCCAACGTGTACGAGCTGACGCCCATCCTCAACGAGGCGTTCTCGCACAAAACGAGGGCAGAGTGGCTCACGGAGTTGGAGGCTGCTGGTCTACCGTGCGCGCCGATCAACAACGTGGAGGCAATCGTCAACGACCCACAGATCGCCGAGCGCGACATGATCGTCGAGGTCACCCACCCCGTGGCTGGCCCGCTGAAGATGCCAGGCATCCCGGTGAAGTTCTCCGAGACCCCAGGCTCGGTTGACACGTGTGCTCCCCTCCTGGGGCAGCACACGTCGGAGGTGCTGCAGGAGGTTCTCGGTTGGGAGCCTGCTGCAGCTGATGAGTTCGCGGCCCACGCGGAAGACTAATACCTAGACTGAAGCGGGGGTGCGGCGAATGGGCGATGACGAATGCCGCCGCCTCCCGCTTCAACTGATGGCGGCAGCGCACCTCACCAGATGACCTCGCCAGCCACCGCCGTCACCTAGGTAGAAAGGGCCAGCCAACTCCCACCTGAGAGTTAACTGTCAATCTAGTCGTCAACAACCGTGCCGGATGTCAGACGTTTGTGTCGCCACGATGAACGTTTTGGTTTCATGTCCGCTGGAAGCGAGTAGCCATCCTTGTTGAGTTCAAGCATGGCAAGCTTGCGAACAACTGCCTCATCGCCGTCGAGCCATGCACCCATCGGGTCTGGGCTGATCTTCGCTAACTCTAAGAGCGGGGCAGTGGCCATGGCGCGCAGCGCGAACAGTCGCATTCCGTTGCCCGCACGGACCAACTTCTTCGCCTTGCCGGAGTTGCGCCAGAAGTCAAGGCGTTCCGGCAACCACTTTGACATCATGAACCCTACCGGGAGGATGAACACCACTATGGCCACAACCATGGCCACAACCTCAATGCCGTGCGCCGCCGAGAAAGCGTACTCTCCGAGACTGCCGAACCCACCCGCCAGATAGTCGAATGGTGCCCGAATCGTGCTTCCAATAGCTGGAGCTCCACCCACAGTGTCTGCGGCAGACTCCATCCCCGATTCCATGCTCGCCATCAATTCTCCTATGGCGCGCGGTGGCACCGCCAGTAGCGAGATGAGGTAGTCAACCCAACCCGAGATCTTGACCCAAATGAAGATCCAGAGAATCAACCCAACGTCCATCGCCAACTGGCGTAGCATCAAGCGGGATGGTCGTGCATAAAGATCCATGGGTTAATCATGACGCGTTTGAACGACAGACGCCACGCGAACGACCCAGTCCATGTCCACCTCAATCGCACAACGGTGTCTAAATCAGTGGGCGTGTTCCGGTGTCCCGGCTGGCTCAACTGAATGCGTGGACTGGACAACCGGAATACTGTCATGCCGCCTCCCGTAGTTGTTGCGAGCCGCCGGCTGCCAATCTCCACCCCGATGAGCCGGACACGAGCAGCCCGAGGGCGTCCAGTTCCGAGATAGCTGCCAGACACTTAGACATGGGCAGCCCTGACACAAGGCTCAGTTCGCCTTGAGTTC
The DNA here is from genome assembly GCA_031261455.1 of Propionibacteriaceae bacterium. Taxonomy (GTDB): domain Bacteria; phylum Actinomycetota; class Actinomycetes; order Propionibacteriales; family Propionibacteriaceae; genus WRGV01. The sequence goes on from JAISJP010000007.1 coordinate 209,729, forward strand.
GCCATCCTCTGGGAGGCAGGGCTTCGAGCAGGAGCCGTTGCGCATCAGTCAACTCGTCCCACTGGCTCTTGGCGGTGAACAGAGGTTCTTGTCCGTATCCGTTAAGTTCGCCTACCGCCATGAGCACGTCCTCGACGCTCGATACCAGTCCGGCCTCAGCGTCGCGGATGAGCCGGTTTGGGGTGACCGACGTTGCTGCCGTAACCGGCCCAGGGACGGCTAGCAGGACTCGCGAGAGAGCAGTTGCCCAAGAGGCAGTGTTACGCGCCCCAGATCGGGCCGCAGCCTCGACGATGACAGTTGCCTGCGACAATGCCGCGATCAGCCTGTTGCGGCACAGGAAAGCCATCTTGGATGGCGGAAACCCTGGTGGAGCCTCGGACACCACCAGTTGCTCGGTTGCTAAGCGCTCAAACAGGCTGCTGTTGCCACGCGGATAGGCGTTGTCTAAGCCCTGTGCAAAAACCCCAATGGTGTGTCCCTCGCCGGTCAGCGCACCTCGATGCGCGCAGGCGTCGATGCCGTAGGCTCCCCCGGAGATGACCGTGACGCTGGGTTGTTGCATCGTTAGGTCGTTAGCCAACTCGGTAGCCACTATCTCGCCGTAGCGAGTGGAGGCTCGTGATCCGACGATGGCAACGCAGCGGCGCGTCATCTCGGTCAAGTTGCCCGGACCGCGCAGCCAAAGCCCAATTGGCACTCCGCCCCGTCCATCTGGCTCGCCACAGAACTCCAGGGATGCCAGCCCATCAGGCCACTCGTCGTCGCCGGGAATGATGAATCGCATCCCGGACTCGTCGGCTTCCTCCACGAGCGCTTCCACGTTGATGCGCGCCGCACGCAAGGCCCACACGCGTTCCTCACCGTTCCAAACCTTGATGCGACTCCACGCCTCTAACGCCCCATACTGGGCCACTAAGCTCGCGGCCTGCGGAGTCCCCGCCTCAACTACCCGATTGATAGCTAATCGAGCCAACCGTTCGTCATCCCATTCGTTCATGCTGTCTTCATCCATTCTGTTTGATTGAGTGTTAGCGCCGCTGCCAGATGCTCGCGTGTGGGGCGGTCCACGGCGCTTAGGTCTGCAAGCGTCCATGCCAGACGCAGGGCCTTGTCGACGCCGCGAGAACTGATACGTCCGCGTTGCACCGCATCGTCCAAAATCTTGAGGCCTCCATCTGGTTCGGGTAGTTCGCGACGCATCCACGCACCCGGCACCTCGGCGTTGCAGCAGAAACCGCCTGGGGCAAGCCGCGCAAGCGCTCGCGCCCTAGCCTCCGCAACTCTGGCGGCAATGGTGGTGCTTGATTCTGGAGCGTCCTTCATGGCGCGTATCAGTGATGCCCTGATGGGCGCGATCTGGTGATGAATGTCGATGCGGTCAAGAATTGGGCCGCTGAGTCGCTCGTTGTAGCGGCGGACCGTGGCCGGAAAGCAACGACACGCAGCACCAGCCGTGGCGTTCATACCGCAGGGACAAGGGTTGGCGGCCAGCACCAACTGGAACCTTGCCGGATAGCGAACCGTGCCCATCACACGGGCAATGCTCACCCAACCGGACTCCAGCGGGGTTCGCAGCGCATCCAGCGCCGACACCGAGAATTGCGGGGCCTCGTCGAGAAACAACACTCCCCGATGCGCCAGCGATATCTGACCGGGACGAGCGAGTCGGGCACCGCCCCCAATCATGGATGCCACGGTGGCGTTGTGATGCGGAGATGAGAACGGTGGACGACGGATAAGCCCAGAGATTTGTTCCCCGGCAAGGGAGTGAATTGCAGACACTTCCAGTGCCTCCGGCGTGCTGAGTGGCGGCAGCAAGCCGGGAAGTCGCTCGGCCAGCATGGTCTTGCCCGCTCCCGGCGCTCCGTGCAGGAACACGTGATGTCTGCCTGCGGCAGCCACCTCCATCGCCCAACGGGCATCTGGGTGCCCCAGCACGTCTGCCATGTCAGGCAACGCGGAAGTCGCGGGGTCGTCGCCGTCGCGGCACGCCGCCACTGGTGCAGCGTTGAGAACTAGCCTCCCATTCAGAACCTCGATGAGGTCGTCAAGACAGGAGACGCCAAATACTTGGGCGTCCTCAACGAGACTGGCCTCGCCGACTTGGCCGCTGGGAACCACCACCTTCGGGCGTCCTGCAGTAACGGCGGCTACCACGCCGGGCAGCACGCCGCGCACCGGATGGACTCTGCCGTCCAGCCCCAGCTCCCCCATCAACACGCACGTACTTGCGACTTCGCGAGGTATCTTGCCCCCTGCGGCGAGCACCGCCGCCACAATGGCTAAGTCGTAGTGGCTCCCGGCTTTGGGCATGCTGGCCGGAGTGAGATTGATGGTGAGGTGCTCCCCCGGCCAACCGAAACCGGCACCATAGAGGGCGTCACGACAGCGCTCTTTGGCTTCCATCAACGACGAGTCGGGCAGGCCAACGAGCACGGTGCGCGGCAGACCTGCGGTGATGGACGCCTCGACTTCGATCAGAGTGCCCTCAAGACCAGTCAGGGCGATAGACCATGCAGACCCGATGCTCATGAGATGTTCCTCACGTGCGCGATCCGGGGCGCGAAGCCGGGAGGCTTGGTTATGCCGATGGCATCAATGCGCAGCCCCTCCCCAATTCCCGGATGCGCCCGCCGCCACTGACACGCCAGCCCACGCAGGCGCAGCAGTTTTGTGGCCGTGATTGCCTCTAGGGGGTTTCCAAAGCCGAGGCCACTCTTGGTCTTGACCTCAATCACCACGAGGTTGGGCGCGCGGCCGGGCACAGGTTCCAACGCAATCAAGTCGAGTTCGCCGGTGCTACATCGCCAGTTGCGCTCGGCTATCGTCCATCCAAGGGACGCCAAGTGTTTTGCGGCGAGGTCTTCGCCCCACTTGCCTAACTTTGATCTCTCTAGTGCTGCACTCACACCTTAACTATGTGGAGACAGCGCCAAAACGAGACACTTATCCACAGGTCAGGAGGCCAACAGTGTGGCTGTGGATAACCCAAGAGTGTGACTAGAGGATGTAACCAGAGACGGGCAGAGACCGGTATCAGCGACTCTGTTCAGGAACGCGCAGTTCGGAGTGCTGAATCTCCTCGATAGAAACATCGCGGAACGTCAACACTTTGGCCGTCTTGATGAGACGTCCGGGCCGGTAAAGGTCCCAAACCCACGCGTCGGCCATGGTCACCTCGTAGTAAACATCGTTGCCCTCAGTGCGAACCTGCAAGTCAACGCCGTTACACAGGTAGAAACGTCGCTCAGTCTCGACGGCGTACTTGAAGATGGCGGCTACGTCGCGATACTCGCGGTAAAGCTCCAACTCCAGTCTGTTTTCGTAGGCTTCGAGGTCTTCTGCGCTCATGATAATTCCAGTCTACTCTGTTGGCGGGGCTAACGGGTGAGCACTGCGGCCACGTTCGCGTAACTGAGTCGATGGATGGGTGACGGTCCTAGCCGCTCCAGTGCGGCCTGATGCACCGCCGTGGCATATCCTTTGTGACCTTCCAAGGCGTATCCGGGGTAATCCAAAGCCAACTGACACATTGTCCGGTCACGGCTGACCTTTGCCAAGATGGACGCCGCAGAGACGCAGGACACCACCTGGTCCCCTTTCCACATGCCGATTGATGGCCACGGCAGCCCGTCCACCGCAAAACCGTCACAGATGGCGTAGTCAGGCGGCACGTCAAGCCCCAACAACGCACGTCGCAACGCCTGCACGTTGGCTTCTTGGATGCCGAAGGTGTCACAGTCCAGGGCAGAGACGGACACGATGTTGAACGACACGGCTGCGTCGCAGATGACATCAAACAGACGCTCCCGGGCGAGCGGTGTGAGTTTCTTGGAGTCATCCAGCCGCGCAAGGCGAGCGTCAGTGACTTCGCCCGTAGTCGGGTCTGTGGGCAGAATGACCGCAGCAGCAACCAACGGGCCAGCGCAAGCGCCGCGTCCCGCCTCGTCAGCACCGGCAACGGTAACGAAACCAGCTGCCGCAAGGGTGGCAATGGGGCTGAGCCCAGCTATCGGCATGGCCCAACGATACTCGGAGTATCTGGCGCTGGTCCCGGAGACGGAATGTCATTGAACGTCTCCGGCACGCGTATTCGGGCCATGTGGTCCCACGGCCCGGTCACCGCAACCACAGTCCCGGTGACCTTGTCGATAGGCACAAACGCAGCCATGCCCGGCGGTTCCCCACCGGTGGCTTCGCAGAGGTGGAAGCGCGAGTCTGCGGACTGATCGCGGTGGTCACCCATCACAAAGATACGGTCTTTCGGCACGATGATGTCGAATCGCATGGCGCTGGGGGCCACCGCAACGCCGTTGGTGGAGTACAGGTAGTCGTCCTCCATCAGCGCGGTGCCGTTGACGGTGATACGACCCGCAGCGTCACAACAAACCACGTGGTCCCCGGGCATGCCGATCACCCGTTTGACTAGGTGTCTTGTTGCTGTAGACGGCAGCAGGCCCACCCACTCCAGCACCTTGCGCACGCCGGTTGGCTCGTCAGGCTCTGCGCCCCGCAGCCAGTCACCGGGGTCCTCAAAGACGACCACGTCGCCACGTTCAAAGTCGATTAGTTTGACTGCGATGATGGAGTCGCCAGTCTCGATGGTGTGTTCCATGGAGCCGGACGGCACATTGAACGTCTGGTAAACGAACAGTCGCAGCACGCTGGTGAGCACCATGGCACCCAGAATGATGACAAACAGTTCCAGCAGCCAACTCTGCCATCGGGGACGCTTGGGCGGCTCCACGTCGGAGTCAGACTCAGAGGCACCGTCATACCTGCCGCTCTTGGCGTGGTCATCAATGTCACCCGACTCGTTCCGACGAGTCTGGCCGTTCTTGACTGTTGACTGGTAATCGGCTGAGTCTTCTTCTTGGGGAAGCCCGCCCCAAGCTGCCAGGAACGGCTCGCCAGCATCAGCAATGACCGCCGCTGAGCGCGGGTCTTGGCGCGGGGAGCGATGCGGTCGCGGTGGAGCGCTAGTCTCCGCGAGTGGTGCAGTCATGAAGGAGGGCGCGGGCGGCGTCAGAGGCACCAGCGACACCGGACCTGACAACTCAATTGGGGTGACATATTGAGCGTCCACATGATGGTCATACGCTACCGGTGGGACGACAGCGGACTGTTGCGCCACGGACGGTTGCACAGCAACAGGTGAGCGTGCAATGGGCTGTTGTGCCACGGGAGGCAACGCCACCGCTGGAGGCACGACAGGACGTGGCGGAGAGATGACCGCACCTGAGGACGTGCGACGTCCATACCCGGCCAACGCCACAGTTGGTTCTTCGGACTCCGGGTCACTTGCGGGCAGACGCAACGCACCCGTTGGTTCGCGGTACTCTTCGATGCCGTACGGGTCTGCTAAAGGGACCTGCTGGACCGGGATGAGAGTTGCGGGAGGGTTGAAATCCTGCGTGGCGGGAAGCTCTTCCCAGTCGCTGGGCAGCGCACGGCGAGCACGTCGGGGTGCGCCGGGGTAGGGGGTGGGATAACCACCGTCACTGCTCATACAACTTAACCTCAAGCTTCGGGGTGTCACAAGCCACTATACCCGCTGTTAGGCCGAATCGGCTGCAAGGACGCAGGGCTAAATGCCCGCAAACACACTCACCATGCTTGGGGCACGCATTAGCGGATCACAGGGGTTGACACACCGGACCGACGGCTGAAGCCGCGTTGGCCGATAAGCGCATACCTAGGAGTGGTCGCGCTTCTCCTTGATCTTAGCGGCCTTGCCACGTAGGCCACGCAGGTAGTAGAGCTTGGCGCGACGCACGTCGCCACGACGCTCGACCTCGATCTTGTCGATGATGGGGGTGTGCAGCGGGAAGGTACGCTCGACGCCGATGCCGAAGCTGATCTTGCGTACGGTGAACGCCTCAGCGATGCCACCGCCGGTGCGGCTGATAACCACGCCAGCAAACACCTGGATACGGCTGCGGCTACCTTCGATAACCTTCACGTGAACGCGAACGGAGTCGCCGGGACGGAAAGCCGGGATGTCGGCGTTGAGGGTGTCTTGCGTAACGGACGCAACAAGCGGATTCATAAGATTGTTTTCCTCGCCAGTGCCACAGGTCACTTCGATGTCGTGTTATGTGTGTGTTGGTCTTGTTGGGTGGTTAGCCCCCTGTGGCAGGTGCCGACCCCTAAGGCCAAGGGATAATTCTGCCAGATCTGCTTGTGAAACGCTAACTGACACTAGAAACCTAGCGGCGCTGCCCGCGTGGCTGGAGACCCTGCAAGGTCCCGTTGACCCCACGTCTGCGCTCACGACAGCTGTTCAAGGCAGCAAGTCGGGACGACGTTCTGCCGTCAACGCCTCAGACCGGGCACGACGCCACTTTGCCACCTCACCGTGGTGACCACTGAGCAGCACTTCGGGCACGTCCAAACCCCGCCAAGTGGCCGGTTTGGTGTACACCGGATACTCCAGCAGGCCGTCAGACGTGGCAGCGTGCGACTCCTCAATTAGAGACTCGGGGTTGCCAATGACACCGGGGATCAGTCGCACAATCGCCTCGCTCATCGCGAGTGCCGCCACTTCCCCACCGTTGAGCACGTAGTCACCAAGCGAATACTCGCGCACGTCGAAGTGCGCCCGCGCCCACTCGATAACCCGCTGGTCGATGCCCTCGTAGCGCCCACAGGCAAAGACGATGTGTTCGTGAGTGGCAAGTTCGTCTGCTGCGCTCTGCGCAAAAGGTGTGCCCGCAGGAGTGGTGAAGATGAGCGTCGGTTGTGGTTGCAACTCGATGGTCTGGACTCGCGACGCGATGTCGTCGAGCACCTCGCCCCACGGCTCGGGTTTCATAACCATGCCAGCACCACCACCGTATGGGGTGTCGTCAACGGTGCGATGCCGGTCGTGAGTGAAGTCACGCAGGTCATGGATACGCACGTCGATAAGGCCAGACTCAATAGCCTTGCCGATCAGGGAGAGGCGCAGCGGCTCGAAGTACTCCGGGAAGACGGTGACGGCCTCAATCAGCATCGGTGGACCCTCTGGGCTCTCTAGCCGCATCCGGTTCATCCAAGGCGTCGGGCTCATCGATGAGGCCCGCGATATCCGCCAAGGTAAGCGTTCCGGCTGCCAGATCGACGTCGGGGACCAAGGCTAGGACAAAGGGAACGAGCGCATCTGGAGCATCAGGGGCGTCTGTGATGCTGACGACAAGGAGGTCTTGGACGCCGGGGTGAAGCACCTGCTTGACCACACCTGCCTCGCGACCATCGTGACGCAGCACGCGCAGTCCGATGAGTTGACGGTCGTAATACTCCTCGTCACTGGTGGGGGTTTCGTCATCAGCAACATCTGCCAGCAGCACCCAACCACGGGCCTCTTCGGCCTCGTCGCGGGTGGGCAGTTCAGCGAAGCTGAGGATCAAGCGTCCTTGCACTCGGTGCGATGCGGTGATGGAGAGCGTACCGGGGCGGCCTTCAACGCGAAGTTTGGTGCCAACGGCAAAACGGCGTTCAGGTTCGTCGGTGCGACTGAGCACCAGTACCTCGCCGTGCACACCATGCGGCCGCACGATGTTGCCGACAATAACTTCAACGCTACCCATTAACTACCATTCTATGCTTGGTTGGAGGGTCACGGCACGGATCTACGCCACGGCACCACACCTACTCCGTCATCCCGCGCACAGTCGCGGGATCCATCCGAGGTGCAGTGGATTCTGCCACTACGCGCAGAATAACAAACCAGTCCTTCAGTGACGAAGCAGCGCAGCGAGCAAGAACTCCTTAGCGGCGCGGGCCACGGGTGGGTTTGCGGTCTACGTCGACAAAGTCGACACGCACACCGTCTTGACCGGCTAGTGCGTTGACGACCGTGCGCAGAGCGGTTGCCGTGCGTCCGTCGCGTCCGATCACTTTGCCGACATCCTCAGGGTGCACGCGCACCTCAAGCATCTTGCCAACCCGGAGTTCACGCGAGCGCACGCTCACGTCCTCCGGGTGGGCAACGATACCCTGAACCAGATGTTCCAGTGCGTCAGAGAGCATTACTCGGCCTCAGCCGGGGCGACCTCGGGAGCGGGCTCTGCGGCGACCTCTTCGGCCACAGCTTCGGCGACGGCTTCCTCTTGCGCCTCAACGATCTCCGCAACAGCCTCGGGCAGCGCTTCGACCTCTTCGGTCTTCTTGCCACGCTTTGACTTGGTGACGGCGGCGGTCAACGGCTCATCGTTCGCCTCAGCGAGGGCCTTATTGAACAGTTCTGCCTTGTCAGGCTTCGGCGGTGCCACCTCAATGCCACTGGGGATGGAGGTGTCGCCCGTGAAGGCCTGCCAATCGCCCGAACGCTTGAAGATCGCGACGACAGCCTCCGTCGGCTGTGCCCCAACCCCCAGCCAGTACTGGGCGCGCTCCGAGTTCACAACGATGACACTCGGGTTTGACTTGGGATGATACTGGCCGATCTCCTCAACGGGACGACCATCGCGCTTGGCGCGTGAGTCGATGACGACGATGCGGTAGTGCGGGTCGCGGATCTTGCCGAGACGCTTCAGACGAATCTTCGTTGCCACTTGTGTGGGTACTCCTGTTTTCATTTACAAGCCGGGACGTACTCGTCTCGACTTCAAGCTTGTAAGTCCAGTCAAGACGAGTGGGGCACGTCCTGCTAATGACTCTTCTGGAGTCTGCGAGGCATGGACAGTGAGAGGATGCCAAATCCACACAGACAACGGCACCTATTCTGCCACGACTACGCTCATTTGAGCGAATCGTGACGACAGGAGACGAGGGTAGCGACGCTCTAGTTCCGTGGATCGTCGCAGTTGGCGACGAGGAGAGCGGCTAGCAAGCACAGCAGCGAATCGGCACGTCTCAGCAGTAGGTGCCGCCCTCGGCGACGATTACGCCGCGAAGCACTATGCAGGACGGGTGCGTGACGACGCGGAGGTCGGCGCGCGGGTCGTTGTCGTAGACGACGAAGTCTGCGGAGGCGCCGAGTTCTAGGCAGGGGGCGTTGAGCCACGGGCGCGCCCGCCACGTGGCTGCCCCGAGCGCAAAGTCAGCGTCGCCAACTGCGCCAAGCTTGACCACCTCGTGGGGCGCTTGGTCGTAGGTGACCACTGTGCCAGCGTCGGTGCCGCAGTAGATGGGCACTCCGGCTTCACGGGCCTTGCCGAGGGTGTCAAGACGACGCTCATATAGGTCGCGCATATGCGCGGCATATGTCGGGAACTTTTCCTCTCCTTGGGCGGCATACATGGGAAAGTTCTCAATGTTGCACAGCGTTGGCACTAGTCCGACGCCGTTTGCGGCCATCTTTTCGATGACCGGATCGGTTAGACCAACGCCATGCTCCACGCAGTCGATTCCGGCATCGACGATCTCCGCGACCGCCTGCTCACCGAAGGTGTGGGCGGTGACACGCACTCCCAGTTCGTGGGCGCGTTTGATTCCGGCGGCCACCACGTCGGCGGACCAGCATGGGGCGAGATCGCCGACTGAGCGATCGATCCAGTCGGCCACAAACTTGATCCAGCCTTGGCCCCGCGAGCACTGCAACTCCACCTCGGCGACAAAATCTTGCGGATCAACCTCGTCTGCCAGGCCAGGCAGGTAGCGCTTGGTTAGGGCAATGTGCCGTCCACTACGGATGATGCGCGGCAGATCGGGGCGATCCTCAATCCACCAGTTGTCGGAGGGCACGCCGTTGTCGCGCACCAGCAGCGTTCCGGCGTTGCGGGCAGTGAGCGCCTGTTGCAGAATGCGTTCCTTGGGGATCTCGCCGCCGACGCCAAGACCGATGTGACAGTGGGCATCCACGAGTCCGGGCAGCACCCAGCAGCGCTTCGAGATGGTTTCTGCCCCCGCGATTGGCCCTTCTACGACCACACCGTCCGCAACCCAGAAGTCGCGCGGTTCACTCTCCGGAAGAATGACTCCGGTGAGATGCAGTGCCTTATTGCTCATCTTGGCCCCTTAGGTGTCGTTCTCGGTCATGCTGAGAGAAGCTGCGGCATCTAGTTGCCACGCCGCTCCGCTCATCGTGGCCCCTTTGTCTGCTCGTTGAACATCTGCGCGAGCGAGGGCGGCAGTTTGAAGTCGCCCGCACCCTTGGTCTCCAGTTCGGACGCCACGGCATCAATGTCGAAACCGAACGCCGAGCCGGGAGTGAACGCCGAATCGGGTGCCAGCGACGCCACCTCTTCTTCAATGGCGGCGACCACTGCCTCGCGTCCCTTGGCCTCTCTTCCTGCCTCAATGGCAGCCCGCTTGGCTGGATTTCCGGAGACCTTCTTTCCCTTCTTCTTCTGCGACTGCTTGCCAGCACTGCGAGCGGAGGCAGCAGCAAGGCCACCCATCATGGGGCTCATCTGCTGCATCATCTTGCGCGCGCCCACAAAGCGGTTGACGATCTCATTGACCGCCTGCACGGTGGTGCCGGAGCCGCGCGCGATGCGCATGCGCCGAGACCCGTTGAGAATGCCAACGTCGGCCCGTTCCGCGGGGGTCATGGAGTAGATGATGGCCTCAATGCGGTCCACTTCGCGCTCGTCATAGTTTTCGATGGCCTCTTTGTACTGACTCATGCCGGGCAGCATGCCCATGATTTTGGTCATGGAGCCCATCTTGCGCATCTGCTGCATTTGACCAAGGAAGTCCTGCAGTGAGTACTCGTTCTTGCCGCGTAGCAGCTTCTCGGCAGCGATTCGGCTCTGCTCGGCGTCGAACGACTTTTCGGCCTGCTCGATGAGGGTGAGCATGTCGCCCATGCCAAGGATGCGACTTGCCATGCGGTCGGGGTGAAAGACGTCAAAGTCGTCTAGGCCCTCGCCCGTGGAGGCAAACATGATGGGCTTGCCGATGACCTGACGGATGGACAGTGCCGCACCACCACGGGCATCGCCGTCCAGTTTGGTTAGCACCACGCCATCCACGCCCACGCCCTGCTCGAACGCCAGCGCGGTGTTGACCGCGTCCTGGCCGATCATGGCGTCCACAACGAACAGCGTCTCGTCTGCCTGCGTGGCGGCCTTGATGTTGCTGGCCTGCGTCATAAGTTCGGCATCGACACCCAAACGACCGGCGGTGTCGATGATGACTACGTCAAACAGTTGCCGACGCGCCACAATCAGCGAGTCCTGCGCCACCTTCACCGGGTCGCCAACACCGTTGCCCGGCTCCGGCGCATACACCTGCACCCCGGCACGCTCGGCCACCACGCTCAACTGATTCACGGCGTTGGGGCGCTGCAGGTCGGCGGCCACCAGCAGCGGCGAGTGCCCCTGCTCATGCAGCCACTTGCCCAACTTGCCGGCCAGAGTGGTCTTGCCAGCGCCCTGTAGGCCGGCGAGCATGATGACGGTCGGCGGCTCTTTCGCGAACGCGATGTGCCGCGTCTCGCCACCAAGAATGACTGCCAACTCCTCGTCAACGATCTTGACGATCTGCTGCGTCGGATTGAGAGCGGCGCTGCGTTCCATGCCGTGGGCACGCTGCTTCAGCCGGGCGACAAACGCCTTGACGACGCCGAGGTTGACGTCAGCCTCCAGCAGTGCAATACGAATCTCGCGTGCGGCTGCGTCGATGTCCTCATCAGTGATGCGGCCCTTGCCGCGCAGGTTCTTGAATGTGGCCGACAGGCGTTCCGACAGGGTATCAAACATGACTTATCTCTTTCGGCTCTTTCGCTCTATTCGTTCGTTGCGACACGCCAGACGGGCGGGACTCGCGGGTGGTCACAGCCTCACCGGCTCCCACAACCTCGCAGGTTTCAACAGCATTGCGCAAGTCTCGTCACTCCCCCAGCAGCCCGGCCACAAAGCCCGCAGCGTCAAAGACGGCCAAATCATCCACGCCTTCTCCTAGGCCGATGAACTTCACCGGCACGCCCAGTTCGCGCTGCACGGCCACGACGATGCCACCTTTGGCGGAACCGTCCAGTTTGGTGAGCACGATACCGGTGACATCGACCGCCTCAGCGAAGATGCGCGCCTGCGCCAGGCCATTTTGTCCGGTGGTGGCGTCGATGACGAGCAACACCTCAGTGACTTGCGCCTGCTTCTCGATGACGCGTTTGACCTTGCCAAGCTCGTCCATCAGGCCAACCTTGGTGTGCAGGCGTCCGGCAGTGTCGATGATGACAACATCCGTGCCGTCTGCCACACCGGCTTCGACAGCCTTGTATGCGACCGATGCGGGGTCTGCGCCTTCAGCACCGCTGATGGTCTGCACACCCACTCGGTCACCCCAGGTGGTCAACTGCTCTGCGGCTGCGGCGCGGAACGTGTCTGCCGCACCCAGCACCACGCTCTTGTCTTCAGCGACCAGCAGCCGGGCAAGTTTGCCGACAGTTGTGGTCTTTCCGGTGCCGTTGACGCCCACCATAATGATGACGCTCGGGGTGGTGCTGAGGTTCAGCGAGCGGTCCAAGTCGGGGTTGGCTAGGTGAATCAGCTCTTCGCGGAGCACCTCGCGCCCGCGGACGCCATCGCCGATGCCTTCGACGCCGAGTTTCTTGCGCAACGCGTCCACCAGCTCTTGTGTGGGGCCAACACCCAAGTCGGCGCTGATCAGCGTGGTCTCAAAGTCATCCCAAGTGTCGGCGTCAAGCTTGTCCGAGGACAGCAGGTCGGCGAACGCACGCGCCAAGCCGTTGTTGCTAGACGCCAGCCTGCGGCGCAGTCGCGTCAGCCGAGACGCCGGGGCTTCAGGAGTCTCCCGGCCGGATGTGGGTGTCGGCTGCGCGGGGGCCGCAGAAACGTCGCCGTCCCCACCACCGAAGGTGCCGGAGCCTTGTCCGTCTTCGATGCCTTGGGATTCGAAGGTTGGTGCCAACTGCCGTCCACGGCGCACCAACACAAAGACGATGCCAGCGACCACAAGCGCGCACGCTGCGATCAAAATCCACAACAGGTTAGAGTCCACGGACATAGCCTACCGGAGCTAGGAGGTTGTGCTGGTCTGCTCTGGTGCCTGCTCGGCAGTATCCAGACGTTGGGACACCACAGCGGACACTCCGTCCGACTTCATCGTGATGCCGTAGAGTGCGTCGGCGATCTCCATGGTGCGCTTCTGGTGGGTGATGATGAGCAACTGCGAGTTGAGGCGCAGTTCTTCGTAGACCCCAAGCAGACGGGAGAGGTTTGTCTCGTCAAGAGCCGCCTCGACCTCATCCAGAATGTAAAATGGAGATGGACGGGCGATAAACAGCGCCAGCAGGAACGCCACCGCGACCAGCGAACGTTCCCCGCCGGACAGCAGTGAGAGTCGCTCCACCTTTTTGCCTGCCGGTTTGGCGCTGACCTCGACGCCGGTGGTGAGCATGTCTGTGTCGCCTGTGAGCGACAGTTTGCCCTTGCCACCAGGGAATAGCCGGGAGAAGACGTCCTCAAATGCGCGCTGCACATCGGTGTAGGCCGACGTGAACGCCTCCAGCACCTTGGCGTCCACCTCGTCGATAAGCTGCAGCAGGTCCTTGCGGGTCTGTTTCAAGTCCTCCACTTGAGTGGCCAAGTAGGTGTGGCGCGCGTTCATCGCCTCAAACTCTTCGAGCGCTAGCGGGTTGACGGCGCCAAGCAGTTGCAGGTCATTCTCGGCAACGCGCAGTCGCTTCAACTGCTCCTCGCGCACGTATGGCTTGGGATCGGGCTGGGGTTTGCCCGCCGCCTCATCGTCGGGGGTTAGCAGCACTGGCACCAGCAGTTCGGGGCCATACTCACTCAGCAGGGCTTCTTGGTCTAGGCCTAGATCGGTGAGCGCCTTCTCAGCGAGCGCCTCGATGCGCAGGCGGTGTTCCATGCGGGCCATCTCATCGCGGTGACTACCCTCGACTACGCGCTCCAGCGCCGTATTCGCATCCCGGACAGCAGACCGGGCACGGCCAAGCTGCGCCTCGGCAGCGATGCGACCGGCCTGGGCGGCATCGCGTTCGATCTTCGCCCGTTCCAGTGCAGCATCGACGCATGTCAACAGCCACTTGGCGCCGGTCTGAACCGCTGCAGCCAGCTCGGACTCAATGCGGAACTGCTCTGCTCTGGCTTCGCGAGCCTCGCGCGTGGCGCGTTCGGTGGCGGCGGCGCGTTCCAGCGAATCGGCGCGTTCGGTGAGCAGCCGCAACCGCTCTTGAGTGCTGCGCAGTGCCAGTCCGGCCTCCATCTCGGCGCGAATGGCGGCCTGCACCTCTTTGCTGAGCCGGTCTTTCAGTGCGGGGTCCGGCTCATGCAGTTCGCCCTTGGCATCGGCAGCCTGAAGCCGACTACTCAGCTCGGCAAGGCGCTCCTCGTCGGTTTCGCGCGCCATCATGGCGGTAACCATGGCGTCTTTCATACGTTTGGCATCCGCGAGCGCGTCCTGCATGTCGTGTTCCAAGAGCAGAACACGTTGCTGGTGCGCAGCTTGGGCCCTGCGAGCAGTGTCACGCGCCTCGGTAGCGGCGGTACGAGCGGCGACGGCAGTCTTCTCGTCGGCAACAGCGCCCTCGTACGACTCGCTCAACTGGCTTGCGGAGGCCTGCGCGTCAGCCAGAGAGAGTTTGGCGTCCTCAATGGCGGCACCAATCTCAATGGCGGACGAGTTGGCCTTGGAACCGCCCTGAACCAACCATGCCGAGATGAAGTCACCATCGCGGGTGACGGCCTGCAGGTCAGGGTTTCCGGACACGATACGTTCGCCGTCCGCAATGGTTTCGACCGCAACGATGCCGCTGAGCAGGTGATCGAGTGCCGGACGCAACGTGGCGCTGATACGAACGAGTGACGCGGCCCATTGCGCGCCCACGGGCAGTCGCCCACCCACGGTGGCGGCGAGTTCCGGTGCCTCGCCGAGCAGCAGTTGCGTGCGGCCCAGTCCTTGCCGTTTAGCCCACTCCAGCGCGTCCACGCCGGAGGCAAGCGAGTCGGCGGTCAACGCATCGGCAGCGCTGCCCAAAGCCACGGAGATGGCGGCCTCCCAGCCGCGCTTCACCTTGATGTCGTTGGACAGCGGACCCCGCACCCCAGCGGGCGCGCCCTCACCCTCGCCGGCTTGTAGCGCGCTCGACGCATCGGCCGTGGCGCTCAGCAGTAGGGCTTCTAGGCGAGCGTTCAGTGCGGTGACGATGTCACTGGCCTCCCGTTCGGCCAGACGGAGTTGCATGACGCACTCCCCTGCCGCACTGGCAGCCTCTTCAGCTACCGCCAAGGCGGTTTCGCTGGCGACCAGGGCAGTGCGCAACGACTCCGCAGTCGTACCCAGATCGTCCAATTCGACCTGCGTGTTGCTCGCCCGATTGCCCGCTTCCACGGACCGGGATTCAAGACGTGAGATCTCTTCCGAACCGGCCTGAAGTCTGGCCTCTAGGCTGGTCACCTGTTTGGTGATCTTGGACAGACCGTCGCGTTGGTCGGCAACCGCCCGTGCGGTGTCCGAGTATTCGCGTTCGGCGGCCCGCAGTTGATCCTCAAGTCCGAAGTGCAACTCTTTGGCTTCGTCAAACGCGGATTGGGCGGTCTCGACAGTTGCGCTAAGTTCCGCGCACTCAGCGCGAGCCTGAGCAGCGCCAGCGTCCATCAGATCAGGATCAAGGTGCGTGGTGCTCAACGGCAACTGTGCCTGAGAAGCGAACCGGATACGCTCTGCCGCGATGGAAGTGGTGGTCAGCGTGCGCTGGCGCAGCGCACTCAGCGCATACCAGACCTCTTGGGTGTTGGTCTGCGTGGGCAGCGCCTCAGCCAGAACCTGCTCGGCGCTGACTTCCAAAGCGCGGGCGGCTTCGAGCGCAGCCTCAGCACGACGTTTGTCTTCCAGTAGTGCCTGTTCGTCAGCCAACTCGACATCAAGCGCGGCTGTGGCCTGAGTCAGATCGTCAGCCAGCAGTCGAGCTCGGGCGTCACGCAGTTCCGCCTGAATAACAGCAGCCTTGCGCGCCACCTGGGCCTGTCGTCCCAGCGGCTTGAGTTGGCGTCTGATCTCGGCGATCAGGTCGGCCAAGCGCTCCAAGTTGGCGGCCGTGGCTTCCAACTTGCGCGTGGCTTTCTCTTTGCGACGCCGGTGCTTGAGCACTCCGGCGGCCTCTTCGATGAACACGCGACGCTGTTCGGGAGTGCCCGCGAGGATGGCGTCCAACTGCCCCTGACCGACGATGACGTGCATCTCACGACCCATGCCGGTGTCGCTCAGCAGTTCTTGGACGTCAAGCAGGCGGCACGAGTTGCCGTTGATGGCGTACTCACTGCCGCCGTTGCGGAACAGGGTGCGCGAAATTCGCACCTCGGTGTAGTCGATGGGGAGCACCCCGTCGGTGTTGTCAATAGTCAACGTCACTTCGGCGCGCCCCAAGGGGGCGCGGGACGATGTGCCTTGGAAGATGACGTCGCTCATCTGCCCGCCGCGCAGGCTCTTGGCACCCTGCTCGCCCATCACCCAAGCCAGGGCGTCCACAATGTTGGACTTGCCGCTGCCGTTGGGGCCGACGATGGAGGTAATGCCCGGACCAAACTCCAAGGTGGTCGCGGACGCAAAAGACTTAAAACCCTTGAGGGTTAGCGTCTTCAGATACATCTCGCGTGCTCATCCTTGTCTGTCATAGAGTCACAACCGCCATGGACGCCTACTGGCGCCATGACGGAATTATCAGTCTAGTTGGTTGGGGGCTATTTCGCTTGCCGTTTGGGTCCTGATCTAGGCCTAAACACCTACCTCTTGCTCAACGCCAACACCAACCTCAGCATCAGTGTCGCTATTGGTTGTCTTGTCGGTACGGAACGCCCACACCCGGTTCAGTCCGAACGTGATGGGAGTGGAGATGGCAACGCCAATCAGCTGCGCCCACAGCTCGCGACTGAGCAGCGTCCCCGTGGCCGTGAACGGCGGATCGGGTAGGTACGTGGGCAGGTCAGGGTGCGTCAAAGCAATCTGGCAGGCCAGTCCGATGATCGCCCCCAGGATGCCAGTGCAGAAGAATGGCCCAAAGTCACGCAACCAACTGCGGCCCGTCTTTTCAAAAGTGTGGCGACGGTTGAGTTGGTAGTTCCAGACGTTCGCCACGATGAAAGAGACGATGAAGACGACGTTGCGATAGCGCACCCAGAAGTCGGTACCGGGCAGGTTGAATATCGGCTGATCGGCGAACTCGGGGCCACCGTGCAACTTGTGCATCAGCACCATGACAACGGCGTTTACCAGCACACCTGAGCCGCCGACGAGGCCGAAGCGGATGAACTGTCGCAACATTTGGGACTTGTCTGACCCTGCCTGAGGCACGGGCGCATCGCTGCCATTGCCCCGCCCTTGTTCGGGTTGACTCTGTCCTTGTTCGGGCACATCGACATGACCGGGCCGGTCTTGCGGCACGTCGCCCAGTTCAGCATCCAAGACGTCGTCAAATGCGCCGTCGCTCACGTTAACCAAATCTATTCCTATCCTTATGGCCGCGTCAGCTATTGGCTGCACTTTGGAGGCGTTGGCATGTGGGACAGAAGACGCTGCTTCGCCCCATGAAAGGAGTGCGTTGCATGGTTGTGCCACAGCGGCTACAAGGCAGCCCGGCACGAGAGTAGGCGTTCAACTGCAGGGCGAAGTAGCCGGAGTCACCATTTATGTTCACGTAAAGCGCATCAAAAGAGGTGCCGCCAGACGCGATTGCGGTTGTCATTACGTTCTTGGCGGCGTCCAATACAGCCTTGACTTGACCTACGTTCAGGGAGTTTGCCGGGGTCTCTGGATGCACGCCTGCCTGCCACAGCGCCTCGTCCGCGTAGATGTTGCCGATGCCGGAGACTACGCGCTGGTTCAGCAACAATCTCTTGATAGCCGATTGGCTACCGCGAATGCGCTCAACGGTGCGCGCTTCATCAAACTCGCTGTCGAACATATCCGGCACGATGTGCGAGACGCTAGCCGGCAACACTGCCCCGCCACTCGCCAACTCCAGCCCGCCGAACATGCGCTGGTCGATGAACCTGAGTTGACGATCATCGTCAAGACTGAAAACGACGCGGGCGTGACGTGGCAGCTCCGCGTCCGGAGTATCAATGCGAAACTGACCAGACATGCCAAGGTGCGCCACTAGCGCGTCCCCGTCCTCAAAGGGCAGCCATAGGTACTTTCCGCGACGCTGTGGCGACGCGAACACTCGCCCGGCAAGCGTCGTCTCAAACTGAACTGGGGTGCCCGAAAAGGAACGCACGGGGCGCGGGTGCAACACTTGGGCGCGCACTATGGCTCGCCCCGGAAGGTGCACATCCAAGCCAGCACGGATCGTCTCAACCTCCGGCAGCTCAGGCATGGTCCTCCGAGATCGCCTCGAACGCCAACTGTGCCGCCTGCTGTTCCGCGTGCTTGCGGCTGGTACCGACAGCGGATGGGTAGGCCACGTCGCCAAGAGTCACCCACGCGGTGAAGGTGCGGGCGTGAGCCGGGCCGTCGCTCGTAACCTGATATGTGGGCACGCCGAGACCTTGTGCCGAGCTAGCCTCTTGCAGCGACGTCTTCCAGTCCAAACCCGGCCCCAGCCGCGCGGCCTCGTCAACCAAGGGACAGAAAACGGTGGCGACAAGGCGCCGTCCGGCCTCGGCATCTGTTAAGAAAGTGGCACCAATGATAGCCTCTACGGTGTCGGCCAGAATCGAAGATTTGTCGGGGCCGTGCGTGGATAATTCGCCCTTACCAAGCTTGATGAGGCCGCCAAGCTCGTACTCGCGAGCCACCTCAGCAAGACTGACCGAGCTCACCACGGCGGCCCGCATCTTAGCTAGCCGTCCCTCTGGAAAGTCGGGGAACTGGGTGTACAGGTATTCGGTGACAACGACGCCAAGGACGGCGTCTCCCAAAAACTCGAGGCGCTCGTTGTTGGGGATCTGCCCATTTTCGTAGGCGTAGGAGCGGTGCGTGAGCGCCAAATCCAGCAGCTCGGGGTCGATGTGGACGCCAAGCTGCTCAATGAGTTGTTCTGCCTTAGTTACTGGCATAACTTGCTGCCTAACAAGGGTGATGCGTCGCGCGTCAACACACACCAAAGCTGCGTGAGGGGTTTGCGACTGGACGCAAGGGCGCGAGCCGTAGGACGAGCCTACTGCGCGATCTCGATGACCTGGCGACGGTCTTTCGCCGGGCCGTACTGACCACACTCTGGGCAGACGGTGTGCGGCAGGTGACGTGCCTTGCAAGCCGGGTTGGTGCAGGTGACAAGGGTAATTGCGGCAGCTTTCCACTGGCTGCGACGAGAGTGCGTGTTGCTGCGCGACATCCTGCGCTTCGGGACTGCCATAGTTATGCTCCTTGAAAAGTTCGCTTCTACTCGGCTCTAGAGCGCACAAACTTAGCGCTAGCTCTTGAGCCAACCAATCAATAATAGCCGAGCCACGCTCAGGCTTCCAACTCGCTGTCGGCAACAGACGTCAACAGCGTCATCAACACAGGCGTCAACGCAGTGATCGACAAAGAAAGACAGTGGGCCAGCGAGATACTTGCCTTCGCTGGCCCACTGATCCTAGTCAAGTCTTGAGTTGAAGACTAGAGCTACCTGTTGGCACCCTTCAAGCTGGTGGTGGAGTCCGTTACGCCCTCTTCGTAGGCGACGCAGGTGACGGTCGTGTCCTTGCTGCCGACCTGCGGCTGCACATAGGTGACCTCAATGACCGACTCTTCGTAGACGATACCAAAGAACGGCTCGAACTTGTCGTAGCAGAACTCGACGGCCCAGTCTTCGTTGGCAGCGTTCGTGGTAGTGGTGCTGGCAACGGCGTACACCTCAGCGTCATGCTTGTTGGTGCAAGGGGTCGCCGTGACTTTGCCGACGGTGTCAGACTCCTCTTGGAAGTCAACAAGGCAGTCGCCTGTCTGAACGTCGAAGATATCGATCTTGGCCTCGCCCTTGAGAGTGCCATTGTCGTCGCGAGATGCACCCAAGAAGCTCTCGACAACGGAACAAGAGCTGGTGAGCAAAATGGTGCTAGCGAGCAGCCACGTGGCCGCAACGCGAATAATGTTCTTATTTGATGACATGCGCGTAATCCTATATCAATTGTGGTTCAAATGATGGGGTCGAAAGAACGATCAATTCAGTGTTCCAGTACGATTAGTCTTACGACAGAGCAGCTAACGACAGCGAGAGACGAACTTAGGTAGTAGATCATGAGCCGCATCATCGCCGGGATGGCAAAGGGCAAGACACTGCGCGCGCCCAAAGGTGACGCCACTCGCCCCACGACTGACCGACTGCGGGAGGCGCTGTTTTCGACACTGGCGGCTTGGGTTGGCGTGTCGGCGCTCACGGGGAGCACTGCTGAGCAGTTGGATGGTTTGTCTTTTCTTGACCTGTACGCCGGTTCGGGAGCAGTCGGGCTGGAAGCCGCTTCGCGCGGGGCTGGCCCGGTCACTCTGGTGGAGAGCAACGCGGCCACTGCCCGTCTGATTCGAGACAACGCTGCGTCCACAAATCTACAAGCCAATGTGGTGGTGGGCAGCGTCGAGCGTTTCTTGGCGGCCACCTCCACCGTCCCGGGCTACGACGTTGTGTTTCTCGATCCGCCTTATGAGGTCTCAAATGAGACGATCACTGAGGTAGTAACCAGCATCTGCGCGCATGGGTGGTTGGCGCGTGAGGGTCTCGTGGTGGTGGAGCGGTCCGGGCGAACCCCCCCGCCTGTTTGGCCCGACGGCCTGAGTGTGCCAGACGTTAAGCGCTATGGTGAGAGCGTCGTATTCTTACTGGAAGAAGCGGACGCAGGCGCAGGAACGAAAGGTGAACTCAAATGAGTGGCAAAGACACTGTCCGGGCGGTTTGTCCCGGTTCATTTGATCCGATCACCTACGGACATATAGACATTATTTCCCGTGCAGCAGCGCTATTTGACGAAGTTATCGTTGCAGTCGGGCAAAACACCACAAAAAACTACATGTTTACGATGGAAGAGCGACTTGCGCAGGTGGCCGAGTCGGTCGCGCATCTGCCAAATGTGCGGGTAGCTGAGCTGCAAGGCCTGCTGGTCGAGTTTGCCACCGGTCTCGGAGCGCAGGTGATCGTCAAAGGGCTGCGATTCTCAACCGACTTTGACTACGAGCTTCAACAGCACCACATGAACAGTTCGCTGGCGCCGGTGGACACTGTGCTGCTTCCCGGCGGCAGGAAGTGGGGCACCATCTCGTCCACCATGATGCGGGAGTGCGCGTGGAACGGGGCCGACGTCTCCGAGTTCGTCACACCCGCGGTCAATGCCGCCATCCTGGCTAAGGTCGCCGCCACGCGCGCTTGATCCCGCCCCAAGGCTCACCGCCCGTCACGCTGCGCGCAGTCGCAGGGTCCCCCCACAGACAAGTCGCTGCCACGCACACCTAAGCCCACCCCTCCGGTAGGCTTGTATGCATGAGCGAGAACACTGATCTGATAGTCGGCATTCACGACCTTCCGCGACGTCCGGGGACGATGAAACAGCTTGCCAGGGAGGTTGACGCTCCCGCAGATCTCGGCGTCGAGATGATTCGGGTGCCCGCTGGCTCCCCTGTTCAACTCGAACTCACGCTCGAATCCGCCGGTGAAGGCGTGCTCGTGCGCGGCACGGCCGAGGCCCAACTAGAAGGGGAGTGCGTGCGCTGTCTTGGTCCCATCGCATACAGCGACACGTTTGATGTTGAAGAGTTGTACTTCTACGCGGGCCGGGACGCCGAGGAGGACTCTAACTTCATTGAGGACGACGAGATTGACTTGGAGCCTGCCCTGCGCGAGGGAATCGTGCTAAACCTGCCGATCAACCCGATATGCAAGCCCGAGTGTCTCGGTCTGTGTCAAGTGTGTGGTTTCGATCTAAACGAGGACCCTGCCCACGCTCACGAGGCGACGACGGATGGTCGCTGGGCCGCCCTGCGCGGCTTGGACCTCGCCTAGGTGCGCTCCAGCCACTCGCTGGCGTCGTTGTTCTCTAGAGACGCGACTATGTCCGCGTTGAAGGCGTTGTGACGCTGCGGATCGGCCTCCACACACGCCAGCGCCACCCCGCGTGCCTGTTCAATGAGGTCTGCGTCACTGATGACGCTGAGCAGACGCAGGGCCGAGTGACGTCCTGACTGAGACGAACCCAACACGTCACCTTCGCGGCGCTGCGCCAAGTCGAGTTCTGCCAGCGCAAAGCCGTCGCGGGTGGACGCCACCGCCGCCAGCCGAGCCGCCGCCGGGGATGCCGGATCGGTGTTTGTGACCAGCAGACAGACGCCTTCGTTCGCCCCGCGACCGATACGTCCGCGCAGTTGGTGAAGTTGCGACACGCCGAATCTGTCGGCGTCCATCACCACCATCACTGAGGCGTTTGGCACGTCCACCCCCACCTCAATGACGGTGGTGGCGACCAGTACATCCAGTGCGCCGCGTGCGAAAAGTTCCATGGTGTCAGTCTTTTCAGCAGCGCTCATCCGGCCATGCAGCGAACCGATCTTCAACCCGGGCAGGGCGTCCGCAAGTTCAATGATGAGAGACTCGACGGTCGCGCTGGGTTGTGCGAGCGGGTCGTCGCCAGGCAGGGTGTCGCTGTCACTCGCGCCGATGCGAGGCGCCACAACGAAGGCCTGCCGACCGGCTGCCACTTCCTCGCTTACCCGTTCCCAGACTCGCTTGACCCATGCTGGGTGGGTGCGCGAGTTGACTACCGTGGTGCTCACGTCGGCCCGTCCGGAAGGCACCTGAGCGAGTGTTGAGACCTCTAGGTCCCCGAACACGGTCATCGCAACCGAGCGCGGAATGGGCGTAGCAGTCATCACCAACGCGTGCGGATGCTCGCGCCCTTTCGCGGTGAGCACGCTGCGCTGCTCCACGCCGAAGCGGTGCTGTTCATCCACCACCACCAGCGCCAGGTTGGCGAACTCCACGCTGGCCTGCAGCAGGGCGTGGGTGCCGATGACGATCCCAGCCTGACCGGACGCAATGTGATTCAAGGCGTTTCGCCTAGCCACGGCGCTTGATGAGCCGGAGAGCAGCACCACGTCGGTGGCGTAGGCGGGCGCGTCGAGCGTGTTGCCGTCGGCGGCCGAACCGAGGAACGCGCGGATGGTGGCGTAGTGCTGTGCCGCCAACACCTCAGTGGGCGCAAGCAGGGCGGCCTGATAACCCGCGTCAACCGCAGCCAACATGGCCCGCAGCGCCACCACCGTCTTTCCAGAACCGACCTCGCCCTGCAACAGGCGCTGCATCGGATGTGGAGACGCAATGGCCTCCTGAATCGTCTGCGACACCTCAAGTTGACCATCCGTCAGCGCGAACGGGAGGGCCGCGTCGAACGCGTCCAGAATGCCACCCGAGCGCGGCTCGATGACGGGGGCAGTGTTCACTTGGGCGTCACGACGCCGGTAGGCAAGCACCAGTTGCAGCGCGAACGCCTCGTCGAACTTGAGCCGCTTGGTGGCAGCCTCGATGCGAGCCAGATCGGTGGGGCGGTGAACCTCACACAATGCCTCATAGAGACCCATTACCCCAGCCTGTTGGCGCACCTCGGCGCTCAGCGGATCCTCGAAAGCGCCGAGGGAATCGAGCACAATCTCGGCGCACTCCCCCACCCGCCACGTGGGCACCTTTGCAGACGCCGGATAGATGCCCACTAGGCCGTTGCGCTGCACCTGGCGCGCCATCGCCGCTTTCTCTTCGGTGGCGCGGCCCACCACCTCGGCGCTCTCATCCAACATCACAAAGTCCGGGTGAGTCATCTGCAGCGCGTTGTTGAACATACCTACGCGACCGACGAAGATGCCCTTGACGCCCAGGCTCAACTGCTTCTGCCACCAGTCCAGCAGGTGCTCGCGGGGCGAAAACCACGTTGCCGCCAGCCGAGAGGTTCCGTCCGTAAGAATGGCCTCAAGCCGGGACGCACGCGCCGAGCGGCGACGTTCCACGCTGACCACTCGCGCGACGATGGCTGCGTCGGTGCCCACGTGCAGCCCAGCTAGGTCTGTGGTCTCAGTGCCGCTCAGGTAGCGACGGGGCGCGTGGTGCAGCAGGTCGTCAACCGTGTTTAGACCGAGCGTGGACAGCGCCTTTGCCGTCTTGTCACCCAAAACCTGTGTGAGCGGGGCGTGCAGCGTCCTGAAAGTCTCGCTGGCCCACTGCGCACTCATAGTCACCAGTCTAGATCGTGCGCAGAAACGACGAAGACCCGTCGGTTCACCTCACGATTGGTGAGACGAAAGACGGGTCTTGCGTTGCGTGTGCGCCTAGGAGGCACACAGTGCCCATCAGGCATACGGTGTCCGGTAGGTACACCATGCCGCCTAGGCACACAAAAAAGTCAGCGGGTGACTTTACCTGCCTTGATGCAGCCAGTGCAGACATGAAGACGCTTCGGGGTGCCGTTGACAACCGCGTGGACCTTCTGAATGTTCGGATCCCAACGGCGCAGCGTCTTCTTCTTGGACCAAGGCTTGTTGTGGCCAAAGCTCGGAACCTTGCCACAAATGTCGCAAACGGCTGCCATTCTCGTTCTCCCTACTAATTATGTCTAGTGTTGGCCTCATGGGCGCGCAAACGCGCTGCCGCCAGAAGCAACCCGGACAACTTTACTGGCTCACCAGTCGCAATGCCAACTTGTCAGCATGAAGTGTGCGCCTACTCGGCAGCACCCTGCATCGACGTGGTCCAGTTGGCGCGCGAATCGTAGGCTAGGCAGACCAACTGTCCGTTGGAGACGTCGGCACCGGGCTTGATGAACATCAGGTCAAGCGCAGAGGCGTTGAAATCTATGCCGATATAGCTGTTGAACGCTGCGGTGCAGAAGGTCTTGGCAAACTCGGAGTCCCGGATGCTGCCCTCTTGCGTGGCTCCCACGACCTCCCCGTCATGAGGATAAGAGCACGCAGCCGCATCGACCGTTGTCACTGGCGCTTTCAGGAATACCACGTCATGAATGCACTGACTCACCACCAACGTGTTGGGATCGGTGGACACCAAGTTAGGATCGCCGGTAGGCGTTGCTGACGCGCTTGGACTCTCGTCTTGAGTCTGCGTCACGCTGGCCGTGCCGTCTGCCGGGCCAGCGTCATCGGGGGTGCAGCCGGGGAGGACGACGAGCGCAACTAGGGCACACGCCAGCACAAGACACTTGCGAACCATGTCCAACAGCCTACCTGCAGACCTACACCGCGATAACAACAGGCACAATCATTGGACGGGCGCGGTAGGCCTTGGCAACCCACCTGCCGACCGTGCGGCGCGCCACTTGGCTGAGTTGATGCACGTCGTCCGCCCCCTCATTCAGGGCACTGACAAGCGCGGCACGCACTGACTCGGTGACTTCGTCAAACAGGTGCGGGTCCTCCAGGAAGCCACGGGCGTGCAGGTCAGGTCCAGCCACCAGCGTGGATTCGCGCAGGTTGACTGCTGCCACGATGGAGATGAACCCCTCTTCGCCGAGCAGGCGACGGTCGGTGAGACTGGACTCGCTCACGTCGCCAACTGTTGAACCGTCAACAAAAATGTATGAGGCATCCACCTTGCCGACAACGCGGGCGCGACCGTTGGCTAGGTCGATTACGTCGCCATCTTCGGCGATGATGACGCGATCTGCGGGCACACCGGTGGCCTTGGCCAACTCGGCGTTTGCCACCAGATGTCGTGGCTCGCCGTGGACCGGCATTACACACTTGGGCTTGACTATGTTGTAGGCGTAGAGCAGTTCACCGGAGCTGGCATGCCCCGAGACGTGTACCAGCGCGTTGCTCTTGTGGACCACCTCAGCACCCAGCTTGACTAGCCCGTTGACTACGCGGAACACGGAGTTTTCGTTGCCCGGGATGAGGGATGACGCCAGCAGCACGGTGTCGCCCGGGTTGATCTGGATCTCATGGGACCGGTTTGCCATACGGGACAGGGCGCTGAGTGGCTCGCCCTGACTGCCGGTGGAGACAATGACCACGCGATTGTCCGGGATCTTTGAGATATCCTCCAGCGCCGCCAGCGTGTTATTGGGAACCTTGAGGTAGCCAAGATCGCTAGCCACGCCCATGTTGCGCACCATCGAACGCCCCACAAAGCACACCACGCGTCCGTGCTTATGCGCTAGGTCAAGGATCTGTTGCACGCGGTGAATGTGGGACGCGAAACACGCCACCACCAGTTTGGCCTTCGCGTTGTAGAACACTCGCTCAATGGCCGGGGTAACATCGCGCTCAAGAGGAGTGAAGCCGGACACTTCGGCGTTGGTGGAGTCCGTCATGAACAGGTCCACGCCCGCCTCGCCGATGCGCGCGAAGGCCCGCAGGTCGGTCAGGCGTCCGTCGAGCGGCAGTTGGTCCATCTTGAAGTCGCCGGTGTGCAGCACGGTACCAGCGCGAGTCTTGATGGCGACGGCGAGGGCGTCCGGTATGGAGTGCGTAACGGCCACAAACGTGCAGTTGAAGCCGCCCAGGGTCACAGATTGGTCATCCGAAACCGGGTGCAAGTGCTCGGTTCCGATGCGGTGCTCCTTCAGCTTCGCGGCCACCAGAGCCAGTGTCAGACGGGAGCCGTAAACAGGGATGTTGGGACGACGACGCAGCAAGTAGGGCACCGCGCCGATGTGGTCTTCGTGACCGTGAGTGAGCACCAGACCCACCACGTCATCTAGACGTCCGTCGAGATAATCGAGGCCGGGCAGAATCAGGTCAACACCGGGTTGCGAGTCTTCAGGGAACAGCACGCCACAGTCAACCAGCAGAATCTCGCCGTTCAACTCGAACGCACTCATGTTGCGTCCGATGTCTCCCAAGCCGCCTAGGGGAATGATGCGTAGAGTGTCGGCGGCTAGCTTGGGTGGCAGTTTCGGTATCGGACTCACAAAACCATTCTAGTTTGCGTAACGGTATGAGAGAATTAGATACATGTCTACAGCACGCGCATGGGCCATGGACGGCCCTGAAGAGCCTTTCCACCCCACCACGATCACGCGCCGCGAAGTCGGCCCTACCGAGGTGGCTTTCGACATCAAATACGCAGGCATCTGCCACTCCGACATTCACACCGCCCGCAGCGGTTGGGGCCCTGCAAAGTACCCGATTGTGCCCGGCCACGAGATCGCCGGAGTCGTGCGCGAGGTTGGCACAGACGTCACCAAGTTTGCTGTTGGGGACCGCGTTGGTGTCGGTTGTTTGGTTGACGCTTGTGGCACGTGTGAGCAGTGCAGGTGCGGACGTGAGCAGTTCTGCAAGCGTGCTGTCTGGACGTACAACTCCATCGGTGTTGACGGCGAGGTGACCAAGGGTGGCTACTCCACGTCCATCACTGTCGAGCAGGATTTCGTGTGCCGCATCCCTGACGCTCTGGGTCTGGACGTGGCGGCACCGCTGCTGTGTGCGGGCATCACCACCTACTCTCCGCTGAAGAAGTGGGGCGCAGGCCCGGGCAAACGCGTGGCGATTGTCGGCATGGGTGGCCTCGGTCATGTGGCTGTCCAGATCGCCGCCGCCATGGGTGCTGAGGTGAGCGTGATCTCGCAGACCCGTTCCAAGGAGGCCGATGGGCGTCGCTTTGGTGCCAGCAACTACATCGCGGTCAGTGAAGACGGTTGGATCAAGGGGCACGTCGGCGAGTTCGACCTGGTGCTGTCCACCGTGGCGGCCGACGAGGACATCACGCAGCTGGTGCGCACAGTCGCGTTCGGCGGAGCGTTCATCGACGTGGGCATGCCCGAAACTGCCTCAAAGCTGAATCTGCGCACGCTGTGCTCTACTGGTGCCAGCGTCAACGCCTCGCTGATCGGCGGCATCGCCGAGACGCAAGAGATGCTCGACTTCTGCGCCGAACACGGCGTCGCCGCCCAAGTTGAGGTGATCCCGGCATCCGAGATCACCGCCGCCTACGACCGCGTGGTCAAGTCGGCAGTCCGCTACCGCTACGTGATCGACGCCTCCACCATCTAGGGCTACAACAAGCCTTCTATCCCGATCGTCAAACCGGGCAGGTTGGGGACGGCACGAACCGCCCGGAGCACTCCGGGCATGTAACTGCTGCGGTCGAACGAATCATCGCGGATGGTGAGCATCTCACCGGGGTTGCCGAACAGCACCTCTTGGTGGGCGAACAGGCCTTGCAGACGCACCGAGTGAACGTGGACCCCGGCGACTGTTGCTCCACGCGCGCCCTCAAGCGCAGTGGTGGTGGCGTCTGGCATGGGATCGCTGTTGGCGTTCACGCGGGCGGCGGCGACGGCCTTGGCAGTGGTCTGCGCAGTTCCGGACGGAGCATCGGCCTTGCGCGGATGGTGCAGCTCAACCACCTCGACGGACTCAAAGTAGGGCGCGGCCATGGCCGCAAACCGCATCATCAACACCGCCGCGACCGAGAAGTTTGACGCGATCAGCGCGTTCGGGGAGCCAGAGCGGGACGTCCACTCCTTGACCTGTGCCAATCTCTCGTCATTGAAACCCGTAGTTCCAACCACTGCGTGAATGCCGGCGCCAAGGAGGAATTGCAGGTTGTTCATCACCGCGTCCGGGTGAGTGAAATCGACCGCAACATCGGCACCCAGCGCAGCCTGCAGCGAGTCGCCAGCGTCTATCGCGGCGTGCAACTCCAAGCCATCCGCGGCCTCAACTGCGGCACAAACTTGCGTCCCCATGCGCCCACCGGCACCCAATACTGCAACTCTCATGCTGCCAAGCCTAGTGCCCCTGCGCGCCCTGGCAGGCCAGTTACATCACGAGGTCGGCGTAATCCTGGTGGCGGGCTATCCAGCCGTTGATGAACGGGCACAGCGGTAGCACCTTACGCTCACCACGCGCGCGTACGTCATCCAACGCAAAACGGGCGAGGACCGAGCCGACGCCGAGTCCCTCAAACTGTTCGTACACCTCCGTGTGGGTGAAGACGACGAGTTCGTGAGTCAGTTGGTACTCGGCAAAGCCGGCGAGCTTGCCCTCAATGTGCGCCTCGTAGCGGTCTTTGTCCTCATTGCGGGACAGTTCAACCGGCTCTTCGCTGGGAGACGCCTCGGGCGTTGAGTCTTGGGAAGTGTGCTCTTCGATGTGCAGCGCACCGGACGGGCAACGGGCCACCACCTCACGTACCGTGTCCGCCTTGTCGGGAGTGTCGGCCCAGGCGGCGTTGATCCACGGACGGGCCTTCGTGTTGAAAACCTCCGGAAGCCCTCGAACGCACTCGGCCGCGTGCTGACAGACGTCGAGGTCGAACGACACGTCAACCTGAGGTCCGCTATACATTTTTCGCGCCATCTTCTCCTGCCTCATCTGTCCTGTCTGCGGAATTGAAAAGTTCTCAATACCGGCGACATGCAATTTTTTTACGTTTCATTTTCTCATATTTGCGGTGTCGAAGTGCAAAGTCTGGGAAATACCGAAAGAATCTTGCCCAAATTTCCTCTTGAAAGGTTGAGAACAATCCTCACAAACCGTCGTTCTCGATGGGCTATTAGAGATAAGAACCTCACCGAAGAGACCAGGAGCAAGCCATGACGATGGCGCCAATACAAGAAGAACCGGGCAACGAGCCACCACCTTGGGTGGAAGCCGACCGCGATGACGGTGGGCTTGACGGACTTGATGGGGCAACAGCAGTTCTTGACCCACATGATTGGGTGCAGGCTGCTCCATTTCGCGCAATGGCTCACCGACTAGTTGCCGACTCTGAACTCAATTGGCAAGCCGTTGCCATTGGCACCAACATCCCCCTACGGACGATGCGTTCGCTGCTCGGATTGAGCGCAGGTCGCCCGCCACGTCGTATTCGTAGAGTGGACGCTAGGCGCCTGATGGCGGTTACCGCCCAAACCCTCAAGAGCGTCGCCGGGACTCATGGAGATGCCATCCCCGCACGCTTGGCCCTGTTGGACCTGCCTTTCTATCCGTCCCCAACAGTGTTGGCGCGCATCGCGAGCACCGACGTGGGCACCGCTGCTGGGCTGCTCAACGGTTGGATAGAGCGCTGTCCACTTGGCGTCATCTGGCGCATCCAGGCATTTGCGCAAGAACAGCACGCCGCCATGACTGCCGACTATTTGGCCTCGCCACGGCCTCGCCAAGAGGACATAGCATGCCCAGAGTGCCTACTCGCCGAAGCGCAGGCTCACGCTGAACACGAAGACTGCCTAGCGCTGGCGGCCTGAGCCCGTGACTGCTATTCGTCCTTTGACTGGTACCAGTGCTTTGACGCCTTGCGCTCCGACTGTGGGCGCCCCATGCTGGCTGCGTGAGACATGACCGCGACCTGGCCATGGGTGAGTCTCCTCATCACTTGCGCCTCAGCACTCACCTACACTCACACGCGTCTGCTGGTCCCCCGTATCGCCGAACCGGACGACGGCGCGGAGCTTGGCAAACGCAGTTATGTGTCGCTGGGAACAACCCGTGAACTAGTGGCCTTGGGCGTCTTGCTGGTCGTCGCCCAACTCATGGGCGCACTCGCACCACAATCCCTGTGGCCGATCTGGATGGTCGCTGGATCCAGCATGCTGGTGTTGGTGTGGGTGGATGCCCTGACTACTTGGCTGCCCACCCCACTGCTGGCGCTGGTGAGCACAGAACTGTTTGCGGCTATCGTGCTCAGTTGTTGGCTCTCCGACTCCCCCACTCAGTTGCTCGCCCGCATGTCCGTCGGGGCAGTTGGCAGCGCAGCCCTGTTCGCCATCGTCTGGCTAGTCAGCAGAGGTGGTTTCGGTTTCGGTGACGTCCGACTTGCCCCGCTGATAGGCGCAGTTGCCGCCAGCACTAGCCTCACCCATTGGTACGTTTCCCTGCTAGCAGGCTCCCTAGTCGGAGTCGTGCTGGCCCTGATCCCCCACAAGGTGGCTCCCGGCACCAAGAACGGCTTCGCCTACGCCCCCTCCATGCTCGCTGGCCCCTACCTAGCGTGCATCTGGTTGGCCGTGGTCGGATGAAGAACTGCTACGTCAGTGACGCGAAGAACCGCCGACGACCACTGGTTCGTCGGTGCCCAGTTGAGTTTCGTGACCGGCAAGGCGGGCGCGAAGGACTTGGGCGACGGTGCTGCCTAGCGTGAGCGGGTCAACCGGGAGCATGGAGACGGCTTCGGCGTTGGACCAGGCGGCTAGCCAGGAGTCTTGAGGTCTGGCGACCAGGAGCACCACGTCGGGGGGCGCGTCCAGCTCGTCTTTTAGCTCGTGACAGACGCCCATGCCGCCCGCAGGAGTGGTCTCTGCGTCTAGGATCGCTAGGTCAAAGGGACGGGCGTCCAGCGCGGCACGCAGGGCGTCACGGGTGGCAAACTCGCGGATGTCCAAGTCCGGTAGGTCTGGAGCAACGCGCGTACCTATGGCAGACTTCACCGCGTCGCGGACACTTCGATCACCCGAATAGATAGCTACCAACAAACTCATGTAATCAATCCTTGCATGCGCGAGCCTGCCAGCCCAAGGGAATGCGGGTCACCGTTTGGTAAAACAGAGGTGGGTTCTGTCCAGAGCATCCGGACAGAACCCACCTCGTGGTTAGGCAATTGAAACCTCAGCTACAGCGCGACGTCACCCTCAGCAGGAGCAGGCGCGGCAACTGGCGCAGCCGGAGCTGCCGACAGGGCGGGAGCGGGAGCGCCCGGACCAACGGCGAGAGCGGCCTTCATGCTGGCAAGCTCGTTCTCGACAGCAGACGAGGATGCCATGGCGTCCAGTTCGCGAGTGATGTCGTCCTTGTAAGTCATGGACGGGTCTTCGAGCGCACCGGAGGCGAGCAGCTCATCAACGGCAGATGCGCGGGCCTGCAACTCCAGCGTCTTGTCTTGCGCCCGCTGGATAGCCTGACCGACATCGCCGAACTCTTCGCTCAGGCCGGTGAACGCCTCGTTGACGCGAGTCTGCGCCTCGGCAGCCTGGTAGGTGGCCTTGATGGTCTCCTTCTGTGTGCGGAAGGCATCGATGCGCTGCTGCAACTGCGTTGAGGCGCGCACCAACTTCTCTTCCTCGGCCTGTAGCACGTTGTACTGAGTCCTGAGGTCGGCCTGCTGGGCCTGCAAACCGGACTTGCGAGTCAGCGCCTCGCGTGCCAAGTCTTCGCGTCCGGCAGCCAAGGCTTGCTGCGCGGCTGCGGTCATCTTGTCGACCTCGGTCTGCAACTGGTTGACCTGAATCTCCACGCGCTTGCGACTGGTCGCGACATCGGCCACGCCACGACGCACGCGCTGCAGCAACTCCTGCTGCTTCTTGTACGAATAGTCCAGCGTCTCGCGCGGGTCTTCCCACTTGTCAGCGACCTTCTCCGCCTTAGAACGGAAGATCATCAGGAACCTCTCCCACAGACTAGCCATCTCTTTGTCCTCGACCCTTCTCTATCGGCTTGCTTAACGCCATATTGATTGCAAAGCTCTTGTAAGGCACACAAGACTTGGCAGTCCCACCCGTGTTTCGCTTGACGCGATCATCAAGGTGAACCGCTTGTCGCGGTCCGCGTGCCACAGCTAAGCCTATATCGCGTAAGGGTGAAATGGGGCCTCAACTGCAAACATTCGCGCCAGAACTGCGCCCGCGACTACACTAAGTGCGTGACTCGTTGGCGCGCCGACGGGTGAGTCTGGACACAGACACGACCACAAGACCACAAGTCAACAGATCAAGCACTAGCCAACGATCAAGAAATGAACGCAAGATAAGACATGGGCCTTTTCGAGAGCTACGAGCAGCAGAGCAAACCGGCAACCAAGCCGTCTAAGTCAAGGATGACCGCCGTCATCCCAGTGTCCCAGTCTGACGCTACCGGTGCCACCGACGTGAGCGACAACAGCCAGAAGAAGAACCGTCCCACGCCAAGTCGCAAAGAATCACAGGCGGCGCGCATGGAGGCCATGCACCCGAAGCTGACGAAGAAGGAACAACAGCGTCGCGAGACTCAGGCGCAGGCAAAGCGCAACGCGTTACGAGAGCAGTTGCACGAAAGCGAACCGGAACGCGCAATGATGCGCAACTACGTAGATTCGCGCTGGAGCCTCACCGAGTTCATGCTGCCGATCATGATTGTGCTACTCGCCGCGTCGCTGCTGGGATCGGCTTGGCCGTTGCTGGTTATGGCCTCCACCGGAACGCTTTGGGCGCTGATGCTCGCCTGCTTGGTCAACATCTTCATCTTCTGGCGCGGCTTCAAGGACGAGTTGTGGGAGCGCTACCCTGGCGTGCGGACCAAGGGTCTGCTATCGGGCATGATCTCCCGCATGGTCGCCATGCGCCGCTTCCGCATGCCAGGCGTTGCCGTTGAGCGCGGCGGCACCTACTAGGCCCCGGGGCGCGACGGAGCGCACAAAAGCGCACATTCACGACTGCGAAAGGAATAGGATTCACTCATGTTTCACTGGCTAGCAGAACTGGAAGACGGTTCCCGACTGGACGAGTCCACCGAGTTGACGCTCGGTCTGGACACGCAGTTTGACTCCCAAGAGGAAGCCGAGGCTTGGCTTGGAGACTTCTGGTCCCTGTTTGGGGACTTCGACATCGCTCAGGTGAGTCTGTTGCAAGGTGACGAACTGGTCTTCGGCCCGATGGGGCTGGAAAAGTAGGTCACGCGGTAGGCTTGGTGCTCTAAGATCTCAAGTCTTCTTAAGGTGCAAATATGGCTGTCGAGTTGATTCTTCCGGCGTTGGGCGAATCTGTCACCGAAGGTACTGTCACGCGTTGGCTCAAGCAGGTCGGCGATCATGTGAGTGCCGACGAACCTGTCGTGGAGGTGTCCACAGACAAGGTGGATACTGAAGTGCCCGCGCCCGCGACGGGCGTCATCACCCAGATTCTTCATCAAGAGGACGCCATTGTGCCCGTCGGCACCGTCTTGGCCCTGATTGGTGACGCTGCCGAGCAGGTGGCAGTGGTCGCCGGTGCGCCTGAGGGACAAGCGAGTGTTGCACAGGCTGCCAGTGCGGTTAGCGACACTGCTGCTGCCGAAGTGAGTCAAGGGCTCGGTTGGAGACTGCCGCAAATCAGCCAAGAGACCGATGTCCCGCCACCACCGCCAGCGCCTGAGCCTGAGGCCCAACCGAAGCCAGAGCCGGAACCTGTTGTCCTTACGGTGCCTGCACCTGGCCCGGTTGCTGCTGTAGCGCCCGTTCCTGAAGCGGTTGAGCGGACTGCGTCTGTGCCGGCAGCTGTCGTGACGGAACCTGTGGCGACAGAATCCGCGTCCCCAGAACACGCTGCCCCAGAATCGCAGGCTCTCACCCAAGAGTCGGCCAGCGATGACGCTGAACCGGCATCCGGATCGCCGTATGTGGTGCCGCTGGTGCGCAAACTGGCGGGTGACTTGGACGTTGATCTGAACGCCGTCGTCGGCACGGGCGTTGGCGGACGCATCCGCAAGGAGGACGTGCAGGCTGCAGCCGACGCGTCGGCTGCGCAGCGGGCAGTGTCCACCGATGAGCCGGCAAACGAGGCAGCAGGTGCGGCCACGGGAGCGCGGACCACCGTGTTGCTGCCGCAGTTGGCGGTGCCGGGCACGTCCCAGCCGCTGTCCCAGATTCAGGCGGCGACCGCAGAGCGTCTTGTCGAAAGCCAGCACTCCAGTGCACAACTGAGCGCCACGGTAGAGCTTGATCTCACCGGAATTGAGCCTGCCCTGCGCTTGGCGGCCATCGTCAAAGCCGCCTCGGCCGCGCTGAGCGCAACGCCGTCCGTGAATGCCAGTATTGAGGGCAACATCGCCACCTATCACCGCGAGGCCAACATTGGAATCGCTTGTGAAACCGACTTTGGGCTGATTGTCCCGGTCATTCGTTTGGCGATAGCGAAGGCAGTGACAACCATCGCACAAGAGATCACCGAGGCAGCCAAGGGTGCGACATTGGGTCTGGTGGCCCCGCAGCAACTAGTTGGCGGCACGTTCACCATTGTGGACAACTCCGCAACGGGGGCGCTGCTGACGTCGGCCATCATCAACCAGCCGCAGGTCGCCATCCTGAGCATCGGTGCTGCCGGGCAACGTCCAAAGGTGGTGGCTGACGCTTTCGGTGTTGACACCATCGTGGTGCGCACCTTGGCTTACGCCACGCTCACCTATGATCGACGCATCGTCTCCCCCGCCGATGCTGGCGAGTTTCTGGCGGCGCTGGCCCGCGCGTTAGCGTAAGACACACGCAAGGCGATAGCATTTCATCCGGATATCTTTGAATAAGCACTGATTTACAAAGACGAGACCCGCCCCGCGCGATCACCACGGTCAGGGGCAGAGACAAGAACCGCTAAGAGGAGCAGGTATGGCCAGCGAGAGAGCTAAGCAGGCAGCCGAGAAGGCGAAAGCTGAGGCGAAGGCCGTACGCGAGGCCAAGAAGAAGAGCGAGGACCCCGCAGACTGGGGCTGGTTCCGTCAAATGGGCGAAACGCTCAAGATGACGAGTCAGGCCGACCCGAAAAACAAGTTCTATCTGATCGGCACCGTTGTTGGTTCCATTGTGATCGGTTTTGTTGTCGGTCTGCTGCTCGGTCATCAATGGCAGGGCCTCATCTTTGGTTTCTTGGTGAGCTTGAGCCTCTTCATGTTGTTGCTCAACAGACTGGCCAAGACCAGCGTCTACAGCCGTTACAAGGGGCAGCCCGGCTACGGTCAGGTGGGCCTGATGATGCTGAACAAGAAGAAGTGGACATACACCGCAGCCATTGAGGGCAACAGGCAGCAGGACTGCGTGCATCGCGCTGTCGGACCAGCCGGACTTATCCTCGTTGCTGACGGCGACCCGACGCGCGTCAAGCCCGTTCTGGCTACCGCAAAGAGACGGCATGAGGGTGTAGCGTACGGCGTTCCCGTAATCGCTATCATCACCGGCGAGGGCGAGGGCCAGATCCCAGTGCCGAAGTTGGCCGACTACATCAACAAGCTGCCCAAGAAGCTGAGCACGACGGATATCGCCGAACTTGAGGGTCGTCTGCGGGCGCTGGACAACATGCGTGGCCGCGCGCCCATCCCGAAGGGCCCACTGCCCAACGTGCATGTTTCGCGTCGCGCCCTGCGAGGCCACTAGCCATGACCCTCGGCATCATCGGGGCGATGGACGAGGAGGTTCGCGCGCTTCGCGATGCCCTTGTAGACCCCGCTCCGGCTGTCGTCTTTGGCTCGCCCGTGATTCGGGGAGACATTGACGGCGTTGAGGTGCTGCTGATGCGCTCGGGTGTTGGCAAGGTAAACGCGGCCTTGGCTACCGTCGCGCTAGCGCACGCCGGGGCCACGCACATCGTCTTCACTGGAATGGCGGGTGGAATCGGTGCTGGCGTCCACATCGGTGACGCTGTCATCGCCACAGACTTAGTGCAACATGACGTGGATGTCACCGCCTTTGGGGTGCAGCCCGGACAACTTCTCAGTGAGTCCATGACTTGGCAGTCCGACCCGCCGTTGGCCGATCAGTTGGCGCGCGCCTTTGCCGTCGCCACCGCCAACATGGACGTGTCGGCCCATCGGGGGCGCATCGCCTCCGGGGACCAGTTCATCGCCTCCCACACTCGGGCTGGCGAGATCGCCGAACAGTTTGGT
The DNA here is from genome assembly GCA_031261455.1 of Propionibacteriaceae bacterium. Classification (GTDB taxonomy): domain Bacteria; phylum Actinomycetota; class Actinomycetes; order Propionibacteriales; family Propionibacteriaceae; genus WRGV01. Next base: position 246,092 of record JAISJP010000007.1, read on the forward strand.
GCCATTGCCGTCGAGATGGAAGGTGCCGCTACAGCGCAGGTTTGCACCAAGCTTGGGGTGCCGTTCGCCGTGCTGCGCTGGATCTCCGACACCGCCGACGACGCTGCCATCGAAGATTTCCCGCTTTTCTGCGAACGAATCGCCGAACTTGACTTGGCAATTGTCCGGGCCCTCGTCGGCGCTGTCCGCGACTGAGTTGGAGCTTGTCGCTCTACAAGCCTGAGGGCCGCCTTGATGGCAATCAATGTGGATGCTGCGACTGGCGCGTAGCATGACGGGTACAGAATCACCCCACCCTGCGTGAGAGCACGCGCTCACCCACCCCCGTCACCCTGCGCGCAGTCGCAGGGTCCACACGGGCAAGTTCAGGCTTTCAGTAACAAGCCTGAAACATCTGCTAAACATGTTGGTGCTTATTGACCGATAGTGTTAACACCTGTAGGGAGACATCCGTCATGAACTCTTGCGCGTGCCGGGCGTCATCTCAACAGCGACACAAGTGACACAAAACTGGGAGGGACCAATGGCCAAGGGCCTGGATTTCAACACACCCGAGGAGCTACTCGGATTTCTAAAGGACGAAGACATCGAGATGGTCGATGTTCGCTTCTCGGATCTGCCCGGAATCATGCAGCACTTCACCGTGCCGGTTGGCTCCTTTGACAAGGCCGTGTTCGAGGACGGTTTGGCGTTCGACGGCTCGTCCGTCAAGGGCTTCCAGAGCATCGACGAGTCCGACATGGCGCTGCTCCCCGACCTGAAGGGCGCGTTCGTTGACCCGTTCCGCATCTCCAAGACGCTGGTAGTCAACTTCTTTGTGCATGACCCGATCACCAAAGAGGCCTACAGCCGCGACCCACGCAACGTTGCCCGCAAGGCTGAGGCGTACTTGGCGTCATCCGGAATTGGTGACGAGGCGTTCTTCGCCCCCGAAGCCGAGTTTTACGTGTTTGACGACGTGCGCTACGGCACCGACGATCACTCGTCCACCTACTCTGTTGACGCGGAGAGCGCGCCGTGGAACTCCACCCGCGTCGAAGAGCGCGGCAACTTGGGCTACAAGGTGAAGACCAAGGGTGGTTACTTCCCGGTGGCCCCCACCGACCACTACGGCGACCTGCGCGACCAGATGGTGCTCTACCTTGAAGAGGCCGGGCTTGTCATTGAGCGCGCCCACCACGAGGTTGGTGCCGCCGGTCAGGCCGAGATCAACTGGCGTTTCGACACCCTACTGCGCAGCGCCGACAACGTGATGCTGTTCAAGTACATCGTCAAGAACACCGCTTCCGAGTACGGCAAGTCCGCCACGTTCATGCCGAAGCCCATCTTCGGCGACAACGGTTCCGGCATGCACGTCCACTCGTCGCTGCGCAAGGCTGGCGTGCCGCTGTTCTACGACGCCAACAACTACGGTTCGCTGTCCGACACGGCCCGCTGGTACATCGGCGGACTGCTGAAGCACGCCCCGGCGATCCTGGCGTTCACCAACCCGAGCGTCAACTCGTATCACCGCCTAGTGCCGGGCTTCGAGGCTCCGGTCAACTTGGTGTACTCGGCGCGTAACCGCTCTGCGGCCATCCGCATCCCGATCACCGGGCCAAACCCGAAGGCAAAGCGCGTGGAGTTCCGTTGCCCCGACCCGTCGGCCAACCCGTACTTGGCGTTCGCCGCCATCCTGCTGGCAGGGCTCGATGGCATCGCCAACAAGATCGAGCCACCTGCCCCGATCGACAAGGACCTCTACGAGTTGCCTCCGGAGGAGCATGACAGCATTCCTCAGGTTCCCGGCTCGCTGAGCGAGGTGCTCACCGCCCTGAAGAACGACTCCGAGTTCCTGCTCGCTGGTGGCGTCTTCACGCAGGACCTGATCGACGCCTGGATCGACCTCAAGCAGGCCGACATCGACGCCATCCGCCTCCGTCCCCACCCCTACGAGTTCGACCTGTACTACTCGTTGTAGCCGTGAGCTTGCCGTAGCGACACAGGACACGCAGAAGGCCCCGGTCTCCCTAGGGAGGTCGGGGCCTTCTGCGTGTTGTCTTAAAGTGCGGTGGATTACAGGCGACTCAGCAGTTCAGCCTTCTTGGTCTCAAAGTCTTCGGTGGTCACGATTCCGGCGTCACGCAGTTCAGCCAAGCGACGGATGGCGTCAATTGGGTCAACGGCAGGCTCTTCAGGAGTTGGCTGGGTCGGTTGAGGAGCGCTCTGCGCATACAATGCTGCGGAGTCGTTTTCCGTGGGGCGGACCCAACCGGAGCGCTTCGGCTTCTTGGCTACGTAGTCGATGACGGCTTCAGGCTCATCAGGAATCTCGATGAGTTCGGTGGGCACCTCAAGCGGGCTGGAAGCCACACCGGCGTCCTGTTCGACGCGCTCTTTGAACGTCTCAAACGCAGGCTCCTGGCGGAAGTTGAACGTCAATGCGAACGGGTCCAGCGAGGCGGCAGCGATGTCGTCCTTACGTCCGTAAACACCAAACATCTTCTTCTGCATCTCGGCCAGGGGATCATCGACACGCAGGAATTGTATGAAGCCACCGCCGTGCCCACGGATGGCTTTGCGGAACCTGACCGCAGAGACCTGCGCGATGGGGAGCTCGCGATGTCCAGACATGCCGGTGAGCGTGTTCCAGATTCCGGAGCGCACGATCTTCAGATGCACCCCGTCGTAGTCGATCCAACCGCCGGTGCCCTCAATATGAACAGGTTCCATGATTACTATGCTACCGGTCCTTGGGGCCAGACCCACCGCCATCTCGGGTCTCACCCGGACAGCGAGCTCGTGCTCTCATCTTCACAGCGATCCGCTCCTGCCAAGACGTCTCGCGTCACAAGTAAGCGATTCGACCTCGACGGTACTAAGAGACGGACCAGTGAGCCAGCAAGAGGTTGCACGCCACCATTGCGCACGATGGTGCAGCACGTGAGGGCACGACTCGACTAGGCTGGTGGCGTGGACTTCAGAAACCTGTACGCGCAAGGATTCGCTCGAGTGGCTACTCGGGTGCTGCCGGTCGAGCTAGCAAACCCTGCGACCAACGCGGATGCCGTTGCCGCCGATGTGCGCGCGCTCAGCGAGCAGGGCGTGGCGCTGGCCGTCTACCCCGAACTGAACCTGACCGGCTACTCCTGCGAGGACCTGTTTTTGCAACAGCCCTTGCTGGACGCTGCCGAAGCCGCCGTCCTGAACCTAGCAGACGCCACCAGCGACCTGTTGTCGATCATCGTGGTGGGCGCGCCGCTGCGCCACCAGAATCGCATCTACAACTGCGCCGTGGTCATGCACCGTGGCGAGATTCTTGGCGCGGTGCCGAAGAGTTTCCTGCCGAACTATCGCGAGTTTTATGAGCGCCGCTGGTTTGCTCCCGGCGACGACATTGATGACCTGATCTCGTTGGGCGATCAGTTGGTGCCGTTCACGTCCCGACAACTGTTTACAGCCCGCGACGTGCCCGGACTCGTGATCCACGTGGAGATCTGTGAGGACATGTGGGTGCCGATTCCGCCGCACGCCGAGGCCGCGCTGGCCGGAGCAACGGTGCTGGTCAACCTGTCGTCGTCCCCCATCACCATCGCCAAGGCGGAAGACCGCAAACTGCTGGCCCGCTCGGCCTCTGCCCGTTGCAATGCCGCCTACCTGTTTGCTGCTGCCGGACCGGGAGAGTCGTCCACCGACCTGTCTTGGGATGGGCAGACATTCGTCTACGAGTGCGGCGAACTGCTGGGCGAGTCTGACCGGTTCCCTACCGGTGCCAGCGGAGTGGTGGTTGACGTTGACCTGCGCCGACTGGTTAACGCGCGGCTGCGACAGTCCAGCTTTGACGACAACGCCCGGGCGTGGCGGGGCACTAGTTATCGCGAGTTCAGCCCCACCTTTGTTGAACTGGCGCCGCCGTCCGGTGACCTCGGATTGTTGCGCACAGTTGACCGGTTCCCGTTTGTGCCGGACGACGCGGATCGGCTGGCGCTCGACTGCTACGAGGCATACAACATTCAGGTGTACGGACTTGTCAGGCGGCTATCTGCGATTGGCCCAACCACCAAGGCGGTGCTGGGCGTGTCGGGCGGCTTGGACTCCACCCACGCGCTGATCGTCACCGCCCGGGCCTTCGACCTGATGGGGCGCGATCGCCGCGATATTCTGGCATTCACCATGCCGGGGTTCGCCACCACGGAACACACCCGCTCGAACGCGCAAGCACTGTGCGAGGCGCTGGGTGTGAGCTTTGAGACCATCGACATTCGCTCCGCCGCGATGCAGATGTTTGCCGACATTGGTCACCCGTACGCTGCGGGCGATGAGGTCTACGATGTCACTTTTGAGAACGTGCAGGCAGGCCTGCGCTACGACTACCTGTTCCGGCTGGCTAACCAGCGCGGCGGCATCGTGGTGGGCACCGGAGATTTGAGCGAGTTGGCGCTGGGTTGGTGTACCTACGGCGTGGGTGACCACATGAGCCACTACGGCGTCAATGCAGGCGTTCCCAAGACGCTGATCCAGCATGTGATTCGCTGGGTGGTAGCGTCCGGGCAGTTCAACCTCGAGGCAAATGCCGTGTTGACAAGCATTCTTGGCACCGAGATCACCCCCGAACTGATCCCAACTAGGCCCGGCGAGAAGCCGCAGAGCACCTCGGACTCCATTGGGCCATACGAACTGCATGACTTCACGCTGTACCACGTGCTGCGTCGGGGTGACTCCCCTGCTCGCATCGCCTGGCTGGCGGAACTCGCTTGGGCGGATGGTGGAGCTGGCGAGTGGCCGGAGGGGTACCCCAAGGGGGCGCGCCCAGCCTACGACTTGAGCGTCATTCGCAGGTGGCTGATCGTGTTCTACAAGCGATTCTTCGCCAACCAGTTCAAACGTTCCGCGCTGCCCAACGGACCAAAGGTCACCTCCGGTGGAGCGTTGAGCCCGCGTGGGGATTGGCGGATGCCCGCAGACGTGTCCGCCAAACTCTGGCTCGACGAACTCGAACGTGATGTCCCTCAGTCATAGGGGTGCGAGTCCACAGCGTGTGTGGTTACAGGGAGACTATGACAGCGCTGTCATTCCGGACGTCATTTAGCGCGTAGATGCTTGTGGCAAGCCCACACGAGCTTGTGACAGCGCTGTCACAGTCCCCAGAAGTACTTATCGACTACGTGCGACGCCAGACGGGCGGCGTGCTGCCAGTCGTCGAGCAGTTTGGCGGCCTCGTGGTGCGAGGTATAGCCGAGGAGCATCGCCACCGCAGCGAGGTCGTGCGCGTCCGAAGGCAGGGTGTCTGCCGAGCGGCCACGCGCCAGCGTGATGGCGTTACGGATGCGACTGGCAAACTCCCACGCCCCACGCAGGTGAGCAGCAGAGATCTCATCCATCAAGTCCGCATTGATTAGTGCATCTAGGGCACCCATGGTGGAGGTGGTGCGTAGGCCATCCACGTCGTGGGCGTGGCGCAGTTGCAGCATCTGGATGCACCACTCCACGTCGCTCAGACCGCCGGGGCCGAGCTTGAGGTTGCGGCTACGATCCTTGCCGCCGCGCTCGTTGTCGATGCGCACCTTGAGTTTGCGAATGTCGGTGACCTGCTCTTGGCTGAGCCCCGCCTCGGGCCAGCGGATAGGCGCAATGTTGCCAAGGAACTCAGCGACCAAGCACGCGTCGCCGGCACCGAACGACGCCCGTACCAGGGCTTGCGCTTCCCAGGTGAGCGACCAGCGAGAGTAGTAGTTGACGTAGCTGCTCAGGCTGCGCACCAAGGCCCCGTCGCGGCCCTCGGGACGCAGGTCAGGATCAACGTCCAGTAGCGGGTTTGGGGCAGCGATGCGCAACAGCTCGCTGGCTCGGGTGACGATGGTGCTCGCCTCAGCCAACTGCTCGTTGGTGGCGGCGTCTCCCACCACAAACATGCAGTCGGCGTCGGAACCATAGCTCATTTCGGCACCGCCCCAACGTCCCATCGAGATGACGCCAATCGGGGTTGCGGCTTCTCGTGCAGAGGGGGGCTGCGCCTCGCGAGCGGCGGTGCGCTCAGCCGTGGCAAGCGCCAATGCCGCGTCGAATACTGCCCCGGCAAGCTCACTCAACGCCTGTCCGACGGCACTCACGTCTAGCGTGCCGAGCACCTCGCCCACCGAGATGCGGAACAGTTCGCGACGCCGCAGGGCGCGCACTGACTCTATTCCGGCGGTCGCAGAGCCTTGTCGCAGCGCCGCAGCGATGAAGGACTGGCGCAGTTCTGCACTTGGCCTCGGTGTCAGGTCGGAGTTCTCGGACAGCAGTTCGACGGCAGCCGGGTCGCGGCGCAGCAGGTCGACGATGTAACGTGACGACGACAACACTCTGGCAAGACGTTGTGCCACCGTGCCTTCGTCGCGCAGGCCCCGCAGATACCAAGTGTTGTTGCCGAGTGCCTCGGAGAGGTTGCGGAAAGCTAGCAGCCCGGCATCGGGGTTGGGGCCTTCGGCAAGCCAGCCGAGCATCGCGGGCATGAGTTGACGCTGGATCTCGGCAGCGCGGCTAACTCCCCTAGTCAGCGCCTCGATGTGGCGAAGCGCGGCGGCCGCGTCGCCAAATCCGAGGGCACGCATCCGGGCCTCGGCAGCGTCGGAGGTGAGTCGCATTTCGTCAGACGGAATGCGCGAGACGGCCTCAAGCAGTGGCGAGAAGAACACCCGTTGCTGCGTGGTGCGCACCACCGTGGAAGTCTCGCGCCACGCGGTCCACAACTTCTCGGGGCCGGAAGAGCGCAGGGCGCGGGCCAAGGAACGGCGCGCACTCGCGTCGGTAGCGGCCGGGAACAAATGCGTGCGATGCAGTTGGCTCAACTGCACCCGGTGCTCCATCAAGCGGATGAAGCGATAGGCTTGCGCGAGCCGCTCACCGTCCTCACGACCGATGTAACCGTAGTCGCTGAGCGCCCGCAGCGCTGGCAGGGTGGCCCGCACACGCAGCCGCTCGTCACTGCGGCCATGGACTAGCTGCAAAATCTGAGCACTGAACTCGATGTCCCGCAGTCCACCTGTCCCCAATTTAAGTTCCCGATCGGCCTCACCTGCGGGGATCAACGAAACCACGCGTTGGCGCATCGCTCTGGATGCAGCCACGAAGCCGGGACGCTCCCCTGCCCGCCATACCAACGGGGTGATCAGGCCCAGGAACTCTTCGCCTAGAGCTAGGTCACCCGCCATGGGGCGCGCCTTCAGCATGGCCTGAAACTCCCAGTCGCTGGCCCATTTGTCATAGTAGATGCCCATGGAGTCCAGGGTGCGCACCAGCGGCCCAGCGTTGCCTTCGGGGCGCAGGGCGGCGTCTAGGGGCCAGATGGTACCGGTGGCGGTGTACTCCGAGCAGATGCGGGCAATGGCCGCAGCCAGCTTGGTGCCGATCAGGATCGCCTCATCGCGGGAGACTTTCTCGTCGGCGGGTTCGGCGACGTAGATCACGTCAACGTCTGAGATGTAGTTGAGTTCTTGCGCCCCACACTTGCCCATGGCGACGACAGCCAGACGGCACTTCCCTGCATCGTCCACCTGCGTCTGCGCTATCTGATAGGCGGCTTCAACAACGGCGTCGGCAAGGTGAGACAACGCTGCCGCCACCTCTTCAAGGCAGCCAAGCGGGTCCGGGCTGGTCAGATCGTGGGCAGCGATGCGCAGCAGTTCGCGTTTGTTAGCGACCCGCAGTGCGTTGACCGGCTCGGGTTCATTTGCACTTGCCAGCACCCGTTTGCGCAGGTCGTACACGTTCAGAAGCGGCACCCCGGGCACCGCGCGAGCTTCGGACGCTGCGGACGCCTCGGACAGCGCGTAGGCCTCGGACGCTACCCGGCGCTCAGGCACCGCGCGAGCTTTGGGTACATCATCGGCCAACTGCGCGAGGTCGTCGGGATGGACCACCAACCACTGTCCCAACGCACTCGACGCCCCACAGACTGCCACCAGCCGGGCACAGGCGGTCTCGTCCACAGCAAAATGGGCAAATAACTCCGGAGAACCCGCAGCTATCTCCCCCACAAAGCGGAGCGCCTGATCGGGATCGTTTGCTGCGGCAAACAGCGCTACTAGGTCTGTTGCAGCCGGTAGGAGAGGCTGGAGGCCCTCAAGCGCGCGAGCAGCAGCCTCGGCGTCGTCAAATCCGCGACGCGCCAACTCGGCCTCTAGAGTTCCCTGCCTTCTGCTCACAAGCATTAGCCTAGTTGTTGTGAGCGACGATGAACCGATGCGCCGGGTCCGAGATGCGCTAATTGCCAACCTCACTCCCGAACGTGCGGATTTGGCATTCACGGTGCGCGCGCTGGCCGCACGGCTGCACGACCAGTACGCCGGACGCACCATTGAGGTGCGCATCCCCCCGTTTTCTGCAGTGCAGTTGCGCAGCTTGGCCGGAGACGGCCCGCGGCACACCCGTGGCACCCCTCCCAACGTCGTCGAGATGAACCCCGAAACCTTCGTGCGTCTCAGCTTTGGCGTGTTGACTTGGGACGATGCCTTTGCCTCCCACGCGCTCAGCGTATCGGGCGCTCACGCTGCGGATGTTGCCACGATGCTTCTCGCGCAAGAAACGACTAGACCTTTACCTGCACGCGAACTCCAGTGAGCTGCGAACGTCAGCGGGTCGAGGAAACCGCAAGTGGGGGGGGCAATCCACCTGCTCGGTGCCCCTGCTCCTGAAACACTACGGTTTGATGTAGTAGGCGATGTCTTCATACAAATAGATGTCGGACAGATTCGCTTTCACATTTTCCATTTCATCTGGATCAGCAGTGAAGAAGTGCACGCCGGTTCGCACGTTGTAGAAACGATAGAACGGAACCGCTCCTTCGGTTGCCCCACCCCACGCGGTGTATGACGGACCTTCATAGGTATAGACATTGGACCAATTTGCCTTAATGTAATCTCGCTCGTCCGTGTCGGCAGTGTAGAAGTGAACTCCCATGCTCGGCATGTAGAAGCGGTAGATGACCGCCTGTCCGGCACCTGGACCACCCGAGGCCACGCCACAAATCACAAACCCGGCAGTGCCTTCCAGTCTGAATTGTTTGTATTTGGACAGGATTCTCTGCTTTTCGTCCTCATCCGCAGTATAAAAGTGGGCACCAGTCTGGGAATTGTAGAAACGATACAATGAACCGGGGTTGCTGCCGGACAACGCCAGAGACAGCACTCCCCCTGCAAATTCCTGTGTCCAAGAGCACGTGCCCGCACTGGCATCATCGACCACGGCACCAAGGGCGGTACGCAGCGACGCATCGGAGCGATACTTGTCCCACAACTCCCCGGTGACCGCGTGCCCTTTGTACCTGGCGCTCCACAGCACAACTCCGCGGTCAAAAGACTGAATGCGGGTGCCATTCACCGGCCCATCGGCCTCTGGACCAATCGGGAAGCCAAGCTCGCGGGCGTCAAAGTTGGAGTTCAGCACATACCAGAGGTAGTACGATCCGACGGTCCCGTCCACCGACCCTAACGAGATACCACCAACCACGGTGGTCGGAGTGGGACTGGTCAAGTCATACCGGTAGAGATTGTATTGCACCATGATCTGAATCAGACGATCAGCGTAGTCGGGGGCCGTGGCGTAACCTGCCGCGTGAATGGCTCTGGCAAACGCGTCCGCGCTAGTGGTCTCGAACGCAGCCGCATAGCGGGAGCTATCTTTCAAGAAAAACCCGTGGTCCATCACCGAAGCGCTCAGCGAATCATAGGCCCGGAAGTTAGAGTTCTGCACCACATACTGTCCGTCCAAGTACTCACCAGAGTCTTTGTTGTAGCACCCGGATTGCAGCGGGCTGGCTTCGGTCTTGCACTTGATGCCAAACAGCGACTGACCCCAGCGAGCCAAGTCAGACTTGCCCCAGCCGGACTCCAAGATGGCTTGCGCCAAGGTGACGGACGTCGGTACGCCGTACACGAGTTCGGACTGCTGCGCGACGCCAACCAGAGACTGAATGAACTTGCTCATATCGCTCGAGCCTGGCTTCTCTACGGTCATCGCAGGTGCCAGTTGTGTGGTGGATGCAACACCCACTGAGTGTGCGGAGATGACCCGAGTGAGCGTGCCACCGCTGAACGTCACTTGGTTGGCACGCTCGTCGTTGACTGGAAACCCCAGGGCGCCAGTGGGACCACCCTGAGCCAGATATGACTCCAGAATGTCCGTTGTGACAACGTGCGCTCCGGTTGCAGGGGACCAGAAGATTGCACCAAAGGCGAACTGAGTCCAGCGGCCATTCCCGATGGGTTGTTCGGCACGATACACCGGCCCGAGTCCGGAGTCTGCTCCACCCACCTCTTGCCACTTGGCCTTTAGTGGACTTGGAGTGGCTGACGAAATGATCTCAGCCACGCGACTGCGCAACTGAGTGAATTTGGAGTACAGGTCTGCTCCGGGGCATGCGGTGTAGTGAACATCACGATGGCCAAATATCGCGGGAAGCGAGCTCACTGGCTTGTCAAAGTCTGCGATAACGTCAGGGTCTGTAATCCACAGCGGGATGGTAGCCAGCGGGTCGATGTAGAAGTTGCCGAGCTTCCATGCCAGCACTTGCGCAATCGCCTCAAGCCCGGCCGCAGTGATGCCTACGGTCTCGGTGTTGCCCATGTATGAGACGCCAAATGTGTCCACATTGAACTCTGCAGTGTGCGCACCGTGGACCGGCAGGTCGATACCGCCGGCGTGGCCTTCGTAGATGGTGCCAAAGCGGTCAACTAGGAAGTTGTAGCCGATGTCGCCCCAGCCCAGCGAGATGTGGTAAGCCTGTGTGCCTTGTATGACGCTCTTCGACTCAGCCTCGCTGTAGGCATTGCCTCCCGCAGTGTGATGGACGGCTGCGGCCCGGATGGTGGGATTGACTCGGTTGTAGTCTCCGTTGGGGTTCCGTGCCGCACCCCAGGCGCTGCGCGTGACGATGTTTGGTTGGTCTAGGAACGACGTGTAACCGGCTGCCTGAATAGGTGCCCCAGGCAAGACTGGCGTATTCGACGTGTCCGAGACTTCGGGTGAGATGAGCGTCAACCGCAGTCCGTTGACATCGCCCGAGGCCGCAACCTCAACGGCGTCCGAAAGACCAAACCAAGTGGCGTCGGTGCTGGTACGTCCGTCTTCAAGCTCAAACTCTCCGTCGGGGCCGAAGTCGCGCCAATCGCCCCACTCTCCACCAGTGTTTGCGCGAACCAACAGTTGGGCGTCTTCAGACAGGGAATGCCACGAAAGAGCAAGCATCCGAAAAGTGGCGTCAAGATGAAAGTCGTGAGGGTCCTCGACATCAAAGCTAACCACACCTGAAGGTGGAGCCACGGGAGCGGGATCGTCGGCTTGGGCTGTAGCAGCGCTGGGCGCAAAAAGCGCCAGCGCCAGCATGAGCATTACGAAACGGCGGAGAATTCGCATTCGGGGCACCTGAACCTACTCGGGAAGAAATGTACCTTTCAGTATACCCGAACTGACCCTCCTAGAGTCGGGCGAGATTCTGCTGCAACTCCCACGTGGTGACCTGTTGCCGGTACGCCTCGTACTCGGCACGCTTGTTGCGCAGGAAGAAGTCAAAGACGTGCTCACCGAGCGTTTCAGCCACCAACTCGGACTCTTCCATTACGTTGATGGCAGAATCCAGCGAGCGCGGCAGTTGGGCAATACCCAGTGCCTTGCGCTCCCGGTCGCTCAACTCCCAGACGTTGTCTTCCGCCTCGGGAGGCAACTCCAAGCCACGCTCGATGCCATCCAGCCCAGCGTTCAGGAACAAAGCGTAGGCAAGATATGGATTGGCCGCAGAGTCGATGGCGCGGTACTCGATGCGGGCACTCGATGGTTTATTCGGCTTCCACAACGGCACCCGCACCAACGCAGAGCGGTTATTGCGCCCCCAGCAGACGTAGGTGGGGGCCTCGCCTCCGCCAGCAAGACGCTTATAGGAGTTGACCCACTGGTTGGTGACGGCAGTGATCTCACCGGCGTGAGCCAGTAGCCCGGCAGTGAACGCCCGTCCCATGGCCGACAGCCGCGTCTCGTCAGCAGCATCAAAGAAGACGTTAGTGTCGCCCTCGAAGAGACTCATGTGAGTGTGCATGCCGCTGCCCGGAAACTCCGTGAACGGCTTGGGCATGAACGACGCATGGATGTCTTGCCCAGTGGCAACCTCTTTGAGCACCACCCGGAACGTCATCACGTTGTCTGCCATGGACAGCGCATCGGCGTAGCGCAGGTCAATCTCGTGCTGCCCTGGCCCGCCCTCGTGATGCGAAAACTCCACCGAGATGCCCATCTGTTCCAGCATGGTGATCGCGTCGCGACGGAAGTTGGTGCCCTCGTCGAGCGTGGTGTGGTCAAAGTAACCGCCGTAGTCCAGCGGGATTGGCGGCACGCCGGGCACAATGGGGCGACGGAACAGGAAAAACTCAATCTCCGGGTGGATGTAGAACGAGAATCCGGCGTCCGCAGCCTTCTTCATCGCCCGCTTCAGCACGTTGCGCGGGTCGGCGTTGGCGGCGCTGCCGTCCGGCAACTGGATGTCACAGAACATGCGTGCCGTCGTCGCCTCAGTGCGCCACGGCAGCAACTGGAACGTGGACGGGTCCGGGTGCGCGACCATGTCGGCTTCGTAGACGCGGGCATAGCCCTCGATCGCGGAGCCGTCGAACCCGACACCCTCGGCGAACGCGCCCTCCAACTCGGCAGGGGCGATGGCAACGGACTTCAGCGATCCCAGCACATCGGCGAACCACAGTCGCACAAACTTGACGTTGCGTTCCTCGACTGCGCGCAGCACAAACTCGGTTTGTCGATCCATAACTACTAGTCTGCCAGCATCACGGGGGCGGATGCGCGCCGCAACTCAACTTGCCACAAGGTTGTAACACGTGCCGCCACGCCGAGGAGGGCGAGCGAGCGATTCACACAGGGTCTGCACAGTCCAAGGCCACCCATGAACCGCTAGAATCTCATCTATGGCGTTGAAAGGGTGGTACCCGGATCCGGGTGGCAAGAACGGGCACTTCCGCTACTGGGACGGTGCCGCATGGTCGGCCGTCACCTCAACCAACCCCGCCGCGCCTCCCCCCTCGGTTCAAGAGGAGAAACGCCCTGCTGACAAGCATGAACGCGGGTGGCTAATCGCTCTGCTGATCCTGCTGGTAGTCACCGCACTCGCGATGGTCGTTATCTTCTCGGGGGCTTTGGCCCCTGCCCGCGGGACCGCAACTGAGGACTCCAACTCGTCTCGTCCCACCGTCAGTGGATGGGATGAGACGTCCACGCCCACCCCGTCGACTCCCCCACCGCCCACCAAGGGCGGAGGTGAACTGGTCACCTGCCCCTACACGGCGCATAGGCAGACCACCCGGCAGCCAAACGGACAGTTGAGAGCCGATACGTTGACCGTGGATCGCATCTCCGGTTGGAAAGACGAGACTCTGTGGCTGGAGTTCACCTACGACCTTCATACCCAGTACAAGACCATCTACACCGCAAATGGTGGGCACTCTTGGATGAGCAATATCGCGGTTGGACTGATGCACAATGACGACGGCTTTGTGGAAATCTACAACAGCGCAGAACAGGCCATGCAGTGTTTCGCCTCGTCCGAGTACTACGACCACTTCACCAACCGGGTGGACCTTATCAGCGAACAGATCTACATCAGCGGGCACGCCGCGTGGCGGATCCGCGCCGAAATCCACGTTGCCAGCCCGTACTTTCCGCAGGTTGACGGTGACGTGACCGACATTATTGTTGTCGATCTTGGCCCTGACAAGGACTATCTCGGGTTCTTCATGAGTTGCTACACCATTGGAGATGACGAGATCGCGGCACTCGTGGATCAAGCCATAACTACGCTGCGCGTCGAGTAGCGGCCTAATCGAACTTGCAGGCAAGCACGCGCGTGGCGACCCAGAGCGACAACCGTAGCAAGCAAGCGCGTAGACTTGCAGGCCTATGAGTGTTGTACGTCCTTTTCCAGTTTCGCCGCTGCGCACCGTGCCTGCGTCCATCCCCCGCCCCCCTTACGTCGGAAAGATGGAGCGTGAAACCTACGACGGTGACGACGTGCAGTCGCCCGAGATCATCGCCGCGATGCGTGAGGCAGGACGTGTGGCCGCCGACGCCATGGCCGTTGCCGCAGCCGAGATCGCTCCGGGAGTGACCACAGATCACCTCGATAAGATCGCGCACGAGTACATGTGCGACCACGGTGCCTACCCGGCTACGCTGCGCTATCGCGGGTTTCCGAAGAGCATCTGCACGTCCGTCAACGAGATTATCTGCCACGGCATCCCGGACGCCCGGCCACTGGATGACGGCGACATCGTCAAGATCGATGTAACCGCCTACCTAAACGGCGTGCACGGCGACACCTGCGCCACCTACTTCTGTGGTGACGTGGACGAGGAGTCCCGCCTGCTCACGCAGCGCACGCAGGAGGCGATGAATCGCGGCATCCGCGCCATCAAACCAGGGCGTCCCATCTCAGTGATCGGGCGAGTCATTGAAGCGTACGCCACCCGCTTTGGCTACGGCATTGTGCGCGAATACACCGGCCACGGGGTACACACCGCGTTCCACTCTGGACTGGTGGTGCTGCACTACGACGAGCCTGCGCTGGACACGATCATGCTTCCCGGTATGACGTTCACCGTGGAACCGATGCTCACGCTGGGCCAGTCAGCCACCGAGCAGTGGAATGACGGTTGGACTGTGGTGACACGAGACAAGTCGCGCTGCGCTCAGTTTGAGCAGTCGCTCGTTGTCACTGCAGACGGGGCAGAGATTCTCACCGTCGCATCTGATTAGGTGCTAGAGCAAGCGGCTCGTCATCGCTGTGCCACGCTACGGAGAAGAGATTCTCACCGTCTCGTCTGACTAGGGTTTACGTTAGGGTCCTGCGGCCAGTATCCTGGGACGCTGGGGCCACTTGGACCCCCTAGATCACCTGGCCAACTTGGACCACCTGGCCCGGGCACGTTCTGCGCCCACGGACTGCGCTTAAATGTCGCCATCACGTCGTATGCCCCACCCAAGATATGTAGCGCTGCGGCGTAAGAGATGGCGTCAAGATTGAAAACATATGGCAAGCCCACACCCAACGTCCAGTTCGGCGGGTTGAGGAAGATCAGCAGCACTAGTCCCCACGCGCTCAACCGTCCCACATACGAGTCAGTGCCGCTGGGCAGGGCATATTTGGCGTGAACCAGCATGGACACAGGCTTGGCGATCACCAAGAACGGCAGACCGGCCTTGATCCACATGAACACCAATATCATCGCAATGGCATCCGAATCAGCCAAAGAGTTGATGTTTGGCAGCCAATCAACGTGAGTGAGCCAGCGCACCCACCAGTCCATCACGACCATGGAGTTCTCAGAATCAGACATGACAAATTGGGAGAAAGCGAGCAGCATCGCGAAGGCGATGAGACCGCTGAAAAGCGCTCCGAGGGCCGCACCTCCAAAGATGCCACTAAGAATCGCGCCCACATCTAGGCGGCGTCCATCCCGAATTGGTTCACTCATGCTAATTCAATTGTCGCATGAGTGGGGGACGAGTTGGCCTATAAGCCGGGTTCTGTGCCCTTTACGGGGCGGTGATCATCTATCTGCGAACGCCATTGCTGACGTCCTTCTGCCTTGCTCGGCAGTGCGGCCTACCCGCAAACATCGGGCGGGCAGCCCTAATAGCGTTTGCGCGGGCACCCGGTTAGGGGCGCCCAGTCTTGGCCTTGCTCCTGGTGGGGTTTACCTAGCTGACACAGTCACCTGCACCACTGGTGGTCTCTTACACGCGCCGTTTCACCCTTACCTGTTGTTACATACGCTCGCACGTATGCCACAGCAGGCGGTCTACTTTCTGTTGCACTTTCCCGCGGGTCACCCCGGGTGGGCGTTACCCACCACCTTGCCCTGTGGAGCCCGGACTTTCCTCAGACTCTTGTGTTCGGACAAGCGCTGCCTGCCCCAAGAAGTCCGCGATCACCCGGCCAACTCGTCCAAAGTGTTATCTTACTCGCTCAACCCCTTGCACCCACCACGAGTAGGCTATTGCCATGACGACAGCACTCAAGACTGACCACTATGAGTTGACGATGGTACAGGCCTCGTGGGCTTCCGGATTGGCGCAGCGCCGCAGCGTCTTCGAGTTGTTCACTCGCAAACTGCCGGAAGGGCGCCGCTACGGCGTGTGCGTGGGTGCCGGACGTCTGCTCGACGCCCTAGAAGAGTTTCGCTTTGATTCTTCGACCATAGACTTCCTGACAAGCCACAATGTTGTTGACTCCCCATTGGCCGCTTGGCTGTCCGAGTTCCGCTTCGGCGGCAATATCTGGGGCTACCCTGATGGCGAACTCTACTTCCCCGGCTCCCCCCTGCTCATCGTCGAAGGCTCGTTCGCTGAGGCGTGCATCCTTGAGACACTGGCGCTCAGCATCTACAACTACGACTCTGCCGTAGCCAGCGCCGCCTCCCGCATGACCCTGATGGCAGGCAACCGCCCCTGCATCGAGATGGGATCCCGTCGCGCCAACGAGTACGCCGCCGTGGCCGCTGCCCGCGCCGCCTACATCGCCGGATTCGGCTCCACCTCCAACCTTGAGGCCGGGTTCCGCTATGGCGTGCCCACCGCAGGCACCGCCGCGCACTCATTCACGCTGCTGCACGACACCGAACGCGACGCCTACGTCAACCAGTTGGCAACACTGGGCGAAAAGACCACCCTGCTGGTGGACACCTACAACATCGACGAGGCTATCCGCACCGGAGTGGAGTTGACCGACGGTCGCCTCGGAGCAATCCGCATCGACTCCGGCGACCTGTTCGAGGCTGCTATCCACGCCCGCACCCTGCTAGACGAACTCGGAGCCGTCAACACCCGCATCATCGTCACCTCCGACCTTGACGAGTTCCAGATCGCCGCCCTGCGGGCCGCCCCAGTTGATGGCTACGGCGTGGGCACTTCGCTGGTCACCGGCTCCGGCGCGCCCACCAGTTTCATGGTGTACAAACTGGTCTCCCGCGAAGGTGAAAGCGGCGAGATGGTGTCCGTCGCCAAGGCATCGTCCGGCAAAGCCACCGTTGGAGGGCGCAAGTTTGCGCTGCGCCGCCTCAACGATAACGGACGCGCCACTGCTGAAGTCATAGGTGTGGGCGCGATGCCCGAAGGTGACAGCAACGACCGCGAGCTGCTTGTCCCGCTCGTCCTTGATGGCGAGATTGTGGGACGGGAGCCCCTCGCCGCCGCGCGTGAACGTCACACTGCCGCCCTTGCCGAACTGCCACTGGATGCCCGCAAGATGAGCAAAGGCGACCCGGCAATTGAGACAATCTATCTGGATGAGCAAGGAAATCCCCCCGCCGGATTCGACACCGGCGCGCCCAAGGAACGCTAGAACCCGCTAAACGCAAGGCCACAAGGAGGAGCAAGATGAAACGAGCACTGATCGTAGTTGACGTGCAGAACGACTTCTGCGAAGGAGGGGCTCTTGGCGTAGACGGCGGTTTGGCCGTCGCCGCAGCAATCGCCGACCTGCTCGCCCTCGACCACGGCTATGACCATGTGGTGGCTACTCGTGACCATCACATCGACCCAGGCACCCACTTTGCTGATGAACCTGACTACGCGGACTCGTGGCCGCGACACTGCGTCGCCGGAACCCCCGGAGCTGAACTGCACCCCGCCCTGCACGACCACGCCTTTGAGGCAGTCTTCGACAAGGGCGAGTACGCTGCCGCCTACTCCGGGTTTGAGGGGGCCTGCGTCGGTGTCGGCCTAGCTGAATGGCTCAGCGCCCGCGACGTGACGTCCGTTGACGTGGTTGGCATAGCAACCGACTACTGCGTCAAGGTCACGGCTATCGACGCCGCCAAAGCGGGCTTCGAAACCACGGTACTGCTCGACCTGACCGCTGCCGTCAACCCCGACAACGTGCCCGGAGTGCTCCTTGAGTTCGCCGAAGCAGGCGTCGGGGTCGAAGAGTAGGCCCTACAGCCCAGACTCGCCAGTGCGGACCAAGATGCGGTCGCACGCGTCGCAGCGGATAACCTCATTCGGCGCGGCATGAGTGATCTCCGCCAGCGTCACCGAGTCGATGGTCAACGCGCAACCGGTGCATTTGCCCGCCCGCAGCAACGCCGCGCCAGTCGTCTGCTTCTCCGCAATGTGATCATTCAGCGTGAGCAGGTCCTCAGGAATCTTGCCGGCAATAGTTTCACGCTTGGTCTTCAGCCCGCTCAACTCGGCGTCAATCTCAGCCAAGCTGGCATCCCGCTGAGCGATCAGCTGTCGCATCTTCGCCGTGACCGCAGCCACCCGCGCAGTGTCGGTTTCCAGTCGCGCAGTGCCGTCCTCGATGCCCTGCATGATTTCAAGCTGTTGGTCCTCAAGGTCCGAAATCCGCCCCTTCAGATGCTCAATCTCATCCTGCGTCGATTTGATAGAACGCGGATCGCTAAACAGTCCATCGTCCAATCGCTTCTGATTGCGCTCAATACGTGCCTTCGCCGGGTCAAGGTCCGCATCAATGCGACGCAGAATAATCTCCGCATCAGCAATCTCTGTCTGCAACCGAGTATTCGCCTCCGACAAGCCCACACGTCCGGCATTCAACTTTGCCAACTGCTCAAGCACCGGCAAGGTGCGTCGCTTCACCTCCGCCTGACGGGCGCGCGTGTCGATATCAGCAAGTTGCAGCAACAGCAGCTGCGCAGCCGGGTCGGCGATCATAAAAGGACCTCACTCTTGTCTTGTACCAACCCATTCTACCCGGAACGCATCATTCAGCGATGAGCGATCCGGGACGCATGTTCCAGCCGACTAGGGCGGGGCTCTCTTTTTCGTAGCCTAGGACGGAGATTGTGGCGGTTTGGAGGGGGAATGCTCCACCGTGGACAATGTCGATGCCGATCCAGCACATGGCTAGGACGCGCAGGGCATGGCCGTGGCCAAAGCAGATGGCGCGCTCGGCACCGGAGAAGCGGACGCGGTTCATTACGCGGGACAGACGCGCAACCACCTCGGAGGCCTGTTCGCCGCCGGGAACGTGGCTGGTCCAGATGCGCCAGCCGGGGACTAGGTGGCGAATCTCAGCCGACGTTCGGCCCTCGACGTCGCCGTAGTACCACTCGGCTAGGTCTTCGTCCACCTCAAAGTTGGTGAAGCCAGCTAGGCGGGCGGTTTCTTGGGCGCGTTTGCGTGGGGAGCAGAGGACTAGGTCGAAGTCGTCGGGCTTTAGGACGCCGTGGAGACTTGCTGCCTGCTCGCGACCACCGTCGGTCAGTTCGAGTTCCGTGATGGAGGTGTGCTGTCCGGAGAGAGACCACGCCGTCTCACCGTGACGCACCAGATAGATATCGGTCACAGTTTCAATACTAGTGACTAATCGAACTGCCAGACGACTAGAATTGATAAGTTAGTAT
The DNA here is from genome assembly GCA_031261455.1 of Propionibacteriaceae bacterium. Classification (GTDB taxonomy): domain Bacteria; phylum Actinomycetota; class Actinomycetes; order Propionibacteriales; family Propionibacteriaceae; genus WRGV01. The sequence continues at coordinate 265,474 of JAISJP010000007.1, forward strand.
CGCAGTCGCAAACCGAAGTGGAGCAGCAATGAGCGAGAAGCAGATCAAGTCCGCCAACCGGGTGTCCTACTGGTCGCCTGCGTTTGTCGAGTTCATTCAGAAGGACTGGGCGCCATACTCCAGCGCGCTGCCTGCTCAGTTGGAGAACTCGAAGTGGGCTGCGGCTCGGCGTGAGGCGCTGTCGCAACTGTTCCCGGGGGATCGTATCGTCGTCCCAGCAGGTGGCCAGAAGGTGCGCAATAACGACTGTGACTACCGGTATCGTCCGAATACTGCGTTTGCGCATCTGACTGGGTTGGGCACGGATCGCGAGCCGGATGCGGTGCTGCTGCTGGAGCCGACGCAAGCTGGCGGGCACGAGGCAGTGTTGTACTTCCATCCGCGCGTGGCGCGTAATGAAGAGGAGTTTTACGCCGACTCTCGCTATGGCGAAGTCTGGGTGGGTCAGCGCGAGTCGCTTGAGGAGATGAGTGCGCTCACCGGTATCCGCACCGAGAGCATCGATCTGCTGGACAACGCACTGCGTGACAACGTCGGTTCGGCACGGGTGCGGGTGTTGCGTGAGGCGGACCCGGATGTCACCGCGCTGGTTGACGCAACCCGTGAGGGCATCGCCGAGGGCGTGGACGAGCAGTTGCGTATCGCGCTGTCCGAACTGCGTCTGGTGAAGGACGAGTACGAAGTTGAGCAGATGCGTCAGGCTTGCAAGGCGACGGCACGCGGCTTTGAGGCCGTGGTCACTGACTTCCCGAACGCGCTGGCTAACGGGCGCGGTGAGCGCTGGGTTGAGGGCATCTTTGGGCTGCACGCGCGTCACCAGGGCAATGCGGTGGGTTACGACACCATCGCCGCCGCGGGTGATCACGCCAACACGCTGCACTGGATTCGCAACGACGGTGAAGTGCGTGACGGCGACATGATTTTGCTGGATGCCGGCGTGGAGTTGGATTCGCTGTTCACCGCTGACGTGACGCGTACTCTGCCCATCAACGGGCGCTTCAGCCCAGCGCAACGTCAGGTCTATGAAGCCGTGTTGGAGGCACAGCAGGCCGGAATCGACGCCTGCAAGCCCGGCAACTTGCAGTCCGACGTTCACAGGGCCGCGACTGCCGTTATCGCGCGCTACCTTGAGCAGTGGGGTCTACTGCCTGTCAGCGCTGAGGAGGCGCTCGACAAGGAAGGCGGCCAGTGGCGTCGCTGGATGGTCCACGGCACGTCCCACCACCTCGGTATCGACGTACATGACTGCGCCCATGCGCTGCGCGAACACTACGCCGATGGCCCGCTGAAGCCGGGCATGTGCATCACCGTCGAGCCGGGCATCTACTTTAAGTCCACCGACCTGCTGGTCCCAGAAGAGCTGCGCGGCATCGGCGTGCGCATCGAGGATGACATCATCATCACCGAAGGCGAGCCAGAAAACATCTCCGCCGCCTACCTCCCCCGCACCCCCGACGATGTCGAGGCCTGGATGGCCCCGCTCCTGGATGCAGGACGCGCCAACGTCAAACAGTGGTAGTTCGCTAGGGGCAAGACTCTGCGCCCATGGCACGACGAGACACACGGTACTGGAGCAAGACTGTGGCCCGGGGCTGCACCTTGGCGAATTCAACTCACGCGGCGTGAATCCCACTCTCCCTGCCTAGCCTCATTGCGTCTTAGGTTCGCCCATGTATCCTCAGTAAGTATGAGGGATCTAGGTCGCTTCTGAACGTGGCCGAGGTGTCGTCTAGCTGCTCTCTGAACCCTTTCTGAGCATTGTCAGTGAAGAGTCATTTCAAGATTCGCTGGAAGCGAAAATTCTTCTTTGCTCTTCTGCCTGCCCACTATCGTGAAAAACAGTCATCAATTCTATCTTGCCGACGCTGGCCCCCACTTCCAACGGCGATAGACGTGTTTGGGGACCTTCCAGCGCACAGCAAGCGACCAATGTGGCCGTCTAGTTGGTGCAGAGAGGTAACAACATGAAAAGACAAGGCCACGTAAGAGCTTCAATCGCCGCCGTGCTCGGCCCGCTGCTGACGCTGGGTCTGACAGTTTTTGGTCTGGCCGGTATTGATGCTGAGGCACACGCGCCGAACGCACGAGCCAACGAGACCACCGTCTATGACGAAGATGAGCTAGCAAATGCCCTTCTCAATCTAGTGCCGCGCAACCGGACTCCATTCACCATCATAATCGGCGCAGACTTCCCCATCACATCGGGTCGTGCACAGGTGTCGTCCGGTCAGAACGTCACCATCACCTCCGACGACTTGCCGCATGTCCTCACCCGCGACGCCCTCTATGGCGGGAATCTGTTGTTGCTCGGCGAGCACAACGCCACCGGCCCCACCAACGCCACCCTGACTATCACCAATCTTGTGCTCGATGGCAATGAGTACACCGACAAGACAACGGCATCAATCATCGCAAACCACTACGGAACGCTCAATTTGGGAGAAGGGGCGGTCGTGAGGAACAACTTGATGACGGTCCCTGGGGCGCCAGGTAGTGGAGTTGTAGTAGACGGGGGCACGCTCAACATGTATGAAGACGCCCTGATCGGCAGCAACTCGAATCTCGACTCCAATGGTGGCGGGCTGTACTGTTACAACCACTGCACCGCTAACGTCTATGGCAATGCCGAGATCGCCGGCAATACCGTAAACAGCGATGGTGGCGGGGTGCTCCTAGACCGGTCCACGCTAAACATCTTCGACAATGCCAAGATTAGGAGCAACCATGCGCTCCGCGGCTTTGCGGGCGGAATCGACAACAACGGCGGAACTCTGAACATCTATGACGATGCGGAGGTCTCTGACAACCATGCCGAAACTGTCGCGGCCGGAATCTACACCGCCAACGGCGGTAAGACTAACATCTACGGCAATGCTCGTGTTCAGGACAACGCCGCTGTGGTCTCTGCCGCAGGCTTGCAATTGACGGGGGAAACCAGCGAGTTGAGCATCTGCGGTTCAGCAGCGATCTCCGGCAACCACTCCAGCGGCGACGCTGCAGGCATCGGCATCCTGGCTGGCACCGCCACTGTCCGCGACTCGGCCGAAGTCAGTTACAACGCTGCGGACACGTCCGGTGGTGGCATCGCCAACCTTGGCGGCACTTTGAGCATCACCGACGATGCCAAGATTTGGGACAACTACTCAGGCGAAGATGGCGCAGGTCTCTACCTTCTGGCACCAACCTCACTGAGCGGCAACGTGACAATCCACGAGAACACCGCCGGGCACAACGGCGGTGGCATCGCTGTTGGAGGTAGCACCCGGCTTGCAATTAGCGGGACGACCCTGACAGATAACAACGCCAACAACGATGGCGGGGCCATGCACATAGGCGAATCAGCCGACCTCCATGCCGTCAACACCGTCTTCCAGGATAACGAAGCTGGCACAGACGGCGGGGCAATCTTTGCGACTGGCAACGCTTTCAAGACGTTGACCACAGATGGTGTCACTTTTGCTGACAACAGTGCTGGCGAGGGTTCCGAGTGGGAACTTAACGGCGATGAAGTGTCTGTTCAGCACGAGCGCAACATCATCAACACCAGCTACACGACGCCCTTCACCAACGCCTACAACAACTACGACATCAACTACTCTCGACCCTCGACGCCGCCGGACAAGCCGGACAAGACTGAACCACCAGCCGGACCCAGCACACCACCGCCAGGACCAAGCACACCACCGCCGGGTGTGCCGTCCCCCACTTCGAGCAGCCCGTCAACTGCGCCCACTACCGCACCAAGTAGCACGAGCGCCCCATCGACCCATCCGTCCTCCCCGGCGACACCATCAGTTCCTGCATCGGGTGATGGTCGTTCAACTGGCTCTTCCGGCGCACGGTTACCCAACACTGGCGAGTCGGCTGGAGCGCCCCAGCACAGTGATGTGTCTCTACGCTCACTCGTGGCAGCGTGTCTGTCTCTCTTGATCTGGGCACGACGCTCAGCACACAAGACCAAGCGACCAGCCAGACATCTGGCCTGAGCACGGCCCACAACTGTGTAGTCGAGCCCCCGGTCGAGTCTCCTGTCGGGCTCCAACCTCAGCCGCTCACGAGACTGCCCATCCCAAGCGCGTCACACGCGAAGCTAACTTGCGAGCTAGCGACTGGGTAGCAGTTGAAGTTTGGTGGCGTGGAGACCGACGGGGCCGCCAATTTCGGTTATGACAACGACTCGGTCAGGGTAGGTCGGTACGAAGCCGTCTGGGGCTATCTCCCAGATGCTGAAGCCATCGGCAAGCAAGGCTTCGTAGCTGGCGGCGATGTCCAAGTCATCCTTCATGGGTGGAGCATAGTATCCCCAAGTCGGCTCATCTTGGACAAACTCGGAGAGAAACAGCACATGTCCGGTGTCATAGAAAGACAGGTCATAGTAAGCCCGGTACACGCGACTCAGGATGACTTCTTCGCTGGAACCGGAAGCGGCAGCGATATCGCGCGCAAACTGCGCCATGTCGCCGTCAGCGCGCTGCCCAGTGACCGCCCGGAAAGCAAACGCCCCAAAGCACAGAGCCAACACTAGGCAACTCGCAGCCAACTGCTTGACGGGCAGTTCGCGCAGAGACAATACCGACACGATGACTGCGGACACAGCAGACGGCAGCAGATACCGTTCCACAAACTCCGGGCGAAACACAGACAGAGCCAGCAACGCCAACACAGGAACGACGGCCATCAAGACGACCAGCTCTAGGTTCTTCAGGCTCTTCCAGTTGCGCACGACGTAGTAGCCGACGACCACGATGACAGCTGCCATTGCCACCGTTATTGGCGAACGAGTCATCTGTCTTGCAAAGAAAACACTCCCGACGAAGTCCACGATCTGTGACAGCGACAGTGGCGGTACCCACGAGTTCTCGACCTCACTGAAGAAGAAGCGCCGAACAACGGTGGGCAGCCACGGTGCGAACAACAGCAGCGCCGTCGCGTAGGCGATGACGGTTGATCGGTTGAGAACTTCGCGGCGGTATCGCCAAACCAGCCAGCACAGGTGCGCGATCCACACAAAAACAACAAAGTAGTGCGTCCACATTCCGAGAGCCACCAGCGCTCCGTACAGAGTCCACCAAGGCAATGTGGCGCGCTCTACCGCGACCACCAACACGTAGGAGGCAGCAAACACGATGGCGGTCATCATGGTGTACATGCGCATCTCTTGGCCGTAGTAGACAAACAGCGGCATGATGCTGATGGCCAATGCGGCGAGCGCGGATGCGCGGATGCCTGCCATTGTCTTTATCAAACGATGGATGAACGCTATGGTGACAACGCCAAACGCGGTGGACAGGAGACGCATGGCTACGATGCTGTGACCGAAAACGCCGCTCCAGGCCTTGAGCAGAATATAGTACAAGGGCGGATGCAGGTCTCGCGCAGTGACGGCGACGATGTCCGAGTAATCAAGGCGAGCCAAGTAGGCGCTGTAGGCCTCGTCGAACCAGATGCTCTTGTTCAAATTGATCAAGCAGACTGCCACGTAGACGAGCCCGGCGACAACAGGGACTAGCCAAGACAACACTGCCCTATGTAATCTGAGACACTCGTCAATGCGGGATCCAGTGTCGCCGTCATCACTCGCCAAGGATGCTTCTTGACTAAAACTATGAGTCCGCATCAAGCACCTCTGCGTGGATTGGTGGCTCATCACCATGTTGTTCAGAAATGCAATCATAACCCCACGCGTAGCGCAGCGTTGCACCCACACCTTGGGGCGATACCGGCCCACGACGTGGAACGGAGCTATCCAGTAAGCTTGAGCATTATGGGTTTGGTTGCTGATGCACTGCGCAAAGAAGTCTTGGAGGCCTTGAGCCACGTCTACGACCCGGAGATTCGCCGCCCGATCACCGAGCTTGGCATGGTGGACGCGCTGGAGGCCAGCGACACCGGCGTGGTGCGCATCCGCATCCTGCTCACCGTGCCCGGCTGTCCACTGAAGGACGTACTGGAAGCACAGATCGGCGATGCCGTCGGCGCGATCAAGGGCGTCGGCGAGCTTCATGTCGAGATGGACGTGATGGATGAGGCCCAACGGCAGGCGCTTATGACCAACCTGCGTGGTGGTGAAACCGCGCACAATCCCTTCGCTGACCAGGGCCTGCGCACGCGGGTGATCGCCGTGTCGTCCGGCAAGGGCGGAGTTGGCAAGTCATCCATCACCATCAACTTGGCAATTGCGCTGGCACAACTGGGCTACTCGGTTGGGCTGCTGGACGCCGACATCTACGGTCACTCCATCCCTGACATGCTGGGCCTGGGCGGCGTCACCCCCAATGTGGTGGAGAACGCCATCATGCCGGTCAACGTGTACGGCGTGGCAACCCTCAGCATCGGTATGATGAAAGAGGAGCGCTCGCAGGTGATCGCTTGGCGTGGTCCCGTGTTGAATCGCGCCCTCACGCAGTTTCTTACCGACGCCTACTGGGGCGACCTTGACTACCTGATTGTCGACATGCCCCCCGGCACTGGTGACGTAGCGATGAGCGTTGCCAGCCTGCTGCCCACGTCAAAGGTGCTGGTGGTGACGACGCCACAGATCGCTGCCAGCGAGGTCGCTGAGCGTGCCGGAACCCTAGCCAAACTGCTCGACCAGGACGTCATCGGCGTCGTCGAGAACATGTCATGGCTAGAAGTGGAATGCCCAGACTGCGCAACCACGCACCGACACCACATCTTTGGTGAAGGTGGTGGCGCGGCGGTGGCCGCAACCCTGACGCAGCGGTTCGAGCACGAGGTTCCGTTGCTGGCCCAAGTGCCGTTGGACGAGACGCTGCGTTCCGGTGGCGACGCCGGTCAGCCCATCGTGGTTGCCGCGCCCGACCACCCCGCCGCTCAGGCGATTGTTGCCCTGGCGAAAGCAGTTGCCACTAGTTAGCGATTGTGCTTGCGCACCTCGGCACCTTTGGCTTGGGCTGCGGAACGTAAGGACGCCATGAACTCGACGTATTTGGCACGGAGGGCGTCGTCCCCAGCGGCAAGGATGCGTACGGCCAGCAGTCCAGCATTGCGAGCATTGCCCACGCCCACCGTCGCTACTGGCACCCCAGCAGGCATCTGCACGATGGACAGCAGCGAGTCCAAACCGTCTAGGGTCTTAAGAGCCACCGGCACACCGATGACCGGCAGGGGCGTGACGGCAGCCAGCACGCCCGGCAGATGCGCCGCACCACCAGCACCGGCGATGATCACGCGAACGCCCTTGTCGGCGGCTGTGCGCCCGTAGTCTAGGGTGTCGTCTGGCATGCGATGAGCGGAGAGCACGTCGGCCTCCCACGTCACGCCGAACTCGTCGAGCGCCTGCGTGGCGGCCTCCATCACCGGCCAATCAGAGTCTGATCCCATGATGATGCCTACTGTGGCCATAACTTCGTCTCCTCTAGTGTTGCCTCAGGACGCGCCCGAACTCTTCCATCAGTGTAGTCGGGCTTGCGGGGGCCATATGCCCAGATCAGTTCGGACAGCAGTGAGTGCAGCCACACGATGCGCGGCAGATCCGGGATGCGCACCACCTGCCCGGACGTGAGCGTTAGCAGCAACACCCCTTGCCCAAGGGCCCTGTCCCTCAGGGACCGGGCGTGGGCCACCAATTCGACGTGGGTTAGCGGCACATCGTGACGGACCACCGAGAAAACCCCCGTGCGGGTTAGGATTCGTTTGTTGGTGATGACGCAGGTTGCCAACTGCCACTTGATAATGGGAATCATTACCGATACCACGCATACTGCCCCGACGACCACCCACAGTGCCCACGTGGCATACGGCTCCCAGCGCTTGGGCAGCAGCCCGATTCCTGCTCCGGCCAGTCCGGCCAACACGATCAGACACACTGCGGGGGCGGCCAGTTGTCCGGCGCTGCGGTGCGTGTTGACCAGCACACGTTCGCCCTCAGCTAAGTGCATGTTGCCGCCTATCCGCGTGTCTTGTTGATGTCGGTCGGTTGGCAAACAAGCGTGGGTGTGCCTGCCGGTCGCCATGGCGAAAACTGGGGACGGCAGTCGCCTGCGGGCACCAACTCGGCTTTCATGATCTCGCGCCCGTCACTCAACGCAGGTGGACGACGTCACCCGCGGCGAAGGGCGTCACGACTCCGGCGACGTTGACCAGCAACGAGCCCGCCTCGTCTACGCCAACTGCAGTGCCCTCGATAAACTCGGTTTCGCTCACCTGCACCCGCACGTCGCGGCCAATGGTGCTGGACAGCGCGGTGTACTCCACGCGAATGTCTGAGGTGACGTTCCAAGTGCGGTAATAGCGCTCCAACTCGCGCAGCAGGCTTGCCGTCACCACGGACTTGTCGGTCGGCAATCCGGCAAGAGCCAACGACTTAGCTGTGGGCGTGGGTAGTTCTTCTTGCGACCCACCGATGTTGAGGCCGATGCCGATGACGGCTGCGGAGCCGTCCCCATCGGCGATGATGCCACAGACCTTGCCGTCGTCCAACAACACGTCATTTGGCCACTTCAGCTGGACTCGTGGGGCCTGTGTTTCGTCAAGACTGCGAACTGCGGCGGCAACTGCCATGCCCGCCAAAGCCGACAACCACCCCCACTGCTGGACGGGAACCTTCGGCCTGACAAGGCAACTCATCGCGATGTTTGTGCCGGGCACGTCGATCCACTCCCGAGTGAAGCGACCTCGACCCTGTGTCTGATGCTCGGCGATGAGTACCGTACCCTCGTCGGCACCGAGCTTGGCGGCGGCGAATAGCTCGGAGTTGGTGGAGACAATCTCATCCACAACCGTGATTGAACGCCACATGGTGTCTGGACCGAGGGCCGCAACAACTCGGGCGGCGTCAACTGGAGGAAGAGCAGGCATAGGTTAAAGCGTACCTTGTGTGCGCCGAAACGCTGCGCGTGAGCCCGCGACAAACTAGCATTGAAACTGCAACTCGATAAGAAGCAGCAAGGAGCTTGATTCATGAGCGACATCTCTGACATTCTGGCGTCGGTGCCGATTGCCTCATTGGCTAAGCAGTTTGGGGCAACGCAGGCGCAGACAAAGTCGGCGGCCACTACGGCCATCACTGGATTGCTAGGCGGGTTGACGCAGAATGCGTCCAGCACGTCCGGGGCCGAGGCGCTGATGTCGGCGTTGGGTCAGCATGCTGGAACTGGTTCGCTGCTGAGTGCGGGCACGCAACTGGCAGCTAACGCAATCGACACCACCGATGGAGCCAAGATTGTGCAGCACGCACTCGGGGCTGATGTCAGCACGGTGGCGACGGCGCTGTCATCCAAGACTGGGGCGGACAAGTCGCTCCTGAGTCAACTGTTGCCCTATCTCGCGCCCGTCGTCATGGCCTACCTAGCCAACAAGGCGTTCGGCAAGGGCGGGACCAGCAGCACCAGTGCGGGTGCTATTGGGGGCATTTTGGGCGCGATCTTGGTGGGCAGTGGTTCGTCGTCAAGCAACGGACTGGGCGACCTGCTGGGCGGCATCTTGGGTGGCAGCACGTCGTCCAAGAAGTCGACATCCAGCAACGGACTGGGCGATCTGTTTGGCACGCTCTTCGGCACTGAAGCCCCTGCTACGCCAAAGACAACCAAGAAGACCACCTCGACGACCAGCAAGAAGACTACGAATACAACCAAGAAGTCAACGACCACGGCATCGTCCAAGTCCAGCGGCGGTCTGCTGGACACCATCATTGACGCCCTGACGTAGGGACACTGCCGGAGTTCCAAGACACGCGATAGGCTTGGGTCGTGCGAATTATCTTGGGGTCGGGCAGTCCGGCACGACTGACGACGTTGCGTTCTGCGGGGCTACAGCCTGAGGTGCTGGTGTCTGATGTGGACGAAGACGCCATCACTGCGCCCAACACTCCCCTGCTCACGCTGGCTTTGGCGCTGGCAAAGGGCGAGGCGGTGTTGCAGGCTCTTGCTGGAGTCAGCTCAGGTTCGGGCCTGACGTCGGGGCCGTTGTCAGGCCTGTTGTCGGGCCTGTTGTCGGGCCGGGCAGTTGAGCCAACCATCGTGATTGCCTGCGACACGTTGCTGGAGATGGACGGACGTTCCCACGGCAAGCCGGGCACCATCGAGATCGCGCTAGACCGGCTCAAGAGCATGAGCGGTGGCGTCGGCGAACTGCATACGGGGCACTTCGTAGCCTATCTGCCGTCCGGCGTGGCCGAGATGGGCGACATTCGCACCAGCACGCGAGTGGCGACCACCACGGTGCATTTTGCTCAGATGAGCAAGGCTGATATCGACTGGTACGCTGCCGCCGGAGAACCGCTGCATGTGGCCGGGTCGTTCACCATCGATGGTTATGGGGGTCCGTTCATTGAGCGCATTGAGGGTGATCCGCACAACGTGGTGGGTATCTCGCTGCCGCTAGTGCGCACGATGTTGCTCGACCTCGGCGTCGAGTGGCCTCAGTTATTCGCCTAGCGAATTGCTAGGAAGATGGCCACCCAGTGCAGGACAGCGGCAACCACCGTGCAGGCATGGAATATTTCGTGGTAGCCAAAGAATGCGGGAGCGGGGTCCGGCCACTTCTTGGCGTAGACGACTGCGCCTAGGGTGTAGACGAGGCCACCGACCAACAGCAGGATGGGGATCGTGGGGCCAGAGTTGATCCAGAAGCTCGGCATCCAGCCGATGGCGATCCAGCCCATGCCCACATAGAGGCCGGCTTGCACCCAGCGTGGCGTCTTCAGGGCAAATGCGCCCAGGATCACGCCCAGTGCGGCGATTCCCCAGGCGAGACTCACCAACACCACCCGGTTAGCACCACCCAGCAAGCCGATTGCCAGCGGCGTGTAGGTACCAGCGATGAAGATGAAGATGTTGGAGTGGTCCATCTGTTGCAGCACTCTGTCGCGACGCTGATTCCACATGCCCAGGTGATAGACGGCGCTCACGCCGAACAACAGCAAGCCGCTGGCCAGATACACGGACACTGCCGCAATCTGGGCCGCGCCCCGCGAATAGAAGATTAGCGCCAGGCCGCCAGCGAGGCTGAGCAGCGTCATGGCTGCATGCGATACTCCACGTAGGCGCGGTTTGTCGGCGTCCATATACTCCTCATCGACGTTGCCAGGGGCAGTCTCGGGCGGGACTTGCTCCGCACTCAGAGTTGATTCTTGGACTAGGGGTTCGGTCGCTTCTGCGACAACTGCACTCACGTAACCTACGGTACCGTAGGTTAGTAGAGCCACCAAATCACTTGACCAGAAAATGCGAGGCGAGCACTAGACTGAGCACATGCGATTGGGGTCTTTGGCGAACTCAAACAACGCGATCGTGCGTTTCTTGATCCCAACGCGCGATCACGTGGATGTTGACATGCCCTCGTCTTGGCAGTTGCCGGTGCCCTCCGCGATCTACTCGCTGTATGAGAGACGACTGCGGGACTCGCTGGACTGCAACGCCCTGCCCCACCATGTGGCGGTGTTGGCTGACGGCAACCGCCGCTGGGCACGACAGAACGCCCCCGGTCAGCCGCTGGTGGCGGGCTACAAGGCTGGAGCAGCCAAGCTCACCGAGTTTGTATCGTGGTGCGCGGAGTTGGGCATCAGCAACGTCACCCTGTGGGTGTTGAGCACCGACAACCTCACCCGTTCTGCAGACGAGGAACTCACTCCCCTGCTCGACGTGATCGCCACACTGGTGCATAGATTGGCCGAAAACCCCACCTATCAGGTGCGGGTTGTGGGCGACTTAGACCTGTTGCCGCGCCCTGTTGCCGAGCGACTGCGCACCGCGCAGGAGTGGTCTGCAGAACACTCGGGCATCGCCGTCAACGTCGCGATCGCCTATGGGGGACGCCACGAACTGCGGGATGCTGTCAGCAACCTGCTGCGAGAAGAGTCCGCCAAGGGCACGTCGCTCACCGACTTGGCGGAGACACTGAGTGTGGCCCAGATCGAGGAGCACCTGTACACCAAGGGACAGCCCGACCCCGACCTGATCATTCGCACTAGCGGCGAACAACGTCTCTCCGGCTTCATGCTGTGGCAGAGCGCGCACTCTGAGTTCTACTTTTGCGACGCCCTCTGGCCCGATTTCCGTCGCGTCGACTTTTATCGCGCCCTACGCTCCTACGCCCAGCGCGAACGTCGCTTCGGTAAGTAGGCCACACTGGCCCCGCGAATATCCATTCGCAGCAAGTCTTAGGCAACGAGGCGGCTGCCCCCTTACTCAGAGCAAGCAAAACCCAAATCTGGGTTCCTGAGCAATATCACCTGCTTAAACGCAGATACTGCGGCTGCGCCCCCACAGGAGCACAACCGCAGTATCTACATGTAGACAGATGAATCCTTAGCGGAAATCGTCGTCGTCCAAGCCGAACCCTAGGTGGTTCGGGAAGATGTCGCCTTCCGGGTCACCGTAGTGGTCGAAGTCGGGCAGTTGGTAGGCGATTGCCTGCGCACCTGCGGCGGGGGCCACGCTGATGGAGCGGTAGCGCTCCAAGCCGGTGCCGGCGGGGATCAGCTTGCCAAGGATGACGTTCTCCTTGAGGCCGCGCAGGGTGTCTTCCTTGGCGTTGATCGCCGCGTCGGTGAGCACCTTGGTGGTCTCTTGGAAGGACGCCGCCGACAGCCACGAGTCGGTTGCCAGCGAAGCCTTGGTGATGCCCATGAGCACGGGACGACCCTCACCGGGAGCGCCGCCAGCCTCGACAGCTGCACGGTTGTTCGCCTCGAACGTCTTGCGGTCAATCAACTCGCCCGGCATCAGCGGGGTGTCGCCCGACTCGATGACGGTGACGCGACGCAGCATCTGACGGATGATGATCTCAATGTGCTTATCGTGGATGGGTGCGCCCTGAGTGGCGTACACCTTCTGCACCTCTTCGACCAAATGCTCCTGCACCTTGCGAACGCCGCGCACGCGCAGCACGTCTTGCGGATCGATGGTGCCCGACGTGAGCTGCTCGCCCACCTCGATACGATCACCGTCAGCAACACTACGCTTAGTGCCGTTGGGCAGGTCCCACTCCAGACGGGCGCGGCGAGCCAAGGTGTACTCGACATCCTCCGCGCCGTCGTCACGCACGATGGTGAGCTTCTTGCGGCCACCGTCCAACTCTTCGATCTTGATGCGGCCCGTTGCCTCGGCAATGGGTGCCTTGCCCTTGGGGGTACGAGCCTCGAAGAGCTCGACCACGCGGGGCAGACCCGACGTGATGTCATCACCGGCCACACCACCGGTGTGGAAGGTACGCATCGTAAGCTGGGTGCCGGGCTCGCCGATGGACTGGGCGGCCTGAATACCAACAGCCTCGCCCACATCAACCAGCTTGCCGGATGCCAGCGAGCGGCCATAGCACTTGGCGCATGCGCCGGTGACAGCCTCGCAAGTGAGCACAGAGCGCACCTTCACCTCGGTGATGCCAGCAGCCAGCAGCGCCTTCGTGTCGGCAGGAGTGACATCCGTGCCCGCAGGCAGCAGCACCTTCTTGCCCTTGAGCGCGATGACGTCCTCCGCAAGGATGCGGCCATGGACGCTGAGATCGAGTTGCTCGGTGCCGACAGAAACCAGGTTGCCATCCTTGTCAGCCACGGCGATGGTCTTGGTAAGACCACGCTCGGTGCCGCAGTCGTCTTCACGAATGATGACATCCTGGCTGACGTCAACGAGACGGCGCGTCAGGTAACCGGAGTCTGCGGTACGCAGTGCAGTGTCAGCCTGGCCCTTGCGGCCACCGTGGGTGGAGATGAAGTACTCCAGCACCGTCAAGCCTTCACGGAAGTTCGACTTGATGGGGCGCGCGATAATCTCGCCCTTCGGGTTTGCCACCAGGCCTCGCATAGCGGCGATCTGGCGCATCTGCGTCAGGTTGCCACGAGCACCGGAGTCCATCATCATGAAGATCGGGTTGGTCTTTGTGAAGTTGGCTTCCATCGCCTCAGTGAGCACGTTGGTGGCTTCAGTCCACAACTGGACCAAGTCCTGACGACGCTCGTCTTCGGTGATGGCACCGCGCTCGTAAGAGCGGTTGGTCTTGTCGGCCTTCTCCTCATACGCGGCGAGCAGTTCCGGCTTGTTTGGCGGGGTCTGCACATCGCCAATGGACACGGTGACGCCGGACTGGGTGCCCCATTTGAAGCCCAAGTCCTTCAGCGCGTCAAGCGCCTCAGTGGTGACGGTACGCGAGTAGTTATCCGCAATGTCGTAGACGATGGCAGAGATCTGCTTCTTGCCAACATGCACATTGACGTAGGGGTACTCGGCGGGCAGCGCCTCGTTGAAGACTGCCTTGCCCAGCGTGGTTTCCAGAATGAACGAACCATCGGCACGCGGCGTCACGCCCTTCGGCGGCACACCGGTGGTCAGCCTCAGCTTCACCTTGGCGCGGATGTCGATCTCGTGACGGTCAAACGCCATAAATGCCTCGGACATGGACGAGAACGCACGGCCCTCACCCTTCAGCCCATCAATGTCCATCGTCAGGTAGTACATACCGATGATCATCTCGTGGCTAGGCAGCGTAACGGGGCGACCGTCAGAGGGCTTCATAATGTTGTTGGTGGACAACATCAGCAGCCGGGCCTCAGCCTGCGTCTCGCTGGCCAGCGGCAGGTGGACTGCCATCTGGTCACCGTCGAAGTCGGCGTTGAAGGCGGCGCACACCAGCGGGTGAAGCTGGATGGCCTTGCCCTCGATCAACTGCGGCTCGAACGCCTGGATGCCCAAGCGGTGCAGCGTTGGGGCGCGGTTCAGCAGCACCGGGTGCTCACGGATGATGTCTTCCAGCACCGGCCACACGGCGGGGTTGCGACGCTCCACCATGCGCTTGGCGGTCTTGATGTTCTGCGCCAGGTTGAGCTCGTCGAGGCGCTTCATTACGAACGGCTTGAACAGCTCCAACGCCATCTGCTTTGGCAGACCGCACTGGTGCAGCTTGAGCTGCGGACCCACCACGATAACAGAACGGCCGGAGTAGTCAACGCGCTTGCCAAGCAGGTTCTGACGGAAGCGACCCTGCTTGCCCTTGAGCATGTCGGAGATCGACTTGAGCGGACGGTTGCCGGGGCCAGTGACCGCACGGCCACGACGACCGTTGTCGAACAGTGCGTCAACGGCCTCCTGCAGCATGCGCTTCTCGTTGTTGACGATGATGTCCGGCGCAGAAAGCTCCTTGAGGCGCTTCAGGCGGTTGTTACGGTTGATGACGCGACGGTAAAGGTCGTTCAGGTCGGAGGTGGCGAAGCGGCCACCGTCGAGCTGCACCATGGGGCGCAGGTCCGGGGGCAGCACCGGCACGGACTCCAGAACCATGCCAACGGGCTTGTTGCCGGTGGACAGGAAGGCGCTAACCACCTTGAGACGCTTGAGCGCACGGGTCTTCTTCTGGCCCTTGCCGTTCTTGACGTCGTCGCGCAGCTTCTCGGACTCGGCAGCGAGGTCGAAGTCTTCAAGACGCTTCTTGATGGCCTCGGCACCCATGAAACCCTCGAAGTAGCGACCGAAGCGCTTCTTCATCTCCGAGTAGAGGCGCTCGTCACCCTCAAGGTCTTGCACCTTCAGCGAACGGAAGCGGTCCCACACGGCATCAAGGAGATCAATCTCCTTCTGCTTGCGGTCACGGATCTGACGGACCTCTTTGTCGCCCGCTTCACGGATCTTCTTCTTGATGTCGGCCTTGGCACCCTCGTTCTCAAGCAGGGCAAGGTCTTCTTCAACCTTGGCGAGACGCTTGTTGATGACGTCGTCGCGGTCCTTCTCGATCTGAGCGCGCTCCATGCCAACCTTGGCTTCAAGGGTGGGCAGATCGCGGTGACGGGCGTCAGCGTCCACCTTGGTGACCATATAAGCCGCGAAGTAGATGACCTTTTCGAGGTCCTTCGGGGCCACGTCAAGCAGATAGCCGATGCGGCTCGGCACGCCCTTGAAGTACCAGATGTGCGTCACGGGGGCGGCCAACTCGATGTGACCCATGCGCTCGCGGCGGACGGCGCTACGAGTTACCTCGACGCCGCAACGCTCGCAGACGATGCCCTTAAAGCGCACGCGCTTGTACTTGCCGCAGGAGCACTCCCAGTCACGGGTCGGGCCGAAGATCTTCTCACAGAAGAGTCCGTCACGCTCCGGCTTCAGGGTGCGATAGTTGATGGTCTCGGGCTTCTTGACCTCGCCGTGGCTCCAGCCGCGAATCTCGTCAGCAGTTGCCAGTCCGATTCGAAGCGCCTCGTATGCGTTGGTGTCCAGCACAGTAGTTCTCTTTACTTCTAGTCTCTAGAAATCTTGCAAGTTTGGTGTGAGTTATTGGCGCTGACGCGTCTTGTGCAGATTAGTGAAGAAGCCTCGGGCTTACATGTCGTCGAAGGCAGGGTACGAATCAGAGCCGGGACGACGCCCGATGCCGAACTCTTCGCCGGCACTGCGGTAGTCGTCTTCAGTTTCTTTCAGCTCGACCACCGTGCCGGTCTCGTCCAGCACGTCCACGTTCAGGCAGAGGCTCTTCATCTCTTTGAGGAGCACCTTGAACGACTCGGGCGTGCCCGGATCGGGGATGTTCTCGCCCTTGACGATGGCCTCGTACACCTTGACGCGGCCGGCCGTGTCGTCGGACTTGACGGTAAGCATCTCCTGCAGCGCCCAAGCGGCACCGTAAGCCTCAAGGGCCCACACTTCCATCTCACCGAAACGCTGACCACCGAACTGGGCCTTGCCGCCCAACGGCTGCTGGGTAATCATAGAGTAGGGGCCAGTGGAGCGTGCGTGAATCTTGTCGTCCACCAAGTGGTGCAACTTCAGCATGTACATGTAGCCGACGCCGACCCTCTCTGGGTACGGCTCGCCGGAGCGACCGTCGAACAACTGGGCCTTGCCGTCGCCGTCAACCATGCGCTCGCCGTCGCGGTTAGGCAGGCCGTGAGCCAGCAGGCCACCAATCTCATTCTCGGTAGCACCGTCGAACACGGGCGTAGCCAAGTTGGTGTCAGGGGCCACATACTCAAGGCCGACGCTGCGCAGGTGCTGCGCCCACTCGTCATCCACATCGCTGATGTCCCAACCGGAGTGAGCGATCCAGCCGAGGTGGTTTTCAAGCACCTGGCCCACGTTCATACGGCTAGGCACGCCCAGCGGGTTGAGCACGATGTCAACGGGGGTGCCGTCCGGCAGGAACGGCATGTCCTCAAGCGGCAGGATCTTGGAGATGACGCCCTTGTTGCCGTGACGACCGGCGAGCTTGTCGCCCTCTTGTACCTTGCGCTTGGACGCAACGTAGACGCGCACCAACTGGTTGACGCCTGCGGGCAGGTCGTCGCCTTCGGAGCCGTCGGGCTTCTTGGCCTCAAAGACACGCACGCCGATGATGGTGCCGGACTCGCCGTGGGGCACCTTGAGGGACGTGTCACGCACCTCGCGGGCCTTCTCGCCGAAGATGGCACGCAGCAGACGCTCTTCAGGGGTTAGCTCGGTTTCGCCCTTCGGGGTGACCTTGCCGACCAGAATGTCGCCCGTGGTAACCTCGGCGCCGACGCGAATAACGCCGCGCTCGTCGAGGTTGGCGAGCATGTCGTCGGAGATGTTGGGGATGTCCCGCGTGATCTCCTCAGCGCCCAACTTGGTGTCGCGGGCGTCAACCTCATGCTCCTCGATGTGGATCGAGGTGAGCAGGTCGTCCTGCACCACACGCTGGCTGAGGATGATGGCATCCTCGTAGTTCAGGCCTTCCCAAGGCATGAACGCCACCAGCAGGTTGCGGCCAAGCGCGAGTTCGCCCTGGTCGGTGCAGGGACCGTCGGCCAACGGCTGACGCGTCTCGACGTGCTGACCGGCCACCACCATGGGGCGCTGGTTTACACAGGTGCCCGCGTTGGAGCGCACAAACTTGTCCAGACGATGCGTCACGTAGGTGCCGTCGTCGTAAGCCATGTCGATGTAGTCGGCAGTGACGGCGACGACGGTGCCTGGCTTGGCAGCCAAGGTGACATCGCCCACGTCCACGGCGGCGCGGTATTCCATGCCGGTGCCGACGTACGGGGCTTCGTTGCGGAGCAACGGCACCGCCTGGCGCTGCATGTTGGCGCCCATGAGTGCGCGGGATGCGTCGTCGTGCTCAAGGAAGGGGATGAGCGCGGTGGCAACGGAGACCATCTGGCGTGGAGACACGTCCATGTAGTCCACGTTGGCAGGCGGCACCGTGTCCACGTCGCCGTGCTTCATGCGCACCAGCACGCCGTCTTCGGTGAACTTGCCCTTGTCATCCATCTTGGCGTTGGCCTGGGCGATGACGTAGCGGTCCTCTTCGTCGGCGCTAAGGTAGTCGATCTGGTCGGTGACACGACCGTCGATGACCTTGCGGTAAGGCGTCTCGATGAAGCCAAACGAGTTGACCTTGGCAAAGCTTGCCAAGCAGCCGATGAGGCCGATGTTCGGGCCTTCAGGAGTCTCAATTGGGCACATACGGCCGTAGTGAGACGTGTGAACGTCACGCACCTCCATACCTGCGCGGTCGCGGCTCAGACCGCCAGGGCCCAGCGCGGACAGGCGGCGCTTGTGCGTCAACTCGGCGAGCGGGTTGTTCTGGTCCATGAACTGCGAGAGCTGCGAAGTGCCGAAGAACTCCTTCAGCGCGGCGGTGACCGGGCGAATGTTCACCAAGCTCATCGGGGTGATGGCCTCGATGTCCTGCGTGGTCATGCGGTCGCGCACCACGCGCTCCATGCGGCTGAGACCGGTGCGAAGCTGGTTCTGGATCAGCTCACCCACCGTGCGCAGACGACGGTTGCCGAAGTGGTCAATGTCGTCAGTCTCGATGGGCTTGCCGTCGATGCTGTCCAGTCCGGCGTGCATGGCACAGATGTACTTGATGGCGGCAACCAGATCGACCTCGGTGAGGATGTGATCGGCAGACGGCACGCTCAGGCCGAGCTTCTTGTTGATCTTGTAGCGACCAACCTTGGCCAGATCGTAACGCTTCGGGTTGAAGTAGTAGTTCTCGATGAGGCTCGACGCGGCATCCTTGGTGGGAGGCTCGCCGGGACGCATCTTGCGGAAGATGTCGACCAGCGCCTCGTCCTGCGTGGTGACGTGGTCCTTTTCGAGAGTGGCGCGAATGGACTCGAACTCGCCGAACTCCTCAAGAATGCGAGCCTCGGTCCAACCGAGAGCCTTGAGCAGCACGGTGACGTTCTGCTTGCGCTTGCGGTCCAGACGCACGCCAACGGTGTCACGCTTGTCGATCTCGAACTCCAGCCAAGCGCCACGCGACGGGATGACCTTGCAGGTGAAGATGTCACGGTCGCTCGTCTTGTCCGGGGTCTGCTCGAAGTAGACGCCTGGGCTACGCACCAGCTGCGACACGACGACACGCTCGGTGCCGGCGATCACGAAAGTGCCCTTGGGGGTCATCAACGGGAAGTCACCCATGAAGACCGTCTGGCTCTTGATCTCGCCGGTCTCGTTGTTGTTGAACTCGGCGGTGACGTAGAGCTGCGCGGCGTAGGTTTCGTCGCGGTCCTTGCACTCCTCGATGTTGCGCTTCGGATCGAGGAAGCGCGGGCGGGAGAAGCTGAGGCTCATAGTCTCAGCAAAGTCTTCAATTGGGGAGATCTCCTCGAAGACCTCTTCCAAACCGGAGCGGACATTGACGTCCTCTCCTTCGGCAAAGCGGCGGTCCTGGCGCTCTTTCCAAGCGTCGGCTCCGTCGGCCCAAGGCCAACCAATAAGAGAACCGGTCAACCATTCATAAGATTCGGTCTGCAGCGCGAGAAGATTGGGAACCTCCATCGGTTCATCAATCTTGGCGAATGAGACTCGACCGCTCTTTGAGATGGCTTTAGTGTTCTTCGAAGAGGTGCGTGACGCGGCCAAAATCTGTCCTTCCAAACAAGCCCCAAACGGGTTTTACGCACACCTATCCGCCCGCGTCAAATCGCACGGCGAAGATAAGGATATGCAAACATTAACTATAGTACGCAGAACGCGCACACGCAACTAGAAATAGCTAGTCATCCCTGGCAGCACCGCCAGTAAGCTGCTAAGGCCCTCGGAGTTAGCGGGACAGGCGCTCAACCATCGGCTCTTAACTACTTACGATGATACCCGCCCTGCGCGCAGTGTCAAGCTTTTTGGAGCAGACCACCAAGATATCGGGCCACGGCACGCGCCGCAGGAAGGGGCACCACAGCCTCCACAGCCGAGTTGTAGTTTGTGTTGGTGTTGACGTCATAGGTAACCAGACGGCCGTCAGCGGTCTCAATGAACTCGATCCCGGCGATGGCAATGTGGTGTTCGGCCAAGAACGCCTCGTAGGCACCGATGATTGGATGGTCGAACCCTTCGCGCCACGAGAACAGCGAAGCTCCCGTGCTGGGTGCAGGTGCCAAGTCAGCCGGGCAGAACTCTAACGAAGCGGGCACCACTTGAATGGGTGCGAGCGGGGCGGATACCACTGGCGCTGGTACGGTCAGTGGCGCAGGAACCGGCGCAAACACCGGCCCCGGTACCGAGTCTGCAGGGCAAAACTCCAGCGATGTGGCGCCGGGCACCAGGAAAGGATCGATCTCACAGGCATCGGCGGGGCAAAGCTGGAAGCCTCCCCGCGTGGTATCCACCTTGACGGCGTAGAGGAACTTGCCGCCAATAAACTCGGCGCGCGTGATGAACCCGTCCGACGGGGGCACATACTCCTGGAGCAGTTCAATGCCATCGACGGGGGCATCGTAGTCGGGCGAATCGAGATACGCACGCAACGCCCCATGCGAGTCGAACCTGCGCACCCCCAACCCCTTGCCACCTTGATTGTGCTTCAGGATGAACGGGGCGTCGAAGCCTTGCGCGGTCTGCCACAGGTCGTCTGGCCCAAAGACGGCGACCGTGCGCGGAACAGCGATGCCCGCCCGATGCAGGGCGACGAGTTGTGCCACCTTGGACACTTCAAGTTCCAGCACGCTGCGTCCGTTGACTGTGGGCGCGCCCCACAACTCCAGCCAACTGAGCACCGAGCGGGTGAGGTCTTTGGATATTTCATGCCCACGCGTGTGCGAAGACGCGCTGAACCGGGACCAAAACACTCCTGGAGGCGGAACCTGGTCAAGGTCGAGCACCCCGCCGGTAACTTGCCACTCGATCAGCGGCACCCCCTCGGCAGCGAACGCCTCCACAAACGGAGGCAGCCATGACGGATTCTCATGAAGCACATAGACCGCTGGCTGACCACCCGGCGCCACTGGAAATAGGGTCTCGTCAGACATTGGGGCTCCTCACATAACAAAACAGGCGACTGCCGCCCCAGTATATGGGACAGCAGTCGCCTGCTTGGTCAGTTTGCTCGCCCAGTAAACCTGGGCGCGTCAGACTTACTTGAAGCTGACCTTGGCGCCGGCGGCCTCGAGGACCTCCTTGGCGTGGGCAGCGGCTTCCTTGGTGGCGTGCTCCAGAACGATCTTCGGAGCGGCCTCGACCAGATCCTTGGCCTCCTTGAGGCCGAGGTTGGTGAGGGCGCGCACCTCCTTGATGACCTGGATCTTCTTGTCGCCAGCGTCGTCGAGAACGACGTCAACATCGCTCTTCTCTTCGGGGGCGTCGGCAGCCTCAGCGGAAGCGCCGGGGGCGGCAACCGCAGCCACAGCAACCGGAGCGGCGGCCTTCACGTCGAAGGTCTCCTCGAACAGCTTCACGAACTCGGAAAGCTCGATCAGCGTCATCTCCTTGAAAGCCTCAAGCAACTCTTCAGTGGTGAGCTTCTTAGCCATTGTTTGTTCTCCTAATTTCGTGGGCGACTACTCGGCCGCTTCATCAGTGGATGTCGAGGCCACATCTGCCTCAGGGGTCGTGGCCTCAGCCACTTCTGCTACCTCAGCAGCAGGTGCGTCAGCCTCCACGGCCTCAGCGGGTGCAGCATCGGCGGCCTCAGCGACCGCGTCTTCTGCTTGTTCGGGCTTCTGATCGGCCTCAACCGGCGCACCGGCAGCAAGCTTTTCTTGCAGGGCGCCAAAGAGTTGGGCGGCCTGTGTGGGAAGTGCAGCGAAAACGCCCGCAGCCTTGGACTGGGTAGCCTTGAGGCCACCAGCCAGCTTGGACAGCAGGACCTCGCGCGACTCAAGGTCAGCGAGGCTCTTCACAGCGTTGGCGTCGAGGACACGACCGTCCATCACGCCACCCTTGATGATCAGAAGCGGATTAGCCTTTGCGAAATCACGCAGTGCCTTGGCCACAGTGGCCACGTCGCCGTTGATGAAGGTGAAAGCGGTGGGGCCGACAAGAACGTCGTCCAAACCCTCAATCCCTGCATCTTTGGCGGCGATCTTCGCAAGCGTGTTCTTCGCAACGGCGTAGCTGGCGGACTCAGCCAAGGACCGGCGCAAAGCCTTGAGGTCCTTCACTCTGAGACCGCGATACTCGGTAAGAACGGTTGCCGTGCTGGTGGTGAACTTCTCCGCCAGTTCAGCGACCGCAGCCACCTTGTCAGGCCTCGCCATTGGTCTTCTCCTAATAGTGCTTCTTCCAGGTTTCTGGAATTGGGTTGCCGCGAGACTTCGGTGTTACCTGCTGCGATCTTGCGTAAAGCTCTAGAGAGACTCAACAAAAAGAAAAGGCCCCGGTGCGCAAGTGGGCACCCGGGGCGCGATGTTTCAAGCACGCGCTTGTCCATCGCTGGATACTTCACCTACGCAGGCCCCAACTGAAGTTGAGTTTTCCTAGTGCTTTACTGGACGCACCCCCTTCTACAGGGGCGCAGCCAAGCACATAACCTTGCGGTCTTCGGCAAAGAACTACTCTACGTTATCCCTTGCCGTTACACCAAACGGCAAGGGATAACGTCGTCGCCCACAAGCATCTGCTCTATAACTGTTGCGACACTGCGCAAGCGTCGTTACAGTGTCTGGCCGTCGGTGTAGCGACGCTTGGATGCAACCGTGGCGCAACAGGCAAGGAGCACGAGTGCGCTGAGGGCTAGCATGCCCAGTGCGCCTGTTGTGCCACCTTGAGCGCCCGTGTTGGGCAGCCCAGGCGCGGCAGTGATGTTGAAGGTGTCACTCACCTGACCAGAACGCGAGCCATCCAACACCACTTCGTGAGTGCCAACAGGAGTTGCCGCCGGGACCGTCCAAGTGAAGACCACTTGGCCGTTGGTGTTAGCCACTTGCGTGCCCAGATCTAGCGGATCAGAGTGCATGGTGGCAGTCACCACTTCACCTGGTTGGAAGTTGTAACCACGTGCAATCTGCTCGGTTTGTGAACCGTGCTGCATGTTCTTCACATCCAACGCAACGTAGGGCATGCCGATACGAATATCGACCCCTGAGGAAGTGTTGCCCAAAGGATTCGTCTGCGTCACCGTGATAACCGAGCCTTCGGCTGGCGGGTTGGCCGGAATGCAACTCCACGTGCCATCGGGTGCCACCGTAGTGGTACACAACGTGTTGCCATTGCCGTCAGTGATATCGATGGTGTTGCCCGGTTCGCCGGTGCCCGTGATCGTCTTGCCATCGGTCGGAGTGTTGACCTTTGGTGGCGCCGGGATGCTTGAATCGACGTTGAACGTCACTTCGGCACTCGGTCCAGCAACGCGCCCGTCGGGATCGGTTTCTGTAGCTTTGACGCTGTGTTCGCCATCAGGCAATGGTGTTGTCGGCGCGCACGACCAAGTGCCCTCAGGGGCCACTATCGCAGTACACAACACGTCGCCGTTTTCATCAGTAACCGTGATCGTGTTACCCGGTGTGCCGTTGTCGCCAGTAATCGTCGGTGTCGAACTTGTTGTCGAGCTGTTACCAGTAGGCGATGTAATGGCGGGCACCGCAGGCGGCGCAATAAATGTCACCGTTTGAGCAGGACCAACGCCACTCGCTGAACCAATTTGTGCGCTCACACCAGCGTTAGCGGCGGCAGCCGTTGAGATCACCGTTGCGGTGTACACCCCAGGGCTCGTTTCCGTCCAACTTGAGACGGTCGCATCGGCAGACAGCCCCACCAATGAGATGTTTGAGACCAATCCAGAGATGAGGTTGCCTTGCGCATCTTTCGCGGTGACCGTCGCGGTGTAGCTCTCGATACCGTCAGCCACAACCGTGTTATGCGCCGTGTCCGTGATCACGACAGACAGCGTGGACTGCGCGCTGTCAGGTGGCCCAGCAACGAAGGCTAGGGTTGCCGGTGAACCCGTCTGCGGAGCCACGCCATCGATCGTAAACGATGCCGTATGCGAACCGGCCACAGTAGAGGTGAACGGTGCGGTGACAGAGCCACTCGCATCCGTCGTATAGTGCGCAGAACCATCTCCGCCAGACACGTACGTACCTGCAACAAGACTCAGTCCCGTACCCGGCACGGCTGCAACCGTCGCGCCAGAAACCGCGTTGCCGTTCGCATCAAACGCATAAGCTGTCACCACATCCTGCGCCGTGCCATTAGCAATCTGATTATTCGTGGTGACGACCACACGCGTCTGATGATCAGCATCAACACCCGGAGCAGGCGTGCAACCACTGCCACACACCGCGCCAGCAGTAAACCCATAAGCAGCAGTCGGAGACGTGCCAGACACACTAGCAACAGTGAACCCAACCGTACCTGTGCCAACCGCAGTAGAGGACAAGGTGCCCTTGTACGAACCGGAAGTAAGGGTCAAACCAGACGCCGAACCGAAACTCGGCGTTAGTGCCACGTTAGCGGCAGCAACCGACGTCACCACGTTACCGAACGCGTCCTTCAACGTAACACTCACATCAATCAACGAACCAGCAGTCTGCGACGCCGGATCAACCGAAATCAGCGAATCAGCCAACGACACCGGACCAGCAACAAACGTCAACGTGGCAGGCGAACCTGACCGAGGATCCTCGCCACCAATCGTAAATGACACATCATGACCGGCAGCAACCGTAGACGTAAACGGCACCGTAACAGAACCATCCGCACCAGAGAGATAGGTGCCAGGCACCAACGAAAGACCAGCCGCAGGCGTGGCCATAACCGCAGCACCAGCAATCGGGTTACCGTGCACATCAAACGCATAAGCTGTCACCACATCCTGCGCCGTGCCATCAGCAATCTGATTATTTGTAGTAACCACCACACGAGTCTGATGATCAGCATCAACACTGACATCAGGCGTGCAAGCCAATCCACACACCGCGCCAGTAGTAAAGCCGTAGGCGGCAGTCGGCGACGTGCCAGAAACACTAGTAACCGTGAACCCAACCGTGCCCGTACCAGCAGCAGTCGAAGACAACGTCCCCACATACACGCCAGACACCAAAGTCAACGCAGACCCGTTACCAAAGCTCGGCGTCAAAGTAACGTCACCAGCAGCAACCGACGTCACCACATTACCGAACGCGTCCTTCAACGTAACACTCACATCAATCAACGAACCAGCAGTCTGCGACGCCGGATCAACCGTAATCAGCGAATCAGCCAACGACACCGGGCCAGCAACAAACTCCACATCGGCATCACCGAAGGTCGCACTCCCTGATGTCGCCGTCACGCCGGTGTAAGCCGCCGCCAAGGTTGAGGTGATCGTGGCATCGTATGTGCCATCGTTGTTGTCCGTCCAAACGCCCACGACAACATCCCCCGGCAAGCTCAGCGTGAAGCCTGTCAATCCTGTGATGCCAAAACCATTCACGTCACGAGCTATGACTGTGACAGTTGCACCAGCGGATGTAGTGTCTCCCACGGGCGTCGTTGCCGGATCAATCAGCAGTTCTGAGTTGTTTGGATCAAGCACGCCGTTGACGAACTCGTAGGCTTCAGTCGGCGAGACGCCAAGCGCTCCGACAACCGCAGCCCCTACGACGTCATTGCCCACCACAGGTGACGACAACGTAGCTTCATACGTGCCTGCAGGACCGTTAAGGACCACTGATGAAGCAGTCGCAAACGTCGTTACCAGAGACACATTAGTTGGGGCAACGTCACTGATGACGTTGCCGAAGCTGTCGCGCAACGTGAGCGTGACTCCGATGTCGTAGCCAACGGTTTGAGACGCCGGATCAAGCTCAATGAGCGTGTTGGCCAAGTCCACTGCACCATGAGTAAACGTGTATGCAGCAGTGGGAGCAGTACCAATTACTGCCGCGACGGCAAAGGTAACTGTGCCGCTGCCGGCAACTGTTGATGCCAACGTCTGCGAATAAACACTCAGCCCACTCTTCGACACGGAACCGGTCAGCCCGGCCCCGCCTGTTGCAACGGAAATTGTCACATCAGCGGCACCAATAGCAGTGATGAGGTTGTGGTTGGCGTCGTACAACGTGACCTCAACTGTGGCTGTTGAGTCCACTGATGTCGGGTTCGGAGTCACAACAATGGTTGAATTAGCCAGCGACACTGGCCCCGGCACAAACGTCATTGAAACAGACGGTCCTGTTTGGGCCACAACTCCACCAATCAGGAACGACGCATCATGTATCGATGCGACTGCTGACGTGAAGGGGATGGCGACTGACCCGTCCGCCTCAGTGGTATAGGTGCCTGCTACCAGATGCAGACCAGCATCGGGAGTAATCGTGATGGCAGCGCCTGCAACAGGGTTGCCGCTGATATCAAAGGCGTAGGCTGTGGCAATATCTTCAGCGTTGTCATCAGCAGTTTGGTTGTTGGTGGTAACCACCACGCGCGTCTGATGGTCAGCATCAACACCCGGAGTCGGAGTACACCCTTGTCCGCAGATGGAGCCGACAATAAACTCTACGTGTGCCGTCTGCGTGCCGGCCGTGACTGGCGGAACGTTGTAGGTGAACCCCAGCGAAGCATCACCCGCAGCAGCGGAGGTCAGCGTGGCACCGAAGACGCCATTTGCCCCCGTGACCAACGACAGCGTGCCGAACGAAGTGGTCACTGCAACACCGCTTTGAACGGAGGTGACGACGTTGCCGTACTGGTCGGTCAACGTCACCGTGATGCTCGAAGCTGCGGTCCCGTCAGCAAGGACTTGAACCGGAACAGCATCGATTGTTGAAGCGTCAAGGTCAACCACACCTACCGTGAACTGCACGGGAGCTGTGGCAGCAGCGTCGTTGCCTCCATAAGAGAAACCAACGGTGTAGTTACCCACAATGTGGCTGTTCATGTTGGCGGTAAAGACGCCGTTAGAGCCGGTGGGGGTATCGGTGTTGCTGCCCGCGCTGGGGAGCAACACCAACTGGCTGAGCACCGCTGACGTGACCACGTTGCCGTTCATGTCGCGCAAGGTGATGGTCACCAACGAGGTCTCTTCAACGGTCTTCGGCGTTTGAGCGGTAATGGTTGAAGAAGCTAGATCAATGGCGCCGGACGTATAGGTCAGCGACTTTGGCGAACCAGTGATGGCACCTGCCGTTATCGAAGCGTTCAAATCGACAGTTCCAGCTACCGTTGAGGGCACCGCGACAAAGCATTGGCCAGTTCCGTCGGTGTCGCAAGTGGCAGAACTCAGTACGCCAACGGTGCTGCCGGACGCACCCACTGCCGGTGTGCCACCAGTCAGAGAGAAGGTCACGGTTTCATTCGCAACTGGGTTGCCGTAGGCATCCAGAACTGTTGCGGTTGCAGTAACACCCAGGGGGTCATCAGTGCTGACAGTCGTGTGGTCAACACTCAGAGTAGACGTTGAGGCATCAGCAGGACCGGCCACAAACGTGACCTCAGCTGGCGAACCATTGATGTCGATCAACTCGTTAGCACCGATATAGGCATGAAGCACAAAAGTGCCAGCCTTGGTGCTGCTCACAGCATATGAACAGACTCCCGCGGGGCCCTCGCTCACGGCACCGACCACCAGACCAGCGATGTTCGCGGCATCTCCCGCAACCAAAGCCGAGATACACTCACCGCTAGTGGATACATTGTTTCCATGTTTGTCAAAAAGGGTGACGGTCGCGGTATGCGTCTGGACTCCGGCGATCTTATCTACATCGGTAACGCTGAGCGTAGACGTGAGATAAGACGGCGCATCAGGATCAAAGCGAGCATAAACAGTGCCATCGTTCGCACCGTCGTTGTCTTGTGTTACCGGATCAGTGCTATTGCCGTACGTCACCGTGGCGCCAAAGGGGAAGGCCCCGTCTGACAGCGACCAGATCTCAAACCGCGCCTTACCCGAGGCGTCGGTAGCTTGGGGAGCAGTCGGATAGTTCAAACCAGTAGTCGGCGTGCCCACTAAGGTTACGTCGGCACCAACAATCGGGTTATAGAAAGCATCAACCACGGTAACAGTAATCTCGTGACTACCTGCAGTATTGTCCGGATCAGGGTCCGTGAAGTCACCCACGATCACCGGACCAAGAACACCGATTTCTATCTTCGTCTTGGTGAAGTCAGGAACTCCAGCTACGAAGGTAACGCTAGCGTTGCCGAAGGTTACTCCCTGCGCGGTTGCCGTGATGCCGCTGGTCACGCCTGCCACATCCGACGTCAAGAGGGACATGTATATGCCCGGATACATCCGGACAGGAGCAGTGGCCTGCACATTGCCAAGGTTGTTCAAGGTGATACCAGTCAAGTTATCAATGAGGTTGCCTTGAGCGTCTTTAGTGGTAATGGTAGCCGTCCAAGAACCAACACCAGCCACGGCTATGCTGCCACCACCAGTAACGCTCACATTCAACAGCGACTGGGAGGCTGAAACGGGACCCGGTACGAACTCAACCGTCGCGGCACCGAAGGTGACGCCACCAGTGGTAGCGCTGATGCCGGTGACAGTTTGCGCGGTAGTTGAGGTGAGCAACGCCGTGTACGTGCCCGGATTGCTCAGCGACTCGGTCACGGTGCTGGCAACAACACCGTTGAGGTTGTTCAGCGCGAAGTCCGTGATACCGGAAATCGCGTTCCCCGAGGCATCTTTGGGCGTAATCGTCGCTGTCCAAGAGTGCAGACCGTCAGCGTCCACTGAGCTGCTGCCGTCAGTAATTACAGTGGTCAGGCCTGACTGACCAGGGTCAACTACGCCCACAGTGAACTTCACCGTTGCGCTCGAAGAAGGCCCCGTCGCCGGGGTGCCATTGTACGACAACCCCAAGTTTGCGGTACCGGTGGTACTTGATGACACAGTGGCGGTAAAGACACCGGCACTGCCCGAAACCGCTGTCAAGTTGCCCAACGATGTGGTGATGACGACCTTGCTGGCATCATTTTCTGTGGTGACAATGTTGTCGTTGACATCACGCAGCGTCACGGTCACGGTTGAAGTGTCCACGACGGTTACGATTGTGGGCGAAGCCTGAATGGTGGAGTGCGCCAGGTTTACCGGACCAGGGACAAACGTTGCTGTAGTGCCAGAGCCCACGGTTGCAGCGTCACTGCCGTCAGCAAGCGCGCCTATCGTGGCGCTCACCGGATAGGCAGCGCTCTTCAACGAACTTAGCGTCAAGGTCACGGTGCCAGCGGAACCGGTGTAACCTACGACCGTTTGTCCACTTATTGTCGCTGAGCCGGGCTGAGCGCCACCAGCTTGTGCCGAGCGGATGGTGACATCAGCGGGGATGGTCAACGTGTACTTGGCGTTCTGAACAACTACTCCAGCAGCGTTCTTCACGGTGAGCACGACGGTGTCCGTGGCCATGTCATTCGCGATAGCGTTATCTACGGTAGTCACAATGGTGGACACCGTGGCCGAAGGGGCGTCGTTATCTGCCACGGTGAAAGAGATATTCGGCAAGGTCAAACCGTTGTAGTTCGGGTCCGCCGAAATCACCTGCAGGTGAGCTGACACGCTGCGGGCACCATCAACGATGGCGTTATCGACAGCTAACAAGTCAATCGGAACCCCAACATCAATGGGCGTAATCAGAGTTTGCGTTGTGGCGTTGCCGGCCGACCCATAAGGATCAACACTGCCCAAGTCCGGGTTATTCGGCACCTGAGTAGCAATGTCATTCACATTTTGCGGGACACTTAGCGCGGTTTGCGTGACCGGGTTAACTGTGGAGTCAGGAGTTACCCCATCGGAGATCGCCTTCACGTAGATGTAGGCAACGGGGGCGACGTTAGCAGTCCCCACAGCGTTGGTGGTGAGGTTAACCATCAACGAATCGGCAGGCTGGCCTTCAGCCAAAACGGCTGCCGTGTCATCCATGTAGATGGGCGACACATAATCCACGAGATTGCCACCAGGCAGCGCATCAATGGCGTAGCCCACTCCATTGTTAGTGGGAGACCCTACAAAGTTTGACGGAGCGTATCGCTTGCCGTCATCACCTGCGGGGTTAACTAGACCCAGGGTGTTCGTGGCGGCATTCGGGTTGCCCGACAGGTCGCTCACTACACCTGCAGCAACTGTCGGGATCACAGTTCCGCTCTGATCAACGGTAAAGGTCACCAGCCACTGCGTATTGGAGTCAGTCGAGCTCAGTGGGGCGACGACGACCGACGAGAAAGCGCCTGCCGTGCCCGCATTGGTGAACATTGCAGGGGTGATGGCGTTAGCACCACCGTTGAGAGGTTCCGAGCTCATCATAGTGAAGCTCAACTTACGCAAGCTGGTGGGGCTAGGTTGGGCTGGGCGACGGTCAATCCACAGCATTGGCGCCACCGTGTCATTGCCCGTCGCTGTGGCCACGCGAGACATCTGTGATGAGTTGCCGTTGGCGTCAATAGTTTGCAATCGGACGTATCCGGCAGCACCGCCAGCATAAGGCAGGGTTACCGTGGCTGCCGCAGCCGAGGTAATGGTGACCCGGCCCACATAGCTGGCCATGCCAGAAGCCGCGTTACTCACTCCCGCAGGCGAGGCGTAGACGTCGAGTTGTACCGGGTATACCGGATCGTTGCCGGTGCCACCAGAAGGGGGATTAACCGTGAGAGACAGTTGTGAACCGCTCACCGTAGCATTTGAGGGATACCACGTCTTGACGTTGTTGTTTGAACGAACAGTGGTGTTCGGTCCGGCGTTGTCAATGGGGTTAGACGGAGTGTTTCCCGTGTCATTTTCGGGAGTAGCAGTGGTGGTAGACAGCGAGTTTGGAGAGGTATTGCGCTCTGCCAAATAGCTGATGCTACTCGTGTTGCCCTGCGCGCGGGCACGAATGATGGTTGCATTGGCAGCAGTTCCCCACCCAGAGACTGTATTGTCGTGAATCCAAACATCGGAGATGGGGCCAGAGTAGCTGTCGTTGAAGAACGCCAGCGAGATCGCCGCAAACTGCGGGTTATTGAAGTTGTCAGTGTGGCTGAACGAGTTGTTGGCGATCTCCAGAGGAGTGTTGCTGTTCGAGATAATAATGGCAGCTTTGCGGACATCCGCGAATTGAGCGCCAATGGTCTTGTTCTCAGTCCAGTCGAAGATGATGGTATTGCCGTTGATCTTTGACTGGGTGCCCCGGATTTTCACGAACGACAGATTCATCGGGACGGATCGGTCGAGGTCACTCGACGGCGTGGCATCACCAAATGCATCGGTCATGGGGAAGTCTTCAAAGGTGTTGTTAATGATTTGAAGATTCTCCACAGTGGGAGGCACGGTACTGCCCAAAGAGTTATCGCTCGCGTTACGACCCACAATGCCAGAAATGCCCACGCCCAAATAGGAGCTGTTACCTGACGCTTGCTTGCCAGACATCGATATATTGCAGTTTTGAATGGTCAAGTTCTTGATGGGAGTTGCCGAGGTGGCGGTATCAGTCTTATTGGGAACTAACGCGATACCTGAGCCTGCCAACGAGTCAACTGCCACATTGTCGATGAGCACGTCTTGAGCGCCACCAACAATCACAATTCCGCGTTCATTAGCATAGGTGCCCCCAACGCCCATTGCGCTGTGTGTGGTGTGCAGGTTGCCGATGTAGCCGTTGCGAATGGTTATATTGCGGGCGTTCTGCCCCACATAAACGTCGCCTTCAGAGTTCACCATCATCAGACCGTAGCCTTCACCAATTGTGGTGGCTGTGTCTTCGGTACCGAAGTTTTGGAAGATCTGATTCGTGCCGTTAAACCCCATCACTGTAGAACAAGTTCCAGAGTTGGTGCTCCAGCATTGGTCACCATCAACCCAAAAACCCACACGGTTTTGCAAATCGACGGTCAGATTATTGGCGGAGAAGTACAGCATCGTGGTCCGCTCGCCATAGGTAGCATCAGTTACACCGCCAAGCACGCTCACAGTGTTATTGCCGGCAGCGTTGTACGGCAACATACCGTTAAAGCCTGATTCTTGAGCATGTCTGGAACCGCCGTTGTGGCTGTCGTCAAGCGGAGCGATGGCCCAGTTGGCCTGTTTCACATTCCAAGAGCTGTAGGGATTAAGACCGGTCAGGGAGCCAGCCAACGTTGCCTCTGCAGGGGTGATCAGAATAGCGTCATTGGGGTGCGCGGCGCTCCATGCATTTGCCTCTTGCGTGGCGGCTAACAGAGTACAACTCCCCTGTGGCGCACCAGACGCGTTAGTCGTGGAAGTTGCACAGACACCATCACCGGGGTTGGCATCAGACCACCACCGCACATCAGTGAAATAGAAGATCTTGTCGTATGCCCCTACAACTTTGGATGCAGCCCCGGCCGGAGCGGCCAGATTGATCAGTCCTGCTAGCGCCAAGGCCACTGCGACAGCGACCGCCCCTACCTTACGAATAAGCACTAAAGTCGATGCCTTCTCGGTCATAAGTTTCCTCTTGTTTTACGCTACAAACTGACATGAGCGCACACAAAACGTTTCACAAGCGCCCCCACAACTGATGTGATACTACTAATTGTATATGCCGTTTCCGCGTCATTCAAACTCTGTCGATTACCTTCGACCACGAGGTCGGATTTCGTCACGATTCGCGTGATCGCAACAAGATATCCAGTCGATTCAAATCGTTGAGCGAAAACGCACGTAGTTGAGGTCCTGCCGGGCGCCTATGGATCCTCGACTTCGCGCAGGATGACGGAGGGTCCAGGCAGGATGACGGAGGAGTTCGCGCAGAATCACGGACCACACCCTCTCGTCAAGCTGCGCGTGGTAGCAGCATCCCATTCACGGACCGTGCAAACTCTCAACCACACGTCATTGGCGATGATTGAAAACGCTGCATCTGCGACTAGACTCACGGGTGGCGAGAGTTGGGCCTCACTTGGCGTCAACTCAATCGCTAAACTCGTCTGACTAGCCGAGAGACTGTCTACCAACCAAGGAGCCCACCGGGTTTGTTTATGCCGTAACGGTAAGGGGGTGTTTCGTAAATGCGCAGCACGTACATAACGCAAGACTCACATCTCACTGAGATTGACACCATCACACCAGGGTGCTTCGTCAATCTAGTAAACCCCACCCAGGCAGAGTTGAGACAGGTTGCAGAAGAACTGCACCTCGACATTGACGACCTCTCCGCCCCGTTGGACATTGAGGAACGTTCGCGCGCCGATGTTGAAGACGACTACCTCGTCATTATTGTTGACGTCCCGATCATTGAGACGGACTTTGGCAAAGAGACCTACACCACCATCCCACTGGGCATTATTGTCACCCAAGACACTGTGGTGACGACGTGTAGCCAAGACGTGCCCATCGTGTCTGACTTCCTGCGTCGTCCGGAACGCGGGTTTTCGACAGTGAAACGCACCCGGTTTGTGTACCAACTGCTGCACAAGACAGCCACGTACTACAACCGCTACCTGCGGCTGATCGATAAGCGCTCCGACGTGATCGAGCACCAACTGCACCTGTCCATGCGAAACTCCGAGTTGATCGAGTTGATGGAGTTGAGCAAGTCGCTGGTGTACTTCTCCACGTCTCTGCGCACCAACTCGCAGATGCAGAACAAGCTCAAGCGCCTCACATTTCTGCCAACATTTGCGGACGACGAGGAGTTGCAGGAAGACGTCGGCGAAGAGACCGATCAGGCCATCGAGATGACGCAGATCTACTCCGGCATTCTGTCGGGCATGATGGATGCGTTTGCGTCGATTGTGAGCAACAACCAGAACACAGTGATGAAGTTCTTGGCTATCGTGACCATCATCTTGGCTGTGCCAAACATCATCTTCTCGGCCTACGGCATGAACCTCAGTTCGACAGGTATGCCGTTCTCCAGCGTCTGGTGGGGTTTCGCCATTGTTGTCGGCTTGGCGTTCATGATCGCTGGTCTAGTTGCTGCTGGCTTCAGAGCCAAAAAGTGGTTCTGAAGCCCGACAACAGGCACTGTCTCGCGAAGAAGTGGTTCTGAGCGCAGTCTAGTCGCGACCGAAGAGACCGGGGCCGCGGGGGGCTTCTCCGGGAGGTCCACCTACGGAGTCGCCACCTAATGCGGGTTGGGCGCTGGCGCGATACACCACGGGAACTCCGGCAAGAACGGGGATCAGGTCGGCGTTGATTCGGGCGGCCCAGAGGTGCTCCAGCAACTCAAAGAACTGGGGCATCTCAATGGCCCCGGTGGCAAAGGCTTCTTTCAGGCGTTCAGAGATGTCGTTGCGGTCTTTCTCAGCAACCGCCTGATTTGGGGCGTTGACGAATCGCGACTCAATCGGTGAACCGGACAAGGCACCTCTCCCCTCTTCAACTTCCATGATACTTAGCCCGTGGGTCAATTACGTCCCAGAAAACCCGTCTGCGGCGCGCGCGGCACGCCCACAGGACATAAACCAAGTCTAGCCACAGGTAAGCTTGATCACATGAGCGAACAGCATCTTCAAATCCAGATGGCACAAACCGAGTCGGTTGGCGTGTATGCGGACTTTGTGCGCGCTTGGCACACCAAGGATGCCTTTGTGCTCGACTTTGCTTCCCTGATGGAGCCGGCGGCGCAAACGGATGACGGCGTACTCATCAAGGCCACCGTGGTTTCGCGGGTGCGTGTGCCACCGTCCCAAGTGTTTGAGTTAATGAAAGCCCTTGAGGCGCAGCTCAGCGCGTGGGAAAAAGAGACCGGTCAGCGCACGTAGCTCTGGGCTGCACCGAACACGTCCTAACCGGCCAACACGAGACTTCAGCTAGTCGCCGAAGTTCGGCCATTACTCAGGCGCGCTTGGGCGTCACCAAAATAGACTAGATAGATACGTTGCAAGAAAAAGAGAGACGGGCAACAGAGATCAAGATGACAACAGAACTGTTCGAGAAGTACGAGTCGCAAGTTCGCTCGTACTGCCGTTCCTTCCCCACCGTATTTACCCGCGCGAAGGGTTCGCTGCTGTGGGACACGGACGGTCGCGAGTACATCGACTTTTTCAACGGCGCCGGGGCGCTTAACTATGGTCACAACCCCGACTTCATCAAGGCGCGCATCGCTGACTACTTGGCGAGCGACGGCATCATGCATGCTCTTGACATGTATACCGTGCCCAAGGCGCACTTTATTGATGTGCTTGAGAACCAGATTCTGATCCCCAAGGGTCTTGACTACAAGGTTCAGTTCCCTGGACCTACTGGCACCAACGCCGTTGAGGCAGCGCTCAAGTTGGCCCGCAAGGTAAAGGGCCGCTCCAACGTGTTTGCGCTCATGGGTGCGTTCCATGGGATGACGCTTGGTTCCCTGTCCCTCACCACTGACTGGGGTTCGCGCGCTGGTGCGGGCGTGGCGCTACATGACGTGACGCACGTGCCCGCCCCTTACCAGTACGGCGACGAGTTTGCCTTGAATTACATTGAGATGCTGCTCACCGACGATCACTCGGCCACATCGAAGCCTGCCGCGATCATCATTGAAACGGTTCAAGCTGAGGGCGGCGTGTACGTGTTCTCCAATGAGTACCTGCAGGGTCTGCGGCGCATCTGTGACGAGCATGGCGTTCTGCTGGTGGTTGATGACATCCAGATTGGCTGCGGACGCACCGGCACCTTCTTCAGCTTTGAGCGTAGCGGTGTGGTGCCGGACATCGTCACCCTGTCAAAGTCCATCGGTGGTTACGGAATGCCGTTTGCGCTTACCCTGTTCAAACCGGAGTTGGACGTGTGGTCGCCGGGTGAACACAACGGCACCTTCCGAGGCAACCAGTTGGCTATCGTCGCCGCAACCGGTGGTTTGGAGTTGTCGCTCGCTGAGGACGTTCCCGGCGGCGCGGCGCGGCGCGGAGAAGTCATCGGCACCTATCTGCGCGAACAGGTAGCTCCCCTGCTGAACCGCATTCCACAGGCGGACGTTCGGGGAATCGGATGCATCTGGGGCGTGGATGTGCGCTCCGGAGAGACGGCAGCAGCGATCACCCGCGAGTGCTTCGAGAACGGAGTCATTATGGAGCGCGCCGGACGCGATAACGGTGTGGTCAAGCTGATGCCCAGCCTGCTGATTCCTGACGAGGAACTGCTTGCCGGGTTGAAAGTGCTACGTGACGCCACGGCAAAAGTTCTCGCATGAGGGTGCCTCCCTGCCCGCTGAACTGCGGAACGCAAACCCAAGCGCGAACGCACACCCGAATCCAGACGTGGACAGAGTGTAGGTGAGAGTGGTGGCTGAAGTCCTGTTCTTCATCGCTCTGTGGGTGTCCAAGGCTGTTGGGCTACTGCTCCGGCTACTTGGCAAGAACGCCACCCAACTGCCCGGACGCATCGCGATCATCATCTGCCCCACTTTCTTGACGCGGCTGCGCAAACCGGCGCACATCATTGCCGTCACCGGCACCAACGGCAAAACCACTACTGCCAACATGATTACAGATGCGCTGGTGTTGCTGCGTCATCAGGTGACCAGCAACGCGTTCGGGTCAAATCTGAACCACGGGGTAGCGAGCGCTTTGTTGCGCGATGCCACCCTCTTCGGCGCTGCCAGAAGAGACTACGGGGTCTTCGAGGTGGATGAAATCTCGGTGGGCAAGGTTCTCGGTCCGGTTCATGCCGACGTCGTTGTTGTCACTAACCTTTTCCGCGACTCGATCTACCGCAACGCCCACCCCGGCTATATCGCTGGCTTCCTAGATGCGGGTCTGCCCGATGACGCCACACTGGTGCTGAATGGGGACGATATCCTGGTGTCCGGGCTCCGCCCATCCGCCTCCAAGCGAGTGTTTTTTTCGGTGAGTCCGCTGCCCGGAGAGCCGCCCAGTCCGCCGAATCTGGTGATTGACGCGCGCACCTGTCCAAGGTGCGATGCAGAACTGGTCTTCGATTTCAGACGCTATCATCACATCGGCCGGGTTCACTGCCCGGTCTGTGGCTATCATTCCCCTTCTGCTGACTATCTGGTCACAGATGCCTCCGCAGGGCAGTTGACTCTCGAGACGTACGGTATCCAGTCGCGCTACCCACTGGTGGACGCGGGAGTGACCAGTATCTACAACGAGGTGGCGGTGATCGCGGGCTTGCGCGAGCTTGGACTGAAATCCGAAGACCTGGCGAGAGCCCTAGCACGCGTCCACGTCACCGACAATCGTCTCGAAGTGATTCAGGCGGGCGGCAAGAGAATCGTGCTGCAGGCGGCGAAGGGAACGCCGGTGGCCGCGTCGCGAGTGTTTGCAGATGTCTCCGCTGGTCCGGGCCGCAAGGCGGTGATCACATTTCTTGATGACGCTCACGACGCCGCCGACAGCACCGAGAACATCACCTGGCTCTACGATGCCGATTTCGAACTCTTGGTCGACCCGAGCATCGCTCAAGTGGTCGTGGGAGGCAAACGACACCTCGATTTCGCGCTGCGACTCGACCTCGCCGGGCTACCTGCGGAGCGGCTGGTCAGCGTGCTCGATCCGAAAACTACCGCCGACTTGATTGAGTTGAGTGACATCGACACGATCTACGTGCTATATGATCTCTTCAACGGCTCCACCGCTCACGTGATCGGTCAGCGACTCAAGGAGCGCCTAGCATGAAAATCGAAGTGCTCTACCCCGAACTGGCCTGCCTTTACGGCGACCCGGGCAACTGCCTGTTTCTGCGCCGTTCACGTCCCGACGCTCAGATTATTAGCACCACCCTAGGAACGGCCCCTGCCTTCCCGTCCGGAGCTGTCGATCTGGTGATACTTGGCTCCATGACCGAACATGGACAGCAGGTGGTTGCCCCCGAGTTGGCCCGCCACGCCACCGCGCTGCGCGAGCAGATCGAGCGCGGAACACACTTTCTGTTCACCGGCAACGCCACCGACCTGTTGGGAACGTCCGTTGCCAACCCCCAGTTGGGCTACGAATTCGCCGGACTGGGCCTGTTTGATTTCACCGTCGAACTGGGCATGAGGGAGCGCATCAACTCCAAGTTCCTAGGAGAGATCGACCATGAACCGATAGTCGGTTTCAAGAGTCAGTTCAGTCACGTCCGTGTCCCCGAGCCGCACAAGTTGGAGTTTTTCGCCAGCACAATCCGCGGAGTGGGTCTTTGTGCCGGTGTTGACGAGGGCGTGCGGATGAACAATCTCATCGGAACGCACCTCCTCGGCCCCTTGCTGCCGCTAAACCCACTGTTCACCCGGCGCCTGCTCTGCGAGATTGATGGTGTGGACACCCCCGTGGCGTTCGAGGAGACGGCCGTCGGGGCATTCGAGGCGCGTCTGGCCGAGCTTCGCGACCCTCGCATTTGGGGAGCAACGGCCCACTAGCTGTGGCCCTCACTTGGCCCCGAGGCCTGAGGCGTCCCAGCGCCGGGGCGCGTAAGATTCCTGTGTGAGCAAGATTCAGATCAAAACCGAGTCGCAGATTCTCAAGATGCGCGCTGCTGGCCTAGTGGTCGCCGCCGGCCTAGACGCCATGTGCGCAGCTGTAACTCCCGGTATCACCACGGCGGAGATAGACGCCATCGGACGCGACGTGTTGACCGCAAACGGAGCCAAATCAAACTTCTTGAACTACGGCACGCAGTGGGGCATCACCCCCTTCCCCGGCGTGGCCTGTGTGAGTCCCAACGAGGTGGTAGTCCACGGCATGCCAGGCGCGCGCGCGCTGCACGAGGGCGACATCGTCTCCATAGACTTCGGGGCCATCGTTGACGGCTGGCACGGCGACGCCGCCCGCACGGTCGCGGTAGGCACCACCACCCCGGAAGCCGAGTCCCTAATAGAAGTCACCCGCACCTCCCTCTGGGCAGGGGTCGCAGCCATGTGGACTGGTGCCCAAGTCTCAGACATAGGTCATGAGATCGAGCAGTTTATCAAGACCCAAGGCCGCTACGGCATAGTCCGTGACGCCACCGGCCACGGCATCGGCTCCAGAATGCACATGGACCCCGACGTGCCGAACTACGGCCACCCCGGCCGTGGCCCCAAACTGGTGCCCGGAATGACCCTAGCGGTAGAGCCAATGGTCACTCTAGGTACGTGGCGCACCGCCGAGCTAGACGACGACTGGACCATGGTTACCACCGACAGCAGTTGGGCCGCCCACTGGGAGAACACCATAGCCATCTGCAAAGACGGCCTGTGGGTGCTAACCGAACCCGACGGCGGTGCCGCCGAGTTGGCTCGCCTAGACGTGCCGTTGGCCTCGTTGGCTACTCGCTAATCCGCGAGAACCGCTGAAATCCGGGCCTCAATCTCTGAGATGGCACCAACACCGTCAACGGAACGCACAATTCCGCGCTCAGCGTAGGCATCGATGACGGGCTTGGTCTGGTCCGTATAAACCTGGAGGCGTGCCTGCGCGGTCTCGCGGGAGTCATCGCTACGCCCCTCGATCTCGCCACGGCGCACCACGCGCTCGACGAGCTCATCAAATGGTACGTCAATGGTTACGACCACATCGAGCTTCTCGCCTTGGCTCGACAGCAACACGTCGAGCGCAGCCACCTGAGAGAGTGTGCGCGGATAGCCGTCCAACAACCAGCCACCAACCACGTCAGGCTCGGAGAGACGCGCAGCGACGACAGCGTCGGTGAGCGCGTCGGGCACCAGTTGCCCGGAGGTTAGCAGCTCGGACACTTGCTGGCCGAGTTCGCTTCCGGACGCCACAGCGGCGCGGAAGATGTTTCCAGTTGATATAACGGGTATGCCGTACCGGTTAGCAATGGCTGCCGCTTGGGTACCTTTGCCAGAGCCGGGGGCACCCATGAGCAGTAATCTCACTTCAAAAAGCCCTCGTAGT
This sequence comes from Propionibacteriaceae bacterium, assembly GCA_031261455.1. Taxonomy (GTDB): domain Bacteria; phylum Actinomycetota; class Actinomycetes; order Propionibacteriales; family Propionibacteriaceae; genus WRGV01. Next base: position 305,280 of record JAISJP010000007.1, read on the forward strand.
TTCGTTGATGAAGCTGACTTTCGATCTGACGGACAGTGTCAAGACCAACGCCAACAATAATCAAAAGACTAGTACCTCCGAAGGGGAATTTGCTAGACGAGCCCAAAGATGCGAACGTTACGGCCAGTGTCGGGATCAACGCGATGACGGCCAAGTACAGCGAACCGGGCGCGGTGAGCCGCGAGAGCACGTAGCCCAAGTAGTCTTCGGTGGGCTTGCCAGCGCGAATGCCGGGGATGAAGCCGCCGTACTTCTTCATGTTGTCGCTGATCTCAACAGGGTTGAAGGTGATAGCGACGTAGAAGAAGCAGAAGAAGATGATGAGGGCGGAGAACGCCACATTGTAAACGGCCGGGGCTGCACCATTGCCAGCGGCAAGGTTGTCGCGGATCCACTGTGCTGCCGAGTCGTTGGGGCGGAACAGCGCGTACAGGTATGGCAAGTAGAGGATCGACGACGCGAAGATGATCGGGATAACGCCGGACTGGTTTACCTTGATGGGGATGTAGGTGGTGGTGCCGCCGAGGAGGCGCTGACCAACCATACGCTTGGCGTACTGCACCGGGATGCGGCGCTGGGCGCGCTCCACGAAGATAACGCCAGCCATGACGAGGAAGCCGACTGCCAGCACGATGGCGAACATGAACCAACCGCGGCTACCGGGCTGGTTGGCCTTGATGGACCACATGGACGTGGGGAACACGGCCACAATCTGGGTGAAGATCAGGATGGACATGCCGTTGCCGATGCCCCGGTCGGTGATGAGTTCACCGAGCCACATGATGACGGACGTGCCGGCCATCATGGTGAGGATCATGACGATGATGGTGAACAGGCCGTCGTTGTAGACGACAGGCACGTTGCAGCCTTGGAACATGTTGCCGGACACTGCCAGCATGGTGAACGAGGTGGACTGCAGCACTGCAAGCACAATGGTCAACCAGCGGGTGTACTTGGTGATCTGCTGTTGGCCGGAGCTACCTTCCTTCTTCAGGCTCTCCAGCCTAGGAATGACGACGGTGAGCAGTTGCAGGATGATCGACGAAGTGATGTAAGGCATGATACCCAACGCAAAGATCGTCAAGTTGAGCAGCGACCCACCGGAGAAGAGGTTGATCATGGCGTAGATGTTGCTGGACTCGCCGTCCTCAACGATGGCCGCGCACTCTTTGATGGCTGCCATATTGACTCCGGGGGCAGGAATGCTGGAACCGAGACGGAACAACACCAATATCCCAACGGTGAACAGCAACTTCTTGCGCAGCTCCGGGCTGCGGAACACTTGCGAGAAAGCGCTTACCATCTCTCTTCTCTCTTTGTCCTCTTGGCACCACTTTGACGTCCGTCTTTTTGGCACGCACAACGCGCCGCGCACGCAAACGCTCACACGGCAACTTAGAAAGTCTAGCACGCAATGGCCCCGCACCTATCTAAAGATGCGGGGCCATTGCGCACGCTGCTATGGATCCTGCGACTAAAGCGCAGGATGACGGGGTGAGGACCTCACAGGTCACCCGGACGAGAAAGGCGCTCCCGTCACCCGGACAAGCGAGAAACCCTCCCGTCATTCTGCGCCAGCGAAGCGCCGTCGCAGAATCCATGCAATAGGCGAACCTACTTGACGTAGCCGACGTTCACCCAGGTGTACGGAACACGGCTCATGCCAAATGCACCGATGTTTGCCAGGGTGTCACGGACGCCGACGAGAGCCGGACGCTGATACAGCGGCAGGGTGTCAACACCCTCCCAGATCAGTTGGGCAGCCTCTTGGGCGTAACCAATACGCGTAGCCGGGTCAACCTCAACACCGATCTTGACAACAAGAGCGTCCAGGTCAGGGTTGGTGAAGCTGCCGTAGTTGGAGTCGGATCCGGTGCCGTAGATCTGACCAATGTTGATCAGCGGGAACGCAGAGCCGATCCACGCGAACGCGATGATGTCGAAGTCGCCACTGGACAGAATGCCAGGCCACTCACTGTTGACGTCAACGGTACGAGCGACCAAATCGACGCCGATCTCCTTGAGTTGAGCCTGCGCCTGCAGGAACTCGTTCTCGGAGGCCGCAACGCCGGTGAGCACCGCGAAACGCAGGGTCAGCTTGGTGCCGTCCTTGGCGTAGAAGCCATCAGCACCCAACGCCCAACCAGCGCCTTCCAGCTTGGCCTTTGCGCCAGCTTGGTCGTAGTCGATGCCGGTCTTGGCACCAAGGTCTACGTAGCCGTTCTGGCCGGGCATGAAGATGTTGTTGTTCAACGGCGACGGATCGACCGGCAGACCAGCAAGGTCAGACTCGGTGATGGCTGCACGGTCAAGACCCATGGCGATGGCCTGGCGAACGTTGAGGTCGCTCAGGATCGGAGTAACGGTGTTGAACGTGAAGTGACGCCAGTTGGCGCTGCGGGACTCTCGCACCACCGAGTTGACGGCGGCCTTTGCCTGCTGATAGCCATCGGCGTTGGCACCGATGTCGTAGAAGTCGATCTCCTGATTGGCGAACGCCTGTGCCTGCTGGTCGGTGGTGACGAGCTTCCAGATGATCTTGTCAAGCTTCGGGGTAGCGCCCCACCACTTGTCGTTGCGCACCTGCGTGATGGTGCCGGTGGCATCGTCGATGGACTCAATCTTGAACGGACCGGAGAACCACTCAGTGTTGAAGGTGGCCCAGCCGTCGTTGAAGGTAGCCGCATCGACGGCACCTTCCTTGGGCAATGGGCCGCTCTGAACGAGGCCAATCCAGTCCGGGTAGGTGGACTTGAACGTAAAGATAACCTCTTGGGCGTTTGCGCCCTGCTTCACAGACTCGATGTCGCTCCAGCCATCGGTGGTGGCCGGGGTGAACGTCTTGTCCGCGCCGCTCATGGCAGCAACTGTGGCGATCCAGTCTTCGGCGTCAATCTGACGACCGGAGTTCCAGATAGCCTTCGGGTTCAACTTGAGCGTCAAGGTCATCTTGCCATCCGTGATCACGGTGTCCGCCGAGTCGAGATAGTTCTCGTCGAGCGTAGGGTTAGCGCCACCGTCAAACAGATAGTACGTGGGGGCGATAGGTGCCTCAAGCTGAATAACCTGATAGTCGTTGCCTGCGGCACTGAACGTGTTGAAGGTGCCAACCTTGGTGTGGTACGGCATCGTGAGCGTGCCGCCGTCTTTCACGCCGTCGTAGGGCGTCGCGTTGACATCCCATCCGTCAGCGGGGACGACGATTGTGTCGGGGCCTTTTTCATCGTCGGCGTCGTCGTTGGCGCAGCCGGTGAACAAAAGACCGAGGGACAGCGCACCGGCAACCACCGGCAGAAAACGCTTGTTCATCTCTCTCCTTATTTCTTGATTTCGTGTCTGGTCACATAACTTGCTAGCTACAGTCGGTAGGTAACCAGATAGCCGACAGCCTAGATGACGTGGAGAGTAGGCCCGCCCCGAAAGGCCACATTGTGGTCGTGTTTGTGGGGAAGACTGCGCGACGGAGTGGATCGTACCGTTTCATGTGAAACCACATGAAACATCGTGAAACAAAAGACGAGGCCCCGCACAGCTTTCACTGTACGGGGCCTCGCGCTACTTAGACTCTCTCCGCTCTGGATGCCGCGACGACGCGCAGCATCACGGAAGAGGAGGGGTTACTTGACGTAGCCGACGTTCACCCAGGTGTACGGGTTGCGGGCCATGCCAAACGCGCCGATGTTCGCGAGGGTGTCGCGGACACCAGCGAGCTGCGGACGCTGATACAGCGGCAGCGTCATAACGCCATTCCAGATCTCTTCAGCAGCCTGCTGAGCGAAAGCCTTGCGGGCAGCCGCATCAACCTCAACGTCCATCTTGGCGATGATACCGTCAAGCGTGGGGTTGGACAGGCGGCTGAAGTTGGAGTCGGAACCGGTGCCGTAGATCTGGCCGATGTTGGCCAGCGGGAACGTGGTGCCCATCCACGAGAATGCGATGATGTCGAAGTCACCACTGTCGAGGATGCCAGGCCACTCGCTGTTAACATCAACCGGACGTGCGACTAGGTCGACGCCGATCTCCTTCAACTGAGCCTGCGCCTGCAGGAACTCGTTCTCAGAAGCGGCAACGCCGGTGAGGATCGCGAAACGAACCGCCAACTTGGCGCCGTCCTTGGCGTAGAAACCGTCCTCACCAAGCACCCAACCAGCAGCCTCCAGCTTGGTCTTTGCACCAGCTTGATCGTACTCAATTCCAGTCTTTGCACCGAGGTCGACGTAGCCGTCCTGGCCCGGGGTGTAGATGTTGTTGTTCAACGGAGTCGGGTCGATCGGCAGACCGGCCAAGTCAGACTCTGCGATTGCTGCACGGTCAAGACCCATAGCGATGGCCTGACGAACATTGACATCGCTCAGCACGGCCGAGGAGGAGTTGAACGTGAAGTGACGCCAGTTCGGACCACGAGACTCACGCACCACTGAGTTGATGGCGCCCTTGGCCTGCAGATAGCCGTCAGCGTTTGCACCGATGTCGTAGAAGTCGATCTCCTGATTGGCGAAGGCCTGCGCGCGCTGCTCTTCCAGCACTAGCTTCCAGATGATCTTGTCAAGCTTGGGCTTGGGGCCCCACCACTTGTCGTTGGGCACCTGAGTGATGGTGCCGGACGAGGCATCGATGGAGTCAATCTTGAACGGGCCGGTGAACCAGTCGTTGTTGAACGTGGCCCAGCCGTTGTTGAACGCCTCAGGGGTCTCGCAGCCTTCCTTGGGGAGCGGGCCGCCGCCAATGATCGCGATCCAGTCCGGATAGGTGGACTTGAACGTGAAGATGACCTCTTGCGCGTTGGCACCTTGCTCGACGGACTCGATCTGGTTCCAGCCATCGGAGCTGGCCGGGGTAAAGGCCTCGTTCTCGCCGTTCATAGCGGCGACGGTGGCGATCCAGTCGTTGGCGTCAATCTGGCGACCGGAGTTCCAGATAGCCTTCGGGTTCATCTTGATAGTCAGCACCATCTTGCCATCGGTGATGACGGCATCGGCGGACTCAAGAAAATTCTCGTCCAGCGTGGCGTTGCCGCCACCATCGAACAGGTAGAACGTTGAACTGATGGGTGCCTCCAGCATCGACCACTCGTAGTCGTTGCCTGTAGCGCTCCACACGTTGAACGTGTCGATCTTAGAACCGTAGGCCATGGTGATGGTGCCGCCATCCTTGACGGAATCATACGGTGTTACGTTGACATCCCAACCGTCTGCGGGGACGACAATGGTGTCGGGGCCCTTCTCATCGTCTGCGTCATCGCTGGCGCAGCCGGTGAACAGTAGGCCGAGGGAGAGCGCGCCGGCGACTACCGGCAGAAAACGCTTGTTCATCTCACTCCTTCTTTCCTTTTTGCTAATGACGCCCTACTCGCTTACCCGAGGTGAGGATGCCCAAGTAGGCAGCGCACATTGATGCAGCCGCCCGAGGTGGGGCTTAGACGAGAGCGAAAGAACGCACATATGTCTCCATGCTGCCACAAACCGTTCTGACAAGCAATAATGCTGAGAGAGCCATAAGAGATTCTCAGCAACTGACCGGCTGGCTGACGCTAGATGACGCGGAGAACCTCAGGATAGTGGCACGCCACGTTGTGATCAGCACCGGCAACACTGAGCTCAGGAGGAACGCCAACGCAGCGCGCCTGAGAATCGGCGTCGAGAGACAAGAACTTGGGGCAGCGGGTGCGGAACTTGCAGCCACTCGGCGGGTCGGCGGGGCTGGGCATGTCACCCGTGAGCACCACGCGCTGGCGTTCGCGCTCCACCTTCGGGTCCGGGATGGGGATGGCCGACAGCAGCGCCTGCGTGTAGGGGTGCAGTGGGTGTTCATACACGTCCTCCACGTCGCCGATCTCGACGATGTTGCCGAGGTACATCACGGCCACGCGGTCGCAGATGTGCCGAATGACGGCCAAGTCGTGCGCCACCAGCAGGTACGACAAGCCCAACTCCTGCTGCAACTGCTCCAGCAGATTGATGACGCCCGCCTGAATGGACACGTCGAGCGCGGACACCGGCTCGTCAAGCACCAGAATGCGCGGGTTGAGCGCTAGCGCGCGGGCGATGCCGATGCGCTGCCGCTGGCCACCGGAGAAGTGCTGTGGGTAGCGGTCCGCGTGATCGGCCTGGAGGCCCACGATCTTGAGAAGCTCAAACACACGCTCCTCGATGGCAGCCTTGTCCCAGCCAAAAGCGCCCAGCGGCTCGGCGATGATGTCAAACACGGGGAGCCGAGGGTCGAGAGCAGCCATCGGGTCTTGGAAAACCACCTGAATGTCTTTGCGCAGGCTGCGGCGAGCGTTGCGTGACAGTTGCGCGGTGTCGTTCCCGAGCACGACGATGCGACCTTGCGTGGGCTTCATCAGCTCAAGGATCTCCAGCAGGGTGGTGGACTTGCCCGAACCGGACTCCCCCACTAGGCCCAGCGTCTCGCCGGCGCGTAGGTCTAGATCGATGCCATCGACCGCCTTGACCACACCCGCCTGACGGCGGTAGATCGCGCCCTTCAGCAGCGGGAAGTGTTTGTGCAGGTTCTTGATGTCCAGCACGGTGTCGCGCTCGTCGCGAGGCAAGGTTGTCAGCTCGTTGCGCCGCACGACGGGCACCTCAAAGATGTCACCGTGGCTCAACCCTTTGGTCTCCTCCAAGCGCCAGCAGGCCGACAGATGCCCCGCTTGCGTCTCACCTGTGGCGGTTAGCTCCGGTTCGCTCTCGTGACATTTGTCGATCGCCATGGGGCAGCGGGGCGCGAAGGGGCAGCCGGGCACTAGGTTGACTACGGAGGGCGGATTGCCCTCCAGGATGGGCAGCGCCTCGCCACTCTTGTGGTCCAGACGGGGCACCGTGCCCAACAGACCGATGGTGTAGGGCATGGCGGGAGCGTAGAAGATGTCGTCCACGCTGCCCTGCTCCACCATGCGACCCGCGTACATGACGGTGACGTGGTCGGCGTTGCCCGCCACGACGCCCAAGTCGTGGGTGATTAGGATCATGGCCGCACCGGTTTCGGCCTGGGCGGCCTGCAACACCTCAAGCACCTGCGCCTGGATTGTGACGTCCAGCGCAGTGGTGGGCTCGTCGGCGATGATGATGTCGGGGTTGTTGGCGATAGCCATGGCGATCATTACTCGCTGACGCATGCCGCCGGAGAACTCGAATGGGAACGCCCGGGCCCGCTCTGCCGCATCCGGGATGCCCACAAGGTCGAGCAGATGCACTGCCCGTTTCCAGGCGTCTTCCTTGGACGTCTCCGGGCTATGGGTCAGGATGGTCTCGACGATCTGATCGCCCACCGCGTAAACCGGGGTGAGAGCAGACAGCGGGTCCTGAAACACCATGGCGATGCGCAGACCCCGGATCTTGCTCATCTGCTCGTCGTTCTTCGTGAGCAGTTCGTCAGTGCCGTCCAGCAGCACCGAGCCGGTGATCTTGGCGTTCTCGGGATGCAACCCCATGATGGCGAGGCTGGTCACCGACTTTCCGGAACCGGACTCACCGACCAGCGCCATCGTCTGCCCGCGCTCTAGGTCAAAAGTGACCCCACGAACCGCCTGCACCACGCCTGCCTCGGACGGGAAGGACACGCACAGGTCGCGAACACTCAACAGACTCATGCGGCACTCCCCCCGGACTGGCTGGATGGGTCAAGCGCGTCGCGCAGGCCGTCGCCCACAGCGTTGATGCACAGCACTAAGAAGACAAGAATGGCGGACGGCGTCAGGAATATCCAGGAGTATGTGGTTGCCATGCGCGCGCCCTCGCCGATGAGCGTGCCCAGCGACGTATCCGGTGCCTGAATGCCGAGGCCAAGGAACGACAGGCCTGTCTCGGCTAAAATGTAACCGCCGACACCGAGCGTCAAGTCAACAATCATGTAAGACGAGATGTTGGGGATGATGTGCCGGGTGATGATCTTCCACGGAGGCAAGCCCATGTACTTGGCCGCCAGCACGTACTCGCGGTTTCGGATGGACAGCGTCATCGAGCGCATCACACGGCCCGTAATCATCCAACCGAACGCGCCTAGCAGCAGCGCCAAGACAACCCAGGCGTAGTCATGGTTGACGCCGCCCTTCATCATGACTGCGATGATCAGTGTGGACGGCACAATGAGCAGCAGGTCGATGACCCACAGGGCGATGCGCTGCGTCCAGCCGCCAAAATAGGCTGCAGCAGTGCCGACCACTGAGGCCAACCCCGTAGCAATGGTGCCCGCCAAAAAGCCGATGATCAGCGACTTGCGCATTCCGGCGATGGTAAGCGCCAATACGTCTCGTCCAGCCTGTGTGGTGCCCAACCAGTGCTTAGCAGACGGAGGCTTGAGAAAGGCCTTCTTGTCGATGTCAAGATAACCCCAAGGCAGGAGGTACGGGCCAAGCGTGGCGATGATGATTAGCAGCAAGATGCCGATCAGTCCGATCACGGCCAACTTGTTGCGCAAAAAACGCCTTAACGTTAGCTTACCTCGCCCAAGGCGCACATTGGCCGGTTCTGAGATAGAAACTGACGTGCCGCTAACTGCGCCCACTGGGCGCTCATCGCCAGTCGGGCCCTCATCGAGAGTGTCGCTATTGCCCATCGCGCGTGCTCACCTCATCCCAACCGAACTCGGGGGTCAAGGATGGCAACCACAATGTCAGACAGGATGGCGCCGCACATGGTGCAGACCCCCGCAAAGGCGGTGACAGCGCTGATGGCGTTGATATCCATCTTCAGGATGGCGTCAACCGCGTACTGCCCCATGCCGGGGAACGAGAACACCCGCTCGGTGTAGGTGGCGCCGACGAACATGCCTGCAACGGTGAACGCCACATAGGTGCCTGTGGGAATGAGCGCGGTGCGCAGCGCGTGCTTCATAACGGCCTTGCGCTTGGGCAGGCCCTTGGCGCGGGCGGTACGCACGTAGTCAGCACCGAGCGCGTCCAGCATCAAGTTGCGTTGAATACGCGAGAGCGCCGCCGAGGTGACCAAGATCAACACCACCGTGGGAAGCAAAAGATGCTGCAACCGGTCAACGAAAGCGGCCATGGGATAGTCGTCAACCGAACCGGTCTCGCCGACAAACTCGAAGATGCGCCACGGCAGGGCGTTGTTTGCCTTGACTGCCAAGATCTGTGCCACGATGCCCATGACGAACGACGGGGTGCAGATGACGAACAATGAAGCCAGCGTGTAAACCCGGTCCGGCGCCTTGTACTGCTTGGTCGCGGCCCAAGCCCCAACAAGCACGCCCGTGACAACGCCACCCAGCGTGCCGATGATCATCAGGCGCAGACTCACCCACACACGCACGGAGACTTCGGCGTTTACCGAGCCATTGGTCGGCGAGCAGCCCCAGTTCCATTCGGTGAAGATGTTCTTCAGCCACGTGAAGTAGCGTTCTAACAGCGGAACGTTGTCGGAGATGTTGCAGTTGCGCAGGATCGTCTCGATCACATCCGGATCGACGGGAGGTTGCCGCAGCGCGTAGATCTGACGCGGATTCAGCGACGATGCGGCCAGCAGGTAGGCAAGGGAGACGGCAACAAACAGCAACACGGTGTAGTTCAAGACGCGGAGTGCGATGTAGCGTGCCATGAGCTTGTGCCTCCTGTCTCTTCCCTAATGTACCGGTCATGCATGTGCGACAGACGTCACCGACCTAGTGATCGTCGCGATTGTCGAAGGGCTGCCTACGTCAGCCTGAAAAAGACCAACGGGTACGTTTCCTGTGCCTAATCACTATAGGCCAAAGAACCGCACCCGCCGGACTTAGCCCCCGTTGAGGGGCTGTTTTGCGTTGTTAGCGAAAAACTTACGCTGTTTCTGTTGCGGTCCCGCCTGCGGCCTCGATCTTGGCCTTTGCGGATGCGGAGAACGCATCTGCTTCGACGTCGAGCTTGACGCTCAGATCGCCGTTGCCAAGCACCTTGACTAGGTGATAGTCGCGTACGGCACCCTTGGCGACGAGGTCATCAATGGTGACCTGTCCACCTTCGGGGTACAACTGGGCCAGTTGGGCCACGTTGACAACCTGATACTCGACACGGAACGGATTCTGGAAACCGCGCAGTTTTGGCAGCCGCATGTGCAGCGGCATCTGCCCGCCCTCGAAGTTTTCGGGAATGTTGCGACGAGCGCCGCTACCCTTGGTACCACGACCGGCAGTCTTGCCGCCGTGACCACCCTCACCACGACCAACGCGGGTCTTCGGAGTGTGGGCACCTGGCGCCGGGCGCAGGTGATGAGCCTTTAGAGCCATGTTCACTTCACCTCTTCAACGACCACGAGATGACGCACGGCTTGCACCATGCCACGAATCTCGGGACGATCTTCCTTGATGACTTCATGCCCGATGCGCTTCAGCCCAAGCGCACGCAAGGTTGCGCGCGCCGCGGGAACTTGGCCCACACCAGACTTGATCTGCTTGACCTTCAGCTTCATGCTTGCAGAGCCTCCTTCTGCGCACGCAAGATAGCGGCGGGGACAACGTCCTCAACCGGCAGTCCGCGACGCTTCGCGATTGCCTCCGGACGCTCCAGCTGCTGCAACGCAGCAACGGTGGCATACACCACGTTGATCGCATTGGCGGAGCCCAGCGACTTTGCCAGCACATCGTGGATACCTGCGCACTCCAGCACCGCACGGGCGCTGCCACCAGCGATAACACCAGTACCAGGAGCGGCCGGACGAAGCATAACCACGCCTGCGGCCTTCTCGCCCTGCACCGGATGCGGGATGGTGCGCTGCACCAACGGCACCTTGAAGAAGTGCTTCTTGGCCTCTTCGACACCCTTGGAGATAGCGATGGGAACTTCCTTCGCCTTGCCGTAGCCGACGCCGACGTTACCTTCGCCGTCACCCACCACAACTAGTGCGGTGAAGCTGAAGCGACGGCCACCCTTGACCACCTTGGCCACGCGGTTGATAGCAACCACGCGCTCCAGATACGGGCTCTTCTCGCGCTCTTGAGGAGCATCGCTCCTGCGGTCACGGCCACCACGGCCACCGCCGCGCTGGTTTCCGCTATCTGCGGAGAAGCCTGCCGCCCCACCGGCGTTGCCGGTTCCGCGACGCTGAACAACTGATTCGCTCATGTTCTTTCTTGTCCACCTCTCCTAGAAGCTCAAACCGGCTTCGCGCGCGGCATCAGCCAACGCGGCAATACGTCCGTGATACTGGTGCCCAGCGCGGTCGAAGACCACCTGAGTAACGCCTGCGGCCAAAGCACGCTTGGCGACGAGTTCGCCGACCTTGGCGGCCTTGGCGCTCTTGTCGCCCGTGGCTGCACGAAGGTCTGCTTCCAAAGTGGAGGCAGAAACCAGCGTGTGACCGGCGCGGTCGTCAATCACCTGAACCAGCGTGTGACGCGAAGTCTTGGTGACAACGAGACGCGGACGATCCGGCTCGCCAAAGATACGCTTGCGGCCGCGCTTGGCACGACGGAGGCGAGAAGCCACCTTGGCTGCCAGGTGCTTGCGCACAGTTAGATCAATAGCCATTGTGCCTACTTACCAGCCTTTCCAACCTTGCGGCGCACATGCTCGCCTGCGTAGCGAACGCCCTTGCCCTTGTACGGCTCGGGCCTGCGGATCTTGCGGATGTTAGCCGCAACCTCACCGACAACTTGCTTGTCGATGCCGTAGATGGTGAAACGTGCGTTGCCCTCGACGCTGAACGTGATGCCCTCAGGGGCCTCCACGAACACGGGATGCGAGAATCCAAGGGCGAACTCAAGGTGAGTGTCGTCCTTGAAGATGACGCGGTAACCAACGCCGACGATCTCCATCTGACGCTGGTAGCCGTCCGTGACACCCGTGACCATGTTGGCGATCAGGGTGCGCGACAGGCCGTGCAGTGACTTGGCCTCACGGGTGTCGTCGGGACGCTGGACCAGCAGTTGGCCCTCCTCGCCGCGCTCCACCGTGATCGGCTCGCTGATGGTACGGCTCAAGGAACCCTTGGGGCCCTTGACCACGATATCTTGACCATCAATGGTCACCTCGACACCGGCGGGAACCGGAATCGGCATTTTGCCAATACGAGACATGCTCTTCCTTTCCCCTTCCCGTTACCAGATGTAGGCAAGCACTTCGCCGCCCACACCTTTCACGTGTGCTTGCTTGTCGGTGAGCAGCCCCTGGCTGGTGGAGATGATCGCGATGCCCATGCCACCCAGAACCTTGGGGAGTTGGCCGGCCTTCGCGTACACCCGCAAGCCGGGCTTGCTAATACGGCGGATTCCACGAATCGAACGGCCGCGCTCCTCGGAGTACTTCAGCTTGACGGTGAGGGTCTTGCCCACCTCGCCAGCCGGGGGTTCGGTCACTGAGTAGTCAGCAACGTAGCCCTCCTCCTTCAAGATCTTGGCGATTCCCACCTTGATCTTGGAGTGCGGCATGCCACACGAATCGTGATATGCCTGATTGGCGTTGCGTACACGCGTAAGCATGTCCGCGATCGGATCAGTCATTGTCATGGCTTGTTTAGCCTCTTTCTCTCAACGGTTTCTGCTTGACCCGGATATGAAAGTCCGAGCCAGCAGACCTACTGAGTATTGGTTTCTTACTTTGTAAGTCTTTTGTTGTGTCTGTATTGCCCATTGGCTCCAGCGTCTGCATGAGTAACTGCGTCTTCCAACGCGGACCCACGCACTCATCTGCCCAGCCTCAAGACGCAAGCGTCACCAGGAGGACTTGATCACTCCGGGCAACGCACCGGCATGAGCCAGCTCGCGCAGGCAGATGCGGCACAGGTGGAACTTGCGATACACCGACTTGGGGCGTCCGCAGCGCTGGCAACGGGTGTAAGCCTGTACAGCGAACTTAGGAGCCTTGGCTGCCTTGACCTTAAGCGAAGTCTTTGCCATGTCTTATTTGCCCTTACTTCCTCTTCTTGCCCTTGCCGATTGGCTTGCGCTTGGCCTTAGCAGCCTTCACATCGTCGACCGCCTTGAACGGGAAGCCGAGCTGCTTGAGCAGTTCGCGACCCTCCGCGTTGGTGGCGGCGCTGGTGACGAACGTGATGTCCATACCGCGGGGACGATCAATCTTGTCCTGATCGATCTCGTGGAACATGACCTGCTCGGTGAGACCGAAGGTGTAGTTGCCCTGGCCGTCGAACTGGTTGGAGTTGAGTCCACGGAAGTCACGGATGCGAGGCAGCGCCAAGGTGAGCAGCCGGTCGGCGAACTCCCACATGCGGTCCCCGCGAAGGGTGACGTGCGTGCCGATGTTCTGGCCTTCACGCAGCTTGAACTGGGCGATGGACTTGCGTGCCTTGGTGACCACTGGCTTCTGGCCGGTGATGGTGGTCAGGTCGCGAACCGCGCCGTCAAGCAGCTTGGAATCACGAGCAGCCTCGCCGACACCCATGTTGACCACAATCTTGGTCAGGCCTGGGATTTGCATCGGGTTGGCGTACTTGAACTCCTCCTGTAGGGCGGGAATGATGGTCTCGCGGTACAGCTTCTTCAAGCGCGGAGTCTCGGCTGCGGAGGAGCGAGCGACTGCCTGCCCCTTCTTGGCCTTCTTGGAAGTTGCAGCCTCAGCCTCGGGAGCCTCAACGGCCTCAACGACTGGAGCGGCAGTCTCTTCGACAGGCGCTACCACAGCTTCTTCAACTGTTGCTTCTTCGCTCACGTCAGATCTCCTCACCGGTTGCGACGGCAACGCGAACACCACGAGTGGTCTTCACCTTAGTGCCGTCCGGCAACGTCTTAGTCGCAGCCTTGCGCTTGGAGGCGATGCGCGTAGGCACATCCTTGCCGCCCTTGCGAACCACGATTTGCACATTAGAGGCGTGGATGGGAGCTTCTGTAGCCACCATGCCACCCTTCGTCTGCTGGCCGGTGCGCGGGTCGTACTTGTCACCCACATGCTTGTGGATGATGTTGACGCCCTGCACGGTCACCCGGCCGGTCTCCGCGTTCACTGCGATGACCTCACCGATGACGCCCTTGTCGTCACCTGCAATCACCTTGACGCGGTCGCCCTTCTTCACATGAATGGCTGCCATACCTAGATCACCTCCGGTGCAAGGCTGACGATGCGCATGTAACGCTTCTCGCGCAGCTCACGGGCAACTGGCCCGAAGATGCGCGTTCCACGCGGCTCGCCGTCAGGCTTGACAATGACTGCTGCATTGTCGTCGAACTTGATATACGAGCCGTCTACGCGTCGGTGCTCCTTGACAGTGCGCACCACAACCGCCTTGACGACGTCGCCTTTCTTGACGTTTCCGCCTGGGATGGCGTCCTTCACCGCGCAAACGATGGTGTCACCAAGACCGGCGTAGCGCCGCTTTGAACCACCGAGAACACGGATGCAGAGGAGTTCCTTTGCACCGGTGTTGTCAGCGACCCTCAGTCGCGTCTCTTGCTGGATCATTTCTGAATCTCAACTCCCCTACTTGGCCTTCTCGACGATTTCCACAACACGCCAACGCTTGGTTGCCGACAGCGGACGAGTCTCCATGATGCGTACGCGGTCACCGAAGCCAGCCGTATCGGCCTCATCGTGGACTGCGTAACGCGACGTGCGCGTCATAACCTTGCCGTACAACGGGTGCTTGACACGGTCTTCAACAGCAACGATGACAGTCTTGGCGGTCTTCTTGGAGACAACCACGCCTTCGCGGACTTTACGTCCGGCGCGCTCAACAGTTTCGCTCATGTGCTACTTCCCTTAGCCTTTCTTAGCCTCTGGATCAACCACGATGCCAAGATTGCGCTCTTGGAGCACCGTGTAGATACGAGCGATGTCCTTGCGAACCTCACGCAGTCTGGCGCTGGACTCCAACTGACCAGTTGCTGCCTGAAAACGCAGTCCGAACAGTTC
>JAISJP010000013.1 GCA_031261455.1 Propionibacteriaceae bacterium
CTGCGTCCGAAGATCGACGACCATGACTACGAGACGAAACGGGGTCATGTGCAGCGGTTCCTGCGGGCCGGTGACAAGGTGAAGATCACCATCATGTTCCGGGGGCGCGAACAGTCGCGACCGGAGTTGGGGATCGGGCTGCTGAAGCGACTGAGTGACGACGTCGTAGCAGACGGCATCGTCGAGCAGGTGCCCAGGCAAGAGGGACGCAACATGCACATGGTGCTGTCCCCCACGAGGAAGAAGAGCGAGGCTCGCGCCGAAGAGAAGGCCGTCAAGGACGCCAAACTCGCGGCCCGCGAGGCAGACGCTCAGGCGGAGAAGGTTTTGGAAGCCGAACTGCGTGTCGCAGCGGCCGAAAAGGCAAAAGATGCGCCAAAGAAGAAGCGGGGTCCAGCAGACAACATGGACCCGGATGTGGACTTGTAGGTCTGCAACAGCGAGAGCTTAGACGGGCATAAGGCAACTTGGCCCGTCGAACCACCGACAAACAGTCGGGTCGTCAGTTATGGCGGCTTGACCAGATGATAAGGAGCGGCACATGCCGAAGATGAAGACGCACTCCGGTGCGAAGAAGCGGTTCAAGGTAACCGGCACGGGCAAGATCATTCACGCCCGCGCAGGGAAAGCCCACCTGAACGAACACAAGTCGTCGCGCCGCACACGTCGGTTGTCGGTGGATTCCATCCTGCCCAAGGGCGATGCCAAGAAGGCCCGTCGTCTGTTGGGCATCTGAGCCTGCCAGACTTGCGAACAAGAGTTTTGAAGAGATAGTGAGATAGAGCTATGGCACGTGTAAAGAGAGCCGTAAACGCACACAAGAAGCGTCGCGAGGTACTTGAGCAAGCGAGTGGTTACCGCGGACAGCGCAGCCGCCTGTATCGCAAGGCGAAGGAGCAGATCCTCCACTCCGGCGTATACGCATTCCGCGACCGCCGCGCCAAGAAGGGCGACTTCCGCGCCCTGTGGATCCAGCGCATCAACGCCGCCGCCCGCGCAGAGGGCATGACCTACAACCGTTTCATCAACGGCCTAACGGTCGCGGGTGTCGAGGTTGACCGCAAGATTCTGGCCGACCTGGCCGTTACCGATCCCGGTGCATTCACGCAGTTGGTCGGCATCGCCAAGGCTGCCATCGCCGCCTAGTCCTCTTGTCCACCGTCCCTCGTCGCTGGTTCGTTCGAGGGCGTGGCACCGGCACGGGTGACAAACACAAACATGACGCAAGTTCCGAGCGCATTCAGCTCCCCAATCTCGGGAGCGAAACTGCGCTCGGTTCTTGCGTTAACCCGCCGCAAGGGCCGCAACGAGGCGGGCCTGTTCCTAGCGGAGGGCCAGCAGGCAGTCAGCGAGGCCCTAGCCGCCGATGCCGTCGAATACCTGCTGGTCGACGAGTACGCCTTCGATGCCCTTCCCGCCCTGTTGGACAGCCTGTCCGATCGGGATGCTGAACCCCGCGACTGCCCAGTCTTCACCGTCCCCACCAAAGACTTCGCGCGGCTCAGCGACACCGTAACCCCCCAAGGCATCATCGCCGTCTGCGAACAGCGCTACTACCGCCTGACCGACGTGCCCGACCCGCGTTTAGTCGTCATCTGCGCCCAAGTGCGTGACCCAGGCAACGCCGGAACCATCATTCGCTGCGCCAGCGCCTTCGGTGCCGACGCCGTCATCTTCACGCAAGGCAGCGTCGAGGCCGAAAACCCGAAGACCGTCCGCTCCTCAGTAGGCACCATCTTCCACCTGCCCATAATCCAAGGCGTCCCGCTAGAAGACGCCGTCGCATGGGCCCAAGCTTCTGGCGCGCAAGTCCTAGCCGCCGACGCCGCTGGCGTCCCCCTAGGCGAACTCGCCACCACTGGCGGACTCTCTCGTCCCACCGCATGGCTCTTCGGCAACGAAGCCTGGGGTTTCGCGCCCGAAACCCTCGCCCTAGCCGACCGAACCGTAGCCATAGAGATGCCCGGCTCCGCCGAGAGCCTAAACGTCGCCACTGCCGCCGCTGTCCTCCTCTACCAGTCGGCGCTCGCGCGCTGAACCTGCCCAATCATAAAGTGGCCGTTAGCTATCGCATTGACGACGCGGTTCTCAGGGTCATAGCGGTTGCCGCCTTCCACACCTTGAACGACCTGCAGAAGGTAGGGAGCCTCATCGCCGAACGGCACACGTGGCTAGGCTCATCGAACCATGCGAAGGTTGTCGTATGCGCCTTCCCAAGCGTGGTCTGCGGTAACGAGCAGGGCGTTCAGTCGGGTTGCTTGGCCGATGCAGAGGCGGTCTCCGAGAGGCAGTTGAGGGTTGTCTGTCCACAGATCGGCGGCTAGTTCGGCGTCCTGCTCAGTGACGGGCTCAACTACGATGTCGAAACTGTTGAGGATCTGCTCCGCGATCAGCCATGACTGAGGGTCTTTGGTCTTCACTTTCTGGATGATCTCCGACCAGTTAGCGGCGCCACAGATGCCACCACCGGCAAGGGCAGCAATGACGTCGTCTGAGCCGGGCTCGGAAAACAGCATCGCTAAAAGCGCGGACGAGTCAAATACTGGAGGTTGTAGCACCGACTGATACATGGGGTCAGCCGACGACTGGGGCAAGCGCGGGGACGTCATGCGGTCTCGCGTTCCAGCGCCGCCGCCGCCCGTCGCTCCGAGATCAGCTCGTCGGTCACGCTTCGCCCTTGGAAAGCGGAGCGCAGTGCAGCAAGCCCTTCTTCGCGGGTCATGATGGTCACGCCATTTGCGGACGGAATGAAGAGTAGCTTGGTGCCTTCGTCCCACGCTCTCTCACTGCGCAGGGCGGCAGGGAGAACCACTCTGCCCTTGGCTCCCACCGTTGCCACCATGGTGTCACTCATATATCAAGCGTACCACCGTTGGAGGTGAGGTGGGTGTATGCCATTCCCGCGCCGCGGAGTGTGGACTGATCACTCATCCGCCGTTGCATGGTTGGTTGCGTGGTTGTATGGTGCGCCGACACTTCTGGGGAGGGAATGGGAATCAGGGCGGAAGATCGTCGTGCCTGTGCCCCGCGCGATGCCCGGACAGGCAGGTCCGTAGGTCAGCGCTACGCCTTAAACAGCGGGGTTTGATCTAGCAGGAAGTCCTCTAGCGAGAGTTGCGGGCTGCCGACCACAAGTGACAAGGCGTGCGGGTATTCCGACTCGAAGGCTGCAATGCCCTGCAGGCCTTTGACCCTCCCACTCTTGACTTCGATTGCCGTCAGCCTGTAGCCGTCAGAGATGACGAAGTCGACTTCGTTGCTACGCTCGCGCCACCAGTACACGTTGAAGCCATCGACAAGACCGCGAGCTAAGAGATGGGCTCCCACTGCGCTCTCGACTAGGTGCCCACGCTCCGTCGGATCGGCATGGAGTTGTTCTCGTCTCGAACCCGCCGCGTACGTCATCAGGGCAGTGTTGTGCACTAGGAGTCGTGGGGAACTGTTCCTGACCGTGAGTAGGGATGCGGAGTATTTCTGCAGCCCGGTCAGCATCCCCGCTTTGTCGAGAAGCTGCAGGTAGTGGGCCAGTGTGGTGGTGTTGCCGGCATCCTGAAGCTGCCCCTGTAACTTTGTGTACGACAACTCTTGTGCAGAGTAGTGGGCACCTAGGTTGAATAGCGCACGCAAGAGAGCCGGCTTGCGTACCTCGTCCATTGACAGTACGTCCTGTGCAATTGTCGGCTCCACGATGGCCGCACCAATGTAGCGGCTCCAGCGATCTTCATCGCTGATCAGCGGGGCGGCACCCGGGTAACCCCCAAAGTACAGATAGTCATCCAGGCTGAATCCGAACGCCGTCCGGCATTCCGCAAATGACCAGTGTGGGCAGTGCAGCAGTTCGAAGCGTCCCATCAATGACTCTTCAGAGCCGCGCTGTAAGAGCATCGCAGACGAGCCGGTCAGCACGACCTTTAGCGGTGTCCGATTGCGAGAGTCCTCATCCCAGAGGGACTTTACTGCTGTCGGCCAGTCAGCTACCTTCTGCACTTCGTCCAAGACAAGTACCGCCTCGCCGCCCGAAGTGGTAGTGAGCATCCTGGCCAGCTCCCATTCGTTCCGCAACCAGTCCGTTGTGGGGACGATGGCATCATCCGCGCTGGCATAGCGTTGCGGCAATGGACAGTGCTCCAGCATCTGCGTCACCGCGGTGGTCTTACCAGTCTGTCGCGGCCCGACTACCAACTGGAGAAACCGGCGCGGCTCTGCCATGCGCGCGCCTAAGGTCTGCACTAGGTTGCGTTCCAGCACGGGCTCCTCCTGCGGTTTACTCAGTATATTGAGTTATTTACTCAATATACTGAGTAAAGTGTCAATGTGCAAGTGTCTCGCCGCCATTGTGACATGCACTGGCTCGCAGCGCATGGACATTCCCGACGAGCGGCGACTAGCCTTACGAAAGGCGCGAAGACGACAGAACGGCATAGTATGGAACGACAAATTGATATATTAGTGGACGGCATTTTGCTATAGTAGGCATGTGATCTACCTTCCCAGAATTGTCGATGACGAACTATCGCGCCTTGTTGCTGATCTGCCAGCGGTGGCTGTCGACGGCCCAAAGGCGGTTGGTAAGTCTGCAACCGGCGCCCGACTCGCTGCAACAGTCATCGACCTTGATCTCGATGATGAGTTGGAACTGACCAGAAGCAACCCGGCAAGAATCCAGAACCTCCCGGCACCGGTTCTCGTTGACGAGTGGCAACTGTTTCCCCAGATATGGGACAAGGTGCGTCGCTGGGTCGATGCGGGTGCAGGGCCCGGATCGTTCATTCTCACTGGCTCGGCCACACCCTCCGAAAAGCCCATGCACTCAGGGGCAGGACGCATAGTGAGAGTCAGGATGCGTCCGATGTCTCTAGCGGAACGTGGAGTCGCTCAACCCAGTGTCTCGTTGGCGGACCTGCTGACGGGCAGCATTCGGGAGGTAGGTGGCGAAAGCAACCTGAC
This sequence comes from Propionibacteriaceae bacterium, assembly GCA_031261455.1. Classification (GTDB taxonomy): domain Bacteria; phylum Actinomycetota; class Actinomycetes; order Propionibacteriales; family Propionibacteriaceae; genus WRGV01. The sequence continues at coordinate 4,948 of JAISJP010000013.1, forward strand.
GTTGGAAGATTACGCAGAAGAGATCGTCTCGTCGGGGTTCCCTGCCATCCGTCAAGCGCCGACGCGCTCCCGCGCTGATGTGCTGAACGGCTACCTGTCCAACATTGTGGAGCGGGAGTTTCCCGAGGCCGGCTACCTGGTGCGCAAGCCGATTGCGTTGAGAAATTGGCTACGTGCATATGCTGCTGCGACGTCATCGATGACTTCATACAGTTCAATCTTGGACGCGGCCACAGGTGGCGAGTCCGACAAACCGTCGCAACTAACGACGGTTGCGTATCGCGAGACTCTCGAAAGAATCTGGTTGCTTGACGAACTGCCTGCGTGGACGAGCAATAATCCTCTGACCGCACTTGCGCGTGCACCGAAGCATCACTTGGCCGACCCTGCCCTAGCCGCAAGGATGCTAGGGGTAAACGCCAGCAGTCTGCTCAACTATCCAAACCCCGATCGTCCTGCCCGTCCCAGACAGGGCACTCTCTTCGGTGCCCTGTTCGAGAGCCTCGCAACCCTATGTGTGCGCGTCTACGCCTCTGCATCACACGCGGAAGTCAGTTATCTGAGGACGACCAGAGGCACTCACGAGGTTGACCTGATAGTGCAACGCGAGGATGGCAGGATTCTGCCAATTGAAGTGAAACTCGCTTCCACCGTCGATGGCAAGGATGTTGAGCACCTGCTGTGGCTCAAGAAGAGCCTGGGCGACGAGGTTCTCGACACCGTAGTCATAACCACAGGTAAGGGCGCATATCGTCGGCCGGATGGTGTCGCAGTGGTTCCGTTGGGTCTACTGGGAGCCTGATGGGGCGAGAGCGCGATCAAGTACTGCCTTGGCGCTGACCTTGGAGTGGGCTGGCCAGTGGGGTCGGTAGAATGGCGGTTGACTAGCCAGATCGTACTCACTGTAAGGGAGCAACGTGATTCCTCAGTTCTTTACGTCCGCTCAGTCCTGGGACGACCAGATCGTTCGCATCGAGGCGGCGATTGCCCGAATCAGCGGTAGCGAGGCGCAACAGGCCAACAGGCTGGAACTGCGATGAACTAATCGCATCGCTGCAGTGCATTCATCAGCGGTGATTGAGGGCAACCGATTATCCTTGCCGGAAGCCGTAGCACTTGCCAACAGTGAGCCGTATACACACCGGTTCGCAAGTGTCGAAGGTGCCTCGGCTTATCGGCGAACTCTTTCTTAACAGCGACGGCGTATGCACACGAGATATTCCGTCACCCTATCAGGCGGGCCAGGGAATGAAGTTTCGACCGCAGCAGGCGAGTTAGGGCTTGCTGCGGTGACAAGCCGCGCGATTTGGAGCCTGTCGTACATCGAAATGGCCTCGGCACTACCAGACGCTGTAGGTATCGGTGCACCCGTCGTGCGCTTGCGCTGATAGTTCCTCGCTTAAGGAGCCACTAGAATGTCTCTTTGGGGCACTCCGGCCCCGACATTGACTGAAACTAGAGGGGGCCCCGATGGGGCAACGAGACGTGAGTGCTGAAGTGCCGAATGAGGCAAGTGTGGCGGAGGCCGTTGCGACGGCGCTGGCAGCCATCGCCCAAGCTGCGACAACGGCGGAACTGAGTGCCGCAAAGTATGAACACAACGGGGACAAGTCGTTCCTTGGGTTGGCCAACCGGGCCATCGGTGGACTGGCCCCGGATGAGCGCAAAGCCGTTGGACTGCTGGTCGGCCAGGCGCGTGGCGCGGTCAACGCAGCAATCGCTGAGCGTGCCGAGGCGTTGGCTGCGGCCGAGTTGGCGGCCAAACTTCAGGCCGAGAGGGTTGACGTGACGCTGCCAGTGGCGCAGCATCCGCAGGGCGCGATCCATCCGATCACGGCCATGCTGGAGCGCGTGGGGGACATCTTCACCGCAATGGGTTGGGAGATCGCCGAAGGCCCCGAACTCGAAGCGTCCTGGCTGAACTTTGACGCGCTGAACTTCACTCCCGACCATCCGGCGCGTTTCCTCTCCGACACGCTGTTCGTGGACCCGCCCGAGGCCAACAAGCTGATGCGCACCCACACGTCCCCGGTGCAGATCCGGGCGCTGCTGGAGCGCGACCTGCCCGTCTACGTCGTCAGCCCGGGCAAGGTTTTCCGCGCCGACGAGTACGACGCCACCCACCTGCCCGTCTTCCATCAACTGGAAGGACTGGCGGTTGACAAGGGCATATCGCTCGCGAACCTGCGCGGCACCCTCGACCACTTGGCTAAGGCGATGTTCGGTGACGACATCGACACCCGAATGCGTCCGCACTACTTCCCGTTCACTGAGCCGAGCGCGGAGGTGGACCTCAAGTGCTTCGTCTGCCACGGCGAGTCCGTCGGCAACCCCGACCGCCCGTGTCGCACCTGCCGCTCCGAAGGCTGGATCGAGTGGGGCGGCTGCGGCATCGTCAACCCGCGCGTGCTGGCCGCCTGCGGCATCGACACCGACGTATACTCCGGTTTCGCGTTCGGCATGGGTATCGACCGCACCGTCATGTTCCGCAACAACGCGCCCGACCTGCGCGACTTCGTCGAGGGGGACGTGCGATTCTCCCGCAGCCTGAAAGGGGACGCACGATGAGAGCGCCATTGTCTTGGATTCGTGAACTTGCTGACCTTCCCGCTGGTCTCAGCAATGCCGAATTGGCTACTGCATTTACCCGCGCTGGGCTTCAGGTTGAGCACATCGAGTGCCCGGCTGACGCCATCACGGGGCCGGTTGTCGTTGGCCAGGTGCTCGACCTTGTGGAGGAGCCGCAGAAGAACGGCAAGACCATCCGCTGGTGCCACGTTGACTGCGGCCCCCATAACCCCGAATCCGAGCCGAGCCGCGGCATCGTTTGTGGGGCACTCAACTTCGCAGTTGGCGATTTCGTGGCTGTCGCGCTGGACGGCGCGGTGCTGCCCGGTGGCTTCGCCATCGCCGCGCGCCGCACCTACGGGCACGTCTCCGACGGCATGATCTGCGCCGCCGACGAACTTGGCCTCGGTGACGACCACTCCGGCATCATCGTGCTCGGTCACGCGGACGCGGCTGGTGATTTCGTGCCCGGCTCCGACGCGCTGGAGGTGCTTGGTGCCTACGACGCGATCTTCGAGATCGACGTCACCCCAGACGAGGGCTACTGCCTGTCAATCCGTGGTTTGGCGCGCGAGGCCGCACAGGCGTTCGGCGTCGCATTCCACGACCCGTACCTGACGCCGGTGCCCGCTCCCAGCCAGGCTGGCTATCCTGTGGTGCTCAACAGTGCGTCCTGCGCGACGTTCAGCGCCGTCAGTATCCACAACGTTGACCCCAACGCCCCAACGCCGCCGTGGATGTCGAGCCGTCTGGTCGCCTGTGGCGTGCGCTCGCTGGGGTTGCGCATCGACATCACTAACTATGTGATGCTGGAGTCCGGCCAGCCGATACACGGCTACGATGCCGCGAAACTCACCGGTCCCATCGTGGTGCGCAAGGCTGCCGAGGGCGAGCAGATCGCCACGCTAGACGGCCAACTGCGCACCCTGAGCGCCGACGACCTGCTGATCACCGACAACACCGGCCCCATCGGCCTCGCTGGCGTGATGGGCGGCCAGACCACTGAACTGGAGGCGGAGACCACTGAAGTGCTGATCGAGGCGGCCCTGTTCGACGCCCCCAACATCGGGCGCACCTACCGTCGTCACCACCTAGCCAGCGAGGCGTCCCGACGCTTCGAGCGGGGCGTGGACTTCAACCTTGGATTCGCCGCCGCCGCCCGCTGCGCCGAACTGCTGCGCGACCTAGCCGGTGGTCAGATCGACCCCGCCTACACGGTCGCCGGTTCGGTGGCCCCCATGCCCGTCTGCGATGTTCCCGCCGGGCTGCCGTCAAAGATTCTGGGTATCGAAGTGCCACTTGACAAGGTGGTTGGCATCTTGCAGGCCTCCAAGGTGAGTGTTGAACTCCTGCCCGACGACGTCCTGCGCTGCACCCCGCCCACGTGGCGTCGCGACCTCGTGGACCCTTACGACTACGTCGAGGAGATCGGTCGCAAGATCGGTTTCGACTCCATCCCGGTCGTCGTCCCGCGTGCCACGTCTGGACGAGGACTTACCCGCCTACAGAAGGCCCGCCGCGATGTCACGCACGCGCTTGTGGACGCCGGTTTCGTAGAGACGCTCACCCTGCCGTTCATCGGTGAGGACGACATCGACCGCCTCGGCGCGAACGCCATGGATACGCGACGCATGTTTGTGCGCCTCGCCAACCCGCTGGACGACACGCGTCCATACCTACGCACCACGCTGCTGCCCGGTCTGATCGCAGCCGCGAACCGCAACACCTCCCGCAGCCAAGACGACCTCGCTATCTTCGAGTCCGGCAAAGTGTTCGTCAACACGGTTGTGGGTGAGCCGCCGTCGCCCACTCCGCCCGTAGACAAGCGTCCCAGCGATGACGAGATACTCGAGATCTACGCGTCGCTGCCCGACCAGCCGCACATGATTGCTGCACTGCTCACGGGCAACTGGCTCCCGGCTACCTGGAACGCTCCCGCAGAGCCCGTCACGTGGCAGCACGCGGTAGCATTCGCGGAGACCGTCGCCGCAGCTCTTGGCCTCCAGGTCACCCGTCGTGCCGCGACCCGCGCCCCAGGGCATCCCGGCCGTTGTGCCGAGATTCAGGCGCTGCACGGCGACGAGTTTGTGAGCGTCGGTTTTGCCTGCGAGCTTCATCCGGACGTGGTGAAAGCCAACGGCCTGCCCGAGCGCAGTTGTGCCGTCGAACTCAACCTTGACGCCATGATCGACTTCGCCCCCGAGAACGGCGAAGTCAGCCCACTGTCGTCATTCCCGTTAACCAAGCAGGACGTCGCTCTGGTTGTTGACGCCACTGTTCCTGCCGCAGCGGTCGAGGCCGCCTTGGTTGTCGGTGCCGGTGACCTGCTGGAGTCCCTCACCCTGTTCGACGTCTTTGTCGGCGACCAGATTGGCGCAGGCAAGAAGAGCCTCGCCTACAACCTGCGTTTCCGTCACCCCGAGCGCACCCTCACCGAGGTTGAGGCAACCGCCGCCCGTGACGCTGCCGTAGCCGCCGCTGCTGCCGCCACAGGTGCCGTACTGCGCGGCTAAGGTACACAGACCATGGCAGATAGGGCGTCAATCGCGGCGGCGGCACTTTTTGTGCTGGATCGCGACGGGTTGGCCGAACTGAGTATGCGGCATGTGGCGTCCGAGTTGGGCGTCAAGGCACCCACGATCTACTATCACTATCCCAGCAAGGCGGCGCTGCTAGCGGCAGTGGCGGACAGCATTCTTGGCGGTGCCCCGGCGCTTGCGGAGGGCGGCTGGGGCCTGGTGGTGCGCGCGTGGATGGAGGACCTGCGCGCCACGCTGCTGACGCATCGGGATGCTGCGGAGCTTGTCAGCGCCGCATCGGCGTCGGGGCTTATGACCGTCAACCCAGCGGCGGGCGTCGTGGATCTGTTGCAGCACGAGGGGTGGACCGAGTTGGACGCCAAGTGGAGTGCCGCTGCCATGGTGCGCTTCGTCTTGGGTCACGTGGCTGAGGAGCAAGCTAGGTTCAACCTTGTGGCCGACGGCACCCTCCCGGCGGGCACCGACCCGCTTGACCCACAAGCCTTCAGCCACGGCGTCCGCCTCTTGCTCGCCGGCACCGCCAACGTCCTGCCGTAGCCGCTCGCCAAACCGCAGCAGCCTGAATGTGAGCAGGTTGTCGGGTCTCTGAGCCAGGGGGCTTATCCACCGTCATGGTGTCTCACAAGCCGCAGTTTCGCATAACTATGCGGGCGGTGGCATAATTATGTGTATGGCATTTTCTGTTGCTGTGGCCGGGTGTACGGGCTACGCCGGGGGCGAGGTGCTGCGTTACCTGTTGGGCCGCCCTGATATCGAGATTGGCGCGCTTACTGCCGGGGGTTCGGCGGGCAAGAAGCTGGGGGAGTTCCACCCGAACCTATGGCCGCTGGCCGACCGCGTGGTGCAGCCGAGTGATCCAGCCATCCTTGCCGGGCACGACATCGTGTTCATGGGGCTTCCGCACGGGACGTCCGGACCAATTGCCGCCCAGCTGCCCGCAGAGACGCTCATCATCGATCTAGGCCCAGACCATCGTCTGACAAGCCAAGGCGACTGGGATAAGTTCTACGGCGGCGACTACAGTCCTGCGTGGACCTATGGGTTGCCTGAACTGCCCGGCCAGCGCGAAGCCCTCGCCAACACCAAGCGCATCGCGGTTCCGGGCTGCTACGTGACCACGGTCACGCTCTCGTTGCTCCCCGCCCTGACGTCCGGACTGATCGACGGGCGCGACATCGTGGTGGCCGCGGCCTCCGGGTCGTCGGGTGCAGGCAAGGCAGCCAAGCCCAACCTGCTGGGCGCCGAGATGTTCGGCTCAATGAGCGCTTACGGGGTCGGTGGCACCCACCGTCACGTTCCCGAGATTTTGCAAAACCTGAGGTCCCTAGGTGCAAACAATCCGACGCTTAGTTTCACACCCGTGCTCGCCCCGATGGCGCGCGGCATTATGGCCGTCTGCACCGCGCCCTTGCTCAATCCCGACGAGACGACAGCAACAGACGCGCAAGCCGCATACCGCGCGGCCTACGATCAAGAGTCGTTCCTGAACGTCTGCCCGGACGGCGTCTGGCCGTCGTCCAAGTGGGTGCTCGGCAGCAACGGTTTCGCGGTTCAGGTGACGGTCGATGCGCAAGCCGGTCGTCTTGTCGCCGTCGGCACCCTTGACAACCTTGCCAAGGGCACTGCATCGCAAGCCATCCAGGCTATGAACATCGCCCTCGGACTCGACGAGACCACCGGCCTCAACAACATCGGGGTGGCTCCATGATCCCGACGAAACCCATGCAGAATCGACAGGTCAGAAACAGGATAGGAGCTTTCCAGTGAGTCAGGACTACAGCAGTTTCCTTCGCCAGAACATCGACGCTCATCCGGTCGGCGGTGGGCAGGGCGTCACCTTCCCGCTCGGGTTCCGCGCTGCGGGGGTGCCTGCCGGACAAAAGAGCACCGGAGCACCCGACCTTGCACTCGTCGTCAATGACGGACCTCAGATAACCGCTGCCGCAGTTTTCACCCCCAACCGCTTCGCCGCCGCGCCCGTCCAATGGTCAAAGGCCGTAATGGCCTCGGGAGTGACGCCAAGAGTGGTGGTTCTAAACTCCGGCGGAGCCAACGCCTGTACCGGCGCTCCCGGCTTTGAGGACTCCAAGACCACAGCCCAGCGGGTCGCGTCCGTGTTGCGCACTAGGGCCAACGAGGTGCTGGTGGCCTCCACCGGCCTCATCGGCAAACCGCTCGTTATGCCGCCACTGCTCGCCGGAGTTGACGCAGCCGCAGCCGCGCTCAGCACAGACGGTGGGCCCCAAGCCGCCGAGGCCATCATCACCACCGACACCCACTCCAAGACCACCCAGGGCGAGGTCAACGGCTGGCGCGTCGGCGGCATGGTAAAGGGTGCCGGCATGATCGCCCCGGCACTCGCCACGCTGCTGGTGGTCGTCACCACGGACGCTCTTGTGGACAACGAGACGGCCCAGCGCGCCCTCACCGCCGCCGCCGACTTGAGCTTCAACCGCATCGATGTGGACGGCTGCATGAGCACCAACGACACCCTCATCCTGCTGGCCTCCGGTGCGTCCGGCATCCGCCCCAGCGAGGAAGAGCTGACGGTCGCGCTCGCGAAGGCCTGCTACGACCTGTCCCTACAGGTCATTGGGGACGCTGAGGGTGCCAGTCACGACATCGAGATCACGGTAGCGGGTGCCGTGACGGAACAGGCCGCACTTGAGGCCGCCCGGGTGATCGGTCGCAACAACCTTTTCAAGTGCGCCATCTTCGGCAACGACCCCAACTGGGGACGTGCCGTCGCCGCGCTTGGCACCCTGAGCGAAGCACAATGTCCCTACGACGCCACCCAGGTAGACGTGAGTTTCAACGGGGTGAAGGTTTGCATTGGCGGCGGCGTCGGCGAACCAAGAGAACTGGTCAACCTAGGTCAGGACCGTCGCGTGAAGATCGTCGTCGACCTGCACGCTGGCAGCGAGGCAGCGACTATCTACACCAACGACCTCACCTACGCTTACGTCGAAGAGAACGCGGAGTATCCCACATGAGTCGCAGCAGAACCGTTGACCACGAGGCCGCCATCGCCAAGGCCGCCACCCTGATCGAGGCACTGCCTTGGCTGGAGCAGTATGCCGGGGCGATTGTCGTAATCAAGTACGGCGGCAACGCCATGATTGACGAGACGCTGAAGCGCGCTTTCGCCACCGACATCGCGTTCCTGCGCACCTGCGGCCTGAAGCCCGTAGTGGTCCACGGCGGCGGCCCCCAGATCTCGTCCATGCTGAAACGCCTCGGTATTGAGAGCGAGTGGGTCGATGGCCTGCGCGTCACCACGCCCGAGGTGATGGAAGTGGTACGCATGGTGCTCGTCGGCCAGGTCGGTCGCGAACTCATCAACCTCATCAACGAGCACGGACCACTGGCCGTTGGACTCTCCGGTGAGGACGCGTCCTTATTCACTGCCGCGCCGCGTGGCGTCACGTTGGATGACGGTGAGGAGGTCAGTCTTGGTCTGGTCGGTGACGTGGTGAGCGTCAATCCAGACGCCGTACTGGACCTCATCGAGGCCGGGCGTGTGCCCGTGATCGCTACCGTCTCCCCAGGCAACGACGGCAACGTCTATAACGTGAATGCCGACACTGCAGCCTCGGCCCTAGCGGTGGCACTGGGTGCGCACCGTTTGGTGATGCTCACCGATGTGGCCGGGCTTTATGCTGACTGGCCTAACTCGGAGGAGGTCATCACGCAGATCTCGGTGAGCGAGTTGGCCGCGCTGCTGCCGACTCTTGAGTCTGGCATGCGTCCCAAGATGGAGGCGTGCCTGCGTGCCGTCACCGGTGGGGTGGAGAAGGCAACAGTGATTGACGGGCGGGTGCAGCACTCGCTGCTGCTTGAGGTCTTCACTGACGACGGCATCGGCACCCTCGTACGGGCCGAGTGAACTAAGACAAGAAGGAACAAGATGAGCGAGATCATGATGGAGCGCTACGCGGGAGCGCTCATGCACACGTTCAACCCGGCGAAGGTGTTCGTCAAGGGTCAGGGAACGCAGCTTTATGACTCAGTGGGTCGCAGCTACACTGACTTTCTGTCCGGACTGGCGGTCAGCGCGCTCGGGCACTGTCACCCGGAGGTCACCGAGGCGGTCACCAAGCAGTTGAGCAAACTGGACCACATCTCGAACCTGTTTGCGTCACCCACGCAGATCGCGCTGGCCGAACAGTTGGTGTCGCTGGTAGCTGCCCACCACGTGCCCAAGGCCCCTTGTGGCGAGCTGACCAAGGGCGACGGACAGGTGAAGCCCATCGACTCAATCCTGCCTCAGTCCGCCCGCGTCACCGCGAAGGTGTTCTTCGGCAACTCCGGCGCGGAGGCCAACGAGGCCGCGTTCAAGCTGACCCGCCTCACCGGACGCACCCGCATCATCGCCATGGAGGGCTCGTTCCACGGTCGCACGTTGGGTTCGTTGGCCATCACCTCCACGCCAAAGTATCGGGAGCCGTTCGAGCCACTGCCCGGCGACGTGACGTTCATCCCGTTCGGCGACGTGGACGCGCTCGCCGCTGCTGTGGACGAGAGCGTTGCTGCTGTGGTGCTGGAGCCAATCCAGGGCGAGAACGGCGTCGTGGTCCCCTCTGCGGGCTATCTGGCCGCTGCTCGCGAGATCACTGAGGCACACGGTGCGCTGCTCTGGGTTGACGAGATTCAGACCGGCTTGGGGCGCTGTGGCGAGTGGCTGGTGAGCATCTCCGAGGGGGTGCTGCCCGACATCGTCACGGTCGCCAAGGGCTTGGGCAACGGATTCCCCATCGGCGCGTGCATTGCCACCGGTCACGTGGCGGAGTTCTTCACCCCCGGCGCTCACGGCACCACGTTTGGTGGTAACCCCGTGGCCGCTGCTGCCGGACTGGCCGTGCTAAACGTGCTGTCACGTGATGGCCTCATCATCAAAGCCAACGAGTTGGGTGCGCGCCTGGAACGCAAGGTGCTGGCGCTCGACAACCCGCTGATCACCGGCGTGCGTGGCCGTGGTCTGCTGCGCGGCATTGTGCTAGCCGAGCCGGTTGCCGTCAAAACCTACCAGGCTCTGCTGGCGTCCGGTTGGATCGTCAACGCCCCCCGCGAGTCCGTGATCCGCGTCGCACCTCCGCTGATCGTCACCCCAGACGAGATCGACGAGTTTGCCGCGGCCCTAGATCGAGCATTGCGGAGCGTCACTCATGGGTGACGCGCCCGCATTGTCCCGAACTGCCCGCCACGCCCGCATTGTGGCGCTGATCGAAGCCCAGGAGATCACGTCGCAGGCGGAGTTGTCGGACCTGCTGGCAGCGCAAGGAATCGCCGTGGCTCAAGGCACGCTGAGCCGCGACCTGCTGGAGATCGGTGCGGTTCGGGTGCGTGGAGTCTCCGGTCGTCTGGTCTACGCCCCCCTCGGTTCCGACGGCACAGACCGGGGCACCGCCGAAGCCAAACTTGCCCGTCTCGCCGCTGAGGTGCTTGTCAGTGCGGACTCGTCCGGGAATATCGCCATCCTGAAGACTCCTCCCGGAGCAGCGCAATACTTCGCATCCGTCATCGACCGCTCCAACCGCGATGAGATTCTAGGCACCATCGCGGGCGACGACACCCTGCTGATTGTCAGCCGTGACGCCACCGGCGGCGAGGCCCTGGCTGCTTGGTTTCGCTCCCTTGCCAGCCCCAAAGTCTAGCCCCGTTGCGCCTTGTTTTGGGTTTACCCGCTCTCTCAAGATATGATTTTCTTCGTTGTCCGGTAGGTCAATAGCGCACGAGGTGCGCATTGGCCCCGTAGCGCAGTTGGTTAGCGCGCCGCCCTGTCACGGCGGAGGTCGCGGGTTCGAGTCCCGTCGGGGTCGCAGAGAGATGGTGCACGAGGAAGGCACCCTCACTTCTCTGGCCAGGTAGCTCAGTTGGTAGTAGCGCATCCCTGAAAAGGATGAGGTCGGCGGTTCGACCCCGCCCCTGGCCACAGTGGAAAATGCGACTACCATTAGACGCGTGGATGATCAGACTGCTATCTTCCCGGCGACGGAGCGGTTTCATGCTCTTTCTATGAGCGAACTGGGGTTGCGGGGTGCACTTCCCGCGACCACTGAGGGCCTCGCCATGGAGTTGGTGCTTCGCGTGGGCGAGATGATGCAGTCGGCGGGGATGAGCACCTCGGACACGATTCGCACTATGAGCCGCATTCTGGACGTGTACGGGCTGAACCGGGCGCAGGTGGATATTACGCACACCTCGATTGTGGCGTCGTATTATCCGGGTGACGGGCTGCCGCCGATCACCTCGGTGCGTCTGGTCAAGCCGTCGGAAGTGAACCTGACCAAGGTCACGGACATCAATCGGCTCACCCGCAGCATCGAGGAGGGGCTCAAACTTGAGGACGCGATGCGCGCGTTCGACGTGCTGCGGGCCGCCCGCCCGCCGTTTCCCAACTGGGCGATGGTGTTGGGGGCGTCGAGCATCAGCGCGGCAGTGCAACTGCTCTACACCACGTCGCCGCGCGTCCTGCTGATTGCCCTAGTCACGGGCGTGTTGCTGAACCGGTTTGTGTACGCGTTGTCTCGCGTGGGTCTGCCGCCGTTCTTCCTGCAACTGGCTGGCGGCTGGTTCATCGTTGCCTACACCACGTTCGTCTACTGGGCTGGGGAGACGCTCGGCTGGGCGTTCTTTGACGGCCTTGACCCCAGTTTGATCGCTGTCGGTGGTGTGTTCCAGCTTGTCGCAGGCATGAAGTTCGTCTCTGCGGTGCAGGACGCCATAGACACGCACTATCTGACCGCCAGTGCCCGCATCTTGCAGGTGGTCATGTTGACGGTCGGCATTGTCGCCGGACTGGTTAGCGGCTTGGACGTGGCCGCACGCCTAGGTGCCGAGTTTTTCATCTCACCGGAGATGCCCGTGATGGGCTCGCTGACCGGGCAGTTTGCGGGTGCCGCGATGACAGCGCTCGTCTACGTGGTCGGACAATACACAGACCTGCGCACTGCCGTACTGTCGATGGCTGCGGCACTGATCGCTTGGGCGCTGTACGTCTTCGCGTTGGCCGAACTGGTTGGTGACATCTTCGCCAACTTTGCTGGCGCCCTCGCGGCAGCATTCCTCGCCACCCTGGTAGTGCGGCGCTCGTCCATCCCCGGCTTCGCCGTAGTGAACGCCGCAGTCATCCCGCTTGTCCCCGGCCTTCGTCTCTACGCTGGGCTGATCCAGATGGTCGGCGGGACAGGCGCAGAGGGCAACTTGTCGCACGGCGCGGACACGCTGGGGCTGGCGGCTGCCATCGCCCTAGCAATCGCCGCTGGAGCCTCGCTGGGCACATTCTTTGCCCGTCCCCTAGGCGACCGCCTTATGGTGTTGCCCCGCACATGGTACGAGCGCATGCGCGCCCCCAAGAGCCACGCGACACGGCCTGTAGCCTAGCTGCCATGAAGACGGGTTGGGGACGAACAACTCCCGCGAGTCGCATGACGCAAATCACTCGATAGTTATGGATGACGCCGACAGTGCCGCAGACTCGGACTGTCCGAGGGCCACTCTACTTAGGCTTGACACGCGCCCAGTAGTCAAGACGCTGGAAGGCTTTGGCGTTTGCTGTCGCAGAGCGGACCATGTTCGAGATGGTGCGCGCGTAGGCGTCCCCGGACCCACTGGTCGCGTTGGGCGTGTACTTGTCGGATTTGGAGTCGTAGGCACCTTCTGATGAGATCCATGACAGGTCGGGGAAGATTGCCAGGCCCGGCCCCGGTGCGAGCGCATCTTTGCCGGTGAACAGTCTGGAGTCGTAGTCAACGCCGAATAGGTTCAGCAGTGTTGGCAGAATGTCGAGCGAGTACGTCGGCTTGGTAACCTCAACGGTCTCTTCCATCGCAGAGTTGTACAAGATCCACGACGACCGATAGTACTCAGTGCTCTCGGGACCAACGCCCAAGTATTCGGCCCAGTAGTCGCGCGAGTTCACCTCGTTTGGTTCCAAACCGTAGGGGTAGTGGTCGTTGGTCATCACGATAACGGTGTCGTCCAGCACTCCAGCGCGCGTCAACTCAGCAACCAGATAAGTCATGGCGTCTTCGAGTTCTAAGTTCGCCGCAATGTAACCTTTGATTTGCTCGGAGTAGGGCAGGCCATCGGTGCGCTCACGGTTCTTCCAACTCATGTTGTTGCCGTCCCAGCCGTAAAGCGCGTGACCCGAAACAGTCATATAGTAGACGTTAAATGGGTCACTTTGTTCAAGGTAGAGCGGCGTCGTGACCTGCATCATCTCTAGATCAGACTCCGGCCAAATTTCCGTGACCCCAGTGCCGCCCGTGACGGGGTTGGGCAAGCTGGCCATGCCGTTGCCGATGCCCATCCAATCGTAACCAAGGTTGGTGTGCGTCACGTCACGGTCATAGTAGGCGTAGTTGTTGTTGTGGAAGCCGCGAGACAGGTATCCGCGCGCCGTCAGTGCCGGGGCGATGGTGAAGGTCATGTCGTGGTATCGCGAGTCGGACATGGCTCCGGCACCGTTGGGAAACAGCCCCGTCAACTCGCTCCACTCGCCTGTGGACGTGGACCCACCCCACGCGGGCTGGTAGTACTGCGTGAAGTAGAACCCGTTATGGGTGAGTTTGTATATGGTTGGAAACAGCTCCGGAGTAACGATGAGGTCGGAGAACGCCTCGGCGCAGATCACGATTAGGTTCTTGCCCTCAAACATCCCGGTGTACTCGTTCTTGACGGTCGGCACCACTCCGGCGTAGTACCGGTCCAACGCCGCCAGCTCGGAGTCGGATTCGGTGGCTGCCAGCCCCGCAAAGTTGACGGGCAGCACGTTGGGCGAGCGGTCGATGGGGTCCGGCTCGGGATGTGGCATCGGCACGAGACGGCCACTGGGCACGTCCGGCTGGGGGACGCCGGTCACGGTGTACTGCGCGTCCAAGCGAGTCGCAGTGAGCAGCCCGAAGCGTTGCACAGCCTGATTGATGTCATAGTTTGACCGGTAATAGGCGTTGTCAGGGATGATTCCACCGGTCGTCGTGGCGAGAATTACCAAGGCGCTCAGTTGGGCCACCACAGCCACTGCCAGTGATGCGCCACACTGGCGCAGACGTACCTGCTGCAGGGGCATCACCTTAGCGGCCACGAACCACACCCCCACGATGGGCACTGCGTACGCCAACATGGACGGCACGCCGGAGATGACGATGTCAACCATGCGCGCGGCGTACGAACCAACCACACCGCCAGCGTTGCCGCTCATGAAGAACGGACTCATGTATACAGAGAAGGACTGATGTACCAGCAGTTCGGTGATAAACCACAGCGCGATGAGCGACAGTGAGACTACCGCGATAATGCGGTTGCGTCGCGGGCTGCGGGTGCTGGACGTCAGCAGCGCGACCACGAGCCCAAAGCCAACGGAGAACAGTGCCGGATAGTGGAACCGTCCCGGAGCGTCCACTCCAGATCGCCATTTGAGTAGCCACTCGAAGTAGATGATAACAAGCGGGAACGCGATCAGCGGCCACCACGCGCTTAGCTTTGGGTGTTTGTCGACGAATGTGATCGCGGTGTGGGGCTTGTCGAGTCCATCTGTCTCGTCGGAATTCGCACTCTCATCCGCTTCGGGGGACTCCTTTGGCTCCCCGGCCTCCGCAGATTCTTCCTGCGCCGCCACATCGTCAGACGCGATTTCGGCGGAGGCTCTCTCGTCCGCAGACTCGTGTTGAATAGGCGACGTCAAGTCCTCCGGCTCGGCCTGGGCAGACGTCGGCACCGTATCATTGTCCAGCTCGGTCTCGACAAGCGCGGTGGTGTGGTCCAGCTCGGCTCGTGTCGGCAGTATCCAGCCCTGGAGTTTGGCCTGAACGCCCTCCGTAGCGTCGTCCTCAGTAGCAACCTCCGTCTTGGCAGCTTCGAATTGTTCCACCTGAGGGTCTAGCACATCAAGTTCTGGGGTGGGAAAGTCCGAGTCGCTCACGACCCCTCCTAATCTCCTTGGTTGTGCCGCGCCCACCGGGTGTGGTTCGGGCAGCCAAACCATATTAGTCGCTACCAGATCACAACTCGGTCTTGCGTGTCCAGCCACATGCCGTCGCCGGGCTGCGTTCCAAAGGCCTCATGGAAGGCGTCGATGTTGCGCGCGGTGACGTTGCAGCGGAACTCGGAAGGGGAGTGCGGGTCGGTGGCGACGCGCTCTTTCATCTGCTCGGCGCGGCTCAGATCCTGCCAGACGGCGCCCCACGAGAGGAACAGCCGTTGTGTCGGAGTGAACCCATCGATCAGCTCGGATGGCGCAGTGCCGCCGCAAGAGATCAGCCACGCCTTGTAGGCGATTCCGAGTCCGCCGAGGTCGCCGATGTTCTCACCCAGCGTCAACTCCCCATTCACTGAAGCCTCAGGGGCGACGCTGGGGTGCAGCCCGTCAAACTGGGCTACCAGCGCATGGGTGCGCTCCTCGAACGCCTCGTGGTCGGCCTCGGTCCACCAGTCACGCAGGCGGCCCTCACCGTCGCAGGTGGAGCCTTGGTCGTCGAACCCGTGCCCGATCTCATGACCGATCACTGCCCCGATACCGCCGTAGTTGACGGCGTCGTCGGCATCCGCGTTGAAAAACGGCGGCTGCAAGATGGCCGCTGGGAACACGATCTCGTTGCGCAGCGGGTGGTAGTAGGCGTTCACGGTCTGTGGATACATGAACCACTCTTCGGGGTCCACCGGGCCGCTCAACTGCTCAATCACGTGGTCAAACTCGAAGCTGTCGGCGCGCAGAGCGTTGCCCACCAAGTCTCCGGGCACCACGACGAGTCGCGAGTAGTCGCGCCACTTGTTGGGGTAGCCGATCTTGGGACGGAAGGCCGCCAGTTTAGCCAGCGCCTCGCCCCTTGTGGCGTCACTCATCCAGTCGATGTCGGCGATGGACACCCGGTAGGCCTCCAGCAGGTTCGCTACCAGCGCGTCCGTCTTCGCTTTCACTGACGGCGGGAAGTGCCGCTCCACGTACACCTTGCCGATGGCCTCGCCCATCACGCCTTGAGTGAACGAAACTCCTCGCTTCCAGCGTTCACGCATCACCGGGATGCCCTGAAGGGTGCGTCCGTAGAAGTCAAAGTTGGCCTCGGCGGTGGCCGCGTCAAGGAACGGCGCGAGCGCCCCGACGGCGTTCCACTTCGCCCACAGCCGCCAAGTCTCAATGGGAGTCTCGCAGATCAGCGGAGCCACATCCGCAGGGAAGCTTCGTTGTGCGTTGACAAGGGCTTTCACTGCTGCTGACGGTAGTTCGGCGCCCTCAAGCAGCGCGGCCCAGTCGAAGCTGGGCGTTTCGCTCACGAACTCGTCCCAAGTCTGTTTGTGGTACATCTCCACCATGTCGCGGGTGCGCACCTTATCCCAGTGCTTGGAGGCGATTGTGGTCTCCAACGCCAGGATGGCAGCCGCAGCCGCAGCCGCGTCCACGACCCCAACAAGCCTGAGCATGCGCTCGACGTGCGCCACGTACTTGGCTCGCGTCTCGGCGTGTTCGTCAAGACGGTAGTACTCCTCGTCGGGCAGGCCCAGACCGTCCTGACCGATGAACATGATGTACGCGTTGGGGTCGCCCGGGTCGGAGTCGTTCTCCAGGTCGAAAAGCGTGCCGATGCCGTGACGCAGGCACCAGCCGAAGTAGCGCGCGAGGTCGCTGGTGGTCTGGATGGCGTCGATGCGCTCCAAGATCGGTGCCAGCGGGGTGACGCCCAACTCGTTGGCGCGGGCTTCGTCCATAAAGGTGGTGTACAAGTTGGCGATCTTCGCCGTCTCACTGGACTCGTCATCCCCCGGCTGGGCGGTAGTGATGATCTCATGCACGGCCTTCTCGCTGGCCTCCCGGAGCAGCTCAAACGCGCCCCACGCCCCCTTGTCGTCGGGAATGGTGGCCCGAGCCAGCCACGCCCCGTTGACATGTTGAAACAAGTCCTGAGTGGGTGGGGTAGCAGCGTCGAAGTCTTCCAAATGCAGCGCAGGTTCAGCCATAGGGGGCAGTCTACTCGCCGTTTCTAAGACTCAGGTCCGTCCAGCTAACCTTTTTCTGGCAGATGGGGAGCAGTATTCTTGATAAGTTGAGTGTTGTACAAAACAGGAAGAAGTGGAGCATGAGGGGTATTGCCTGCGCGCTGGCGTTGGCGATGTCGGTCGCTGCGCTGACTGGCTGTAGCGTCAACGAGAGCGCGCCCCCGCAACCCTCCACTCCCGTGCCGACACCAGCCACCGTTGTCATCGGCACGTTGCCGACAGATGACCTACTTCCGCTGTGGGTGGCGATAGAGAACGGCTTTGCGGTCCAGAACGGCGTCGATATTGTCATTCAGACGTTTGCGTCTGCTCAAGAACAGATCGCCGCGGTGAGCGCGGGTGAGCTTGACGCCATCATGACCGACCTAGTGGTGACGGTGCAGTTGAGCGCCTCAGGCACACGTATGCGGGTGGTGACGGTGCTGCAAGGCTCTCCGGCGGGCATTGTTGCCAACGCAGATTCGGGCATCGAGACGGTGGCTGACTTGGCCGGAGTCCCGGTGGGTTGTTCGTCCCCAACCATCATGCAGTACATCCTCGATACCGCGCTGACAAAAGCAGACGTGCCACAGCAACAATGGAACACGACCGAGATAAAGGACCTACCCACACGGTTGGAGGTGCTGTTGTCACGACAGATTGGTGTGGCCGTGCTCCCGTGGACCATGCACGCTTACGCCGTGCAACAAGGCGCGGTGTCCTTGATCGGCCCAGGTCAGGCCGACGAAGTCACCTCGACTGTGCTGGCCTTCCGAGCCGATTTCTTGAACCAACCAGGCGCAGACGACGTAGTCGCAGCCATTTGGCGCTCATGGGATGCGGGCGTGGCTTCCGTGAATGCCAGCCCGTCCACTTACGAAGACCTGCTACGGACCAAGGCCAGCCTTCCTGACGACTTGGTGTATCCGGTGCGAACGTACCCGTCGTCCGCCCCTGTTACGCAAGGTCAGGTTGAGGCCGTAGTGGCTTGGATGATGGATAGGGGCTACATCACCACTCCTGTCCCGTTTGACGACCTGAAGTATCCGGGGTAGCTGGGGCAGAGGCTAGTCTTCCGCTGGCGTCTCTGACGTGGCGGCAGTCTCGACGGCTTCGACAGCGAGTGCGTGCTCCTGAGTGTGATTCCATGCAAACCAGATGACGGCGACTGCCGTGCCAATCCCTAGCGCGATGGCGTTGTTGCGCCACGACATATTGATGGCGTCGAAACCCAGCAAGACCAGCGTGGCCCACACCGAGATAGTGATGGTGCGCCGCCGCATCGCCAGCGGAAGTAACGTGCCGCCCCACTGTAGGTACCAAGTGTGCAGGGCGGGGAAGCCGGCGGCGACGGCGATGAAACCGTAGGAGAGGAACACGTAGGGGCGGCGTCCGGCGTGGGCGAACCACAGCCAGGCGATGATCACGCCGGCGGTGACAACGCCAATCGTGCGACAGATGGGCACCAAGTCAACCCCAACCAACCCAAACTGCGCAACTGTCCAGTTCAATACAGCGCCCAGCAGGTTGAACGGGGCCGCAGTGAACGCCTGCCCTGGCACGTCGATGGCAAAGATCCAGCCGAAACCGAGTCCGGTGATCACGGAGACCAGCGCAAAGGTGCCGGTCGCGATGCCTAGCGATGCCAGCACCC
The DNA here is from genome assembly GCA_031261455.1 of Propionibacteriaceae bacterium. GTDB lineage: Bacteria > Actinomycetota > Actinomycetes > Propionibacteriales > Propionibacteriaceae > WRGV01. The sequence continues at coordinate 23,680 of JAISJP010000013.1, forward strand.
GCACAAAAGTGACGCCCAACTCTCGTCTGGTCCAACTTGTCCAGGGACGGGGGAGGAGCGGCAGGGCAGCGGCAGCCATGATGGCGGGCTGTTTGATGGCGGCTGCCAGTCCGATCAGCACCGCCCCGAGCACCCACCACCACAGGTCCATGAAGGCGAGGCGTTTGCGGGTGCGTACCCAGTTGTCGGGCACTCGCCAACCGGCCAGCCATAGCCCGGCGACCATGAACCCCATCATCAGGGCGTCGTTGTGGCATCCGCCGATGAAGTTGATCAGCACCAGCGGGTTCAGCACGCCAAACCATGCGACAAACCCGGCGTCAACACTTTGTTGCCGTCCGATGCGGGGCAGCAGATGCGCGACAAGTGCGGTGCCGAGCACGGCGGGCACCCGCATCATCACGGCGCTCAGGTATGGGTGGAACCCGCACAACACCACGGTCCAATAGTTCATCTCCAGCGCCAGTGGGCCGTACGGGGCGCGCGTTGTGCGCCAAACCCACGCAACTTGGTCGGCGAACGCTCCGGGCAGGATTCCCGGCCCGACATCGTAGGGGTTGATGTTGTTGTGCCACATCCAGCCCTGCGCGGCGTACGAGTAGGCATCGTGGCTGAAGATCGGTGGCGCGGCCAAGAACGGCAGGCTCCACAGCACCAGCACCGCCCAGTGTTTGACTGCCAAGTGGTCAAAGCCGCCGTCTTCATTGTGGCGGGGACGCAGCGAGAACCACGCTGTGACTAGCAGTAGCACGCCCACCATGGTGGCGACGGTGCCAGTGATCTTGCCAGTAGTCCCGGCCAAATTGATGGCGTCCAGCATCTTCCAAAATGGAGACGACCGGGGCAAGTATGCGGGAGATAACGCCCCGACGGCGATGCAGAACGTGCCGATAAAGCCCCGCAGTACGGTTCGGTTCTTGGCAGCGGCAGTCAACTCGGCGAGACGCCCACGCGCGCGCGAACCCAACGTCACGGGTAGCTGTGCGGGGTCACTCACCCTCAAAAGCCTACTCCAGAGCTAACTCTAGCCTCAGTCGCGGCTCACACCTTGACCGGCCTGAAGGTGCGCGTCCGTTGTGAAGAGCGGATTCCACTCTGGATGGGGTCCCACCTCACGCCTCCAAGAAGGCACGCATGATCGCGTGGCCGCCGACAATGCCGTCCACTGGATTTCGCTCATTGGCGACGTGAATGTGCGTGGGCAGTCGTCCGCCCGGCGCTTGTGTCAGCGGGGTGAATCCGAACGCCTGCATGCCTAGGGTCGCAAACGCGCGTCCGTCCGTGGAGCCACCCATGCAGTACGGCACTACGACAGCGGCGGGGTCGGCTGCGACAATCGCGGCGCGCATGGCCGCGAACCATTCACTGTTGGGGTCGGACTCGGGCGGCTCGCCCCACTCCGGGAACTCCCACGTCACCTCATCGCCGATGAGTTCATTCATGGCCGCCAACGTGGTCTTGTACGCGCCCGGTGGGTAGCGCACATCGACTCGCGCCTCGGCGTAGCCGGGGATGACGTTGACTTTATATCCAGCCTTGAGCACGGTAAGCGCCGCAGACACGCGAGTGGTGAATCCAAGCGCCCCTGCTGCCGGACCAAGCGCGGCCACAACGGCGGCGATGGAGCGTTCGTCGTCCAAGTCCACGTCCAGACCCAGCGCGGTGGCGGACGCCTGTAACTGCGCTGCCACTACGGGGGACACTTGCAACGGCCAGCGATACTCGGCAATCCGGTTGAGCGCCGCTACCAGTTTTGCCACCGCGTTGTCGCGTGTGGGACGACTGCCATGCCCAGCAGGCCCAGTTACGTGGAGCAAGGAGTGCATCGCGCCCCGCTCGGCGCAAGCAATCGGATACAGCCGCACTTCGCGGCCATCTGGCGCGGGCACGGGTGTGAACTGTGCGCCGTCTTCACCGACGGCAACGGCACACCCTGCAAACAGCGCGGCGTGGTTACGTACCAGCCAGTCGGCACCGTAGTCGCCTCCGGCTTCCTCGTCGGCGACGAATGCCATCACCACATCGCGGGTTGGTGTCACTCCCTCGTCCGCCCACTCAACGGCGGTTGCCAGCATGGTTGCCACCGTGTCCAGCATGTCAACCGAACCGCGCCCCGTCACATATCCGTCCACGATCTCACCAGCAAACGGATCGACGCTCCACTCGCTGGCCTCAACTGGCACCACGTCAAGATGTCCATGAATGAGCACTGCGGGCAACGCCCTGTCACGTCCGGGGATGCGCAATACCACATTGGCGCGCTCCGGAGCGTCGTCCCGAGCCAGAATCTGTGGCTCGTACCCGCTGGCGCGCAGCACCTCCGCAACCCAGTTGGCTGTCGGCAGTTCGCCGTCACTCACCCCGTCCCCGTAGTTCACGGCTGCAAAACGAATCAGTCTGCGCAGCACCGCGATGACGAGTTCATCGCCAGAATCCAACCCCAAAGCGGCACGGTCCATCATGTTCTCAACTCTAGCCTGACCGCTAGGCTGTCCCACACACACCTTGCCGTCAACCGCAGTCGCTTAGACAAAAGACAGGTCCAAGTCCTACCACCACACCACAGCGCGACAGCACCAATTGGCGGCCTAGCCGGTGTAGGGGGCAACCTCTAGGACGGTGACTTGAATGGTCTTGCCATTGGGGGCGACGTAGCTGACTTCGTCGCCAGCTTCGGCGTTGATGACTGCGGCACCCAACGGGGAGGTGGGGGAGTAGACCTGGGCATCAACGGCGCCGATGGCGAGCATTTCGCGACTGCCTAGGACGAACGTCTCGGTGTCGTCTTCGTCGCCAAAGTAGGCGACGGTGTAGACCAACAGTCCGTCGCCAACTTTGGCTTCACGCAACATGTATTCAAGCTGCTTGATGCGCGCTTCCATCTGGCCCTGCTCTTCGCGGGCAGCGTGGTAGCCGCCGTTCTCAGAGAGGTCGCCCTCGGAGCGCGCCGAAGCGATGCGCTCCGTCACGTCCTTACGACCAACGGTGCGCAACTGTTCCAGTTCGGCACTCAGCTTGTCGAAGGCCTCTTGGGTCAGCCAAATGGTGGGTTCTTCAGGCATTCACCCAGATTACCACTGAGACGCAGTTAGACGAGCGTCCCGGCAAGCTTGGCGAGCGCGAGGCGTTCGTTGACGTCAACCCAGTTGATGACGTTCCACCAGGCGGTGACGTAGTCGGCCTTGACGTTGCGGTACTGCAGGTAGAAGGCGTGCTCCCACATGTCCAACTGCAACACCGGGATCTGGCCGAGAGGTACGTTGCCCTGCTGGTCAAACAGTTGCAGGGTGTTGAGGCGCTGACCCACGGTGTCCCAAGCGAGCACGGACCAGCCGGAACCCTGAATGCCGAGCGCGTTGGCGGCGAACTGCGCCTTGAAGCCAGCGAAGGAGCCGAAGTCGATGCCAATCTGCTCTGCCGCCATACCGGTGGGGTCGCCGCCGCCGTTGGGGGACAGGTTCTTCCAGAAGACGCAGTGGTTGATGTGACCGCCTAGATTGAAGGCGAGGTCCTTCTCCAACTTGTTGATGGCACCGAAGTCACCAGCGGCGCGGGCCTCTTCCAGCTTCTCCAGCGCGGTGTTGGCCCCAACCACGTAGGCGGCATGGTGCTTGTCGTGGTGCAACTCCATGATGGTAGCGCTGATGTGCGGCTCCAGGGCTGCGTAGTCGTAGGGCAGGTCGGGCAGTGTGTAAACAGCCATTTCAGACTCCTTGGTCTCAGACAAGTGTGCTTGACACGGGTGCAACTTACGTCCCGGTCTCACTAACTCCAACCTACCCCGACTCGTGCGCATTCCCGCCGTTACACAACTGAGACCATGCTCGTGTCGCGGATGCTCGCATCGCGCCGCCACCCTGCGCCAACCGCAGTTGCCCCCTTGCATCTGAGAGAATGGAAGTATGTTTGGACAACCGGCACTCCAGATCGCACATCTGCACAAGAGCTTTGGTGCAAAGCATGCAGTCAATGACCTGACGATGAACGTTCCCTCTGGATGCATGTTTGGTTTTGTCGGCCCAAACGGCGCGGGCAAGACAACCACCCTGTCGATGGTGACCGGACTGTTGCGTCCCGATTACGGCACCGTGAGCGTGCTGGGTCATGACGTGTGGAGCGACCCAGCAGGAGCGAAGGCGTTGATGGGCGTGCTACCCGACGGGCTGCGCATGTTTGATCGGCTGTCCGGGCGCGAGATGTTGGTGCTATCTGGCGAGATGCACGGGCTGGGCACGGGCATAGCTGCCGAGCGCGCCGATAGCATTCTTGCCGCTCTCGACCTGAGCGCCGACGCCAACACCATGGTGGCCGACTACTCGGCTGGCATGACCAAGAAGATTGGCCTCGCCTGCGCCCTCATCCACAGCCCGCGGCTGCTGCTCCTCGATGAGCCGTTTGAGGCCGTCGATCCGGTGTCCGGGCAGTCAATTCGCAAGATTCTGCGCGACTTCGTGAACTCCGGCGGCACTGTGGTCATGTCCAGCCACGTGATGGAGTTGGTGGAGACATTGTGTGACGCGGTGGGCGTGATCGCGGAAGGGCGGCTGCTGGCGGCTGGTCCGCTGGACGTGGTGAGGCAGGGCATGAGCTTGCAGCAACGGTTTATCTCGCTGGTTGGCGGGCGCGTCGTCGATGAGAGTTCACTGTCATGGCTGGGGCAAGCCCGATGATCTCGCGTCTTATTCGCCTCCAACTCAAACTGGAGTGGCGCGACATGCGTTCGTCCACCGCCGCGTTTGTGCTGTCTCTGATCTTTGGGCTGGGGTTCATCTATTCATCACTTCAGGCGTCCATGTGGATGATTGACCTGCGGGACGCCGCCGAATCGACTCGCACGGCGCTGACTGTCGCGGGGTTTGGGTTGTTCACCTTTGCCTGGCCTGCCGGAGTGGTTTTTGTGATGGGCAGTAACGAGATGCTCGATCCGGGCAGGTTTGCGCTTTACCCGGTGAGCGCCAAAAAGTTGCTCCCCGGCCTGCTTGCTGCAGGATTCTTTGGGCTGGGCGGCCTTTGCACGCTGATTCTTGGCGGCGGATTGGTGGCAGCGTGGTCGCAGTCTCTCGCGACCGCAGTGGCCGCCGCACTCGGCGTGGTGCTGGGGTTGACGTTGTGCGTCGTCGCCTCCCGAGCACTCATGTCCGTGCTTTCCGAGCTGTTCCGCAAACGCAAGGCCCGCGACATCACCATGATGGCGATGCTGCTGCTGATTGTCGGCGCGTCCACGGGCGTTCAGTTGCTGCCCACCATGGCCGACGGGGACATCGACATACACCGCATCGTGCTCTGGGTCGAAAACATCGCGCAAGTGATCGCCTGGACCCCATTCGGCTGGCCGTGGGCCATCCCGGCGTACGTTGCCTCGGGTGAGTGGCTGGTTGCCGCTGCACTAGCTGCGGGCACGCTCGCGTTGATCGTTGGTCTGGCACTGGTCTGGCAGCATCAGATCGCGCTCGGACTCATCCGTCCTCTCGACGTGGGCGGTGCCGGCGAAAAAGTGAAGAGCAGCGCCTTAGTTGACCGTATCTTTCCCGCCAGTCCTGCCGGTGCTGTCGCCAAGAGGTCTATCCGCTACTGGCGTCGTGACCCGCGCCGTCTGATGGGTATCGTGTCTGTGCTGATCATGCCGCTCATCATGGTGGTCGCTCTCTTCATGGCCGTCAGACAAAACGGTGCGGAGGCCGACGCGGTGAACACCATGCGGGTGCTGTTGACATACTCTCCGCTGTTCTTGGGATACATGAGTGCCACCATGGTTGTCACAGACATCTCGTATGACGGCTCGGCTCTGGGACAGCAGATCGTCGCTGGGGTCACCGGACGCGACGACCGGCTGGGTCGCGCATGGGCGCTGCTGCTGATCGTCGTACCAGTGCAGTTGGCGTATCTGCTCGCGGTTTGTGCCTATACAGGCGAATGGGGTCACCTGCCCATAGCGCTGGGCTTGGCCTGCGTGTTCGTTCTCGGCGGGGTTGGCATCGGCTCGTGGGCGAGCGCCATGTGGCAGGCCCCGACACGTCCGGCAGGGCAGAACCCCTTCTCGCGTGGTTCTGCGTCCACGTCCGGCAGCCTGGTCGCTGCCTTGGTAGGCATGATCTTTCCGGCGCTCATCACCCTGCCAACGCTTCTTTGCGTCGCCGCTTTCCGGTCTCAGCTGTGGATGCCGTGGGTAGCGCTGGTCGTCGGCGCGCTGAACGGCCTAGTCGTGCTGTGGTGGGGAATCGTAAAAGGTGGCAAGAGGCTCGACGCCACCTGGCCCGAGGTCCTAGCCAAGATCACCTGGAAGGGGTGACGCGCAGCACGCGGAAACCCTTTGCCGACCCTAGGCGCTGCGTAGGGTAGCTCTGAGTCTCCAGCCAGGACTGGAGCGAGTCGGCACCGAGATTTTTGTTGACGACCAGCGTTGCCGTGCCCGTTGGGGTCAGGCGCGCCAACCAAGTGAGTAACAGTTCGTGCAGCGCCTCCTTGCCGATGCGAATCGGCGGGTTGGACCAGATCTCGTCATAAGTTGTGGCAGAGTCAGCCTCGTCCGGAGTGAAACACCTGACACGATCCGCAACGCCGTGAGCTGCCGCGTTGCGTCGGGTCAGTTCTAAGGCGCGCTCATTGGTGTCCACCGCATCGATACGCGCCCACGGGCACTCGGTCGCGAGTGCGATGGCAATAGGCCCGTAACCGCACCCTAGGTCGAGGAATCGCGGCGCGGAGGTGGCCGCAGAGTTTGCGCCAGTTGCAAGGGTGCCAGTGGCGGAATCCTCCAACGCCTGCGCGACACCTATGCTCGTTGCATCGGCAACGGCTGTCTTGTCGGGCTCGTAGCTGGGCGGCTCAGTGTCGCGGAACAGTACCGCCGTGCCGGGGTCGAGACGTGATCCGGAAAAAACCCCGTTTGCCGTAGTGAACGTGTATTCGCGACCCCAGATAGTTGCGGTTATAGCTTCGGTGTGCAACTGCGAGTTGGGCGTCTCAAAGTATTGACTCATGAGGCCGGCTCGCTCTCGCTGTGGGGTGTCTCTGGCCGTTCTCGAGTGCCGCTCGGAGCCACCGAGTCACGATCCTCCTGCTCGTCGCAACAGCATTCATCGCGACGGGCGCGCGCTTGCAGCACGCGGGCAGCAAGATCGGCGTCGTCAGGGTAGCCGACCTCTTCCAGCGTCAGGCCGTGTGGGGGCAGCACCGTGACTTCGCTGGCGCGGGCGGTGAGTGCGGCCGTGCCGGCCAGCCATGTTAGGTCGCGCCGGCCCGTCCCAACATGGACCACAGCGCCCATAAGGGAGCGCACCATGGAGCGGCAGAAGGCATCCGCCACGAGCGTCGCCTCGATGGTGCGCGGGGCGTCGTCTGCCCGGTGGATGTCGAAGCGCAGCAAGGTGCGAATAGTGGTGGCACCTTCACGGAACTTGCAGAACGGGGCGAAGTCGTGCAACCCGAGTAGCGTGTTCGCTGCCGCCTGCATGGCATCCACATTGAGGGGTTCGTTGATGGTGGTGACCATGCGTCGCAGCAGTGGATCAGGGATGGACGCCGGGTCCCAGATGCGGTAGCAGTAGCGTCTCCACATGGCCGCAAAGCGGGCGTCGAAACCGTCCGGGGCCACCAACACGGCGTTGACCCGCACATCGTCGGGAAGCACGCGGGTGAGTCTTCGAGCCAGGTCGTCGCAGTCAAGGCCTTTGCCTGTGGTCGAGTCGGACAAGTCAAAGTGGGCAACCTGACCACGGGCGTGAACCCCGGCGTCGGTGCGTCCGGCAACAACAAGCGTGATCGGCTCGGCGCTTGGGAGAATGCGCCCAAGCCAGTTCTCAAGCTCGCCCTGAACGGTGCGCAGCCCTGGCTGTATCGCCCACCCGGAAAAGCTGGACCCGTCATAGGCGATGTCGAGTCGGTACCTAGGCATGGGCGTCCACCACCCGATAGCAGAAGTCGTGAATGGTGCGGCCCGCCGCAACGCCACGTCCCTCAAACTTGGTTAGGGGACGCAGGCCGAACCGCTCAGTATCGACCAACTCGAACTCGTTGATCGGGGTCAGTACCTCCAAGATGTGTTCGACGTAACCGTCCCAGTCGGTAGCAAGCCGCCACACGCCACCGTCCACAAGCCGGGACGCCACCAGAGCGGCAAACTCGGCACTTACCAGTCGGCGTTTGGCATGACGGGACTTCGGCCACGGGTCGGGGAAGAACGTCCACACCTCACTGATTGAGCGCGGCGCAAATAGGAACTCCAGTCCGCTGAGGGCGTCGCCGTGGAGCAGACGCACGTTGTGCAGCCCGGCGTTCTCCAGCAGGATCATCGCCGACCCCAGTGCGCGCTCGAACACCTCAAATCCGACGAAGTTGACCTCGGGCCGCGCTGCTGCCGCCGCTGTTAGCGTCTCGCCTGCGCCGGTGCCCACCTCGACCACCAGAGGTGCGTCGCGGCCGAACATCGGCGTCCAGTCAATGGGCGGCTGAGGCGCAAACTGTGGCTCACGGTCTTCTTCGCGCGCGAGTCCGTCGATCAGGTAACGGGGTGCGTTGCGCACCAACGACGATGCCTGTGACCCGTTCATACGCGGGCTGCGGCGCACGTATGACACAACAGTTCTCGCAGGCATGACGTTAAGTCTAGTTGGAGGCAGTCACTCTCCAGCAAGCCCGAGCGCTGGGATACCTCCCGCTGACATACCAAAGAGCAGGGCGCAACGAAAAGCTGCACCACAGGTAGGCTGCGTGGTGCAGCTTCTCGCGATGTTAGTCTCGACTAACTTTTGTTCTGAGCGGCTTTGATTACCTCGGCTGCGGCGGCGGGAGGCATGATCTCGTAGCCGTGGAACTCCCGGGTGAACGTGCCGGTGCCCTTAGCAAGGCCGCGCAGGTCGATGGCGTAGCGCGGCAGTTCGCTCTGCGGCACTAGGGCGCGCACGATGGTGGTGCCCTGTTCGCCGGAGTCGCTGCCCAGCACCTGACCGCGACGGTTGGAGATGTCCGTCATCACTGCGCCCAGGAACTCGTCACCAATCGTCACCGTCACCGTGTCGAGCGGCTCCAACAGTCCGATGTTGTTGGGTGTGGCGGCTTCTTTGATAGCCAACTGACCGGCAGTCTGGAACGCCATGTCGGAGGAGTCCACCGGGTGCGACTTGCCGTCGTCCAAGATGACGCGGATGTCCACCAGCGGGTTTCCGGACACGGTGCCCCGCTCAAGCTGGGCGCGCACGCCCTTTTCGACGCTGGGGATGTACTGCCGGGGTACGGAGCCGCCGACAACCTCGTCCACAAACTCGAAGCCCGCGCCGCGCGGCAGCGGCTCGATGCGGATGTGGCACACGCCAAACTGGCCGTGCCCACCCGACTGCTTCTTGTGCGAACCGGTGGCCTGCGCGGGCGCGATGAACGTCTCCCGCAGTGCCACCTTGACGGGGGCCTCCTCCACGTTGACGCCGTAGCGGTCTTTCAACCGGGCCATGACTAGGTCTTTGTGGCCCTGGCCCATGGTCCAGATCAGCAGTTGGTCGGTGCCCTCGGCGCGCTGCAACAGCACGGACGAGTCCTCAACGGTCAGCCGGTTCAACGCGTTGGCGAGCTTGTCCTCGTCGTTGCGGGTGGCCGCCTGCACGGCAATCGGCAACAGGGGAGTGGGGGCGGGCCATGGCTCGATGACAAGCGGCTTGGCCGGGTCGGTGATGGTGTCAGCCGTCTCCGCCTTCGCCAACTTGGCTAGCAGCACAATCTCGCCCGCAACGGCCGTAGTGCGCGAGATCAACTCGGTGCCCTGCGTCACGTTGAAAGCGCCGATACGCTCACTCTCGATATGGTCGGGGTGATGCTCGTCCACATAGAGCCCAAACAGGCCCTTCTGTCCGGCGATCTGCACTTGAGCGTCGCTCTTCAGGGTGCCGTTGAAGATGCGCACCACCGAGAGTCGCCCAGCGAATGGGTCGGACGTGGTGCGGATCACCTGCGCCACCAGCGGGGCGTCCGGGCTAATGTCGCCCAACTCCACCGGGTTGCCGGACATGTCGGACACAGACGCCAACTGACGACGCAGCGGGGTGGGGAAGCCGCGCTCGATCAGGCCGATCAGCTCCTCGATACCGATGCCGGACCCCAGCACGGGCAGCACCGGGAAGAACGTGGCGTGATACATGGCCTTCATCACGTCGTCGATCATCTCGTCGTTGGGAATCTCCTCCTCCATGAGGTAGGCCTCCATGGCCTCCTCGTCCTCGGATTCGGTGATGATTGACTCCACGTAGTCGCCCCGGAAGTCCTCAATTAGGGACAGTTCGTCGGCGTTGGCGTCGCGGGCCTCGCGCTCGCCGGAGGAGTAGTCGTGGGTGCGCTTTGAGAGAAGCGACAGGTTGCCGATGATTTCACCGGCGTCGTTGACAAACGGAATGTAGGCGGGGTGAACACCGTCGCCAAATGCGGCACGGATGCCGTCAACTGCCGCTTCAAAGCTGGCGTTCTCGGTGTCGAGCTTGGTGACGACGACCGCACGCGGCATGTTGACCTTACGACACTCGTTCCACAGCACAGCCGCAGTGGGGTCGATGCCATCGACTGCCGAAACGACGAACACCGCAGCGTCCGCCGCCCGCAACGCTGCCCGCAGGTCGGACACGAAGTCCGGATGGCCGGGTGCGTCAAGCAGATTGATAATGACATCGTTGTTGGAGATGGTTGCCAGAGCTAGCGCCGATGCACGCTCGGGATCATCTTTTTCTCCGCGATAACCAGGAATGCGGGCTTTCAACAGATTTTCAAATAACGTGGTCTTGCCCGAGCCTGCGGAACCGATTAAGACCACGTTTCGCAGGTCTGCCGGGCTGGACACCTTGTACTGTATGGGGTTCACCTTTGGACTCATGGTTTGACTCTGCCACCTTGTTGCAGACGCCGCAACCACTTTTGGCTAATTGGGTGGACGAACTGTGATGGATTCTACGACTCCGCCATGTGGCTCCGCGCAGAGTGACGCTGTAGAGTGGGCTTGTCTCTCGTCATCCTAGGTGAGTGTTACCGTCATATTGCGTGATCGTTCTCGTCATCCTGCGCGCAGGCGCAGGATCCACCAATTGGGTGGTCGGACTGTGATGGTTTGACCTAGAGGGTCTTAAACGGGTAGTCTGAACCGCTGTTGCGTCTGCGTTTGAACGCGCTCGTTTGATGTCCGATTCGTCGTGTCGTCACTCGCGCAACGCACGAAGACGAACAGCACTTTACAACTTATGGAAGATGGTCGAAGCAACCGTGTCAACGTACAGCCCAAAGCCTGGTGAGATCACTAGGAACTGGCTCGTGATCGACGCAGAAGACGTCGTACTCGGGCGTCTCGCCACGACAGTGGCGAAT
>JAISJP010000018.1 GCA_031261455.1 Propionibacteriaceae bacterium
TACGCCTTCGACTCGGCGATCAACCTGATTCTCATCATCACCATTCTGATCTGCAACTCCGTGGTCAATAAGCTCACGGGTGCCAGCCTCGACAAGGGACTTGGAGGAAACTGATATGCCCCAGATTGTGCTCGAACACGTCACCAAGAGATGGGGTGGGTTCTATGGCATGGACGACCTGTCCATGGTCATTGACGACAACACCTTCGTCACCCTGCTCGGCCCCTCAGGTTGTGGCAAGACCACGACCCTGCGCATGATCGCCGGTTTGGAGACCCCAACCAGTGGACGCATCACCATTGGAGACGAGGTGGTCTTCGACTCGGCGTCGGGCATCGACGTGCCGCCAAACAAGCGCCACGTCGGGTTCCTGTTCCAGAACTACGCGCTGTGGCCCAACATGACCGTCTACCAGAACATTGCGTTCGGTCTGGAGAATGACAAGAGCTACACCAAGGCGATGATCGCCGAGCGCGTGGAGCAGGTGTCGAAGATCGTGAAGATCGGCCCCTTCATGAAGCGCTATCCCAGCGAACTCTCCGGTGGTCAGCAGCAGCGCGTCGCTATCGCCCGCACACTCGCGCCACAGCCCAAAGTGCTGTTCATGGACGAGCCGCTGTCCAATCTAGACGCCAAACTGCGCCTGGAGATGCGGTCCGAACTGCAACGGCTGCACATTGAGACGGGTGCGACGTTCGTCTACGTCACCCACGACCAGATGGAAGCCATGACGCTCGCCACCAAGATCTGCCTGATCGACAACGGCGTGCTGCAACAGTACGACGCTCCGCTGGACGTATACCACGCCCCCATCAACCTGTTTACTGCCGACTTTGTGGGCAACCCGAGCATCAACTTTGCCAACGCCTCCGGTGCCCAACGGGCTGATGGCGTCGTGGAACTTGGACAACTGTTTGGACGTCAGGTCACGTTTGTGCCCAGCGAGCCGACTGTTTTGGACGAGTGGTACGCCGCGCAACATGAGGCGGATGCTGCTGAAGCTGCCGACTTGGAAGTGCGTTCCAAAGCCAAGGGTTTTGTCACCAAAGAGAACACCGAGTCCAACTTCAAGTACCGTGTTTCCACGGTCGATGACCTCGGTGGTGTGGCGCAAGAGCTGAGCGACTCTGAGTCTGACTTTGTCATCGGTATTCGTCCAGAGCTGATCGAGGTGCGCGACACTGGTGCTTTCGAGGCGGAGGTCTACTCGTCCATGCCCACCGGCATGGAGACCACCGTCAAGCTGCGCATCGGCGACCTGCTGCTAACCGGCGTCATCTTTGGTCCGGCAATCTACAAGATCGGTCAGAGCGTGCGTTTCGACATCGACGGCAACGTGATGCTGTTCAGTCGCAAGAACACCCGCCTGATCGCTAGCGGCACCATTGCGGTAGCCTGAGCGCGAGTTCTTGGGGAATTGGCGTCGTAAGGCAAGGGCCAAGCGGCGTGCGTGACGAGTCTTGTCCCAGAGGAACGGCGTCTCCCCGGCAGCAGTCGCGTAGAGTGAGTTGGTGAACATGTGCAACGTGAGACCCAAGCTTTACTCGAAGGATCGTGTGTGACGTGCCCGCCGAGCAGATGAAACCCCTAGACATCACCGAGAAGGTGTGGCTGGTGGCGCAGGAGGCCAGCTACGTGCTCATCACGAGCGTGTTGTGGTTGGTGTGTTCCCTGCCGATTGTGACCATCGGCGCGTCCACGGCTGCGGCCTACGCCCTGCTGATCGGGCATGTGGCGCAAGGCAATCGCGAGATGGCGCGCCCGTTCTTCGTGGCGTTCAAGGCCAAGTTCGTGCGGGCCACCCTGCTGTGGTTGATGCTTGCCGTGTGCCTCGCCGCGTTCGGTTTCAACGCCTACTACTACCTGTGGCGGCGGGAAGCGTCATTCACCTCGGGCGTGCTGGCGATCAGCCAGGTGGCGCTTCTTGGACTGGCGATCTCCATCTTCACCTACATCTTTGCCGAGACCATCGATTCTTCTGACGGCATCTGGGGCAGCGTGCGTGAGGCTCTCAACCTGTCCGGACAGCACTGGCTGGCGTCCCTAGTCATCGTGGTAGTGACTGTTGCCATCCCCGGCGCGCTGCTCTGGCTGAAACTCTGGCAGTTCGCCATCTTCACCTTCGGCGCTCTCTTCTACGTCAACACCCGCATCCTGGTCCGTGCCGCGCGTCGCCCCCTCCCGTCACCCTTAGAGCAGTCGCAGGGTACATAGCGACCGGCCCCCCAACCCTGTGGACAACGTGTTTCACGTGAATCGTGTTGTCCACAGGCGGGCCCGTTACGTCCCTGTGTGCAGTCGCAGGACATATCTTGACCTTCCGTCTCACAATGTGAGACATTTTGGACGAATGGTGGACGTTCTGGCCTCGTCGTGCCTAGGATGTATCTCGTGCAGACAAACCTCGTCCTTATTGTTACCTAGCGCTTCGCTGAAACCCAACGAAGCGCTCCCTCGTGTGCAATTAGCACCGAGGGTTTTTTATTGGTCAAACAACTAGGGACGCCGGGCAAAGCAGGCAACAGAAAGGCCCAGATATGGAAGCGAACGACAATCCGGTGATGACGGGCGCGCAGGCGCTGATCGCATCGCTGGAGCACGCTGGCGTCGAGGTGATCTTCGGGGTGCCCGGTGGCGCGATTTTGCCCGTCTATGACCCACTGTATGACTCCAAGATTCGCCACATTCTGGTGCGCCACGAGCAGGGCGCGGGGCACGCCGCCGAGGGATACGCCCAGACGTCCGGCAAAGTGGGCGTCTGTATGGCGACCAGTGGTCCCGGCGCAACCAACCTGGTTACGGCCATCGCCGACGCGTTCCTCGACTCAGTACCCATCGTCGCGATCACCGGTCAGGTAGCAAGCACCTCCATAGGCACCGACGCCTTCCAGGAGGCCGACATCCGCGGCATCACCTTCCCAATCACCAAACATAACTTCCTTGTCACTCGCGCAGAGGACATCCCCACGGCGGTCAAAGAGGCGTTCCACATCGCCAGCACCGGACGTCCCGGCCCTGTGCTAGTGGACGTCACCAAGGACGCCATGTTGGGCACGGCTCCGTTTGTTTGGCCCAAGCAGATCGAACTGCCCGGCTACAAACCCACCACTCACCCGCATGTGCGCCAGATCAAAGAGGCCGCGAAGGTCATTGAAGACGCCGACCGTCCCGTGCTGTACATCGGTGGGGGAGTCATCAAAGCCAAGGCGGCTGCTGAGTTGGCCGAGTTGGTGGAGGCCACAGGCATCCCGGTGGTGCAGACGCTGATGGCGCAGGGCGCCTTCCCGTCGTCCCACCCGTTGAACTTGGGCATGCCCGGAATGCACGGCACCGTTGCCGCCGTCGGGGCGTTGCAACGCGCGGACCTGCTGATCGCCATCGGCACCCGTTTTGACGACCGCGTCACCGGCAAACTCGCCAGTTTCGCGCCCAACGCCAAGGTGATTCACGCTGACGTTGACCCTGCCGAGATCGGCAAGAACCGCTTCGTAGATGTCCCGATTGTGGGGGACGCCAAACCGGTGCTGGCCGACCTCGCCAAAGCTGTGTCTCCCGAAAAGATGCGTGACCTGAGCGGCTGGATTCACTACCTTGAGGGCTTGAAGTCCCGCTACCCGGTCGGCTGGGAGGCCGACACGCAGGGCAAACTCAGCCCGCAGCAGGTCATCAAACGTCTTGGCGAGATCGTCGGGCCTGACGCTATTTACATCACCGGTGTGGGGCAGCATCAGATGTGGGCCACGCACTTCCTACCGCACGAGCGCGCGGGCCGGTGGGCGTCCAGCGGCGGCGCGGGCACCATGGGCTTCTGCGTCCCGGCGTGTATGGGTGCCAAGGTTGCCAACCCGGACTCGGTGGTGTGGGGGATCGACGGTGACGGCTGCTTCCAGATGACCAACCAAGAGATCACCACCTGCTCGCTGAACGACATCCCCATCAAGATTGCCATCATGAACAACAACGTGCTCGGCATGGTGCGGCAGTGGCAGACGCTGTTCTACGACCAGCGCTACTCCGCCACCAACTTGTTCACTGACCGCCTGCCGGACTTCCCGAAGCTCGCCGAGGCGATGGGTGCCCACGCGATCCGCGTCACCAAACCTGAAGAGATCGATGCCGCAATCAACGAGGCAATGTCGATCAATGATCGTCCTGTTGTTATCGAGTTTCAGGTGATGAAAGACGCAATGGTGTGGCCGATGGTGGCCGCCGGAACCAGCAACGACGAGATCAAGATCGCGCGCGACTTGGCCCCGCAGTGGAACGAAGAAGAGTGGGTGTAAAGCATGAAAAGCCATACCTTAAGCGTGCTGGTGAGCAACCGTCCCGGCGTTCTGGCTCGCGTTGCCAGCCTGTTTTCCCGTCGTGGATTCAACATTGAGTCGCTCACTGTGGGTCCGACGCTGGACCCAGACATCTCCCGAATGACCGTGGTGGTGCAGGTGGAAAGCGCACTCGCGCTGGAACAGATCGTCAAGCAGTTGGCAAAGCTAATCGAGGTGTTCAAGATCATCGAACTCGACTCGTCATCTGTTGACCGCGAGATGATGCTCATCAAGGTCCACGCCCCCGAGCAGCACCGCAGCGCCATCATCGACGTGGTCCGCCTTTTCCGCGCGCACGCGGTGGACGTGGGGTCGGACTCGATGACCGTCGAGGTGACCGGGTCGGTGGACAAACTGCGCGCGCTCGTCGAACTGCTGCTGCCCTACGGCATCATCGAGACGGCCACCAGCGGGCACGTCGCACTGATTCGTGGCGCACGCAGTATCACGGACAAGAAGCGACCTGCGCTAGTCAAACGTTCGTGACGGCACAGTGTTTGTGAACGGCGTAAGACGCGAACGGTCACAACAGGCGTAAGAATTACTAGAACTACAAACAGAAATCAAAAACAAGTAAAGGGAACGGATACAAATCATGGCAGTAGTCTTCTACGATGACCAAGCAAACCTTGGCATCATTCAGCAGCGCAAGGTTGCGATCATCGGATACGGCTCGCAGGGCCACGCGCACGCACTGAACCTGCGCGACTCCGGCGTTGACGTCCGCATCGGCCTGCAGCCGGGCAGCAAGTCGGCGCCAAAGGCCGAGGCTGAAGGGCTGCGTGTCCTCACCCCGCGCGAGGCCGCTGCTGAGGCTGACCTGATTATGATCGTGGCTCCCGACCAGGTGCAGCGCGACCTGTACACCAATGAGATCGCCCCGGAGCTAAAGCCCGGAGATGCTCTGTTCTTTGCGCACGGCCTGAACATCCGCTTCGGCCTCATCACACCCCCCGAGGGCGTTGACGTGTGCATGGTCGCCCCGAAAGGTCCAGGGCACTTGGTGCGTCGCGAGTTCGCTGATGGCCGTGGCGTGCCGGTGCTGGTCGCCGTCGAGAATGACGCCACCGGCGGTGCGTGGGATCTCGCCAAGGCGTACGCCAAGGGCATCGGTGGCCTGCGTGCTGGCGGCCTGAAGACCACCTTCACCGAAGAGGCCGAGACGGACCTGTTCGGCGAGCAGGCGGTGCTGTGCGGGGGTATCTCCAACCTGATGCGCGTCGGCTGGGAGACCCTAGTCGAGGCTGGCTACCAGCCCGAGAGCGCCTACTTCGAGTGCGTCCACGAGATGAAGTTGATCGTCGATCTCATCTACGAAGGCGGCATCCAGAAGCAGCGCTGGAGCGTCTCCGACACGGCAGAGTACGGCGACTACGTCTCCGGCCCCCGCGTCATCGACGACCACGTCCGCGACACCATGCGCGCCGTCCTCTCCGACATCCGCGACGGCTCCTTCGTGAAGCGCTTCATCGGCGACCAAGACGCCGGTGCCCCCGAGTTCAAGAAGTTCCGCGCCGAAGCCGAAGCTCACCCCATCGAGGCCACCGGCCGCGAACTGCGCAAACTGATGCCCTTCATCAGCAACCCCGACGATGACTACACCGAAGGCACCTCTGCCCGCTAGTTAGCCCCGTCATCGAGCCAAATGGGTGGCCTGTGGATAACGTTATCCACAGGCCACTCGGACACTAGGTGTGTCTGAGTGGCCCGGCTGAATCCAAGAGTGTTCAGTTAATTTTAGGTGTTCCTGCCCTACGACAACTTTGAGTTCAGGGCAGGAATGAGCAACGCACTATTTGCAATGCAACTACTCAAGTGGTCGCATTGCAAATAGTGCGTTCGTGGTCTGTGCTCGTACAGCCTAGATGTGCTTCCGAAGTGACGACGCAACTGAGAGAAGCTAGTGCTTCTTCTTGCGGGGTTTGGCAGACGCCTTCCAGGTGGGGGCGGCGGTGAAACGCTTGTGCTGGTGGTCGGTGCGCGCCCAAGGCTTCGTGGACTCGTGGCGGGGTTCGCCACTGGAGCTGCGGTCGGAGGACGGTGCCCTGCGGGTCGAATCGTCACCTTGGCGGGAGCGAGGTGCGCGGGCACCCCAGTCTTGGCCTTCTTCGCGGTAGGGACGACGAGGGGTCTCGTCGCGGTCACGGTAGGAGGTGCGCGGAGCGTCCTCGCGGTCACGATATGAACTGCGCGGGGCTTCATCCCGGTCACGATAGGACCTACGCGGGGAGTCCTCGCGGTCGCGGTAGGACGTGCGGGGGGCATCGTCGCGGTCACGGTATGACTTACGTGGGCTGCCTTCGCGATCACGATCCTGATCGCGGTCACGTAAGGGACGGCGGGGGCCGTCGTCGTGGAACTGCTTGCGGGGCCCCTGTCGGCCGCCCTCACCACGAGGCTCGAAGCTGCGCTTGCGGGGACGATCAGACGAATCGGAGGACGAGAAAGACTCTTCCCGTTCCAGGGTCACGCCAGTGTCACCAACGGCGATGGCGGCGATGGCAGCAACAATCTCCGTGGCGTCCGTGATGCTCGGGTTGGCGGCGATGAACTTGTTCACGGCACCCACCGCAATGTCCAGCCGGCCACGTGCTAGACGAGCAGGCACGCCGTTCAGCAGCGCCACGATCCGGTGTGCCGACACCTCGGCGGGGGTGGGGATGTGGAACTCGGTCATCTTGATGTGCAGAGCCTGCTCCAGGCGACCGATGCGTCCCACCATCTTCGGGCCGACGAACGATAGCGCTATGCCGCTGCGCCCGGCACGACCGGTGCGGCCAATGCGGTGAACGTAGCTCTCATTGTCGTGAGGCAGGTCATAGTTGACGACCATGCCGATGGTGTCAATATCCAAACCACGGGCCGCAACGTCGGTTGCTACCAGCACACGCACTAGGCCGGAACGAATGCGCTCCACAACCTTCTCGCGTTCGTTCTGTGACACGTCGCCGCTGATCACGCTGGCGGACACGCCCCGAGCGACCAGGCCGGTACACACCTCTTCGGCGTCGGCACGGGTGCGCACAAACACCAGCGACGCCTCAGCATCGGAGGTAGCCAGCACACGCGCCAGTGCGCCGATCTTGTGACGCGGCGGAATGACGGCAAAAAGCTGGTCAATCGCGGCCACCGTTGTGGACTGCGGGGTGACCGAAACCTGAGCTGGATTGTGCAGGTGACGCGCCGCAGTCTTGCGGATCGCGTCTGGCATTGTGGCGGAGAACAGCGCCATCTGCCGCTTCTCCGGCATCGCCTCCATGATGCGCTCCACCTCTTCGGCGAAACCCATGCGCAGCATCTCGTCGCCCTCGTCCAACACGAGGAAGGACACGTGCGACAGGTCAAGATTCTTGCGTTCAATGTGGTCGATGATGCGTCCAGGGGTGCCGACGACAACATGCACGCCGTCACGCAGCGCGCGCTCCTGCGGAAAGTAGGGCGCGCCCCCATAGACGGCTAGCGTCTTGATGCGGGCAGAGTCAGGCGCGAAACTCTCGATTGAGCGCTGCCCTTGGAGCGCGAGTTCGCGCGTCGGGGCAAGGACCAGCGCTTGCACGTGGTTGCTGCTCAGGTCGAGACGCGTCAGCATCGGCAGCCCGAAGGCGGCAGTCTTGCCGGTGCCAGTCTGGGCGACACCGACGAGGTCGCGACCCTCAAGCAGCACGGGGATAGCCTGCTGCTGAATTGGGGTCGGCTCGGTGAATCCGAGGCGTTCGACCTGCTCGGTAAGGTAGTCGGGCAGACCAAGGTCTGCGAAAGAAACAGGGGTTGAGTGAGTGCTACTCGGCATGAATGGCCGTTCTATTTGATATGTACAACCTATCTACTGTAGCCTACCGCGCCTCCACTTGCGACATCACAACTTGCGACGCACGGCTCCCTTGTCGGCACTTAGCGCCAAGTGGGCGTAAATCTTGAGTGCTTGGCTCACCTCGCGGACGCGGTGCTTCGGCTTCCAGGCCACTCCCTCGCCCAGCGCCTCTTCGGCGGCGCGGCGGGCAGCCAACTCTTCGTCACTGACTAGGACGTTGATGGAGCGAGCGTCAATGTCGATCTCGATGATGTCGCCGTCACGAATCAAACCGATGGAACCACCAGCGGCTGCCTCCGGGCTGATGTGACCGAGAGACAAACCGGACGAACCACCGGAGAAACGTCCGTCAGTGATCAGCGCGCACTGGGGGCCGATGCCGATGCCCTTCAGATACGAGGTGGGGTAGAGCATCTCTTGGAATCCGGGGCCGCCGCTGGGGCCCTCAAAGATGATGACCACAACGTCGCCGGGAACCACCTTGCCGGACAGGATGGCCTCAACCGACTCCTCTTGGCTCTCGTACACCTTGGCGGGGCCAGCGAAGTGACGCTGGTGGTCAGGCACGCCTGCCGTCTTGCAGATGGCGCCGTCACGAGCAATGTTGCCCTTCAACACTCCCAGGCCACCGTCCTTGGTGTATGCATGGGCGATGTCATGGATGGCACCACCAGCGGCGTCAAGGTCGGGGGCAGCGTACTTGGCAGCAGACGAGAACGGTTCCACGGTGCGCACCAGGCCAGGCGCGGCTAGGAATAGCTCTTTGGCTTCGTCGGCAGCCGATCCGCCGCGAATGTCCCAGTAATCCAGCCACTCGGACAGCGAACCGGCGTGGATGGCGTGCACGTTTTCGTTCAGCAGCCCGCCGCGACGCAGTTCACCGAGCAGCGCAGGGATGCCACCGGCGTGATGCACATCCTCCACATACCAGTCGTGTGTGTTGGGTGCCACCTTGCAGATGCACGGCACCCTGCGGGACAGCGCGTCAATATCGTCTTGGGTGAAGTCCACGTCGGCAGCATCGGCAGACGCCAGCAGGTGCAGCACCGTGTTGGTGGAGCCGCCCATCGCGATGTCCAACGTCATCGCGTTGAAGAACGCCTCGCGGGTGGCGATGGAGCGCGGCAGCACCGACTCGTCTCCCTGCTCGTAGTAGCGACGACAAGCATCGACGATCAGATGCCCCGCCTTGCGCACCACGTCAAGACGGGCGACGTTGGTAGCCAGCGTGGTGCCGTTGCCCGGTACGGCCAGACCCAGCGCTTCGGCCAAACAGTTCATCGAGTTGGCGGTGAACATGCCCGAACACGAGCCGCAGGTGGGACAGGCAGTGTTCTCGATCTCGGCCAAGTCCTCGTCATCGATCGACTTATCGACGCTCATAATCATGGCGTCGATAAGGTCGAGACGAACATCCTTACCGCCGTCGCGCTTTAGGCGCGCATGCCCGGCCTCCATCGGACCACCCGACACAAACACGGTGGGGATGTTGAGACGCAGGGACGCCATCAACATGCCTGGGGTGATTTTGTCGCAGTTGCTGATGCACACCAACGCGTCGGCGCAGTGCGCGTTCACCGAGTATTCAACGGTGTCAGCGATCAGTTCACGGCTGGGCAGCGAGTACAACATGCCGGTGTGACCCATCGCGATGCCGTCGTCCACCGCAGTGGTGTTGAACTCACACGCGATGCCGCCTGCCTCCTCAATGGCCTCCTTGACGATGCGCCCCAACTTATTCAGGTGCATATGTCCGGGAACAAACTCCGAGAACGAGTTGGCGATGGCGATGACCGGTTTGTGGTCGCGAATGTCCTCGTTGCTGAGTCCCAGCGCCCGCCAAAGGGCACGCGCCCCGGCGAATTCGCGGCCATCCATCGTTGTACGTGAGCGCAGTGTAGGCATGCGTCCAATCGTAGCCGTTGCGTGCTGTGCGTGGGGGAGAGGAGTTCATGTTGCTATGTGGACGCCAAATGGATGCTGCGACTTGCGCACAGCATGACGAGGGAGGGAATCGGAGGCGCGCTATGTGATTTCGTCGGCCTTGGTGGAGTGTTCTTTAGCATCTTATGTCCGGCTACTGAGCCCTAAGTCCACGCCTGAATCTTGCGCGTCAAACAGTGAAAAATGTCGTGAGAGAATGGAGCCATGACGAACACAACCACACCTCGCAAGATCGGGATCACCGAACTCGTGCTGCGCGACGCCCATCAGTCGCTGCTAGCCACCCGCATGGCCACAGAAGACATGGTTGACGCCTGCGCTGACATCGATGCCGCCGGTTACTGGTCGGTGGAGTGTTGGGGCGGGGCCACCTATGACTCCTGTATCCGCTTCCTCAACGAGGACCCGTGGGAGCGCCTGCGCACCTTCCGCAAGTTGATGCCAAACTCCAAGTTGCAGATGTTGCTGCGTGGTCAAAACCTGCTTGGCTACCGTCATTACCAAGACGAAGTGGTTGACCGGTTTGTCGCCAAGAGCGCCGAGAACGGCATGGACGTGTTCCGTGTGTTCGACGCCATGAACGACCCCCGCAACCTAGCGCGCTCCATGGCGGCCGTGCAGGTTGCCAAGAGCATCAACCCGCGTGTCCACGCGCAGGGCACCATCTGCTACACCGTCTCTCCGGTCCACACCGTCGAGGGTTACGTGAAGCTTGCCGGACAACTCATCGACATGGGTGCCGAGTCCATCTGCCTCAAAGACATGGCGGCGCTGCTGAAGCCGCAACCGGCCTACGACATCGTCAAAGCCATCAAAGAGACCTACGGTGACATCCTCATTAGCGTCCACAGCCACTCCACCACGGGTGTCACGCAGGTGAGCCTGATGAAGGCCATCGAGGCTGGCGCGGACGTGGTTGACACATCGATCTCGTCGATGAGCCTCGGCCCGGGCCACAACCCCACGGAGGCGGTTGTCGAGATGCTGGAGGGCACTCCTTTCACTGCCGACCTTGACGCCGACCGGTTGACCGCAATCAGCGACCACTTCAAGAAGATTCGTCCGAAGTATGCCGCGTTTGAGTCCAAGACGTTGATCAGCACGGAGATATTCAAGTCGCAGATTCCCGGCGGCATGTTGTCCAACATGGAGAGCCAACTGAAAGACTTCGGTGCGGGCGACAAGATGGCCGAAGTGCTCCTTGAGGTGCCGAAGGTGCGTGCTGCCGCTGGCTACCCGCCGCTGGTCACCCCGTCGTCTCAGATTGTGGGCAGCCAAGCTGTGTTCAACGTGATGATGGGCGAGTACAAGCGTTTGACAAGCGAGTTCGCCGACATCATGCTCGGTTACTACGGTGCCAGCCCCGCACCGCGTGACGAGCGCGTGATCGCGATTGCCGCGGAGAGCGCCGGTAAGGAACCCATCACCTGCCGCCCCGCCGACCTGTTGCCTCCCGAGTGGGGCACGCTGGAATCCGAAGCTGCCAAGCTGAACGGCTTCGACGGCACCGAAGAGGACGTGCTCACCTACGCGATGTTCCCGCAGGTGGCCGAGAAGTTCTTCTCCACCCGTGGCGAAGGCCCCAAGTCGGTCGCCAAGCAGCCCGAAAAGCCCGAAGACGCAGCCGCCCTTCAGGCGGCAACTGCTGCCGCTGCCGCTCACTCCCTGGCCGCCACCGAGCCGTTCAAAGCCACCTACAAGGTGACTATCAACGGCGAGCAGCAGACTTGGGTTGTAGAGGCTTCGTAGGCTTCGTCCGCGTATAGTTGTGTAATGGACTTTGGTCGCCTTGGCGACCCTCCATTCATGACCGGACGATCACTTTCAAGGAGCCCAACAATGAGAATCGGTGAGCATGTAGCGGCCGCACTGGCGGCGGGACAGCCAATCCTGGCACTGGAGTCGACCATCATCACGCATGGTCTGCCGCGTCCGCGCAACTTGAAAGTTGGCCTGGAGGCGCAGGAACAGTTGCGTGCTGCGGGCGTCACTCCCGCCACGATTGGCGTAGTCAGGGGCGAGGCTATCGTCGGTCTTAACGACGACGAACTGGCTGAGATCGCTAACGACGACTCGGTGGTTAAGCTGAGCGTTCGTGACCTGCCGATTGCCGCAGTGCGCGGTCTCTCGGGGGGGACGACGGTGGCTGTCACCGCATTTTTGGCCCAGAAGGCGGGCGTGCGGGTGTTCTCGACCGGCGGTCTTGGCGGCGTCCATCGCGGCGCATCCGAGACGTTTGACGAGTCTGCTGACCTGATCGCGCTGGCGCAGTATCCGCTGGTGCTGGTAAGCGCCGGGGTGAAGTCGATCCTTGACATCCCGGCCACGTTGGAACGTTTTGAGACCCTGAACGTGCCGGTTGTGGGCTACCGCACCAAGCACTATCCGGGGTTCTACGTGTCCGACTCCGGCTACGAGGTGGAGTACCAAGCCGACTCGCCTGAAGAGATCGCCGCCATCGCAAAGGCCCGCGACGAATTGGGCATCAAGTCCGCTGTTGTGGTCGCAAACCCGGTGCCCAAAGAGTTTGAACTCGACCCCGCACTGCACGACGCCAAGATCGAACAGGCACTGGCCGAGTGCAAGGCGCGTGGCATCCACGGTCACGACATCACCCCGTTCCTGCTGGACTACATGCAGCGCGAAACCTCCGGCGAGAGCCTTGAGGCCAACCTGGCCGTCTATCGCGGCAACGTGGCGCTGGGTGCCGAGATCGCCAAGGCGCTTGCGAGCAAATAGATGCTGGGCGTCATTGGTGACATCAGCGAGGACATCCTCGTCTATCAGTCTGCCCCGCTGGCACACGGCTCCGACGCGCCGTCGCGGGTGGTGCGCAGTCGTGGTGGCTCGGCGGCCAATCTCGCGGCTGCCGCTGCACCCCTGTTGCCGGTGCGGTTCATCGGTTGCGTCGGCTCCGACGCGCACGGCCGCGCGGTCACCGAGGCGCTGCAACGCGAAGGGGTAGACGTGCGGGTGCGCATCGGTTCCCGTTCCTGCACCATCGTCATCCTGGTGTCCCCGGACGGGGAGCGCACCATGCTGCCGGACCGCGCTGCCAACGCCGAACTGAGCGACGTGCCTAACGAGTGGCTGGATGATCTGGACGCCCTGCACATCACCACTTACTCGCTTGAGGGCGGACCCACCACGGACGCCTGCATCGCCGCCATGGCGTGCGTGAAGGCTCGGGGCGGGTTGACCAGCCTAGACACGTCGTCAGCCGCAATCCTGAAACTCATCGGTGTGGAACCTTTCGAGGCTCTCGTGACGCAACTCGACCCGGACATCATCTTCGCCAACGAACTCGAAGCCGAGGTATTGGGCTGGGACGTGGATGAGCCTGCCGAGCGTCTGCTGGTCATCAAACACGGCGGCGACCCGGTGCTGTTCCGCAACACCCAAGGCTCCGCCCGCATCCCCGTCCCTCCAGTAACCGGCGTCATCGACTTCACCGGTGCCGGAGACGGCTACGCCGCCGGTTTCCTAGCCGCTGTT
The DNA here is from genome assembly GCA_031261455.1 of Propionibacteriaceae bacterium. Classification (GTDB taxonomy): domain Bacteria; phylum Actinomycetota; class Actinomycetes; order Propionibacteriales; family Propionibacteriaceae; genus WRGV01. The sequence continues at coordinate 13,576 of JAISJP010000018.1, forward strand.
CTGGCGGCTGCGTCACCCATCACCCCGCAGGACTTGCGCAACATTGACGTGCAAGGCCCGGAGTTAGCGGCATGGTGTGCCGCAGCTCACGTGCGAGCGTCGGCGCTCATCACCCAGCCCGGTGCTGGCGTCGAACTCTAGAACGCCCCCACGCGAACCACAACTTCGTTAGACTTAGAATCAACCACGAAGTTACCAAGGCCCAGCCAACACCCAACTGCTTTCGTCGCACAGTAAGGAACACCAACATGGCTACACCACACATCACCGCCGAACCCGGCCAGATTGCCCCTCTCGTCATCATGCCCGGTGACCCGAAACGCGCCGAGATGATCGCCAAGAACTACTTCACGGACGTGCACTGCGTCTCGGACGTGCGCGCCATCCAGACGTGGGTCGGGCGCTTCGAGGGGGAGCCGGTCACCGCGATGGCGTCTGGCATGGGCATCCCGTCGCTGAGCATCTATGCCACCGAACTGTTCCGTTTCTACGATGTGCAACGCATCTGTCGCGTCGGCACCTGCGGCGGCATCGCCGATGACATCAAGGTGCGTGATGTCGCCATCGGTGCCAGCGCCCACACCGACAACGGTGTTGCCATCCACACGCTGCCCGGCGTCGCCCTGTCGCTGGCCGCCAGCACAGACATGCTCCTCGGGGCCGTCACCAAAGCTCGTGAACTGACCAGCCAGACCGACGTGAACGTCCTCACAGGTGCCCTCTACTCGTCCGACATCTTCTACTCTGACGCCCCGCAGATCACTGAAGGCCTGCGCAAACTCGGCTGTCTTGGCGTCGAGATGGAAGCTGCTGGTCTGTACACCTGCGCCCTGCGCGAGCACCGCGAGGCCCTAGCCGTCTGCACCGTCAGCGACCACCTGTTCAACCACGCCTCCGACATGACTCCCGAACAGCGCCAAAGCGACTTCGAGACTGCCCTGCGCATCTCCCTAGCCGCCCTGCTCGCGTAGGCGTGAGACCGCCCAAAGTGCATTTGCAAGACGTCCAGTAGTGCATTTGCAAGGTGGGCGGTTGCGTCGCGGGCAATTGGGGGGCAAAAGAAAAGACGAGCCCGAAGTGAATCCCACTTCAAGGCTCGTCTTTTGTGGCAGCTGATGGATTCGAACCACCGTAGGCTCACGCCGACAGATTTACAGTCTGCTCCCATTGGCCGCTCGGGCAAGCTGCCGTGCGCTGTTCCCAGCGCGTCTACACTTTACAGGAGAGGTAGCCTTGGTACAAAGCGCGCCTAGGTTTGCGGTGGTCAAGCGCGAATCACGCCAACGAGGAGGCGAAAAGCTGATGAGACGCAAGTGGATCGCATGCCTGCTGTTGCCCCTGGTCGTGTCCTTCGCCGGTTGCGAGGAGGCTCCGGGAGCCAGTGAGAGCACCGCAGTCAGCACTCCCGTTGCCGCTCCGTCCAGTTTCTGCCCGACCGCGCCCGCCACACCAGGAGTCCTTGGTGGGGTTGCCTGCGAGGTCCCCACGCAGCCCTAAGGCGGCAAGCAGCGTCATGCAAGGTCAGCCTAGGCGTGGTCAAGACGTCGGCTTGCAGCATTGACCCATTTGCAAACATGCCTGACAAGCGAGGGCGACACGGTATAACCTAGTGTTACCTTGCGAGAAAGGCACAACGGTGAGCGCTCTCAAGAACCTAACCATAATCCACTCCAACGACATCCACGGAGACTTCCTGCCGGAGGAGCGCGGCGGCGTCCAAGTTGGTGGCATCTCGCTGCTCAGCGGCTACATTCAGGCGGAGCGTGCCCGCAACCATAACGCCATCTTCGCCTTTGCGGGGGACATTTTGCAGGGGTCGCTGATCGACTCTGACTATCGCGGAGTTTCGTCCATCGAGTTGATGAACATCGTGCGTCCGGACATCGCCTGCCTGGGCAATCACGAGTTTGACTACGGCCTTACCCACCTGCTGTTTCTGGAGCGCTGCGCCGCATACCCCATTGTCAGCGCTAATTTGTACATCAAGAAGCCGTACACGCGCCTGTTCACCCCCTGTAAGGTGATCAAGCGTGACGGCATGCGCATCATGTTCATCGGCATCATCACCGCCGAGACGCTCGCGTCCATCAAGGATCCGCTGATCGGCACGCTGGTGGACATTGAGGACGCCGCGCAAGAGGTGGGTCGCATCTGCAACCGATACCGCGAGGCCGATATCGACCTTACCGTTGTCCTCAGCCACATCGGCTTCGAGGAGGACTTGAAACTGGCCGAACTGCTCGACCCGGCGTGGGGTGTGGACGCCATCATCGGCGCTCACACGCACACGCTTATGGACCAACCGTCTGTGGTCAACGACATCCTTGTGGCGCAGGCCGGGTCCGGCACCGACCAGGTGGGCAGGTTTGATCTGGTGATCGACACCGACACCAACAGCATCCACGAGTGGAAGTGGCAGTGCATTCCCATCACCAGCGAGACTTCGCAACCAGACGTGGTTCTGGACGAGGTGGTGGCTCACTATCGCGACGCTACCGACGAAAAGTACAACCGCATCTTGACGCGCCTAGACAGACAGGCCACGCATCCGGATCGTTACCAAGAGACTGAAGTGGGAGACCTCTTTGCGGACATGTATGCAGACGCGTTCCCCGCTGACATTGCCTTGGTAGGTTCGGGCAGCCTGCGCCAACCCGCGCTCGGACCGCTAGTCACGGTGGGAAACGCCCTGGCTATGGCATCATTTGGCGGCATCGTGTACCGGCTGAAGGTGACCGGCGCGAAAGTGAAACGCGCCTTCCGCCACGTTCTACGCGAAGAAGCGTTCCAGGAAGGCTCACACACCGAGTTCTTCCAGTTCTCCAGCCGCCTTGCGATCACGTGGTCCCGCACGGACAGCGACTTTGCGTCCATCACGTTCGACGGCGAACCGCTCGATGACAACCAGTTATACTGTCTAGCCATTGAGGACTACCACTATCGCAACACCGAGACCAGCCTCGGCATGAGCCTGAGCGAGCTGACCGACGAGAAGATCGTCATCCTAGCCACCGAGGTCAAAGACGTCATCCTAGAGTGGTTTGCAGAGCAGCCATCCGTCACCGTCCCAACGTTGGGACGACTACAGGTCACGTAATTGTGCAAAAACCGTTGTAATGCCCCCTGGGGGTGATACCTTAATGTCAGCATCTCTGCTAGTGAGAGGTAAGAGCAAATGAGTCTATTCGGCAGTATCGTCGGCAACATTGTCGGCAATAGAGTTCAGCGGGCCGTCGGCAACAAAGTTGGTGACATCATTGGAGACAAGATCGACGACGCCATCGGCGTGTCCGGTCGTCCACAGACCACGCAGGGCACCGTCGGCTACGACATTGAAGGACGTCCCATCTCGGGGCCGGTGACGGTGCCGCGGCCGGGCGGTTACTCTACGCCCAGTCGTGATGAGCCGACCAAGAACCGCGCATGGTTCGCGAACGTACTAGCCACGAGCTTTGCGGGTCACACGGTGCGTGACAACGTGTCCCCCAGTGAGTTTGGTGGTCCGGGCAACGCAAAGGCGTACGACTTTGTGGTCTACTCCGGCGCCACCCCGAAGGCTGCCATCATCTTGGCAACAAACAACCGCTCGGAGGCGTACAAAGCGGCAAGGGCAACGGCGGAAGGCTCCGGAATCGCGTTCCTGCCCTTCTGGCTGACGATGTGGAACAAGCAGGACTACGTCGTCAACCGCATCAGCGCGGCGCTGTAGCTCGCGCGGAACAACAATTGAAGACTTGCCGGGGGAGGCAAGAGAAGACGCAACCACGTGCAGAACGTGAGTCCGAGCTTGGGGCTCGGCTTGCACCTGCGGTGCGGTGAAGCGGCATCTGAGTTCGCAAGAATGGCCTTGCAGGTGGTCGATGTCGTTCATACCGTGTAGCCACAATTGTGGCTTTCAAAGCCCTTCTGCGCGGTGGAAGCGTTCTCACCTCTTTTCCTCCTCCGGCATCCTCAGTGGCATGGGTTGGACAGCGTGAGCCGTGCTGCGCGACCGGCACTCGTTGCCACGCCATCGCGATACTCGCCGTTGACTGCACCCACAGTATGAGAGAGTTGTAAGTATGGTCGTGCGATATTCGGCACCGCCGCAATACTCGAAGGTCAGGCCAGCGAAACCATGTCGATACTTGACGCCTTAGACGACGCCAACACGTGGGCGCAGTTTCGTCAATACAAGCTTGACAAGGGGCATCTGAGCGCCCGCGAACTCGGCTGGCTGGACACCTTCATTGAGGCAGAGGGTTATCGTGGGCCAGCTCAGGCGGCGCGCGAGGGAGTATGGCCGCTGCCCACCAAACGTCTGATCAACAAGTTAGGCAAGGCTAAGAAACGCGTCGTCTACCGTTTCCCGGACGCCGAAAACTGGACGCTCAAGCTGCTCGCCTGGCTGTTGTTCGCCTACGACGACCGTCAACCCGACGGCTGCTACTCGTTCCGCCGCAACTTTGGCGTGCTTCGGGCTCTTCGCGAACTCACCGCGCTCCCCGGCATCAACAACATGTGGTGCTACAAGGCTGACATCACCAACTACTTCAACTCCGTCCCCGTCCCCCTGCTGCACCCAGTGCTCGCGCGAGTCATCGACGACGACCAGCCCCTATTCGATTTCCTGATGCGCCTGCTGTCAGAGGACCGCGCCTTGTGTGCCGGCGATGACGACTCAGATGTGGTCGAGGAACCGCGTGGTGTGATGGCGGGTACGCCCATATCTCCGTTCTTGGCGAACATTTATCTGTCTGCGCTGGATGAGTGGTTCGTCTCCCGAGGCGTCCCCTATGCGCGCTACTCTGATGACATTGTCATCTTTGCCAACTCGCAAGCAGAGCTGGACGTGCTTCGCGCCGATTTCCTGCGTCTGATCGGCGAACACGGCCTCCACGTGAACCCCGATAAGGAGAGCGTCTCTGCCCCCGGCATCGCTTGGGAGTTCCTGGGCGTGTCGTACTGCAACGGCACCATTGACCTGTCGTCCACCACAAAAACCAAGCTGAAAGGCAAGATCCGACGCAAGGCGCGCGCGCTCCGACGCTGGATGTTGCGCAAGAGCGCTGATCCCGAGGTGGCGATGCGCGCCCTCATCCGCGTGTTCAATCGCAAGTTCTACTCGCTGCATGACCCCAACGACCTGACGTGGGCCAGATGGTTCTTCCCCCTGTTGACTACGTCGGATGGTCTGCACGAGATTGATGAGTACCTGCAAGCCTACGTCCGCTACATCCCCACCGGACGGTTCACCAAAGCTAACTACCGCGTCAGTTACGATGACCTGAAGCGGCTCGGTTATCGTCCCCTAGTCCACGAGTTCTATGCTACAAGCTCAGTGGCGGGACGCGAGTAGAATCATACTCATGACTGATACACCAGCTACGGGCAATGACACGGTGGACGCAGTGCTGGCTACGGTCAATGCGCTCTCTGATACTCCGCTGAGTGAACAGTTGCCGGTTCTGAGCGACGCCCAAGAGGCGCTTGCCGCCATTCTTGATGCGCCATCGTCCGCTGGTCCCAAGAAGCAGTGAAGTTGCGACTCGATGTGGTGCTCGTGGAGCGCGGACTGGCGCGGTCTCGTTCGCAGGCCCAGCAACTGATTGTCGGGCAAAAAGTGCTAGTCAACGGCGTCTTGGAAGTCAAGCCCAGCCGCGAAATTGACGGGCGTGCACGGCTCAGCGTCGAGCAAGACGAGTGGGTGTCGCGTGCGGCACACAAGTTAATTGGCGCCTTGGACACCTCCGGAATCGCCGTCCCCGAGCGAGTTTTGGACGCCGGTGCCTCGACTGGCGGTTTCACGCAAGTGTTGCTGAGTCGCGGGGCCAAGCAGGTTTACGCTGTTGATGTCGGGCACGGCCAGTTGGTGCCCGAACTACGCGCGGACCCGAGGGTGCGCAACCTGGAGGGCCTGAATCTGCGCGACCTCACCCTGGTTCACGTGGACGCCACCCCGGTGGAGTTGGCCGTTGCCGACGTGTCTTTCATCTCGCTAAAGCTGGTAGTCGGCCCCATATTCGCCTGTCTCTCGCCCTCCGGAACCGCCCTCCTAATGGTCAAACCACAGTTCGAGGTGGGCCGCAACAACCTGGATGGACGTGGCGTAGTCCGCGACCCCGACCTTCGCACAGCCGCCGTCGATGCCGTCGCCGCAACCTGCACTAACCTAGGCTGGCCCGAGCACTGGCGCGCCGAGAGCCAACTCCCCGGTCAAGACGGCAACATTGAGTACTTCCTAGCCCTCCGCCACGCTCGGTAGAAAAAGTTATCCACAGGCATCAGTTATCCACAGGACTCGCAGTCGGGGAGGTTTTCTGTCCCCAAGCAACGGTAGGCTTTGGTGCATGGCAGTTGAGCGCAGCGTTGGGGTTTGGGTGCATCCGGCGCGTCCGGAGGCGTTGGAAGCCGCCGCGGAGTTTATTCGCGGTATTTCCGCGCACGGTATCGTCTGTTACCTTGAGCCGTACCGGATGGAGGCCATCGCGTCCTTGACTCCAGGTATAGAGCTTCGTATCTTGGGTGCAGATACTGACGTTGACTTGGAGATGTTGACGGTTTTTGGTGGGGATGGCACCATTCTTTCTGCAGCTGCGTGGGCGCATCCGCGCGGCGTTCCGCTGTTGGGCGTCAATCTTGGTCATGTTGGGTTTCTTGCTGAGTTGGAGGCCCATGAAACTAATTCACTGGTGGATCAGATCGTTGCTCGCGACTATCAGGTGGAAGAGCGGCTAACCCTCGACGTGGTAGTGCTGGACAAAATCGGGACCGTGATGTGGCGCAGCTTTGCGATCAACGAGATGTCGCTAGAGAAAAATGCTCGGGGCCACATGATCGAGGCGTCCGTTCGGGTTGATGAAGACGATCTGTCCGCGTGGAGTTGTGACGGCGTGCTGGTTTCGACTCCGACGGGTTCCACGGCGTATGCGTTCTCGGCAGGTGGTCCGGTTATCTGGCCTGACGTGTTTGCCATCGAGTTGGTGCCGTTGTTGGCACACGCGTTGTTCGCCAAGCCGATGGTGCTCAGCCCCAACTCGGTGATTGTGTTGGAGTTGACCGGAGAGGGTCAAGATGGTGCCTTGGTACTCTGCGATGGGCGGCGTGAGATGGCTATCGAACCAGACTGGAAGGTGCGGGTAACCAAACACGACACGAATCTTCGCTTGGCGCGTCTCGTCAAACAGCCGTTCACTACTCGTCTTGTGCAGAAGTTTGAACTGCCCACTCATTCGTGGAGAGGTGGTGCGTAGCCATGCTTGAGAGCCTTCGCATCAGGGACGTTGGGGTCATCGCTGATGCGCAGATTGAGTTTGCGCCCGGTCTGACCGCCATTACGGGTGAGACTGGCGCTGGCAAGACGATGGTGGTCACCGGTCTTGGTTTGCTGTTGGGGGAGCGGGGAGACTCCACCGCTGTGCGCCACGGAGCCACAAAGGCGCTTGTCGAGGGGGTCTTCTCGGGCGTCTCCGCCATCGAGGCGGAGCTAGCAGAACTGGGTGCCGAGGTCGAAGGTGTTGGTGATCAGGCGGAGGTGCTGGCGTCCCGACAGATGCTTGCCGCTGGTCGCTCACGTGCCAGTATCGGAGGGCTGCAAGTCCCGGTCGGCACACTGAACGCGCTAGTGGGGGAGCTTGCTACCATCCACGGCCAGAGCGAACAACTGCGTCTCGGCAGTCCTTCCCGGCAACGCGAAGTGTTGGACCAAGCCGCTGGCCCTGCCCACCTTGAAACTCTGTCTACCTATCGTGAGGCGTACGAACGCCGGTCGGCACTCGTTGTCGAGCGTGACGAACTGGTCCACAACGCTGCCGCCCGCGCTCGCGAACTTGATCTGCTGCGCTTTGGTCTGGCCGAAATTGAGGCCGTGTCGCCTCAACCGGGTGAGGACGAGGAGTTGGCCGTTGAGGCGTCCCGACTTCAGGCTGTCGATGAACTGCGACTGTTGAGCGCCACTGCGGACAACGCCTTGTCCGGCGCGAGTGAGGCTGCGTGGGAACAGCCCGGTGCCGTAGGTCTCTTGGGTCAAGCTCGAAAAGCCATCGAAGCGCTGGCCGCCCGCGACCCGCGCGCAACCCCGCTAGCCGAGACGGCAAGACTTGCCGTCGAGCAGGCCAATGACCTCGCCGCAGAAGTGTCCAGCTACGCCGCCTCACTGGAGGCCGACCCACTGCGCCTGGAGGCCATATCTGAGCGTCGCGACGCCTTCCAGAAGCTGAGACGCAAGTATGGCGAAACGATGGACGAGGTGCTGGCCTGGGCACAGACCGCAGCCAGCACCGCGGGCGAGCTTGAAGTTGACGACGAGCACATTGAGGTGCTTACCAGCCAAATCGACAGTCTTGACGAGCAGCTAGCCGCCTCGGCCGCGAAGATAACGCAAGGTAGGTCCGGTGCCGGTGAGCGCCTGGCCGAAGCTGTGCGCGCCGAGTTGGCGGCGCTGGCAATGCCATACGCCCAACTGGCGTTTGCCCTCGCTCCACTGGAGCAACTTGGCCCGTGGGGCGCGGAGAGCGTACAACTGCTGTTCGCCGCCAACGCCGGTGCGCAACTGGCCCCGCTAGCCAAGGTGGCATCCGGTGGCGAACTCTCCCGGGTGCGCCTTGCCCTAGAGGTGGTGCTCGCCGAACCCGGCCACACCTTCGTCTTCGACGAGGTGGACGCTGGTGTCGGCGGTGCAGTCGGCATCGAGATCGGTGCCCGGCTAGCCCGTCTGGCCCGCACCTCGCAAGTGATCGTAGTCACCCACCTAGCCCAGGTCGCCGCCCCCGCCGACCGCCACTACGTCATCGAGAAGTCCACGGACGGCGAGGTCACTGCCTCCGACGTAACCGAGGTCGCCGCCACTGCCCGCACCCAAGAGATCGCCCGTATGATGGGCGGCGCCACCTTCCCCGAGGCCCTAACACACGCCGCCCAACTGCTCGTCCAAAGCCACTGAGGCCGGTCCCTGCCTTCGTGGACTTTCGGCAACCTCCCGCAACCCCGTCGCGGGAGGTTGCCGCGGCGTCCGTCACCCGTCGCCCTTCTGCGAGTTGCCGCAGGTTTTATCGGCGCTGCCTCGCACGACAGCGCCGACCGGTGATCCCAGTTTCGTAGTATCGTTGTCTCAACTCCTCCGTGTTTCTGCGCCCGTTTTGGGATGGACGAGAGCAACAACAGGGCTGAGTCTTGAGAGCCTAGAGAGATTGAGAGCCAAGCATGGCTGAGAGAAATCCGCGCCTGCGTTACGCACTGCAGGACCGCACCACGTTCGAGAACAGCATTGTCTACACCAACGCCGGGGACATGTGGATTGGCGGCGCGCTGCTCGTCGGCTTTGGCGCGGTTGCCTACAACTTAGTCTCGACAATTCGTACCATCTTGACAAACAAGCGGCTGGACTTTGGTGACTTCTTTGAGGTCTTTATGTCTACCAGCAATGGCAACCCGATCTTCGTCATCTTGGTGTACGCCCCGTTCGTGTGCATCGCGGTGGGTGTGGCTGCGTGGGTAGTCAAGCGGGCCACGCTGCGGTCCAGCCTCGATAACGCTCATCAGGAATACCTCACCGGGGGCTTCCTCGCTGACGTCTGGGTGACGGGCGGCGTGGTCACGCTTGGCAAAGAGACGCAGAGCGTCGTCGCCTACGCCCCTCCCGGATTCCCTGACGAGACTGTGGCTGCGTTTGCCAACTGGGTCGCTGCCGTCTCTCACGACCCGAAGAACCCAGCCAACAAAGGGTTCATCAAGTTGTTTGCCAAGATCCCGAACAGCATCACTGCTCCGGTGCTGGCAACAACCATCGACCCGTCCTGGCCGCAAGGGCTGTGGCTGGCCCTCAGCAGCCGTGAAAACAAGGCTTTGGGAATTGCCGGCGACACCAACGGTGCGCTAGCCCTTGCCGCAAAGCCGGTGGTCGTGGTTGCCAGAGCGCAGAAGAAGCCCGTGGCGTACCCCATTCAGGATGGCGTAATTCTCGGCTGACTTGCGAGTGAGACTCGCTGCCAGACGCACCCCAAGGCGTACCCGGTGAGACAAGTGCCTTGTGATTTTGGGTGAGCGCTGTTCATACGGTAGATTAATTCTCTGCGACTGGCCCCTATAGCTCAGCCGGTAGAGCGTCTCCATGGTAAGGAGAAGGTCTGCAGTTCGATTCTGCATGGGGGCTCTGGAGTAGTACGAGGCGGGGTAGCTCAGGTGGTAGAGCAAGCGGCTCATAATCGCTGTGTCACGGGTTCGAGTCCCGTCCTCGCTACGCGAGTAGCGTGAACGGGTGAGAACCCGAGAGGGAGCTTGCGTTAAGGCGTGATGTCCGGTGGGCATCACGACAGCAGGCGGTCTGAGGTTTGCGAAAGCGGACCGAGGACAGCAGACTGAGCCGTAGGTTCAGGATGCGCGAGTACTGTCCTCGCTACGCGAAGATTAACTGGAGGAAAGAACAGATGGCTAAGAAGAGTGCGGACGTACGTCCCAAGATCACCATGGCGTGTGTGGACTGCAAGAACCGCAACTACATCACGAAGAAGAACCGTCGTAACACTCCGGATCGTCTTGAGTTGAGCAAGTTCTGCCCCAACTGTGGCAAGCACACCGCTCACCGCGAGACCCGCTAGTCGCGCGCGCGTTACAAGTTTTCTAAGAGAGTCGCTCTCCCGGATCGTCGGGTGGAGCGGCTTTCTTGGTTTTTCTGCCTCCGTTAGTGGCTATACTCACATGGTATGAGTCAAGACTTCGGGCAACAATTTCAACCACAACAGCCGAGTGGATCAGAGAACCCCTACGCACAGCCCGCATATGGGCAGCCCGGTCCTGAGGTCAAGGTACCTTCCTATGTGCAGCCCGAGCCTGTTGTTCCTGCTGCCCCATATGCGCAGCAGGTGTCCGAGACTGGCGTGCCAACCCAGTATGGTCAGCAGGGACCCTACGCCGAGCCATCTGCATACGGACAGCCTTCTCCTTACGTACAACCTTCTCCTTACGTACAGCAGCAGGCATACGCTCCACAACAGCCCTATGCTCAGCCGCAGGCCTATCCCGCACAGGCAGGGGCCTATGGCACGCCCTACGCAGGCTACGGCTACCCTCCGATACCAGCGCCCAAGTCTCCGGTGCTCGGCTTCGTTGGCCTCGGTACTGTCATTCTCGCAATCATTATCATGACAGTAATTGCCCAGGGGATGTTCACCGACCTTATTGCCATCTCGCCTAGCCACGGCAGTATTGATACCACTTCGGCTGCCGCCGAGCGAGTCATGAGCGGGTACTTGGGGCAGCTTGCTCTGGTTAGCCTGCTGGGCCTCTCAGGGTTCGTGGTGTCTATCGTTGCCACCGTGAAGGGGTCAGGTCGTGGGGTCGCCATTCTGGGCATGATCCTTGGCCTCATCGGCTGGTTCATCGGGTTGCTTATTGGAGCCCTGATTGCCTTGGCTTAGTCCTCCATTGGACGATAAACCCGGCCGTCATGACCACAAGGCCCGCGCCCACGCCAAACCAGACCGGGTCCAGCGAGTTAGGGCCAAGCCACGCGCCAAGAGCCGTGCCCAACGGTCCACAGACCATCGCGGGCACCACGAAGCGCCTGTCGATGCGTCCGCGCAGGAACAGCGCCGCTAGCAGTGGCCAGAACGCCACCGCGCCGCGCAGACCCATGCTCAGGAAGCTCCAGTTGAGGATCAGTCCGCCACTGCTGGAGAACGCCACCACCGACGCCACCGCCAACACGCCAACCAGCACGAGCCGAATCGTCGCTAGGGCGTTGTCACCACGTCGCAAGCGGGGGAGCAGCAGGTCGTTGGTCAACACGGTAGCGATGCCCAGCGACAACCCGGATGCCGAGCCGACCAGCACCACCAGCAGCGTGCCCAGCATCATGCCTGCGGGCAGGGACGGCAGGTTGTCCATGATGAACAGTGGCAACGCCATCGCCGACTCGATATCGGGATGGGTGACGCGCATCGAGATGCCGATCAGCACCCCAAGCGCGCCGATGATGGGCACTAGCGCGGCGGCAAACAACGCCCCCTTGCGGGATGACCGCAGCCCTTTCGCGGACACGAGCGTCTGCACGTACGCCTGCTCGGTGAGTACTCCCAGCACGAGGGACGCACCTGCCGCGCCGTCCAGCCCGAAGCCGCGCCCGTTGAGATTGAAGAAAGTCTCGTGCGGCAGTTCGGGAGCGTCCAACAGGCCAGAAAGACCGCCGACGCCGCGCAGCGCAAGCACCGCACAGATGACAACAAATGACGTGAGCAGCACCGTCTTGACCAGTCCCGCATAGCCTGCGCCTAGTGCACCACCGAACGTGATGTAGGCCAGCACCAGCACCACCATCAGCGCAATGGCAACCGGGTTTGCGAGCGCCGAGACGGCGGTAATCAGTGCCACCGCCGAGATCAACTGCGCCACCACCGACAGGAAGGTGCCGATGGACGCCAGCACGGCGCTGGTCTTGGCCGCTAGCGGGCCGAACTCGGAGCCGATGATCTGCGGCACTGTGTGATGCCCGCTCGCGTACAGGGGTTTGACTAGCCACGTTCCGAACAGCAGCAGGCCGGTAGCACAGCCAATGGTGAACCACCACGCGGAGAGACCGTGGGAGTACGCCAACTGCGCGGTGCCGATGGTGGACGCCCCGCCGATGATGGTGCCCAGCAGCGCCCCCATGATGAGCCCTGAGTTGGAACTGCGGGACTTGCCAGAGAAGTCGCGCTCGCTCTTCACGGCGCGCCCCGAGAGCACGCCAACGCCAACGATCACGGCAAGTACGATTGCTGCCCCGGCATAGTGGCCCCAAGTCATAACTGACAATTCTGCCATGTTTGGGGACGGACGTTAGCGCTAGTGCAGGGCAAGAGGGCGACTGGACGCAGCATGTGGAGACCTGTTCTTGCATGTGTCTGACAACGCAGACCAGCAAACGTGCGGTCAGCAGCCAACAGTTGACCGCACGTCCGTTGGGCCGAGTTGCGCCCGAGCCACGGAGTTGAATCGCGCCCGAGCCCAGCCGGGTGGAGTCACTTCACAGGTGGCGTAATGCCCAGAACCTCAGCGGTATGCGTCATGGTCGCCCTAGCCAAGGCAACGTCGTCGTTGAGCGACTTGCCCCACGTCGGCACGATCTTGAGCAGTTGGTCCCGCCAGCCGTCGATGCGCTCTGCAAAGATCTTCTCCAGCAGACCCAACATGATGGGCACTGCGGTAGACGCACCGGGAGATGCCCCCAGCAGTCCGGCGATTGAGCCGCCACCGCCCACGATGGTCTCGGTGCCGAACTGGAGTGTGCCGTGCCCGTTTTCGTCCTTCTTGATGATCTGCGCGCGCTGGCCGGCAGCGAGCAACTTCCAGTCTGCCAAATCTGCGTCCGGGTAGAACTCACGTAGAGACGCTTCCTGCGCGCTCGGCGGCAGCAAAATCTGGCTGGCAAGGTACTTCACCAGCGGTAGGTTGTCTTTCGCCACCTCCAACATCGGCAGAATGTTGTGGGGACGCAAAGACAGTGGCAGGTCGAGCAGCGATCCGTCCTTCAGGAACTTGGGGCTGGAGCCAGCGAACGGCCCAAACAGCACGTACTTCTCTCCGTCGATAATGCGGGCATCCAAGTGGGGCACGCTCATCGGCGGTGCGCCCACGCTGGCCTTGCCGTACACCTTCTGAGAGTGACGCGCCACAATTGCGCGCTTCGAGGTGGTGAGGAACTGCCCCGAGATGGGGAACAGCCCGTAGCCTTGCGCCTCCGGAAGTCCGGCCTTCTGCAGCAGATTCAGCGCGTAGCCACCAGCCCCGATGAACACCTTTGCGGCCTTGATGATGATGCCATGCCCGCCACCGGTGTGTGCGGCACGCAGCAGCCACCCGCCGTCACCACTAGGTTTCAGGTCGGTCACATCAAAGTTGTAGATGACGTCCCCGCCACGCTCAGTAACGGTGTTGAGGTAGCTGCGGGTCAGCGCCCCAAAGTTGACGTCGGTGCCGGTGGGGTCGTAGCTGGCCGCAATCGGCTCGTTGCCTTTGCGTCCCTCGATGAGCAGTGGCGACCATTGCCCGATCTGCGCAGCGTCCTCGCTGTAGCTCATGGACGCCAGCAGCGGTTGTCCGGCCATGGCATCGCGGCGGGCGCGCAGGTAGTTGACGTGATCGTCACCATGCACAAACACCATGTGGGGCGTGCTGTTGATGAACGCGCGGGTGTCGCTAAGCTGCCCCTGCTCCACCAGGTAGGACCACAGTTGGCGGCTAATCTGGAACTGCTCGTTGATCTTGATGGCCTTGGAGATGTCCACGCTGCCATCGGCCTGCTCCACGGAGTAGTTCAGCTCGCACAGCCCGGCATGTCCGGTGCCCGCGTTGTTCCACGGACCGGTTGACTCCAGCGCGGGAGCTTCGAGCCGCTCAACAACGGTGACCTTCAGATTCGGGTCAAGTTCGGACAGCAACAGCGCCAGCGTGGCGCTCATGATGCCCGCGCCGACACACACCACGTCGGTCTCAATGAACTCACTTGCTTGCCGTTTGGCGATGCTTAACGCCATCTGATTTGCCTCCGTCTGGTCTTGGCTCTTTGATCCGCGCAAAGACCCCCGACGTCGCTGCCGGTGCGCCTTTCGCTACCTCAACCTTAGCCAATAGCTATCCCGGTTTCACAGGAAACCGGAGACGCGCCTGTCTGCGTGATCTATTCGTGACCTTCGGACAGCGAGGAAGCCGAGCGTGACTTAGAAGGGAACAGAACAGCAGAGCGTGTGAGCACACCTCGATGGCACAACGAGTCCTGCGCGTAACCTCGCCCGGCGAGGATAGACACGGGTAGCCTTGATGTCTAGACGATCAACAGGAAGGTGGGCTAGAGCTGTGACCCGGTTGAGCGATTACACCACGTTCGGCATCGGCGGCGAGGCGAAAAACTTCATCGTCGCCACGACTGAACAGGAGATTATCGACGCCGTTGTGGCTGCCGACGACCGTAGCGCGCGCGTGCTGATACTCTCCGGCGGCTCCAACATGCTCGTCGGTGACGCAGGATTCGACGGTACTGTCGTTAAGGTTGCCACCAAAGGCATAGAAACGCACGTGTCGGCCAGTGGGCGAGCTATCGTCACCGTCGCTGCCGGTGAGGTCTGGGACGAGTTCGTGGCCCTGAGCGTCACCAACGGCTGGTTGGGCATCGAGGCGCTGTCCGGAATCCCCGGACTCGTCGGCGCGGCTCCCGTGCAGAACATCGGGGCCTACGGTCAGGAGGTGGGTGACACCGTGTCGCAGGTGCGGGCCCTCGACCGAGTGACGCGCAACATCGTCACGTTCACCAACCAGGCTTGCGGGTTCGGCTATCGCACCTCAGAGTTCAAGCGCAGTGTGCAACCGGGGCAGGCGAGCGGACGCTACGTCGTGCTGCAAGTCGGCTTCGAGTTCGCCCCCGGCACGCTGGCGTCTCCGGTTGCCTACGCCGAGTTGGCTGCCTACCTAGGCGTTCGATTGGGGGACAGGGTGGACGCGAGCCGCGTGCGTGAGGCGGTGCTGGCAATCCGCGCCTCGAAGTCTATGGTCTACTCGCCCGACGACATCGACTCGCACTCGGCAGGCTCGTTCTTCACCAACCCCTACGTGAGTGCCGAGGCTGCCGCCACCCTGCCCGCTGACGCTCCCCGCTTCGGGCAACCCGACGGCACCGTCAAGACCTCCGCTGCTTGGCTGATCGACCATGCGGGCTTTGGCAAGGGCTTTAGCATCCCGGAAAGTTCCGGACGGGCGGCGCTGTCATCCAAACATGTGCTGGCTCTCACCAACCGGGGCGGTGCCACCGCTACCGAAGTGCTGGCGTTGGCCGATGCCATCCGTGCAGGAGTCCAGGCCCAGTTTGGCATCGACCTGGTTCCCGAGCCGGTGCTCGTCTAAGCCTAGTTAGGCACTTGACCGTCTGGTCGATTAGAATGTACAGGTTGGTTGACGAAACCAATGATTGGTTGTGCCCAGAATTGGGCGCGGCTAGTCGAAGGGCAATGGCTCAATTGGCAGAGCAGCGGTCTCCAAAACCGCAGGTTGGGGGTTCGAGTCCCTCTTGCCCTGCGAATGCGTGTGCCTCGTGCGGCTGAGCCGCAGGTGGCGCGCGTAATGCGCAAAACAGCAGAAGAGTCGAAGACCAAGTTAGGCAGCGAAGATACCAGTGGCTGACGAACACGATGACCTCCCCGAGGAGGTCACAGATAACCTCGAACCGGTAGCCGATGAGGCTGACCTCACCCCCAGCGGTGAGGAGCTATCCGGTGCCCTTGGCGACCCCGAGCCTTTCGAGATTGCTGCCGATGAAGACGACGCCGAAGAACTCGCCGAACTCTCCGAGTTTGCCGATGACGACGACACCCCCCGCGAGGCCGACCCAGACGATGTCGTCATTGATGACGAAGACCAGCTCGACGCCGCCACCGAGGAGGCGCGACTTGCCAAATCGTCCCGTCCGGTGAAGCGCACACACACCCAAGCGCCGGTCAAGAAAGCTACCCCCACGCGCAAGCGCGATCCGAAGACCGAAGAGGAAGAGGGCGGCGTTGGCCCCGTCACCTTCACTCGCCAGAGCGTTGGCGAGCTGAAGAAGGTTGTCTGGCCCAGCGGGGACGACGTCAAACAGTACTTCCTTGTTGTCCTCATTTTTGTGCTCATCATCATGGGCATCGTCTTCGGTCTGGACACCTTGTTCGGCTGGGGTCTGCTGAAGTTGCTCGGCTAAGCGTGAGCACACGTGGAGTCAAGACGAGCACAAGATCTAGGTGAGTGAGTAAGAGTTGAGCGAAGAGAGCGTACAAGAGGCGCAGGTGGCTGAGGCCATCATCGCCGAGTTGGCGGCCGAGGCGAGCGCCGAAGAGGCTTCCGAGATCGCGGACATCGATCTCGGTGTCATCGACCTGCAGGTCGCTGAAGACCAGAGCCCTGAAGTGGACTTTGCTGCCTTCGTGGGCTTGGGTCAGAGCGACGACACCACGGGTGACGGCGCAGATGACCTAGTCATCGACATTCGTGAGCCCGAGGCTGCCGCTGAGGACACGGCCCCTAAGACCAAGCTGGGCGAGATCAGCGAAGAGGACGAAGAGGATCCCGAGATCGCCGCCGCGCTGCTGGCGTTGCATGAGGATCTGCTGCTCAAGCCCGGCGACTGGTATGTGGTTCACACCTACTCTGGTATGGAAAATCGCGTCAAACAGAACATCGACTTCCGCGTGGTCAGCCTCAACATGGAAGAGTTCATCTACGAGGCCATCGTGCCTACCGAGGATGCTGTCGAACTGCGCAACGGCGTTCGCAAGACGGTCACGCGCACCGTCCTCCCCGGATATGTGCTTGTCAGAATGGAGTTGACCGACGACTCGTGGGCTGCCATTCGACACACGCCCTCTGTCACCGGGTTCGTCGGGTTTGCCAACAAGCCGGTCGCACTGGGGCTCGACGAGGTCGAGAACATGCTGACGCCCTCCGTCGTTGCCAAGGTGAACGCTTCGCGCGGTGGCACTCCGAAGCGGGGCCGCAAGAAGGTCGAAGTTGTTGACTATGCGGTCGGCGACTCCGTCAAGGTTGTTGACGGTCCGTTCGAGGGCGTCCACGCCACGATCACCGAGATCAACGCCAACGCCCAACGCTTGAAGGCCAACGTCGAGATTCTGGGGCGCGAAACCCCAGTTGACCTGACCTTCTCCCAGATCGCCAAGCTCGACTGATCGCTAAGGCGCTTGGTTGCAGCCCACGCGGGATGCACAACTGAATAGCAGATGAAGTAACACACAAGTAAGGAAGACCAAACACAATGGCTCCGAAGAAAAAGGTGGCGGCAATCGTCAAGATCGCCATCCAAGCCGGTGCAGCTACCCCGGCCCCGCCGGTAGGTACCGCTCTTGGTCCGCACGGCGTGAACATCATGGACTTCGTTAAGCAGTACAACGCTGCTACCGAAGCCCAGCGTGGCACGGTGATCCCAGCCGAGATCACCATCTACGAAGATCGCACGTTCACGTTCGTCACCAAGACTCCGCCTGCCTCCGAGTTGATCAAGAAGTACGCTGGCCTGCCCAAGGGTAGCTCCAAGCCGAACCGCGAGATCGTCGGGCATCTGACCGCCGACCAGGTACGTGAGATTGCGAACATCAAGCTCGTCGATCTGAACGCCAACGACATTGAGGCTGCGGCCAAGATCGTTGCGGGCACCGCGCGTTCCATGGGCGTAACGGTCGACGCGTAAGCGTGGGCACAGGCACACCCGCCACCAATACAAGAAAACAAAGGTCTGGCAGGGGTAGCTCAACCCCGTACCAGAGACTGGTGAATCGTGCCCACGAGGCCGATACCCAAGAAGACAAGGAACCAGAAACAAAATGAAGCACTCTAGGCGCTACAACGAAGCGCAAAAGCTGCGTGATGACTCCCAGCTCTACACTGCCAAAGAGGCGCTTGCCGCCATCCGCAAGCTGCCCAAGGCCAAGTTCGATGAGACGTTCGACGTTGCCATCCGCTTGGGCGTTGACCCCCGCAAGGCAGACCAGATGGTGCGTGGCACCGTCAATCTACCTCACGGCACCGGCAAGACGGCCCGCGTGCTCGTCTTCGCTCAAGGCGCCAAGGCCACCGAGGCTCTCGAAGCCGGGGCTGACGAGGTAGGCGGCGACGAACTGATCGAGAAGGTGGCCGGTGGCTACCTCGACTTCGATGCTGCTGTCGCTACCCCTGACCTGATGGGCAAGGTTGGCAAGCTGGGCCGCGTGCTCGGCCCGCGTGGCCTGATGCCAAACCCCAAGACCGGCACCGTGACCATGGACGTCGCCAAGGCCGTTTCTGACATCAAGGGCGGCAAGATCGAGTTCCGCGTTGACCGTCAGGCCAACCTGCAATTCATCATCGGCAAGGTGAGCTTCACCGACGAGCAGTTGGCCGAAAACTACCACGCCGCCCTAGACGAGGTGCTCCGCCTGAAGCCGTCTACCGCCAAAGGCCGTTACGTACGCAAGATCGCCATCTCGACGACCATGGGCCCCAGCATCCTGATCGATCCGCTGAGCGTCAAGTAACTTAGCGACGCATCTGCTCGTACTCCAAGTAGGTCTCCCGCTCCATCTGCGAGCCGGAGACCTACTTGCGTTTAACTCTCTAGTCATCCTGCTCGCCCTTCCCGTCATCCTGCGCTTTAGGAGCAGGATCCACGTCTGAGGATCGACTCTGCGACTTCGCGCGCAGTGACGCAGACAAGGGCACGCGGGGACACGGTGATAAAGAAGGTAGCATGAAGTCGTGGACTTAAACGCGGATATGGGTGAGGGGTTTGGGGCTTACACGTTGGGGGACGACGAGGCGTTGCTCCGTGTTGTCACGTCGGCGAATGTGGCGTGTGGCTTTCATGCTGGCGACCCCTTGGTGATGCGCCGCACCTGTGTTGCGGCTGCTACGGCTGGGGTCGGCGTTGGGGCACATCCCAGTTTCCGCGACTTGGCCGGGTTTGGGCGTCGAGTGTTGGACTGCTCGCCTGAGGAGATCGCCGCCGATGTGGCGTATCAGATTGCCGCGTTGGTGGGTGTGGCCCGCTCGGCGGGTGCAACGGTGACGCACGTGAAGCCGCACGGTGCCTTGTACAACCTGATTGCCCATGACGAGACGAGAGCCCGCGCTGTTGCCCGAGCCATAGTCGAGGTAGCACCAGAGTTGGCTGTACTTACGCTGCCGGGCTGCGTCATGGCCCACGAGGCCAGCGCTCTCGGACTCCGTGTGGTCCCCGAAGCGTTCGCCGACCGGGGCTACAACTCCGATGGCTCGCTCGTCTCCCGCAAGCTTCCAGGTGCGGTCCTGCATGACACCGACGCGATCTGTGCCCGGATGGTTCGTCTAGCCACCACTGGGCAGATCGAGACGGTTGACGGCCACGTCATCTCGCTACAAGCCGAGAGCATCTGCGTGCACGGCGACACCCCCGGTGCGGTAGCCATCGCCACTGCGCTGCGTTCCGCGCTCGAATCGGCGGGCGTCTGGGTCGCTGGGTTGGCCCGGTGAGTGGCTCACGCCGAGTCTTGAGCGTCGGTGAAAGCGCCCTACTCGTAGAGTGCGCCTCGCTCGACGAGGTGATGGGACTGAACGCACGACTGGGTGTGGAACGACCCGCAGGTGTGGTGGACATCGTGCCCGCCGCCCGCACAGTCCTTGTGGTGAGCACAGACTCGGCTGTCGCAACCAGCCTGCGCCCTTGGTTGGCGACTGTGTCCGTGCTCGACTTGGAGACCAGCCCAACCGAACCGGTCACCATCGAAGTGGTCTATGACGGTGAAGATCTAGCGTGGGTGGCCGCGCACCTCGGTCTCAGCGACCAAGGCGTAGTGGAGTGGCACACAACTCAAACGTGGCGCTGTGCATTCACCGGTTTTGCTCCCGGTTTCGCCTACTGTGTGGGCGAAACCGCCAATCTTGCCGTTCCCCGTCGTTCATCTCCCCGTCCGCTAGTTCCCGCAGGCTCTGTCGGTCTAGCCGGGGAGTTTTCGGCCGTCTACCCCAAGTCCAGCCCCGGTGGCTGGCAGTTGATCGGTCGGACCACAGCGCTACTATGGGATGTCGAGCGTGAACGCCCCGCGTTGATCGGGCCGGGAGATCAAGTACGCTACGTGGCTGTGCGCGAGATCGTGACTGTGGAGCGTGACGATGTGGGCCACAAGCCGAAAGCGCCAGCCGCAGATACGCTTAGCGGACCCGCACTTGAGATCGTCTCGCCCGGGTGGCAGAGCCTCATCGAAGACCAAGGTCGTCCCGCGATGCTGCATATGGGAGTCAGCCCGTCGGGCGCATGGGACACTGCTGCCGCCGCTGCGGCCAACGCCGCCGTGGGCAATATCCCTAGCTGCCCGGTTGTGGAGACCGTTGGTCCACTAGTCGTTCGAGCCAGAGGGGGAGTAACGATAGCCTGGGCAGATCGCGTCGGAGTCTGCGGTCCGCTCACCTTGGCCGACGGCGAAGAGTTCAGCGTCCCTGCTGGTTCGTGGCGGGGTTATGTTGCGGTCACAGGCGGATTCACCGTGCCCAAGACACTCGGCTCTGCCTCTCGCGATGTCCTAGCCGGACTCGGACCACTGCCGCTAAGTGCTGGTGACTTGCTTCCCGTGCTTATGCCGTCCCAAACTGATGACAGCGCTGTCATCACAGGCCAATCCCAGAATGATTGTGCTTGTCATGACGCAAAATCTGCGAATGGCAACGCTGTCATGAGAGCGCACACGACGCCAATTCTCCCTGCCTTGCCATATGCAGACATATGTCGCGTCTCACCGAGTGAAAAAGACACCTCCACCCCATCCGTTATGACGCTGACTGTCACCCTGGGCCCACGCAATGACTGGATAACCCCACAGGCGCTAACCAGCTTCCTAAGGCAAGAATGGGAGGTAAGCCCCGAATCCAACCGCATAGGCGTGCGACTCGAAGGCACCCCACTAGCGCGCGTAGCCACCGCAGAGCTCCCCAGCGAAGGCACCGTAGCCGGCGCAGTAGAACTTCCCCCAAGCGGCCTCCCCGTCATCCTAATGCGCGACCACCCCGTAACCGGCGGCTATCCCGTAGTTGCCGTCGTCACCGACGCAGGAGTCAACGCCCTAGCACACGCCACCCCCGGCACTAAGCTCCGGTTCGTCGCCAATTAGCGCCCCTGCAGTACGACTTCGATGCGGGATTTGGCTTCGTCTACGCTGGAGATTATGGGCTTCATTACGTACAGCTCTTGGCCGCCGTAGGTGTAGGTGGGTGCGTAGGCGTCGTAGCCGTCGGCTGAGACCTCGTCGATGCTCCAACGGATGCCGCGTTCTAGTTGTAGGCGCGCGAAGGCGGTAATCTGGTTTGCGGGCATCGACGTCTCCAGGTGAGTGCCGAGGGCACTGAGGACGTCACCGTAGCTCAGCAGGATGGACGGGGATGTTACCTTGTCCATGATGCCAGCAATGATCTGTTGCTGATGCTTGCCGCGGTCGCGGTCGCCACCTTCGAGGCTCTTGCGCTCTCGCGCAAAGCACAGGGCCTGCTCGCCATCGAGATGCTGCCAGCCAGGGTAGAACGTGAATTGGTTAGGCATGTACCCATAACCACAGGTGAACTCGTCGGTCACTTCGACCTCGATGCCGCCCAGCTCTTGAACGATGGACATCACCGAGTTGAAGTTGATGCGCAGCCAGTAGTCCACCTCGACCTCGTACAGGTCCTCGATAGTGCCGACGCTGGTTTCTATGCCGTAGGCCGCAGCATGGGTGAGCTTGTCGGGAGTTCCTGGGTGGTCACGCAGCGGCACGTAGTAGTCACGCGGAGTGTTGACGAGTAGCATCTTGCCGGTGTTCGGATTGACGACGACAAGCATGTTTACGTCTGACAGTCCGGACTCGTCGAGGTCGCCCCAGGTGTCGATGCCGGAGATGAACAGTACGAATGGGCCAGTGGTGTCATTGGCACCGCCCGTTGCCGGTTTGGCTTGGACGTAGATGTCAAAGGTGAACAGCACCTCTATGGAT
Source organism: Propionibacteriaceae bacterium (assembly GCA_031261455.1). Taxonomy (GTDB): domain Bacteria; phylum Actinomycetota; class Actinomycetes; order Propionibacteriales; family Propionibacteriaceae; genus WRGV01. The sequence continues at coordinate 36,036 of JAISJP010000018.1, forward strand.
TCATAGAACTCTGGGGTGTGCTCTTTGTACAAGCCCAGCACAGACGAGTCAACGATGCCGGCAATCACTTCAGACTCATTCAAGCCCACGGCCAACTCTGTGGGAGCCTGATAATCAACTAGGACAGTTGGCACAATCTCCTTCAACCTTGCCGCTACGGCGTCGTGGTTAGGATCGTTGATGAGTTGCCCCACACCGGCGTCCAACAAGATCTGTGCGTCGAATGGAGTTTCGGGTTCCGTCACCGAACCGGTTTGCGTGGGGGACGCAGACGCAGACGGTGTGGCCGTCGTTGGCGTTGGAGACGCTGTTTCATCGTCGGTGTCGGCTTCGTCGTCATTACCGTCATCTTCGGAGTCTTCGTCATCATCCGAGTCCGGGTCGATGCTCGGCGTCGTTGGCGGCGTGTACGGGCTGGGGCCAAGTTGGCTGGACTTCAGCGCAAACACCGCATACGTGATAGCCGTCCCTTGATTTGGCTGAATGGCGTCGGTGAAGTCATAGATGCGGTTCAGGAACGTGGACGCAAACAGTGACAGCACGATGCCAATGACCGCGCCGATGCTAAGCCCGGTGTATGTCTTGCGATGGATCTGAGGGCGAGTGGCAAACAGCCCGTAAGTGATGCCCCCAGCTATCAGGGTGGCGAACGCACAGCCGGCCACCAGCCAAAGAGTCGGAATGAACCCCGTGACAACGGCCAACACTGCGGTCAGGGCTACACTCGCGAGCAACACGATGGCCAGACCTCGACCAAACCAGTGAGCGATCTTGGACGCTGTGGTCGCCCGGCGACTCAGCTTTGCAATCTGCGCAGGTGACAGTTCACTGCCGTCCGACAGGTAGGCAGTGTCGGGGGGCTGCGGCGTGGCATCGACATGGTCTGCATCGGTTTCCCACTGGGGGACGGAGTTCCTTGTGTCATCGTCATCGGATCCCGAGGCAGCAATTGAAAGCGCCGACACGTCGTCTACCTCATCCACCGCATCTTCGTTGATCTCGTCTGTCGCGCCCACTGTGTCCGGGGTCTCAGCGGCAATGGTGGTTGCGACCCTCTGGTCGCTAGTCTGCACATTTGCGGGAGTGACTGGAGGTGGGGGAGCCTCGCCAGTCGCGGGAGCGGGAGTCGCGGGAGTCGCGGTGACGGGAGGTGTTTGAGCGGCAGGGGAAGACGTGCCAGAGTTACCCAGAAGGTCGTTGAGCTCGTCCCGGAAGTCGGCGAGACTCAGGGGTGGCTTGGCAACCGGCTCGCTCGTTGGGACAGGGACGGGTTCCGTAGCGATTTGCGGCGTGGTAGCCTGTTCCGCGGCGGGGGCCAACCCGGCACGCTGCTGTACCTCGTACTCCTCGTCGGTCATCCCGCGCCGGGCGTGGGGGACGCCGTCTGGAGTCGTGTCCTCGCTCAACGAACAACCACCTCAATGCGCTGGAACTCTTTGACCTCGGTGTAGCCGGTGGAGGCTAGGGTGCGACGCAGTGCGCCGACAAGGTTCATCGAGCCGTCCGGAATGGTGGACGGTCCGGTTAGAATCTGTTGCAGGGTGCCCACGGTGTCGAAGGCAACACGTTCGCCGCGAGGCACGCTCTCGTGCCAAGCCTCTGCGCCCCAGTGCCAACCGCGCCCCGGAGCTTCTGTGGCGCGGGCCAGCGGGGAGCCGATCATGGCGGCGTCTGCTCCGCAAGCTAGGGCTTTGGCGATGTCACCCGACGTGCCCATGGCGGTGTCCGCAATGACGTGGACGTAGCGGCCACCGGACTCATCCATGTAGTCGCGGCGCGCTTCGGCAGCGTCGGAGATGACGGTAGCCATCGGAATCTGGATGCCGAGCACCTTCATTGTGGTGGTGGTGGCCGCTCCGCCGAAACCGACGAGCACGCCTGCTGCTCCGGTGCGCATCAGATGCAGCGCGGTCTGGTAGGAGGCACATCCGCCGACGATGACGGGCACGTCTAGATCGTAGATGAACTTTTTCAGGTTGAGCGGCTCGGCCACGTTGCTGACGTGTTCCGCCGACACGGCCATGCCTCTGATAACAAAGAAGTCCGGGTTGGCGGCCAGCACGACGCTGGCAAACTCGCGGGCGTTCTGCGGGCTGAGCGATCCGGCAACGGGCACTCCCGCATCACGAATGGTGCGCATGCGTTCCGTGATCAGCTCGGGGTTGATGGGAGCCGCATACACCTGCTGTAGCCGTTTGGTGGCGGTGTGGGCGTCTTGAATCTCTGCTAGTTCGGTGAAGATCGGCTGCGGGTCCTCGTAGCGCGTCCACAACCCTTCAAGGTTGATGACGCCCAACCCACCGAGGCGACCAAACTCTATGGCCGTGTCCGGACTCATCACGGAGTCCATCGGGGCGGCCACAAACGGGAACTCGAAGCTCATGGCGTCGATGCGCCACTTCAGATTCACCTGATCAATACCACGGGTGCGCCGGGTGGGGACGATTGCAATGTCGTCCAATGAAAAAGCCCGTGCGGCACGCTTGCCACGCCCGATGTCGTACATTGTTTTGCCTTCCGCTGCGCCAAGCGACAATCTCGCGTTCCTAGCCTACCTGATGTGGGTGGCTTGGCCGTGAGGCTACAGTTCGTGGGCCGAGTAGTTCGGGGCCTCGACGGTCATCATGATGTCGTGCGGGTGGCTCTCGCGCAGGCCCGCAGCGGTGATGCGCACAAAGCGACCGTTGGCTTGCAGCTCGGGGATGGTGCGCGCGCCGGAGTAGAACATCGACTGGTGCAGCCCGCCGACTAGCTGGTAGATCACCTGCGACAGCGGCCCACGGTAGGGAACCTGGCCCTCAACGCCCTCGGGGATGATCTTGTCGTTGGACGCCACATCGGCCTGGAAGTAGCGGTCTTTCGAGTAGCTCATCTGCCGACCGCGAGTAGCCATCGCGCCCAGCGAACCCATGCCCCGGTACGTCTTGAACTGCTTGCCGTTGATGAACACCAACTCGCCCGGGCTCTCGTCGCACCCGGCCAGCAGCGAGCCGAGCATAACCGTGTCCGCGCCTGCCACGATGGCCTTGGCGATGTCGCCCGAGTATTGCAGGCCGCCGTCGCCGATCACCGGCACTCCGGCGGGCTTACAGGCCCGAGAAGCGTCGTAGATGGCGGTGATCTGCGGCACGCCCACGCCCGCAACCACGCGCGTGGTGCAGATGGAGCCGGGGCCGACGCCTACCTTGACGCCGTCAACGCCCGCCTCAACGAGTGCCTTTGCGGCCTCATAAGTGGCGACGTTTCCGCCCAAGATGTCGACGCCCCGCGCAGCTGGTTCGGCCTTGAGGCGACGGATGATGTCAAGTTCAGAGCGGGAGTGGCCGTGTGCGGTGTCCACCACCAACAGGTCCACGCCTTCCTCGACCAGACACATAGCGCGCTCCCAGGCGTCCCCAAAGATGCCGATGGCGGCACCAACACGCAGGCGTCCTTGGTCGTCCTTTGAAGCCAGCGGGTACTTGTCACTCTTGACGTAGTCTTTCAACGTGATGAGTCCCTTGAGGCGTCCGGCGTCGTCGATGAGAGGCAGTTTCTCGATCTTGTGTTTCGCCAGCAGCGCAAGCGCGTCTTCGGACGAGATGCCGACGTGCCCGGTGACCAGCGGCATGGGCGTCATCACATCGCCGACGAGACGTTGTGGGTTGGTCTCGAAACGCATGTCACGGTTGGTGACGATGCCGAGCAGCCGCATGTCTTTGTCCACCACGGGGATGCCGGAGATGCGGTAGGTGCCGCACAGCTTGTCGGCCTCGGCGATTGTGGAGTCCGGGCTAATGGTGATCGGCTCGTCGATCATGCCCGCCTCAGAGCGCTTCACTTGGTCCACCATGTGCGCCTGATCGTCCAGCGACAGGTTGCGGTGCAGGATGCCGATGCCACCTTCGCGCGCCATCGCGATAGCCATGCGCGTCTCGGTGACGGTATCCATCGCCGCCGACAACAGCGGCACACGCACCGTGATGTTGCGGCTCAATTTGGCGGACGTATCCACCTCACTGGGGATGACATCGGACTGGCGAGGCTGCAGCAGCACGTCATCAAATGTCAGGCCGAGGGCCTCAAACATGGGTGGAACGCCGGTTGGTGTCAGATCAGGGATCAGTTCGGGCATATGTTACGGGCAACCTTTTCGACTGGACGTGGGACTGTGGTTCATGGCTGAGCACATGAACTAGGGCTTGCAAGAAGTCTAGTCAACAACTCCAAGAATCGTCACACAGAGTGAAACACTGTGTGACGCCCAACTCGGCTCTGGGACTTCCCGCCGTCATCCTGCGTGAAGTCCCAGTATCCATCGCTAGATTGCGGGAGAACTCTTCACAGTGGCGAGGATCTCACGGGTGACACCCGAGCGGTTCTGAGTGAAGAACTGTAGGCCGGGTGCGCCGGACGCCAGCAGGGTTTGGGACAGTTCTAAACCGATCTGAGCACCTTCGTCTCGCACCGCGATAGGGTCGTCGGCTAGGGCATTCAGTCGGGAGGTGACGGACGTGGGCAGAGCGGCACCGGAGAGTTCGGCGAAGCGTTTGAGCTGACCGATGCGGGTGATCGGCATTATGCCGGGGATGACGGGCAGCGTGCATCCGGACGCACGCGCACGCTCCACTAGGGCCAGATATCGCGTGGGGTCGAAGAACAGTTGCGTGATGGCAAAGCTCGCCCCAGCGTCCTGCTTGTCCCGCAGAATGCGCACGTCCAACTCGGGGCTGCCGTTGGGGTGAACGTCTGGGAAAGCAGCCACCCCGATGCAGAAGGGGCCACGTGACGCGATCAACTCAACCAACTCGGTGGCATTGGCGAGCCCGCCGGGAACCTGCTCCCATGGCTGGGACGGCCCGCCGGGCATGTCGCCACGCACCCCAAGAATGTGCGAGATTCCGGCATCAGCGTAGGCGTCAATCGCGGCGATCAGTTCGTCGCGTGTCTGTCCGGTGACCGTCAAGTGACCCATGACGGTGAGAGGTGCCCGCTGCGCAATCTGGCGCGTCACCGCCAGTGTGCGGGCTTTGTTCGAGCCCGACGCCCCATAGGTGACGGAGACAAACTGTGGTGCGAGTGGCACCAACTGGTCAATGGCTGCGGCTAGCGCGGCTTCTCCTGCTTCGTCTTTCGGCGGGAAAAACTCAAACCCAAACACGTGATCGCCGCGTGCCAGCAGGTCAGCAATGGTGGTGCTCATAGTTCGGCCCGCCAGGCTCCGGGCTCGCCCCCTTCATTCACGTCGATGGTGACTAGCACTTGCGTGGCACGGGTGAGGTCAACATACAGCACGCGGGAACCACCCGGCGCCTCGGCGGCGATGGCGTCCGGAGCCACAACGATGGTGCCGTCAAACTCCAAGCCTTTGGCTTGCAGCGCGTCCAGTAGTGAAACTCTGGTGGCATCGAAGCTAGCAAGGCGGGGCAGGGCGTCATACAGAGTGGCAAAGAGGCTGGCGGGAACAATAATGCCGACGGTACCCTCAACTTGGGCCAACAAAACACCTAAATTATAGTCTAGCGCGCCTAGCAGCTCATCGGGCGTGGTAGACGCCAGCAAGGGGTTAACCCCAGTGGCGCGAATGGCCTCCGGAATATCGGCGTCTGGGAAATGCAGCTGAATGTAGCGTCCGGCAAGGTCGAACACCTCTTTGGGGCTGCGGTAGTTGGTGGACAGCCGGAACTTGCGCCGCTCACCGCGTCCGACAATCTCGTTGATGGCTTGCGCGGTTTCTTTGGGGTACGGGTAACTGCTCTGCGCGGAGTCGCCGACGAGAGTCCACGATGCCTGCGGGCCGCGACGTTTCAGCATGCGCCACTGCATCGGGGTTATGTCTTGCGCCTCGTCAACCAGCACGTGCGCGAAGGTGTTGTGCGGCTCGCCGTCGTCATGTTCGCTGTCGCGAATGTCGGTGAGCGCGTCGGTGATGGTGACCAACTCGGCCACGTCGCTGCCGTCCTCGGCGAACAGCGAGCGGGCGTCCTCTTCCGTGCTCTTTGGTTTGGGGCCAAGGATGGCGGTGAGTTCATCGAGGAGCGCGATGTCGGCGACGGACCAGTTTGGCTCAGACGGGGTGGAAGTGGCGTAGGCGAAGGAAGCGGAGAGCGCTTCCACTTGATCGGAGTTCAGCATCGGTCCGGCGAGGCGGGCCAGCAAGGTTTCGTCAGCTAGGCGTTCCAGCAGGTCTTCGGCGTCAACGATGGGCCACCAGTCGGCTACAAACTCGTCCCACATGGTGTGTCCGGTAGCCAGGTCAGTGAACGCGCCGCGCGTCACTTGGTCTTTGATGTCTTCGGGCGTCTTGTCCCAGAGGGCGTCGATGAGCGCCCTCACGGCCTGCGACTGGGCCAAGTTTGCCTGGGTGCGTCCGGAGAGCACACCGGTGCGGATGACGTCCAACTCGTGTGCATCGAGCGAGATCACCTCGCCCTTGATGACCACACGCAGCCGCTGTGACGGGGCAATGTTGTTCAACTTTGACAAGCGTCGCAAGATCGGCACCATCGTCTGAGACCCCTTGATGATCTCAGCAGCAGCATCTAGGTCGTGTCGCGCCGAGCCAAACCCGAGCACGTCCACTGCTAGTTCACCGATGCTCCGCAACGTCACCGAGTCTTCGCCAAGGCCCGGAAGCACGCGCTCAATGTAGTGCATAAAGATGGGGGACGGGCCCACCACCAGCACCCCGCCGTTTCCGAAGCGCTTGCGGTAGGTGTACAGCAGGTAGGCGGCGCGGTGCAGCGCCACCACGGTCTTACCGGTGCCCGGCCCGCCCGAGATGATGGTGACGCCCGAGTGCGGAGCGCGAATCGCCTCGTCCTGTTCCGCCTGAATGGTGGCGACGATGTCGCGCATCTGGTGCCCGCGGGCGCGACGCAGCGCGGCCATCAGCGCGCCCTCTCCGATAATCGGCAAGGAGTCGGCGGCGGCCGGGGAGGAGTCATCCAGCAGGTCGTCTTCAATTCCGGTGACGCGGTCGTCGCGACAGTGCAGCACGCGGCGGCGAATCACCTCCATCGGGTTGGCGGGCGTGGCGCGGTAGAACGGTTCGGCAGCGGGCGCGCGCCAGTCCATGACCAGCGGCTCGTAGTCCTCATCACGCACGCCGATGCGGCCGATGTAGCGGGTATCGTCACCGCTCAGGTCCAGGCGTCCAAACACCAGACCTTCGTGTTCGGCGTCAAGAATGGCAAGCCGTTTGGCCGCCTGATAAGCGAATGCGTCACGCTCAAACAGCGACGTGCCCATCTCTTCGCGCAACCAGTCAGCGCGGTCGGCCAGAAAACGCGCCCGAGACTCGGTGGCAATGTTGCGTGCCTGCTCAATGGCGATCCCAAGCTCCCGGTAAACGCGGTCAACAAACGCCTGCTCATGCGCTAACTCGCGCTTCAGCAACGACTCTTGGGTCTTGTCTGACACCTAGTACGCGCTCCTTCTAGTCAAGACACGCAAAAATGCGTGACATACAACTCTACTACGCAACCGCCGCGTCAGCTAGGTTTCAGACCTGACGGCTCGCGGTCGAGCAGTCGAGCGGACGCGCTGTCGAACGCTAAACTTGTGTTTTCACAACAGGTGAACGACGTGGGAGGACAGACGCAGATGCGTGACGTGCGGGAACACTGGCCGATCACGAGTCACCAGGTGCTGGCTGAGAACCGGTTCGCCGCGTTCGTTGAAGACAAGTTCACTGCGCCAGATGGTGAACTGTTAAGACGACAGTATTTGCTGCATCCCGGCTCTGTCGCCATCCTTGCTTTGGACGAGCAGGGACGCGTGGCTGTTATCGATCAGTATCGACACCCCGTGGCTACCCGCACCGTTGAGCTGCCTGCCGGATTGCTTGATATTGCTGGTGAAGACCCGTTGGCGGCGGCGCAACGCGAGCTGGCTGAGGAGGCGCGATTAGCCGCCGACAACTGGAGAGTGCTCGTGGACTTCTATTCGTCTCCAGGCATCTCGCAGGAGACGGCCCGCATCTATTTGGCGTGGGGTTTGCGGCAGGTGCCGTTGCCCGAGGGGTTCGTGGTCGAAGGTGAGGAGGCCCACATGAGTCTCGCTTGGCTGCCGCTTGCCGAGTTGTTGGCTGGTATCAACGCTGGCGAGTTGGAGAACCCGGCCATGATCTTGGGTTGCCTGAGTCTCCAGTTGGCGCTGACGAGCGACAAGGTGAGCGAGCTTCGTCCCGGCGACGCCCCTTGGCCGATGCGCAGCAACAAGTTGGAACAAGACGCCCGCTTAGCGGCCCTGCGTCATGCCTGAGACGCCAACCCCCACACCGAGGCTGTTGCAGCGAGCGCTTGCGGGCTACTTGGCGCAGTTGGGCGTTGAACGTGGCCTCTCCGCTAACACGCTGGCGGCCTACCGCCGCGATCTCACTCGCTACCTTGCCTACTTGACAATCCACGGCATTGAAGACCCTCGGACCATAACCCCGGACCTCATTGCTGCGTACCAGCGCACGCTGAGCGTGGGCGATGACGAGCACCAACCACTGGCAACCCCATCGGTCGCGCGCGCAGTGGTGGCTGTGCGAAACTTGCACGCTTTCATGGCGCAAGAGGGCTTGTCAGACGGGAATGAGGCGTCCGACGTGGTGGTTCCAAAGATCGGAAAGCGCCTGCCGAAGGCGTTGAGCATCTGGAGCGTGCAAACCCTGATTGACTCTGTGGAACGTGTCAGCCCCATTGGCTTGCGTGACGTCGCCCTGCTGGAGCTGCTCTACGGCACCGGTATGCGCATCAGCGAGGCGGTGGGGCTGCAAGTGGCAGATGTCACCCCTTTGCTGGCGGACTACGCCCACAACTCCGACCACATGGGCCCTGCAGATGACTCCGCCCACATCCATCATGTCGATGACGCCGACCGTCCGCACCACGCCGACCAAGCCAACGACGCCGATCACGATGAGCACCCCGACACCCGCGCCCTCGGACTGCGTATCATCGGCAAAGGCGACAAAGAGCGGGTGGTGCCCGTCGGCTCGTACGCTCGCGTCGCGCTCAGCGAGTACCTCACCAACGGTCGTCCCCAATTGGCAACCGAGGCCGAGGACGACGCGCACGCCCCGCTGTTCGTCAACACTCGCGGACGCAGGCTTAGTCGTCAACTGGCGTGGACCATCATCAACAGCAGAGCAGAGGCTGCTGGCATCGCTGACGACATTTCGCCACACTCCCTGCGGCACTCGTTCGCCACGCACCTTCTTGATGGCGGTGCCGACGTGCGGGTGGTGCAGGAGTTGCTGGGCCATGCTTCCGTCACCACCACTCAGATATACACCGAGGTCACCATCCAGCACTTGCGCGAGGTATACGTCACGGCACACCCCCGCGCTCGTTGAGTAGGTGCAGCAGAGTTGAACACAAACTGAGCGACGTCCAGCAGAGCTGACCAGACATGGCAACCGCTAAACAGAGTCCTAGCTGGTCGAACAGGTAGGCTTGAGGCCAGAACGTGAGTGGCAACGAGAGGGTGCAAACGATGGCGAAGAAACGCAACACCACACCGGTCGAGGATGCAGCGACCGACGACTTGAAGCCTGGCGAGATTGACGCCACCGGGCGTCCCTGGCCCGAACTCACGCTGCCTGCTTTCGTCAAGGACCCCGCGGGGGCCACCATCATCGCCATGTGCAACCAGAAGGGCGGCGTGGGAAAGACCACCACCACCATCAACCTGGGCGCGGCCATCGCGGAGACCGGACGCAAGGTGCTGCTGGTGGACTTTGACCCGCAGGGTTCGCTGAGTGTCGGCATGGGCATCAATCAGCGCAGCATCGACAAGACTGTCTACAACCTGCTGCTGGACCGCACCACCAGCTTTGACGAGGTGGTCCACCACACCCCCATAGAAAACCTTGACGTGCTGCCCGCCAACATCGACCTGTCGATGGCGGAGGTGCAGTTGGTCAGCGAGTTGGCCCGTGAGCAGGCGCTCAAGAAGGCGCTCGCCCCGCTGCGTCCCGACTATGACTTCATCCTTATCGATTGCCTGCCGTCCCTCGGACTGCTCGCAATCAACGCTCTCACTGCTGCCGATGGCGTGGTCATCCCGTTGGAGTGTGAGTATTTTGCGCTGCGTGGCATGGCGATGTTGACGCTTACCATCACGCGGGTGCGCGAGTCGCTGAACCCCGGGTTGCAACTCACCGGCATCCTGCCCACCATGTTTGACGGCCGCGTCATCCACTCACGCGAGGTGCTTGCCCGCGTGCTGGAGGAGTTTGGGGACGAGGTGTTCCACACGGTCATCCGCCGCACGGTGAAGTTCCCCGAAACCACCGTCGCTGGGGAGCCGATCACGACTTACGCCACGTCGTCGTCCGGCGCACACGCCTACCGCACGCTTGCCCTTGAGGTGCTCAACCGCTGTGCTTGAGGACGCCGATATTGATGGTGCCTTCACCCTGCGTCTTGACAACTTTGAAGGCCCGTTCGATCTGCTGCTCAAGCTGATCGCCAAACACAAACTCGACATCACTGAGGTGGCGCTCTCCAAGGTCACCGACGAGTTCATCGCGCACGTGAAGGCGGGCGGCTCACTGTGGCCGTTGGAACAGACATCATCATTCTTGGTTGTCGCAGCTACATTGCTTGACCTGAAAGCCGCCAAGCTGCTACCGGGCGCGCAGGTGGAGAACGACGAAGACATCGCCGACTTCGAGGCCAGAGACCTGCTGTTCTCGCGACTGTTGCAGTATCGCGCGTTTAAGGCTCTGGCGGGCATGTTTGCGCAGCGTATCTCGGCTGAAGCGCTCTACTATGCTCGCCCTGGTGGGCTGGAACCCGAGTTTGCCCAACTGTTGCCCGAAGTAGTCATTCCCGGCGGTGCGGAGCGCTTGGCGCGCGTTGTCACCCGGTTGTTCGCCGCCCCGGATGTACCCCAAGTCTCGGTGGAACACCTGCACGTCAGTGTGGTTTCCGTGGCGCAGCAGGCCGGACTGATCGCCTCCCGACTGCGCGACTCCGGCAAACTCACCTTTGCGGAACTGGTCGCTGGTGTGGACCGCATGACGGTAGTGGCCCGGTTCCTCGCCATCCTTGAGCTTTACAAGGAAGGCGCACTGGCGTTCAAGCAGTCAAGTGCACTGGGCAAGTTGACGTTGGAGTGGATCGGCACGGCTGAGGGAGAGGTCATCGTCCGGGATGAGTATGGCGAACAGCCAACGCCAGAACCAGACCGCGAGACAGAGCCAGACCAACAGCTAGGTCAGGACCAACAGCAACACGAAGAGACGGAGTAGATATGGCCGGGATTGCACCCCAACTTGAGGCGCTATTGCTGTTGGCGGACGAGCCGCTGGACGCCGCCACCTTGGCAACCGCCGTGGATGCGCCCGTAACTCAGGTCGAAGAGACGCTGACCGAGCTCGCTGCGTTCTACTTGGAGACAGGTCGGGGGTTCGTCCTTCGCGAAGTTGCCGGCGGTTGGCGCTACTACACCGCGCCCGAACACCACGAGATGATCGCGGCGTGGGTCAGCGAGTCCCGCACAAACCAGCTCACGCAGGCGGGTCTGGAGACGCTGGCCGTCATCGCCTATCTGCAACCGGTGCCGCGCTCGCGAGTCGGTGCCGTTCGTGGTGTCAACGTTGACTCAGCAGTGCGCACGCTGCTGGCGCGCGGCCTTATTGAAGAGACCGAGCCGCCCGAAGGCTCCAGTGCTGGGCAACTGCGCACCACGCCCTACTTCTTGGAGCGTCTCGGCTTGTCCAGTCTTGATGACCTGCCCGAAGTGGCGCCGCTGCTGCCGGATGCCACCACTCTGGAAGCTGAACTGAGCGCAATTGCCAGCAATACCGCTCCGACCTCTTGAGCGGGTAGTCTTATATTTGGATGATTGCGTGCATGAGACGCACAGCCTAGATTCTGCGGTTTCCCGCAGCGTGGCTGTCCGCAAAACACGAAGTATGGAATAGATGAGCGAATCAGAAGACCTAGAGGGTATCCGGCTGCAAAAGGTGCTGGCGCAAGCCGGAGTGGCATCCCGCCGCGCCTCTGAGGAGTTAATCGACGCCGGTCGCGTGGAGGTCAACGGACGCGTCGTCACCGAGCAGGGCATGCGCGTGGACCCGGAGCGCGACACCATCCGCGTTGATGGTTCTCGGGTGCCGCCGCCTCGTCGTCACCTCTACATGGTTGTCAACAAGCCAAGAGGCGTGGTGGCGACGATGAGCGACCCCGAGGGGCGCGACGACCTGAGCGGTTATGTGCCCGTGAAGCAGCGCTTGTTTCACGTTGGACGTCTGGACACTGACACGTCTGGTCTGCTCATCATGACCAACGACGGCGAGTTCGGCAACCGCCTGGCGCACCCCAAATACGAGGTCACCAAGACCTACATCGCTGAGGTGGAGGGCGTGCTGGACAACGAGGTGCTCAAGCGTCTGACCAAAGGTCTCAAGCTGGAAGACGGCTTTGTGAAGCCCGACGCCGTGAAGCTGGTAACCAGAGGCGCAGACAAGAGCTTGGTGCAGATCAGCCTGCACGAGGGCCGCAACAGAATTGTGCGTCGCATGATGGACTCCATTCAGCACCCGGTGATCTCGCTGTCGCGCATCGCCATCGGTCCGGTGCGGCTCGGGCGTCTGGGTGTGGGGGAGTCGCGCGAACTGACCCGCGAAGAGTTAGGGTCGCTGCTCGATCTTGTCGGTCTCTGATAGGCACTGCTCGGTGGCTCCCCCGGGTAGCAATCCGTTGTGATCATTGCTCGATCTTGTCAGCGTCTGACAAGCAAAGCCGGGGCGTCCTCTGGTAACGTAAGCTGGCGTGATGAAGTCTACTTTCCGTCGTGCCGTCGCGGCGACGCTGCTTGGCTCGATGTTGTTTGTTGCTGCCTGCGGCTCTGATGACCCCAGCGATGACGCCAGCGGCACCCCGACTGCGACCGCGACTGCCAATCCGTCGGAGACCCCAACTGAGCAGCCGACCATACCCACGCAAAGCGGAACCCCGCTGACCAGTCTTGACCAGATCACCGTTTCTGACGCCGCGTTTGGCACGTTGCCGAGCGTTGAGGCGGACTGGCCGCTCGTCACCGACACCACCGTCGTCAAGACGCTAATCCAGGGCAGTGGTCCAGCGGTCAACGCTCAGCTTGAGTTCTCGTTCTACTACGTTGGCATCAACGCGCGCACTGGCATCACGTTTGACTCCAACTACGAGTCCATCCCGTTCCTGATGAGTGCCACTGGCTCGCTGATTGAGGGCTTTACTAAGTCTGTCACGGGCGTGAGCGCGGGCAGTCGCGTGCTGATCGCCATTACCAGTGCCGACGGTTACGCCACTGGTAACACCAGTGCCGGGATCGAGATTGGCGACACCATCGTCTTCGTCGTTGACATCGTGGCTGCGGCTTACAATCAAGCTACGGGTGACACGGTTGCTGACGGCAATGCGTACGCCAGCGTAAGCGGGACGGATGGCATTCCCGCCATCCGTCCCGTTACTGGTGCCGCCGCTCCCGCCGAGACCGTGGCCACCACCCTAACTGCTGGGGCTAGCCCTTACACCGTTTCCACAGACGCGGTGATCGTGGTGCGTTACACCGGAATTGAGGCTGCGAGTGGCCGCGTGTTGGAGACGAACTACAGCGCTGAGAACCCCGATTATGCGATTCTTGACCGCCTGATTCCTGGCTTCGTGAAGGGTCTGGAGGGCGTGAACGTTGGTTCGCGCGTGTTGCTCACCATTCCGGCTGCTGAGGCTTACCCCAACGGTTCCGACGCGTTTGATCCTCCGCTGGTCGCTGGTCAGACACTGATCTACGTGGTGGACATCCTATGGGCGATGCCCGTACAGTAGCCGAGCCCTGCTCATCTCACGCGCTCAGGGTGGTGGGGCGTTTCGCCCCGTCACCGACGTCAGATCTGCATCTAGGCAACTTGCGCACCGCGCTGCTGGCGTGGTTGTTCGCGCGCGTTGCGGGCGGTCGTTTCATTGTCCGCATTGAGGACATAGATCAGTACCGCATCGCTGCTGCGCCCCAAACGGCTCAGCGCCAACTCGATGACCTAGAGTCCCTGGGCATCGATTGGGACGGACCTGTGCTGCGCCAATCGAGCCGCTTCGACGTCTATCGCGAGTATGCCGCCAAGTTGGACACTTACCAGTGCTTCTGTTCCCGACGCGAGGTGGCTGAGGCTACACAAGCTCCGCACGGCGACTACCGTCCCTATCCCGGCACTTGCGCCCACCTGATGCAGGCAGAACGCGACGAACGCCGGACGCAGCGCAAACCTGCCATCCGGGTTCGGGCAACCGGAGCCACATTCACCGTCCGTGACCGTTTCGCGGGCGACGTAACCCGCACAGTCGATGATTTTGTGCTCATCCGCAACGACGGCCTGCCTGCATACAACCTTGCCAGTGTGGTGGACGACGGCCTGCAGGGCGTCACCCAAGTTTGTCGCGGTGCAGACCTGCTGGACTCGGCTCCCCGACAGGCGTGGCTGGCAACCCAGTTCGGGTTCCCTGTGCCGGAGTATGTACATGTCGGTATGGCGGTCAACACAGCGGGCGAGCGACTAGCTAAACGTGACGGCGCGATCACCATGCGTGACCTCGCGTCTCTTGGCGGCTCTGGTAGCCACGCAGCGCTCGCCGTCATCACTGACTCGCTGGGCTTGCCGCGCGTAACCGATGCGTCCCAACTGCTTGTCATTGTCCGCAACAATCCCGAATTGCTGAGCGACCCGCGTACCTACTCGCCGTGGGCACTCGCCAACCGGTAGAATGGTTGGTTGTGGTAAACGTTGCCCTGCGAATTGCGCAGCCTGAAGACGCCGAGGTCATGCTTGGCATCATTGGTGCTGCTTTTCGCGCACGCCAGCGTATCGATCCGCCGCCGGAGGCCTTGAGCGAAACCATCGATACGCTGCGACGCAAACTCAAACCCCCAAGATTCGGCGTGATTGCCTCTGTGGACGGACGCGATGTCGGCTGTCTGGTGGTCAGTTTCCGCCCGGACGGGGCGGCGATGCTGCATCGCGTGAGCGTGGTTCCAGGGTCGCGGCGTCTGGGCGTTGCCGCCTACATGGTGCGCTCTACAGCATTGCTGCTTGCCGATCAAGGTGTGTCGCGTCTGCAGTTGATGGCTCGCGCCGAACTCGACGTTGTGCAGCGCTGGTGGACAAGCCACGGATTCTCCATCGATCATGAGGTGTTCAACGGCGTGATCATGTCCGTGGACCTGCCACGCCCCATCCAAGTGCCCACCGCACACGCCATGCAACTGCTCGGTGTGCGTCTAGCCGGGGTGCTACAGGCAGGCGACCTGGTGTTGCTGAACGGCGAACTCGGCGCAGGCAAAACCACGCTCACGCAGGGCATAGGGGCCGGCCTTGACGTGGACGGTCAGGTCATAAGTCCCACGTTTGTGCTGTCCCGCATCCACAAACCGATAGACGAGGACAAGGTGCCGTTGGTGCACGTCGACGCCTACCGCATCTCCTCCGTCGCCGAACTGGACGACCTTGACCTCGAAGCCAGCATGCCGGGGGCCATCACCGTCATAGAGTGGGGTGCTGGGCTGGCTGAAGAGCTGGCCCCGTCCCGATTGGAGATCGAGATCAGACGCAGCGACAGCCCTGAGGATGACACGCGCACCGTGTATCTTCTAGGTATCGGACCGCGCTGGGCCGGGATCGACATTGAACAGAAAATGGCGGATGTATGGAGGTGAGACATGTTTACTGATCTGACGTTGGGTATCGACACCTCAACAAGTGTGTGCATTGGTGCAGCCTTGGGCACCATCGAAGTGATCGGCAAGACCGTGGGCGATACCCGTTCTCACGCCGAACTGCTGATGAACGCCATCGACACGGCACTTCAGGTGACAGGCACCGGTTACGGCCAGATCAAACGCATCGGTGTTGGGGTCGGCCCCGGCCCCTATACCGGACTGCGCGTGGGCATTGCGACCGCACGAACGCTGGCCTTCACGCTGGGCGTGCCGGTCAAGGGGGTCTGTTCGCTGGACGTGTTGGCGTTGCAGTTTGCGTCGATCTCTTGTGCGCAACCGTTTATTGTCGCCACTGATGCCAGGCGCAAAGAGCTGTACTGGGCGCAGTATTCGCCTGAGGGAGCGCGTGTCGAAGGGCCATTTGTGAGCGCCCCCGAAGAGGTGACGCACGGGTTCACGGTGGTGGGTCCGGGCGGCGTGCTCTACAAAGACGTGTTCGCGGGTCGCATTGCGGGCGACCAGGTGGAGTTGGATGCTGGGTTCTTGGCGTCCCGCTTGGATGCTTTGCCAGATACCGGACTGGAGCCGCTGTACCTGCGCGAACCTGATGCGCAGCCAGCAGTGACGCGCAAGTCCACGCTGACCGGTGGCCCACTCAAGCTGCCCGCGAGTTTCGAGGGGTACGACAAGTGAGAATCCGACCAGCAAGTATCACCGACTTGCCCTCCATTATGGCGATTGAAGAGATTGCTTTCCCCGACTTTGAGCGTTGGACTGAGCACGCCTGGAGCGACGAACTGGTCCGTAACAACCCGGACTCAAGTGTCTTCGTTGTCGAGGCCGAAGAGCGCGCGGGTGAGTGGGACGATTCTCCGTTTGCTCCGCCCGTTGATGCTGTGGCGGACGGCATGGACGCCATGGAGGGCGCGCCCGCCGTGTCGGCACGCAGCGTTGACGCGGTAGCGAGTTTCCGTGAGGCGTCCACCACGCTTGACGTGTTCCGACTGATGACCGCCAAGGGCGTGCGGCGCTTGGGGTTGGCGACGGCCCTGGTGCAGCGGGGCATTGACTGGGGTCGTTCCCGCAACGCCGAGCGCGTGCTGCTGGAGGTGCGCTCAACCAACAAGGCGGCGCAGGCTCTCTACGCCTCGGTTGGCTTTGTCGCAATTCATGAACGTAAGAACTACTACGGCACCGGGGTGGACGCCATCATCATGGAGCTGCCGATTAACGACTTGGCTGTTGCAGAGGTGGCTGGCCTAGTTGTGCCCGACCCCGAGGCGGTGAGTGACGATGAGTGAACCATTGGTCCTAGGCATCGAGTCGTCATGTGACGAGACCGGTATCGGCATCGTGCGCGGCACTGAACTGTTGGCTAGCGAGGTGGCATCGTCGGTTGACCTGCACGTCCGCTTCGGTGGGGTAGTGCCCGAGGTCGCCAGCCGTGCGCACCTTGAGGCCATCGTCCCCGCGTTGGAGCGTGCCGTCACCACCGCAGGAATCGAGCTGAACGAGGTTGACGCAATCGCCGTGACGGCAGGCCCAGGCCTGATGGGGGCACTAGTCGTCGGTCTGGCGGCTGCAAAGGCGCTGGCCGCGTCGCTACACAAACCGCTCTATGGGCTCAACCACTTGGTCGGCCATGTAGGCGTGGACGTGCTGGAACACGGCCCGCTGCCCAAGCCGTGCCTAGCGCTGCTCGTCTCCGGTGGCCACACGTCGCTGCTGCTGGTGCGCGACATCACGTCCGACGTGGTTGAGATCGGCGCCACTATCGACGACGCGGCTGGTGAGGCCTACGACAAGGTGGCGCGCGTGCTCGGGCTGCCGTATCCGGGCGGCCCGGTGATCGACGCCCTAGCCGCGAACGGCAACCCGGCTGCCATCCGTTTCCCGCGCGGGCTTACGTCCCCACGTGACCTGGAACAGCACCGCTTCGACTTCTCGTTCTCTGGCCTGAAGACCTCGGTGGCGCGGTGGGTGGAGACCCAAAAGCGCGACGGCAAGGACGTGCCCATTGAGGACGTGGCCGCAAGCTTCCAAGAGGCCGTTGCCGACGTGCTAACCGCCAAGACGATTGATGCTGCCCAGGCCTACGGCGTTCACGACGTGCTGCTCGGCGGTGGCGTCGCCGCAAACTCACGCCTGCGGGCCCTGTTAGCTGAGCGTTGCGCCAGCGCCAACCTAGACCTGCGCAGCCCCAGCCGCGACCTCTGCACCGACAACGGTGCCATGATCGCCGTCCTAGGTGCCGCCTGTGTCTCTGCCGGGCGCGAGCCCAGCGAACTCACAATCGGTGCCGACTCCGGTCTCCCCGTCTCTGAGGTTCAACTCCGCGTTCGCGCTTAGGTGGCGTGCCACTGACCGAGCCAGGTTCGGTATCCATCATCTTCGCTCTTAGCATGGTCGAATGCGGTGATATCTGCGGCCATCTCCAGTTCTTCCAAGGCTCGCAGGTCGTCTATGCCTGCCACCAGCCACGCCGCGCCAATCGGCAACGGCACAGCGTAGTAGAGCGTCATCTCATTGGCGATCATCACGTCCAGCGTGTAGTTGTTGGAGCCGTAGGCCGGACCGCAGCAAGCCGAGCAGCACCCGGATTGGCCGATTCGCCCGCGCCATTCAGCCCGAGAAACCCCGCCGCTTGTCCCGCCTGGACGCTCAGATCAAGCCCATCAAGCGCCTTGGTTGCCCCAAATGACTTGCAAAGCCCCGTGCACTCAATCGCCAAGTCGCCCACGTTGGCCTCCTTGCGTTTTATCTGCCAGTGGATTCTGCAACTTCGTGCAGAATGGCGGGTCCTAACTCACGAGGTTCTGCCTCCGTCATGCTGCGCGGTCGCAGAATCCTTCGGTCTAGCGGTAGTTGACGAACTGGACGGCAAAGTCTAGGTCGGCGTCTTTGACCAGCTTCTGCACGGCTTGCAGGTCGTCGCGGCTCTTTGACGTGACGCGCAGTTCGTCACCTTGGATGAGCGCGCGGGCACCCTTGGGGCCTTCGTCGCGGATCAGTTTGGAGATCTTCTTTGCGCCCTCCTGAGCGATACCGTTGCTCATGGTGGCGCTCATGTGCCACGTCTTGCCGCTCAGCTTCGCCTCCGTGGCTTGCAGAGACTTCAGGTCGATACCGCGCCGCACCAACTTGGACTGCAACACATCCCAGATCGCCTTGACGCGCTCCTCACCGGAAGCTTCCATCGCGATGGTGTCGCCCGACCACTTGATCGACGCCCCGGTGTCCTTGAAGTCGAATCGTGTGGCGACCTCCTTTGCAGCCTGATTCAGCGCGTTGTCGACCTCCTGTCGGTCGGTCTTGCTAACAATGTCGAAACTCGACTCTGACGCCATAGTCGTCTCTCTTCCTCTTCGGTCTCTTACGTCTACTTCAATTATCGCGCAGGCGCTGCCCGAACCTGTGCATGTGCTTACAATAGAAGTGTCTCGACGGCGCGTGTCGTCGGTGTGAAGACCTCAAGTTGAGCAGGCAAGGACTCGAAGAGGAACGTGCGTACCGCGTAGTTGCATCCCAAAAACCCGGATAACACCTACCGAAAGTACGCTTCGTCATGCCCAATCCCGCTCACGCGTCCGTCATTTTGCGTGACGTCTCCTTTACTTGGCCAGACGGCACCCCTGCCCTCACGGGCCTCACTGCGTCGTTCAACACGGGACGCACCGGTCTAGTCGGCGCAAACGGTACCGGAAAGACCACCCTGTTGCGTCTCATCACCGGCGAGCTGGCGCCGACATCAGGCCAGATTGTGGTTGACGGCCGCACCGCCTACCTGCCGCAACGCATCACCATGAGCACCAGCGCCACTGTCGCTGACCTGCTCGGCATTGCCCCAATCGTGCAGGCCATCGACGCCATCGAACACGGCGACGTGGCCGAGGCGCTGTTCGACATCATCGGTGACGACTGGGATGTCGAGGCCCGCGCCGTCGCCGAACTGGAGGCCGCTGGTTTGCCGTCCGACATTTCCCGAACGGTCGGTACGCTGTCTGGTGGCGAGGTGATGCTGACAGCGCTCATCGGTGTGCAGATGCGTGCCGACGTCTCCCTGCTCGACGAGCCGACCAACAACCTCGATGCCCGTTCCCGCAGCAGACTTTATGAACAGATCGCGACGTGGCCGGGTACCCTGGTCGTCGTCAGCCACGACACCGCTCTGCTAAATCTGATGGAGGCCACCGCCGAACTGCGGGCTGGGTCGCTCACCGCATTCGGTGGTGCCTTCGACGCCTACCAGGAGTATGTGGCCGGGCAGCAGGAGGCGGCCACCCAAGCGGTGCGCAGCGCCGAAGCCGAAGTGCGTGCCCAGAAGGTGGCTGCCGCCCGCGACCAGCAGCGCAGCCTCCGCTCCGAGCGCATGGGCAAACGCGAGTTCGCTAGCGGAAACATCGAGAAGGCTCGTCGCGACTTCGTCCGCAACCGTGCCGAGAAGGCCCAAGCCGGGTCCCGGCGGGTGGAGGAGCAGCGCATGGCAGACGCCCGCGCCCGCCTAGACGCCGCCGAACGGGCCATCCGTGACGACGACACCATCGTCATCGATCTGCCCGAGACGGTAGTGGCGTCTGGCAACACAATCGCTGCCATCGTTGATTCACAGGGCACTACGTTTGAGATCGTCGGCCCCGAGAGGGTAGCCCTCACCGGTGACAATGGCGTTGGCAAGACAACATTGGTTGAACGTCTGCTGCGTGATGGGGCCGCGTTGCTAACTCGACGAGTCGGCTACTTGGCGCAACGTCCGGATACCAGCAAAGACTCACTGAGCGTCATCGACTACGTCTCCCGCCGCGCCGCGCACGTCCCCATCATGCAACTGCGCAACCGGCTGGCCCGTTTCTTGCTGCGGGGAGACACCGTCTTGCGTCCCGTCGGTGCCCTGTCCGGTGGGGAGCGATTTCGCGCTGAACTTGCCGCGCTGCTGCTTGCGGACCCGCCCGCGCAACTGCTCATCCTCGACGAACCCACCAACAACCTCGACCTGACAAGCGTCGATCAGTTGGTGGACGCTTTGAGCGCCTATCGCGGTGCGCTGCTGGTGGTCAGTCATGATCCCAGTTTCCTGCAACGTCTTGGTATTACGCGAGAACTTGAGCTAAGCGCGAACGGCGTCATCACCGAGCATTTGTGGTGAGTACTTCTAACTGCGGTCCAGCGGGCACAATCGCGCTATCTCGTTGACAGTGACCCCCGGTGGCGGTAGCTTGGAATTGGACGGCAAATTGCTGACACGAAGGAGACATCGGATGCCTGCAACCACGATCAACTACTCACGCGACGGTGGCGGCAAAGCGGCAGTCGTGTACACGCTACGCTCGCTTGAGTTGGTGCCAGTTTCGGGCCAAGAAACCTACGTCGAGCGCGTCCTTGGCCTAGTTATCGACGATTTGGACTTCAAGACCATAGTCGAGCGCGCCACATACCTTGGCGTGTCGCAACGCTTCATCGACGTGATCGACACGTTCAAGACGCCCGCCGGACACACACCTGCTGGGTTCCGTATCGAGGTGAGTCTGCAATCCGATGGCCTGTTCCAAGCTGACCTGATTCGCGACATCAGCTACGACGCAGACGGCCTCAAGCGCCCCACGGGCATGATCTTCTCCGCCGACTCCGCCAACCCGTACGAGGTGGCGCCGATTGCGCCGCTGCTCGGCAACCTCACCTGCAACCCTGGCATCGTCTATGACTCGTTCATCAACAACCCTAAAGCCAACGTCGGGGCTAAGTTCAAGACCCGCGACGAGGTGATCCTCGAACTCGCTCACATTCTCGGCCCCGGTTGTGACGTTTCTGTCGAACTCAACAACCCCTTCGAGGATGACTTCAACAAGATCATCGAAGAGTGTGAGACGTTCAAAGAGATC
This sequence comes from Propionibacteriaceae bacterium, assembly GCA_031261455.1. Classification (GTDB taxonomy): domain Bacteria; phylum Actinomycetota; class Actinomycetes; order Propionibacteriales; family Propionibacteriaceae; genus WRGV01. The sequence continues at coordinate 57,581 of JAISJP010000018.1, forward strand.
CTCACTGGCTACCGTCTGGTCGTCAAAGTTCCGCACACGGGCCCCATCAACGGCACGAACGTTCACGAACTGTTGACTGGCGACAAACGTTTCTCCGGCAGCTACAAGGCCCCCACTACCGAAGACGCCTTCCGTGGACATCGCTTGGCGCTCAAACTGCGCGAGCACGGCTACCGCATCAACTTCACGTTGATGTTCGAGCCATACCAGAGCGCCCTCGCGCTGCAAGCCAAACCGGCGTTCATCAACGCCTTCATGCGCCAGCGCGCCACGCACTCCCAGGCGTTCGCGTCGTTTGTCGCCAAGTTTGAGCGCGGACGCGACGAGTCGGTCCTGGTAGAACTGCGCGAGTTTCTGCTGGCTAACGACTTCCTTGCCGCGCCAGACGTGGATCACGACCTGCTTGACTGCCTGCGCATCGCCCGCGACACCATCACCTACCGTCACTGGGATAGCCCATTCGGCTCTGACGGTCTGGACTCCGTGCGCCACTCCCTGCGCCTGCTGCGCCGCTCCAACCTCTCAGACACCCGGCTTATCATCTGCTCGATGGACGGGGACTACAACTATCCCGACATCGACAACTTGCTAGCCGACCCCGAGTACGCCGACGTGGTAGACCGCGTTGTCCTGACCGCCGACCCGGTCTACCTAGCCAGATTCGCGTCCACTCCGCAGGTCATCGGTTACCAGCGCAAGTTTATGAACGCCGTAGCCAAAGCCTGATGTCCTGATTCTGCACGGGATGTAGCTGGGATACAGGGCCTAGATTGTGTCTTGTGTATCCTGCGACTGCCCAGCGTGGCATATCCAGTGGAGTGAGCGTACGCAAGCGACTCGTCAGTTGACGTAGCTGGTGGGGTTGGTGCTTTGCCAGCGCCAAGAGTCGGCGCAGGCGTCCTCCAGCGACTTGAGTGCGCTCCAGCCGAGGTCGCGTTTGGCCTTGTCGGCGAGGGCGTGGTAGGCGGGCAGGTCGCCGGGCCGGCGGTCCACTATCTGGTACGGCACGCTCACGCCGGTGGCCGTCTCAAAGGCGTGAACTAGGTCGAGTACCGACACGCCGATGCCGGTGCCCAAGTTGAATACACTCACCCCAGTGGGGGCCTTCTCCAGCGCGGCGACGTGTCCGTGCGCCAAGTCCACAACATGGATGTAGTCGCGAATGCAGGTGCCGTCAGGAGTGTCGTAGTCTCCGCCGAAGATACTCAACTGCGGTCGGTGGCCCACAGCAACCTGCGTGACGTAGGGCATCAGATTGTTTGGGATGCCCGTAGGGTCCTCGCCGATCAGCCCGGACTCGTGTGCACCGATAGGATTGAAGTAGCGCAGCAAGCACACGTCCAACTCGGGTCGGGCAGCGTGGGCATCGCGCAGAATCTGCTCGTTCACATACTTTGTCCAGCCATACGGGCTAGCCAGCGCGCCACCAGTGGTAGCGCCCTCACTCCACGGCACCTGCGCCACATCGGTGTACACGGTAGCGGACGACGAGAAGATGAACCTGTTGACCCCATGCTTCGCCATCGCATCCAACAGCGTCAACGTGGTGTCCAAGTTGACGCTGTAATACCGAGTGGGCTGTGCCACCGACTCGGCCACCGCCTTCAACCCCGCCAAGTGGATAACGGCATCAATGTGGTGGGCCGAAAACACCGTATCCAGTGCCCCAGCGTCCGCCACATCAATCTGGTAAAAGGGAAACTCAGCATGCGCAATCGCACCAATTCGCTCCACCACACTCGCACGCGAGTTACTCAGATCATCGGCGACAACAATCCCATGCCGCGCAGCTAGCAGTTCCACGGCAATATGGGACCCGATATACCCGGCACCACCGGTCAGAAGAACGCGCATACCCCTATTGTCCTCCGCGAGGGGCTATCTAGCGACGTGCGAGCGGAATGTGCGCGATACTGACGACGGGGACGCCATCGAACTCGGTCCACTCTTTACCCTCGGTGAGCACGCAGGCGACCAAAGCCACCTCGCAACCGTGGGACTTGAGGAAGTCAAACATTGCCTCAAGGGTCGCACCAGTGGAGACGACATCGTCGATCAGCAGGATACGCTTGCCACGTAGGATCTCTAGGTCTTCGTCACCAAACCACAATTTTTGCACGTCGGCAGTGGTGATGGACTTGACGTCTACGCCCACCGGGTTGCTCATGTAGTTCTTGGCCGACTTGCGGGCGACGACAAAGTGGTTGAGCGACAGCCGCACGGCCACCTCGTAAGCAAGCGTGATCGCCTTTGCTTCTGGCGTCAAGATCACGTCCACGCATTCGCCGTCGAGGGCGTCGTCGATCTTTTCGAGCAGGCTGGTGGCGGCGGCGCGCACCCAGTCAACGCGGCTGAGCAGCACGAATGAGTAGATGCCGGTGTTGTCGTCGATCCACTGTAGGGGAAGGCCAGCTGTGATTCCGCCACCTAGCGTCACCGGTAGGGAAGTGGGTTGTTCGCTCATGTCCTTCAGAAACTCCTCATCGCGGGCGGTTAAGCGCCCATGAATTATGCTGTAACAGCATTACTTAAGTATTGTTGCCTAACCAGAGGGCCAGAATGCGTTGCATGTTCATCAGGTGGACGGGTTACGCGGTTTTGGGCTGGGCGCAGTCTGGTGAATAAGGGCCAGATGAGCGGCGTCACACCGCAAGACTTCGGGGCGCAAGACCCCAGGGCCCCGAGTTGAACTCGGGTGCTCACATGTGCAAGAATACATAGGTTGCTCTATCGAGTACGTGTTTGGCGCGCTGGCGTGTCGTACGAACTGTCCACAACAAGCTTGTTGGGTCAGGGACTACGAACCAGGTTCGACACGCCCGGCCTCGTGGGTGGAGCAACACGGCGCTGACCAGCGCAAACACATCTCAAAATGGTTCATTTTGAAGTGGCGGATGCACAACCCACTGGTCACACAAGGCGTCGGATACATGAGAGAAACAGGTAAGGGAGATTTGCCGTGGCTGGACAGAAGATCCGCATCAAGCTACGCGGGTACGACCACGAGATCATTGACGCTTCCGCGCAAAAGATCGTCGACACCGTCACTAGGACGGGTGTAAAGGTTGCTGGCCCCGTGCCGCTGCCGACGGAAAAGAACGTGTGGTGCGTTATTCGTTCCCCTCACAAGTACAAGGACAGCCGCGAGCATTTCGAGATGCGCACTCACAAGCGCCTCATCGACATTCTCGATCCCACGCCGAAGACTGTTGATTCGCTGATGCGTATCGACCTTCCGGCGGGCGTCGACATTGAGATCAAGCTTCCGTAAGGCGATAGGTGTGAGAGTCGATAATCATGACTGCTGAACGTAAAGTGAAGGGCGTGTTGGGCTACAAGCTCGGCATGACCCAAGTGTGGGACGACAAGAATCGCGTCGTGCCGGTGACTGTTATACAGGCTGGCCCGTGTGTCGTTTCGCAGATTCGTACTCCCGAGGCTGACGGGTATTCAGCCATCCAGTTGGGTTTTGGCGCCATCAAGGCGAAGGCGGTTACCAAGCCCGCCGCCGGTCATTTTGACCGCGCGAGCGTGACACCGCGTAAGCACTTGGTCGAGATCCGCACCACAGACGCATCCAGCTATGAGCTGGGTCAAGAGATCACCGCTGAGGCTTTCGAGGTCGGCGAGGTCATTGACGTCATCGGAACCACCAAGGGCAAGGGCACTGCGGGCGTTATGAAGCGTCACGGTTTCCATGGTCTGCGTGCTACGCATGGTGTACACCGCAAGCACCGTTCTCCCGGTGGCATCGGCGCTTGCGCCACGCCGGGTCGCGTGTTCAAGGGTATGCACATGGCTGGGCGCATGGGTCATGATCGTCACACTGTGCAGAATCTGCGGGTTCAGGGTGTTGATCTTGAGAAGAACCTGCTGATCGTCACGGGTGCCATCCCCGGCCCCAACGGCTCGCTGGTGATCGTGCGTAACGCTGTCAAGAAAGACGAGGCGTAAACATGGCTACCGTTGATGTTATTGGCCTCAATGGCAAGGCGGCCGGTAAGGCTGAACTGCCGGATGCGCTGTTCAATACGCAGACCAACATTCCGCTGATCCACCAGGTGGTGACGGCGCAGTTGGCTGCCGGACGTCAGGGCACCCACTCAACCAAGACTCGCGCTGAGGTTTCTGGTGGCGGCGCTAAGCCGTGGCGCCAGAAGGGCACCGGTCGCGCCCGTCAGGGTTCGCGTCGCGCCCCGCAGTGGAAGGGTGGTGGCGTCGTCTTCGGCCCGCATCCCCGCTCCTACGCGCAGAAGACTCCCAAGAAGATGATCGCGGCCGCCCTGCTGGGTGTGCTCTCGGATCGCGCTCGCGACGGCCTCATCTTCGTCGTTGACTCCATCGTGAAGGGTGAAACCCCCAGCACGAAGGCAGCAACAACCACGCTGGCTAGCGTTGGCAACTACGCCAACCTGCTGGTCATCCTTGACCGCGACGACTACACCGGCTGGCTCAGCCTGCGTAACCTCCCCGAGGTTCACCTGCTGGCCGTCGATCAGCTCAACGCTTATGACGTGGTCACCTCGGATGCCGTGGTGTTCACGAAGGCTGCTCTTGAGCTGTTCATCGCTGGGGCTTCGTACTCCAACACGGTTCACATCATCGTGAACGACGATGAGCTTGAAGTGCTCGACGTTGAGGGCGGCGTCACCGATCAGGCTGAAGAGGCCGCTGAGAAGGAAGAGGAGGTCGCGTAACTCATGAGTGTTATTCGTATCCCCGATCCGCGCGACGTTCTGATCGCGCCGGTTGCGTCCGAGAAGAGCTACGGCCTGATTGACGAGAACAAGTACACGTTCATCGTGGCACCTGACGCCAACAAGACGCAGATCAAGATCGCCATTGAGCAGATCTTCGGTGTCGACGTGTTGAGCGTCAACACGCTGAACCGCATCGGCAAGCGTCGTCGCACGAAGGCCGGCTGGGGTAAGCGCCCAAATCGTAAGCGTGCGATTGTCACAATCGCGGCCGGACAGAAGATTGACGTCTTCACCGCTCCGGTGGCATAGGTGAAAGTGAGCTAAGAGAACTAATGGGCATCCGTAAGTACAAGCCGACGACGCCAGGTCGTCGTGGCTCCTCGGTCTCCGATTTCGCCGAGATCACGCGCACAACGCGCGAAAAGAGCCTTGTTGTTTCCAAGCCGAAGACCGGTGGACGTAACAACCAGGGTCGCATCACCACGCGTCACATCGGCGGCGGCCACAAGCAGGCCTACCGTCTGGTTGACTTCAAGCGTTGGGACAAGGACGGCGTGCCGGCCAAAGTCGCTGAGATCGAGTACGATCCCAACCGCACCGCTCGCATCGCCTTGCTGCACTACGTTGACGGCGAGAAGCGCTACATCATCGCTCCGCTCGGTCTGGCTCAGGGTGCCACCATCGTGGCCGGTCCTGAGGCTGACATCAAGCCGGGCAACAACCTCCCGTTGAAGAACATCCCGGTTGGCACCACGGTTCACGCCGTCGAGCTGCGTCCGGGTGGTGGCGCCAAGATGGGCCGCTCCGCTGGTGCAGCCATTCAGTTGGTTGCCCGCGAGGGTCGCTTCGCCACGCTGCGTATGCCTTCTGGCGAGATGCGCTTGGTTGACGTGCGTTGCCGCGCCACCATCGGTTCTGTCGGCAACGCCGAACAGTCCAACATCAACTGGGGCAAGGCTGGCCGTAACCGCTGGAAGGGCATCCGCCCCACAGTGCGTGGTGTCGTTATGAACCCTGTTGATCACCCGCATGGTGGTGGTGAGGGTAAGACCTCCGGTGGTCGTCACCCGGTGAGCCCATGGGGCAAGCCGGAGGGCCGCACCCGCAGCAAGAAGAAGGCCAGTTCCAAGATGATTATTCGTCGCCGCAAGAGCGGTAAGAAGCGCTAAAGGGAAGGGTGAGCAAAGAATATGCCACGTAGCCTGAAGAAGGGCCCCTTCGTTGACGGCCATCTGAGCAAAAAGGTGGACGCCCAAAACGAGGTCGGGACGCACAACGTCATCAAGACTTGGTCGCGCCGCTCCATGGTTGTCCCCGATATGCTCGGTCACACCATCGCGGTTCACGACGGTCGTAAGCACGTGCCGGTATTCATCACTGAGGCGATGATCGGTCACAAGCTGGGTGAGTTCGCACCAACGCGCACCTACCGCGGCCATGTGAAAGACGACAAGAAGTCTCGCAGGCGCTGAGAAACAAGGACGAGGAAGACAAACGAAGCATGAGTAAATCTGGAGAACGGCCGAGCCGCCGCGCCACCCTGCTGGGTGAGCGTCCTGGTTCGTACGCCATCGCTCGGGACATTCGTATGAGCGCCACTAAGGTGCGTCGCGTTCTCGACTTGGTTCGAGGCATGGATGCACACGAGGCGCTGGATCACTTGCGGTTTGCGCCGCAGGCGGCAGCCGAGCCGATTGGCAAAGTTGTGGCGTCTGCTGTTGCAAACGCGGAGACCAACGACGGCCTTAATGGTGACGATCTGTTTATCTCGCAGGCGTTTGCGGATGAGGGCGTCAGCCTCCACCGCATCAAGGCCCGCGCGAAGGGCCGCGCCGACCGCATCGTCAAGCGCGCCGCACACATCACTGTTGTGGTAGAGCCGAAGGGTTCTGAGGGCGCCGGTACCGTCGTCCCCCGCAAGCCGGGCAAGGCAATCAAGGCGGCTGCTCCGGTTGCTGTAAAGACGTCGGCCAAGGCTGCCGCCAAGGTGAGCGAGCCTGAGGCTGAGGCCAAGAAGCCCGCTGCGAAGAAGGCAACCAAGGCTACCGAGGCTGTGGAAGCTAAGGCACCCGCCGCGAAGAAGCCCGCTGCTAAGGAGGCAGCGGCTGAACCCAAGGCAGAGGCTGAAGCCAAAGCAGCCAAGACCACAACCAAGAGCAAGAAGGAGGCGTAGGGAGTATGGGTCAAAAGATCAACCCGATCGGCTTTAGGCTCGGCATCACCACCGATCACACATCGCGCTGGTACGCCGCCAACGGCCATCACGCC
>JAISJP010000016.1 GCA_031261455.1 Propionibacteriaceae bacterium
GATCAGTTTCGACATGGTTTGTTCGCGTTTTCCTTACACACTTGTCTTACAACTGGTAGCACTCGAAGTGTCAGAGTGCTAAACAATTATTAGCACTCTCAGCCCCAGAGTGCAAATGCAGCGGCCATACATGGAGTGGCGGTCGAGGACATTGAGCGTCGCAGATTGCTTGTTCTGTCTGTGCTTGTGCGGAGGGGACAACCCCGTCGAACTGGCGACGGCCCAGGACTAAGCGTGCAATTCACGAGCTATCAATCGTGCAAGCTCGCTTTTGAATTCGTTAGACACCCCGAAGGAACTTTGGAGATTGGTGCTCCATCCGATGAACCGCACACCGGCCGCATCTCCAACAGAGATGACGCATCCCTTGCCAGCAAGCGTGACTTTACGTTGCTCGGACCACGAGACGCCGAGTCTTGGAGCTTGATCGACCACCGCCTTGCCGTTCAGCAAGACGGTTCTGATGTGTCCGTTTCGGAGTTGCGACACTAGGAAGTTCTTGTCTTGGCGGATTAACTGTTCTTGGATGCTCCGGCCAAGACCGCTCCAGACGGGATCCGTCGCCCACTGAACCAGATCTAAGTGACATGCAGTACCGGCCGAGTATGAGGTCTGAGTCTCGGCGTCCTCCAGCAGTACATTCAGTGGTTTGAACCAAAGCCAATATGGGTTATGGTCCGCCTGAAAGTATGTGACACACTCCTCCACCACTTGAGACGCCTGAGTTTGCGTCAACGGGACACCTTCTGTCGCGCTGAGTGACTTGAGCGTGGCAAGCCGGCGCTCGCCTTCGCTCAGCCACGATCCATCCCGGTTAAGAAACTCACCCTTACTTGAGTTTAGCCCCAAGGTCGCCACCGTTGCTTTGAACATGTCACCGAACGCGACGACTGGCGTCGAACCGGCAACAACTCCCAACGCAGTCGGTGGCCGCTCCGTCACGCGTTCAATTACGTACTCTGGAAAAGTGGTCACCATTGCCCCCTAGTCTGTTGCGCGCCAGTTTAGTCCCGCCAACGCGTTGAAACCGTCGTTCCAGTTCGGCGTCAACGACACGTTCAAGGTAGGCCATCTGCCCTTCACCGCCTTCCGTTTCACAAGGCACTTCACCTTGCAATCGGTACCTTGCAGCAAAACTAATCGGTATCTTGCAGAGTTTTCAGTCGGTATCTTGCAGACCTCGCATAGTGATATACTGAGAATTATCCGTATAACTATACGCAGGAAGGGTCACAGGCATGACCACACTGACGGTAGCCGAGTTGAGTCGACACACGCGCGACGCGATGAACGAGGCCCAGACGGCGGGTGTCGTTGTGACCAATAACGGCAAACCGTCCGCGCTCTTGTTGGGCATTGAGGGGCTAGATTCGCTGGCAATACAGAAGTTGGCGCTGCGGATGCGAGCCGACCAGGCGCTGGTCGCGTTGCAGTCAAGCGCCGTCTCCAAGGGTCTTGACCGCTGGACGCTCGACGACATCAATGCCGAGATCGCCGCCAGTCGCGAGGAGCGGGCATGACCCTCGTCGTCCTCGACACCAACGTTGTCGTCTCGGCGCTACTCAACCCGCGTGGCACCCCGGCACAGGTGCTGGCGGCCGTCCTCGCCGAGCGGGTTCACGCCGTCTATGACGCCCGTATCGTCGCCGAGTACCTCGAAGTGTTGTTCCGCCCGCGCTTTGGCCTCGACCAGGCGCTGGTCACGCATGTTGTCACCGCAATCACGGTCTTCGGCCACGCAGTCGTCGCGCCACCGATGCGTCCCCTTGAACCCGATCCAACCGACACGCCCTTCTACGAAGTGGCAGTATGGGCGGATGCCCTGTTGGTAACTGGCAACACCAAGCACTTCCCATCCGATGACCCGCGCATTGTCACTCCAGCCGAACTGATCGAATTGCTTACCTAGCCTAAAGCCCGTTGCCGGTTACCTCCTCGACGCCAGAAACGCATCAGTCGGTGTACCGAATCACATTGCGTGAGACTTCGTGGATAACCTCTGGCGGAATACTCGCGACCGGAATGCGGTACACAGCATTTCGGCGCGGATTGAACAGACCGAGGTGAGTAATCGTCTGGAACCCCTCATGAACAGAACGGCGACCCATGAGATAGTACATGAGTAGTTGCAGAGTGTGTTTCTTGTTGGGACTGTCGCGTAGTACCTTAAAGTCCCACAGAGTATCGGCAGTCAAGAAGTCGCCATCGCCTGAGCTGCAAAACTCGCTGTACCCCCCCTCAAAAGTCATTCCATCGAGTGTCACTGGACCATACTCGCGGAAGAAGGCCATCGATCTCTTGACCATGATGGAGATATGTGAAACTGTCTCTTCATCAGGGTCAGTCCGTGCATCTGGTCGCCATTTCGCCGGCCCTGCACGAAGGCCAACATCGTAACTAACTAGCAGACACGCGGCCTTGACGGCCTTGTTGTCAATGTGCCTTGACGTTAGGCTTTCGAGCGTAGAAAATGCCCTGACCAGTGGATCTTCAATCGGCAACTGCCTGTAACCGTGAGTTGACTGCAGGGCGGCGTTGACTACGGCTTCACCGTTTAGTGCCTTCGATATCCTCACGGCACCATTCATCGAGATGCGAAAAGCATGGCTTGGGTCAGTCCCGTTCGCCATGCGGGTCAGATAGTCGACAGCAAGACCAACATTCGCGGGCGGTATATTTTCGAGGGCGCTGTCGAGATAAGTGGGATTGCCATCTTCTAGCTGGCGCAGTTCCAATGCTAGGGGACTGATATACCCACCTGAGGGCTGTGTGATGTGGTCGCCTATTTGAGTGACACTGGGCATGATATTTCCTCCATTCCCGCATGCGAGCAGTTCTCACGCTCAACGGGCGTCACCAAGAGGCCAATGACCCCTTGGTGACGCCGACGAGACTTGCTGATGTGCCAAGAGTTTGGCTCCGTCCAACTTTATTGCAAAGTCTTCCACGTAGCGGAAGGCCCCACGAGGGTGACTTCAAGATGCCTCGTAGCATGCATGCGTAGTACTACCCGCTTATGCTACACTGTCATTGTGGTATGGCTGATCGAGTTGGACGACGCGGTCCAGGAGTGGATGGACTCCTTGGATGCGCCGACATACAAGGCTGTCATGGCTGCGGTAGTCGTATTAGGCAGAGAAGGACCGTCACTCGGACGGCCATTGGTGGACTCGATCACCGGGTCACGAATAGCAAACTTGAAGGAACTACGTCCATCAGCGCCGGGCCGTCAGTCGATCAGATTGCTGTTCGTGTTTGACCCGGTCAGGTCGGCCTTCTTCCTGGTTGGTGGCGACAAGTCTGGGGACTGGGACAAGTGGTACAAACGAAACATTCCGGTTGCAGAACGCCGTTACGCAGCGCACCTGCGCGAACTTGAGACAAGAAAGGAACAAAGATGAGCGTGACGCTTGAGCAGCAACTCGCCCACCGTCCGATTGATCCGGTGGAGTTGGAAGCGATGGTTCAGGACTTACAGCAACAGGTCCGCGCCTACCGATTGCGTGAGGTGCGCGAGGCCCAGTCGATGACCCAGGTCGAGATGGCTGGGGAGTTGGGTGTCGGTCAGAATCGCGTCTCCGCGATAGAACGAGGCGATATTGATCGCACTCAGGTTTCGACGCTGCGTCGTTATGTTGAGTCTCTTGGCGGACGTCTGAACATTGAGGCAGCGTTCGGCGACACGCACTACGTCATCGCTGGGTGACGCTCTAGTCGCCATTCTAAGCGAGACAGGTAGTTGACCAACCTCCAACTGACGGCCTCAATCGGTATCTTGCAGAGTTTTCAGTCGGTATCTTGCAGCCAAAACCCACGGGAATAACGGCCCTCAAGAACAGGTTGAGTGATGGTGACTCAACTTCGCCCTTTGGGTGCTACACTAGTTGAGTACACAGACTTCAACTTGGCGCCAACCGGCGCACAAGCGGCATAACCTGGAGGTAAAACACAGATGGCACGAGCAGTAGGCATCGACTTGGGCACGACCAACTCGGTGATCGCGGTTCTTGAAGGCGGCGAGCCGACCGTCGTCCCCAATGCGGAAGGCGGACGCACCACCCCGAGTGTGGTGGCGTTCACGAAGAACGGTGAGGTTCTCGTTGGCGAGGTCGCCAAGCGTCAAGCCGTCACCAACCCTGACCGCACCATCCGCAGCGTCAAGCGTCACATGGGCACCTCGTGGAGCACCAAGATTGACGACAAGGACTACAAGCCGCAGCAGATCAGCGCGTTTGTGCTGCAGAAGCTGAAGCGCGACGCCGAGGCCTACCTGGGCGAGACGGTCACCAACGCCGTCATCACGGTCCCCGCATACTTTGGCGACGCCGAGCGTCAGGCCACAAAGGAGGCTGGCGAGATCGCAGGCCTTACCGTGGACCGCATCATCAACGAGCCGACCGCAGCCGCGCTTGCCTACGGTCTCGACAAGTCGGACAGGGAGCACACCGTGTTGGTGTTTGACCTCGGCGGCGGCACCTTCGACGTCTCGCTGCTCGACATCTCTGACGGGGTGTTCGAGGTCAAGGCCACCAAGGGTGACGCCCGACTGGGCGGCGATGACTGGGATCAGGTGGTCATTGACTGGCTGGTCACCCAGTTCAAGAACAAGACCGGCGTGGACCTGAGCAAGGACAAGATGGCCGGGCAGCGCCTCAAGGAGGCCGCCGAGCGCGCCAAGATCGAGCTGAGCCAGGTGCAGGAGACCGAGATCAACCTCGCCTACATCACGGCCGGCCCCGAGGGCCCGCTGCACCTAGAAGAGAAGCTCACCCGCTCCGAGTTCCAGCGCATGACGCAACACCTGCTTGACCGTTGCAAGGGCCCGTTCAACGACGTGCTGAAGGATGCCAAGATCAAGGTTGCCGACATCGACGAGATCATCCTGGTGGGCGGCTCCATCCGTATGCCCGCCGTGCAGGACCTTGTCAGGGAGCTTTCCGGTGGCAAGGAGCCCAACAAGACCGTCAACCCCGACGAGGTTGTGGCACTGGGCGCCAGCCTGCAGGCCGGCGTGCTGAAGGGCGAAGTGAAGGACGTGCTGCTGCTCGACGTCACCCCGCTGTCGCTGGGCATCGAGACCAAGGGTGGCGTGATGACGCGCATCATCGATCGCAACACCACCATCCCAACGAAGCGTTCCGAGATCTTCACCACGGCCGAAGACAACCAGCCGTCCGTGATGATTCAGGTGTACCAGGGCGAGCGTGACTTTGCCCGCGACAACAAGAGCCTCGGCAACTTTGAGCTGACCGGCCTGCTGCCCGCCCCGCGCGGAGTGCCGCAGATCGAGGTCACCTTCGACATCGACGCCAACGGCATCGTGCACGTCCACGCCAAGGACACCGCCACCGGCAAGGAGCAGTCCATGACTGTCACCGGCGGTTCGGCGCTCGGCAAGGACGAGATCAACAACATGATGCGCGAGGCGGAGGCCCACGCCGAAGAGGACAAGAAGCGCCGCGAATCCGTCGAACTGCGCAACGAGGCGGACGCGCTGGCGTTCCGCACCGAGAAGCTGCTCAAGGAGAACGGCGACTCCATCCCCGAGGATGTCAAGACGCCCGTCACCGATGCGCTCACCAAGCTGCAAGAGGCGCTGAAGGGCACCGACAACGACGGCGAGGTCAAGGCTGCCATGGAAGAGGTCAACGAGAAGGCCTCCGCCATGGGTCAAGCCATGTACGCCGCCGCGCAGGCGGCTCAGGCTGCAGCCGGGGCTGGCGCTGACGATGGCGCTGCTGGCAGTGGTGCCGAGGGTGAAGAAGACGTTGTTGACGCCGAGATCATCGACGAAAGCAAGCCTGGCGATGAGTGAGCCGCAAGACGACTACTTGGGCGCACCGGGCGCGTCCGGCGCTGCCGAGACTCCGGGTGAAGGCGACATCCCACAAACTGATGGCGTCCCCACAACGGGAGACTCCACCGACAACGATGCTGCCGGCTCCGCCGACGGTTGGGATGCTGCCGCAGCCAAGCTGATCGCTGAAGCCAAGGCGTCGCTCGCCGCCGATGGGACCTACAGTGCGGAAGATGCAAGTCGTATCGGCGCACTGGAGGCCTTGCTGGCAGAGCGTACCAACGACCTGCAGCGACTGCAGGCCGAGTACATCAACTACAAGAAGCGGGTTGACCGTGACCGGATGCTGGGTCGCGAACAAGGAGCCGCATCGGTGATTAAGGAGTTAGTGCCCATCGTTGACGCGGTGGCCACTGCTGCTGAACACGAGGAAATCACCGGCGGATTCAAGATCGTGGCCAGCGAGATCGAACGCCTCGCCACCAAACTGAAGCTCATCGGCTTCGGTGCGGTCGGCGACGAGTTCGACCCGGTGCTGCACGAGGCACTGATGCAATTGCCCACCAACGACGTGCCCCCGTTGCACGTCGCTCAGGTGATTCAGCGTGGCTACAAACTCGACGAAACCGTGGTGCGCCCCGCAAGGGTCGCCGTCGCGGTCGAACCCGAATAGCCGCGCGCAACGCAACAGCCGCGCTCGCGCTCAGCAGCTTGGGGTGTCACTCAGACCAACATCTCGTGACACCCCAAGCCACGCTGATCCCGCGATGCCGTCCGGCATATGCAAACGATCTAAACGCACAATATGCCATAAACGAAAGGGGTGAGTAGTGAGCGCAAAAGACTGGGCTGACAAGGACTTTTACAAGATCCTCGGTGTGCCGAAAGACGCCAAACCGGAAGCTATCAAGAAGGCGTTCCGCAAGATCGCTCGCGAGAACCACCCCGACCAACATCCCGGCGACAAGAAAGCCGAGCTGCGCTTCAAAGAGGCGTCCGAGGCGCATGATATTCTGTCTGACCCCGACAAGCGCAAAGAGTATGACGAGATGCGCTCGCTGCTCGGTGGCGGCGGCTACCGTTTCCAGCAACGCCCCGGCACGGCAGGTGGCGCTGGCGCGGAAGATATCTTCGCGCGTTTCGCGCAAGGTGCCGCAGGTGGTCTAGGTGACATCTTCGGCAACCTGTTCGGCACCCCACCGTCGTCCACGCAACAACGCACCCGGGTCAACACCCGAAACCCACGTCGCGGCACCGACGTGGAAGGCAAGGTGTCCATCTCGTTCCTGGAGAGCATCGACGGGGCCACGGTTGCGGTAGCAATGACCTCGGAAGAGCCGTGCCCCACCTGCAAAGGCACCGGCGCCAAGGCTGGATCCGTCCCCCACGTCTGCGCGCACTGCTCCGGCAGTGGCGTCGAGCCGGGCAACGCTGGTCCGTTGAGCACCACCCCGTGCCGCGAATGCAAAGGCCGCGGCCTCATCGTGGACGACCCGTGCCCTGCATGCGGCGGTACCGGCAAGGCCAAATCCAACAAGACCATGCAGGTGCGCATCCCGGCAGGCGTGGACAACGACCAACGCATCCGCATCAAAGGCAAGGGCGGCAAGGGCGAAAACGGCGGTGCCAGCGGCGACCTGTACGTCACCGTGAAAGTGACCCCGCACCCCATATTTGGTCGCTCAGGATACAACCTCACCGTGGACGTGCCGGTCAGATTCGACGAAGCCACGCTCGGCAGCGAGGTAGACGTGCCCACGCTGAAAGGCACCCCCGTCCGCCTGCGCATCCCCCCCAACACCCCAAATGGCCGCACGTTCCGCGTGCGCGGCAAAGGCGTACAGAAAGCCAACGGCGAGTACGGGGACCTGCTGGCAACCATGAGCGTCGTCGTCCCCACGAAGTTGAGTGACGACGCCAAAGCCAAGCTGGGCGAGTTCGCCAACCTAGTTGACCAGCCGAACCCGCGCGAGTCACTACTGCAAGGACAGGAGTGAGCTATGAGGCCAGCGAGCTACCGAACTGTTCCACCGACCTCCGCGAGTCACTAGTGAAAGGGCAAGAATGAGCAGTTCACTTCCAGACCTAGTAGATATTGACGCCCCCATCTTCACGGTGACGGTAGCCGCCCGCCTAGCTGGGATGCACCCCCAGACCTTGCGCACCTACGACCGCATGGGCCTAGTGGTGCCCCGTCGCACCAAGGGCCTAGGCCGTCGCTACAGCCCGAAAGACGTGCGCAAACTGCGCCTAATTCAGTCCCTAAGCCAAGAGGAGGGCATCAACCTCAACGGCATCAAGCGCATCATTGAGCTGAACGACGCCCTAGACGCCGCCGCCGAGCGCATCACCCAACTAACCGAACTGATCCAGGCCCTAACTCTAGACGAGCACGTAGCCCGCGTCTTCACCGCCGGAATGGAAGGCGTCAGCTTCGGTCGCACGCGCACGCGCACCAACCTCCGCGCGCTCTCCGCGTAGTGCGCCGCCTACTCCGACTTCGAGGGCTTCCTTTCGGGAAAGGCGCCACGGATGTAGGGCTCGGGGTAGGGCATCTGGTCGGCGGGGACGCCTAGTTTGTAGCCTGCCCACAGGGGCCAGAACGGACGACGCAGCGCAGCGCGACCGATGGCGATGCAGTCGATACCGCCTTCGTCCATGATGCGTTTAGCTTGCTTTGGGCTGGTGATGAGTCCTGCGGTGATGACCGGGAGGCCTGCTTTGGCGGTCTTGCGAGCAAGCCAGACCTGATACCCCGGCTGCGCGTCGATGTTGGCGGGCACGTTGCCACCGGAGGAGACGTCCATCATGTCCACGCCGTGGTCTTTCAGCAGCTTGGCCAGCTTCTGGGTGCGGCCCACCGTCCAGCCGACATCCAGCCATTCGGTTGCGGAGACGCGCACCAGCAGCGGCTTGTTGGCGGGCCAGACGGTGCGGACCTCGTCGCAGATCTCTATCAGCAGGCGGGTGCGCTCGTCGAAGCCGCCACCGTACTCGTCGGTGCGCTTGTTGGACAGTGGGGACAGGAACTCGAACAGCAGGTAGCCGTGCGCAGCATGTAGCTCGACCACGTCGAATCCGGCCTCGTCGGCGCGGCGCGCGGCGGACACGAAATCTGCCTTGACGCGTTTGATGTCGTCCAGAGTCATCTCGACAGGCTCAGGGTAGCCGGGGTAAGCGATGGCGCTGGGGGCGATGGTCTGCCAGCCGCCGTCAGCCACGTCAACGGCACCGTTCTTCAGGTGGGATGACGAACCCTTGCGTCCCGAGTGATTGAGCTGGATGCCGATCGCGGCACCCTGCTCATGCGCAAACTCGACGACTGGCTTCCAAGCGTCCCGCTGGGTGTCGTTCCAGATGCCTGCACAATACGGGGTGATGCGACCCTCGGGAGCCACCGCCGTCGCCTCAGTGAGCACAAGCCCGAAACCGCCCTGGGCACGTGCGCCGTAATGCACCAGATGCCAGGTGTTGACCACTCCATCCTGGCCTCGGCACATGTACTGCGCCATGGGCGGCAGCACCATCCGGTTACGCAGGGTAAGATCACGCAGTTTCAGCTCATCGAACAAGGTCGTCATACGTTTAAGACTACTAGTCCCCTCGCGTCCCCACAGGGAAAATGTGAAAACTGGAGACCCAGGACGCAACCGAGGGTAAGTCAGTGGATAATAGAGCGCATGACTTCGCTTGAACAGGTTGCGGCGTTGGTGGACGACGCCAAAGGCCGCCTCGCCGGAAATGCGCAATTGACCCCCCTGCAACCCAGCGTGCGCCTGAGCCAGTTGAGTGGCGCGAACGTGCTACTCAAACGCGAAGACCTGCAACCGGTGCGCTCCTACAAGCTGCGCGGCGCGTTCAACCTGATGAGCCAACTGGACGACGCCGAACGTAGCTCCGGAGTGGTTTGCGCCTCTGCCGGAAACCACGGTCAGGGGGTGGCATGGAGCTGCGCAAAACTGGGAATTGACGGACATGTGGTGGTGCCGACCACCACGCCCCGACAGAAGCGAGACCGCATCATCGCACTGGGTGCAGGGCGAGTAAAACTGGTTGTCACCGGCGAAAACTACGACGCAGCGGCGCGGGCCGCTGCCGAACTGGCAGCCACCACGGGAGCCACCCTGGTGCCCGCTTTCGATGACCCGCGCACTTTGGCTGGACAAGGCACTATCGCCGCCGAAATCGTTACACAACTGGGCGGACATGCCCCAGACGTGATCGTCATCCCCGTTGGTGGCGGCGGTCTGCTCTCGGGAGCGGGTGGCTGGCTGCGCACCAACTACCCGGCAACCCGAATCGTGGCCGTCGAGCCGCGTGGGGCCGCTGGCATCGCTGCCGGACTGGCCGCCGGAGAACCCGTCACACTGGAAAAGATCGACACGTTTGTTGACGGTGCGGCGGTGCGGCGGGCCGGTGACGTGACACTGCCCATCATCAAGGCAATCGCTCCCGAGATGTTGGCCGTGCCCGAAGGCCAAATCTGCTCCGAGATGCTTGCCATGTATCAGGTGGACGGCGTCATCGCCGAACCTGCGGGCGCACTGGCGTCGTCCGTGCTGCGTCGCGGTCCCAACGACGTGCAACTTGAGGTCTCCCCCGGCCAAACTGTGGTCGTCGTCGTATCCGGAGGCAACAACGACATCACCCGCTACGCCGAGGTGAGCGAACGCAGCCTCATCCATGAAGGGCGCAAGCACTACTTCCTGGTGACGTTCCCGCAGGAGCCGGGCGCGCTGCGGCGCTTCCTCGACGAGGTGCTCGGCCCCGAAGACGACATCGTGCTGTTCGAGTACACCAAGAAGAGCAACCGCGACACCGGTCCCGCGCTAGTCGGTCTAGAACTTGGCGACCCCGCCGGGTACGACGCCCTGCTGCAACGTATCGCCGACAGTCGCCTTGAGGTCGAGGTGGTCCCTCCAGAAAGCTACCTCTACCGCTATCTAGTGTGACTCCAGGTGTTATGACCGCCACAAGACGTGGATCAGACGCTCATTCTGTAACTAAGAGTTTCTCATAGGGCCTTGTGCCGGGCCTATTACTCTTGTAAGCTTGGAATACTTGACTTTTGTTACCGAGGACAGGCGGGAGGTGAGGGTTGCAGTGCGAGAACCATGGCACGCCCCAAGCGAAGCAGACTTCTTTGCCGACGTTTATGCCCCCACTTCGGAGCCGGTTCAACCGGGGACATACTCGCCTGTCGCGTTCCAACCTCACTCACCCTTGCCTGGCGCTCCCGCACCCGTAGCTCCCCGGCCCCACGCTCCCGCACCTGACACTGCGTGGCCCGTAGCTCTCCGGCCCCACGCGGACAGCAGCCAGAGTTATGGTCCGTCCTTTGACGAGACTGCCAACTGGTACCAACCTGAAGCCGAGCAACAGCCGCAGCCAGATTATCAAAATCGCTTCAATGAAGCAGATGTGGCGGCAGCCTCACGCGGACTGGACTCCCAATACCACACCACCACGATGCACGTTCGCCACTCCAGTGGCTCCACGCGACGCAAGGGGATTGCTCCGTTGGTGGTGGCATTGGCGTCCGCTCTCGCGATCGGCAGCGTCGCCGCGGTCAGTGGCGCGGCAGCCTCTGATAGCAACGCCACTCACATCGCCTCGCAGGTGTCGCGAATGGTCGCACCGGCAGGTACCCCCGAGGGCGACGCGCAGACGCGCGCCGGGTGGGCTATCACTGAGGCTGGACAATCCACTCCAGTGGCGTATGACCCGAGTGCGTCCGAACTGTTTGCCCTAATCAATACCACTGCCGTGTTGCAGGACTCCCGACAACTGGCCGCCGAGGCGCTCGCCGTGCAAGCAGAGATGGACGCTATTGAACAGGCTCGCCAAGAGGCTGCCCGCCGCGCTACGGCCATCGCCGCCGCGGCCACCCTCTACTCCGAGTCAATGATGATGGGCCAACTCAGTTCGGAAGAGGCCGCACAGTTAGCAGCCGACATGGGCCTGCAACCGGGCGACTTCATCGTCCCCACCGACAATGCCTCTGTGACAAGCTCTTATGGTTGGCGTCCTGAGCCGATGTACGGCTACAGCTCCTTCCACGCGGCGATGGATATCGGCGCCAACTGCGGTCAAGAAATCTACGCATCCGCCGATGGCGTGGTCAGCTACTCGGGCTGGTACGGCCAACTCGGCAACTGGGTCAAGCTAAACCACGGCGACATGTCTACCGGCTATGGCCACATGAGCTGGTCAAACGTCGAGGACGGTCAATGGGTCAAACAGGGAGACGTGATCGGCTGGGTGGGCGACACCGGCTACTCCTTCGGCTGTCACATTCACTGGCAAGCCTTCGCTGGCGACTCTGACAAGACCTTCGACCCTGCCGTCCTGCTGGCCCCCGGTCAGTCGTAGGCACTACGCTGGAGGCATGGACGCACCTGTCGATGCCACACTGACGGCCGCTTGGACGCAACTAACCTCACTTGGAGACGCCTTCGCGCCCGACTTGCGCGGCTGGTTTGCGGCTGACCCCGCTAGGGCTAGCCGTTTTGCCCGCACCGCTGGCGACCTGTACGTGGACTTCTCCAAAGGCCTGGTCAGTGACGACGTGCTGGACGCCCTAGTCGCGCTTGCCGAGGCTGTTGACCTGCCGGCGCGCCGCGAGGCCATGTTCACCGGGCAGAAGATCAACGTCACTGAAGGACGCGCCGTGCTGCACACCGCGCTCCGCCTGCCTCGCGCTGCATCCCTCATGGTTGACGGCGTGGACGTGGTGCCGCAGATACACGAGGTGCTGGACCGCGTGTGTGCGTTCGCCGAGGATGTGCGCGCAGGCCGTTGGCTAGGAGTCACCGGCAAGGCGATAGAGACCGTAGTCAACATCGGAATCGGCGGCTCAGACCTCGGCCCCGCTATGGCCTACGAGGCGCTGGCCGCCTACCGTCACCCCAGCATCAAGTGCCGCTTCATCTCCAACATCGACCCGGCGGACACCTACGAGAAGACGCGCGGCCTTGACCCGGAGACCACCCTGTTTATCGTCTCGTCTAAAACGTTTACAACGCTGGAGACGATGACAAACGCCCGGCTGGCCCGCACTTGGTTGCTCAATACCCTAACTGCCTCGGGAGCCATAGTACCTGGCGACGAAGCTGCACGACAGACAGCAATTGAGCGACATTTTGTTGCCGTCTCCACCAACCTTGATGCCGTGGCCGAGTTTGGCATCGACCCGGCTAACGCGTTCGGTTTCTGGGACTGGGTTGGGGGACGCTACTCTCTTGCGTCGGCCATTGGGCTGAGCGTCGCCATCGCTATCGGCGAGAAGAACTGGCGCGCGGTACTCTCCGGGATGCACACCATCGACCAGCACTTCCGCACGGCTCCGTTGAACCAGAACGTGCCTGCACTGCTGGGCCTGCTGAACGTCTGGTACGTCGACTTTCTGGGCGCGTCCACCCACGCGGTGCTGCCCTACGCGCAGTATCTGCACCGCTTTGCCGCCTACCTGCAACAGATGACCATGGAGAGCAACGGCAAACGGGTGCGCGCCGACGGAACCCCCGTCACCAGCGCCACCGGTGAGGTTTTCTGGGGCGAGCCTGGCACCAACGGCCAGCACGCGTTCTATCAACTCATCCACCAAGGCACGCAGTTGGTGCCCTGCGACTTCATCGCCTTTGCCACCCCCGCCAACCCGCTAGATGATGCCGGCACGGACGTGCATGAGCTTTTCCTCTCCAACTTCTTTGCCCAATCCGCCGCACTAGCCTTCGGCAAGACCGACGACGAGGTGCGCGCCGAAGGCACCCCAGAATGGCTTGTCAGCGCCCGCGTGTTCCCCGGCAACCGCCCATCGACCTCGATCATGGCCCCAGCGCTAACCCCCAGCGTGCTCGGCCAACTGATCGCCCTATACGAACACATCACCTTCACCCAAGGCATCATCTGGGGCGTCGACTCGTTCGACCAGTGGGGCGTCGAGTTGGGAAAGAAGCTGGCGCTATCCATCTACCCGGCCATCACTGGGGACGACGGCAACGCTGCTCTGGCAAGCCAAGACGCCTCCACACAGGCGCTCATCGGCCAGTACCGCGCCTGGCGCAAGTCCGCACTCTGACCGCAAGCCAAGTAAGCTGGAAGTATGGGTGGGGTTTTGCGCTGGGTGTTGACGCGCGTCATCAGCACGCTGGTGGCGTTGACCGTGCTCATCGTTGGTGGCGGCTGGCTGATCGTCCGAGGAATGTCTAATGAGCGCGTCTACCCCACGTCGTCAGTTCCGTCGCGCACAGTCACGCTGGTTTTTGGGGCGTCCATGTGGCAGGACGGCCCGTCACCGTACCTACAAGCGCGTCTCGACGTCGCGGTGGAGTTGTATCGCACCGGCAAGACCGAGGTCATCATCGTCTCGGGCACGCAGGACGGCGGCTACTCCGAACCGGACGGCATGAAGGCGGCACTAGTCGCCGCTGGTGTGCCGGAGCAACGCATCATTAAGGACGTTGACGGTGACGACACATACACCTCTTGTGTGCATGCGCGGGACACGTTCGGGCTGCACTCGTTGATCGTGGTCACGCAGGACTATCACCTGCAGCGCGCCATCGCGTCCTGCCGTCTGGCTGGGGTTGATGCAGTTGGCGTGGGCGACTCCGAGCGGCAACGCACCTGGGAGTACCGCGAATATCAAGTGCGCGAACTCGGTGCCAACCTGAAACTGCTGTATGACGTGTTGACTCAACGTAATGTCCCGACGCGCGCCGCGTCGTCTGCGGTTGCGGACGCTCTCAGCTATCCCAGATAGCGGATCCCGCGACCGCGCGAAGGATTACGAGGTTGTGTATGCCGAGTGACGAGCAGAGGGTGGGCAGGCTAACCGAAGCAGTGGGAGCTCACCACAACCAGGGCGAGGAGAACGCAGCTACTACCCCGTGTATTCTGCGTGAGATCGGTAGGTGGAGCCGCAGAGACCGCTTCAGCTTGGAACGAAATAGAGGCAGCAGACGGCCGATTCCCGGTAGGCTTTTAGTTTGATATTTTTGCGACTTGAGTCGCATATTGGACCGTGATCGAGGAAGAAACCAGCGCGATGAACGACCCGAGCAACCCGAACGATGCCAGCGTGGCGCAGTTTGGCTCGCATCTGCCCCCTAGACGGATGGACGAGGCCATAGCCAAGCCGATGCCACGAGCGCAGAACAAGCCCATGCCACCGTCACCACTGCCGCAGGTGAGCAGCCTGCCATCCTATAATGGGGACGACTTGGGCCAGGCAGAACATCAGTCCCATCAGTCGCCCGTCAAGAAGGTTGGCATCATCGCCCTGATCGTGGCGCTGGTGGCTGCGGGAGCACTCGCTGGCTACACCTTCTTGTTCAACGGCGGCCACCTGCCGTGGACCAATGACAAGACTCCACTGACCCAAGGGCAGTTCGCCACTCTTGTCATTGAAACGTTTCCGGAAGAGACCGGCGCTGCGCCGATGCCGATCGCGGACGGTAAACAGAACTTCTCCTCGTGCGACGCCCAGCATAACGTGCATGAGTTTGCTTTGATGCGCGCCGATCCGAATCAGGCTCAGGGTATCTCGTTCCGCCTGTTCGACACTGCCGCACACGCGGAGCGCTACGCCTCGCAGATTCGGGCCTGCTGGATTGAGGGAGGGCGCTCCGTCCCCGACTTCCAGCCGATGTCAGCCAAAGGCGTTACCTACTACACCATGCGCTATGACGACCAATACACAACGTACTACGCGGTCTACCACAACGTGGTGGCGTTCACTAACACCCCGTCGAAGTGGGAGCCGTTCGCTGACCTCGCAACAGGTGCGTTCAAGAACGCCGTTGACAAGGCGCTTCTCGCCGCTCCGTTGGTTACGCCCACATATGCTCCTCCCGTAGTGCCCCCACCTGCCCCGACCACGGCACCGCAAGCCCCGGCCTCAACGGAGTCCGTTGAATCGGACGGGACCGGCGGCTCGGAACAGCCCAATGAAGCGAGCGCGTCTAGTGCGGATTCTGGATCTGAAGACGGAGAATCAGCGTCAAACGAGGCCGAGGACGGCGAAAACCCCTGATTTGACTCGCGTTTTCGCGTCCTAGCACCGTCACGAACGGGCCGCTGACTATGCTTGTTCCAGAAGGGGGAGGCATCAATGACCGACTTTAGTGAGTTTTCCGTCGCGCAGGCGGCCGTCCGCGATCCGCAAACCAGTGCTGCCGACTTGGCAACCCTCGCGGCGGCACAGCGTGGCCTCTGGGCTGACATTGCGGCACACCCGAACGCGTATCCGGCGCTGTTGAATTGGCTGCAGGCACGTGGCGGTGAGGATGTAAGGACGGCCATCGCCAATCGAGCTGCGACCACTAGTGCACCTGTGGTGCCTCCAGTCCAGCCTGCCCCTCTGGCACCCGTCGCGCCTGCGGCCCCTCTCGCGTGGGTGACTCCGACTGCGCCATTTACTCCTATTACTCCCGCGGACCCAGTAGCTCCCGCTTCTCCCATTACTGCCGCAGTTCCCACGGCTCTTATCGCGCCTACAGTACCCGTCACGCCGGTCGCGCCGCTGACACCGGTCGCGCCTGCAACTCCGGCCCCCGCCGCTCCCGTCTCCCCCGCCGCTCCCCTCGCCGAGGCTCCAATAGTTCACCAGCCTGCGACTGCCGAGGAGTTGCTGGACGCGTTCTTGGCGCAGTCACCAGCTAGCCCGCTCCTCTCGGAGCGTCCTGCTCCCTTGGATCCGTCCACACTGCCCACTCCATTCCCCCCCTCGGAGTCGTCTTTTGGACTCCGGGACGACCTGTATCCCCAATCGACCGTGCCTAGAGAGAATGCGCCAACTCCGGTAGCTGCCCCAACGCCAGTAACTCCCACAACACCGGCAATTCCCCCGACTCCTGTGATTCCCACAACATACCCGAGCAGCGCTCCCGAAACTCCTGCTGTCGCAACCTCTACAGCCGTGGTCCCTCCCACTCCAGCGGCCTTCACGGCTCCTGCGTCTCCAACTCCTGCGTCTCCAACTGAGGTGCAGTTCGAGGAGCAGCCAACTGAGGAGTCACATGCTGACGCGCCCACTCCAACATTTGTGACCACTCAACCCCCAACGTGGGATGTGCCGCGCACTCCCGTGGCACCCACACCGCCACCAAAGAAGTCCAAGAAAGGCCCGATCTTCGCGATCATCGGCGTCCTCGTCCTGGCAGTAGGCGTTTTCGGCGGAGGGATGTGGATGGGCTGGTGGGGAGTGGGCCCAAGCAAGAATGTGACCAGCGACGAGTTCACCACGTTGGCAACGCAGGTGCTGCCCCAGCGACAGGGCTTCGATGCGCTCGCCATCAATGCGCCGGCGAAACTCACCTGCTCGTCGCAGGACAACACGTTTGAACACACGCTTGCGACTGCCGACCCCGATGCCACCAAGCAGGGCGTAAGCATGAGGCTGTACGACAGCCACGAGTCGGCGCTGCTCTACGCCAACCAAACGCAGGCCTGCTGGGAAGAAAACGGCAACACCATCACCGATTTTTCCAAGACACGGAGTTGGGGCGGTCTCACCATGTATGACATGACGTTCTCACGACCAGACAAGACGGACGAGGTTCACTTCGCGGTCTATCGCAACGTGTTCGTGTTCACAAACATCCCGGACAGGTACGAGCCGTGGGCCGCGTGGGCCAAGGACGTGTTCGTTCCTGCCGTTGACGAGGCGTCACCTCCAGAGTAAGCGGAGCTAGAGCAGCGAACTGCTAGCCAACTCTTCGTCCTCGGTGCCGGTGGCTTCGGGTTTGACCGGGGCAGGCTTCTCGGTGTTGGCAGCGATGCGCTCCAGCAGGACGTTGGATTCACTCTGAAGCCCGCGAGAGGCCTCGATGTCGTCTGCGATGTTGGCAGCCACCATGCACCCAGTCAGGATGAGGACGCCAGCTCCCCATGAACTCACCGCAGCGAGGATCCCCGTCCCCCACATGGCCCCACCCCAATATGACGCTTGACCAGCGAGGAGCAGCGACGAGAAGCCGAGCACAAAGAATACGATGAACATCACCCAGCCGATGATGCGCAGGATTGAACTCCAGAAACGTTCCGAACCGAACTTGTTCTTGCGAACCTCACGGAACCCCGAGAATGCTTCGGACTCCTTGAAGAAGGCCGCTGCTGCACTCGGCTGGGCCGGAGCGGCAGGCTGTGGGGCGTACTGGTAGGGCACACCGGGCTGTTGCCACTGACCTGCAGGTTGTCCGTAGGCAGGTTGCGGTGCCTGTTGCCACTGGCCGGGAGTGGGGTTAAAGACTGGTTGTGCTGCCTGCGACTGCTGGGCTGGCTGCCACTGTTGCGCCTGCGCTAACTGAGCCTGTTGCGCCTGCGGCAGCTGGCCAGGAGTTTCCCCCTGAATTGCCTGAGCGGCGGGTGGCGCACCCCAAGGCTGAACCGGGATTGCGGCCGTGTACTCCGCAGCGTACGGGTTTCCTGCGCCCGTTGGAGCACCGATGGCAACGGGAGCGGCGGGCTCAACCGGTGACTGCGGTGCGTTTTCGGGAGCCTGTGGGGTCTGTGGCGTTTCGGTCATACAACCATTCTACCGTTGCGGGGTGCCGTCGGCGGCCCAATGCCAACCTACGAAGTCGCAACGACAGCCCGAACACGGCCCAAACGCTCAAATGCGTCTAAACGAAACACGGCGGTGGGCGCGTATACTGCCCAGTTCCGTGTCTAGCCCACAAGAAGACCGTTCGGTAGCAACACCCCTTGCGTCGCTCTAGGCGAGGGCACCCATCGGGTCCCACAGGGGCAGGACGATGGGCTGCTGGTCCAGTTGGGCGGCCAACTCGGCGGGCAGGTCGCTGATCGGCACGGCCAACTCGAAGACGTACTCGGCGAACCATGAGTCATTCATGGTGTCGAAACCCTTGTCGGAACGGTCGTCACCCCACGAGTTCTCCACACGATAGCGACGGGCCGAACCGTCGTCGTTCACATCGATGCCGGTGATGACCATGGCGTGGGTCATGGCAGAGTTGCCCAACTCGAGACGCTCGGCCTTGCTCATGCCGAGCGGCACGCCGTAGACGCTTTCATAGTCGAAGATGGCCGCGTCCCACACGCCGCTTGCGCGGGAGAACTGCTTGCCGACGTCGCAACCGAACCAGACGACGCGCCCGTCGAGGATCGCCTTCTTGGTCAAAGACTTCAATACGTCGGCCTCAGCGTTCAGATAGCGGATGGGACGTCCGCCAACCACGTTGCCTAGATAATCGACCGTGAGCACCGAGCCGAATGGGGACGTGGTGCGCGGGTCGTTGACCACGCAGACGTATTGGGTCAGGTCGATGGTCACGTACTTGGCGGCGAACTCCAGCGGGGTGAATGTGCCGCCGCGAGTGAACTTCTTGTCCTTGTTCTTCCACTGCCAGACGAAGGTGGTGGGCGGGGTGCCCAAGTGGATGGACAGCACCCGGTAGACGTCCGCCACCAACTGCTGACGCAGCGCGTCCGCGTCCTCACCAGCAGCGACGGCGGCACGCAACAGTCCGGCGCCGCGACGCAACAGGGTGCAGAGTGTGGTGTTCATGGAGCGGGTGCTGGACGACGACTCGGTCTCCGGCATCGCATACTTGGGCACCAAGCCGTACTTGAGCACCAAGGAGACGAACATGTCCCACTGGCCGCCGTCCCCAATTGGGTCGGCGAGCAGACGCGCAGTGGTGCGGTCATCCAGCGGGCGGTCGGCCAACTCAATGATGGAGGTGAGGAACCAGTTGGCCTTCTCCAGCTTGTCCCAGAAGTGCAGGTAGGCCTGCGAGAACTCGAAGTTGTCCACCTTCAGCTCCTCGATGACGTGCTGCTTGAGGAAGTTGGTGCCCGCAAACAGCCAGCAGCGACCGCTCTGCTTCTGATTGGTGATCGGCCACGCATCCAGTTGGTTGCTCATCAACGGATCGATGGACACGGCAATGTTGCGGTCCAACGCGATGGCGTTGATGTCTGTGGCGGTGACGGCATTCTGCGCGATACGCGCGATGGGGTCAGAGGTAAACCCACCGCGCAGGGCGTCGATCTCTTGCAGCTTCAATTCAGACATGCAGGAGATTCTACGCTTCGGCGGCCACGCTCGACCACCCAGGTACGCCTGGAGCGGACGGCTTAGAAGTCGGCGGTGGCGGGGTCTGCGCCGGTGCGGTAGTCCTTGTTGAGGGCGGTGATGGCGGCGACCTGCTCTGGAGTCAGCTCGAAATCGAAGACGTCGAAGTTCTCAGCGATGCGTGACGGGGTGACCGACTTGGGGATCACCACATTGCCGATCTGGATGTGCCAGCGGATAACGATCTGCGCAGGCGTCTTGCCGATCTCGGCAGCGATGCTCACCAACTCCGGGTTGGTGAGGTCCTCGCCACGACCCAGCGGGCTCCAAGCCTCTGCGACGATGCCGCGACGCGCCAACTCGGCGGTGAGGCCGGGCTGGGTGAGCGTGGGGTGCAGTTCGATCTGGTTGATGCTGGGCACGGTGCCGGTCAGCTTGTTGAGATGCTCAATGTTGAAGTTGGACACGCCGATGGAGCGGGTGAGACCGTCAAACTGGAAGCCCTGCAGCGCGTCCCACGCCTGAATGTAAGCGTCGCCATACTTGACCACGGCGGGCCAGTGGATGAGGTACAGGTCGAGGTGATCCAGCGCCAGCTTCTCCAGCGAGGCGTTGATGCCGATGACCGCTTGGTCACCCAAGTGTTGGTTGTTCCACAGCTTGGTGGTGACGAAGTACTCGTCACGCTTCAGGCCCGACGCGGCTAGCGCTCGCCCGACGCCCTCTTCGTTGCCGTAGATGGCGGCAGTGTCGATGTGACGGTAGCCGATGGCGAGCGCCTCTTCGACCGCACGCTGGGTGTCGTCAGCGGGGATCTGGAACGTGCCAAAACCCAGTTGTGGAATCTCCACCCCATCGTTCAGGGTGACATTGGGAACAGCAGCCATGTTGACGTGCCTCACCTCTCGCTTGTTGTGCATCATTCGCGGAGAATGGAAGAAACTCCTACCGATTAACAATACCGCGAATCAATGGCCGACAA
The DNA here is from genome assembly GCA_031261455.1 of Propionibacteriaceae bacterium. Classification (GTDB taxonomy): domain Bacteria; phylum Actinomycetota; class Actinomycetes; order Propionibacteriales; family Propionibacteriaceae; genus WRGV01. The sequence goes on from JAISJP010000016.1 coordinate 20,821, forward strand.
AGCGCACTTCTCAGCTCTTGAAATCCACTTCAGATGGTGTCGCCGGGCGGGCACATGAGAGAATGATAGACATGCCATCCATTCCTGCAAGCTTGAGCCAGCGCATTGAGGCCCTCGTGGGCATTGACCCGGAGCTGCGTCCGGCAACTAAGCCGCAGTTCGGGCACTACCAGTCCAACGTGGCGCTGCGACTGGCGAAGGCTGAGGGACGCCCGCCGCGCGACGTTGCCACCGACATTGTGGCGCGTCTCAACATTGATGACATCTGCGAGCCCATCGAGATTGCCGGTCCTGGGTTCCTCAATCTGCGCATCCGTCGTGATGTGCTTGCGGGCGCGGTGAACGACCAACTGGCGTCCCCCACGCATGGGATTGAGCAAGCCGCACAAGCAAAGCGGGTTGTCATCGACTACTCCAGCCCCAATGTTGCCAAACAGATGCACGTTGGGCACCTGCGCACCACCATCATCGGTGACTGCTTTACGCGCGTGCTGGGTGCGCTCGGCGACACCATTATTCGACAGAATCACATCGGTGACTGGGGACGCCAGTTCGGCATGTTAATCGAGCAGATTTTGTTTGAGCAGCTGGACCTCGACACGCTGGACCTGCCGGGTGCAGAGCAGTTGTACATGCGTGCCCAGCGTCACCTCGAAGGTGATGAAACGTTCCAAGCTGCGGCGCGTGAGCGAGTAGTGCTATTGCAGGGTGGAGACGAGGACACTCTAGCTATCTGGCGTCGGCTAATCGCCATCTCCACCGCCGGGTTTAATGAGACCTACGCTCGTCTCGGCGTCCTGCTCACCGACGACGATCTGGCCGGAGAGTCCAGCTACAACGACGCGCTCGCGGGCATCTGCGACGACTTGGAATCGCGCGGTATCGCGGTACATGACAACGGCGCGCTGGTGGTGTTTGTGCCCGGTTTCGACGCCCCCGCAATCCTGCGCAACTCGGCTGGCGGCTACGGTTACGACGTCACCGACATCGCGGCCCTACTGCGTCGCGTGCGCGACATGCACGCCGACCGGCTGGTCTACGTGACGGACGCTCGCCAGTCGCATCACTTCCAAGTGCTGTTTGCGTTGTGCCGCATGGCCGGGTATCTACCCGAGACGGTGAGCGCCGAGCACATCGGCTACGGCATGGTGCTCGGCGCTGACGGCACCCCGTTCAAGACGCGCGAGGGCACTGCCGTGCATCTGGACGACCTGCTGGAAGAGGCAGAACAGATGGCCGCACCGGAGATCGCGCTAGCTGCCATCAAGTACGCCGATCTGTCCAACCAGTTGCAGAAGGACTACGTCTTTGACGCCAAACGCATGACGGCCACCCACGGCGACACCGGGCCATATCTGCAGTATGCCCATGCGCGGGTGTGTCAGATTTTGCGTCGCGCTGCTGATGCCTCCGATGCTTCGACATCCGGGGCAACATGCACCGACGAAACGACCGATACGGCCAAATCGTCCCAAACGAACTCGCCGTACTTGGTCTCAACTGTGGCCGAACCGGCGGAGCAAACCCTGGCCCTAGAACTGAGCAAGTTCGGAGATGTTGTTGCCGAGGTGGCCCAAGCCCTGACCCCGCACAAACTCTGCGCCTACCTATTCGCCCTAGCCAGCAGCTTCTCGTCCTTCTACGAGCAGTGCCCCGTGCTGAAGAGCGAAGGCGAAGTGCTGACGTCCCGCCTAGCCCTATGCCAGGCCACAGGTGACGTGCTCGCCACCGGATTGGGCCTACTAGGTATCAGCGCTCCCGAGCGCATGTAATCGCGCTGCGCACCCTTCCAGCGCTAGTTAGGAACTAGGCCGACCATCCAAGAGTATGCGTACGTTCCAGTCGCGATGTTGACTTTCGAGAACGCTATGTCAACCTCGGGAGCAAAGCGGGTGCCATCGGCGCGATTGCCGGTGAGGGTGCAGCCCGAGAACTCCAGTCCGTCAGCAATCCACATCAGATCGGTGCCACAGTCCGTCGCCACATCACCACCGTACTTGTCCCAAATTGCGGTGCCCAACTGCGATTCAAAGTGGCCCACAGCTAGTGCCATTGATGGGACCTCCGCCCTCTGGACGCTGCTCAGCGTGTAGTCAGTTGGAGACGTCAGTGACCCGAAGGTGACGGTCACCATATAGTGCGTCTTAGGGTCGTTGGCAGGCGCGAAGTCGCAGAAGGCGTTGCGTCCGATCTTGACGAGCACACCCGTGTCTCGACCGGGACAGTTGAGGGTGCCAGTCTCCGGGATCTGTGCTGCCACCCGTTGGGCGAGGGTCGCGCCATCCAACTCGACACTGGTTGGGGCAGACGTTGGACTTGGGCTGACAGATGCCGCAGAACTCGCGGTCGCGGTGGGGGATGGCGCAGGTTCAGCGGCGAACCACCCGAACGGGTCAATGAACCAGACGGCAAACCCGAGGGCCCCCAGCACGAAGACGAGCAACGTCACCACTATCGACGTGCTGCTGTCGTGCCTGCGCTCTTCGGTGTATTCGTAACTCTCAATGTCGCCCACGTCGTCGCCCATCTCTCTTTGTGACCCTTGGTCTGCGACGGGCCTAGCTCGCCTTGAACCCGAGTCTCTCGATGAACGGCTTGTCGCCGGAGCCTTTGATGGTGATGGAGCCCATCGCTAAGAAGCCTTGCAGCACGATCACGGGAGCGCCGGGTTGCGCCGCGACGACGCCCTTGAACTGGACATCAGACAGGATGTGAATCGTTTTATCTTCGATTCCTACCCCATCAGGAATCCGCAAGGTCATGCTGCCCATAGTCAGCGCTACATCCACGATGATGGTGGGCGACGTGAAGATAGCGTTGCGCATGTCCCACTCCACGCTGCCCATCACGCCGAGCATGGTCATGTGCGGTGGCACCAGCCACTCGCCCTCACGCCTGGAGGTGGCGAGGATGGCGAAGGCGCGCTCGTTATCGCCAACAGTTGCGGGAAGATTACCGCTGCTGCGCACCGTGTTAGCAGTGGTGCCAGCGCTCGCGGCACTGCCCGGCCACTGCAGCGACGACGATTGGGGACGCGAAATTGGGCGTCCCAAATCAACAACCAGCGGCTCCAGCTCGCCGAGCGTCTTGGCCGCCCACACCGAATCCAGACGCTGCGAATGCTCGTCAGCCGTGAGTCGCCCGTCGGCATACGCATCCGCAATGACGTCGGCGATCTTCTGCCGGTCACTGTCCGAGGCACGCAGCAACGATAGGTTAGGGGACTCCATACTCACAGCACACCAGTCTAGTGCGTGCGGGTGCAGATTACCGCGCGTTGCCAGCGTGGGCCCCGGTCAATTAGACTGAGTGACGCATGTGGGACGCACTCACAGGCAAAACGCGGGCGTAGCTCAATGGCAGAGCATCAGCTTCCCAAGCTGAGGACGCGGGTTCGATTCCCGTCGCCCGCTCCGCTGTGTCTGCTGCCTTGTCAGTCGTTCCAGTGGCGACGCAGGCCTGCGGTCACCTTCTGCCACACTTCGGGGGTGACTTGCCCGCCGATACGACGGATGGTGCCGGGATGCAGTCGGACGATACGGTCCACGCGCACGAAAGACTCGCGGTTCTCGGAGTCCCAAGTGCCATAGCCGAGTTCGACCCAGTAGCGGCCCTCGTGCTCCTCCTGGCGTTCGTCAAGGTCGTGGTCCACTGAGGACAGCGGCAGACCGAGGTACCAGCCGTTGTCGACGCCGATGACTAGGACAGGACGGTCCTTGCCCTGCGTCCAGTCTTCCTCGTAAGGAACCCAAGCCCAGACGACCTCGCCGGAATCGGGGACGGAGTTGTTCAGGTGTGGCGAGTAGTTCAGCGTTGGCAAGCCACGATAGTCGCCCGGGTAGAAGCCGCGCGGGTCCTGCGGGTCCGGGGCCGATGCTGATGCTGATGCTGGCGTAGTGCTCACTATTGACCCACTTCCCAAGGTGCCGATGTGCCGCATGGCGGCGGTACTTGCGCGCATCCCAAGTTGTCGCCGGAGCACCACTCCCATGCCGCCGAGCAGCGGACCCCAGACTGGACGCAGTGCACGAAAAATCTGACCGATACTCACGCTCACTTGTAGCGATCCTCTCGCCCATACGCGACGCGAGCTACGTCGGGCGCCACTGGACCCTTGGGGGCAAGGAACACGGCCCACTGCCGGAAATACTCGCTCACTGGAGGTAGCCACAGCAGTGCTGCAGCGATGACGACAGTGGGGACGGCGGCCCATGCGTACACGTTCATCAGCCATGCACCTGCCGAGATGCCGACGGCGATCAGGCCAGCGATGCGGGCCCAGCGTTCGCCGTTCCATGCCACAAATGCGGTAATCCACGGAGCAGCCACCATCGCAGCACCCAAGGCGGCCATCAGCGTCACCGCCAGAATGGACTGCCACGAGCCAGGACGGGGGTCAAAAAGCTCGATGATGCGCACCGCGGTGGGAAACGCGTCCATGTGAATGGCCTGCCACCACGCCCAGCAAAGTGCGCCCGCTGCGGCGGTAGACGACAGCCCGCACAGCACCGAAACCAGGCCGACAAGCACGATTCGCTTGGGTTCACCTGTGGCCGGGCTCAACCTCACCACATTGGCCTGAGCGGCGGTTGGCGGCAGTGCGACGATGGGTTGCGCCGGGGGCACGCCAAGACCCGCAACATCAAGCTGCGTGACGTCCACCGCAATCGCACTCATAGCCCTCTATCCTACCGGCTCTACCGGCTCAAAAGTTTGAGGCACCTGTGCGTTTGCTGAGTCTCGCCCGCCCCGACGACCCCGCGTCACCACAAGGCAACTGGGTTGCGATTGGAGGCCACTGCGCATCCCACATGGTGTTGACATCGGCAGTTCTCCTGTTGCGACCGCGCGGACCCGTGTAAGTTGGGTAGACGTGAGCAACAATCCCACTGCGCCTGTCAACACCGCGTCCGTCCCCACCTCGCACGTCCTCTCTGGCGATGAGGGCTTGGCGCAAGGTCAAAGCCCAACGTGGCCCGTTGTCCTATTCGACCTTGATGGCACGCTGGCCAACTCGATTGAACTGATTATTGACTCGTACCAGTACGCGTTTCGGGCAGTTTCGGGACGTGAGGTAACGCGCGCGGAGGCGCTGAGTTGGATTGGGCAGACGCTGCCAACCACGTTCACGCGCGAAGACCCTGCGGGCGCGGCCGAGTTGGAGCGCATCTACCGCGAGTACAACCACGAGCATATGGCCGAGATCGTTGGATATCCCGGCGTGCCCGACCTGCTTCGCAGCTTGGCCGCTGCCGGGGCGGCGGTTGGTGTGGTCACGTCCAAGCGGCGCACGTCCATGGATATCACCATGGAGTTGGCGGGCGTTACCGGCTTGGCCGAACCGCTGGTTGCCCTTGAGGACACTGCGCGCCACAAGCCGAACCCCGATCCGTTGTTTGAGGCGATGAAACGTCTCAATGTCCAACCTGACAAGGTGGTTTATGTCGGCGACGCCGTGTGGGACGTGCTGAGCGCCCAAGCTGCCGGGGTCTCCGCCATCGCCGTCACCTGGGGTGCCGGAGTGCCCACAGACCTGCGAGCCGTCCATCCCGACGCAATCTGCACCACCATCGCCGAACTGCGAGCAGCCCTGCTTCGCTGAAGTAGCCCTCGCTACTGCACCTGTTTGGGCTTGCGAGGTTTCGGCAACGGCGTGATCGGCTCAAGCACCGCGATCACCTCGGCGGTATGTTCCGAGTCGTCAACATCTAACACCCAGTGCTCCTTGGCGCCCTCGTACGGGAAGCCGGTCTGAGCGCCTGCCATCAGTGCCTCGATATCAGGCAACATCTTGACGAACACAGTGCTGTCGCACACCAGCAACACCGGCTTGTCGTTGATGTAGACCATGTACTCGCCAAACATCTTCTTGGCCCGCAACTCCCACGGCCCGCGCACCTGGTCCAGCACGTATTCGATGTAGTCAGACGATGTTGCCATGTTGCCCCCTTGCTAGGTCTCCAACCCTACAGACCCCCACCGACAAAAAACGGGGACCGCCAACCACACTTGTGGCTGACGGCCCCCGCTGTTTGACCGGACTCTGCGCTGCAGGCGCTCCGGTCTAGCTCTCGGAACTCTGCGAGCCCGGCTCGTTGGTCGGACCATCGAAGGGCTCAGGATCCGTGACGATCTCTGCGTCCTGGATGTCCTCGGCGTCCCGGGTGAAACCTGGGGCTGCGTCGGGCGAGGGGAAGTCACCGAAGCGACCGCGACGCTCGAACCCTCCTTCGAAGCCGTCGAACCCTGCGCGACGACCAAAGCCGCCGTGGTGGTGACGACGTCCACCGCCGAAGCCACGCGAGTCACCGCAGTCACCCCGGTCGAAGCCCTCACGACCCTCGCAGCCTTCGCGACCCTCACGTCCTTCGCGACCCTCGCGTCCCTCACGACCCTCACGACCGCGATAGCCGTGGTGGTGACGCGGGCCACCGGCCAGCCAGCCCTCGGCGATGCGACCGAAGTCGATGCCGAAGCGGTCGCTCGCGGCCTCAAGCCAAGCGCGACCCTCGTCGCTGAGACTGTCGATCTGTGCCGCAATCAGGCGGTCCAGATACTCGCCGAGCGTCTTCTTCTCCTCGTCACTGAAGGACGCGAAGATGTCTGGGCGCACGGTCTCCTGCTGCTCCTCCGCACGTCCCAAATCGGTGATCTTCACCAGGATGACGCGACGGTCGGCGTCGGATGGCTCGCGGGTGATGAGGCCCTTCTTCTCGAGCCGCGCCAACACTTCGTTGAGTGATTGGGGACGCAGGCCAAGCAGGTAGGCCAGGTCCCTTGTGCTGATTTCGGGCTGCAGCTTGAGCGCAGCCAAAACCCTGCCCTGACCACGCGTGGGGTCAGCGCTGGGGCCGCGACCTGCGTGGCCCCGATGTGGACGGCTCATGGTCAGCCATACGAGCTGGCGCAGTTTGCCGTTCAGTTCTGTTTCTTCTGTATGCGAATACATGGGAAGTCTCCTTACGATTTCTCTTGAGGCACCCGCTGAGTCCACCCATTCATGTTCGGCAGGTACCTGCTATATACAAGTAAAGCAGGTACCTGTCCAAATGTCAAACAGGTACCTGCTATTTCCGTAACAGACTTCGAGATAGACCAATGGCTAAGGACAACGTCGGTTGTGCAACGCCCGTTGCACAACCGATCCCAGCCGCAAGACCGCCAAGCCGTGCGTACGCTACTAAATGGAGCAAAGAAGTGCACGCCGCTGTCCTAGCATTGCGTCTGCAATGCCAACGGCCCCAACCGTCAGCACAGGGCAAAAACAGTTGGGGCCGTCGGCACTTATGCGGTGACGCTACGGGACTAGTACCGCGCGACCTACGATCTTGCCTTCGTGGAGGCGGTGGTAGGCTTCGACGCCTTGCTCGATGGTGTAGGTCTCGGTGTGAACGTCGAGCAAGCCGCGCTGTGCCAGGGCAACCACGTCGAACAGGTCACCGCGAGTGCCCCAGTAGGGCGACAGCACCTTGCACTCGTAAGGCACCTGACCGAAGCCCACCTTCGCGGAACCGCCGCCGATGCCGACGATGTTCCACTCGCCACGCACCTTGGTCATCTGGGCACCGAGGTCGATGGTTGGCTGCGCGCCCACAAAGTCGAAGACCACCTCGGCACCTAGGCCGTTGGTCAGGTCTTTGACAGCCTGGACGGCGGACTGCTCAGACTTCAGCACCACGTCAGCGTCAACCTTCTTCGCCAACTCAAGGTGAGTCTCCGAGATGTCAATGGCGACGACCGTGGCCGGGGTCAGGTGCTTGAGCAACTGGATAGCGACGTGTCCCAAACCGCCAACACCGATGACCACTGCCGTAGAGTTCGCCAGCAACTTGGGGGCCGAGATCTGAATGGCGTGGTAGGGAGTGAGGGCGGCGTCCGTCAGCGGCACCGCCTTGATCGGATCAAGGTCGCCGATGGGGACGAGGTGACGCGGGCTGTCCACAATCATGTACTCCGCGCAGCCACCGTTGTGACCAAGCCCTGGAGGGAAGATGCCCAACTTCTTGGTTTCGGTGCAGTAGTTCTCGTAGCCTTCGGAGCACTGCTTGCACTGACCGCAACCCCACGGGCCGTAGACCATCACGCTCTCGCCGATGGTCACCTGATCCTCGGTACCCTGACCGGCCTCAACAACGGTGCCAACGCACTCGTGACCGAGCGTCATCGGCAGCTTGTAGTTCAGCATCTCTGCGTAGTAATCCATCACCGCAATGTCCGAGTGGCACAGGCCAGCGGCGGTAACCTTCAGCAACACCTCACCCGGACCGGGCTTCGGCACTGGGATGTCTCTTAGTTCTGGCCACTTCTTCGGCTCAATCAGTTGAATAGCTCGCATGACTACCTTTCTTCTCTGTCGGGACGCTCGCTCGTCTCGCTCGTCTCGTTTGCCATCATCGTTGGTGGCGAACAGACACCCAGCTTAGAGCGCGTTCCTGTGGAAAACGCCGTTGTGAAATGAGAGTTACTCCCAATAATGCGTTGACACGGCACATCCCTCGGACGCTTATCGCGGACAGCGAAAAAGTGGTCGAATGTCAGGGGCGTCTGGTTATCAAGTGCTTGACCGCAGCTAGGGGGTGGCCGTTGGCTAGGGACAGGATGGCGGCCAGGCCGTTTGGTTTCAGGACGCCTTGACTTTGCATCATGAGGGCACGCAGGGGCATCTCGAAGACGGCACGGTCGGCTATGGCTAGGGTGTTTTCGTCGTCTTTGTCGATCATGGCGTGCATGATTTTTGGGACGGCGAAGCGCAACAGTTTGCCGGTGAGCGTGTGGGCGAGGTCGTCCATGGTGCTGTTGGGTGTGAATGGTTCGTGCGCTAGGCGGTGGGCGGGCGGTAGCGGACGCTGATAGATGGCCTCAAACTCGGCGTCGGCTACCCCGCGAGCGCCTTGATGGAAATTGAAGTAGACCTGTGCGTCTTGCGACAGTTGGGACAACTGGGACGCGAGGTCGTCGCCATCCATGTGCAGGGTTGCTGACAGGCCCTCTGCGGCGGACGAGGAGCGAACCGCGATGGTGTAGGTGCCCGTCTCGATGGCCCAAGCTTTAGCAATCACGTTGTAGTACGCGAAGGCCCGGCTGGGCAGATCAAACTCGACCGTCTGCTGTTCGCCGGGGTCCAGAGTGACCTTCGTGAAGCTCTTCAACTCTTGTTTGGAACGATACACAAAATCACTGCTGGGACTGGAGACGTAGAGTTGCACGACCTCCGCGCCACGCACGTCACCAGTGTTAGTTACCCGCACACTGACCTTGGTCAGGCCGTCTTGCGCATACTCATAGGCGAGCTTCAGGTCACTGTAGGCGAAGGTGGTGTAGGAAAGTCCGTAACCAAACGGGAATGCTACCGGTTTGTTGGCGCTGTCGTAGTAGCGGTAGCCGACGAAGATGCTCTCGCGGTACTCTTCACTGCTGCCGTCGCCGGCGAAGTGGCCGTAGCAGGGGGTGTCCTCCAGATGCAGCGGGAACGTTTCGGCGAGTTTGCCGCTGGGGTTTACGCGTCCGGTCAGCAGGTCCACGGTGGCGCTGCCCACGGCCTGTCCACCCAAGTACATCAGCAGGATGGCCTTTACCTGATCTACCCACGGCATCGTCACCGGCGCGCCGGCGTGCAGCACCACCACCGTATTGGGGTTAACCTTGGCAACTGCCCTAATCAGGGCGTTGTGACTCGCGGGCATGTCCAGGCTGGTGCGGTCGTAACCCTCGCTCTCGTACTCATCCGGCAGGCCCGCAAAGACGACGGCCACGTCGGTGCGAGAAGCGATCCTCACGGCCTCGTCGATAAGCATATCCTCGGGCGCGTTGCTGGTTCCGGCGGCGTAACCCTCAGCGTAGGTGGCGGCAAACCCCGCCTTCACAAACTCGTCCCACGCGCAATCGATCTGCGTCGGGTTGATCTTGGAGCTGCCCGCACCTTGATAGCGAGGTTTCTTCGCCATCGCGCCGATGACGGCAATCGTGGTGCCCGGGCGAATCGGGAGGATGCCCGCATCATTCTTCAGCAGCACGGCCGAAGACGCGGCAGCCCGACGCGCCAGTTCGTGATGAGCCGCCGAGTCGTACTTGAAGCCGGATTTGCGGTTTGCCGCGCCGGTCAATGCCAACGCCACAAGGCGCTCGACTGCAGCGTCCAACACGGCCTCATCGAGCTTGCCGGAGCGCACAGCGGCGGCGATGAGACGATCATTGAATCCGCCCGAAGCGGGCATCTCAAGGTCAAGACCGGCAGCCAGTCCGGCCACCCGGTCGTTGACGGCACCCCAGTCGCTGATGACCGGCCCGGCATAACCCCACTCGTTGCGCAGAATGTCGGTGAGCAGCACAGGGTTTTCAGACGCGTATTGGCCGTTGAGCAGGTTGTAGCTGCACATCACCGTGGCCGGATTTGCCGTCTTGACGACAGTCTCGAACCCGGAAAGATAGATCTCGCGCAACGCCCGCTCATCGACAACCGAGTTGGAGACTAGGCGTTTGCGTTCCTGATTGTTGGCCGCAAAGTGCTTCATCGACGTACCGACGCCCAAGCTCTGCACCCCGTTGACGAACGCGGCGGCCAGTTCGCCAGACACGTATGGGTCCTCACTGAAGTACTCAAAGTTGCGGCCACACAGCGGAGAACGTTTGATGTTGAGACCTGGGCCGAGCACCACGGCAACGTTCTCCTGTAAGCACTCTTCGGCCAGCGCCACACCGATCTCATGCAGCAGTTCGCGGTCAAAACTGGACGCCGTAGCGCTCGCGGTGGGGAAACAGGTGGCCGGAATGCTCTCGGCGATGCCAAGGTGGTCGCCCACGCCGTCCGGCTGTTTGCGCAGACCGTGCGGACCGTCAGTGACCATGATCTGCGGCACCAGTGTGCTGCCGTCAGCGGTCTTGATGCCCTTGGTGTGCCAAAATCCGGAGCCAGAACACAGAGACGCCTTCTGTTCCAGCGTCAACGTCGCCACAATCTGTGCCGCACCGTCTTCCATGCTGCTCTCCATGAGAGTCTCCTCCTCCGCGATTATGGCTGACTCAGCCGTCCCAACCCGTCTCGTCAAAACTTAGCGTCGGCTAACTTAGCCTCGACTAACTTTCACGCTCAGTATGTGCCCGCGATCTGCGCCTCGGCTTCTTCGTGGGTGATCTCACCGGCGTTTGCCATTGTCATCACCTGAACCGTGGTGTCGCGCAGCTTGTAGAGCTTGAGCACCGGCAGAGAGATGAGGCTGCCGACTGTGGGAACGATGATGAACACGGCCCACAGTTTGTCGTTGAAGCCGGCGGCCTGCACGGCGTTCTCACCCTCGATAAAGCCGATCAACGACAGGCACAGCGCCGCAAGGGACGCAGTCAGCGCGGCAGAGAACTTTACGAAGAACGTCTGCACAGAGAATGCGATTCCGGTGGCACGCACGCCGGTGACGTAGTTGCCGTATTCGGCGCAGTCGGGGGTGAACATGAACATGATGACGCTCATCAGGCCCACCGGGAAGGCGCGCAGACCAACGGTGAGCAGCAGCAGGGGCAGGCTTTCATAGCCGATGAAGTAGCAGAGTCCTCCAGCGAGGGTGGACACCACCGTCGCCCAGAAGTAAATGGTGAATTTGTCCACCCGCTTGGCGATAAACGGCACCATAACGCCCGCCAGAATTGACGGCACCGTCATTACCACGGCCAGTGTCATCATTAGGCCCTCGTCGCCCAAGTTTTCGCGGCAGACGATCAGGCCGAGCGCGTTGGTGATTCCTGTGGTTGCCGAGATAAGAAATGCCAAATAGATGACCAGCATGTATTTGTTGTGCCCCAAAAAACGGAACATGTCGCGGATGCTGATATCCGGCTCACCCGAGGGAGGACTCACCCGCTCCTTCGCGGTGAAGCAGATGGGCGCCATGGTGATGAGCGCCACCACGGAGAGCACCACCACCAACGGCAGCCAGCCACCAATCGCGGTGCGGATCCCGGGCACCACAATCGCCACACCGCCACCAGCGATCAACGCAGCCACACGCCCAATGGCGATCAGCGTGGTACGCTCTTGCAGTTTGTCCGTCAGCGTGGTCACCAAACCAAAGATCGGCACATCGCAGATGGTGTACGCCGTGTCCCACAGCACGTAGCTGACAGCCGCCCACGCCACTTTGGCGCCCACCGACAGTCCCGAAGGAATTGCGAACATAAATATGGTGGTCAGCGGAATTGCCAGCAGCGAGATGCGCAACCACGGCACAAACTTGCCGTTCTTGAACTTCACCTTGTCAACAACGCCACCAAAAATGGGGTCGTTGATAGCGTCCCAGATCTTAACAATCAGGATCAGCCCGGAGACCGTTAGCGCCGGAATCCCCACATCGGTGAAGTACACCACGATGAACAACGCCAACAGTTGGTAGAAGATATTCTGTCCAACAAAATAAAGCCCGTACGACCCGCGCTCTTTGAAGCTGGTCATGTATTCGGAATTGCCCATCATCGCGCTCCGTCACCTGTATTGAATGTTCAAACTATACCAGTTTGCCGCTCGCCCTGGGCGGAGTTACGTACACTACTACAGGCCCAATTACAGGTTGCGTCTGACTGCGTCAAAGTCTCAGTGGGACAAAGGCACGGCGCAGGTAGTGAAGACGCGTTGGCGACGACCAGCGACAGACTCCGCGAATGACAACGGCAGCAGCGGCAACTCCACATAGCGTCCCGACGCCAAGGTAGCCAACTCGCTAGACAATAGTGGCATTTCCGCGGGTTCTGTCCAGTTGACTGGACAGTCTTAGGCCTCGGCTAGGGCTTGACCGCGCATTTCGGGGAGGAACAGGGAGCCGAGCGCGGCTAGGGCAAAAATACCAGCGAATAGGCCGAAGACTACGCCAGTGCCGGTGGCTTCGTGGAGCAGCGGAACAGTGAGCGTGGTGATGATGGACGCCACGCGACCAAACCCTGCGGCCCAACCGGAGCCGGTGCCGCGCAGGACCGTAGGGTAGATTTCGGGAGTCACTGCATACAGCGCGCCCCAAGCACCTAAGTTGAAGAACGACAGCAGCATTCCGAACGCGATGATCTTAGACGCGCCGTCGGCTTGCGAGAACAGACCAGCAGCTACGGCCGAACCGAGCAGGAACACCGCCAGGGTGCCGCGTCGTCCCCATTTTTCGATGAGGATGCCGGAGCAGGCGTAACCGGGCAGTTGCGCCAGCGTGATAATAAGGGTGTACTCCAGCGACTTGGTGATAGTGGCACCGTCGTTGACCAAGATGGTGGGCAGCCACGTGAACGCGCCGTAGTACGAGAAGTTGACGCAGAACCACACCACCCAGATGGCTGCCGTACGTCGTGCCATCTTGCCCTGCCACAGGGACGCGACGCTCACGCTGTTGGTGACTGCGGCAACGGTGGGAGTGGACAGACCCGACAGTACGCCAGACGTTTCCGCCGCAGCGACGCGCGAATCTACGTCTGTACAGTTGGGGCTGGACACCGTGAGCCCGGTGACCGCATCTATCAGAGTCGCAGCGGTTCCCAACGCGTCCTGAGTTCCGCAAGCAGCGGTGTCTGTTTGTGCAATGTCAGGCGACACTCCGGCGGACGTCTCAAATCGTTTTACGACGGCTTCGGCTTCAGCGTCCCGCCCTTTGGACTGCAAGAATCGCACCGACTCGGGCAGGCCGCGTCGCACAAGCAGGGCGTAGGCGGCGGGCAGCGCACCGATGGCGAACGCCCAGCGCCAGCCGTTGCTGCCCAGCGGCACCACATAGAAACCGACCAAGGCGGCGATGGTCCAACCAACAGCCCAGAACGCCTCCAAGAACACGATCACCCGGCCTCGGATGCGCGGTGGCGCAAACTCGGACACCAGCGTTGATGCCACCGGCAATTCGGCACCCAGTCCCAGCCCGACCAACAGTCGCAGCGCCACGAGCGACGCCACGCCCCAAGCCAACGCCGACGCACCCGTCGCCAAACCGTAGATCAACAACGTGACTGAGAAGACTTGCCGACGTCCGATCTTGTCAGCCAACAGCCCGCCAAGACTGGCACCGATAGCCATGCCCACAAACCCGGCGGTCGCGATCCACGAACGCTCCGGCGCGGACAGCCCCCAGTGCACGTTCAACTGCACCAGCACGAACGATATGAGCCCCACATCCATCGCGTCCAACGCCCAACCGAGCCCGGAACCAACCAGCAGCTTGGTGTGCTGTCGCGTGAACGGCAGTGCGTCAAGTCGCTCGCTGAGCGTCCGCGCAGACGCAGACCCCGGCACAGGCTCGGACGAAAGCGAAGGCGTTGAAGTGACATCTGTCATGACCGTCAGGCTCCTTGGAGGTTGCAGTTTGGCGTAAGTAGTCCATTCTTGTCCACCACGACACCCTGTGTTGACGCCGGTATCACTGACCGACTGTTGCGCGCTTGGCACACAAACAAAACTCTTGCGCTAGAGTTTGGTTCGGCAGAGTTTTTCGTTGAATGACGCCATGGCGACAGTGATTGTCGCTGTGACGCGGTAAGGGTCGGCGCCGACCCACCACAGACGCTTACGGAAAGAAGACCTATTCTTATGTCCCAAATGTCCAATGTGCTCGATGCTGTCGTGGCTCGGGTTGTCGCCCGCGATCCGCATGAGCCGGAGTTTCACCAAGCGGTTCGGGAGGTGCTGGGCACGCTGTCGCCCGCGCTGGAACGCCATCCCGAGTACGTGGAGGCGGGCATCCTTGAGCGCCTAGTGGAGCCGGAACGGGTGATCCTGTTTCGCGTGCCGTGGGTGGACGATGCCGGGCACACGCAGGTGAATCGCGGTTTTCGGGTGCAGTTCAACTCGGCTCTCGGGCCTTACAAGGGCGGCCTGCGGTTCCACCCGAGCGTCAATCTTGGCATCATCAAGTTCTTGGGGTTTGAACAGGTCTTGAAGAACTCGCTCACCGGGTTGCCGCTGGGTGGCGGCAAGGGCGGCTCCGATTTTGACCCGCACGGTCGCTCCGACGCCGAGGTGATGCGGTTCGCTCAGTCTTTCATGACCGAACTGTCGCGACACATCGGCGAGCAGGTGGACGTGCCTGCGGGTGACATTGGGGTTGGCGGTCGCGAGATCGGCTACCTGTTTGGACAGTACAAACGGTTGAACAACAGCTACTCCTCTGGCGTGCTGACTGGCAAGAACCCGGAGTGGGGCGGTTCGCTGGCCCGCACCCAGGCCACGGGTTATGGCACCGTGATCTTTGCGCAAGAGATGCTGCGTGGTCGCGGCCTCAGCTTTGACGGTCGCCGCGTGACCATCTCCGGCGCTGGAAATGTTGCAATCTACGCAACGGCCAAGGCGCAGGCACTTGGCGCTCACGTGCAGGCCGTGTCCGACTCATCTGGCTATGTTGTGGACGAGGATGGCATCGACCTTGAACTGTTGCGCCAAGTTAAAGAGGTGGAACGTGCCCGACTCAGCGTCTATGCCGAGCGTCGCGCCGCCTCATCTGCGGCTTCCGGATCGGCAACAGCCGTCCGTTACGTCGCCGGTGGCAACATCTGGGACCTGCCCGCAGACATCGCCCTACCCTGCGCCACGCAGAACGAACTGACCGAAGCGGACGCCGAAACCCTGATTCGCAACGGCGTTCAGGTGGTGGCCGAGGGCGCAAACATGCCGTCCACCCCTGGCGCCCTCGCCGCATTCCAGGCCGCTGGAGTGAGTTTTGGTCCAGGAAAAGCCGCCAACGCCGGCGGCGTTGCCGTCTCCGGTCTAGAGATGGCGCAGAACGCCTCCCGCGACCACTGGACCTTCGAGCAGGTGGAAGCCAAGCTGACCGACATCATGGTCGCTATCCACAACACCTGTCTGGCTACCGCAGACGAGTACGGCACCCCCGGCAACTACGTCCTAGGTGCCAACATCGCCGGTTTCACCAAGGTAGCCCGCACGATGCTCGCCCACGGCGTCATCTAGTCGCTTCCGACGCAAGTCAGCATGACATGGCCTCCCGCCAACGATCACGCAGCTCCGACTGCGAGCGCGATAATTGACAGCGAGCCTCGTGCGTGAGTGGTAGCGGGAGGCGGAGGACGACTTGCTGTCTGCGGCAGTTGTTCCGCAATTCCGAACGACTGCCGCCTCGCGCTCTGCAAGAGTGATAGTGACAATTCTGCAACCTTGCTGTTCAAAAGTCTGCAAGATTGATGTTGCAGACTCTGCAAACCTGATGTTAGGCTTGGAATCTAGGTCAACATGCCTTGTCAGAACGGAAACATATGAGCCAGCAGTCAAACTACATGCCGCGCATTGCGGACAGTGGTCTGCGTGAGCGTTTGGGCCGCGTCGGAGCGGTCGTTATCGAGGGCGCAAAGGGCTGTGGCAAGACCGAGACGTCCGCCCAGCGAGCGGCCAGTGTCGTGCGGTTCGATCTCGACACCGCCCTGCGGCAGACTGCGGAGATCGCCCCAATGAACGTGCTCATGGGTGCCGCTCCCCAGTTGTTAGATGAGTGGCAGCTTGTGCCAGGCCTGTGGAATGCCGTCCGACGAGCCGTCGATGACAGAGGCCTTGACGGTCAATTCATCCTCACCGGATCGGCCACTCCATCGGATGACGAGACGCGACACAGCGGTGCCGGACGGTTCTCAAGAATGCGACTGCGTACCCTCACTTTGGCGGAGTCGGGACTGTCCACTGCTCAAGTTTCCCTAAGCGCACTGCTCGAAGGCCATCTAGTGGACGGCGGCCACAGCGAACTCACCGTCAATGACCTTATTGAGGAGACGTGCCACGGCGGTTGGCCGCGCGACAGATCGCGAAGTTGGAGCGCCGCCCAACGCAACGTTGCCGACTATATGGCCGAGATGGCGCACGCCGACGTTCGGCTCGAAGGAGCACCACGAGACCCCGCACGCGTAATGGCCGTACTACGTGCTCTTGCTCGCAACACGGCGGGCACAGCGCGAGTCACCACCCTCGCAGCAGACGCTTCAACTGAGACCAGTCTCAGCGACGCCACAGCACGAAGCTACCTGACGGCACTCCAGCGACTAATGGTCCTTGAGCCGCTGACCAGTTGGTCTCCCGTGCTGCGCGACAAGGCCAGACTGCGCAAGGCCGTCAAGTACCACTTCATTGACCCAGCGGTCTCAGCAAGTCTTCTTCAGGCAGGCCCTGACGAACTGCGTCTCGACCTCAAGACCTACGGTTTCCTGTTTGAGTCACTGGTGGTGCGTGACCTGCGCGTCTATGCCGAGGCAGCTAGGGCCGCCGTTTATCACTACCGCGACAGTTCTGGCCTTGAGGTCGATGCCATCGTTGACGGTGGCTACGGTCGTTGGGCCGCATTCGAGGTGAAACTTGGCGGCTCCGCAACAGTCATCGACAGGGCTGCAGCAAATCTGTTGCGCTTTGCCGCCCAAGTTGACACACAAAGCAGCGGAGCCCCCCGCCTCCTAGCCGTCATCACCGCCGAAGGCTACGCCCACACCCGCCCCGACGGCATCGCAGTCATCCCGCTGCCCACGCTCGGGCCGTAATACGATTGGTCACTTGACCCCGTTGTTATGCGCGACACGCAGGTCACGCACCACCAGTGACTACTCGCTGCTGTTCGCACTCCAAGTAGGCAGTCTTAGCCAATTCTTGAGTTACAGTGCGCAAGTAATCTTTGAAGAAACATCAAGCAATTGTGTTTCTTGGCACGCGGACGTAAACTTGCGATAGTGCGTGGTTTCTGCTGAACGCGAAATTACCTCTGAGTATTCGACCGCGATAGCGAGCGTCACGTGCAACCCCGTCCCCCCTAAACGCCACAGTGAGGCCCGCCTCAGGCGCATAAATGAGAGTGAGTTCGCATGCAGAACAAACCGATAAATCCAAAAGGGCGCTTTCTGGTCGGCCTATTGGCAACAAGTCTGATCGCAAGCATGGGCCTGCTGAACAGCTCCAGCGCCTCAGCCGTCGCCCCTGACCCCACCAACTACCTCCTGACCGGTCGCAACGGTGGCACCTACGCTGACCCCACTGGCAAAGATGTCTGGGTAGACCTCTACGTCGGTACCGGCGGCGCGGAGCCGTACAAGACCGCGCTGGAATGGGATGACTACGGCACCTTGAGCGAGTCCATGCTCAATCGCGTCCAGGGTACCGGGCTCACGGCGCAAGCTGCTGTAACGCTCCCCGCACGCTACAACACCTTGCGTGACGACATGTTTATCTCCGCGCGAACTGATGACGCCGCAGGTGGAACCATTCCGGCTCCCAAGATTGTCTTCGACGCAGAGTCCAGCACCTCAAACAGTGTCGGTTCCAAGACTGCGAATCCAAATGAGTACATTGATGGAGTTATAGTGCTGCACGCGACGAATTACGTGCAGTCTACCTATCCTTCTTGGTTCATCTCGATCCTGAACTCTGCCAATAGCCAGCTGGCCAATCAACGTGGTGCCAAAGAGTTGACTGGCCTGTTCACCGACCTCGTGTCAGATATTAACCCTAACTTCCCGAGGGGTTTGGGTGCACATCTGAAGCTCATCGGCTTCTACCGCAACGGTCTTGAGGCCACTCTGAGTGCATCCGCCTTCGCGGTCGACGAAACTTCTTACACCGCCACCGACGCTAACCGTCTAGCTGATGCCAAGACGGTTGTCAACGTCACGGCTGACATCACGACCGCATCTGACGTTTCCCAACTAGCCAACGGTGTGAACCTAGGCATTGAGGTCACTCGTCCCACGATCACCGATGGCGACAACCGCACGTTCTACTACTCGAAGGACAGCTCTGCGGCTTTCAACGATGCCGCTAGCTTCAGCAGCATCACCATCACTGACAACGGCATCAAGCCTGCGGCAACGTCAGGTGGTGCCATCGATCCGATTGGTACCGCTAACGCGGAGAGCCGCACCGTCGTGTTCCTGCGTGAGAAGACCGGCACTCCCACCGCTTGGTCTGCCGTCTCTGCCAGTGACCAGTACAACTTGGGCACTCCTGGTGATGTCACCTCGCTGAAGGCGAAGCTCGACGCGTTCGCTGCCGGCACTGAGGTCGAACTGCTCTACACCTACGCTGGTGCCGATGCTGACTCTTCTGTGATCGGTGCCCTGCCGTCCGCCGCAATCAACGAAAAGGGCGCCTACGCAGTTCCGCTACTTCGTACCCTGAAGATCGTTCAGTCGGTTCCGTTGTACCGCTTCTACAACAGTGCCACCAACGCTCACTTCTACACCGCTGATGAGGCCGAGAAGAACTACGTTCTGGCGACATGGCCGCAGTTCAGCCTCGAAGGTATTGCTGCTCGCGTTATCCCCGGGCAATCGACCACCGACCCCAATCAGGTAGTTCCGCAGCGTTTCTACCTGCCTGGGCTGGGCGTGCACTTCTACACAGCCGACACCAGTGAGGTGGCTTGGGTCAAGGCGAACTTGACTGCTACGCACTCACACGAGGGCTTCTCGTATGTAGCCTTCCAACGTACGCCTGATGAATCCGGTTGCGTGGTTCCGGGAACAATCCCGTTCTACCGCTTCCAGAACCACAACAACGGTACGCACTTCTACACCGCTGATGAAGACGAGAAGACCGGCGTTATCGGGCTCTATGACTGGGCTAGTGGCAAGGGCCAGTACGAGCTGGAGAGCGTCGCCTATTGCGTCCTCCCCAAGTAGTCAGGTGTGAGTCCCGGACTCACACCTCCTAGCCCAGCACCTAGCTGACAAAACACGTGGGCTGTCATATCTCCCAAGATACGGCAGCCCACGTGTCACTATCCCGAACCCGTGGTAAAGTATCTACGCACAAGGGGCATTGGCGCAGTTGGTAGCGCGTCTCGTTCGCAATGAGAAGGTCAGGGGTTCGAATCCCCTATGCTCCACGAAATTGAGGGGCCGTCCGAATGGACGGCCCCTCAATTTCATTACGCGCTGTGGATTCGAACCCGTGAGAGGATGAACGGTGAACGCGGAAGGCCCGGTGGGCCTTCCGCCCGTTCGTCGGCTGAGCGCTATGCGCGATGCCGGTGGATTCGCGAAGCGAATACACGCGAATCCCCTATGCTCCACACGAGGAGAAGCATATCCAAGAGCTTGCTCTTGAGAGATGCGCCGACGAGTGTAATAGGAAGTGCAAGCGACCGAGCACGAAATTGAGGGGCCGCACCTCCTGCTGGTTTCAACGGCGGCAGAATGAGGGCAAATGGGGTGTGGCGACTGCCTTGCGTGACCCTTTGTCATTTAGAATTGGATGCAATCAAATTCGACAGGACGAGGCGCGCTTGTACGCTGCGTTCGCATCTACGAAAGGTAGCGACATGGGGCATTTTGCAAAGCCAGATGGCGAGCCCATTATTCCGGGGAGCCTCGCGCCACTTACCAAGGACCGCATCAAGGCAGTTCTGGATTCTGAAGGCTATAAGTACGACGTCGATGATGATGGCGACATCTGGGGCGGTTGGCCGGACACCACGTTCTGGTTCTTGACCATGGGGCAGCAGAAGGAGATTCTGATGCTGCGTGGCCGTTGGGACAAGCGCCTAGAACTTACCGATGTTGACAAGGTGCTACCCATCTTGGACAAGTGGCATCGCGAGCACTTCTTCCCGCGTGCCCTCACCGTTCCATTCGAGGACGACGGCGACCTGCGCCTGTTCACTGAGGTGGTCATCGACTGCGAGTACGGCATCACGGACGAGCAGATGACGTTGCACCTGCGTTCCTGCCTGTCTTCCACGTGGGACCTGGTGGCCCTGCTCAAGGAAGCGTTCCCGAACGCTCGCGACTAACTGTCTGACGGACAACTGGCAACAAGACTCAGCCCGGCAGCTCGCGTGACGATGCGCGCTGCCGGGCGGTTACTTATGAGCGAATAGACTGGGAGGTGAGATGAGTAGCGAAGAACAACCAAGAGAAGCATTTCAGGTCGATCTACACGGCGTGGTGGACCTGTTTGCGCGACATTTGTACTCCAGCCCGCGCGTGTTTATGCGCGAGATGTTGCAGAACGGTGTTGACGCCATCACGGCACGCCACGCCATCGACCCCACCTGTCCCGCTCAGGTGCGTCTTATCCCCCGCACTGGCAAGACGCCGAGCGACACCCAGCTTGAGGTTGTGGACACCGGCATTGGCCTCAGTCGCGACGAGGCCACCGACCTGCTGGCTACCATCGGTCGCTCCTCCAAGCGTGAGGAGGACGTGGAGAAGGCACGCGGTCAGTATCTCGGTCAGTTCGGCATCGGCCTGTTGAGCGCGTTCATGGTTGCGGAGGAGATCGAGATGTTCTCCCGCAGCGCCCGCAACCCGGACGAGCCGCCCATCGTGTGGCGGGGCTTCGCCAACGGCTCTTACACGCTCACCACCATCACGTTGGACGAGTATGTGGCCGCCCGTGGCGATGATTTTCCCGGTTCGCTGGTGCGACTGATCGCCCGCCACGACCAGTGGAAGCTGCTCACCCGCACCTCCGTGACCGCCCTGGCAAAGGAGTACGGCTCGCTGCTACCCGTTGACGTGTCCATCGAGGTGCCGATGGCTGACGGCGAGGTGCTGTGGGACCGCATCACACAGGCCGACTCTCCGTGGCTCGCCACCCACCCGTCCCAACAGGACCGCGCCGCCGCCCTCACAAGGCACTGCCGGGAGACGCTCGGCTTCACCCCCTTGGCTGCGTTCGACATCAATCTGCCCGTCGCGGGAGTCACCGGCATCGGTTTTGTGCTGCCCAACTCCACCGCGCCTTCCGCCCGCAGCGCCCACCGCGTGTACTTGAAGCGCATGCTGGTGGGCACTCACGTGGCCGAAATCGTGCCTGACTGGGCCTTCTTCGTGCGCTGCATCATCGACTCGTCGTCCCTACGTCCAACCGCCAGTCGCGAAGCGCTCTATGAAGACGAGGTGCTGATCGCCACCCGCGAGGCTCTCGGCAAACTCATCATGGAGTGGACCGCCGAACTGCTCAACGAGGACTCCGATATCCGACGCGAGTTCGTGCGTGTGCATCACCTCGCCATCCGCTCGCTGGCGCTGCACGACGACCAGATGCTCGACCTAGCGGCCCGCGTGCTGCCCTACGAGACCACGCTGGGCATGTTCACCCTAGAGGAGTTCGCGCGCGAGCAGGGCGGCATCCGCTACACCCCCTCGCTTGAGGAGTTCCACCGCATCGGCCCCGTCGCCTCCGCGCAAGAGTTGGGCGTAGTCAACGCAGGGTACGTCTACGACGCCGAACTGCTGGGCAAGCTCGCCGCGCGTCACCCCGAATGGAACATCCGCCTGCTTCAAGCGGGCGACGTTGAGGCCACCCTCACCCCGCTGGAACCGCACGAAGAGTTGCCGTTCTTCGACTACATGATGGTGGCCAGGCACACCCTAGAGCCGCTCAGTTGCGAGCCGGTGCTGCGTTACTTCGATCCGGTGGAGATCCCGTCCCTGTTTGTCACCAACGCTGCGTCCGAACACCAACGCAGTCTTGAAGACACCCAAACCGAGGTTGACAACCTGTGGAGCCAAGTGTTGGGCGGTTTCGCGCACTCCAGCAGCAAGCGTCACCTGGTGCTCAACGCTGGCAACGAGGCGGTGAAGGCGTTGGCGTCCATCAGTGATCAGGACGTGGCAAAGGCGGCCACCAACTCGCTGTACGTGACCAGCAGGCTGAGCGCTGGCGAGCCGTTGCGGCACAAAGAAGCGGTGCTGCTCAACGAGTCGCTGACGGCGTTGCTGCGCAGTGCCACACAAGGTGCCGACAACTCGAACCCTGGCTCTGACGGCAACGCAGGCCCCGCAGACGGCAACGGCGACACGCACGGCAGTCATGGCGACAATGGAGGCAGCAGAGACTGATGAGTGAACGCACCGTAGACGACGTCAACCGGATCATCGCCCGCATCGAGCACATGCCTTACGGCGCTGCTCGCACGGCCGCCTGCCTGCTGGAGTGCAATAAGGTGGAAGTCGAAGGGCCGGACGAGTGTCGCGCCTACGCGTACAACACGCTGGTCGAAAGCTACAACCTTGGCGGTGAGGCCGAGAAAGCCTACGTGCCGTTCACGCGCGTGGTGGCCCTGTTCGACACCCACCCAGAGTGGTTCGACGACAAAGATCGTTTTGACATGTTTTGGTCGTTCAAGTGGATGGTGAACGGCTTGTCTGACTATCCTGCCGTGTCCAAACGTCAAATCGACGCGACGCTGGCCGACATGGAGCGCCGCTTTGCCGAAAACTCGCAGGGTATGGACGCCCCCAGACAGGCGCGATTCTTCTGGAGTTGGCACATCGGCGACCCGAACATGGAAACCTATCTCGACGAATGGATCGCCACGCCGCGCGACAAGATGTCCGACTGCATCCTGTGTGTGGCCGGGGATCGCATCACCTACTTGGCGCTCCACGGACGGCTCGCCGAGGCCGAGGACCAGATGAACGCCATCCTCAACGACCCGGATGTGCGACGCTCTTGTCGTTCCGAACCGGGCACCATGTTCGCCGTCATGGCGCTTGCCTATCTGGCGCGCAACCAGCCGGGTGACGTGGCCGAAGCCGTGCGGTTGTATCGCCGCACGCGCGCCTTCCTTGATGACAGCGACCAGCAGTTGCTGAGCGCCACCGGGCGCTGCATCACGTTCTTGGCCGCAGGTCACAACATCGATTTGGCGCTTGACTACCTACAACGTCACCTTGACCGTCTGGATCAGGCTGAGAGCCCGATGTCTCGACTGTCCTTCTTGCGCGGTGCCGGGGCAGCGATGCGCATCATCGCTGAAGACTTAGCCTCGGCTAACTTTCCCATTCCGTACGCCACGCACGGTGCCACGGTTGGCGAGTTGTGGGAGTGGATTCGCGCCGAGGCCGAAGCCCTGGCTGCCCAGTTCGATGTCCGCAACGGGTCTAGCGCGGTCAGTGATGAACTGCACCTGGCGTGGGAGGCGCGCGCCTTGCCCCAGCCCATCAATCTTGGGTTAGTGCCTGCGCTGGATGAGGCGCTGCCGGAGGTGCCAGTCCCAGAGGTCGGGTTCGCGCGCGATGAGAGTGACGATGCGCCCAGATTTGCGCCCTCGTCCTCCGCGTCCGCGTCCTCACCCTCACCCTCACCCTCCTCGGAGTCGGGTGACGAGCCTGCGTCCCCGGCAAGTGAGCCGGACTCCGACGCCGACCCCCTCACTCTTGGCCCCGTGGAAACGCCGTTGGCAAGCACGGACTTGCTGGCCGAGGCCGAACGCGCTGCCCGACGAGGTAACCTCGAAGCGGTCGGTCTTTATATCGATACAGCTCGGGCCTTTGAGGTTGAAGGCAGCCTGCAAGAGGCGGGGTTCGCGTGGGCCGAGGCGGGTCAAGTGGCCAGCAAGAACGAAGACCATGCCGGTGCCGAGCGTTGCTTCACCCGCTCCATGCGGCTTCTCCACGTCATCGAAACCCCGATCAACTACGTTGTGCCCATTGGACTCAGCCTGATCGAGACGCTCAGCAAACAACGCCGCTGGGCCGAGGCAGACGCCCTGATCGCACAGCTGCACACGCAAGTGACCGATGCCTTGTTGGCACTGGAGTCCGCCAACAAGGACGACAGTGACAAGCGCAAGGCCGAACAACTCAAGTCCAAGCTGCTGCAAACCGACCTGGAACTGGACAACGCTTCTGCCGGGATCGCCTTCGCTCAAGGTGACCTGTTGCTGGGTGGCACTAGAGCAATCGCCGTTGCCGAAGCCATGGCCGACCTGGGCAATGTACGCGCCGCCGCCGGTGCGTTTGTGAACGCTGGCGAGTCGCTGGCGCAGGTGCCCGATGAGCGGGCCATCTACGCCTTTGAATCGGCGATGGAGGCGTGGAGCATCCTGCGCATGCGCGACAACCGGATGGCCGCGGCAAACCACCTGATCGACGCCTTACGCGCCTTCGGCAGAAACGATCAAGCCGATGAATTGGCGCAGAACTTGTAGGGCGCGCCTTGGGGCGGTCGTGGGGGCACTCAGTCTAGTAGTGGGACTAGTGAGCGCCTGCACCACGCAGCCCTATGAACCTCCCGTGCCCGGCTCTGGCCGATGGTCCAACAACACTCAAACTACCGGTGCGCCCAATCCAACAGGTACCACAAACCCCACACAGCCGACAGACCCAACAGGGTCCGCCACTCCGAGCAGGTCCGGTGCGCGCAACAACCCGGAACCGCCCGCCACACCCAGCGTCATGACACCCCTGCCCACCAAGATGGATGCGCAGGGACGCGTCCCTGTCAACGGTTACTCCGTGCTCAACGTGTTGCTCGGCACCGAAGAAGGTGCCGCGATGAGCGTGCTGCAGTTCGCAATCGGCAATCCGCTCGACACCATATCCCGCGAGGCGCGCTGCTCTGCCGCTGTGCCACCGCCGTATCAAGTGATCGTCACGTGGGGAGGCTTCAGCCTCACGTTTGAGGCTGCCGACTCCAATCCAGACAGCCCGCGCACCCTGGTTGCGTGGACGTATGGCGTGTCGGTGGACACCGGACCGGAGATCGTGCTGGAAGACGGTTCCGCTCCGGCAACCTCTTTTGATGACCTCAAGTTGCGCTACCCTGAGGGAGTGATCACCGCAGGCATGTGGCCGGGGTCAAAGATGTTTGTCCTGCCCGACGGCACCAGCTACCTCGGATATGATGCCGTTGAGGTGGTGTTTGCGGGCAACCTGGCCTTCTGCGACTAGACCTTCACCAAGTCGTCACTAAGCGTTGAGACATGAGCCAAACAAATTGAGCCAAACCACCGGCTCTTCGGCTAGTCTTTCAGTGATACCCTGAGCGCAAGAAACCCGTGCGATAAGGACAAAGGCGAAGCGAAGTGCAGACCCCAAACCCTGCCAGGCCGAACGTGTACGGCCCACTGGGCGGCGCGGACAACCGTGCCGCCGATTTGTTGCGTCAAGCGCAGGCTCTCGCGGAGCGCATCCGCGGTGAGGCAATTCAAGATGCCGAGCGGATGAAACAGCAGGCCAGGGTCGATGCTGACAACATGCGCGGAGCAGCCGGTCATGAGTTTGAGGTGGCACGAGCCGCCATCCGCCGAGAGGCCGACATGGTTCGAGCCGCCGCCATGGAAGACGCCGAGGCAACCCGCAACAGAGTCGGCTACCTTCGCGATGAGGCCATGTCACTGGAGTCACAGATCGCTGCGCGGCGTGCTGCCGCAGAACGCGACATGGGCGGCATTGTGGCGCAGATTCAGCGCGCCAAAGATGAGGCCCGACAGATTGTGCAAGATGCCTCAGATCACGCCACCCAGTTGGTCAAGCAGGCCGAAAGAAGCGCCTACGAGACCGTCGAGCGCATTCACGCAGATGCCCAACTGGCCCGTGACACCGCTGTACGTCTCATCAGCCAGGTTTACGCCAACCACGAAGCTGAACTGACGAAACGCAAGACCGAACTGGAAGCAGAACTTGCCGACGCGCGGTCCAAGACCGAAGCGGAACTAGCGGCAGTACACGCGGCCTGCGCCCAAGAGGTAACAGAACAGCGTCGCAACGCGGCCGTCGAGATAGCTGCCGCGCGCGAGGCGCTAGCCGCAGAACAGACTAACGTACGCGCCGAGTTGGAGCGGACCCGCGCCGAGGTTGAGGCGCACCTAGCCGATGAACGCAGAGCGTTCGAGAGCGAACGTGCCACCGTCCAGTCCGAGATCAAGACCATGCGCACACAAAGCCAAGAGGCCGTAAATCTGTTGCTAACTCGCGCCCGCGAACAAGGCGAACGCGAACTCCAAGCCACCCGTGACCGCATCGCGCTCGTCGACCAACGCATCCGGCAACGCGCGTCGTGATGGTTTGCCGAGTTACTCGCAGTTTGTCAGGCTCGGGTAGTCTTGTATGTAGGCTTTGGCGCGTTCCCGAGCGCCACTACGTATGATGACGTGGCCTGACGCCAGGCCAGCTATGTGAAGGAGGTTGCGTCGCAACATGTCCGACGATCCTTTCAAAGACCCCAGTTTTGATGACACGGTAGGCTCCGAGTCAATTCCACCTACTCCTGCCCCGGCAGCACGGCGCGCCGCCTTGGACCTTGACGAGACAGCAGCACCCGAGACGGAGGCCGTGGTCGCCGCCGCGCAAGAGGAAGACAAGAAACGTCGGTCCCCACTTGGCATCATTCTCAGCCTGCTGGGAGTGGCGCTCGTCATCGCGGGCATTATTCTGGCGTTCCTCGCGCTGCGTCCCGCAGCCGACCCCGGGTATGTGGACCTAGATGGCACCGCAGTCACACCAGACGACGGCACCATGAACAATGCGGAGTGGGTCGAAAAGGCCAACCTTGAAGAGATAACGGGAGCCACATTCCGAGTGCCCGAGCGCGGTCTCATCTATCCATACGGTGAAGTCAACGAGGTTGACGGCGTGATCAATCCGCCGAACTTCAAAGGCGTGTTCCGCATCCGAAATCGTGGAGTCAGTCTGGAGTCACGCGAAACCGGGACCGTGTACTTGGCTACCCATGCCCTGCGTGGGGGCGGACGGGCACCCGGCAACGACCTGTCTGACATGGAGCGCGGCAGTTCGTCGCTGGTTCGTGGCATGGAGATGATCGTCAACACCGTCACGTACTACTTTGACTCATCGTACACAGTGTCAAACGACGACCTCGGGCGGTATCCAGACCTTTTTGGAGTTGGCGAACAGATCCCTGGACGCGTGGTCATCCTCACCTGCATGCAGAAACCTGACTGGTCAGCTCCCACGGAGAACCTCGTGATTGTCGGCTGGCTGCCAGGCTACGAACCATTGGCTGCAAACCCGGCACCCGATCCCGAACCGACACCCACCACGACGCCATAACCTAAGTTGTCGGGCCATCGTCAAGTAGAGTAAGACCCATGTTTGCGCGCATTCTCATCAACGCCATCGCCATCGCAGTGGCAACCGTCGTCCTCAAGACGCTCGATTTGGCGTACTGGTATAACCCGCTCAGCGTCAGGGGCATCGTCACCATTCTTGGTGTCGGGGCCATCTTTGGCATAGTGAATGCCGTTATCAAGCCACTGTTCAAGGTGCTCACCGGGTGTGTTGTGCTGCTGACGTTCGGCGTGTTCCTGCTGGTGATCAACGCGGCGATGCTGTGGTTGACATCTTGGGTGTCCAAAGAACTCGGCCTCGATTGGGGTCTCTACTCGGGGTGGCAGCCTCCGCTGATCGGCACAGTTATCGTGTCTGCGGCCAGCTTTGTGGCAACTAAGTTCGTCGGCAAGTAGGTCGGGAGGACCAACTTGAGCTGCGTCGCGTAGAATCGCATACGTGACGATTTATCTTGTCGGGGGCGCGCCCCACGACGGTCTGGATGACATGTGGGACGCCTTTGTTGCGTCCGCAGCCAAGCGCGGGCCTAAGTTTGCCGTGGCCTTGATGAGCGACGGTACCAACGCCGCTGACTACCTCGACGACTATTTCGCGCCCATTGTGCGTCGCTTCCCCGAGGCCGACATCGAGCCCATCTGGCTGCTGAAACCGCCCGAAGAGGCGTCCGAACTGCAACCTCAAGCACGCGACCATGTGCGTCCCTCAGGCATCATCATTGGCGACGGTAGCACGGTTGGCGCGTGCTTGGATGCGTTGGAGACCAGCCGCGCCCACATCGCGTCCTTGGTGCGAGGCGGGACGCAGTTCATCGGCTTTGGTACTGGAGCGGCAGTGGTCGCCAAGCATGCGATTGCGGGTGGCTGGCGCTACCAAGGCAATCAGGTGGCTCCCGAATTAGCTTCCGGCGGTGTTGAAGAGGTGAGCTTGCGCGACGGCCTCGGTCTCATCGGCTTGGCCGTCGAACCGCGAGCCGACACCGCTTTCACCACCACGCGCGCGATGGCCGCACTGCACACTGGCGACCTCGCGTCCGCAATGGCCTTAGACGAGCGCGTCTGCCTCGCTATCGACGCCGTTTCCGGTCAAACCAAGGTGCTGGGCGGTGGCAGAGTGTGCTGGTTGACCCGTCACGCCAAGCAAACCATCGTCCGTTTTGAGGCTGCGCCCGCTCCCCGCGCCACTCCATCGGTCAAACTTGAAGCAACTGAGCCCGATGTAGCGGATAATTGAGCCATGACCAAGGAGATTTTGGTAGTCGATGACGACCAAGCGGTACGCGATTCCCTGGAGCGGTCACTGAGATACAACGGCTACGACATTGCGACCGCGACCGACGGTGTGGAGGCGTTGGCAAAGCTGGCGTCCACCAACCCGGCGGCCGTCATCATGGACGTGATGATGCCCCGCCTTGACGGCCTGGAAGCCACCCGGATGCTGCGCGACAACGGCAACGACGTGCCCATCCTTATCCTCACTGCCAAAGACGCCGTTGGTGACCGGGTGGACGGCCTGGACGCCGGTGCCGATGACTACATGGTCAAACCGTTTGCGCTCGACGAACTGCTAGCAAGGCTGCGTGCCTTGACGCGGCGTTCTCACGCCGAGACCCGCGCCGCGTCCCCAATTCTGGAGTTTGCCGACGTGCGACTCGACAACCAGACGCGCGAGGTCACGCGAGCGGGCATCAAGCTCTCCCTTACCCGCACCGAGTATGCGCTGCTGGTGGCGTTCCTCAACCATCCGCGTCGCGTGCTGGAGCGCTCTTGGCTGCTCGCTGAGGTGTGGGGACCGGAGTTCCCGTCCACCGCCAACTCGCTTGAGGTCTACATCGGCTATCTGCGTCGCAAGACAGAGATCAGCGAGCTGTCCCGCATCATCCACACGGTGCGCGGCGTCGGCTACATGCTGAGCGAGACCATCCCGTGAGTCAACCGCTCAGTCGCGACGAACGTCTGCACCAGTGGGTGGCTGGAAAGACCCTGCTGGGGAGGTTCTCGCGGCTGTCTGCGCTGATCGTGGCGGCGGCCGTCGCGGCCTGCTCCATCAGCGGCTACTACGTGGTGCGCTACTCGCTGGAGCAACAGATCGACAGCGAGCTGGTGCAGGTGGCGTCGCAGACGTCCGAGCCGCTCATCAACGACTGGGTGTCCATGGGTGGGCTCAACGAAACAGCCTTGTCAGCGGCCAATGTGCTGCTGATTTTGCTGTCAAGCGACGGCGTGGTCAACCGCGTGAAAGATGGACGGCCGTGGGTGACGCCCGGTGACCCCGAACAGGCCGTCGCTCTCACACAGTTTGGACATTCCACCCGCACCATCATGGGATCTGACGGACAGCCGTACCGAGTGGTGGCCGTGCCGTTGCAGATCGACATGTCCCGCTATGCCTTGGTGCTGGCTAGGCCGTTTACGCCCACACTGGACACGTTGAGCACCATCCGCTGGTTGCTGTGGACGGTGGGGTCGGCGTTCGTGGTGCTGGCGCTGGTTGCTGGGATATCGTCCGGCACCAAGGTGGTGGCGCCCTTGCATGACTTGGCCGATGCGGTGGCGCATATTGCGCAGACGGACGAGCTGATCCCTATCGGCAATCAATCGTCGTCCGAGGTCGGTGACCTGTCGCGCGCCTTTGACTCCATGGTTGGCTCGCTGGCGCAGAGCCGAGAAAGACAGACGCGACTGATCGCCGACGCCGGACACGAACTTCGCACCCCGTTGACGTCGATGCGCACCAACGTCGAGTTGCTGGTGGCAGACGCGCAGTCCGAGATGCTGCCCAAAGACACCCGCATTGAGATACTTGGGGACGTAGCCAGCCAGTTGGGCGAGTTTTCGTCGCTGGTGGCAGACCTTATGCAGTTGTCGCGTGAGACGCGCATGGAGCCCGGCCACTCTGAGCCGGTGGACCTAGCTGAGGTGGTGACCCACGCCGTGCAGCGGGTGAAGCGGCGCGGCCCCGGCCTGAACTTCGACGTGCAGCTGGAGCCATATCTGGTGTCCGGCGAGTCGGACACTCTGGAGCGGGCAGTTATCAACCTGTTAGACAATGCTGTGAAGTGGTCTCCAAAGGGTGGCACGGTGAGCGTTAGTTTGTCCCATGGAGTGCTGAGTGTGGCCGACGACGGCCCCGGCATCGCCCCCGAAGACCTGCCCCACATATTTGAACGTTTTTATCGGTCTGATAAGACGCGAAATACCCCCGGCACCGGCTTGGGCCTGTCCATCGTGGCGCACACCATCGACGCCCACGGTGGCACCGTGGCTGCTGGCAGCTCCCCCAGTGGAGGCGCCCTGTTCACCGTGGCACTCCCTCCCGCCACCGTCGATGTGGTGGAGTAGTCACTCCGCCCCCTTCCCGCCACCCCACGCCCTCGTTCCCCCACCGTGCGCGCACTCCTCCCGCCACCCCACACACCAACTCCCCACACACCAACTCCCCACACACCCACTCCCCACAAGCCGGCCCGGACGTTCCCCTCATCCCTCGCCCATTCCCGTCATCCGGCGCGTAGTCACAGCGTCCGTGGGCGAATCGTCGGAGAGTAGGATTGCTTCATGCGTATTGGTGTTTTTGGAGCAACAGGTCAGGTGGGTCGCGTCATGCGCACCCTGCTCGATGAGCGCGAGTTCCCTCTCGATGACGTGCGATTCTTCGCTTCGGCCCGCTCGGCCGGATCGACGCTGCCGTGGAAGGGTCAAGAAATCCTCGTCGAAGATATGGCGACGGCAGACTTTACCGGGCTGGACTTGGCCGTGTTCTCAGCAGGAGGCGGTCCGAGCCGCGAGTTTGCGCCCAAGGTTGTTGCCGCCGGTGCGCGAGTTGTGGACAACTCGTCCGCGTGGCGCATGGACCCAGACGTGCCCTTGGTGGTGTCCGAAGTAAACCCGGGCGACGCCTTCGTCACTCCCAAGGGCATCATCGCCAACCCGAACTGCACGACGATGGCGGCCATGCCGGTGCTCAAACCGCTGCATGATCGCGCCTCCTTGGTGCGCCTGATCGTGGCCACGTACCAGGCCGTGTCCGGGGCAGGCCTGGTGGGCGTCGAGGCGCTGGCCGCCCAGACCACTGCCATTGCTAACCCGCGCGCGCTCGCGCTCAACGGCTGGGCGTCTCCCGCACCCGACGACGTGTCCCCATACGTCAAACCGATTGCGTTCAACGTGCTGCCGGTTGCGGGCAACTTTGTGGACGACGGCACGCTGGAGACCGACGAAGAGCAGAAGCTGCGCAACGAGAGTCGCAAGATCCTACACATTCCAGGCCTCGCCGTTGCGGGGACGTGCGTGCGCGTGCCGGTGTTCACTGGACACTCGCTGGTGGTTCACGCCGAGTTCGCCGAGCCGCTGTCTCCCGCTGAGGCCACCGCCATCTTGGCCGACGCGCCCGGTGTGCAGTTGAGCGATGTGCCCACGCCGCGTGACGCCGCTGGAATCGACCCCAGCTTGGTGGGCCGCATCCGCGTGGACCAGTCGGTGCCGGACGGTCGCGGCTTGGTGCTGTTCATCAGCAACGACAACCTGCGCAAGGGTGCCGCGCTGAACGCTATCCAGATTCTCGAACTGCTTGCGAAGCGGTAGGTCAGTGACGTGGCTGAGGTGAGCCGATAATGAGTGCCATGGACAATGAGAGACCACAGACCTGGTCTTGGCTCAACGAACTCGGCCAGCGCCGCCAGCGCCGCCAGCACAGGCGGGATAGTCGGGATAGTCAGCTCAGCTAGGGCGGCCAGCGGGGCACGATTCCGGCGAGACAGCAAGCCTAAAAAACGACCTAACCGATCAAATAGGACAATACGAAAAGGGATCAATCAACATGGATCTAAGTGACATATCCGGCGACATCGCCTTCGTCGGTGGAGGAGTCATGGGCGAGACGGTGCTATCCGGGCTAATCAAGGCCGGATTCCCTGCCACCCGCATCCGAGTGTCGGACGCTCGGGGTGAGCGCGTGCAGGAGTTGGTTGAACGTCACGGCGTCGTGGCGGCTACCAGCAACGAGGCGTGCGTGATCGGCGCCGAGGTGGTGGTCATCGCCGTCAAGCCCTACCAAGTGATCGATGTGCTCGATGACCTGCGCGACGACCTGACCCCCAACGCGGTCATCATCTCGGTGGCGGCGGGCATCTCCACGCAGCGTATGCAGTCCGAGTTGAACAGCGGACACCGCGTGGTGCGCGTGATGCCGAACACCCCCGCCAAGGTGGGCGCGGGCATGGCTACCATCAGCGCCGGTGCCGAGGCTGACGAGGACGCCGTCTCCATCGCGCAGGCCATCGCCAACGCGGTTGGGAGCAGCGTCGTCATTCCTGAATCGTTACAAGACGCCGCTACTGCCCTGCACGGTTCGGGTCCGGCATACCTGTTCCTAGTTGCCCAAGCGATGATCGACGCCGGAGTTCAACTGGGCCTCACCAGAGACATCGCCACCGACCTAACCGTCAACACGCTCATCGGCTCCGGGCGACTGCTCTCCGAAACCGGCGTCCACCCCACCGTCGCCAAAGAGCAGGTCACCTCCCCCGGCGGCACCACCGCCGCCGCCCTAGCCCAACTAGAGGCCTACGGCGTGCGCACCGCCTTCACGCAGGCCGTAATCGCCTGCGCTGAGAAATCCAAAGAACTAGGGAACTAGCCCAACACCCACTGACCACCACAACCTGGAAAACCAGAGAGAGCCACAATGAGCACCATATTCGACAACCTTGATGACTACATCACCTACCCGCGCGTGCTCGGCCTGGCGGCGTCACCGGACACAAAACGCCTAGTCGCCACCGTACAGACCAGCGACGAGAAGATGTCGAAGTACGTCACGGCGCTGTGGGAAGTTGACCCCGAAGGCAAGGCCCCGGCACGGCGGTTGACCCGCTCGGCCAAGGGAGAGGGCGGCGCGGTGGTCACCGCTGATGGCCGGGTGTTGTTCATCTCCGCCCGCCCGCAAATTGCCAAGGATGCCCCTGAGGAGACCCCCGTGCTGTGGGAGCTTCCGACAACTGGCGAGGCACGTGTCTTGGCGTCCCGTCCGGCAGGTTTCAGCGGCATTCTGGCCGCAACCGAGGCTGACGTGATCGTCGCCACCTCTGCCGTCGCCCCCCACGCAACAGACCTTGAGGATGACGACCGGCTCACCAAGGGGCGCAAGGACGCGTCCGTCAAGGCGATCTACCAGACCAGCTACCCCATCCGTTACTGGGACCACGACCTTGGCCCTGGAGACCCGCACTTCCTAAGGGTCGGCAAGCCAAAGTGCTGCTGCTGCGCTAGCGCCACCGGCACCGGCACCGACGTGATCGAACCGAAGACCGCGGCACTGACCGACATCACGCCTGGTGCAAAGCGCGGCCTGGTCGAGGTGGGGTCCGATATCACCGCCGACGGCACCATCATCATCACCGGCTGGCAGAAGCCCGGACGTGCAGGCCCGCGCGAGGTGCTGGTGAGCATCGATGTCGCCACTGGCGTGCGCACCACCATCCTCGAACGCGCGGATGCGGAGCTGAGTTCCCCGGCGATTAGCCCGGACGGCAAGCAGATTGCCTACGTCCAGCAGACCGATGCCAGTGGCACCAAGGCTCCCGAAGTTACCGCTTGGGTTGCCGCCATCGATGGCTCCAACGCCCATGAGGTGGCCGTGGGCTGGGACCGTTGGCCCGGACACTTCGTCTGGCACCCCAGTGGGGCTGGGCTGTTTGTGCTGACGGACGAGGACGGCGCTGCCCCCATCTTCTACCTTGATCTAGCCACTGACAAGGTGATTCGTCTGACCAGCGAGATTGCCGCGTTCTCCAACCTTGCGGTCTCCCCAGACGGTTCGACCGGTTACGCGCTCAAGGCATCGTATCTCGCCCCCGCTGCTCCGGTGCGCATCGACCTGGGCACGGCGATTGCCACCGGCCAGCCCGTTGCTGCGGTAGACCTGCTGTCTCCCGTCCCCACACCTGAACTGCCCGGCACCCTTGAGGTCATCTATCCGCTGGCTGACGACGGCACCCCGATCCGCACGCAGATCTTCCTGCCACACGGTGCCAGTGCCGAGAATCCGGCGCCGTTCGTGCTGTGGATTCACGGCGGCCCGCTGTCGTCGTGGAACACCTGGTCGTGGCGTTGGTGCCCGTGGAACCTGGTTGCCGCCGGTTACGCGCTGGCGCTGCCCGACCCGGCACTCTCTACCGGCTATGGTCAGGCCCTCATCGAGCGCGGCTGGGGTTCGTGGGGGGGGCGTCCCTACACCGACCTCATGTCCGTCACCGACGCCGTCATCGCTCGCCCTGACATCGACGAGACCCGCATCGGCGCAATGGGCGGCTCGTTCGGCGGCTACATGGCAAACTGGGTGGCCGGTCACACCGACAGGTTCAAGGGCATCGTGAGCCACGCGGGCCTGTGGGCGCTGGACCAGTTCGGCAGCACCACCGACATGGCGAGCTACTGGGAGCGCGAGTTCTCCGGCTCCATGCTGAAGGAGCATTCGCCGCATCGCTTCGTGTCCAACATTGTTACTCCCATGCTGGTAA
Source organism: Propionibacteriaceae bacterium (assembly GCA_031261455.1). Classification (GTDB taxonomy): domain Bacteria; phylum Actinomycetota; class Actinomycetes; order Propionibacteriales; family Propionibacteriaceae; genus WRGV01. The sequence continues at coordinate 56,090 of JAISJP010000016.1, forward strand.
TCCACGGTGACAAGGACTACCGCGTCCCCGTCGGCGAGGGCCTGCGCCTCTGGTACGAACTCAACGCCCACTCCGGACGTCCCGCCACCGAGGACGGCGTGACCGACCACGAGTTCCTGCTGTTCCCCACCGAAAACCACTGGGTGCTCACCCCCCAGCACGCGAAGGTCTGGTACCAGGTGGTCCTGCGCTTCCTGTCCCGCTGGATTCTGGACACTCCGACGGACAAACTGCGGGAGTTGCCCGAGTCGCTCGGATAGCCAGACATCGCGCCGACGACGTTACTCGTCATTGCGCACAGTCGCAGGGTCCAGCCATTGCGGGCTGGGTTCTGCGACTGTGCGCAATGACGGGGCGCGCACGCAATGACGGCAAGGTACGATTAGTGTTGAGTCATGACTGATACGACGCCCGCTAGCGTGGCCCGGCTGCAAGAGTTGATTGACGCCTCCAGCAACATCGTGTTCTTCGGCGGGGCTGGGGTTTCCACCGAGAGCGGAATCCCCGACTTTCGCAGCACCGACGGTCTGTACAACCAGGCCTACGACTACCCGCCCGAGATGATCCTGTCGCGCTCGTTTTTCGAGTCCGAGCCGTTCGAGTTTTATCGTTTTTATCGTGACCGCGTGCTGTTCCCGGCAGCACAGCCGAATGCCGCGCACCTCAAGCTGGCTGAACTTGAAGCCGCAGGCAAACTAAAGGCTGTAGTCACACAGAACATCGACGGCCTGCATCAAGCCGCCGGCTCAAAGACGGTCTGGGAGCTGCACGGCAGCGTCCTGCGCAACCGCTGCACCCACTGCGGCAAGGCATTCGACCTGCAATACATCATCGACGCCGACCAAGTGCCCCTCTGCGACGCCTGCGGCAAGCTGGTCGAACCCGACGTCGTTCTCTACGAAGATCCCCTCAACGACGGCATCATCGCTGGCGCAGTAGACGCGATTCGCGCCGCCGACATGCTCATCATCGGCGGCACCTCCCTAGTCGTCTACCCCGCGGCTGGCCTAGTCAACTACTTCCACGGCGCGCACTTGGCGGTAATCAACCTAGACGGCGCAGGCGGTTCCATGCACAACGCCCTAGTCATCCGCGAGCCAATCGGTGCAGTGTTGTCTCAGATCAAAGCCCACTAGTTTGGCGCATCCACTCATGCACGACTAACATGGGGAGGCAGGCTTTATATCGAAAGGACGCTCAGAGTGGGCTCGGTCATCAAGAAGCGCCGCAAGCGTATGGCGAAGAAGAAGCATCGCAAGCTTCTGAAGAAGACGCGAATTCAGCGTCGTCGCGCAGGTCGCTAACCATCGCGTCGGGCGCTGCGAGCGTTACAGTGAGCGATAGCACCCTTATTCACGTTTGCCGACACGGCGAAGTTTTTAACCCGCAGGGTATGCTTTACGCACGCCTTCCGGGGTTTCATTTGTCCGACCGTGGTTTTGCCATGGCGGATCGGCTCGGCGAACACTTTGCCGACGTCCCACTAGCGGCTTTACGCGTGTCCCCGCTGGAACGCACCCGCGAAACCATAGCTCCGATAGCTGCCAACCACCCGGATGTACCCGTCGTCATTGATGATCGACTGATCGAGGCGGACTCCCTACAGCAGGGTTTCGTGATGGGCCGCTCGTATCGCGCCCTGTTCAATCCGCGCAACTGGTGGCTGTACCGCGACTTCGCCCGCCCAAGTTGGGGCGAACCCTACGCCGACATGGCTGCCCGCACTATGGCTGCCATCATCGACACTGCCGTGAGCGTTGGTCCGGGGGCGCAGGCGGTGCTCGTCTCTCACCAGTCCCCCATCTATACGGCGCGACTTTTCGCCGAGGGCAAGTCCCTGCCCAACATGCAGTTCCAGCGTCAGTGCACGCTTGCGTCCGTGACTACTTTTGAGGTGGTTGACCGGCATGTCGTCGCGGTCCGTTACTCCGAACCCGCCGGGGATCTCCTGCGCAAATAGGGGGTCACGCCTCCCGACACGCTTCGCTTCAGTCGCGGGTCAACTAGTGTTGGATTATGAGCTTTGATCCGAACAGGCCTCAGGTGCCTGACCCCTACGCATCGCTGCCTCCAGTACCCGCATTTCCGCTTGTCAGTCCGCAGATTGTGGCTGGGGAGCCGCTACCGTTCGCTTTGTCTGGGGACGGAGGAGCGCACTCGCCGGAGTTGTCTTGGACAGGGGCCCCTGCGGAGACTGCCAGTCTTCTGCTGACTTGCTTTGATCCGGATGCGCCGATGCCGGGTGGGTATTGGCATTGGCTGGTTGTTGACGTTCCGGCTGGTACGGTCGGGGTTGCTTATGATGCGGGACAGGTCTCCGGTGCCGGACTGGATGGTGCATACTCGACGCCGAACTCCAGTGGCAGGGTTTCTTACGTTGGGTCGGCACCTCCGGTCGGGGATCAGTATCATCGGTACTTCTTTGTGGTCCATGCTCTTGATGTGGAGCACTTGGCGTTGCCTCGTGGGGCAGAGTCATCCCCAGTTGAGGTGGCCGAGGCGGCACTGCCACATACCATCGCGCGTGCTGTACTGATGGGTACATATCAACGCTGATGACCAAGCTCAGTAACGCGGCTGCTCGTCGCATCGCGCTGGCAGCACAAGGGTTTGGAGTGGCTCGGGTGGACGCTCGGCCCTCTTCGGCGCGAGCGTTGGCTGAGGTGCGACGGTTGTCGCAGTTGCAGATCGACAGTGTGCAGGTGTTGGCTCGGGCGCATCTGACGCCGCTGTTTTCGCGACTGGGTGACTACGATGTGGGGCTCATCGACAAGTGGAGCAGTGGGCGGTCACAGCGGAGGCTCTACGAGGGGTGGGGGCATGCTGCCAGCCTGATTGACGTCAACCTGTATCCGGCGCTGCGCTGGCGCGCGCAAGGGCGCAAGGCGCACCCGTGGAAGGAACTGGACGAGGTGTTTGAGCGCACCCCGGACATCCTCGACAAGGTGCGGGCGCGGGTGGCTGATGCCGGGAAACTGACCACGCGCAGCCTCAACATCGGTCGGCGCAAGATGCGCAATGGCTGGTGGGAGTGGGGGGACGACAAGCTGGCTATCGAGTGGCTGTTTCGCACCGGCGACTTGGAGGTGGCGGGACGAAACTCTCAGTTTGAGCGGGAGTATGCGCTGCCCGAGAAGGTGATCCCCGCCGCGCTGCTGGGCGAGGTACTGGGCCAGGACGAGGCACAGGTGGTGCTGGTGCGGCGGGCGGCGGCGGCGCTTGGCGTGGCGTCCCCCAAGGCGATTGGCGACTATTTCCGCTTGTCAGTTGCCGATACGCGACGCGCTCTAGCCGTCGTGCAGGCCGCGGGCGAAGTCGAAACCGTCGAGGTCGACGGCTGCAAGGGTCCGCACTATCTGTGGCACGAGGCCCGCCGCCCCCGCACGCTGCACACGCAGGCGCTCATCTCGCCGTTCGACTCGCTTGTGTTCGAGCGCGGCCGCCTGCTGGAACTCTTCGGCATCGACTACACCATCGGCCTCTACACGCCGGCGGCGCAAAGGGACTACGGCTACTACGTTTACCTGTTCCTGATGGACGACGGTTTCGCAGCGCGGGTTGATCTGAAGGCTGATCGTGCTGCCGCGACACTGCTGGTGCAGGCGTCCTGGCTGGAGCCTGCCTACGCGGAACGACGCGACGAGGTGGCCCGACGCCTAGCGTCCGAACTGCATCTTTGCGCCACCTGGCTGGGCCTTGACAAGGTGACAGTGGTCCCCAGAGGCGACTTGGCTAACACTTTGGTTCTTGTGATCTAGACCAAACTCGAGTATAGTTAGCTGTTTGCGCGTGTTTTCGTGACTCTCGCGTCCCTACTTTGGGGCTCTTGAGTTGGCTCAGAACCTCGGTCCATTTGTGGGCCTAGTCCGCTTCCAGAACGGGGTGGAACACTCTGGGCACGGATGGCGTTGCATAAACGTTGACCGCCAACGACCCTGTAGACGCACCCGTCTGCCCGCTGGCGACAACAGATGAGAGGTATGAAAATGAGTGGTGTCTTTATCGTGATCGGCCTAGTCGCGTCACTATTTGCGATCGGCGTCCTAGCGACAGCCCGTTTCGGCGAGGCTGAAACAGCCCTACTAACCGCCCAAGGCGGCGGTGCCGGTTGGGGCCGTCGCTAACTGCGACCCTTGCCAGACGCGCTTCCCCGCTGCGGTCAAAGTCCCCACATGGTTCTCGATTCGGTCACGTAGCTTTGACTGCGATAGAATCAACGTCGGTTCATTAACCAGCCCCGGGGTGCGTAACTACACCCCGTCGGCACTCGCAGGCCGAGTGTTATCGGGGAACTCCTGATAACACTCTCTTGCTCCCTCGGGGTGTCAGAACACTCCCTCATTCGCATCTCAACCACCTTTGCGAGTAAACTCGCAGGTGCTTGATTGCTCACCTCGGGGTGTGGCGCAGCTTGGTAGCGCGCTTCGTTCGGGACGAAGAGGTCGCAGGTTCAAATCCTGTCACCCCGACGAGGAGAAGCAACGAGCTTGCTCGATTGCTTCGATGAGGAAGGGGTAGCGGCGGCACAGCCGCAATACCCCGACGAGGAGAGTGGCTCCGACTAGGGGATAAACTACCTAGTCAGAGCACCTTTACGAGGCACTGGTAGGCGGCTGTTTCCGCAACCGCAAGGTCTGCGGTCAGATGCCGATCCCCCATAATTGCCCCAGAATTGAAGTCTCTGCCAATGGCGGTTTGAGTACCCGCGTCCGGTTGAAGCGAAGTTGTGCCGATCCTGTTGGGTTGGGTTGCGCACCTGTCAGGTATGAGTACCGACCTGAACCCCCACTCTCCCGCCTTGGGCTTGGAGCCACTGTTGTCAGCCCGCGAGGTCGCCGCATATCTGGGTGTGCCGACCTCAACCTTGTACGGCTGGCGTGTCCACGGCAAAGGACCCGCCACCCCACACTCCGGACGCTCTGACAGCCCAAGAAGTCAACGCCATCCGAGTCGCAGTCAGCTTCTGGGACACTGGACTCTCCCCGACCGGCCTAAGGCCGACGGACAATTATCAGGAATTATCGAGGTCATGCTCGGCACCTCCGCCCGCATGGGCGAAGTCCTGGCACTCCGCAAACACGACCTTGACCTCACCAGCCAAGTCCCCTCTGTCGCCATCAGAGGCACCATCGTCACCCCGAAAGGCGACAAACCGTATCGGCAGGACCATCCCAAGACCACAAGGTCCCGCCGGACCGTGGCGATCCCAACATCCCACTTTTCGTGGTCAGACGTCTTGCATCAGTGCCACACGTCTGGCTATTTGCGGACCACATTCTTGCCAGATGAACTGGCTGCCACCTCTGATGCAAGACGTGTGACTACGACGGGTTCTGTTCGAAATCGCAAAGTCAATCGCGATTACCATGGCCGATCAGTTGTCGTGGAAGGCTCAACTCTGACGCGCGACACTCGGGCAGGAAACCTCATGCTCGTCGTCTGCATCATGCGCCACCACTTGTTATGTTGCTGAAGAACGGGAGCCACACGACAATGCCAGGGCAGACCCTAATACACTAAGTTGTAAACCTAGGGACGAAGGTTACTTGGGAGGTCACAAACTGAAGGGGTTACTTATGCCTGAGATTCATCCGCTTGACGATGCAGCCGAAGAGCCGACGACAATAGAGGACAACGTGCTCGATGATGTGGACCCGGACGAAGAAGTTATACCCGAGTCTGCATTCAACATCACTTCTTGGGGTTTGGACCTTGATGTGAGAGGAATCGTGTCAAAACTTGAAGACGAAGACATCATCATCCCCTCTTTCTATCCGCAATTTGTGCCAGAGGATGGCGATCTGCAGATTCAGGGATTTCAGCGTGAGTTTGTTTGGAAACGGCCTCAGATGGACAAGTTCATAGAGTCTCTGCTGCTCGGCCTACCCGTTCCTGGAATTTTCTTAGTGCGTCAACCTAACAACAGGCTCCTCGTTCTTGATGGACAGCAGCGACTTCAAACCCTGAAGTTATACTATGACGGTCTTTGGCGCGACAAGGTTTACCGGCTCAAGGGAGTTGACTCGCGATTCTCGAACTTAGCCTACTCAGAACTAGAACAGGGCGATAGACGTCAGCTTGACCTTGGTGTGATCCATGCGACCATCCTCAGGCAAGATGATGACGATGGCTATCAAGATGCGATTTACAGCATATTTGAGCGACTCAATACGGGAGGTAGCGTTCTTCGCCCTCAGGAGATTCGTGTGGCTCTTTATCACGGGAAACTCTTGGACGCTATTGCTAAGACGAGCGCCGACCCCATTTGGAGCAACGTCTACGGAACAGCACCGACACGCTTCAAGGATCACGAACTTATCCTCAGAGTGCTTGCCTTCTACGGCAATGCCGACGGATATCAGGCCCCGCTGAAGACATTCCTGAACCACTTCCTGAAGGATCATCGCGATGATTCAAAGACGATTGAAGTTCTTGAACTGTTCCGACGAGCTCTTGGGCTAAGTTTCGACGCATTAGGGAAGTCTGCTTTCCGGCGAGATCGAGCTCTTAACGCGGCCATCTTTGACTCTGTCATGGCTGCTCTCATGCAGAGGTTGGCTTCTGGAGCGGAGGTTCTTTGTCAAGAAGACTTCAGGAGCAAGTACAGAACCCTGCTCGCTGATGACGACTACATGAAGTCAGTCACTGCAACTACCAACCATTCAAGCTCAGTGGCCACTCGCATGAAGCTTGCGAGAGAAGCATTCCAGTAATGGTCGCAAGCGGCCGACAGAGTAGTGCGAGAGTCGAATTGCACCGTCGCAAGCAAAAGTTCACAAGTCTTCTTTCGGCAGTAGATCAGGCCTCCAAAGATAATCTTGATACGTATGTAGCAGCGCATCTGGCTCGCTATCTCGTTCTTTGCCTCTGTGGTGACGTTGAGCAGTCTGTACAGACACTTATCCACCACTACGCCAAGAGTCATAGCGACGTGCGAGTCAGTCACTACGTTGGGAAGACCTTCCGCCAAGGCCAGAACTACAACACCGAAAAGCTACTGCAGACTGTGCAGGCCCTCGACCCGGACTGGCGGAGAGAGATTTTGGCGAAATTTTCGGATGAACTAAGAGCCTTTGACAGTATCTACAGCATCAGAAATCAAGTTGCGCACGGTGGCGATGTTGGAGTGAGTTTGGGTGGCACACAGCAGTATTTCACCGATATCTGGAAGGTCCTCGATCACTTGACGGACATGTTCGAGGCATCATAAGGCTTCGACGAGATCAGAACAGAGCAAGCTCTTTCGCTGGCGAATTGACGCCTGGCAATGGAACACGCGCGAGTTCTTTAGGCTCAATCTTCTTTAGACCACCGCCGTATTCACGCCCCTCAGAAACGATCGTCTTTGTCGCGAGGGATGAGAGGCTATGCCAAATGTCATCAATCCACTCCTGAGTTACGCTGTTAGCAATCTCTGGCCTAAGAAACAGCATCAGATATGAGTTGGTAGCAGTAGCTAGGGAACGATTTCGGATAAACCTGAAGGCGTTGTTTGACTTGCCACTGATTCGTCCCATATATGTGCAGAGGATCGGCGCAGTAGGTCGTTGCTCCTGTGCATACCAAGGAGTCCTGCCTCGCACAAGATAGGAACTCCTAACTCTTTCTGGCGCGCTATTGAGATAGGCCAGCACTGGACCGGGTAGATTTCGCTCACTATACCCAGTGCAGTCCAGCAGGGCATGTGAACCAGTGCTGATGGGCCAGCCACGATCATCCACAGCAACTTCACTCAACGGCATGTTGCGCGGACTGGGAAGGATCGGTTTCAGGTAGTCGGCGGATATTCCAAGTGCGCAGAACTCATTTCTTGGTCTGATAAAGAAATCGTTAGCACCAGTTGCGATGCCTCGCCTGATATTGAATAAGTCCCCAACGGTAGTGACGTCAGTCTCATCAGAATTCGCCTCGAAACACTTCAACCACTTTGGACTGCCTTGTAGCTGAACAAGTGAGATCGATTCTGTCCTATCGGGAGCAGTCAGCGAAGAACCGAAGGTAAACAATACCTCGTGATTGGCCGTTGGGCGGTGGTTCGTATAGGTGACTACGCAAGAGGTCACTTGGGCATCATCAAATTGAAGATCATCTGCGCGGAAAATGTGGACACGTCCAAGGGTGACGCGATCCGTTAGGAAGTTCCGCAAGGTCGAGCCATAGTTGACGCTCATGAACTCAGAAGGTATTAGCCAAGTCGCGACTGCTCCGTTCGCCAGACAATGCGTAGACCCGAGAATGAAATAGACGTAGAGACCGGCAAGACCGGATGGAGAAAAGCCAGATGACTTGCCCGCGACTCGCGCATAGCTGGCCTTCTGTATTTGAGAGAGATGATGGTGGCGCACATATGGAGGGTTCGCCACAAGGAAATCAAACTTGCTCTCTGGGTTGGCTGCCCACAGAAGAAAGTCATCATTAATGATCTTGGTTCTATCTCCCCAAATGTCTTGTGCGACGTTAGCAAATGCCGCATCCAACTCCACCCCTGTGACTTCAGCATCGATGAGACCTATGCACTGGTTCACGGCCGAAATAAACGCCCCCGTACCGCAGGATGGTTCAAGAACACGCATTCTCCCGGAGCGTTTTGGCAGCAGCTTGGCGGCGTTCTGAACAATCTCTCGTGCCAAGCGAGGAGGAGTGGCGAACTGTCCAAGTCTGTTTCTTTCTTGTGGCGACCTACTCTTGTCGAGTTCTTCCTGGACCAACAATCTGCGTTTCTCCGACTGCGTCATAGTCCCAGACCCTTCAAGTCATCTATGCGATGTTCCCAAATCCAGTCGATACCTTCAGCAGCTTCGTAACCAAGGTAGCCGGAGTCAAAATAACCGCAGAGAAACAGGGCAAAGCAGATGTCGATACCATACGTGGTACGCAATTGGCGCACCTTTTGCGCTTCTTCCTTTCTACGCTTGTTGGTATTCGTATAGTCGCCAGCACTCTTACACTCAATCAGGATTGGATACCCAGAGGCATGAGGTACTTTGGGCTGAATCACAACATCAACAGGGAGGTTCACCGAAAGACCGTCCCCAACAGGGACGTTCGTTCGGAAAGAATAGGTGCCCTCCCACATGTCACGGAACGTCTGTCCAGACGAAAGAGCTATATGTAGATACCCGAGCGAATCAAGGTACTTTGCGATGGCTCGAAGTTGACGTTCTTCTTGCGCATTGCGAATGATGGGATCAGCTACCGAGCCACACAGGCGATCAGCTACAACCGTGGCGGCCATTTGCATCTGTCGCTCGTCAGGGTCGGTTTTCGCCGCTAGCCAAGGCATCAGATCAAGGTCCAATAGGCGGCTGATCGTTGTGCACACGAGTCGCAACTCACTGTCGAGTGTGGCGCTCTCCATACGAACAGGCAGGTGTCCGTCCTCAAGAGTCTTGATGAATGAACGTGAATTGATTCCTGAAAGCCCCACCAGACGATCTCGGGCTATAGGCGGCGCTGTCATCATCCGCAAGACAGATGTCACTGAAGGATCATTCTTTATCACTTCAGGAGTTATGTCCCTTGCTTGCCTTGTAGCCTGCAACGCTTGAAGTACGCAATCTATAGAGGTTTGTCGTGATGCTCGGAATGCCTCAGGAGCAGCCCTGAAGAACCAATCGTTGTACATCTCGACGGATGCAGCAACATCTGACTTCCATAGCTCTACCTTGTTGGCGTTTATCATGTTCCTCGCTTGCCCTCTCAATGACTCAGTACCCATGCTAGACGGGTGTGCTGACATTTTTCTCACCTCGGAGCCTTAACCCGGAGGCGAATTGCGCAAAATTCTGATCCTCAGGAGGCTCACTGTAAGTGTCTCGCACCTCAGTTCTGACCGTGGTTGGAGTGGTCGATCCCAGTTGATGCGATCCGCGAGGTTGTCATCAACGCACTCGTTCACGCTTCATACTCAGCGAAAGGGTCGCCGATTAGGGTGGCGTTCTGCGACGACCGTATCGAAGTGGACAACCCCGGGGGCCTGATGCCTGGTATCACCATCGATGACATGATCAGAGGCACATCGTCGATCCGTAACCCCACCTTGGCAAGGGTTTTCGCCGAGATGGACATGATTGAGAAGTGGGGCACCGGAATACCGGGTGTCTTCAGTGCCGTTGCTGCTGAAGGCCTCCCTGCTCCGGAGATTACTGAACTGCCGAAGGCTCTGCGGTTCACCATCTTCATCAAGAACCACCACCCGCAGATCGAAGCGACACCAGGAACGGACAGAGGTGCCAAGGCCGGCACACAAGATACACATGATCGCCGCTCGGATACACATGATGGTACACATGATGAGAAGCCCGCTACACATGATCACCCACTGAGCGACCAAGAAAGAGCCGTCCTAACGGCGCTGTCACGTGGTTCCCTAAGCCGCCAGCAACTACTGACCGCATTGGGGCTAGCGAACATCTATCAGACGTTCCGGCGCCAAGTAATCCCCCTCATTGAGTCCGGACTTGTGGCACCAACTTTGCCAGATGCCCCGAGAAGCAAGAACCAGCGGTACCAACTCACGCCCCAAGGCTTAACTATCATCACTGCAAGTTCAGACGACTTGGGGACGCGCAAAAGTGGCTCCGACTAGGGAGTAAGGGATCTTAGTCAGAGTCCCTTGACGAGGAACAACCAAGAGAATCTTGTCGAGCATGAAACTGCGTCCCAGCGAGGAAGCCAAGACCGAGTGCGCCCGCAAGTTCTTCGCCCGATTGTCTGAGAAGGACGCTGCCGGTGAAGTCACCTATGATGTCGTCACCGACTATGGGCAACTGATGAGCCTTTTTGGAGGCTTGGCATAACTATCCCCACCACCAAACCGTGGTCGGTTCAAGACTTACTTGTCGTCTGCCGAACGACCAAGTAGGTGTACGAGTACCTCGTTAGGTATGGAACCGCTTCAATGCTCCACCCAATCGCCAGGCAGGCAAGCGACGCCTACACTTTGGTTGCCGACTGAGGTTGTCTTGCTCGCTCCACCGGGGTCATGGAGTGCCATCCAGCCACAGAGTGCGAACTCTGTGAGAAATTCGCACTCTAGAGTGAGAAATTAGCACTCTAGAACGGTAGAGCGACACTGCGATTGAGGTCAAGCGGGGTAGTCGAGGCTGTCCCGATGTGGCCGAAACGTTGTGTGCGTTCGGCAACATGCCAGACGGCGGCTTGATCGTTGTCGGCCTGGATGATAGCGATGGCTTCAGATCTGTTGGGGTAGCCGATCCGACAACGATTGAGAGTGGCATCGCGTCACAGGCCGCTTAGCTGTCGTACCTCCCGTGACCGTGTCGTTTTGGACGATACTGGTGGGAGATGTCCAGATCGTGGCGGCCACAGTGGCAGGGCTACGTGCTACTTCCCGCCCCTGCCGCACTGGGGGTCGCGCCTATTTGAGGCAGTCCGACGGAGACTATGTGATGAGCACCCAGGAGGGGCAGCAGATGCTCGCCTTGCGCAACGGCTCAGTTTGCCTATCGCGCAAGTAGCTATCGTAACGACTTATGTTACGATGTTGCCTGTGGCGATAGAAGTGGTAAGCGAAGCGGTTCGCAGCGCTCAGTCGGCTGGCTGGGCGCTGGCGCATGGGCTGTCGGCCATGACCACTGCCCAAGTCGCCGAACTGCTCGACGTCCCCACTGATCATGTGCGAGTGCGTCTGTCCGCGCCGGTCAAGCGTGGTGAGTGGGTTTCACCTGCCAGAGGGTTGTGGGTGCCGGTCCGCCCGGAGTATCGGGCGACCGGAGGCCCGCCTGGAGTCGAACTGATTGATGATCTGGCACGCCACTTCGCGATCCCGTATTACGTTGGGTGGTTGAGCGCGGCTTCGCGCTGGGGGGCTGCTCATCACGCCCCCCAAGTGTTTCAAGTCGCGGCGGGAGGCAGGATTGCCAACCGAACCGTGGGGCGGGTGCGGTTTGAGTTCAATCGCCGCGAACGAGTCGGGCAAGTGCCCACCGTCCCGGTCCGTACTTATGGCGGTGATGTGCCTTTCTCGACTCCAGCCGTTACTGCCTTGGATGTGGCTACCGACATCGACTTGGCTGGTGGTTTGGACAACATGGCGAACGTCGTCATCGACTTGGTCAACGAGGCAGGCCTGACGGCTGGGGACGTGGCCGATTCGGCGCACTGGTTCCCAGTCGCTTCCGTTCGCCGTATCGGTTGGATCATCGAGACCTTCACTGACCTCGACAACCTGGAACCGCTGCGGCAAGCCGCGCAACCCGACTCGGTCGCACCCTCATTGCTACATCCGGCGTTGCCCCGCCGGGGCCACACGGACCCAACCTGGGGATTGGTCATCAACAAAGAAGTGGAGCCCGACACATGATCCCCGCACAGTACGTCACCGCATGGGGTGCCAGGCATCCGTGGCCCGAACAGTCGCAGATCGAGCAAGACCTCCTGCTTTCCCGCGCCATCTGCGCCATCGCCTCCCACCCCATCTTGGGTGAGGAGTTGGTGTTTCGCGGAGGTACCGCCTTCCACAAACTGCACATGCCTGCCCCGCTGCGCTACAGCGAAGACCTCGACTACGTGCGCGCCACCGCATCCGGCATCGGACCATTACTGACAGCATTGCGTCAGGTTGGCGAGGCGATCGGATTCAGAACGAACTCACAGGTCGGAGCTCATCCGAAAGTGCTGTGGCGTACAACAACCGATGACGGCGTGCCGCTGCGGATCAAGATTGAAATGAACACCCACGAACGATCTCCAGCCCTCCCGCACATCAGGGTGCCATTCCGTGTCGAGTCATCGTGGTGGAGCAACGCCGCCGAAGTGTTGTCATTCCAGCCACCTGAGCTGGTGGCAACCAAGATTCGTGCCCTGTATCAGCGGTCGAAAGGCCGCGACCTGTTCGACATGTGGCTCGCGCTCAGACAACTGAACATCGATCCCTCAGCGATCCTGGATGCCTTCACGCCCTACCGTCCAGAGGGTCTGACTGCGGTATTGGCAATAGCCAACCTTGATGCTAAGACCAAGGATTCACAGTTCCGTGACGACATCACGAGGCTCGCCACTCGCGTGCCTGCCGACTACGACATCGACACTGCCGCCGCCCTCGTGACCGACACCCTGCTCTCACGGTTGGACGGTTGAACTCAGGCAGTCCCCCAGAATTGCCCCAGAATTCAACCCCGAGCAACCAGCAACAACCGGATATACTCAGGCCTAGGAAGCAACTGTTTCCCCACGTCAACCCAGGAAACAGTCACCAACCGGAGGTTCTCGCAAACAACCGGAGAGCGCCCCAAGGCGCGAAGAGGTCGCAGGTTCAAATCCTGTCACCCCGACGAGGAGAGTCGCCGAGCTTGCTCGAGCGACTCGACGAGGAAGGGGTAGCCGCGGCACAGCCGCAATACCCCGACGAGGAGAGTCGCCGAGTGTGCTCGAGCGACTCGACGAGGAAGGGCTAGTAGGGCACAACCGCAGTACCCCGACGGAGGCCGAGCGATGAGGCCCACTCGACCTGCCGCTAGCGTCCCTTCCCCTGCGCAATCACCGAGTCAAGAATGTCCGTTGCCTCGTCGGATGGGACCGCCAACGAGAGACTGATCTCTTCGATCAGCGGCAGCCGCGCCTGTTTCAGCATGTCCTTTTCACCGACTGACAGGTGAGCACGCTCTAGGCGGCGGGAGAGGTTGCGCACCACGCCGGCGACCACGAGGACGTTTGGGGACTTCAGCAACTCGTTGAACTCCTTGAATCGACGCGTCCAACTGGACTGTTCGGGGCCTGCGGGGCCGCGGAGAACGTCGAACAACTCCTCAAGCTGGTCACTCGACAGGATCGTGCGCATGCCCAACTCGACCGCCCTTGTGGCGGGCACCGAGATGTGCAACTGTGAGCAGTGCACGTCCAAGTCAAGACACTCGACGGGCCCAACGGAGCGGTGCACGATTCTCTTAGAAATTGAGCAGATGGTCGCCGGGCCGTGATGCGGGTAGACGACGGTCTGGCCAACCGTAAATTGCGTCCCTTGATGGGTCGAGATGTGGGAGCTATACCTGGTCTGAGTTGGTTGTGAGAAGCTGATTGGGGATTCGACGAGCATCGACATGTCCTTTGAGTGCACCGGGGTGCCACACTCAACATCAGGATGGAACGCGCCCAGAAAGGCACGAACCGCTGACCGTCACTCACATACAAACATGTGCATCTCAGTCGACATGTCGGTACCTGTGAGCGCGGGGCAAGGCAGTTTCTCGTATTGGACGATCACGCCAAGCCCCGCGAGCCGGGCTATACGTCTATTTTACCCGACCGGGACGACATGTTCGAGCCGGAAAAACTGGTAAAGTACTCGATTGGCAACGAGTTGTGTCCTGCACGTAAGTCCAGTTGATTTTGACACGACTCGTTTTTGTTTGCCCAAAAACTCTATTGAAGAACTGGAGACCAGTATGGGGTGGACCCCGCGTCCGGTAACACACTTTACGAAGACGTTGTTGGTGGTGGTGAGCCTATTGGCGGCCTGCGCGCCATTTGCGACCGACATCTATCTGCCCACCTTCCCCGACATGACGCTCGACCTGAACACCAGTGCATCCGGGGTGCAACTGACCCTGATGGCTTTCCTCATCGGTGCCGGGGTGGGGCAGCTTTTCTTCGGACCACTGTCGGACCGTTTGGGCAGACGAATGCCACTGATTGCAGGCACGGGTATCTGCGTGGCCGCCGGTCTGGTGTCGGCGTTGGCGTCGTCCATCGTGATCGTCATCATCGCTCGGCTGGTGCAGGGTCTGTCGGGTGCTGCTGGCATGGTGTTGAGCCGGGCGATCATTACGGACGTCGCTAGGGGTGCCGAGCGGGTACGGGCGTTCAACCTGACCACCATTGTGCTGGGAATCGCTCCCGTTGCCGCGCCGGTGCTGGGTGCGGTGTTCGCCGATGCGCTGGGGTGGCGCGGTCTGTTGTTGATCGTCGTCGGCATCTCAGCGGTCACTTTTGTGGCAGCTTTCCTGTTCGTCCCCGAGACGCACCATCCGGTTGCACAGGGCGCGCTCAACGACGGCGACTCCGATGCCGCATCGGGGCTGGGCATTGGCAGTCGCACCTACCTGGGCAACATGATCACGTTCGTGTTCGGTTTCGGGGCGATGATGGCGTACATCTCGGCGTCTCCATTCGTCTATCAGAACATGATCGGGATGAACTCGTTTTGGTACGGCATGGCCTTCGGGGCGACCGCCCTCGCGATCACCGTTGTCAGCACCGTTGCGGCGCGGCTATCACACCGATTCGCTCCCCGGTTTCTGTTGCGGATCGGCGTCGGCATTCTGGTGGGCTCCGCGCTCGTCCTGGTGCTGTGCGTCCTGCTGCCCGTGCCAACGTGGACTGTGATCGGCCCGCTTTTCACTGGGGTCGGCTCGATGGGACTGATCTTCGGGAACGCCACCAGCCTGGCGCTGAGCGCAGTGCCTCAGCATTCCGTGGGCAAAGCATCCGCGATTCTGGGCGCGGGCCAGTTCATTTTGGGCGCGCTGGTTGCGCCACTGGTCGGTCTGGGTGGCGAGAGCACTGCCGCGCCCATGGCGATCGTGTTTGCCGCTTGCGCGTGCGTCGCACTGACCGCCTTCCTAGTTGGACGCTCCGGCGAGGCCGTGACTCCAGACTCCGCCGTCCTCAAGTAGGACGCTGGCCGTGAACCTCGCTGCCCCTCTTTCCTGCTGGCCCAACATGAGTCAGGTCGCAATGCCGAGGACTAGTTCAACATACATGACATGCTAGGATAGATTCAACCTAGAAACGGGAGGCCACCAGTGCTGGTTGACACTCAGAGCCTAGTCTCACTTACTGAGGCAAATCAGAACTTTTCGCGCGTCGTGCGGCTTGTGGACGAGCGCGGATCAGTTGTCATCTTGCGAAACAATGTCCCGCGCTACGTTGTGCTGGATTATGGCCAAGTTGAAGCCGAGCAGGCCACAGACGACGAGGTGGCGACTGCCGGACGCCGCTGGATTGCCAAGCACCGGGCAGCCTTCGAAGAACTCGCAAAGTGAAACACCTAAGCAAGCGTCAGGTGCTGTTGCTCCACGGACAATTGCTGATAGAGACAGGTGGCGCTGACGGCATCCGAGACGAAGGGCTGCTGGAGTCTGCACTTGACTCCCCATACTCAGGGTTCGATGGTCAGGAGTTCTTCCCAAGTGTTGCATCCAAGGCAGCACGCCTAGCCTTTGGGTTGATCAGGAATCATCCGTTTGTAGACGGCAACAAGAGAATTGGCATTCTGGCGATGCTCGTCCTGCTCGACATCAATGGCGTTGACATCGAAGCTGAGAACGCTGAACTCGTGGCACTGGGTGTCGCGCTAGCCGAAGGCACGACCGACGCCGAAGCTGTGGAACGCTGGATCACGAACCACACGACTGGTTAGAGCCCTCCCGGCCTTCCCAGCAACGGCGACTACCGCACCATCGTGAGGCCGCCGCAGATCGAGACCGTCTGGCCGTTGATGTAGCCGGCACCCTCGCTGGCGAGGAACGCGATCATCGGGCTGGTGTCCTCGTACGCGGTGCCCATGCGCCTGACCGGACTCATTGCGGAGACAGCAGCCAAGGCGGCCTTGCCCTGCTCGGACGTCTGGAACGAGTCTGCCGCAGTCACCGGGCAGAAGACGTTGGTGACGATGCCGAACTGGCCCCACTCTTGGGCGGCGGTGCGGGTGAGCGACAGAATCGCGCCCTTCGCCATCGCGTAGCCCGCAAACCCGGCCTGTCCGCCGAGGCCAGCGCCCGATGCGCAGTTGACGATGCGGCCGTAGTGCTGGCCCTCCATGTAGGGGAAACACTTCTGCATCAGAAGCATCGTTGCGATGGGGCCGCCCCGATAGAACAGCAACGCGTTCTCTTCGGTGGTGTCAATGATGTAGTGCTGCTCACCCAAGCCGCCCTGCGCGATGTTCGCCAGGATGTGCACCGTGCCGCCCTCGGCGATGGCCCGCGCGACCGCCGCGTCTAGGTCGTCGTCACTTGCCACATCGCACTGCTGCGGGATGATTGTTCCGGTGAAACCGCGGGCTGCCGCGTCGGACTTCAGCTCTTCCAGCTTGTCGAGCCGACGGGCGCACGCGATAACTGTCGCCCCCTCCTCGGCAAACCGTAGTGCTGCCCCGTAGCCCACTCCAGAACTGGCTCCGGTGAGGATCGCAATTCGTCCTTCCAAGATTCCCATGATCGTGACCTTTCGTCGTCGTTGACCGGTGGTCCCCCATTTAGGGCACCGTAGTTTCATAATAGGGCGCTTGGTCATCACTTGTCAGTCAATAAACATCATTGGTTGCAACTTTGACGTTCTCACTGGACTTGGCTTCAGTGAGAACAGTGAGGACTACCGTTACTCTCGCAGCCGGTGAACGTTGGCCGAAGCTGGCAACCACGCACGGCCGTCAGTTACCGACCGAGTGGAGACAGGTTCCGTTCGGGACTCACACGACCGGTCGCCCGGCCCACTGTCGTATAGTTGGGCCATGCCCGCTCCCAAAGGACGGCCTGCCAGGCCTGAGACGCGCCAAGCGCTCATCGACTCGGCGACCGCCCTCATCAAGGAACTCGGCTACGACCAGGTCTCCGTCGACGCCATCGCCGAGAACGCCCACGCCAGCAAGCGAACCATCTATCGCTTGTGGGGATCCAAGGCTCGCCTGGTGGCCGACGCGGTGCGGACCGGAGCGCTGCCGCTCCCCCAAGTGCCCATCGCAGACACGCACGACCTGCGCGCCGACCTGATCGAGTGGCTGGGTGTCAGCCTCGACTACGGCACCGACCCCCGCATGGCGTCCGTCTTCAGGGCCCTGATCGCCGAGCAGGCCACCGTCGCTGGCACCGACGCATCCATGACCAACATCGCCCTAGCCCCGACCGAGTTAGCCCTCGCCAATCGACTGGAGTCCGCCAAGACCCACGGCGAGATCCGCCCCGACACCAACATCGACGCGGTCGTAGACCTAATCATCGGCGCCCAAACCATGGGAACCCTCCAAGCCGCCCCCCTAACCATCCCCCGCACCATCGGCTGGATCGACAGTCTGCTGCGCGGGATCGCGACGTAGGGCCAGCACCATTGGGCACTCTTCAGTGGGCAACAAGGTGTCGAATGCGACCACTTACACGTCCGAGAGCGTCAGGAGCAAGGAACCGAGTGTCCGGAAGTTGGCGCTCGTCGCTGGCTGTGTCGTGTTGGGTGTGATACTTGTGGCGGTCCTGTTCAACGTCGTCTCGACATTGCTGAACTGACGAGTCTCTGAATGCCCGCGTGGGACGACGAGCCTGCAACTGTGTAGGGTATCTAGCGGGGAGACCGAGGCCGGGCCGCGCGCTGGGTTGATGCCGGTCGTCTTGCCTCTCGGAGCGCTGGAAGGACGTGGGGAAGTGACCGACGTGGTGACCGAACCGATGGACATTGAATGCCCGACCTGTCACGGCGAGGGCTTCAAGATTGTGGACACCGTCGCTGGTCTGCTGCGTTGCGACTTCTGCCACAACCAGTGGATCGACTCCCGCTTCGCCGAGGGTCCCAGAGTCGAGCGGACGATGCGCGAGCACACCAGGAAGGGGCTCTTCAGCAAGGAACGCACCATTGAGACGCGCGAGTGACCGGCACTTTCTCAAGTAACGGACGCGGCCGGTCTTTCTCGTCCTCCGAGACAGACACGACCGCAACCCCGACCAGCAGCGAGTTCCCTTTCACTGCGCGTTGGGTCCACGAGCCCGACAGTCCAACGCACCATCTTGGGATTGACAAGCCTCGCTCCACCGTCTTCTGGACTCCGCTTCGCACCGTGCTGCTGGTTATGGTGGTGCTGTTCCTGATCGCTAACCTGCGCTGAGTCTTGGCGGAGGCTAGGTGAGTGCAGCCCTGCCGAACGGTGATATCGGCTAACTCCTCTGTAACCGCGTCCGCTCTCACTGCGTATTCGCACCGTGGTTGAAGAACCACGCCACTCGATGCGCCCAATTGTTGTCGGTGCCGACGGCTAGGCTTCTACTAGGAGACCTTCCCCATCATCGAGCACAGAAGCGGAAGAGGCAATGACGCAAGTTACGCAGGCGAGCGAGTCCCACGCCAAGGAGGCGCAGCGGGCAGAACTGCATCGCACCATTTGGCGCATCGCCAACGACCTGCGCGGGTCGGTTGATGGGTGGGACTTCAAGACGTATGTGCTGGGCATGTTGTTCTACCGTTTTGTCTCGGAGAATCTGGCCGCCTACCTGAACGAGCAGGAGCATCGCGCCGGGAATATGGGCTTTGACTACGCCCTTCTCAGCGACCGGGATGCGGACACCATCCGTGCCGAGGTGGTCAACGAGAAGGGTTTCTTCATCCTGCCGAGCGAATTGTTCGCCAATGTGCGCACTCGCGCCCGGGGTGATGAGAACCTGAACGAGACGTTGGAGCGGGTGTTCAACAACATCGAGGCTTCGGCGGTCGGAGCGGACTCGGAGTCCAACCTGAAGGGCCTGTTTGACGATCTGGACGTCAATTCGTCCAAGCTGGGCCCGACGGTCGCCAAGCGCAACGAAAAGCTGACGCGACTGCTGGAGGCCATCGGCGACTTGGGCCTTGGTGACTTGCAAGACAGCACCATCGACACGTTTGGTGATGCCTACGAGTATTTGATGACGATGTACGCCTCATCGGCCGGCAAGTCTGGTGGCGAGTTCTACACGCCGCAAGAGGTGTCAGAGTTGCTGGCGCGCATTGCGACTGTCGGCAAAGCCAGCGTCAACAAGGTGTATGACCCGGCGTGCGGGTCGGGATCACTGCTGTTGAAGTTCGCCAAATTGTTGGGCAAGCAGAACGTGCGGCAGGGTTTCTTTGGTCAGGAAATCAACCTGACTACATACAACCTTGCGCGCATCAACATGTTCTTGCACGACATCAACTTTGCGGACTTCGACATTGCGCACGGTGATACCCTGACCGACCCACAGCATTGGGACGAGGAGCCGTTCGAGGCAATCGTGTCCAATCCGCCGTACTCGATCCATTGGGATGGCGCGGACAATCCACTGCTGATCGACGACGAGCGGTTCTCCCCCGCTGGCGTGCTTGCCCCCAAGTCGAAGGCCGACCTAGCGTTTGTGATGCACTGCCTGAGCTGGTTGGCCACCAACGGCACAGCCGCCATCGTCAGCTTCCCCGGCGTCATGTATCGCGGCGGCGCGGAAGAGAAGATCCGCAAGTATCTGGTGGACAACAACTTTGTGGACGCAGTGATCCAGTTGCCGCCCGACCTGTTCTTCGGCACCACCATCGCCACCTGCATCCTGGTGCTCAAGAAGTCGAAGTCGGACGCCTCGGTTTTGTTCATCGACGCCAGCGCCGAGTTCGCCCGTCAAGGCAACAAGAACAAGCTCACCGACGACAATGTCTCCCGCGTGCTGGCCGCCTTCATCACCCGCGTGCCCGAGGCGCACTTTACCGCCCTGGTAAGGAACGATGATCTGGGGGGCAACAGCTACAACCTGTCCGTCTCCAGTTACGTCGAAGCCGAAGACACCCGCGAGGCGGTAGACATCACGGCCCTGAACACTGAGATCGCCCGCATCGTGGCTCGTCAGGCCGAGTTGCGAGTCGCCATCGACGAGATCGTCGCCGATCTGGAGGGGGTCTCATGAGCGCCGAATTGACACTATCGCGTTGCCAAAGGTGGTGTTGTGATGCGAATTGAAGACTATTACACCGAGTCTCCGCAGTGGCACCAGTTGGTTGGTGAGATTCATGCGTTGCTGGAACGGGTAAGAATCAGCGAGGAGCAACACTCGGATGTGTTGCGGTTGCGCAAGATGAACCGCATCCTTTCCGTTCACTCGTCTACCGCAATTGAAGGCAACCGGTTGACGCTGAGCGAGGTCTCCGATGTCATCAATGATCGCCCGGTGTGGGGGCCACCGAAAGACATCTTGGAGGTACGTAACGCCTGGGCTGCCTATGACATGCTGCCCGAGCTTGATCCATGGTCAGTGCAGAGTCTCCTAGACGCTCACCGCAGACTCACCGACGGACTCATTGACGAGTCTGGTGCCTTCCGCAGCGTGGCGGTGGCGGTTGTTCGTGGGGACGGTTTCGTGCTGCACCGTGGCGCCCCGGCTGCCGACGTTCCCGGTTTGGTTGCCGAACTGTTGCAAGCGGCTCAGGTTTCTGAGGTACATCCGCTGATTCTCTCGTCGGTAGTGCATTTCATGCTGGAGCATATTCACCCGTTCCGTGACGGCAACGGTCGTATCGGTCGCTTGTGGCAGACGCTCATTCTTGCGCAATGGAATCCAGAGTTTGCTTGGATGCCAGTTGAGACGATGGTGCATCACAACCAGCCAAGTTACTATCGCGTACTCCAAGAGTCGCACTCTGGGGACGTTGTGGGTTGCGCTCCGTTCATCACTTTCATGCTTGGAGCCATTCGTGACGCTCTCCAGCAGTATGTGGTGCTAGCAACAGAAACCACCGAAGATGACGCCGATGTCGGAGTAAATGTCGGAGTAAATGTCGGAGTTCGGGAACAAATCCTGCAACACTTGAGCGTTGACCCGACGCTCTCCGCCCGCGAGCTGGCAACCCTGATCGGTAAGACTCCCCGCACCGTAGAGAGACACCTAGAAGCGCTGCGAAGCTCCGGCAAACTCCGCCGAGTGGGCTCCGACAAGACAGGCCACTGGGAGTTACTGACCGACCAGACAGGTGGCGAAGCATGAGCCGCATCGACGACATGATTGCCCGCCTCTGCCCCGATGGGGTCGAGTACAAGGCGCTGGGTGAAGTAGGTGAACTTGTTCGAGGCAACGGCCTGCAGAAGGCCGACTTCACTGAGACGGGCGTGGGTTGCATCCACTACGGCCAGATCTACACCTACTACGGCACTTGGACCACCACAACCAAGTCCTTTGTCTCACCCGAGCTGGCCGCGCGGCTTGTCAAGGTGAGCCCTGGCGACATTGTGATCACAAATACAAGCGAGAACGTCGAAGACGTATGCAAGGCTGTGGCTTGGTTGGGCGACAGCGAAATTGTCACAGGTGGACATGCCACTGTTCTTCGTCACAGTCAAAACCCCAAGTACATTGCCTACTA
The DNA here is from genome assembly GCA_031261455.1 of Propionibacteriaceae bacterium. GTDB lineage: Bacteria > Actinomycetota > Actinomycetes > Propionibacteriales > Propionibacteriaceae > WRGV01. The sequence goes on from JAISJP010000016.1 coordinate 78,164, forward strand.
CCTACAAACCACCAGATTCTTCACTGAGAAGAAGAAGCACACCATGGGGACGAAGGTTAAGGAGGTTAAGTCCAGTGAACTAGCCAGTATCCGAATCCCGGTACCACCGCTTGAGGTGCAGCGGGAGATTGTGCGGATTCTGGATAACTTCACCGAATTAGAAGCGGAGCTGGAAGCGGAGCTGGAAGCGGAGCTGGAAGCTCGCCGCCAGCAGTATGCCTACTACCGTGACCAGTTGCTCACATTCTCTGAATCCACACACACACACACCGATTTCAGGTGGGCCACGTTGAGCGAGGTGGCGAGGATTCGCAACGGCAAGGACTACAAGGCTCTAGGCGAGGGGAACATCCCTGTGTATGGCACTGGCGGCGTAATGACCTACGTGGATGCTTGCGCGTACGACAAGCCGTCTGTCCTCATCCCACGAAAGGGATCACTAGACAAGCTTTACTACGTCGATACGCCTTTCTGGACTGTGGACACGATTTTCTTTACCGAGATTGAAAACGCAATGGTGCCTAAGTTCTTCTTCTACTACCTACAAACACTCCATCTCGAGGAAATGAACCAAGCAGGGGGTGTGCCCAGCCTGACTCAGTCAATGCTAAATGCCCTTCCTGTGCCTGTACCGCCGCTCAACGAGCAGACGAGAATCGTCGGACTACTAGATAAGTTCAACGCACTGACCAATGACCTCAGCGTTGGTCTGCCGGCCGAGTTGGCTGCCCGCCGCGAGCAGTATGCCTACTATCGCGACAAGCTACTTACCTTCAAGGAGGCCGCATGAGTGACGTAACAACCTACGGGATTGTGGCACAGTCGGCGGAGTCCACCGTGGTGGCGGAGTATGTGTCCGAGGTGGCGCGGGACGCGGGGTACCAGTCGGAGGCCGACCTGGAGGGGCAGTTCATTGAGTTGCTGCAGGAGCAGGCGTATGAACGACTATCGCTCACGGTCGAGGAAGATCTGATCACCAACCTGCGTCGCCAGTTGGAGAAGTTGAATGCCATCGAGTTCAGCGACGGCGAGTGGGAGCGGTTCTTCACGCATGTGATTGCACCCGCGAATGAGGGGATCGTTGAGAAGACGCGCAAGATCCAGGAGGACTACGTCCAGACCCTGCGACGCGATGATGGCACCACCAAGAATGTGCGGCTGATCGACAAGGACAACATCCACAACAATTCGTTGCAGGTAGTCAACCAGTATGAGACTGGCGCGGGCGCACGGGAGAACCGCTACGACGTGACCATTCTGGTCAACGGGTTGCCGCTGGTGCATGTGGAGTTGAAGCGACGCGGCGTGGCGTTGAAGGAGGCGTTCAACCAGATTGAACGCTATCAGCGGGACAGTTTTTGGGCCGGAGCCGGGCTGTTCCAGTGGGTGCAGATTTTCGTCATCTCTAACGGCACGCACACCAAGTACTACGCCAACACCACGCGCCTCAAGCACGTCAGCACGGATCGACGTGGGCCAAAAGTGGGGGATACGTTTGAGTTCACAATGTGGTGGGCGGACGCCAAGAACATGCCCATCCAAGACCTTGTGGACTTCACCAAGACGTTCTTTGCCAAGCACACACTGCTGGCGGTGCTGACCCGCTACTGCGTCTTCAACTCCGAGAATGACCTGATGGTAATGCGGCCCTACCAGATCGTCGCCACCGAGGCGATCCTGAAGCGCATCGAAGTGTCCAACAACTACCGGCACGACCCTGCGCGCAAGCCCGGCACGCTCGGTGCGGGCGGCTACATCTGGCACACCACCGGCTCCGGCAAGACGCTGACAAGCTTCAAGACCGCCCAGTTGGCCACGCGGCTCAACTACCTCGACAAGGTGTTGTTTGTGGTCGACCGGCAGGACCTCGACTTCAAGACCATGCGGGACTTCGAGCTGTACCAGAAGGATGCCGTCACCGGCTCCACGTCCACCGCAAAACTGCGCGAGGCGTTGGAGAACCCGGCAGCGCGCATCGTGGTGACCACCATCCAGAAACTGTCCGTCTTCATCGCCAAGAACCCCGGCCATGCGGTGTACGACCAGCACGTGGCCATCGTGTTTGACGAATGCCATCGCTCCCAGTTCGGCGACATGCACACCGCCATCACCCGCGCGTTCAAGAACTATCACCTGTTCGGGTTCACCGGCACGCCGATCTTCGCCACCAACGCCGGGCCTGGTGGCGGGCAACAGATGCGCACCACCCAGCAGGCGTTCGGCGACCGGCTCCACACCTACACCATCGTCGACGCCATTCGCGACAAGACCGTGCTGGCATTCAAGATCGACTATGTGAGCACTGCGCGCGAGGCCGAGGAGGAGGACGGCGAGGGCGGTGCGGGTGCCGGTGGCAGCGGCAACACCTTGGTGTCCGACATTGATCGCGAGAAGGCGCTGCTGGACCCGCAACGGATCGCCGGTGTCACCCGCTACATCATCGACCACTTCGACCAGAAGACGAAACGCGGCACCGTCTACCGGGTCAAGGGCGGCCACCGCAGCGGCTTCAACTCGATCCTAGCCACGGCATCCATCGACGCGGCCAAAGCGTACTACGCCGAGTTTGCCCGGCAACAGCACAACCTGAAGGTCGGGTTGATCTACTCGTTTGCCGTCAACGAGGAGACTCCAGAGGGGCTGCTCGCCGAAGAGGACTTCGAGACCAGCGGCCTGGACGCGTCGTCTCGTGACTTTCTTGACGCCGCAATTGCTGACTACAACACCATGTTTGGGGCCTCGTTCGACACCGGTGCTGACAAGTTTGGCAGCTACCACAAGGACGTGTCCCGCCGCCTGGAGTCGCGCGAACTAGACCTGCTGATCGTCGTCAACATGTTCCTGACAGGCTTCGACGCCAAGACGCTCAACACCTTGTGGGTGGACAAGAAGCTGCAACACCACGGCCTGATCCAGGCGTTCTCCCGCACCAACCGCATCCTCAACTCGGTCAAGACGTTCGGCCAAATCGTCTGCTTCCGCAACCTGGAGAAGGCCACCAACGACGCCGTCGCGCTGTTCGGCGACAGTGAAGCGTCCGGCCTAGTGGTGCTGCGCCCCTACGACGAGTACTACAAAGAGTATCTGGCGCGCGTCACCGAACTGCTGTCCCTGTTCCCGCTGGGCATCCGCCCCGACGACGAGAAGGGCTTCATCAACCTGTACGGCGCGATCCTGCGTCTGCGCAATATCCTGACGTCGTTCGACGAGTTCACCATCGACGAGTGGGGACTGAGCGAACGCCAACTGCAGGACTACCAGAGCCTCTATCTGGACCTCTGGGCGGAGCATCGCAAGATAACCGACGGCGACAAAGAAGACATCAACGATGACCTAGTCTTCGAGATCGAACTAGTGAAACAGGTAGCCATCGACCTGGCCGCGATCCTGGCGCTGGTGCAGACCTACCACGACAACAACTGCGCCGACAAGGAGATCCCGGTCGCCATCTCCAAGTCGATAGACTCCAGCCCCGACCTCCGCAAGAAGAAAGACCTGATCGAGAAGTTCCTAGCCACGCTGGCCCCCGGTGCCGACGTTGACGGCGCCTGGGCCGCCTTCATCGCCGAGGCTAAGGCCCGTGAACTGGCTGCAATCATCGAATCCGAGCGCCTGAACGCGGAAGCCACCCAGGAGTTCATGACCAACGCCCTGCGAGACGGCTCCCTCCCCACCACCGGCACCGCCGTCATGCGCATCCTCCCACCCGTCTCCCGCTTCGCCGCCGACAACAGTCACTCGCAAGTCAAAGCCCGCGTGATGGGCAAACTACGCACCTACTTCGATCGCTATTCGGAGGCCTGAGACGTGCTGTACTTTGAACGCTTGGGCGACAACCTTTGCGTGCGAAGAGTATGAGAACTACTGCCAAAAGGCTACGACAAGCAATTTTGTTCGCGCACAGATTTGTCTGGGGCATTTGCTAGCTTGTCACTATGAACAAAATAATTGGAATTGTTGTGGCACTGGTCGCATTCTTCGCGCTTGGGATCCTAGCCCCAGTGATCTTGAGTAGAACGCTCTTTATGTCGCTGATGATGTCAAACGTGCTCACTTCGGCAACTGGACTGGCCATAGTACTGGCCCACCCCCCCTTGCCGCCATTCTCGAAGTCATCCATCTTCGCAAGTCACATCGTCTCCTTCTTCGCGAATGGGGCAAAAGTAGTCCTCTTCCTGGTGACTTCCTTGCTTGCGTGGGTAATTGCCAAACAACTGGATGTCGTCGTCCAAGACAAGAATCACATGCTGGCGCTCTTCAACGAGTGGGGCACTCTGCTGTTTGTGGTGCTGGTCTTTCTTGCATATTTCAAATGGTGCAGCCTGTCTGTCGATTTGGCGAGGCTTGGAAAGGCCGGTCGTGATGAAGCTCTGGAAGCGGTTTTCCAACGAATGGATCGTATTGTCGCTTCGGTATTTGGCGAAGGCGACTTATCCGCTTCCGGGACTCGCAAAGTATGTACTGTGATCTGCCGTTCCCTAATGAACGACTGGTGGTGGATCGTCTTTTCTTTCTACGCTACTCCTGTATGGATAGCCGCCATCACGCTGGTTTTGTTGGCATAGCAGGTACCAGTGCCTTGCAAACATGACTGACCTGATTTGGCGTTTGTGCCACTCAGTGCCTACAGTTGAGAAACCCCATACGTTAGGACATCTGGTGCCTCCAAATCAATACGACGGCATTTACCCGGTATCCGTCTCCAGCGACGAAATTACTGTTAGGCCATTTGAGCACACCGGACGCGGGGTTCTCAACGTCGATGGGATTGATAGCGCGTTTCGCCGATTCTACGCGGAACGCGGTGGTTTGGGCGAGCCTTCGATAATCGATCTGAGCGAAGTGGAGTACTTAGAACAAGGGACGCTCCTTCATCTTGGAGCTCTTGCTGCTTATCGCAAGAGAAAAGGGTGGCCCGTCCAGATTCGACTTCCCAGATCAACTCATGCAATTAACTGGATGCGCACGTGCGAATTCCCCAATTTCATCGAGTTCGTGACCAAAACCCCCTTCGCCGATCTACTAGATGACGACTCGACAAGTCGCTTTTGCGATTTGGTGGCCCGCGGTAAGTCAGAGTTCGACCAAGACCCACCAGTGGGTGGCACAAGGGAACCAATCCATCCGAAGCGAGTCCTGTACCTTAGCCCAATCCAAAACATCGATAGGGCCTGTGGAGTGAGCGACGCCGCTGATCGTGCAACAAGGGCGCGCCTTGTCGCAGCCATCACGTCAGATAAGCTCAGAGAGCAACAGGTTTATGACCTCCTTGATACTTTCATCCCCCGCAGCGATAGGGACACTAAACAAGGTGGTGGACTGGTCAGCGCCATCCTTGAGGAGTTTGTGCAGAATTCTGTGATGCACTCTAGTCCCTCGCTGGGTTACGTTTATGGCAGTTTTGACTATGGAGAATACAATAAGCGAACTCGTTCGAAAGGGTTTTTCGGGTTGTCGGCTTGGGACAATGGCCTGCCTGCAACGAGAATCATAACCAACGCCATGGGCGAACGACTCGAACCTAGCCGGGTCATGAACAGTGCTGCAGCCTACGCCCATGAGGTCTTTCGCGTACGATACACTGGCCCAGGTTTTGCCAACCCCCAACAAACAGTCATTCGGGTGGACGGTATGGATGATGTGGCCAACCTGCTTTCAAGGCGAGAGGCCTATAGAGCTTTGGCGCTGTTCCTTCCTGGCGTGACATCTGAGCCGGAGCGCAAATCGGTACCCACTTCAACGAGATCGAAAGAATTGCCAGGGGATCCACTGCCTGCCAGCGAGTCCGAGAAGTCAGGAACGGGCCTATACCGCGTTTGCCGTATGGCGGTAGACATTCTGGACGGAAGGATTGACTACGCAAGTGGGCAGATTCGCGTACGAATCCAACAGTACAAGAGCGAAATCTATGCGGATGCCCGTCCTGATTATCAAGTAGATCTAGAGTACGGGACGCAAACCGTCTGGCCAATCGAGGGCAACCTCTTTACTTGTCGTTTGCCAGGAGAGTGGCCCGCATGACGAAGATTATTCGTTTGCGCTTTGCGAGTGACGTCTCCAGTGGCATAGACGCAGAGGACATAACCGACTTCTTCCGCGACTTTGACGACACTGAACCGGAACTATTGGAGGTCTCAGTTTCGGTCGCCGTGAGTCGAGATCAGTGCGCTGATCACATTGTCCGAGCTGTTGGAGCGACGAACACTGGGCTGGTAGTGCTCGATGCTAGCCTTGAGGACGGTAACTGGGCACTTTGGCAAGGCATCTCCCAAGTATTACGCCGTTGGCAAGAGGGATCGTGTTGGCGTGGTCCTGACCTACTAATCGTCACAACTCCGTGGGCGCAACGACAGCTTCATCCCTTTGCTGATGCCATTGAGCAGTCGCCAGTTATTCAACAACATGTTGGCACTTTCAGCCTTGACGGACACCAAAGGGATGGTGCGGCTAGACACAAGATGGCGGACCTGGCTACGTCACTTGAGTGCTGGGAGAAGCGGACACATTTCTCGAGGCTGCATGAAAGACTGCGCAAGTACACGATACGCCTACGCGGCGTCTATTACACCGGCCCTGAATCCGATAGAAGATACTTCAAATTTAAGTACTCGCTTAGGAGGCAAGCTATTCAAGCTCTGGTCGGACTCCTCGAGAACTACGTTATTTCGAACAGCGTCGGCATCATTTTGTGGGATGCGAACTGCGGATGCGAGTGGCTGGAACCCGCTCTAGACACGCTGAACACCAACATGGGGTCGCGGTTGAGAGTATGCAGAATTGACGATATCCATTCTTGCTTGGGCGTCGACGTAGACGCTACCACTATTCAGAAACTCGGAGTTTGCGTTCTAACAGGAGCTGCCCACGAAGGAAAGTCGTTGCGACGCTGTAGCAAGCAGTGCAAACCTGAACAATTCAATGCCATGACGAAACTAGCGATCATTGCTGACAAGCGCAAGGCTGGTGAGTCGGACACGACCGGCAACCCCGGATGGAAGTCGATGACGCTCAATGGCTCCAGCACGCTGGGCCCGTTGAAGATTGACTACTTCATGGATGCCAAAATTGAAGAAGCTTCGTTGTGGGAAGTAGAAGCAGCAACACTTCTCGGACAAACGAAACACCTGCAGGATGGAGGATTTGAGGAAACTGATGACTGCGCACGCCTCGATCCAGACGATGGCCCATGGGTTGCGATGTGGTCCCTCCTGTCAGATCTAGGCGCCGACACTGAGGCCAAACCACAGGACATGCATGGTCGAAGAGACCCCGTCCTGTACTTTCCGAGTCTTGAGCGCCTAAGCGAGCCCAATTTCCGATGGGATGCCCATTGGCTTGCTGAAGTCATGACACGTCGGTTCTGTCACCAACTTCGTACGACTGATACAGATCGTCGCTATGTTAACCGGCTCGACCTGTTGGTTGTGGTGCCTTCGGTTCGCACATCCCTTGACAGTTCACCGAGCAGCGCGCAGTGGATAACAGGTGCTTTCAATAGACGATGTGGTGTTGCGACATACGAGTTGCCTCGTGACCTCATTTACAACAACACAACGTCGTTGGATACCGCCATGTCCAAGCAACTCACCGTGGAGTTCAGTGCCAACCGATTCGTGCTTTTTGATGAAACGGCGGTGAAACTTCAAACAATTCACGGCATGAGCAGACTCCTGAGCCTTCCGGGACAGACAGTTGACTCGGAGGCAGCCGGCATAGTTGTGGATCTAGGTCATCCAGACAGAGAGCCTCAGCCAAGGAACTATTTTGCCCTTGTCCGATATGATCACGTGGCCGATGTCAAGGATGTCCAGCATGAAGAAACGACGAACGATGGCTAGCCCAACCTTTTCGCCCATTGAAGAGAACAGACTACGGGCACTTGACAAGGTAGTTAGGGGTCAAGAGCCCGGCCCGACGCAGAACATGTTCCTAGAAATGTTCTTGAGCGAAACAATCCACCTACTGCCTTTGCTGAGCGTCGCGGACGAGGAGTCCGATATCGCAGAACCGCCTGGGACACAAGGGTCGACTTCCGACGAGCCAACGGCTGAGTCAGCGGGTCTTGGTGCCACGGGCGTTCCGATGGTGAATTGGGAGGACATCAAGGCCGAAGCCAAACGCAAGGCAACTGCCCAGGCCAAGTGGTTGGCTCGTGTGCTCTCGGTGTCAGCCATACTTGCAATCATCAAGGGAGCCGTCGTACTGGCCCCAATTTCATATCTAGAGTCCTGGCAAGAACCGCTAAGACCTTGGGTTGGTTGGGCATTCGTGGTATTCGGTGTGGTCTTTGGCGCATTCGGGAGCATTCTGACACTGGTTGGTCGAACACAAGGATGGGTGACACCATGGTTCGAGAAATATCACCGCAGGAGACTGGCCTATGCCGTCCTCAACGGTCTTGACGCAGCGTAGTCAATGCCGGGCATCCTCACGGTGGCTCTTGAGACCATGTTGACATGATAGCGTGTGCTCTCTTGAGCGTATCGATGTCAAAGAACCCAAAATGGCACTCGGCTCCGGTGATTCCCAACTCTCTTGACAGCCTTGCATAACACTTGGCACGTTCCCTCTTTGTGCGCCACATAGAATCAAATAGATCGTGACACATGACCTTTCCCTTGCGCATTCTTGCGTCGGCAAGAATGTCCAACGCGAGCTCAGGATCAGATGCGGCGGTGCCCACGTAGGCTCTACATGATAGGCAACGGTATGCGTATCCGCTGCCGAGTGGTTTGCCATAAACCAGACTATTGCTGATGTACTCCACGACACCGCCACACACATTGCATGTTCTTGGGTGTTGATCGATCATAAGTGTCAGTTTCAAAAAGGTGCCCTACCAGTGAGCGCCCATACTCCTTGAGTGTCCCCAGCATACAGCGCGGGCGGAATAGCGTTCCACTGACGGAACGGAGCCTGCGATGCCGGTCTAACACCACAAGTTGACCTAGGCGTCAAAGGACATGTTGTCGCCTCTTCGCACCAACTCTGGCACGACACAAAGTCAGAGGTATTCGAAGAGATGCCAAGAAAACTGTCAGTGGCTCCATTTACGATGTGACTAGTACTGAGGATGGCGCAGGTCACCCGAGGAATCCATCGAAAGAGGAACCATGGAAACAGAATTGGCCCAACTTGGGGTGGACTTGGCGCTGCTTGCAGCAAAGGGAACAGCCACCGCTGTGTACACGCGCATCAGAGCGCTCTTTGGAGAGAAAGACGTGTCTAAGATCCGCGGAACTTATGACGAGATTATCAACGAACTACTGGAGGAAAACGCCCAAGCAATATATCTTGCCCAAGCATACAGATTTGAAGTAGACCGCATTGAAATCAGTGACTCGGACATTGAGCACTTGCAGAACACCCTCCACCAAGTGTTGGAGATCTCGCGAGCTGCAGGAGCCAGCGTCCCAGAATCGATTGACTCCTTCAAGAAGCTGTTGTCTGTTGACACTCTGCGAGCGATGCAAGTACTCGGTTTCAACTACAAAGCCGCTATTGGAGATCCTCTGACGAAAGTGTGTGCTGACTTGATCTTGAGATTCTCAGGCGAAACCAAGCAAGCCCGTCCGCCAAAGACGGGTCGATAGGCATGACTCTGCAGGACGTCAACTCAACCAGCGTCTTGAGCCACGCGGCATGAATTCGTGAGACCGTAGACTAAAGACATGAATACCCCTACGTGGGATCAGTACATGAGGCCCGTGCTTGAGGCACTCGCCAATACTGACCAACTGCCCATCAAAGATCTCTATACGACTGTGGCGCAGATAGCTGGGCTGTCCGATGAGATCATGCAGGAAGTCATACCGTCAGGACAGGCCCGCTTCAAAAACCGGATTGGATGGGCAGCGACTCACTTGGTGCGGGCTGGCGCGGTGGAACGCCCCCAGAGAGGGACATATTCCATCACCCAACGTGGCCGCGACCTGCTGGCCGAGGACAAGGACGTCACCGAACAACGACTCCTGGAGTTTCCGGAGTTTGTCGAGTTTGTCGAGAGGTCAAAGCCGACGGCCCACAACAGTACTGTCGCGGTGACGACGGATGCGTCAACAGTGTCGCCAGAAGAGTTGATCGAGGCTGCCGCCCAGGAACTACGTGCGGTGGTGGAGTCAGACCTGCTGAATACCCTGCAAACCATGGATGCAATGGCGTTTGAACGTCTTGTCCTTAGAGTCCTCCGAGGCATGGGGTATGGCAAAGATGGCTCGCTGAACACGACAAAGACCTCTGGTGACGACGGGATTGACGGAATCATCAGCCAAGATCCACTCGGGCTTGACCGAATCTACCTGCAGGCCAAACGGTACCAACCAGATGCCCATGTCGGTGGTCCTGAGATGCAAAAGTTCATCGGTGCCCTCACAGTGCAACAGGGTGATCGAGGCATCTTCATCACGAGTTCGACGTTCACTTCCAAGGCCCGCGAATTCAGCGAGACGGCGCGTACGCGCATCGAACTCATCGATGGCCAACGCCTAGCAAAGCTGATGATCGACAACCAGGTTGGCGTTCAGCCCGCCTTCACAACAACCGTCTACAAGATCGATGGAGACTTCTTCGAGGATCTGTAAGCCGTCGTGTTGCATGGTATGATGTTTCCGAGGAGGTAAGATGACTCGTACGGCAGTCTTATCATCGCGGGGGCAGTTTGTTATCCCAGCAGAAATCAGACAAGCGGCTGGGATCAACCCTGGGGACCGCCTGCTAGTGGGCTATGACGAGGTCACGGGCCAGATTCAAGTGCGCAAGAAGGAGTCTCTACCTGAGATGGCGGAGCGCTTGTCCCGGTTGGTCAAGCCTGGCACGCCTCCGTTGGAGGACATTCACGGTTTCTATAACACTCGTCCGGCGCGGCTGTGATGGAAGCCTCACTCGACACCAACGTGCTGGCCCGCTTTGCCCTGAAGGACATCCCCGACCAGTATGACGCCGCTCTAGCGCTGTTGAGTAGCACGACTGATCACTACGTCGTTGCCGATGCTGTGTTCATCGAACTGGCCTACATGCTGGAGCACCACTACGGTCTCGACAGAAACGACACCTGCGAGTTCATCCGGTCGCTGTTGACGATTGACTCGCTCATCACGAACGCCGCCGTTGTCACCGCCACCTGTGTCGCGTACGAGACGCATCCCGGGCTGTCATTTGCCGACTGCTATCTCGCCGAGCACGCTCAACTCATGCGGGTTGTGCCGCTCTACACGTTCGACAAGAAACTTGCTCACCAGCACCCGGCAGCTCGCCTAGTACCAGCCTCACGAGAACCCAAGAGAGGCTGAGTCTCACATAGCCTAGATCCAGCAGTGCACTTCATTGTTGGAGCGCCTAGACTGCCCGCAAGGACCTGCAAGAGACGGCGCCAAAGGCCAAGAGAAGGAGTCTGTGGACAAGCACCTCCGCGATAGCGAGTTGGCAACTCACTACCTAGCCTGCTAGCGTGGCTGTCCGGAATCGAAAGGGAAACCATGAATACGTTGACGAACGCAATTCGGCTTAGCGCCGAGTCGTCATTCAGCGTGTCCGAACGCTGCGAAGTGGGTTGCCCCTGATCGATCTGTCTTGATCTGCATATTGCCGCCCGCTCGGAGTTTCGAGTCGGGCGGTTTTTGCGTTTCTAGGACAACAAATCACAACAAATGGAGAGTGACGCGGCCAGGGTGCCGCCACCGACTGCTAACCGGTTGGTCCCCCAAAAGGGATGGGCTTCGAGTGCTCCGCTCTCCGCTGGTGGGTGTCCTTTACCGCGGCCACCACCGACAACCGAATATGGCCTTGTCGTCCAACGGACAAGACGCCGCGTTCTCAACCCGGAAACCGGGGTTCAACTCCCCGCAAGGCTACGGAGAGTGATGCAGTCTCGGGTGCTGCCGCCGCTTCGAATACGGTCGGTTCGGGAAACCGAATGGGGTTCGAATCCTCCTCTCTCCGCGGGCGCGACCGCGTCGACAACTGAATATGGCCTTGTCGTCCAACGGACAAGACATCGGGTTTTCAACCCGGAAACCGGGGTTCAACTCCCCGCAAGGCTACGGAGAGTGATGCAGTTATGGGATGACTGCCACCGTCCTGAAAACGGCTGGTTCGGGTTACCGAATGGGGTTCAAGTCCTCCTCTCTCCGCGCTGGGTGCCTTAAGACATCCCGGACGGGCAGCGACGCAAGAGCGACGCCGACTGTTCGAACCTCAGGCGGCAGCCAACTCGACTTCCGACTGCTGGTCAATGCCGCCTTGGGCGATGACCGAGTCAAGAATCTCAGTCGCCTCGTTGGACGTGACCGACAGGGACAGGCTGATCTCTTCGATCAGCGGGAGTCGGGCCTGTTTCAGCATGTCTTTCTCGCCTACCGACAGGTGGGTGCGTTCTAGACGGCGGGACAGGTTGCGCACCACGCCGGCGACGACGAGGATGTTGGGGGACTTCAGCAACTCATTGAACTCTTTGAAGCGACGGGTCCAACTGGACTGTTCCGGACCGGCGGGGCTGCGGAGCACGTCGAACAACGTCTCCAACTCGGCAGGGTACAGGATGGTGCGCATGCCCAGCTCGACTGCCCGCGTCGACGGGACCGAGATGCGTCCCCCAAGGCCTGCGGCGACAATCAGCCATTGACGCTCAGTGATAAGCGTACGCCCGCGCCGCGATCCTGACTATCAGGACAGTGATAGTTGACTCATCGACGCGTACAAGAACACGCCAGGCGGGTCCAATTCGCCCAGTACGATATCCCGGGTACTTGCCACCCAATGGTTTAGCGACCCGCATGGGCTTGTCGCGCAGTGGTCCGTCGAGAAAGCAGAAGACAACCTCGACAAGCTAGAGAGAGGTCATCAGGCCAGATACGACATATCGGCCATCAAAGACAACAGCCACGACCCAAAGGCACTCGGCACGGAACCGCAGTGCTTGAATTCACCGCTACAACCCAGTTTGCTCATGACCGCAAACTGCCAAGAAGCGCGGATGGGACCTGTCCAAATTAGGAGCAGCCATTGACTTGCTGCTCAGCGAAGAGAGATTGCCTGCGCAATACAGGGACCATGTTCTTATCGGTCAGTATTTCGGCAAACGAGAGTGCCACATCTCCCCAGATTGGCTGTTGATATACCGAATAACTGACGGAAAACTAACAGAGCATCGGCATCTTGCCTCATCTTCTGGTCCACGCGAACCTGCACGAGAGCATCCCTCACGGACCTCTCCTTTCGCCATCTATTGGTATGTCCATACCAACACTGTCAATGCGATGACTTTTGTAGGTTGCAGTTCCCTCAAAACCAAAAGTAGTGAACCCCACAAACGAGGATTCACTACTGTCCAATTTGCGCGCCTGGAGGGACTTGCGCGTGTTCCCTTCGGGAATCCGCGGGCCTCACGCTGAAGCGTTCGGCCGATTTGCGGGCGGACAGTCCACCGGACTGTCCGCTGCTAACCGCAAACCCCCTCACGGGTTCAAGTCCCGCTAGAAACATAAATTGGCTGGGGCCCGAACGGGCCCCAGCCAATTTGCGCGCCTGGAGGGACTTGAACCCCCAACCTCCTGATCCGTAGTCAGGTGCTCTATCCATTAAGCTACAGGCGCTGGTTACCCCAAACGGGGCAAGCACATATTTTACCGCAACTCGGGGGGACATCCAAAAGGAGTTGCTGGTTGACCGTCTGATGACGTCGCACGTGAGACTCGGGGACAGCCAAGAAGAGACGGCAGTGCTGGAGTGTTTGTGTCACCAAGTAGACAAACTGAGTACCTTGGCCTGCGACGGTGATATCGTGAAGTTAGGTGTCCGCCAGAGACATCAAATGTTGGTCTTGCGCTGCAGGGCCGAGCAATTCAACGCCCACGAACGACGAAGAAGTCGAGGTTTTCTTATGAGCATTCCCACACGCGGCACCCTACCTGAACTTGAGTCGATCACGGCTTGGGTCAATAGCATCGCCGAGTTGACCAAGCCGGACGCCATCGAGTATTGCGACGGCAGCGAAGAGGAGTGGCAGCGTCTCATCGACCTGCTGGTCGGCAAGGGGACGGTCATTAGGCTGAACCCGGACAAGAAGCCGAACTCCATCTACGCCATCACCGACCCGGACGATGTTGCCCGCGTCGAGGCCCGCACGTTCATCTGCTCTGAGAAGGAAGAGGACGCCGGTCCCACCAACAACTGGGTGGCTCCCGCGCAGATGAAAGCCACACTCAACGGCCTGTTCGACGGCGCGATGAAGGGCCGCACGCTGTACGTCGTGCCGTTCTGCATGGGCCCGTTGGACGCCGACGACCCGAAGTTTGGCATCGAGATCACCGACTCCGCGTACGTGGTGCTGTCCATGAAGATTATGACAGTGATGGGCGCTGACGCACTCGCCGAGATGATCAAGCGTGGCGGCAAGTTCGTCCCCGCCGTGCACTCCGTGGGTGCACCGCTTGAGCCCGGCCAGGTGGACGTCCACTGGCCCTGCAACAAGGAAAAGTACATCACCCACTTCCCTGAGACCCGCGAAATCTGGTCATACGGCTCCGGCTACGGCGGCAACTCGCTGCTGGGCAAGAAGTGCTACGCGCTGCGCATCGCCTCCGTGCTGGGTCGCGACGAGGGTTGGATGGCCGAGCATATGCTCATCCTGAAGCTCACCAACCCCGAAGGTAAGAGCTTCAACATCTGCGCCGCGTTCCCGTCCGCCTGTGGCAAGACAAACCTTGCCATGCTGGAACCAAACCTGCCCGGTTGGAAAGCCGAGACACTGGGCGACGACATCGCCTGGCTGCGTCCCGGCCCCGACGGTCGGCTGTACGCGGTTAACCCCGAGAACGGCTTCTTTGGCGTCGCCCCCGGCACCAGCTACGTCACCAACCCGAACGCGATGCGCACCGCCGATGCGGGCAACTCCATCTTCACTAACGTTGGCCTCACCGATGACGGCGACGTCTGGTGGGAGGGCATGGGTGAGCCTCCGGAGCACCTGACCGACTGGCACGGCAACTCATGGACCCCCGCAGACGGTGCCGCTGGCAACCCGGCCGCGCATCCGAACTCGCGTTTCTGCACCCCGATTTTGCAGTGCCCAATCCTCGCCCCTGAGCACGAACTGCCCAACGGCGTGCCGATTGACGCCATGATCTTCGGCGGACGTCGCCCGTCCACCATCCCGCTGGTCAACCAGTCCCGCAGTTGGGCGCACGGCGTGTTCATGGGTGCCACCTGCTCGTCCGAGACCACAGCCGCCGCCACCGGTGCAGTCGGCGTGGTGCGTCGTGACCCCATGGCGATGCTGCCGTTCATCGGCTACCACGTGGCGGACTACTTCCAGCACTGGCTCGACATGGCCGAGCAGCAGGGCGAAGACAACCTGCCGAAGATCTTCTACGTCAACTGGTTCCGCAAGGGCGACGACGGCAAGTTCCTGTGGCCCGGCTTCGGCGACAACGCCCGCGTGCTCAAGTGGATCACCCAGCGGATCGAGGGCACGGTTGACGCCATCGAGTCCCCGATCGGTCTGCTGCCCAACGCCGCCGACATCGACGTGTCCGGTCTCGACCTACCCGAAGGTGCCATCGAGACGCTGACCGCGTTCGACAAGGACGGATGGGCCGCCGAAGTACCGCTGATCGAAGAGTGGTTCGCCAAAATCGGTGACAAGATCCCTGCCGAGTTGCTTGCCGAGAAGGACATCCTGGCCGCCGCCGTGGAGTGAGTGGCCGCGAACGTGCAGTGGCATAATTGCACTCATGAGTGATGTGCTTGTTGTCATCGACCTGCAGACTGCGGTTCTTGCCACCTGCGACCAGACCGAGAAGGTACTAGCCAACACTGCGTTCCTGCTGAAGAAGGCGCGCACGGAGGGCGTACCGGTGGTGTTTGTGCAGCATGATGAGTCGTCCGGAATGGTGCGTGGCAGCGACGGGTGGCAGATACCGGAGTGCATCGCCCCAACAGCCGCCGAGCCGCGAGTCTTCAAGCGCTATCGCGATTCGTTTGCGAACACAGACCTAGCCGAAGTCCTCGCGTCTCTCGCGGTCCCTGGGCAGCGTCAGCGACTCGTCATCGTCGGCGCAAAGTCGAACAACTGCGTGGTGACTACCGCGGTCAGCGCACTCGCCCGCAGCTACGATGTGGAGCTTGTCACCGACGCACACACCACGTCACCGCTAGACCTGCCGTCTGGGCGTCTCACCGGGGTGCAGATCAGCGATGCCGTCAACCAGTACTTCGTCAACACGGCTCCGCACTCTGCCTATCCGGGAGTACTGGCCACCACCACAACGACGTCCGAACTCGCATTCGACAAGTAGCTCCGAGGCTGCCGTCCTCGGCTCGCCATCGTGACCGTCCGGCAACAGGCAAAACCCTCGGGCGGACGCTCATACGCGATGGGTAGCACTCCCCTGTCAGCGGAGGTTGCGCGCCCGCGTATTGACCCGCAGAGTCCGGTAGCATACAACTTAAGAACTAAAGCGCGAGACGCCACATAAAAGGAGGCGAGCAGTCGGATGACAACATTCATCATCGTTGCAGTCCTCGGAGTGGTGATCTTGTTGGGGTCGCTGGTGTTGGACGGCGTGTTCGACGCGATGGACCTCGATTTTCTGGGTTCGGGCATCTTCTCGGGGGCGTCAATTGGTGGGTTCATCTCTGGCACCGGGTTGGGTGGCGTCATTGGCAGCTCACTTGGGTGGCCGCCGATCTTGGCTCTGGTGCTGGGGTTGGGCGTCGGTACCGTGATCGGCTACTTGGCTGTCTTCGCATATCGTCTGCTGAAGAACTCCGAAGACCCGCAGGCGTCATTCTCCCTGGAACAGTTGACCGGCACCACTGCCGTGGTCACTGGAGTGGCGGGTGACGGCTACCAGGCGCTCGTCCGCGCCACGTACTTGGGCAGTCCGCGCACGTTCTCTGCGCTGAGTGCCCAGCAACTGGTGGTTGGTCAGCAGGTTTACATCATTGAAGTTCTCAACACTGACACGGTCCGCGTAGCCGTGATCGGTGAACTGCCACATTACGCATAGATTACGAAGGGCCATACACCATGCAGGATGAACAGTCATATTTAATTGCCGCCGCTGTCAGCATAGTGATCGTAGTGGTGCTGGTGGCACTGCTCATCGCGTCGCGATATCGTATCCCTGACGCCAACGAGGCACTGGTCATCACCGGCTCCAAGGGCAAGACGCCCGTTGGTGAGCCGGCCCTAAAGATCGTCATCGGCTCCGGCGCGTTCATCATTCCGTTTATTCAGCGTTGCCGGGTGCTATCGCTGGACGCAACCGAGATCGCAATGCAGGTGCCAGAAGGCGTGTCGAAAGACAATATCAAGGTAGTTGTGGACGCAGTCGCGCTCGCCAAGATCGACGGCACCCCCGAGGGTGTGCGGGCCGCAGCTCAGCGCTTCCTTGGGCGCGAGGACGAGATTCCGCGTATCATCCGCTCCATCCTTGCCGGTGCCCTGCGTGGTGTGGTGGGCAACATGACCATCGAAGAGATGCTTCGTGACCGCGAAGGTCTGGCAGCCAAGATTCAGGAGGCCGCATCGTCGGCCCTGTCAGACGCCGGTTTGCGCGTCGACACCCTACAGATCAACGGCATCGCCACAGACCCGCCGGACTACATCACCAACCTAGGCCGCCCGCAGGCCGCGCAGGTACGCAAGACCGCAGAGGTGGCCGAAGCGGAGAACGAGCAGCAGTCGGCACGCGCCCGCGCCGAGGCTCGCGTAAAGATCGCCGCCGCCAACAAAGAGGCCCAGCTTCGCGAGGCCGAGTTCCTGAAGGAGACCGCAGAGGCCGAGGCCGAGGCTGTCGCCGTGGGACCTAAGACGAAGGCCGCACAGGATGCGCTCATCACACAGGCCGAACAGGCCAACGCCGAGCAGAAGGTCGCCCTCACGCGCTTGACCCTCGACTCCGAGGTGCGCGCCAAGGCTGACGCCGATCTGTACGCCGCGCAGAAGCGTGCAGACGCGTCCCTCTACACCGCAGAGAAGGATGCTGCGGCCCGCGCCGTCGTCATCACTCAGCAGGGCAAGGCAGACGCCGAGGCGAGCCGTGCCAAGGGCCAGGCCGAGGCCGACGTCAAGGCCGCGATCCTGCGACAGCAGGGCTTGGGCGAGGCCGAAGCCACCGAGGCCAAGGGTCGCGCAGAGGCTGAGGCGATTCGCGCCAAGGGCTTGGCAGAGGCCGAGACCAAGGAGAAGTTGGCAAAGGCGTACGAGATGTACGGTCAGCAGGCCGTCATCGACCGCGTGCTGCAGGCGCTACCGCTCATGCTGGAAGCCGCCGCAAAGCCGCTCGGCAACATCGACTCCATCACGGTGCTCGGTGACTCGGAGGGTGCCTCTGGGGTGCCGAAACTCGCCACCGACACCCTGGTCAAGCTGCCCGCCATCGTCAAGTCCGCCACTGGCCTGGACATCACCGGACTGTTCTCAAAGTGGTTCGAAGAAGAGATGAACTCTCAGCCCACGCCGCCAGCGGCACCTGGGCGAATTGCGCGAGTTGCGACAACACCGGCTCCGGTGGTCATTGATGAGGGCGCCAAGTAGCCTCGGTATCACATAGATCACAAAGCTGAGGGCCTCACTGCGATTGGTAGTGAGGCCCTCAGCTTTTTGGAAGTCCCGTGCAGGTCAGCACTCATTAGGGAGCACCCTGTCAATGTCGTGGGAACCCGACTGATTGGCGACGAGCAACAGTTCGCAACAAGCCCTGGCGTCAGTGCTGGGGCGCGGCAGCATCCCTCAATGGCTAGGCGGCGCGCTCCCAGAACATCAACTGGTCGGGGTCGTCGGCCGTCGCGGCAGGCAGGGTTAGTTGTAACGTTCCATCAGGGAGTAGGTCTGTCTCGGCAGGTTCAAGACCCAGGGTGATGGTGATGTGCGTGGCAGACGCGAAGGTCCACGTGCCCGGCTCCGTGATCGTGTCCTCGCCGTTACCTAAGGCAATGATCACCACGCCCGTGTCTTGAAGCGTCAACTCGCCGGTGACACCCGCCTGAGCCAGGTCGGCCGAGTTCCTTGTGACATCCCCCTGTTGCATGCCCGCCAACGTCCATATGCCCACGAAGGCGGCGCGCACATCCTCAGGGAGCGGGCCGAAATCAGTAGGCGTTGAGGGGACAGCAGACGTTACTGCTGTGGTTGGCGGAAGCGTTGGCTGCGTCGGCGGTGCGGATGTGACGGATGACCCAGACGTGCCCGCTGTCGGGTTGTCGGCAGGGTCATCTGACGTGCATCCACCGACACTAAGCAGCGCAACCAACGCAACCGTTGCCGTAGCCGTCGTCTTTCCAAGAATTCGCATATCCTCTTCAACCTTTCCGTCCCACAACTCCCTCACACTACCCCGTTCAGGTGCGATACTTGAAGCATGGCCGAACAACTTACAATCGACATTGCACCCGAAATCTCGATGATCACGCTCAATAACCCCGGGAAACGCAACGCGCTGTCGTACGCGATGATGCGCGAAATCACCGAAGCGTTTGCGGAAGTTGGCAAGACAAACACCCTTGCGGTCGTGCTGGCCGCTGCCGGTCCGGTGTTCTCTGCCGGACACAACCTCGGCGAGATGGTCGGGTTGACCTACCCACAAGCTCGGACGGTGTTTGACGCCTGCATCGAGATGATCGAAACGATGCAGTCCATCCCGCAGCCGGTTATCGGGCGCATCCACGCCACCGCTGCCGCCGGAGGTTGTCAGTTGGCCGCCAGTTGCGACCTCGTCGTTGCCGCCGAGTCGGCCACATTCTCGATGCCTGGTATCAAGCGGGGCCTGTTCTGCCACACGCCCCTGGTGGCAGTGAGCCGCGCCATCGGCGCCAAGAAGGCGCTTGAAATGGCGCTGACTGGGGACTCCATCACCGCTGCCGAGGCTGAGCGGTTAGGGCTGATCAACTACTGCGTCCCCGATGCTGAGCTGGACGAGGCGGTCGCCTCCCTAGCGCATCGCATTATCGACGACGGTTCCCCATTCGCCCGCGCCCTCGGCAAGAAGACGTTCTACGCGCAGATCGGCCTCACTCAGCCCAGCGCCTACGACCTAGCCGGCGAGATCGTTGCCTTGAACGCCACCCTGCCGGATGCGCAGGAAGGTTTCAAGTCGTTCATCGAGAAACGCAGCCCTGAGTTCAAGATGCTGCCAAATGGGTGAACCCCCCAGTGAGAGACGCGACCTGCGGCTGTTGCCGAAGGCGCATCTGCATCTGCACTTCACGGGGAGTCTTGACCAACCCACCCTCGCTGAGCTGGCCGCCGAGGCGGGAGAGAAGCTGACCGACGAACTGCTCGACCCAGCAGCACTGGCGGTTCCGGCCACAGTGCGCGGTTGGTTCCGGTTCCAGCGACTATATGACGTTGCCAGACGCACAGTCCGCAGCGAACACGCCATGCGTCGCGTCGTGCGACAGGCGGCCATCAATGACGCGGCGGAGGGGTCCGTGCGCCTGGAAATCCAGATTGACCCAACCAGCTACGCGCCCTACGTCGGCGGCATCATTGAGGCGCTAGAGATCGTGTTGGACGAGGCCCGGACCTCGTCCCAAGTCACGGGCGTGAGCATCGGCGTGATCGTGGCCGCGTCGCGAATCCGACACCCGATGGAGGCGCGCTCACTGGCGCGACTGGCCGTCAAACACATAGACGACGGCGTGGTCGGCTTCGGCCTCAGCAACGACGAATGGTCCGGCAGCACACCGGAATGGGAGGGCGCGTTCCGCATCGCCCGCAACGCTGGACTGCCCGGCGTGCCCCACGGCGGCGAACTGCGCGGTGCCGACCACGTGCGTCAGGTGGTTGCCGCGCTGCATCCGGCCCGTCTAGGCCACGGCGTCCGCACAACTGAAGACCCGCAGTTGCTAGAAGAGCTAGTCAAAGCCGGAATCGCGTTCGAAGTCTGTCCGTCATCCAACGTGCAGCTAGGAGTCTTCCCAGCGCTGGAAGACGTGCCCCTGCCACAACTGATCGCCGCCGGAGCCACCGTCGTCTTAGGTGCTGACGACCCCCTGTTGTTCCACGCCCGCCTGCTGGCCCAATACGAGCTGGCCCGCGAGGTCTTTGCCCTCACCGACCCCCAATTGGCCGCCCTAGCCCGCTCGTCCATCCGGGCATCCTTTGCCAGTGACTCCGACAAAGCTGGCTGGCTGGCCGACGTGGACACGTGGTTCGGCAAGCCGCCTGCGCCACCACACTAAGTGGCGGTTTCAGAGGGACCAGTCTTCACAGCCGAGTCGTTGTGAGAGGAGCCTAAGCTGAGCGTGACGGGCGTCATAGTCTGGCAAGGTGGCTCTGACTAGGGCGTAGAAGGCGGCAGAGTGGTTCATGTGCTTGGTGTGAGCCAGCTCGTGAACTACCACGGCGTCAATGATGTCGTCCTCAGCCATGCAAAGCCGCCAACTGAAGTTGAGGCGGTAGGTCTTCTCGGTCGAAGTTGAGCTTGAGGTCAGGCTTGTCGTTCTTGGGGAGTGCGTCCGACCTAGGATGGACGCATGGCCGGACCCACGCGGTGCCGTCCCGTCGAGGTTGATGGGTGTCCGATGTGTCACGGCCGAGCAGGAGCCCCAACGGCTCATCGCTTGGGTGATCGTCACGCTGGCTGGCATCTGGCCTACGACTTTGGCGAAGTGCGTCACCCGCTGCGTGAGGAACGGCTTAGCGCACGACTTGTAAAGCCTGATCACGTTGTGTTTGAGCGTCGGCTCGTCACACCCGGGCGGCATGTGGAACCCTTGGTCGTCACGCCACGTGCACTTGGTGGGGCTGTCGCCCAGCAGCGGATACTCCTGGCCTCGCCACAACAGCATCGAGCCGTAGGTGATGACGAACTGCTGCCTCTTGGCGGCGGCCTCCTGCGCGAGCGCAAGTTTGCTGGTGATCCACCTCTGTTTGGACTCCACAAACTGGTCGATCTCAGATTTCGCGGCCCGATGTGGCGCACGGACCACCACGACAGCGTCGCGAATTGAGATGCTGATGCTCTTGCGCGACGCCCGGATCAGCGTGTAGTCCATGGCGCGTTCCGTTCTTGGCAGGCTTGCAGGCGGGGTCCGAGAGAGCCGGATGGGAATACCCAAAGTTTATCGCATGGGATGCAGGGCGAGCTTTTCAAAAAAGTTATCCACAGATTTCAGAGGGTATGGTGCTCTAAACGTTGCAGGTGTGTAAGGGTATGTCTTATGCAAAAACATGACGGCAAAACGCGCCCCAGCAGAGCTGCTGGATGGCGCAAGACAGGACGGGCTGCTGCTACGGCAGTCTTGGCAGGGCTCCTTCTGGCTGGTTGTTCTCACGAGCCAACCCCAGAAGAAGTCTGGGAAACAGAGATGGCACAGCTACTGGCGGCAGGCGAGGAGGTATATCGGGAGTTTGATGCCGCAGAGCTAGCGCTGGCTAACAGCGGAGGCGCCGAAACGCTCCCTGCAGAGTTCCACGAGTGGTTGACTGACAACAATTTCGCCGCCGAGGAGCAATACATGCGCGCGCTCTGGGCTGATGGCATCCATGTCACAGGCGAACCCCATGACGAGATGACTGACTTCATTTTTGCGGACGGTGTTGAACTGCGACCCACCACTTACATGGTGGTCTACGCGTGCGGAAAAGAATGGGGAGGAATCACGACCGACAAAGAAGGGACGGTGCGCTACGAGGGTCAGTTGACGACATATCGGCGCACGCTCTGGTTCACCAAGGATGGTCCAGACCTCCAAATCAAGATCGAATGGCTCAAAGACGAATGGGGGCAAACATGCGACATCTAAGGACGCTGACTGCAACAGCGATTGCGGTTGCGCTCGCGTTTGGAGGAATGACCCCAAGTGGAGTCCAAGCTGATACAGGCAATACATGCTTCGACGACAGAGGCCGACCTCAGCAAGACTCATCAGTCTGCGCCACTGGTAATGATGTTTCGATTGGCGTGACGGTCACTGACCCCGGAAGTGGCGGAGGCACCGGTACCGGGGGTGGCACCACCACCGGAGGCGGAGGTAGTGGTGGCAACATCGAACCCACCCGGTGGGAAACCGGTCAAGAAACATTCGCCAACGTCGCCACGGGACTCTACTGCATCCACTACTGGTCCGACGGAACCCAATCCAGGACATCCGGACCATGCCCAGCAACACCAGAACCAGAAACCGGTAGTGGAACTGGCGAACCAGACCCAGGACCCACCACCGAGGAAATTGTGCGTCAAGCGTTGCTACAAGTCACTTTGCCTGGAACCACACCTATACTCTCCCCAAATCCAGCGAAGAACGAGTGGGGAGCCTTGGCAGTGAACTTCCCAATCTGGATAGACGGCAAGAAGCCCACCACCGTCAACGAAACAGTCACGCAAGATGGAATCACGATCACGTTGATGGCTCAGCCGTTGATCTACACGGTCAAGATGGGTGAAGGTAACCCATTCACATGTGCAGAGTTCCGTTCCAGAGGCAGCTGGAACAAGTGGCAAGACAAGTCGCCAGTCTGCGGCTACACCTACAAACGCAAAGGTACCTACAACCCCTCAATCACCATCACATGGAAGATCAGCTACACCACATCCACAGGAGACACGGGCGAGTTCTACCACAAGGGCACACCAACCAACACGGCAGAACCGTTGGAGATCATCGAACTCGTATCCGTCATCGTCTTCGATCCCAACGAAAACCCCTAATGCGTCTCTCCCCGGCGACGGAACTTCGAGCAAACGGCACCTGAACTGTCTAAGTCACAGACTGCTGGATAGACTCACCTCCAACTGCTGGATTGCGCTCCAACTGACGTCACGAAAAGAGAAATACAAGCGCGGACGAGACAGCCGACCCCAAAGGGGAACGGGCAGTATGCGACACGTCCCGCATCCGGAGGGTCGACTTTCAACCCCCAGAGGACTCCTAGCGGACGCGGAAGGCGGCGCGACGACGGCGGGCGGCGCGTTGGCGGAGAGCCTTGCCTTCGGCACGAGCGGCGGCGTAGCCACCGGGGAGGGAGGCGTGGGACTTGTGCTTGGTGTAGATGAGAATCGAGAACGGGATGGTGCCGATATAGACAATGAGCACCGTCAAGATCACTAGGTATGGCACGGTAAACAGGCCTGCGATAACCATCAGCGACGAGAACAGCAGGCCCACTTGGAGGCGGGCGTTCTTCATGTCCAACTTCTTGAACGAGAAGGTGGGGATGCGGGAGAACGCGAGGGCGGCGATGAAGATCAGCCACCAGGCCATGAACACCGGGTGCGTCCAGAATCCTTCGCCGAATGCTTGGCGACACATCACTGGGGCCAGCGCGAGCCACGATGCGGCGGGCGCAGGCACGCCGATGAAGAACTCTTTCATGTAGTCAGGACGTTCTTCATCCTCAAGATCGGTGTTGAAGCGGGCTAGGCGCAACACGATGGCCGACGCGTAGACGAGGGCGGCGAACCAAGCGAGTGCCCACATGCGTCCGTGGTCGTCCGCGATCAGGGTGTAGCTGACGATTGCCGGACTGACGCCAAAGCCGATGGCGTCGCACAGGGAATCCATCTGCTCGCCCATGGTGGACTCGGCGCCGAGCGCGCGCGCCACCCGACCATCGGTGGCGTCAAGAATTGCGGCGACGATGATCAACATGATCACCACGTTGTACTCGCCGACTAGGGCAAACCGGATGGTGGTCAGGCCGCACGCCAGCGCACACAGGGTGATCAGATTGGGCAGCAACTCCACCGGGCGGGTCTGCCTGCCCGCCTGCGAGGCCGCAACTTCGACGGTAAACCGGCGTGATCTCACGAGAGTCTCGCAATGACAGTCTCGCCGCCGACCGCGCGCTGGCCGGGCAGCACGGCAATGTCGGCGTCCAAAGGCAGGTAGAGGTCGACGCGCGAGCCGAAGCGGATCAGGCCGTACACTTCGCCGGCGGTGAGCGCATCGTCCACGGCGGCGTCACAGATGATGCGCCGGGCCACCATGCCCGCAACCTGCACGCTGACAATCTTGTTACCACTAGGGGTTTCGATGACGATGGTGTTGCGTTCGTTGGTCTCGGACGCCTCGGGCAGGTCCGCAGACAGGAACGTGCCCGCGACATGCTCGCTGACCGTCACCCGACCGCTCACGGGAGCGCGCTGCACGTGGACGTCCACAATGGACAGGAACGTGGAGACTCTTCGGCACTTGGTGTTGGGCTCGAACCCGGCCTCGGGTGGCGGCGTGGCTTCGTCAACGGTACAGATCTCACCGTCCGCAACGGCTGTGACAAGCGCAAACCCCACCGGCGTGACGCGCGGCGGATTGCGGAAGAATCCCGCAAACGCGACCGCAGCGCCCAAGCTGAGCTTGCGCAGCAGCGGACAACGCCCCGCCAGCGCAGCCGTAGCGAGCGCGCCAACGATGAACGGGTTAGCAGCCGGATGCACCGGAGGCACCGACTTGCGCACCAACTCGATGAAATGCGAGGTGGTGGTCTGGAGTTTTCCATTGATCAGCTTGTTTGCCATGGTGAAACAAGCATATCTGACTAAAGCTGGGCCCCGGTAGTCACACGAGACATCCGGGTGCCCACGCTCTTCGCGGTGGGGTGCTCGGCACCCGGGAACGTGCCGTTCGGGAACTTCTCGCTCTATGAGTCTCACGCCGCTCTTCGCGGTGGGGTGCTCGGCACCTTGGCATAAGTTCACTGACCTGTTACGGATGGCGGAGTCTCAAGCCGCTCTTCGCGGTGGGGTGCTCGGCACCCGGTCATTCAACAATGGCCGAATGGTTCTCGGTCTCAAGCCGCTCTTCGCGGTGGGGTGCTCGGCACCTCGTTGATGTTGCGGGAACGGCCGTAATGATATTTCTGTCTCAAGCCGCTCTTCGCGGTGGGGTGCTCGGCACCCTCAAGCTCTTCGATCGGCACAAGAGGCTATCCGGTCTCAAGCCGCTCTTCGCGGTGGGGTGCTCGGCACCCAACTCATCGAAACCTACCCACCCTTTGCAGATGTCTCAAGCCGCTCTTCGCGGTGGGGTGCTCGGCACCCCGAAACACCAGCCGACGGCAGATTCGACGAGGTCTCAAGCCGCTCTTCGCGGTGGGGTGCTCGGCACCCTACAACTACCGAACAATCGACTCAATCTACGAGTCTCAAGCCGCTCTTCGCGGTGGGGTGCTCGGCACCTTTAATTATCGTGGCGATGGCCGTCGCAATAGTGTCTCAAGCCGCTCTTCGCGGTGGGGTGCTCGGCACCGCAGAGTGTAAGAGCAGAAGGCATCTCATGTCTCAAGCCGCTCTTCGCGGTGGGGTGCTCGGCACCGTATACCTTACCCAGGAGCAGTATAACAATCTGGTCTCAAGCCGCTCTTCGCGGTGGGGTGCTCGGCACCCCATGCCTTTCATATATGCCATTTACTAGGCAAAATGCTAGCACTTTGCATACCATCCATACACGCATTTGAATCAACTAGTGAATTCCATGTCACAGCGGCCGTAACCCCTAGCCAGACGAGGTTCAAGGCATCGGCACAAGAAGCGAGTTGGCCAGCACCCCTCTTGATACACGTCGTGTCGGACGGCAGAAGCCAGGTAGACACGGGAGTTTTCCATTTAGAACACTGCCCAATAGAGTACTGGTTCTGGTGGTCTAGCCTGTCCGATTGTTCGGATGGCTTCCCAGCAGTCTTGGCACTGGCGGAAGGCATATATCGAGTCTACCTTTTCGTCAACTATGGTGGCGGCTTGCTCTAGCAGCGAGGTTAGTTCGCTGAGTTCTAAGCGACACGCAAAGACGGAGTACTGCACGCGATCACCGTAGCGCTGAATTAGGGCCGCAAGTCGGGCGCGACGCCAGTCTTCGTGGATGTCGTAGGCGATGATTGTTGTCAGCGCCATGACATGCCCGTATATGCGCCATCGGTGCCGCAAATTGCTGCGCACAATCGTTGGGCTTGGCGATATAAGTGACGACGGTACGAACCAGCAAAGTCTGGTAGTGCCCGCACCGATGTCAGCATGCGACGCTCGTAGGCATCTATCAGGCAGGCTCGGCCAGCTTTTGACAAGTAGATGCCAGTCTTGCCAGAAATGGTCGTTCCGTGTCTCATCCCCAACGTGCCCTTTCGGAAGAGTTGAACAACCACTTGATCAACTATCAATGGCCGGAACTCTTCCATGAGGTCAAGTGCTGCGGCTGGTTGGTTGCGGCTTTCGGCGTGTAGGCATCCGATGCCTGGATCCAGCCCAGCAGCCACAATGGCAGCAGTTGCCTCGCCCGTCAGGATCGAGTAACCATAGGAGAGCGCCGCGTTGACAACGTCGAGGGGTGGCTGACGGTTTCGTCCAGAGAACACCACATCTCGCGGCAGCAGGGCCGCTAGACCGGCGAAGTACTCACGGGCGGCTGCTCCTTCTAGGCCCATCAGTTCATCTCTTGATTTCGCTTCAGGAACCATCGGCAGGAGCCCCCTAATCATTGCCACCTTTGAGGTAACAACATCAGCAGATTCTTCTCGAACAAAGTGTCGCAGCAAGGCGGCTTGCTTGAGTAACTTAGCTTCAATCACAACAGCGCCGAGTGAAAGTGCGCGCTCTGGGGGCAGTGCCAATTGGGCGCGCAAGCGGTGGTTGCGACTCCGTCCGTCTGGCGGCAAGAGGAGCCCCTGATAACTGCCTCGGCGTGAGAGGAAGACAACCTGTACTCCCTCACGCAGGGCCCACTCCCGCGCACCTGCTGATAAGCCGACCGAGCCGAAACACATGATCGAGCCAACTTCGGTTTGAGGCAAGCTGAGTAGCTCAACGTCGTTTTCGCTTTCCACGAGCACCCGTCCTCTGGACACTCGCACTCGGCCTCCCTGGCGTGCAACATACAGTGCATGAAGCGCCGGTTCGTCAATTCGATGGTCGTTTAGGACGGGAGGATAGCGTGGGCCGAAGTCCTCTCCCAGAAAAACGAAGCCATCGTCGAATGACATGACTTCCGTCTTGTTCTCGTCCAGACTCATGTCGAGCCTTTCAATCGCGGCGCTGGCGACCAGCAATGCCGTCCGCGCCTCACTTTCATTTCTACATGCCAGCACAAAGTCGTCCGCATAGCGCACCAACGGAAAACCGTGTGTAGCGACCTCTGAATCAAAGGCCTCCAATGCCAAGTTGCAAAGTAGAGGCGACAGGGGGCTGCCTTGAGGCAAACCTGGGAACGGGTGTCTGCCGCCTGGGCCAATTGTGCAACGCGACAACAGTTGTTTGAGCAATTCGATTACGTCCTCGTCGGTTATCTGCGCCGCAGCTAGACGCACAATTCTAGCGACGTCCAAGTTAGGGAAACAGTCATCAATATCCGCACGCACGGCCCACGATCGCCCTTCGTCACGCAGCGTTACGACCGCCTGAATAGCATCTGCGACGCCACGACCGTGACGATATCCAAACGCGGCTGGGCTGAGCCAAGGATCGATAACTGGAACCAACACGGCGAGAAGAGCTCGTTCTACTATCCGATCTTCCACCGCTGGGATGTGAAGCACTCGTTTCTCACCGTTTGGTTTTGGCAGGCGCACTTCCACCAAATCGTGTGGCACCCAGTTTTTGTCGAGCAACTCTCGTGATAGCGCGCTCAGGTTGTCGTCAATATCGGCGACAAAGGAAGCTGCGGCCGCCGATAGCGAACCGTCTTCGAGGTCATTCTTCTGAACCTCATACCAAGCGGTGCGAAGAGCCTCGATACTGAAAGCTCGGTTGTACATGAGGGTAGCGTAGCGGCTCACGGGGGATCAGCAGAACGCTTGGCCAAGCCTGGCCCACAGATCCGCGCTAATATATGGCTATGGCTGCAGCTGCTTCGCCCTTTGAGCGCACTATGAGGGGAAGCCGAAGAGTTCTCCGCAAGTTACTTACTCATGGGGTCTCTGAGACAATCTCTGGTGTCTTGGGTATTGTTATCGGATGGGCGCTAAACGACAATAGATGGGCGTTTGCTGCTATTGCATTGCTGGTGCTTGTTCTTGTCATCGTGTTGACTGTTATGGGATATCAGTATATCCAGGTGCGTCATGACAAACCTGGCGAGATCGTTAATGAAATGAGTCAGAGCGAGCTTGAGGAAATTCACGCCGTCGTGGCAGTGGTGTCACGCCTCGAAGACCCCGGCGACAGACCCATACAGAATCTGATTAGGCACCTGCCTAATCTGGCAGCCGTGTACGTGATTAAGTGTAAGGATGATACAGACCAGCTAGTCAAGCTTCAGGATTGGCTGACAAGCAACGTGAGCCAGCAAGTCGATATATTCCCAGTGCCGTGGGAGTTCAGTCGCCATTCGGTATCGAGCGAGGACTTGCAGGTGCTCGCAACATTCTTGCGCGAGTTTGCTGCAAAGAAGTATGGGGCGGGTCTCTACGTCGATGTCACTGCCGACACGAAGGCGACGACGATCCTGTTGTCAAAGGCTGCCAGCGTCGTTGGTCTTCCCGTCACCTTCATAGGGTCGCCAGATCCGTTGCATCCGAGTAAGACATTTTCGCTCATCCGTATCGACGTCTAGGTGCCGAAACCTCACTTTTTCCTGAGACATCGCAGCGCATAAGTTACCCTCAGATGTAGACTCTGCCCTACGGTGTCGACGGGCACACTGAATCCCCCAATGCCGAGGGCGCAAGATAATGGATGCTACCAAGTTGATGGGTGTGGAAGCCCCACCAAGATATTGGGTGGTGCTCGAAACGGGCTCTAATCAAGACTTCGTGTTCGAGTCGATCCGTCAACGCTTCACTGTTGGGGCGAGTGCGCTGTTGAAGCGACTGCCACTTTGGGTCGAAGCGGCCAAAGAGCAGACCACAGGTGTGAGTATCGTGGTCAACACTTCTGGCAAGGCGCTGCTTCTGGTTAGCGACCGTGCTGTGGGACGAAGTATCGTCCACGATGTTACCAAGCGTGCACTCGTTGAAGCGCCCGGGCTCGACCTTTGGGGCTACGTTGAGGACGACGACGACGTAACGGCCGGTGGCAAAGATCCGATGGGACGACTGGGACGGCTACATGCTCACCATGCCGCAGTGCGTTACCAGCGGGTCAGTCCGCTGGCACGCTTTCCCATGCATCCGTTTCTTGAGTCTTGTGTGACCACGGGTCGCCCTGCAGTCGATCTCGGAACGGATGGTGCCAGCTCGGCCGCGCCGTCGAGTGCCCTAGCGTTAGCGGCACGGAGTCAGGCAGGCGATGCGATTGCCGCGATACAGCAAGAGTCGGGGTACGGCTCCGCAGTTGTACGAGCGCTAGACAAGGAGATCACGAACGGCGGCTGGGTCGCTGTCATACATGCCGACGGCAACGGCATCGGAGACGTTATCACCAAGATTTCTAGGCAGGACGAACTCGTCAATTTCAGCAAGGCATTGGAGTCGGCTACCACCGGGGCGCTCCAAGACGCTGTTACAGGTATCCAAACCCTGCTAGATGCCGACGGCAAGGGCGAGACCCGCAAGGACTGGCTATTTCCGCTCATTATCGGGGGTGACGACGTGACTCTGCTTTGCGACGGTCGCCTGGCACTCGATCTAGTTCGCAAGTATCTCGTGTCTTTTGAGCACAGGACGGCGTCAGACACCAACTCGCACATGGCACCAACTCTCGATAAGTGTGGGCTTGACCACTTGTCCGCATCTGCTGGCATTGCCTTCGTAAAGCCACACTTTCCCTACCATGCAGCGTGCGAATTGGCGGAGGAGCTTGCGCGTAACGCTAAGGATGTCAAGAACCAGGATGCCCCCATTAATCGGAGATCGAGCTACGACTTTCATGTCTTGCACGACTCTGTTATTGCCCCTCTGTCCACCATCCGAGAACGCCTAGACGGGGCCAACGGGGCGTTCCTCTGGCCCGGACCATTCTTGGTTTCCGAGCCAGACCGGGAGTTACAAGAGGGCTGGGAGACCGCACACGATGATGGGTGGCTTGTTTCGGGCATTGCTGAGCTGGCAGGGCCTCGTGATGAACAAGTTCTCAGCCAAACATCGTTGCATGAGTTGCGCGAGGCAATCTTGGTGGATGCCTTGAAACAGCCGGTGGCTGGGAGTGGTTTTGTCGTTGGAGCAGCAACAGGCCGGGCTAGGTCCAAGATTG
The DNA here is from genome assembly GCA_031261455.1 of Propionibacteriaceae bacterium. Classification (GTDB taxonomy): domain Bacteria; phylum Actinomycetota; class Actinomycetes; order Propionibacteriales; family Propionibacteriaceae; genus WRGV01. Next base: position 109,222 of record JAISJP010000016.1, read on the forward strand.
CTGCCCACAGCCGCAGCCCAAGGTCCCTCGCGAAGATGAATGAGCTTTTGACGCCGCATGGCGATGGCACTGCAATCGGGCTGCTTGCCGTGTTGGATCTCGCCGACATAGCTGCCGGAGTGAGCGCAGGGCAACGTGCGGAAGGTGGGAATCAGAAATGAGTTCACGTTTCAGCGGCAGTCTCGATCTGGAGTTCTTGAGCGATTGGCAATGCAGTACGGGGCGCGGTCGCCACGCTGGGGTCGATTCCACGGTGGTGCGTGACAGCGACGGTCTACCCGTGGTGCCAGCAAAGACTTTACTCGGATTGTGGCGGGACGCCTGTGAGCGGATCGCTTATGGTAGGGATGGCGGCTCGACCGTCGGGCCGTGGAACATCCTTGTACATCAGCTGTTTGGTCGGCCGGGGGGTATGGGCGAGGAATCTGATCCTGCCGATGCCAGCGGGTGTCTGACCGTGCGACCCGCGCGACTTCCGCAAGCTTGGCGAGCCGAATTGCTAAGGGCCGACGACGGCGAGGCGGAGTTATTGAAGGACGGCTTGGTGGTGACACGCTTCGGCGTGGCGATCGATGACGTCACTGGCGTAGCGGCAGATGACACGCTTCGTTTGGTTGAGCGTGCGCGTGCTGGGCTTGTCTTGAGTGCTGAGTTCCAAGCTGACCTACGCCCCGGAGTATCCAGTGCGGATGCCTGTTCTCTACTCCAAGCGGGAACCCTAGTTTGGCACCACATTGGCTCGTCACGGCGCCGCGGTGCCGGGCGTGTCCACATCGACTTCAAGTCTGATTGTGGCGGTGCTGTTGCCGTCGAGACCGGCCTTAGGGGTACACGTACCAGTGACCTGAACGGGCGCGATGTCATAGCTGACCCTCTGCCTGGTGGTGCGGCTATGACACGCCGCATGACGCTTGATGTCGAGACTTTGCTGCCTCTCATCTGCCCTGCCGGAGTTCAAGGGAACGTCATTTCGGGCCTTGATTACCTCCCTGGCACAACACTTCTGCCACTCGTCGCCTCTGGCTTGGGTACGGCAGCGGCGAGTCTCATTCGTCACGGCCACCTGTCGATAGGTAATGCCACGGTTCTCTTGGAGGGTGGTTACGAAGAGGCGGCCGCTCGGGCGCCACTCAGTATCGTCTCAAAGAACAAAGGAACTGGTTGGCGGACCGACTCGGCGGCCGTAATTGATGTAGGTGCAGGTGGCAGCGGAGATCCAGGAGCCAAGGCGATTCGTGGCTGGACGTGTGTGCGAGGCAGCATCGTGTCTGTTGCCGAATTGTCGCTGGTCACAACGGCGCATGCCTCGATTGATGATGTGTCACAGCGTCCGCTCGACGACGGACTGTTCACCGTTGAGGCGATTCCTGCAGGCACAAAGCTGCGATCAGAAATATGGGCCACTGATGCGGTGGACGAGAAGCAGTGGCATGACCTCGCGGCCCACCTCAACAGTCTTGTCTCCCCGGCGCTCGGTCGCTACCGGCGCGGTGACTACGGTTTGGTAAGGCTGACCGCAACGGTTCAGGCGGTGGCGCAAGCTGATATCCCTGTCCAACTCGACGCAAATGGTCGCTTTGCTGTTTGGCTGACATCCGACGCCTATCTCGTGGATTCGTTTGGCGTTGCCAGTCCTACAGCCAACTCGTTGCGTGACGAACTCGCTGAACGTCTCGACTGCCCGGAGTTGGAGGTAGCAAGCAGTTTTGTGTCAGTGATTCGCCGCGACTCGTGGACCAACAAGAAGCATTTGCCGCGCGACTCGGCTACTTGTCTAAGAGCAGGGTCAGTAGTGGTGTTTCGACTCAATCATGGAGTGACGATTGACCCAACTCGCTGGGGAGATGTTTGTAGGCGCGGTATCGGCGGCCTATGTGTGGAGGGTTTCGGTCGTATGAGACTTCTTAGTTACCCAATCACGCAGGGTCGGCCGGGGGCTCTAGCCACGGTCGCGCCACAGAAGTTGGGTGACGCGACCGTGAACGCGGACACGAAATGGCGCGAGTTGCGTCTGGCAATTTGGCGCGACGCGCTACTCAATGCTGCGGCGGTGGTTGCGACGGAGGCCAGCGCGCAGGACAATCTGATCTCACCTGGCGTCAAGAAAAACAAGTCTCAATTGGGAAACCTTCGGGAGGCTGCTCGGCTGCTAGCAAGCGACCACAAGGCAGTCCAACGCTGGTGCACTGCTGCCAAGGGTGACAAGGGCTGGGACAAAGAGACTGTCGCAAGAATCAGAGAACTTGCGGGCCCACCACAACCAAGCGAGTTGGTCAGAGTCTTGGGTGGTGGTCTGGTTGCTCCAGTTTCGAACGACATCGTGGAAGAGGTCGGTGTAGACCTGTTGGCGTCCGTCCTGCTCAGCGAGATAACCGTCCAGGTACAGCGAAGAGGAGCGAAAGCATGAGCCGCCCAATCGCTGGGGAATACGTTCTCACAGCCTACCTAGAAGCTAGGAGCGCACTGGCCATCGGGAGCGGGCGCAGTTCTGCAGACCTAGATCTAACCTGCCAACGAGATGGCTTGGGGCGGCTAGTCATCCCCGGCTCAGGGCTAGCGGGGGCCATTCTTGACGCTTTGACTGAGCAGGCAGCAACGGCGCTGGTGCCGGCAGGGCTAGATGGCACGCCATGGGCGAGTTATCTATGGGTTGAAGATTGCCCAGAAGACGACAGCAAGCCGGTACCGACTGAAGTTCGGGACGGCGTAGGAATTAATGCTAGAACTGGTGCTGCTGCTGCCGGCGTGCTGTTTAATCGCGAAGTCGTACCACCAGGCACTCGGTTCAAGTGTGAAATCAGAGTTGAAGCAATCAGTTCAGGCGCAGATCGTGACCCATCAACAGTTGCTGGTCTTGACAAGGAGAAAGCCAAGGCACTTCTGACCGAGATCATCAGTTTGCTTGCCAGCGGGATTAGCCTTGGACACTCGACCACGACCGGTCTGGGTCGCGTGAGGTTGTTGTCGACGGAAGGGGACGGTTTCGAAGTCCGCTGGGTCGGCCTAGACAATTTCGCGGACGTTGAACAGGTAATTGGCAGTCTTGGGCTGGGTCAATGTGTAAGTGATCAGTTCAAGGCGCACGAATCGGCGGTGCTCCCTGGTCACCTGCGTATTGAAGTGCCTTGGCAGGCGAAGAGCCCGCTGCTAGTGTCCATCAACTTCAACGGACTAGTTGATCGCCTACCCCAGACAACAGGGCGAGACAAACATGTTCGGCTGGTTATACCCGGAAGCAGTTTGAAGGGGGCACTGCGCAGTAGGAGTTCCAAGATAGTGCGCACCCTTATTGGTGCGTCCACGCCAAGTGACAACCATATTGATCAGATGTCCCAAGATCTTGGCCCTGTGACTTGGTTGTTTGGTAGTCCCCCGGGCATTGAGAAGCAGGGACAGCGGCCCGTAGGGGCTCGCGATCAGCAAGAGGGTTCGCGTCGTAACGCGGCGCGCGGAGCGTTGACGGTCGGTGAACTCTACTCTGAGCCGTTAGAGGACTGGCAAGGTCTCCTAGAGGTGTTGGCGCAGCACCCGCCCAACGACGAGCAAGGCAAGAAGAAGCGCCAGCAGGAACGTGCTCGGGCTGGCACCCTCATACGTGAAACGGGCTCGTACCTACATATCAATGACCATGTGGCTATAGATCGTTGGACAGGTGGTGCCGCCCCTGGCAGGCTGTTCGCCACCCTAGCTGTCGAACCGTCCTTGCCCTCCACGCCAACTCAACCGTGGGGTGCGAGTTCGACCATTGTTCTTGATGTCAACTTGGAGCGCGTTGCTCAGGTCGCAGGCGGCCACTATGATCGTCGCGATGCGCAACAAGCAACGATCATGCTGCTGGTTCTTCTCCTGCGCGATTTGGCAGAAGGTTGGATTGGCATAGGCCATGGCACTAGTCGTGGTTATGGGGAAATCATGGCGTCGCCAGAAGAAATTACCCTTACTTGGAACCCGGCTGCGGGGACGCCACAAGAGGAGCGGCCAGGCAGTCAGCGCACGTTGAAAGAGGTGCTTGATTGCGAAGAGGCCATGGCTCTTCTGACTACGAGTTGGCAAACAGTGCTCGCTGGCTTGAGGGAGGCACGTTCATGAGCGGATGGATCGGGCGAGGGAGCCTCAGCGAGTTGTTGGCAGGCCCCATCGCTGCAGCGGATGATTGCAGCTGGGGCTGGGTTGAATCGGTCGCTTGGTCTGGTTTCGTAAGACTGATTGATGGGGAATTGAAGAAACATGACGGTGCACTCGTTGACCTGAGCACTGCATACGACGTGCGGCTGTTTGGTCTCAAAGCCGAATGGCACTGGTGGTGGCCACAGACAGACCCGATCGGCAGGTGGGCCCTGCTTTCTGATGAGTCCGCACGGGATCATGACTGGGTGGCATTAGCTGGATCCGACGCATGGCCGAGCCAGAGGTTGCTGCGCGGAAGTGTCAAGCAGGTTCAAGATGGCTGGGCACGGCTTCACGATGGTCATTCAGCTCACTTGTGGGTGCCCCTGGTGCCCGCAGGCACCAAATCGGGTGATCGCCTAGCTATCCGCGCTATCGAGTATGGCGCGGTGGATTCGTACGGAAATGTCTCGGTGGTAGCCGAACGCTTGACCGAGTTGACACGTTTGGAGACGAGATGACCAACGGTTATTTTGCAAACCCATACGGATTTGTGCCGTTGTCGGTGAAACTTCGTGTAAAAGGCCCAACACGCGAGGCAACTAGTCCTGAGTTTGCAACTAGTCCTCAGTTACTTGATTTGTCGAATTGGTCTGCGAGTGAGTTTCAGGCAAGACTTGTCGTCCACTTCACCACTGTGTCGCCACTCTTGAATCTCGAAGTAGTTAGGGAACGGGATAAAGAGAATGAGCGTCAGCCAGCAGAATTCAAGGTTAGACGAGATGGGGATGGACAACCTGTCGTGACGGGTTCTGCATTGCGTGGTCTAGTGCGAAGTGTTTACGAGCAAATCAGTGGCTCGAGTTTTGGCGTATTCAGCAGCAAGCACGAGGAGAAATTGTCGTACAAACAGTGGAATAAGCAGACTCGCAGTCTCGATGCATGTGACTTCGACAAGAGCCCATGGGAACTAACTCCCACATTGTTCCGTCCAGCAACTGATAAGTTGTCGTCTGCTGATGTCGTGTTCGGTTGGGTTCCCGGAAGCGACAAGGATGAGCGAGGAGTCCGTAGTCGCGTGAGGTTTGGTGGGGTGCGGTGCATCCGGGAGGATTTGGCAACTCCCACAATAATCGAAGGCGGTCCCTGGGGTTTGGCCATCCTTTCGTCTCCGAAACCACAATCAGGCAGGTTTTATCTGGTAGATACACAAACCGGCGAGCCCTTGGACGGAACTGCCAAGCCACTCTTTTACAGCAAGGGGCAACGAATTGCAGGGCACAAGGTCTACCCACACCACCGCGTGCCAGACGGATATTGGGAGTTTCCCGACCATTGGAACAGCGCCGATTCTGGGGCCAACCATCCTCAGGTCGGCGGCCACTATCAAAACTTCTTAGCTCCTACTGCAGTGATTTCGGGTAGCGCTGACCAGTCCATCACAATCTCCGAGTATGTGCCCATAGGTGTCAGTTTTGAAACAACGGTTTTCATTGAAGGGCTAACTTACCTGGAACTGGCCATGCTGTTGTGGGCAATCACTTTGGGTGATGTAACAGGTGAGGAGGAGCGCTACCACCGACTTGGGCGCGGACGACCGCTCGGTTTCGGTAGCATCAAGATGAAGGTTGACTGGACGAAGTCGCAGATTTGGACCGCTGATCAGTGGTTGGCCCGTTACTGTGGTGCAGTGGTCAGCGCTGAGACGCAAGTCAAAGAAATTGCCAAGAAGATGGTTGACCAAGCCACCACCGCGCTGAAAGAAGATTCTGCCGTTTACAACGCGATCATCAGAGCCGCCGAAGGGATTGAACTGCCTATCCACTATCCGCGTCTAGGCTCAAGTGCGCAAGAAGCGGCACCCTCGCAGACTTCCTACGAGTGGTTTAACGCCAACGACCGAGGGCGCCGACTTGGATTGCCCCGTCTCGGTGCTGGTTCTCAGGCGTTGCCAAATCAACCCGGCAATGGGGCAGGCAACAATCGTGGTCAAGGTCGTCGCTGACGATGCCTACAATTTGGCAGATTCGCTTTGGCGAGATTAGCCCGTCGCTCGTGCGTCCCACTGGCGTGCATCGGCTATTGTCCGCTTGGGTGGGAGACAACGAAGCCGAGCACCAGGCGCCTAAACCATACAGTCTTGCGCCAATTCAGGCGGATGCCGACACAGGAGTCGTGGTTGTAACTGTCAAGTGCCTAACTGACTTGATGGCATCTGCGCTCAGTGACCTACCGGTTGGACAGGAAGTGAAATTCGGTACTACGTATCCGCGCGTTGCTCGGATCGCTGCACCCGCAACCTGTGTGCGACAGACGAGTTGGGAGCAAATCACAAACACGCCCGCAAGTCGAGGATGGCGCATATCTTTTGATTCACCTTTGGCCATCCGGCGGGGAGATTACGACCAGCCATGGCCCGAACCGTATACGTTGCTGCGTCGTCTTGAGGAGCGCTGGGCGTTATTTGGGCCGACTGTCGATGGGTCAGTCTTTAGCGAGGTTCACGCTCGTCATCTGATGGTGACTGGTGCCGACTTGCGGACAGTGGCCAGCGATGCACCCGGACCGGGGAAGGAGTTGTGGGGCGTTGAGGGCTTGGTTGAATGGCTCTATCCTGTCGCGGATGGCGGCGCGGACGTGATTCATCGCCTGCTGCTGTTCTCTGAGTACGCTGGTATGGGGGCGCGCACCGAATATGGACTAGGAAGTGTTTCCGTCAGTGAGATGGCCGGCGATGTTCGATCGCTGTTCCGCGCTCGACGCCATGCGGCGGTGCAATCACTGAGTGAGTCCCGCCACGAGGCAAGGTCGAATCTCAGACACTTGGCCAAGAAAGGGGCATAGTTACATGGTTGATGCCGCTGGGCCGCTCTGCGTCCTGAACTTCTCCGGCCATCCAGTTACGCCAGGTGTCAGGGCTGCGATTGAGGACTTGGTCGTCAATACGGTTGACATCTACGAACTACCACGTACCGTCGACACGGAAAACTTGGCCGACGAGTGCTTGGCGTGGTTTACCTCGGTACCGCTGGACTTAGCCCAATGGCAGGAACATCCCCCGCTGGTCATGGTTCCTGCGCTTGGTTCCGCTGCCGTTGCGTTGGTCGCCGTCGTGCAGGGTGTTGTCGGGTCGTTTCCTCGCCTGCTGTGGCTAACGAAGAACCCCTCAACGGCCGCGTTTGATGAGCCTCACATTCTGGACTTAGACGAGCTGCGACTAATCGCGCGGCGGCTGCGTTACTGAGTCGCAGTATCATCCTTCTGACCTGATCCCTTTTTCTTGGTCCGGGTGGGTGAGAGTCTTTTCCATGATGGGAGGGGGGACTCGATGGTGAAGAGCGCGAAGCGTGGGCAGGGCCAGATTGTGCGTTTGTTGTAGGATGCGGATCGGCTGTTGGTTGAGGGTCTGCTGGTCGCAAGGTGGTGTACTCCATGAGAGGCGCGGCCGAGTGGCATGCGCGCGAACTCTTGGGCGTCCTCGGAGTGCTTCACCAAGCATTTGGACGAGAGATGGGCGATGAGGTCACTGCCACAATTGGTATCTGACTACACCCGAGGCAATCACACGCCCAACAGTCCAAATGGAACAACGTTGACCCCATCCGCCCTAGTGTGCGCTACTCCAAAGCCGGTGATGACGTTCAACGACTGCATCTTGGCCTGCACCTCGGGGGCAAGCTTGCGGAGAAACCTCAGCAAAGATGCGGCCCCGGCGTCGGCACCTCTGAAGCCGAGTTTGATCTCGAATGCGGCCCACTTGCCGCCGCGCTTCTCCACGATGGCGTCGACCTCGTCGTTGTCGGAATCCAGGTAGTAACTGAGAGTTGCGTCGTTCAGTTGGGCATAGATTCGCAAGTCATGCACCACCGCCGACTCGAAAACGAAACCCATGTAGTTCAGTTCTCCGATGAGCGACGCTGAGTCAAGACCAAGGGCTGCAATCGCAAGGGAGGCGTCAGTCAAGTGTCTCTTGGGGGTCACCCTCAACTTGGCCGACGAACGGACGTGCGTGTTCCAAGCTGGCAGGTCCTCAACCAGCATCAGGCGTTCCAACTCCGACCGGTACAGCGCGGCTGTGTCTCGAGTGAGCGTCACGTCGTCCCCAGAGTTACTGGCATCCTGCGTGAGTGACGTCATCTTGGCGGCCGTCGAGATGTTGCGCGCGTATGACTCGATCAGCCGCGCCACCTTGGCAGGATCCCGCCGCACACCCGCGACTCGCGACAGATCCACCTGCGCAATCAAGTCGATGTAGTCCCGGTTGTTGACCAGCGCCTGCGACTCATCCACGCCCAGGTTCGTCGGCCACCCACCAACAACCAAACGCCGCGAAATCTCTTCAAGAGCAACACTGCTCTCCTGCGAGTCGATGCCTGGGGGCTGCGCTGCGTCGAGTAGAGAGCCCAGAGAGATGACACCGCTGGAGTACCCCAACTCACGCCACGACAGCGTGCGCATCGTCACGCGAGAGATTCGACCAGCACCAGAGTGCATCTTGGCGGTGTCGTTGGGCGTCGACGAGCCTGTCAGAATGAACTGCCCTTTGAGTTGACGCTGGTCGATCTCATGCCGAACCTGATTCCAGATCCCAGGCATGACCTGCCACTCGTCAATCAAGCGCGGAGTGTCACCCGCTAGGAAGACACTAGGAGACACCTCGGAAGCAATCCCCACCCTGTCGTCCGTCTCCAGATTGACCTCACTGTTCGCAAACTGCCGCGCACTAAACGTCTTGCCACAAGCCTTCGGCCCGGTGACGAGGACGCCGCCAGCACCCTGCAGTCGCGCAGCAATGACCCCGTCAGTGAGGCGGTCTACGTACGTCATGTGTCACACATTACCGCACAACCGGCATTTTTCCGAGTTTTCAACAGGCATTTTTCGGGCTTTTCAGCACGCATATTTCGGAACTCGATGGCGTTTTCGATAGTTGAGACAGCGCAACTCCCCCGAGAGCTTGCGCAGACTTACTCCATCATTGTTAGGGTAGTTTGGAGTTTGCGCCCACGCGGAACGCACGCCGAGAGGACGCCAACTAGGCTGCCCAAATTGCGCTGATCGGAACCGCACGGTTCTTGGGGCCGAACGCGAAAGTGTCTTCTCCTGTGTATAGCACTAGCCCGGCGAGCAGGTCATCGCCGATGCGTGCGGCAAGGTGGTTGATGCCTCGGAAGTCGTCGGTCCGTACCGTCGCAGAGGCTTTCACATCAATGGCCACTACCTGTCCGCGTCGATTCTCCAGCACGATGTCCACTTCGACCTTATCCTTGGTGCGGTAGTGGAACAGTTCTGCTCGCGTTTGCGACCAGGACAGTTGACGGGCCAACTCCATCATCACAAAGCCCTCCAAGAGGCCTCCGATTGGTCCGTCAAAGCGGCCCAACCGACTTGCGTCTTGATCTAGGACGTTTGCTGCCACGCCCGAGTCAACAAATGCGACTTTCGGAGTCGAGACGGCCCGCGAACTGAAGTTCTGTGACCATGCCAGAATCCTCTTGATCAGAAAGACTTCTTCCAATAGTCCCAGATACCGCTGCACCGTGGTTTGAGGCAGCCTGAGAGCCTTGCCCAGCGAGGCCGGGACGCCACTAGGCGGATCAGCGCCCTCATCTCCGCGCCGCGCTGAATCTCCATCAACTAAATGACGACCCGATCCACCAGACCCGCCATATCCTGCGCTAGTTTAGTCGCACCTCCCATGAAAGTTTGGTCGCAATAGTTGACAAGCAGATCGTCGCGCCAACAAACCACTACGCGGCACAACTTAGGGTTGATCGATCCCTCCCTTGTCTGGAGAGCACCGCAATAGTCGATCAATGCCCTTTACAACGCCTTTGCCCAGGCCATACTTCTCAATCGCCAGACTCATGTACTGGGAACAGGACGGTTCAAAGCAGCAGTTTTCGCGCACTGCGGCGGGAGCGTACCTCTGATAGACGCGAATTGCGAACAGAGCAGTTGGCTTAGCTTGCGTGAGCCCCCAGCCGACCAGTGCCCCCATCACAAACGCAAAGCAACGGGGATGTCTCGTCCGCGAGAGGCCTAGGCGCGCAGCCCTGACGTATCCAAAGGACACCGCAATGCGACACAGCAACCAGTTCCAGTTGATCTCGGGGCGCTCCAACTGACGCCGATACCCCCACGCGGAGGGATTATCAGCATTCGCGGCTCTCAGAGAGTCCAGTAGGTCGTCCGCTGTTGGCTTGTGGTCGAAGGTTGTGACGCCGGAATTAGGCATCCCGCTCGAAGATCAGCACGTAGTACGTTGTTGTATTGCCGTTGTTACCACCGAAACTCTGAAGACATCCCGTCTTTGTGACGCTGACTCTCTCAGCCGAATGATACGTCCAACCCTGCTGGGCGTACTGGTTGATCGTCTGGCTGAACAAATTGGCCGCGGCTTCTGGCGTGGCATTACTTCCACTCACACCCATGCTGCTTGGCACGGTGATGTACTGTTTCATCGCGATCTCCTTTGATCATGATCTACGGCCCCAATGAGTGCACAGAGACCATACGCAGAGCCTACCAAAACCCACGTCCTCGGCACACGCGTTGCACCAAGACCAGACATCCATCTTCCAAAGTAACCGGCATTTTTCGGGTTTTCAACACGCATTCCTCTGGTTTTGCCGGTGCGTTGGGTTGGCCGCCCGATAGAACGCCAACCCTCCCCGCGTGATGTGAATGATGTTGACACGAAACCCGCGCGCTAGAGACAGTCGCCGCCTGACTGTAACCACGTCCGGCTAAGCTTGTGGCATGGCTGCCGCAAGCTCATCGCCCAACGCCCTTAGCGCCCTTCAGGCCAAGGGGGTCACCGTTCTCAACCCCGAATCCGTCTACATTGCTGACGATGTCAGCCCTGAGCGCATCAGCGGGGACGGGGTGGTCATCTACCCTGGCACGCGCATGGTTGGCTCGCGCACGCTGATCGGCCCCGGTTGCGTGATTGGTGCTGAGGGACCGGCAACACTGGATGACTGTGCGCTGGGCGCGCGGGTGCAGTTCAAGGGTGGGTACGCCACCCACTCTGTTTTCTTGGACGACGTTGCAGTCGGGCTGGGAGCACAGATCCGCGAAGCGTCGCTGCTGGAGGAGCAGTCTTCCGTGGCACACAACGTGGGGCTCAAGCACACCATCCTGTTCCCGTTCGCAACGCTGGGCTCTCAGATCAACTTCTGTGACGCCCTACTGGCGGGCGGCACCTCGCGCAAGGACCACTCTGAGGTGGGGTCCGGGTTTGTTCACTTCAACTACACGCCACGTGGGGACAAGGCGACAGCCAGCGCGTTCGGCGACGTGGCGCGCGGCGTCTGGCTGCGGGAACAGCGCGTCTTCCTGGGAGGTAACGGCGGCGCAGTTGGACCGGTGCGCGTCGGGTTTGGCGTAGTCAGCGGGGCAGGCATCATCTTGCGCGACGATGCCCCAGACGATTCGATCTTCGCCTACGAGCAGCCGCTTCCACAGAATCGCGACCCCAAGTTGGACGGCACGTTCCGCCGCAACGTCTCCCGACAGATCGCCTACTTGGCCGGACTGCGGGCACTGAAGGTCTGGTACGAACTAATCCGCAAGCCGTACTTCGAGGCGGAGGGCGAGTTGGGAATCGCGCTCTATGAGGCTGCCGTCGAGCTGATCGACGTAACCATCGCGGAACGCAAGACCCGCCTGAAGGACCTCGCCCTGCAGGTGCGCCCCACCACTGAGGGGCGCAAGCAGTTGGCCGCCAATATCGACACCGTGCTCGACGCCATCACCAAGACACACGTGCCGGAGCATCCGGACGTGATCTCGGCCACGACGGTCAGCGCTGGGAAGAAAAGCTACCTCGACGCCATCCAGTCGCTGCCCTACGTGCTAGTCCCACAAGGCGAGGCATGGCTAAACGCCGTAGTCGGGGACGTTTGCCGGGCCGCAGTCAAGCCTATTCTCGCCCTAGACGTACACCCGTGGCGCGGACTCATCGCCGCATCGAGCGCCACCAAGGGCCGCATCATCAAGACGAAAGCATCGACGACGAGCCACCGGACGCAATAGACTGGGTGGATTACGCGTCCTGCAATACGCGCAGCATGACGGAGTTGGGTAGGTAACACAATGGGACGACTGTTTGGCACGGACGGAATCCGCGGCAAGGCTAATCGCGCGCCAATGGATGCGATGACGGCATTTGCGCTGGGACAAGCGGTTACGCACGTGATCCATCCGGGGGATCGCGCGCCGGTGATCGTCATTGGCAAGGACACCCGCATCTCCGGCTACATGCTGGAGGCCGCATTGGAGGCCGGCGTCACCTCCATGGGCGGCGTCGTGCACATGCTTGGCGTGCTGCCCACGCCGGGCATCGCGTACATCACCGAGTCGATGCGCGCCGACGCCGGGTTCGTCGTATCCGCCTCCCACAACCCATTTTACGACAATGGCATCAAGGTGTTCGGCGGCAACGGCTTCAAACTGACCGACGCACAGGAGGACGAGATCGAGCGCCTGATGCTCTCCGGCGACCTGCCGTCCCTCGTGCCCGACCCCGCGAACATGGGTCGTGCCTACCGTCTGGACGACGTGCTCGGCCGCTACATCGTCTTCTTGAAGAACTCGTTCCCCCGCTCCCTGAGCCTCAACGGCGTGAAGGTTGTGCTGGACGTGGCCAACGGCGCCGCATATCGCGTAGCCCCGGCCGTCTTCCGCGAACTCGGCGCTGACGTCGTGGTCATCAACGACGACCCTGACGGCTACAACATCAACGAGAACGCAGGTGCGACCGCTCCCGAGGGTCTGGCCGCGAAGGTTGTCGAGGTGGGTGCCGAGGTCGGCTTTGCCTACGACGGCGACGCCGACCGTCTGATTGCGGTGGACGAGACCGGTGCCATCGTCACCGGCGACCAGATCCTGCTCATCAATGCCCTCTTGATGAAGAGCGAAGGCCGCCTAGCCAACGACACTGTGGTGTCCACCGTGATGAGCAACCTCGGCTTCCGGGTGGCGTGCGAGAAGTACGGAATTACCAACCACGCGGCGCAAGTTGGCGACCGCAACGTGCTCGAGGCCATGCAGAGCCTTGGCGCGGTGATCGGCGGCGAGGATTCTGGACACATGATCTTCCTGCGTCGCCAGACCACGGGTGACGGCATCCTCAGCAGTCTACAACTCATCGCCTGCATGTTGAAGCAGAATAAGCCGTTGTCAGAGCTGACTAAGGTGATGCAGGTGTTCCCGCAGGTGCTCATCAACATCGACGTCACCTCCAAGCCGAACCTGCCCGCAGTCCCCGAGATTGCCCGTGCTATCAAAGAGGCCGAGGAAGAGCTTGGCGAGTTGGGACGCGTGCTAGTGCGCTACTCCGGCACCCAAAACATGTGTCGCGTCATGGTCGAGGGCCCCAGTCAGAGCATCACGCTGCGACTAGCTGAGACGATAGCGGATGCCGTTCGCGCCACCATTGCTTTATGATCCACGGAGCGTAGAAGGCGGTCCATACCAAGTAGAGCAGGAACGCCAGGAACGGGATGTAGAAGCTGCCGGAGAAGGCTTGTATCGGTTCCATCGGTGAGCCGGGAGCTGCGGTTCCCAGGAACACAAAGTTGGTGTCCAGATAGTGGTTGATGACCAACGCCACAGCCACCCAACCGGCCAGCACCAGTGCGACTTTCCACAGGTTGCGCCAGTTGGGACGGAACTCGCCCGCAACCAAGATCATCAGCGGATACGCCAGCAGAAAGCCGTGCGACGCGAAGCTCTGCCACGAGAAGATGTTCATAATGGGACGGTCAGCCCAGTCGGGAAACACCGCCGCGCACACCGCAGACCAGGTAGTCAGGGAGTACAACACCTCGCGACACACCACGTTGGGACGGATGGAATCAAACAGCACCATCCACACTCCCATGGAGCACAGATGCCACGGGATACGACCCGGCGTGTACGCGCCGCCGACCGCGTAGGCGATCTGCACCACGAGGTCTAGCAGCAGTGTGATGATGCCCACGGTGAGGCGCATCTTGCGTCGCCCGTCTGCGTCCAGCCTCTTGTAGACGGCCACCGGGATTGCCACCACGAACACGCCAAGGAGCGCCAAAGCGATCAGATGAGCGGCTGAAAACAATCCAAAAGCCACACCATCGGGGATGGGTCGCTGTTGCCAGTACCAAAAGTAGTCGAACACTTGTCGCGCCACCCCTATCAGTCAAGAACAACACATTGTAAACACGCGCCGACAGACGCAGTCATCCACCCGTCCATGAGCGGATTCTGCGACTGCACGCAGAATGACGAAGGAAGTCCTACATACCAACAGACACATCTGCGGACGCCCGGTTACATATGTGGACGCATGAGTGCTAGCATGGTGTCTTGACCAAACGCACTAGCCACGGTCGCCAATGTAGGGCAGCAAGAACAACAGGGACGGGAGCAATCGAGCTATGACACACACAACCATGTGTATGCACTCGTCCATGTGCTGCCTGAGCGCAGGGCGCTACGGAGGCTGTCGCTAGAAACTACCGTTTGGTTGTAGCCAATACCGCCGCCCGCGCACAAAAGCAGGGCGGTTTTTGTCTGTCTAAACACTATTGGACACACACTCAGCACAAATGAACATGAACTAAGTCAAGATAACAACAAAACCCAACATAAGGAACAAACATGTCAGAAACAAAAGCCCCAAGCTCCCGCAGCAAACGCGGCGTTCTGCAGACAGTCGGTGCCGTCGCGGCATCCTTCGCCCTCCTGTTCGGCGCGGTCGGCTGCTCCGAGGACGAGGCCACGCCGTCCGGCACCACGACCACCACGGCTGCCAACGAGAAGGGCAGCGAGGCCAACCCCGTCAAGCTCGGCGTCGTTGGCGCTGAGGACGAGTACTGGGAAACCTACGTCGACGCCGCCAAGGCCGAGGGCATCTACGTCGAACTCGTCAACTTCTCCGAGTACCCGCTGCCCAACCCGGCGCTCAGCGCGGGCGACCTCGATCTGAACCAGTTCCAGCACATCATCTACCTGGCTACCTACATCGCCGAGACGGGCAAGGAACTCTCCCCCATCGGCGCCACCGCCATCTACCCGCTGGGCCTGTACTCGCTGAAGTACAAGAGCGTCGATGAGATTCCGGACGGTTCCGAGATCGCCATCCCCGATGACCCGTCCAACCAGGCTCGCGCCCTGCTGGTGCTGCAGTCTGCCGGTCTACTGAAGATCACCGGTGGCGGCTCCATCTTCTCGACGGTTGCCGACATCGACACCGACAACTCCCGCGTCACCGTCATCCAGTTGGCTGGCGCAAACACCCCGTCCGCACTGCAGGACGTGGCCGCAGCGATCATCAACAACGACTTCGTGGAGGACGCTGGCCTGAACTTTGCTGACGCCATCGCCAAGGACGACCCGAGCGATCCGAACGCACTGCCTTACGTCAACATCTTCGCGTCCCGTCCCGAAGACAAGACCAACCCGACCTACCTGAAGCTCGTCTCGATCTTCCAGAACACCACGTCTGTGACCGAGGGCCTGCAAGAGAACTCGGGTGGCACGGCCGTGCTGCTGAAGACGCCGGTTGCTGACCTGGAGGCCTCCTTGGCTAAGGTTGTGGCCGACAACAAGGCACAGAACAGCTAGTCAACTAGCACTAATAGCAACATGATGTAGTGTGGATGGCCGGTTGGGTGTTCACTGGCCTCAAGTTCAATCGGGCTTCAAGTAAGCAAGTCTGAACTCTAGCCAGACCCAACCGGCCATCCATCATTCACGTAAACCACAAGGAAGCAAACACAAACACATGGCACTGGTCGAGTTTCGGGACGTCACCAAAGTCTTTGACGTGACACCCACGAAAGACAACCGCCGTGTCCGCACACTCACCGTCCTCGACCACGTCAACCTCGACATTGAACAGGGCGAAATCTTCGGGCTGATCGGCTACTCCGGGGCGGGCAAGTCCACGCTGGTGCGGCTCGTCAACGCCCTCACCCCCGTGACTTCCGGCTCCATCAAGGTGGGGGACGTCGAGGTCACCACCCTGAAGGAACACGCGCTGCAGGAGCTGCGACGCGGCATCGGCATGGTGTTCCAACAGTTCAATCTGCTGAACTCGCGCACCGTCGCGGGCAACGTGGCCTACCCGTTGGCCGTCGCTGGCGTGAAGCGCGCCGAACGCGACGCCCGGGTTGCAGAACTGCTGTCTTTCGTTGGATTGACCGACAAGGCGCACGCTTACCCGGACCAACTTTCTGGTGGACAGAAGCAGCGCGTCGGCATCGCCCGCGCCTTGGCAAACCACCCCACGCTGTTGCTGGCTGACGAGGCCACCAGCGCCCTCGACCCCGAGACCACCCAAGAGGTGCTGGCGCTGTTGCGCCGCGTCAACGCCGAGTTTGGCACCACCATCATCGTCATCACCCACGAGATGGAGGTCATCCGCTCCACCGCGCATCGCGTTGCCGTGTTGGACGAAGGCCGCATCGTCGAACAGGGCGAGGTCTTTGAGGTGTTCTCACGTCCGCAAAGCCCCGTGACGGCCCGATTCGTCGCTACCGTGATTGCGCCGCCTCCCTCTGGTGACGCCCTGGCCGCACTGCACGCACAACATCCCACCGCCACGTTGGTGACGCTCCGTTTCGACGACACCGCCACTGACCAGACTCACGTCTATCGCCGCTTCTTCGACGCACAAGTGACGTTCGAACTTGTCGCAGGCGGAATCGAGGCCATCGGCGCGCACCGGTTCGCCCAGTTGACGCTCGCTCTTACCGCCGACAATCCTGACGCACTCGCTGACATCCCTTCCCTTGTGGGTGCCGGAGTCGATGTGGAGGTGCACGCATGACGCAAGTTTGTGACTACTTTGGCACGCGGTTCTGCCGTCTGTACGACCGAGGCGAGGTGCTCAAGGCGTTCAGCGAGACCCTCTACATGGTGGGCATCGCGCTGGGCATCGGCGTGGTCATCGGACTGATCGTGGGTCTGGCGCTGTACACCACCCGCAAGGGCGGCATCTACGACAATCGCGGCGTCTACTTCGTGCTCAACTTTGTGGTCAACTTTTTCCGCCCAATCCCGTTCGTCATCTTCATCGGCGCGGTGCAGCCCCTAGCCCGCTACGTCACCGGCACCGGAATCGGCAACCCCGCCATCATCTTTGGCCTGTCCATTGCGGCCGGTTTCTTCGTTTCGCGCGTTGTGGAACAGAACCTGTTCTCTGTGGACTCCGGGGTGGTCGAGGCGGCCCGTGCCGCCGGAGCGAGCCGTCCGCAAGTAGTGTTTGGGGTGCTCATCCCCGAGGCCCTCGGCCCCCTGATCCTTGGTCTGACGTTCAGTTTCGTCTCTGTGGTGGACGCCTCCGCAGTGGCCGGTGTGCTCGGCGGAGGCGGCTTAGGCAACTTTGCCCTAAGCTACGGCTTCCGCCAGTTCGACACCTTTGTCACGTGGGCAACTGTCGCCATAATCGTGGTCCTAGTCCAGTTTGCTCAACTAACCGGCAACTGGGCCGCCCGCAAGATCATGCGTCGATGACGCCATCGGTCAATAACATTTACCTTGATTGGTAGTTCAAGCGCAGCGATTGGCTGATTGGCTAGTTCTTCGCTAGACGACGGCGCCGAGGTGGTGCTCCCGTCCACAGGGGGCAGTTGGATGGGTCGTGGTGGTTGCAACGGAGGCACCATGTTCGTTGGCTCCTGTGGGGCAATTGGCACGCTCATCCGAACCGGAGACGGGACCTCAAGGCGTTCAACAGTTGTTGTGTCGGGGAGGTAGTTCAATGGCAGAGCTTCAGACTGCGTGCTGTTCATGCTCGACCTCTCTTTCAGGGTCGCCAACGCCGCCGAGTGACCGGCAACGAGCCTCTAATCTCAGAATATCCCAATATGGGGTCGATTAAGCCTTGACGATGCTAAAGACCAGCCCAATCGTCGGCTCAGTGAAACCGCCGTCTTGCTCGTCGGTAAAGTCCTCATTCACCTCGAGCGCAAGGACCTCTTCCGAGATCAATGCGACGTGTTCACGCAAGGCGGCAGTCGTCTGCTCGTTGGTGGATGACCAGGTGAGCTGGATACGGTCGCTAACGTCTAGGCCTGAGGTCTTGCGGGCCTCCTGCACCACACGGATGACTTCGCGGGCGATTCCGGCGCTGACAAGCTCGGGCGTCAGCTCTAGGTCCAGCGCGATGGTTTCACCGGCGTCACCAAGTACGCTCCAGCCTTCGCGGGGGCGTTCCGTGATGATGACGTCGTCCGGGCCTAGCTCGACGTTGCCAAGTCCCTCGACCTCGACACTCGCGGTTCCCTCAGCCGCCAACTCGGACGCAAGCCTGGCCGCGACGTGCGTGATCGCCTCGGCAACCTGTGGGGTCTGCTGGCCGAATCTGCGCCCTAGGCTGCGGAAGTTGCCTTTGGCTGCAAAGTCGATCAGGTCGCCGGCCGAGTCGAACGGCGCCAGTTCGCCGATGTTGAGTTCTGCACACACCTCGGCTCGCAGTTCGTCGATCAGTCGCTCGAAACTCGACCTGGCGATCAGCGCGCGCTTAAGCGGCTGGCGGGTCTTCGTCTTGGCATCGGCGCGGGCCGCGCGACCCAGCTCGACCAGACTGCGGGTCAGCTTCATCGCGTCGTTCAGGTGGGTGTCGATCAGCGTTTCGTCGTACGTGGGCCACGACGCGAGGTGCACCGACTCAGGTGCAGTCGGGTCTGTGGCGACGAATAGGTCTTGCCACACCTGCTCGGTGATGAATGGGACGATGGGTGCCATCAGCTTGGTCAGCGTCTCCAGTGACTCGTGCAGCGTGAGCAGCGCCCCCGGCTCGCCGTTCCAGAAGCGACGGCGCGAGCGACGCACGTACCAGTTGGACAGGTCGTCAACGAAAGCGCTAATCAACTGGCCATAGCGCTGGGTGTCGAACGCCTCAAGCGCCTCGGTCACGTCGCGCACCAGTGCCTGCGTTGCGCTCACCAGCCAGCGGTCCAGGACGTGACGCTTGACTACCGGAAGCACGCCGTCCGAGGCTGCGGACTGCGGGCCGTCGCCCACGTAAGTCTCGAATCGCTTCCGCAGCCGCGCCGAAACCTGCTCCTCAATGGACTGTGCCGCCCCACTGCCCGTCTTCGCGTCACTGGCGTCACCCAACGGATCCACCGGGCTCCAATTGTTGGCGCGGGCATAGAGCGCGTGGAAGCTGACCGTGTTCCAGTAGGTAAGCAACACCTTGCGGACCACCTCTTGCAGCGTGGTGTCGCCGACGCGGCGGGCAGCCCAAGGGGACCCAGCACAGGCCATGAACCAGCGCACCGCGTCCGCGCCGTGAGTCTCCAGCAGGGGGATAGGCAGCACAATGTTGCCTAGGTGTTTGCTCATCTTGCGTCCGTCCTCGGCCAAGATGTGGCCGAGGCAGAGCACGTTTGCGTATGAGTTCTTGTCGAACACCAGCGTGGAGACGGCCATCAGGGTGTAGAACCAGCCGCGCGTCTGGTCGGTGGCCTCGCAGATGAAGTCGGCCGGGAAGTGCTTCTCGAAGCGCTCCACGCTGCCTTCAGCCCACGGATAGCCCCACTGCGCAAACGGCATGGAGCCGGAGTCGAACCAGGCGTCAATCACCTCGGGGACGCGACGGTAGGTGCCCTCCTCGCCGGGCAGCGTGAACGTCACGTCGTCCACGAAGGGACGGTGCGGGTCCATGGTGGCGATGTCGGGATTGCCTGCTAGGGCCGCCAGTTCGGCACGAGAACCAACACAAAATACCTTCTTGGGGTCGATATCGTTGCGCCAGACGGGCAGAGGCGTGCCCCAGTAACGGCTGCGGGACAACGCCCAGTCGATGTTGTTGTTCAGCCAGTCACCGTAGCGTCCCCACTTGATCGAGTCGGGGAACCAGTTGGTGGCCTCGTTTTCGCGCAGCAGCTCGGCCTTGCGCTGAGTGGTGCGGATGTACCAACTCGGTTGCGCGTAGTAGATCAGCGGGGAGTGGCAGCGCCAGCAGAACGGGTAGGGATGCTCGTAAGGCAACAGCTTGAAAAGGAGTCCGCGTTCTTTCAGGTCCGCCACCAGCGCGTTGTCGGCGGTCTTGAAGAACACGCCTCCCACAAGGGGAATCCACTCCTCGAACGTGCCATCCTTGCGAATCGGGTTGACCACCGGCAACCCGTGAGCGCGGCCAACCGCCATGTCCTCGGCACCGAAGGCCGGAGCCTGATGCACCAAGCCGGAGCCGTCCTCGGTGGTGACGTAGTCCGCGAGCAGCACATAGTTGGCGGGCTTGTCGAACTTGATCCAGGTAAACGGACGCTGATACGTCCAGCCCTTCATCTGCTCGCCCTTGATGCTGGCAATGACCGTCCAGACTAGGGTGTCTTCGGATTGGGTGCCGCCGGATTGTGCCGCAGCTTCCGCCGCGGAACTCTCGCCGCTCCTTGAGGCCTTGTCACCCTTGCCGGATTGCCCGCCCTTGTCGTCACCCTCAGTCCCCCCGAAGAGCTTGCCGAACAGTGGCTCGGCGACAACCAGGCGCTCAGAACCGTTGCTGACAAGCAGATACGTCACTTCAGGGTGCACGGCCACAGCAGTGTTAGACACTAGCGTCCAGGGTGTCGTCGTCCACACCAGCAGGCTGGCGTTGTCGCCCACCCAAGGACCGGACGTGAGCGGCATCCGCACGAACACGGAGGGGTCCTTGATGTCCTCATAACCTTGGCTGACCTCGTGATCGCTCAGCGCGGTCTCGTCGTGCGGGCAGTAGGGGGTGACGCGGTAGTCCTCGACCAATAAGCCCTTGTCAAAGATGGTTTTCAGTGCCCACCACTCGGAGTCGATGTATTCGGGTGCAAGTGTCCAGTAGGCGTCATCCATGTCCACCCAGTAGCCCATGCGGGTGGTCAGTTCAGTGAACTTGTCGACGTTGCGGCTCACCGACTCGCGGCAGTGCTCGTTGAACGCGGCGACGCCGAACTCCTCGATCTGGTTCTTGCTTTCGATGCCCAACTCGGCCTCGACGGCTAACTCCACCGGCAGTCCATGGCAGTCCCACCCGGCCTTGCGGTCCACGCGGAACCCGTTCATGGTCTTGTAGCGCGGGAACAGATCCTTGAACACCCGCGCCTCAATGTGGTGCGTGCCCGGCTGTCCATTCGCCGTCGGCGGACCCTCGTAGAACGTCCAGGTCTTGCCCTCAGCCGTGGCCGCCAACGTCTTGCCAAAGATGTCGTGGCTGTCCCAGAAATCGATGACCGTATGGTCAAGCTCAGGCAGCTTAACCGCCGCCGGTACCGGGTTATACATCGGGGTGCTCATCGTCTAACGCTCGTTTCGTCTCTTCGTAGCAGGGTCATTCTCTTGCACACGAAGGGACGAGCCTCACCGCCAACGCCCGCGCGCACTTGCGCGAGCCATCAGCGTGGCACCCGCGGTACCACCCCTCTTAGGCTTGTGCGCTCCGCTCCCGCACCACCACGCTCAACGCGACGGTTCGAAGCAGCGCACAGGCCCCACTCAACTGTCGTCCCCACCGCCGGTTCTAATAGGCTGCACCCGATGCACTCGGGCCCAACCGTTCTTCCGGCAACTCCAGGGTGATAACCCCATCATCGCCTCGTAAGGAACGAAACTCGATCTTACCAGACGCACATCTACGTCTCGGAAATCTCAGCCAAGGGTTTGCGAGATGACCGAGGGTACAAAACGACCATCAAAGATGGTACAGAACGACCATTTTTTTGGGTACAGAACAACCATTTGTTGGGAGCGGACGCGACTGAGCTAGAAAGCAGCGTCCCCAACTACTCACTTCTCGCGACTGGTGAAGGCGAAGAACGCGGACTCGACGGCTAGGGCGCCGGCTAGTCCTAGGTAGATGGGCAGGGAGAAGCCTTCCAGGGGGGCGAAGAGGGCAGCGACTAGGGCACCGGCGACGAGCATGTTGTTGTTGATGATGTCGTAGAGCATGAAGACGCGGCCACGGTAGGCGTCGGCGATGTGGGTCTGAGTGTAGGTGTCGGTGTACACCTTGATGGACTGGAAGCAGACGCCCAACAGGAACGACGCCGCCACGAGGGTGGGGCGGGTGAAAATCGAGCCGGGAAGCACCTGGAAGACCGCGGCAGCGGCGAGCATGATCGTCATGCCTAGGCGGACGCCAAAGTGGCGGGCGACAATAGGGGCGGCAACGCTGGACAGGGCGTAGCCGATGCCGGATGCGATGAACCAGACGCCCATGTCGGCGATGGCACCGTTGACGTCGGCGGTGGCGTGGAAGTAGTTGCGATAGGTCAGGATGGTGGTGGTCATCAGCAAGCCATAGGCGGCACGCTCCACGGCGATTGCGCCCAAACCCTGCATGACTAGGGGTTTTCGTCCCAAATACTTCAGGGCATCGACCAGGCCGACCCACGCGTTGCCCAGCGACTCGGCGTTGGACATCTCGTCGGGGGTTGGCCCCAGCTCGTAGCGACGGATGCGCATCATGAGCAGTGCGGCGAGGGCAAACACCACGGCACCGATCATAAAGATGATGGAGTCGGCAACGTTGATTCCCAGCGAGTCGGACAGGAACACCCGCACCGCACCGGCACCGATACCCGCCACCACAAGTCCAAGCGGGCCCAAAATCGGGATGATGGACGATGCCTCTAGGTACTCGTCATCCTTGACGGTGAGCGGCATTCCGGCCGCCAGTCCAGCCAACACAAACCGGTTGAGGCTCAGCGTCACCAACAGCAGGCCGTAGATGATCACGTCGATGGCAGTGTCCCCAGCGTCATTGTTCCAGACGCAAACGGCTATGACTACGCACAACAGTGCACGCAGGCAGTCAACAAACACCGAGATTCGTTGCCGGGGCCAGCGGTCCAGCAGGGTCGAGACGAATGGCCCGACGAACGAGAACGGCAGGTATTGCACCGCCAGCACGCCCGCGATCGCCCAAGCGTTCGGTTGGTGTTGGGGGCTGAACAGCGCGTAGGCGAGCATGCCAACCTGCACCAGGCCGTCCCCAGTCTGGTTGGCGATGCGCACCTCCAGCAACTGCCGAAACGTGTCCCGGCGCAGCAGCGTGCCTAGCGTCGTAGCAAATGCACTCACTGGCCCGGTGTCCCCCGCATGTAATTTGCCGCTCAAAAAGTGCGACTCCGAGCAGTTTACTGTGTGTGCGGGCCATCAAGCTATGCGTCAACCATGAATCGACCCTCGGCACCGCGTGTGTTGCCCATATTTGCCCCCAGATAACCCCCGCAACAGGTAAGATAGGGATATGAAGAAGATCATTCTGCTAATTGCCGCCGCCTTCGTCGCATTGATTGCGCTGTCGGCTGTCCGCGCCAAGCTCGACGCCGACGCCGAAGCCAAGCTGTGGGCTGAGGCCACAGACTCCGTCCTGTAACGTCCCGAGTCTTCTCCCCCGAGAAGCCACACAACCCCATACTTCCCCAATTGCAGCGCCACCGCGTGCGAATCATCGTGCGTGGTGGCGCTGTTTGCGTTAGATGGTGCACATGATACGTCCATCCATAGCTTGGCGTGACTCGACAGCCGACAGAACACCCGCTAGATCCAGGTGCGGAACCACATGCGCATCTGCCACTGCCAGTGGGTTAGCAGTTGGTCGCTGGCTACGGGGAAGATGAAGATGAAGTTGAGGACCACCAGCAGGACTAGACCCCCGGCGATGATAGCGCGGCGTCTACGAACGGGAGGTGGAGCGTCGGCAGGGCCGAGGATCTTGCCGGTACACATTGCCAGCACGGTGGCGGTGAAGGGGATCAGCATGATGGCGTAGAAGTAGAACAGGGGACGGTCGGCGTTGGGGAACCAACCCAGCCAGACGGCACCGGCGGCGGCCAGCGGCAGGGCGAAGCGCCAGTCGCGACCGAAGAGCCAGAAGACTAGGCCCGCGACGACAGCGATGGCGGCCATCCACCACAACGCTGGGGTGCCCATGCCGGTTATGACGCGCAGACAGTAGCTGCCCGCGTCAGCGTCGCAGCCGTCAACTCCGGGCTGAATGTTGCTGTCCACATGGATGCCGATGACGCGTCCCATGAAAATCCACTGCCACGGAGTTGCCGAGTAGGGGTGCGTGGCGGCGGCCATGTAGTCGCCAACGTGGAAGTCCCAGATGGCGACGTGGTAGTGCCAAAGACTCGCCAGCGCGTTGCCAAACGAGCGCACCGACGTGGTGTCCTGATTGGTGAGTGCCCACTGCCGATCCCAGCCACCGGCGGTGACGAACCAAGACGTCCAAGTGGCAAGGTACGAACCGATGGCGACGATGACAAGGTAAAAGAACGCCAGCGGTCCGTCAACAAAGAGGCTGCGCCAACTCTCGGAGCGCGCCCCGGCGGTGCGTCGGGACCGCCAGTCCATCACAATGGAGAACAGTCCCATCGCAGCCAACATATACATGGTGTTCCACTTGACGCCACAACTGAGACCAAAAAAGACCCCAGCCAGCAGACGGTACGGTCGCCACAGCAACAGCGGACCGTAGTGACCGTCAAGGTTGCTCATGCCGTGAGCTTCAAGATAGTCGGCAAGTTTGTTTCTGAACCAGTCCCGGTCGCGCGCCACGAACGCCACAGCGATGACGGCCAGCGGGGCCTGAAACCCGTCCAGCAGCGCGATTCGGGACAGCATGAAAGACAGCCCGTCACACACGATGAACAGCCCAGCGATGGCACCCACAAGAGTGGACCGGGACAGCCGACGGGCCATCCGCGTGGTGGCCCCCACCAGCAGCACGCCGAAGATCACAGCCATGAAGCGCCAGCCGTAGGAGTTCATGCCGAACATCCACTCGCCTGCCGCAATCAGCCACTTGCCCAACATGGGGTGAACGACGAAGTCAGCGGTCTGTTCCCACACATCCGTGTTGCCTTCGAGGATCATGTCGTTGGCCCCATCGGGCCAGTTGCGTGCGTAGCCGAAGTGCAGCACGCTCCACGCCTCTTTGGCGTAGTAGGTCTCGTCGAAGATGATCTCTTTGGGTTGCGCCAAGTTGGGCAGACGGGTGGCGAGTGCAAGCAGCATCAAACCCAGCGTGACAAGCCAACTCAATGGCTCATCGGCACGCAGTGGCAGGTCGTCACGTAGGCGATAGATGGTGGAAAACCTGGAGGCTTTCACCCCGTCCGGGCCGTCCACATCGCTCGGCAACGGTTTGGGCGTGAAGAACCGCACCAGCGCGTTTGGCTGGCGCTCCTGTCTCTCCGTCGCCTCGCTCATTGGCAACATTCTACGGTTTGAGCGCCCAACAAGGCACAATGGAGACGTGCTAATTCTTGCCGGGACGCCCATCGGGGACTCCACCTACGCCTCGCCCGCGCTCAAGGCTGCGCTGACGAACGCCGACGTGATCGCCGCTGAGGACACGCGTGAACTGCGCACCCTGCTGGCCCGCATCTCGCTCACCGTGAACGCCGAGATCATCTCGTACTTTGACGGAAACGAGACCGAACGCACCCCACTACTGCTAAACCGCCTTGTCAGCGGCAAGTCAGTGGTGTTAGTGACGGACGCCGGGATGCCTTCGGTGTCGGACCCCGGTTTCCGACTCACGCGCGCGGCCATTGACGCTGACATCCGCGTGACCTGCGTGCCCGGTCCTAGTGCACCGCTGACTGCACTGGCCGTGTCGGGGCTGAGCGTGGAACGTTTTTGCTTTGAGGGATTCCTGCCGCGTAAGCCCGGCGAACGCGCCGCCCGACTGGCCGCCCTGCGGGACGAGGAACGCACCATGGTGTTCTTCGAAGCCCCGCACCGCCTGCCCGCCTTCCTGATCGACGCCGCCGACGCCTTCGGGCTGGACCGCCAGGCTGCCGTCTGTCGTGAACTCACCAAGCCCCACGAAGAGGTGCGCCGTGGTGCCCTGACCGACCTAGTTGAGTGGGCCGCCGAGGGTGTGCGCGGTGAGATCACCGTCGTCATCTCAGGACGCAAAACCCCCACCACTAGTGCAAATGATGCCCTGGCACTCGTTGAGGCCAGGGTACGTGACGGCGAGAAGTTGTCGTCAGCCGTCACCGAGGTTGCTGAGATGACCGGCGTGCGCCGCAAGGACCTATACGAGTTGGCAGTGAGTTCGCGATGAAAATGTCTGTTCAAGCCGCCCTAGCTGAGATCGAACGTCTGGGCCTGCCGGTCGTTCCGGAGCCGCTGCCGGGAACCGTAATAGATTCACATACTCACATGGATGTCACCAGAGATATCTCTGGTCTGTCTGTTGAGGCCAACTTGGCTGCCGCTGCGGCGGTCGGGGTGACAAAGTGCGTCCAAATCGGCTGCGATGTGGAATCGTCTCGCTGGGCGGTTGGGGCGACCGAGCAGTACCCGCAAGTGATCGCCTGCGTGGCGATCCATCCGAATGATGCAGCGCGTATGAACGATGTCACACTAGCCGAGGCGCTGAGCATCATCGACGAATTGGCGGCGCGCGGCGGAAAGGTGCGCGGCATCGGCGAGACCGGGCTCGACTACTTCCGCACCGGCAGCGCCGAAGGGCGCGCACAGGAGTTAGTGAGCTTCAAGGCGCACATCAAGATCACCCTGGCGCATGGCCTCACACTGGCAATCCATGACCGCGACGCACACGCCGACATCCTCGCCGCGCTGGACGCGACAGGCCTGCCGGAGCGTATCGTGATGCACTGCTTCTCCGGAGATGTCGCCTTCGCTCACGAATGCCTCGACCGGGGCGCTTGGCTGTCGTTCCCCGGCGTGGTGACGTACAAGGCAAATCAATATCTGCGGGACGTGTTGGCAATGACCCCCGTTGAGCGGATTCTTGTCGAGACGGATGCCCCGTTCTTGACCCCAAATCCCGAGCGCGGTAAGCGCAACGCGCCATACCTGGTGCCACACACGGTGCGTTTTATGGCCGACCAACTGGGCCTTGACTTGAGCGATTTGTGTGCTCAACTGCGCGCCAACACCGAAGCTGCCTACGGCGGTCCTTGGGGCGACGATGGAGAGGCACGCCCGTGACCAGCCCACTGCTTGACCCCACGACGATTCGGGCGCTGGCCTCCGAGATCGGGTTGCGACCGTCCAAACAGCGGGGCCAGAACTTTGTGGTGGACGCCAACACCGTGCGACGAATCGTCCGGATGTCGGGGGTCGGCGCGGAGGACACCATTCTTGAGGTGGGTCCGGGGCTGGGGTCGCTGACGCTGGGCCTGCTGGAGACCGGTGCCAAGGTGGTCGCGGTCGAGATTGAGGACGCCCTGGCCGAGTTGCTGCCACGCACGGTCGCCGCTCACCAACCTGACCATGCTGCCAACCTCACCGTCATCAACGCCGACGCACTGGAGGTGCGCACCCTGTCTGCAACTCCTGCTGGCACTCCAGGTACGGCCTCCAGGCCCACAGCAGATGGGCCGGGAAACCCCCCAACTCTGGTGGCCCCTTCTGCCACTCCCGGAGCGGCGAACGCACCCACCGCGCTGGTGGCAAACCTGCCGTACAACGTCAGTGTCCCGGTACTCCTTCACCTACTTGAAACGTTCCACTCATGGACAAAGGCCCTAGTGATGGTGCAGTTAGAGGTCGCCGACCGACTTGTCGCCCCTCCCGGCTCAAGAACCTATGGAGTGCCATCGGCCAAGCTTGCTTGGTACGCTGCCGCGTCGCGCGTGGGCACGGTGCCAGCCAACGTGTTCTGGCCCGTCCCCAACGTCGAGTCTGGTCTTGTGGCAATAGAGCGACGTGACCCTCCGGAGACCACAGCCACCCGCGAACATACGTTTGCCGTAGTGGATGCGGCATTTTCCCAACGACGGAAGATGCTGCGCTCAGCACTTGCGCCCCTGTTCGGCTCGCAGACATCCGAAATCCTTACTGCGGCAGGAGTGGACCCGACGGCACGAGGTGAGACACTCGGCATCGCCTCCTTCGCGCGAATCGCTGAGCACCTGTAGGGTTTAGATATGGACGGACATCGTTGGTGGCAGGCGCCGCAGAGCATCCGTCCGCCTGCAATTGCCCGCGTGCGCGTGCCCGGAAAGGTCAATTTGGCGCTCTGCGTTGGCAAAAAGAGTGGAGCGTTTCATCCGCTGCGCACCGTGTTTCAGGCCCTCAACCTCACCGACGACGTGCAGGCGTCCGAGTTGGACGACGGCGAGATCACCGTCGAGATTCGCGGTCCGCAAGCCGAACTGGTGCCCACCGACGGCACCGACCTGTGCGCTCGGGCAGCCAAGCTGCTGCGTGCCCGCTATGGCGCTCCACAACTCGGCGCCTATATCCGCGTTGACAAGCAGATTCCCGTCGCCGGTGGCATGGCTGGCGGTTCCGCTGATGCCGCCGGAACACTGCTCGCGCTGTCCCGAATCTGGGAGATTGGCCTGCCAGACCCCGAGCTACATCAGTTGGCCGCCGAACTCGGCTCCGATGTGCCGTTCTCGCTTGCCGGAGGCGTTTGCCTAGCACAAGGCCGAGGCACCGAACTGATGCCGCTGCTCACCCGAGGTCGCTACCACTGGGCGGTCGCGTTCGCAGACCATGGCCTGTCCACCCCAGAGGTCTACGCTCGTTTCGACAAAACGACCGTCAAAGGCACACCCGACGTGCCCCGCGCCCTGATCGACGCCCTCATCGCCGGTGATGCCCACGCGCTCGGAGCCACGCTAATCAACGACCTAGAGGTTCCGGCCCTCGACCTCTACCCCGAGTTGGCAAACACCCTTGCTACCGGACGCAACCTGCCAGGCGTGATCGCCGGGCTTATGTCCGGTTCTGGCCCCACCTGCGTCTTCCTCTGTGAAGACGAAGCCACTGTGCCCGGAGTGGTCGAGGCTCTAGCCAAACTGCCCTACGTCCGGGCCGCCAGAGGCACCTTCGGCCCCGTTCCCGGAGCCAGATTCATTTCTCCTGAAGTGGACGTCGCGTAGGCGCAATGCGCTCGCGACCGTCGCGGGACGGCTTGGTCAACAACTCCGGATGAGTCTCCAGCGTCGCCAAACCGTTCCAGGCTAAGTTCACCAACTGGCGCACCAACTCTTCTTTATTGGGTTTGCGCTTCTCCAGCCAGTACTGCCCAGCGTTAGCCACCAAGCCGGTCAAGGCCTGCGCCCACGCCCCGGCGAGGTGCGGATCAAAACCGTGGCCCTTGATGCCCACACGCAGCATCTCCTCAACCGAGGCCGCAATGTCATTCAAGATGGATGCAAACGAGCCGGAAGCACTGCCAACCGCCGAGTCCCGACTGATGATACGAAAACCCTCCGGGCAAGAATCGATGTAGTCCATCAGCGCAAATGACCCGCGCTCAATGATCTCCCGATAGCTGGCATCTGGGGTGCGAATCGCAGCTTGAATGGCCTCGTCAAGGGCGCGTACCTCGCGGTCCACCACCACCGCGTAAAGCCCCTCTTTGCCACCGAAGTGCTCATAGACCACCGGCTTGGACACCTTGGCCTTGGAGGCGATCTCCTCCACAGATGTGCCGTCAAAGCCGTGGTCGGCAAAGACGCTGCGCGCCACTCTGATGAGCTGTTCGCGCCGCTGGGTGCTGGTCATTCGCACCCGAGGCTTGTCCGATGAAGAATCGTGGGGAGACATGCCACCTATTGTTGCATGTCTCCCCGCGAAATGGTGCGTGACAGGACATCTCCCGTCATGCAAGTTGTCGCTGTCGAACGCGAAACCTATGCCGTGCCGAACTCCCCTGCGAAGCTAGCCGCAACCGCATCGACGACAGTCTTCAGAATGTCTGCACGATCCGAGTAGAAGCCGTAGCTGTGCGTGTCGCCCGTGGCGTCAACGGTAAAGGAACCGCTGATGATGCCACTAAACGCGTCCGCAACTCCCTGCGAAACACTCGGGCTGACGGCGTTGTCGTCCGCGCCAAAGATCACAACCACAGGACCAAACAGCGAGGCATGCGCCGCTGCAACGGTCTCGATGCCAGTCGGAGTCTTGTCAAGATCAGCGAACCACTGTGCGCTCAACTCTTGCGTCTGCCCATAGATGGTGGTGTAGGTGACAAAACCGTCAGCCTCCGCCGTGGCCTGCATGGTGTTGTAAGCCTCGTCGCCACCAAACAGCGCCTTCAGGTCGGGCGTGGATGCGGCCGGAGCCAAGAAGACGAGCACCTGGAAGTCGTAGGACTCCGCAGCCACCAACTCGAGACCGATGCGTCCGCCCATGGAGTAACCAAAGAACCCAACCCTGGTGGCGTCAATGGGGTAATTCTCCTTGGCGTACGCGATGGCATCCAACACGTCAGACTCCATGTTGGTCAGCGTGTTCTCTTGGAAACTCTCAGTGGACTCGCCGCATCCGGGGAAATCCATACGGATGGACGCGATGCCCTTGAGACGCAGCCCCTCAGCGATGGCCGCAAAACCGATGTTCTCTTCCCTGCTGCCGCCGTGGCCGTGCGCCAACACAACCAGCGGGAACGGGCCCTCGCCCGCAGGAAGCACGACGGTCGCAGGCGTACGCGCCAGACGCGCGTTCACGTACGAGACGACCTCGATAATCGGCTCATCAGCAGGTTCCTCTGTTGGGGCGGTAGTGGTCGTAGTGGCACTGGGCGTCGGTTCGTCGTCAGACGAACACCCGGCCAGACCGAAGGCAAGCAGTGCGGCAAGACCCGCAGCCAAGCCCTTCATTGTTGTTTTCACTTGATTCTCCTTTTGTGATTCATCCGGGCACGCCTGCGCGTCGCAGCGGCACTGCTGCTAGACCTCAAGACATACCTAGTACCACTTATGCTACCGCTCAAGATGCGCAACAAACCGCAATCCAAGTAGACTGGTAAGTAGCGATCCCCGGTTGGTCTTTCGGTAGGGCCCGCCAGACTTTGAATCTGGATTAGCGCAGTAGGTTCGACTCCTACCCGGGGAACTGTTGTGGTGCGCTCAATGTCTGCCCACTCTCCCGCCACTCTCTGATTTGGTGACGCCGACCTAGGCCTGCTCAAATACTCATCCGGCAACCCCTATGCCAAGACGCAATGTCACTAGGATGGCTGACATGGCAGCCACTCCCGTCACCCACACCCTGATTCACGCTCGCTACACCGCGCCGTTTGGGGAGCTTGTACTCATCTCAGACGGCACCTCGCTGGTACGACTGCTGTTGCCAATTGATACTCGCGTTGGTCTTGGCGAGCCGGGGACAGACGCCGTCTTGGAACAAGCCGCAAGTCAGTTGGACGAGTACTTCGCTGGGACGCGCCGGGAGTTCACGGTGCCAGTTTCGCTGCAGGGAACTGAGTTTCAGTTGCGCGTGTGGGCCGCCCTACGCGACATCGGCTATGGCCGCACTGCATCGTATGCCGACATCGCCAAGGCAATCGGGCAGCCAACCGCCGTCCGGGCAATCGGTGGCGCCAACCATCGCAACCCGGTGCCGATCATCGTCCCCTGTCACCGTGTCATCGGCGCCGACGGCAGCCTAGTCGGCTACGGTGGTGGGCTAGACGTCAAGATCTTCCTGTTAGATCTCGAACAGAGCTAGCTGACGAGCTTCTCAACTGCTCCACTTGCCGTTGAAGAATAGCCATGCCCAGATACACATGCCTATGGCGCTTATCGCTATGCCTAGGACGATGAGGCAGCGCCAACAGAGCTTGGCGCGAGGGTTCTTGGGAGTCCAGGTCGTCAGTTGGGCGAGCAGACTGTATAGCGGAAACCACAACAACACTGCCCGACTGGCAGAGATGTACCACGTCGATGTGCCGAACGCGATCACGTGAATGCCCACCCAGCCGAACTCACCGAGACGCTTTTGCCACGCGCAGATTAGCGTCGCAGCCAACCCGATGGCCATTGCTAACACTTCTATGCGGAACATTATTGCCACATCTGGACGCCCGGGCCAGTACGCAAAATGTCCGGCTTCAAGGGTACGTTGCAGCGACCGCCACGGGCTGGTGAAACTGCGTGCCCAACCGGATTGTTGCGCGTCCAGCCAAGTAGTCCACGAGCCGGTGAGCGAGTGCAAGTAGAGTTCGTAGCCGCCTAACACTGCCAACGGGAGCAGCAGCCACGCGACCTTCTTGCAAAAGCCGCCCAGCCAGTCCGGGTCGTTCTTGAGGCGGATTTGTGAGATCGCCAGCAGACCGAGTGCTCCCCACAGGAATAGTCCCGAGATACGCAGCGTGCAAGACAACGCCGCGAACGTGGCGGCCCAACCCCAACGGTCGGCCTTTGCGCGTTCCCAGGCCCAGAAGGCCGCCGCGCAGAACAGCGCCTCGGTGTAGGGGATCATGGTGAACACTGCCGGAGGGGCGATCAACCACAGGCAGGCGGCCATCGGACCATACAGTCTCAGCAAGGCAAGTGCCGCGAACCAAGACGCCACCATCGAAACGAGACAGCCGAACAGCACCATGGGTATGCCCAGCGAGTTCGCCAAGCGCAGCAAGAGGGGCAGTCCGGGGAAGAACGCCGTCTCGGTGAGGTCGGCGTAGCCGTCGGTGGCTATTCGGACGAAGTGTCCCACATCCCAGTGCCCTGCAGCGACCTCCAGCGTGTCGCCATTGTGGACGGCGGAGATGACGCCAATTAGCGCCATCATTGCCCGGGACGCAATGAACGTCAGCCCAACCAACAGCAGCGGGTTTGTCCGCCTGATAGCGCTGTCGCTGGTAACGGTGACTTGTGCCTCGCCAGCTTCGTTAGTCGTCTGTGACATGAATCGGCTCCTGATTTAGCCATTTGACGAGTGCCGTCATCGGGTGCGGCAGCACAGGCTGTCCTTTAGGTCTGATCCATGCCGCATCCGGCTCGTGGTCTAGCACCCCACCGAGAGGGTCGTCGATGAAGGGGACGCGCACGGGGTCGTCCCACGGGTTTTCAATGTCGGACACCACGCGCGACGCGAACCACAGTTGGGTGCCGCAGCGCAACACTACCGCCGCCCAGTACAGTCGGTCGGCACCGGTGCCGATGCCAAGCACTCCGTCCAGGAATCCCCAGACGGCCACGGTGTAGAGCACCTCGGAAATGGTCAAAACGGCCAAATCGAACAACTTGGGACGAGCCAGCACGGCGACTGGCAACAGCCACAGCACGTACTGCGGCGAATACACCTTGTTGAACACGAGGAATACCACCATGACAAGCAACAACACCTGTGGCATGCGCGGGCGTCGGGGTGCGTCCAACACCTGCCCAATGATGAACAGTCCGCCAATGGTGACCCCCGCCACCATCAAGATGGACACCGTCTTGGCCGACCCATAGCTGACTCCGGCAAGCTGCAGCATGTACCAGATGGAGCCAAGGTCGGCCCCCCGGTCTGCATTGAACGTCCAGAAGTAACTCCAAGAGCCAAAACTGATGACCATGAACGGCACGTTGACTGCCGCCCAAGAGAGCACAGCAGCCCCAATGAATCGCAGGAACGCCCGTGGCTTGGCGGCGCGCAGACACAGCAAAAACAACACTGGAATGATCGCCAGCGCATAAAACTTCGCAGAAACAGCCAACCCAAGCGCAATACCTGCGGCGAACGGACGGCATCGGGCCCAAAGCAACAAGGTCAGCGACGTCAGCGCGACCGCAAACAGGTCCCAGTTGATCAGACCAGTGAAAAGCACTACCGGAGACGCTGCGACGAAGATGGCGTCCCAACCGCGCACCCGCACGCCCTGCGTATGTCTGGAAGCAACTTTGCGACCCAACTCAAGGTGAATCGCCACCAAACTGAGGAAGCAGATGAACAGCATAACCGCACTGACACCGAAGAAGATGTGGGACGCGACGAGTTTGTCTTCCCACTCCACGTCCGGCCCAACGCTCGCGCCGAAGCGAACCGCGAGCCAGCGCGCCAGCGCGATGAATCCGCCAATGAGAGGCGGATACTCCAGCGGTTGGCCCGAGGTGACGAACACGCTGCCACCGGACCACAGCGGCTCACGATTCACGTACAACACCGAGATGTCCGTGTAGCACAAGCTGGCAAACGAGTTCGGCGGATTGCCCGGGTCCGTCTGTATGCACGGCGCCTGCTTCAACATCAGCAGCAGCCAAGTGACAATTGCGGACGTCATCACTACTGGAACCGGGTCGAACCACCCGCCTTTGATGCGCGCGTGAGTGCCTAGTTGGCCACCAAGGCGCAGGCTGAAGCCGTCGCTGTCAGGGACGACGGCTGCCACCGGATTGTTCACGGCTCCAAGTCTATCGGCTACGGATGGTCCTCAGACGTTGAGCCGTCGGACGGACTTGGCACAGTGGTGACACCCGGCGTTGTGGGTGGCTCAGTTGTGGCGGTCTCACCCGGAGTTGCTGGCCCAGTTGGAGCAGGTGTCGCAGGCGAAGGCTTTGGTGTTGGCGTAGGCGTCGGGGTTGGTGTGGGTGTCGGCGTTATCAACGGATCCTGCTCGTGTCCCGCCCCATTCACGTGGGACGGCGGGCTGAACGGTTCGTTGGGAAGCTCAGCCAACGCCTTACCCATGTAGTCACCCCAGACTCGGGACGGCCAGCTGGAGCCAGTGAACGCACCCCAGCCCGAGGGACGATAGGGCGTCAGGTCATCAATACCGTCGTCACCGGCAACAAACATGACCGCTGTGGACACCTGCCGGGTGTAGCCCACCCACCAAGCCGCCTGCGAGCCTGCGGTGCCGGACTTGGCACCAGCCTCGTGGCCGATGGAGTTGGCGTAACCGTTGCCCTGAACCACAGATTTCATGGCGTAGATCAGGTCAGAGCAGATCTCTGGCTCAATGGTCTGCTTGGTGGGGTAGTCAGGGGTGTAGAGCACCTGACCGGACGCGTCGCGCACTTCGAGAATGATGCGCGTGGTGGCCTGGCGTCCATAGGACGCGATGGTGGCATAGCCGTTGGCTTGGTTCAGTGGCGACACTTCGGCCATGCCCAGCGCAATGCGGTCGTGACGGTCCCAGCCCTCGCCCTCGGGCACGCCCGCATCCATAGCAGCCTTCACGGTGGCGTCTGGGCCGTTCGGAGTACGGCTGACTAGATCAACAAAAGCAGTATTGATGCTCTCTTGGACGGCCATGCGCAGGTCAACGATGCCGTAGTTGACGTCCCCAAAGTTGTTGACTGACGACGTGTCCCCGGGCGGGGTGAACGCGTCCCCACGTAGCGGCGAGGTCAGCGAGAAGCCGCCGTTGCGCATTCCAGCGATAAAGGCGTACGGCTTGAACGTGGAGCCGGTCATGCGGGCGGTGGTGGCCCAGTTGCGCTGTTGACTCACAAAATCTGGACCGCCGTAGAGGGCCAGAATCTCGCCAGTGCCGACCTGCACCGATGCCATGCCCATGTGCAGTTGGCTGATGTCCGCGTCCGGTCTGGTGTCCGCGACCTGCTCCATGTAGTCGGCCGCAGTCTCGTTCATGGCGGCCTGCATGTCGGCGTCAACCGTGGTGGTGACCACCAGTCCGCCACCCTGGATCTGGGACTCAGAGAAACCGACATCCAGCAGTTCGGCTTCCACCATCTTGATGAGGTAGCCCTTGGGACCGCCGTAGGTCTCCTCAAACTCTAGGTCGGGGAACGTGGGCAGCAGATTGCTGTACAGCTTGTAGTAATCGGGACTGAGCGTGCCCATCGACACCATGCCGTCCAGCACGTACAGGTACCGCGACTCAAAACGTTCCTGGTTACCCTCATAACGCGGGTCAAAGTAGCCCGGTGAGTTTAGGATGGCGGCCAGGGCTGCGGACTGCGGGATGGTGAGTTGCTGCACGTCCACCCCAAAGTAGGCCTGTGCGGCGGCCTGTATGCCGTACGCGCCGCGCCCGAACCAGATGGTGTTCAGGTAGCCCTCGAGAATCTCCTCTTTGGGACGTTCCTCGTTGAGTTTGACGGCCAGAATCAGCTCGGTGAGTTTGCGCGTGAGCGTCTGTTCGTCGGTCAGATACATCAGCTTGATGTACTGCTGCGTAATGGTGGAGCCAGACTGTAGCTCGCCACCCCCCAAGATGCGCAGGGCCGCGCGCGCCATGCCGGGGATGGAGATGCCCGAGTTAGTCCAGAAGGTGCGGTCCTCAGCGGCCAGCATTGCATTGACCGTATGCTCGGGCACCTCGGACAGATCAACCGGATCGCGGTTCTGGATGGCAAGACTGCCCATCTGCTGCTCGCCGTCGCGGTAGTAGATCTGCGTGGTAGAGGTGGTGAACTCCTCATTCGGGTCCGGCAGTTCGGTGCGCGAGTACATGACCGCCAACACAATGATGCCCACAATAGACAAAGCAACTAACCCGATGCCTGCCCACAGCAGCCCGGTCAAAATCTTCTGCTTGCGCGTCTTTGGCGCCTTCGGAGCCGATTTCTTCGCTACAGGCTTGGCCACCGACTGTTTCTTTGGCGCAGCTTTAGCGCTGTTCGTTTGGCGCGGTTTGGTCGCTTTGGACGTTTTGCTGGTCGCACTACTCGCTGGCTTCTTGCCCGAGTTCACCGGCTTCTTTGGGGTTTTGTCAGCCACTACTTAAGCACCTCACCATCGTCTAACCGCGAGCACCGGGGAAGCAGCCCGCCTAGTTCCAGCCTAGAGCGAGCGTCAGATAATCACAAGACAACAAAACCCGAGTGGCAGCAACAGCTAACGAAGACACCCCACTGTGGTGTCGTGAAATCAGTTAGAACAGTGCGTCAATAGCCTCGGGCGGAGCATAGACAGGATCGACATCGCGGAACATCTTGGAGACGGAGCGACCGTTGTGGATGCGATCTATCGCCTCGGCGAACAGGTCGGCGACGGAGCATACCTGAAGTTCGGGCCAACCCTCGGGGGACGGCACCGTGTCGGTGGTCACCACTTCATCGATCAGCTCACAACCCCGAATCCGCTCCACGGCCTTACCTGCGAACAACCCGTGCGTGCAGGCAACATGCACCGACGGGCAGCCATACGACTTGAGCACGGAGACGATCTCCATGATGGACCCCCCGGTCGCGATCTCGTCGTCCAACACGATGGCGTTGCGTCCGGTCACGTCACCGACGATGGAGTCGATGACCACCTGATCGTCAGACAGCCGGCGCTTGGCCCCGGCAGCAACCGGCACTCCCAGCAGTCGAGCGAACTGGGCGGCGTTCTTGGCGTTGCCTAGGTCTGGGGAGACGACGATGTAGTTGTGCAGGTCGCGCCCGCGGAAGTGGTCGGCCAGCACGCCGATGGCGGTCAACTGATCGACGGGCACAGAGAAGAAGCCTTGCACCTGTGGCGCATGCAACGCCATGGTCAGCACCCGGTTGACGCCTGCGGTGGACAGCATGTCGGCAACCAAGCGACCACCCATCGAGATGCGGGAGGCGTCTTTCTTGTCGGAGCGCGCGTATGAGTAGTGCGGCATGACGGCGGTGATCTGGGCGGCCGAGGCCCCGCGCGCCGCATCGATCATCATCAGCAGTTCGACAAGGTTGTCCTGTGTGGGCGGCACCAGCGGCTGCACAATGTACACGTCGCGTTGGCGCACATTGACCAGCAGTTGCGCTTGCAGGCAGTCGTTTGAAAAGCGCGAAATCTTGACGGGCGAGAGTTGCAGCCCCAGCCCGTCACAGATGGCCGACGCAAGCGACGGATGAGCCGAACCTGAGAAGACGACGATATCTTTCATTTGCAGACTCCTACCGCTTGTGGGTGTCGAGGCTTTGAAGGGATGCCTTCAGTCTAGTGTCGCGCACCCCCTGCGCGTGCCTAGCAGCGCAAATTGCTGAAACCGCACTCTCCCCCATGAGCATCCGTACTCACTGGCGAAATGGGTATTGCGCGTTGCCAAATGGGTATGTGCCCCGCTTCGTCGAGCGCGAAATGATGGAATCGTTGAGCATGTAAGCAAAACAGCGAGGCTGCTCGAAAGGCGGTTGACTCACATGAACACCACCTACACCACACTGCGACGTAACAACGAGACGACGGCGTCCTGCTCCGGCCTGGGAAACCTGTTCTTGCACCCACTTCTTGACGACGACCATCGCACCCCGCTGAGCAACGAGCAGTTGCGGGCGCAGCGG
Organism: Propionibacteriaceae bacterium; assembly: GCA_031261455.1. Classification (GTDB taxonomy): domain Bacteria; phylum Actinomycetota; class Actinomycetes; order Propionibacteriales; family Propionibacteriaceae; genus WRGV01. Next base: position 147,237 of record JAISJP010000016.1, read on the forward strand.
ATGATGCAGGACCGCGCTCAAGAGATCTGCTCCACCTGCCCGATGATCAGCCAGTGTCTCTACAACTCTGTGGTCCGCCACGACGTTGCCGGTTATGTTGCTGGCACCACCGCTAAGCAGCGCACGGCGATCCGCTCCCGCTTAGGTTGGCGCGTCAAGCCCGAAAACTTGGACATCTTTGCGGGCGTCGTCTCCGGTCACGCTGTCGATCATGACGAGGTGCTGCGTATGCGCCGGTCCAACCCGAACGAGACGCTGGAAACCCTAGCCGAGCGCCTCGGTTGCTCCTTGAGCACCATCAAGCGTCACCTCCGCATGGCCCGTGCCCTAGGCGAAGAGGACACGCCCGCTCCGCGACTCCAGCTGGTGCCACCCAGCGCCGAGCAGGTCTTCAGCGCCACCCGCGATGTCCTCAGTGGAGCGCGTCGCCGCACTGCCACTCGGGAACTGACGCGTGCGGCTTAGTCTTCTTTCGTGCTGTCTTTGATTTCGTGCTGTCGCATGGTGGTGTGGCGTCGTGAAATTGGGTGCCTTCGTAACCGGTACTGCCAGTCGGGTGTCGTCAGTCCTCGTTGTGGTGGATGGACGCGGTGCCAGTCACGGACTGGATTACGGAGATGACTGCGGGGAGTTCGCGCAGGTCATCGTCGATCATGTTTAGGGACGAGATGCTGGCCTCGCCGGTGATCGAGACCACGTGTATCTTGGCGTCGCCGGTGCCCTCTTTGCCTAGGATGCGCAGGTCGGCGACCTTGACGCCGCCCTTGGCGAACGTCTCCACAATGTCGCGCAGGGCACCGCGTCCGTCGGCGTAGCGAATGGTGTAGGTCTGGCTGGTGGCGCGGGCGTGAGGCATGCGCACGCTGAGGGGGCGCAGTCCGAACATGGCGAGCAGGTAGAGCAGGGACGAACACAGCGAGATCAGATACAGGCCGGCACCGGCTGCCATGCCGATGGCGGCGACAAACCAGATGCCTGCGGCGGTGGTCAGGCCGCGCACGGCGTCGCGACGCACGAAGATGAGTCCGGCACCGAGGAAGCCGATCCCGGAGACCACCTGGGCGGCGATGCGTCCGCCGTCTGTACCACCGACGTCCTCAAATCCGAGCTTGCCGATTACGGTGAACAGCGCAGCACCCATGCCGACGAGCATGTAGGTGCGCATTCCGGCGGCTTTGGCGTAGTACTCGCGCTCCAGGCCGATGATGAGGGAGAGTGTGGCCGCGAGTAGCACTCCGAGCATTGGGCGGATGTCGTCCAACGCAAACTGGTACCACGGGGCGTCTGTTTCGAGCACGGTTAGCATGGCGTGGCGTTCGCTCCTCTCTGGGCGCACTCGCAGGACGTAGGGACAAACTCCCTACTAGAGATATTCTCTCACTCATTGGCATGGGAAAGGGGAACCTCGCGCCACCCGCGACGGACGAGCAACACAACTTTTCGGTTTTCTTGAGACAATAGAGGTTCGACACAAAAGTTATGAGGAGGTAGGCCCCGTGATTCGTGAGGCAATTCTGCAGGCCAGCGCCAAGAAGGACCTAGATTACGACACCGCCGAGCTGGTGATGGACGAGATCATGGGCGGCGAGGCCAGCCAGATTCAGATGGCCGCATACCTGACGGCGATGAGCGTCAAGGGCGAGACCATTGACGAGATCTCCGGGTCGGCGGCGGGAATGCGCAAGCACTGCATCCGGTTGCTGAATGAGTTTGAGGTGCTGGAGATCGTCGGCACCGGTGGCGACCGCGCCAACTCGTTCAACATTTCGACCACGTCGTCGCTTGTCATCTCGTCATTGGGCATCCCGGTGGCAAAGCACGGCAACCGGGCTGCGTCATCTCGTTCGGGCGCTGCCGACGTGCTGGAGGCGCTGGGCGTCAACATCACGGTGCCGCCGGAGAAAAGCCTTGAGATTCTCAAGGAGATCAATCTGTGCTTCCTGTTTGCGCAGAACTATCACATCGCCATGCGTTACGTCGCGCCGGTGCGCAAGGAACTCGGCATTCGTACAATCTTCAACATTCTGGGGCCGCTGGTAAACCCCGCCGGTGCCTCCATGGAGTTGCTCGGCGTCTACTCTGAGGACCTAGTTGAGCCGCTCGGCCAGGTGCTCGCCAACCTTGGCGTCAAGCACGCGCTGGTTGTTTTTGGACAGGACGGCCTGGACGAAATCTCGATGAGCGCCCCCACCAGCGTGTGCGAACTGCGCAACGGCTGGATGCGCACCTACCAGATCTGCCCCGAGGACTTCGGGTTCCACACCTGCAAGAAAGACGAGCTGCTCGGCGGCACCCCCGAGGAGAACGCCGAGATCACCCGCGCAATTCTTGCGGGCGAGAAAGGCCCGAAGCGCGACGCAGTGCTGATGAACTCCGGCGCCGCCATCTACCTAACCGGCAAAGCCGAAACAATCCAACAAGGCATCAACATGGCGTCCGAAGCTATCGACTCCGGTGCCGCCGCCGCCCAGTTGGCCCGCTTCATCGAGCTGTCCAACGCCTGAGACTCTCCGAGATCAAAGCTCATGAACATCCTCGAAACCATCGCCACAGAGACTCGCTTGCGCGTTGCGGACGCCAAGACGCAGGTCCCGGTCGAGGCGCTGCAGCGCTTGGCTGGGCGACGCCTGGCCCCTCCACCGTCGTTTGAGGACGCACTGCGTCGTCCGGGCGTGGGGTTCATCTGCGAGGTCAAGAAGGCGTCCCCATCCAAAGGCGTGATTGCGGCAGACTTCCCGTACTTAGAGATCGCGCGCGAGTATGTGGCGGCGGGAGCGAGCGCCATCTCAGTGCTCACCGAACCCAACCACTTCTTGGGGAGCGACGAGTATCTGCGCGAGATCGCCGCCGAGGCGCCCATTCCGGTGTTGCGCAAAGACTTCGTTGTTGACGAGTATCAGATCTGGCAGGCCGCCACGCTGCGCGCCAGTGCCGTGCTGCTGATCGTGGCTCTGCTGGACGACGACACTCTTGCCCGCTTCATCGCGTTGACACACCAGCTAGGCATGAGCGCGCTCGTGGAAGCCCATGATGACACTGAACTGCGCCGAGCCTTGGCGGCAGGAGCACGCATAGTTGGCATCAATAACCGCGACTTGACTACATTCAACGTGGATCTTGCCACCAGCGAACGCCTAGGTGCGCTCATTCCAGACGACGTATTGTTTGTGGTCGAATCTGGCCTTGCGACGCGAGCCGACGTGGAACGCGTGGTCGCTGCCGGTGCGGATGCCGTGCTGGTCGGCGAGACCCTGATGCGCAGTGCCGACAAACGCGCGGCCCTAGAGGCGCTAACTCCGTACCAACCGAAGATCAAAATCTGTGGCCTGCGTCGCGCGGAAGATATCGCGTACGTGAATGCCGCCCGTCCCGACTTTGCCGGGTTCGTGTTCGCCCCTTCGCGACGCCAGGTCACCCCCGACGAGGCCGCCGCCCTGCGCGCCTCACTCACGCCCGGCATCGTCCCGGTCGGAGTCTTTGTGGACGCCGAACCTGAGTTTGCCGCCGAGTTGGCGAACAACAACACCATCGACATCATCCAACTTCACGGACATGAGGACGCTAGCTACGTCGAAACTTTGCGTCGCCTAACATCCGTCCCCATCATCCGTGCCGTCCGACTGTCAGAAGACGACGCTGGAGTTGACGATTTGGGTGCTGACTACCTCCTTCTTGACTCAACTGCTGGCAGTGGCGAGACGTTCGACTGGGCCTTAGCCCGCGCTGACAAGCCATTCTTCCTTGCCGGTGGCATCACTCCCGACAACATCACCGAGGCCCTGAGCACGGTGCGTCCTTACGCCATCGACGTCTCTTCGGGCGCGGAGACGGACGGCGTCAAAGACGCGACTAAGATCGACGCATTGGTAGACGCCGTGCGAGCCTTTGGAGGTGCATCCGAGCATGAATAGTGCAGAAGCGAGATTCGGCGACTTTGGGGGGCAGTACATCCCGGAGACGCTGATGAACGAGATTCACGCGCTTGAGGCCGCCTACGCGCGCTTCTCTGCCGATCCGGAGTTCATCGCCGAGTTGGACGCACTGCTGCATGACTACGCCGGACGTCCGTCCCGGCTGTACTTCGCTGGCAATCTGAGTGCCGAACTGGGCACCAACGTGTGGCTGAAGCGAGAGGACCTCAACCACACCGGCAGTCACAAGATCAACAATGTGCTCGGTCAGTGCCTGTTGGCGAAACGCATGGGCAAGACCCGCGTGATCGCCGAGACTGGTGCCGGCCAACACGGCGTCGCATGCGCAACCGCCGCTGCCCTGCTCGGTCTCGACTGCGAGATCTTCATGGGCCTCGAAGACACGGTGCGCCAGTCCCTAAACGTGTACCGCATGGAGTTGCTGGGCGCCAAGGTAAACCCGGTCACATCCGGCACAATGACCCTAAAAGACGCAGTGAACGACGCCATGCGCGAATGGGTGGGCCGCGTCGACGACACCCTCTACGTGCTCGGCTCCGTGATGGGCCCGCACCCGTTCCCAATGATGGTGCGCGACTTCCAGTCGGTGATCGGACGCGAGATTCGGGCCCAACTTGCCGAAGCCACGGGCGGACGCCTCCCCACGGCGGTTATTGCCTGCGTCGGCGGTGGCTCCAACGCTATTGGATCGTTTCACGCGTTCATCAGCCTGCCGGAAGTGCGCCTGATCGGCTGCGAAGCCGCAGGCGAGGGAATCGACACTGAGCGTCACGCCGCCACCATCGCCAAGGGCAGCATCGGCGTCTTCCACGGCATGAAGAGCTACTTCTGCCAAGATTCCGACGGCCAGATCGCCCCCGTCTACTCCATCTCCGCCGGTCTCGACTACCCCGGAATCGGCCCCGAACACGCCTGGCTCCACGCCACTGGCCGCGCCGAATACGTGCCCGTCACCGACGAAGAGGCAGTAACCGCGTTCGAGAAGCTAGCCCTTACAGAGGGCATCATCTGCGCGATAGAATCCGCCCACGCCATGGCCCACCTATCCAAGATCGCCCCCGAGTTCGGCCCCGACGACCACGTGGTAGTCACTCTATCCGGCCGCGGCGACAAGGACGTAGCCGCCATAGCCCGCTACCGCGGAAAGCAGGTGACAGAGTGAGTAACATAGCAGCGGCGTTCGCACACGGAAAGGCGTTCATCGCGTTCCTGACAGCCGGAGACCCGAGCATTGAGGCGTCCGAGAGGTTCATCGACGCACTCATTGAGGGCGGCGCAGACCTGATTGAGATCGGCATCCCATTCTCAGACCCCATCGCTGAGGGCGTCGTTATTCAAGCAGCCAATGTGCGCTCGCTGACGCATGGCACCAGACTGGATCACGCATTCGAGTTAGCGGCCAAGGTTCACGCCAAGACGGAGACACCACTGGTGTTCTTGACGTATCTGAACCCGGTGTTCCACTACGGCTACGAGGCGTTCACCGCCCGTTGTGCGCAAGTTGGGGTGTCTGGCCTGATCATCCCCGATCTTCCATTCGAGGAGCAGGGCGAACTGAAGGGCATCGCCGCAGCCCACGGAGTGGATATCATCACGCTGATCGCGCCCACGTCCGAGCAACGCATTGCAGCCATCGCGACAGAGGCGACAGGGTTTATCTATCTGGTCAGTTCGTTGGGCGTCACCGGCGTGAGGTCTGAGATCACCACAGATTTGGGAGCAATCGTCAGGGCGATCAAAGCGCACACCGACACCCCGGTTGCGGTCGGCTTTGGCGTCCACAGTCCGGAACAGGCTGCACAGATCGGTGCTGTTGCTGACGGCGTGATCGTCGGGTCGAAAATTGTCTCGCTCATAGCTGAGCATGGCGAGGACAGCGCAGAGCGGCTGAGAGATTACGCTAGACAGATGAAAGAAGCATTGCGTTCCCGCTAGCTGGCACGGGCCACCGGCAAGTGGGATGAAGGAGAGACAAATGAGCGCCGACATTCCGCTACTACCTTTTGAACAGGGACGCCACCTGCTGTCTGTGTTGCAATTTGACCGCCAGGGCCTGCAGGCGCTGCTGAACTTGGCTAAGGCCGTCGATCCCATTGCGAAGCGTCAGGCGGTCTGCACCGTGTTGGACGGCGCGATGCTGTGTTCCCTGTTTTTTGAGCCGTCGACGCGCACCCGGCTGAGTTTTGAGTCTGCGTTCCTGCGTCTCGGTGGCGAGGTGACCACGACGACAGGCTTTACCTTCTCGTCCATGGCAAAGGGTGAATCCATTCACGACACGGCGCGCGTGGTTTCGGGCTACTCCGACGTGCTGGTGGTGCGCCACCCCGAAGAAGGCTCTGTGGCCCAGTTTGCGGCTGCGTCCACAGTCCCGGTAGTCAACGCAGGCGACGGCACCGGCGAACACCCTAGTCAGGCCCTATTAGACGTCTACACATTGGAAAGTGAGTTGGGCGCGCGCGGCAAGTCTGTCGATGGCTGCACCATCGCGATCTTGGGTGACCTGAAGTATGGCCGCACCGTCCACTCGCTGATGAAGATGCTCTCGCTCTACGAGCACGTGAGCTTCCGCCTGTTCGCGCCTCCGTCCCTAGAACTACCGCAGAGCGTCGCCGACTACGCGCAGGCCCGCGGTCACAGCGTCACGGTCCTCGACACGGTAGTCGAGGCTGTCTCCAGTGCAGACGTGGTGTACGCCACCCGCGTCCAGCGCGAACGCATGACCGAGGAACTCGCCCAAGCGAACGCCAAAGGTGACCTGCTCAACCGCGCGATGCTCGCCGAAGCCGACAACCTCGGCGTGGTCATCATGCACCCACTACCGCGCGACTCCCGTCCCGACGCCTACGACCTCAGCACAGACGTCGACGACCTGCCCGGTCTGTCTATCTTCAAGCAAACCGACAACGGCCTAAACGTCCGCATGGCAATCTTCCTAACCACCCTAGGCGTCGGCCTAGACGCCGTCACCCTAACCACAAAGCAGCGCCCCTGGAAGGCGACTCTGCGTCCGTAAGAAACGGTGCCCGCACACCGAACATGTCTCCCTGCGTTGCAACTACTTGTTCTTGGCGCCGTTCTTGGTTTTGGCGGTGCCTACTACGGCAGCGATTCCGGCCCAGGCGACTATGAGGCCGAAGACGCCTAGCATGCTGGCGGCTATGGCGGTTAGCGGGATGGCTAGGCTCAGCACGATGGAGACGAAGGCTAGTGTCTGACCGAAAGTCCACGCGGAGGTAGCGGGGGCCGGGAGTTTTGCAGGCACCATGCGGACCGGGTAGTTGAAAACCGGCTGGGGTTGGGGCTGCTGGGGTTGCTGCGCCTCCTGCTCAGCCAAGCGGGTATCCAGACGCGCCAAGAAGGCGTCCACCACAGCATCTTCGTATTCGGGACCCATGGGACCAAGCTCCTTGTATGCGCCTATCGTTGCTTGTGCGTCTTCACGCGTTTCAGAGTCATGTTTCAGCATCGTGCGTCGTGACGCCGCCGAGGTGGGCTGCACCGGAGCTGGGGCTGGAGTGGCGGCTGCCGTGGCAGACGTCCAATGCTTGCCCGCCTTCCAGAAGGCGCTCTCGCCCTGGGCAGAACTTTGACTCATTGCACCAATGTATCACGAAGACAACCCTGACGCTAGGTCTAAGTTGAGTCTGTGTCGCTCAACTTTCCAGGGACCGGTTTGCCGGTTATTTGATCACTGACGCTCACCCAACAGCGATAGGATGGGCCAATGCTCGGATACTTTGGACCAGAGGGTACATTCACGCACCAGGCGCTGCTCAAGCTTGAGCCAAACGCCGCCGCCAAACCCTATCCGAGCGTGCCGTTGGCCCTCGCTGCCGCCCGCGCTGGGGAGGTGGAAGCGTCCGTCGTCCCTATCGAAAACTCGGTTGAGGGTGGAGTTTCTGCAACCCTTGACTATCTGGCCGCATCCGAGCCACCGCTACACATCATTCGCGAAATCGTAATTGAGGTCTCGTTTGACTTGGCCGTACGTCCCGGCACCACATTGGGGGACGTGCGTCGGGTCATCACGCACCCGCATGCAGCCGCTCAGGTTCGTGGCTGGCTGGCCGCCAATCTGCCCAACGCTGAACTGATCGAACGTGGCTCCACCGCTGCGGCGGCCGAAGAGGTCGCCAATCCCGACTCGACGTTCGACGCAGCCGTCTGTGCGCCAGTTGCGCGTGAAATGTACGGACTGGAAGCCTTGGCGCACAACATTAACGACAACGATGGTGCCGTGACGCGATTTGTTCTCGTCGCTCGCGCCGACAGCGGAACCTCCGCCAGACCGACGCGGACCGGACACGACAAGACCACCTTCGTCGCATACATGCGAGCTGACCACTCAGGTGCGCTACTGGAGATACTGCAGCAACTCGCGGTCCGGGGCGTCAACCTGTGCCGCATCGAATCCCGCCCCACCAAGACGACGCTCGGCTCCTACTGCTTCTCCATCGACGCCGAAGGTCACTTGGACGACGCCCGCGTAGCTGGTGCCCTCCAGGGCCTAAAGCGCATCTGTGCCGATGTCGTGTTCTTGGGCTCCTATCCTCGCGCTGACGAGATTGTCCCCAATATCCCGCACTGGGCCTCCGAAGGGTCCTATGCCGCATCTAAGACTTGGTTGGATTCGCTGGGCTGACGGTCTGGCGCGACATCGCTGGACGCACAATTCCCGCCACCACGGTGCCTGTGTCTTCTAGTCAACTGATTGCACAGCGTAGACTTTGAGGCATGTTTGACCCGAAGTTGTTGCGCACTGATCCTGACCGTGTCCGCCGCTCGCAGGCGCGACGCGGGGAGTCCGTGGAGTTGGTGGACCAAGGGATCGCGGCAGATGAGGCACGGCGCGAAGCCATTGGGGCGTTTGAAGGACTGCGGGCGGAGCAGAAGACGCTGGGTGCTCAGGTTGCTCGGGCGCAAGGTGACGAGAAGGCAGCACTGCTGGCGCGCACCAAGGAGTTGTCCGATGACGTAAAAGCGGCGCAGGCGTGGGTTGATGAGGCCGAGGCCGCGTTCTACGCCATAATGAAGTCATTTGGAAATATCATCATCGACTCCGTGCCTGACGGCGGGGAGGACGATCTCTATGTACTGGAGACGCTGGGCGAGCCGCGCGACTTTGAGGCCGAAGGCATCGTCGTCAAAGATCACTTGGAGATCGCCGAGGCGCTGGGTGCCATCGATATGGTGCGCGGTGCAAAGATTAGCGGGTCTCGATTCTATGTGCTGACCGGGCCGGGTGCACTGCTGGAGTTTGCGCTGATTCAGTACGCGTTGAGCAAGGCGCTGGAGCACGGCTTCTACCCGATGCTGGTGCCGGCACTGGTGAAGCCTTCCGCCATGGAGGGCACCGGTTTCTTGGGACAGGCGGCACAGGATGTTTACCATCTTGAGGCCGACGACATGTATCTGGTGGGCACAGCCGAGGTCAGCCTCGCGGCCTACCACTCCGACGAGATTCTGGACGCCGCCACCCTGCCACGCCGCTATGCTGGGTTCTCGTCGGCGTTCCGGCGCGAAGCGGGCGCGGGCGGCAAAGACACCAAGGGCATCTTCCGGGTTCACTGGTTCGACAAGTGGGAGATGTTCGTCTACTGCGCGCCGGAGGATGCCGAGGCGGAACATGAGAAGCTGCTCGGCTACGAGAAGGAGTTCCTCACCTCGCTCGGCCTGCCCATTCAGGTGCTGGATGTGGCTTCGGGCGACCTAGGATCCAGTGCGGCTCGCAAATACGACTGCTATGCCTACATCCCCAGTCAGGGCAAGTATCGCGAACTGACGTCCACCTCGAACTGCACCGAGTTTCAAGCCCGCAGGCTCGGCGTCCGCATGCGCGACGCCGACGGGGTGCGTCCCCTAGCCACGCTGAACGGCACGCTGTGCGCCATGACGCGTACCATCGTCGCCATCTTGGAGAACCACCAGCAGGCTGACGGTTCGGTCATCATCCCCGAGGTGCTGCGTCCCTACCTAGGCGGCCAGGAACGCTTCGAGCCGTTGAGCGCAAAGTAGCTGCTAGTCACAAGTTCGGGTCATTAAGCACGTTCGGGGCAGAAGGACCGCAATGGTCTCTTCTGCCCCGAACTGCTCGTTTGGCGAAGTTTGCCGATCAGAGGACCGGGTAGATCTTCTTGCCGTAGGCACCGTTGACGATGGTGGCGCTGGCTAGGTATGCGCCGAGGATACCGGCGACCAGCAGAGCCCAACCGGCGATGTTCTTGGAGGTGTGCGGGTCGAACAGGATGTTCAGGTCAGCGCAGACCAAGAACGGAGTGGCAACACCGATGGCAATGATGATCAACGACAAGATGTTGAAGCCCTTGGCGATGAAGGCCGGGAACCACAGCCACACCACGATGGTGATGGCAGCCCAGAACCAACCGTCGATACGACCGTCGAGAGGAGCGCCGTCCTTGATGGCGTTGTACTTGAGGAACTGCTCAATGCCGCTAGCCAGCATGAAGAAGCCAGTGAAGTAGAGGAACGTGGAACCGCCGGGCTGGTTGCCGCCCTTGAGGTCAACGAGTGCAGTGACGAACTGGATCAGCGCGCCACCGATCAGCCAAGCGCCAAGCAGCGGCATTGCTGCGGCGTCGACTCTGCCGGTAAGCAGTGCGAAGAAACCGAACCCAGCTGCTGCGAGCGCGCAGAGCCCAGCCGGAGTCGGGTTAGCCCATGCGGCAGGCGCAGGAGCGGGTGCGGGTGTAGGTGTGGTCTGGTCGGCCATGTTTATCCTTGTCAATGTTTTAGGTGTCGGTTCGTGTCCGAGCTTATACGCGTAATCGTATCGCAATCATGCCCGCCTGCAACACACATGCCGCTCAATTGAGAATAACCTGTGACCGAAAGTGACTACGTGTTCTTGGTGATAACACCGGAGACGACGTTAGCGACGTGCTCGCAGGTGTCGCAGCACTTTTCGAGCATGCGGTAGATCTCGGTCCAGCCGATGACCTCGATGGGGTCGTAGCCGCCGGAGTAGAGGGTGCGCACCGCTTTGATGTAGCTGCGGTCGCCTGCCTCCTCCCAGTCGTTCATCTCGATGATGTAGGTTTGCAGGTCCTTGGACTTGCGGAAGTCGGCGAACTCATTCATCACCTTCTGCAACTGCTTGCAGCAGCCCGCGACGGCCTCCATCATCTCGTCCACCTCGGGCAGGATGCGGGTGACGTTGTACATGTACATCTTAATGAGCACGTCGTCAACGGCATCGATGACGTCGTCCATCTCGTCGCTGAGGGTCAGCAGGTCGTCGCGTTCGATGGGGGTAATGAAGTCGCGGTTCAGCTTTGCCATGAGCTGGTGCTTGCAGGTGTCGCCTGCCGTTTCGTAGGCGTGGACCTGCGCGAGTTGTTCCAGCGTGACGGTGTCGTGGAAGTCGGCCAGCACGGAGTGGAGCACCGCGACGGCGTCAATGGCGATGTTTGCCATCTTTGAGAACAGTTCAAAATAGCTGACTTCAGCTTCCTTTTTGGCCATGATTCTTGCAGCCCCTTACCTATCTACTAAAAGATTCGAACGAACAAATAGGTCATAACGAAACCGATGGCGCCACATCCTGGGAACGTCAAAACCCAGGCGAGCAACATCTCTTTCACAATGCCCCAATTGACACTTGACAAGCGTCGAGCCGCGCCGACGCCCATGATTGCGGTGGTCTTGGTGTGCGTGGTGGACACCGGCAAACCCGTCAGTGAGGACACCAGTAGGCATCCTGCTGCGGCGAGGTCGGCAGAGAAGCCCTGATAGGTTTCCAGCTTGACCATGTCCATACCAACGGTCTTGATAATTCGCATGCCCCCGATTGACGTGCCCAAACCCATGACCAGCGAACACAAAATCATCAGCCAAAGTGGCACGGCAAAGCCTGCGGCCCCGGTGTCTCCGCGCGACAGGGCGACGCCCAGCAGAAACACGCCCATGAACTTTTGGCCGTCCTGCGCGCCATGCATGAACGCCATGGCCGCCGCACCACCCACCTGCGACACCCGGAACGCGCCGTTGACGCGGCGACGGTCGATACCACGGAAGACGGCCTCAATCATTTGGACGATCAACCAGCCCGCGCCGAAACCAAGCACCGTTGACAGGCCCAAGCCGTAGATAACCTTCAGCCACTCATCGCCATTGATACCCGAGATGCCGCCCTGCATGGCGATGGCGGAACCGCTCAACCCTGCGATCAGTGCGTGAGATTCAGACGTTGGTATGCCGAACCACGAAGCCGCTGTCGCCCAAACCACGATGCCTATAAGGGCAGCGCACAGGCCGATGAGGGCGTCATGCGCGTCCCCGCCGTAGTCAACCATGTTGTAGATGGTCATCGCGACAGTGGCGTTGAACGTTGTCATCACCAACATGCCGATAAAGTTCATCACCGCAGCCATAAGAATGGCCGCCCGGGGAGCGATAGCTCGCGTCGAGACGGCCGTGGCAATTGCGTTGGGAGCGTCAGTCCACCCATTAACTAGGATGACGCCAAGAGTTAGCAGAGAAACAATAAGTAGCGGAGGGTTGTGCAACACCTCGTTTAGAAACGTCTGAAAACTAACATCCACTTGCACATACCTCATTCAGGAAAGCCTGAGAGTTAACGCCCACTTGCACATCCTCTTTTCGAACAAGTCGCGAGTCTTGACTCTGTTATCTGCCGGACTCCAAATTAGCACGGATCGGCAGTTTTGACGCGTTTTTTGACGACGGCGGGTGTGTGGATTCTGCTACTGGGCGGAGATCACTCGGCGCGAGAGCGTGTTCGTGTGCGAAATGACGTTGGGGTATGTGGTGCTGGTGATTGTGTCAGACGCGCACGGGGGCGCGGTGATTGCCGAAGGTGCCGGGGTGGACGGGCCAGCGACCCGGGATGGGCGTTGCGCAGGTGAAACAGTTGCCGTCTGGGGTTAGACGGTAGGTAGTTATCTCGTATTGGCTACGTTCGACGAGCGATTGGTTGCATTGAGGACAGTATGTAGTCGAACTTGTTGAATCTGCAATATTTCCGGTGTAGACAAAATGCAATCCTGAGTCCAGAGCTGTTTGTCTTGCTTTCAGGAGGGTGGATGCCGGGGTTCGTGGGACGTCCATCATCTTGTGGTCGGGGTGAAACGCGGAGAAGTGGAGGGGAATGTCTGGCCCCAGTTCGGTGGCAACCCAGTCGACCAGACGATGCAAGTCGTCGTCGGAGTCGTTGTATCTGGGGATCACCAGGTTGGTGACCTCCAGCCAGGTGTGCGGGTCGGCGGCTAGATAACGCAAGGTGTCGAGCACTGGGCCTAGTTCGGAGCCAGTGAGACGTCGATAGAAGCGTTCGTCGATACCTTTGAGGTCGATGTTGGCGGCGTCCATGTGTTGGAACAGTTCTATGCGTGGTTCGGGGTTGATGTATCCGGCTGAGACGGCGATGTTTAGCAGGCCGAGTTCGTGCGCCGCGCGAGCGGTGTCGATGGCGTACTCTGGAAACACTATTGGATCGTTATAGGTGTAGGCGATGGCGCGACATCCGCGCTGAAAAGCGCTGATGGCAATCGCGTCCGGATCTGCTGCAGAGGTGAGCCTCTCCAAGCTGCGCGCCGCCGACAACTCCCAGTTCTGGCAGAATCGACAGGACAGGTTGCAGCCCACCGTGCCGAAACTCAGCACTGAATTGCCTGGCCAGAAATGGTTCAGTGGCTTCTTCTCCACCGGGTCGATGCACAGCCCAGACGTGCGTCCATACGCGGTCGCCACCAGGTCACCGTCAATGTTGCACCTAGTGAAACAGGCACCGCGCATTCCTAGCGATAGACGACATGCGCGCGGGCACAGATCGCACTGCACCCGTCCGTCCCCCAACGAGTGCCAGAAACTAGCTGTCTTCATGGAACGATACAACCGTATAGCGCCATAGTTTTACGTCCGGGCCCCAGTAGTTGTAGCCGACGCGCGCCTTGCGACGCAGGTGCTGCATGAACTCCTTGGGGTGCGAGATGTCTTCCCAAACCTGGGGCAGGAACGTGGCTTGTGCACTCCCGGCCTGAAAGATAACGCCGTCAATGCCGGGTCGCAGTTGCGCCAGGGCATCGTCCTCGCTGGTGAACGTGATCGGCTCTGGGGCGCTCAGCACCGACACCTCAACGTGGATGTCGTCGAACCCGTCGTCCTCAACGGGCATGAAACGTGTGTCCCGAAACGCTGCGGCTAGGGCGTTGTCTTGCACATCCTCCACGAGCGGGCGGTGCGCTTGCAGCGATCCGACGCAGCCACGCAAGACCGCGTCCCCCACAGTGAGCGTGACGAACGCCGCGCCGGGGGCAAACAGCCATGGCTCCCCGTGTGGTTCCATGGCATCGTTGCGCCCCAACTTGTGCGCAATCGCCGTGCGCGCAATCTTGGTCAGAATGGGTCCGGCGTCTTCAGGCAGCGTGCTCATGGGTACCAGTTTATTCGCTTGTCTGTCTGACGCCACGTCTGGCCCCGACGTGTGGATGGGACCGCTAGGTTGCGCAGGTCGCTAGGCGGCGTCTTTGCCGTCCGACACCGGTTGAGATGATGACTAAAGGTCTGGCTGGAAGACGATCCCGCGCGAGCAGGTGGGTGATCGCCACAACGCCCGTGGAATATGTGGCACAAATCCGGCACAGCGGTCACCGTTCGACTAGCGTGGACTCATGGAGACGCGCACCCGACCAGCCGCTGTTGCTGGCATGTTCTACCCGGCTAACGCGGATGCCCTTCGTCGGGATATCGACAGTTACTTGACCTCTGCTGACGCTGTGTTGGCCGCGGGTCGAGACGTAGCAAACGACCCAAACGGCAAAACCGTCCCAAACGAATGTCCCGCTGCGATCATCGTTCCGCACGCTGGATACGTCTACTCTGGCGCAACAGCGGCACTCGCCTATGCCACCATCGCGCCGTTTGCGTCCACCATCAAACACGTCGTGCTGCTCGGTCCAGCACACTATGTCGGCGCTCGCGCGGTGGTCCTGCCCGAAGTCGATGCGCTCGAAACACCTCTCGGCGCGGTGCCGATCTGGACAGATGCGGCGCATACGGTGCTGTCGCAGAACCGCGTGATTGAGAGTGCCGATGTCCACCGTCAAGAACATTCCCTTGAGGTCCAACTGCCATTCCTACAGTGCGTTCTTGAGCCCGGCTTTGACGTGCTGCCCCTGGCAGTCTCCTGGGTATCCGCAGGTCGAGTCGCCGAAGCCGTCCACTCCGTCTGGAACGCTCCCGACACCCTGGTGGTCGTCAGTTCCGACCTGTCCCATTACCACTCATACGACGAGGCGCAGCGCCTAGACGCTGGCACAATCGCCCAAGTCCTGGACCTAGATCCCACCATCGACCACGACCAAGCCTGTGGCGCCACCGGCATAGACGCCCTGCTCCTACTAGCAGCCGAGCGCCACCTAGTGCCCACTCTCCTTGGCGCCTGCAACTCCGGCGACACCGCCGGCGACAAGCGCCGCGTCGTCGGCTACTCCGCCTTCAGATTCGACTAGCGCCGCGGCATCGTCACTCTCGCCACGTCGGGCGCGGACTGCCTGCGTCAAGATGTACTCGATTTGGCCGTTTACGGAGCGGAACTCGGACTCGGCGAGGCGAACTAGTTCAGCATAGAGCCCCTGCGATAGGCGCAGGGGCACTTGCTTCTTGGCGTCCGAGGACATGTTAGTAAAGGCTACCCGAGTTGACGATTGGCTGGGTGTCGCGGTTCGCGCACAACACCACAAGCAGGTTGGAGACCATTGCGGCCTTGCGCTCCTCGTCGAGTTCGACGATGCCTTCCTCATTGAGTTGGTCGAGCGCTTCACGCACCATGCCAACGGCACCCTTGACGATCAGCGACCGAGCGTCCACCACGGCGGATGCCTGCTGCCGCTGCAACATGGCGGCCGCAATCTCAGGAGCGTACGCCAGGTGGGTGATGCGGGCCTCGAGGATCTCGACACCAGCGACGTGCACCTTCTCTTGGATGGCGGCCTGGATCTCGTCGGCAACCTCTTGGCTGGAGCCCTTCAGGCTCATCTTGCCCTCCGGCGCATCGTACGGATACAGCCGCACCACGTTGCGCAGCGCCGCGTCAGACTGGATGGAGATGTAACTCTCGTAGTCGTCCACACTGAAGATCGCCTTGGCGGTGTTGACCACCTGCCACATGACGACGATGCCGATCTCGATGGGGTTGCCCATCTCATCGTTGATCTTCATCTTCTGGTTGTTGAGCGTGCGCACCTTCAGCGACAGCCGCTTGCGCTTGGCGTCGGCCAGTGACTTCTCCGTGAACGACTGTTCAACAGACTTGCCCTCGGCAGTGACAGCGGTAGTCGACGAAGCCTGCGGTGCGGCAGCCACCGAGAATGGGTTGACGAAGAAGAATCCCGGCCCCCGCAACGTGCCAACGTAGCGACCAAACAAAGTGAGCACAAATGCCTCGTTCGGTTGCAACACGCGCAACCCGGCAAGCACAAAGTACGACAACACATGCACCACCGACGCTGCCACAATGACGACGGTCATCAAGAAGATGTTGCCCTCGCCGTGGAAGCGAATGCCCAGCGGCACGGCAACACCCACCGGTCCGAGCATCATCAAAATGCCAAGCAGCAGCATCGGCATCCCCGCAATAGCCTTGGCGGTACATTCCTCCACCGCAGGACGTTGGTTGGTCAACTGAGTCATGTGACACCTCACCTTTCTTGTGATATCACAACGATATCACTTTGCGAGGTCATATGCGACAGCAAACACAAACCCACGTGTCACCCTGCGCTTTAGGAGCAGGGTCATCCACACAGGAGTGGATTCTGCGACTCCGCGCAGAATGACGGACGAGAAAGCAGGTCTAAATCTCGGCGCGGAAGAACCAGGCCTGCTTGTCGAGACCAGCAACGATGCCGATGAGCACGTCTTGGCTGGGCAGGTCCTCTTCAAGGACGCCGAACTTCACACTGATGGAGGCGGACAGTGCGGCGAGGCGCTCAGCAAAGCCCTGCACCACGGCAGCGGCCTGCAGCGGCCCAGTGGGCAGTTGCGCGATGGTGCTACCGCTCAGCGAAGCCGCGCGCCCATCAGGAGAGTCTCCCAGCGCTGAGATCCGCTCGGCAATCTCGTCCTGCCAGTTGATCACCTCGTCATACACCTCATCAAGATGAAGGTGGACGGAACGAAATGCCGGTCCAGTCACATTCCAGTGCGCCTGCTTGATTACCAGACCAAGGTCCAGCAAATCGGTGAGTACCGCCTGAAGTGCGGGTGTTGCCGTTGCAGTCATATCTGCCTCCTAATAGTCGAAAGAGCTTGTCGCCAGCGTTTTGCCTGACAAATGTTCCTATAAGACCAATTCTACCCGCTGCCCCCAAATGAGCGTTGTAACGATACGCAGCGGGTCGCAAAAGCAAGAGAAAGAACCGGAGTGGAAACCACAGTTGCCTATGCAGCTAACTGTGGTGTCGCAAGAATTGATGATCGTTTCTGGGCGCTCGGAGCGTAGCGGAGCAAGGGCATGATAGCGAAGCGCCCTTGCATAGCGCAGCCCGTACGGCTTGGAGGGCAGAAACGGCCATCAATTCTTGCGACACCACACCACAGCGCGACAGCACGAAATGAGACAGCAACAACCTAGATTCGGGCAGCGAAGAAGCTCTTTAGGCGCTCTTTCTGCAGGGATGCAATTGCGGTCAGAGGCACTTCTTGCGGGCAGACGTTGGCACATTCGCCGTACTGGGAGCAAGGACCGAAGTTCTCTTCCATCGTGGCAACCATGTGCTCGGCGCGGTTCTTGCGTTCCACGCTGGGCACGGGCAGCATCGACAGATGCGTCACCTTGGCACCGGTGAACAGGGCCGCAGCACCGTTGGGACAGGCAGCAACGCAGGCTCCGCAGCCGATGCAGGCGGCGAAGTCGAGGGCGCGCTCCACGTGGGTGTGGTCGATCAGCATGGCCTCAGGGTCGGGGGCGGTCCCCGCAGGCACGGCGACGTGTCCCCCGGCGGCGATGATACGGTCCAGCGGGGAGCGATCGACGATCAGGTCGCGCAGCACCGGGAACGATGCCGAGCGTAGCGGCTCGATTCGTACCGTGGAACCGTCGGTGAACATGCGCAGCCGTTGCATGCAGGTGGTGACGTGCGGTTGGGGCCCATGGGGGCGTCCGTTTACTGTCAGTCCACAACAACCACAGATGGATTCGCGACAGTCGCTCTCGAACTGTACGGACTCTTTTCCAGCGTGGATGAGTTGTTCGTTGAGACGGTCGAGCATCTCAAGGATGGACATTCCGGAGTCGAGCTGGTCAACTTCAAACGTTTCATAGTGTCCGGACGTGGCGGTGTTCTCCTGGCGCCAAATCTGCAATGTGAGTTTCACTTGTAGTTCCTCCTTGCCAGGTGAATTGCCTCGAACTCGAGCGGTTCGGCGTGTCGGGTGAACTTCAGGTCGGGGTTTCCGGCGAAGTTCAGCGGAGCGTCGGTCTGCCAGGCGGAAGTGAACTGCCAGTGATCATCGTCACGCAGCGCCTCACCTTCGTCTTGATGTTCGACGCGGAAGTGCGCGCCGCAGGACTCGTCGCGGTCCAGCGCGTCGGTGCACATCAGTTCGCCGAGTTCGAGGAAGTCGGCCACGCGGCCTGCTTTCTCTAGGGCGATGTTGATTCCTGTGCTCTTGCCGGGCACACGCACGTCGGACCAGAACTCGGCGCGCAGGTCGCGGATCTCGCTGATCGCTTTGGTGAGCGACTCGCGACTCCGCGCCAAGCCGCAGCCGTCGAACAGGATGGTGCCTAGTTCGCGGTGGAACTCGGCGGCGGACTTCTTGCCGTTGACGGCCAACAGCGCCTCGGTGCGTTCGACGGCACGGGCGTAGGCGTCGGTGACGCACTTGTCACTCAGCGACGGTTTCGGCTCGTTGAGCTTGCCAGCGAGGTAGTTCATTACACCGTAGGGCAGCACAAACCAGCCGTCAACACTGGCGGAGAGCAGCGAGTTGGCACCCAGCCGGTTGGCGCCGTGGTACGAGTAGCTGGCCTCGCCACCGACGAACAGACCCGGGATGGAGCTCATCAGGTTGTAGTCAACCCACAGTCCGCCCATGGTGTAGTGCGTGTTGGGGCTGATGCGCATGGGTGTGGTCATCGGGTCTTCGCCGACGGCCTGGCGGTACATCTCGATGAGGTTCGAGTAGCGTTCCCAGATGACGTCGCGACCCAGCCTGGCGATGGCTTGCGTCAGGTCAAGGTAGGTGGAGTTGTGCAGCGGGCCGACGCCAAACCCGGCGTCAATCAACTCTTTGCCGGCACGCGAGCTGATGTCGCGGGGGCTTAGGTTGCCGTATGCCGGATACTTGCGCTCCAAGTAGTAGTCGCGTTCGTCTTCGGGGATCTGTGCGGGGGGACGGTCGTCGCCTGCCTTCTTCGGCACCCAGACGCGGGCGTCGTTTCGCAGCGACTCACTCATCAGGATGGTCTTGGACTGCCAGGGGTTCATGACCGGCAAACAGGTGGGGTGGAACTGCACCATCGACGGGTACGCCAGGTAGGCACCGTGACGGTGGGCGCGCCAAGTGGCGCTCGCGTTGCTGCCGACGGCAAGGGTGGACAGGTAGAAGATGGTGCCGTAGCCGCCGGTACACAGGATGACGGCGTTGGCGGGCTGGGCATGGATCTTGCCAGTGACGAGGTCACGAACGATCACGCCGCGCGCCTCACCGCCGTCGGTGATGAGGTCGAGCATCTCGGTGCGCGGGTGCAGTTTGACGGTGCCCGCCTGCACCTGGCGCATCATCTGCTGGTACGCGCTGAGCTGCAACTGCTGGCCGGTTTGGCCGCGCGTGTAGTAGGTGCGGCTCACCTGCACGCCGCCGAAGGAGCGCACGGCCAAGGTGCCGCCGTATTCGCGGGCGAAAGGCGCGCCGACGGCGTTCATGTGGTCGATGACGCGCACGGACTCTTCGCCTAGACGGAAGGCTTCGGCCTCACGTCCCCGGAAGTCTCCACCTTTGACAGTATCGACAACAAAACGATACAAAGAATCGTTGTCTACGCGGCGAGCGCGGGCAGCGTTGATGCCACCCTGTGCGGCGATGGAGTGGGCACGACGACCGGAGTCTTGGAAACAGAAAGAGTGGACGTCGAAGCCAAGTTCACCGAGAGCAGCAGACACACCAGCACCAGCCAAACCGGTGCCCACAACGGCAATCGTGAACTTCTTGCGGTTGGCGGGGTTGACCACCTTGTATTCTTGACGTCGTCTCTGCCACGCAGTGCTGGGATCACCGGCAGGAATATTGCCGTCGAGGATGCGACCGAGGTCAACACCAGCGGCAGAGCTTGGAGGAGCTACAAAACTCATTTCAGCACCCCTAACTGGACTGCGAGCGGAATGGAGGCGTTGCCCAGCAGAATTGCCAGCGCCAACAGCCCACCGATGGCAATGAGGATAGCGCGCAGCCGTTTGCCCACGGCGCCGAGGTCTGACACCACAGTGAACAGGCCGTGAGCCAAATGAACGGACAGCAATGCCATCATGACAAGGTAGATTGCGGCAGCCCAAGGACGGCTGAAGTCTGCCACCAAGTTTTGGTAGGCGAACGCTGCGGTTTCCGTGTGGTCTTGGAAATCAGCCGTAGCGATGGGTTGGGTGCCCAGCGTCAGGTCCAAAATGTGGAAGACGATAAACACCAGCAGGGCGCAACCGGTGAACGGCATCAGCGTCGCACCGACAGAGCGGAAGCCGTTGTTGCGCTTGGCTGGGAACTTGCCGCGTGCCGCCCGTCCCCGCGTCCAGATGAGCACTCCACAGGTGACGTGGACCAGCAGACAGAGCGCGAGCGCGCAACGCAGGATCCAGATCACGCCGTTTGCGGGAATCAGCGGCTCACCCACATGTCGCAACCATAACGCGTAGTCATTGAAGTGTTCCGCGCCGGTGTAGACCTTGAGGTTGCCCACCAGATGCAGCACGAGGAACAGCGCGCCAAAGGTGCCCGTGATGGCCATCGCCACTTTGAGCGCCCAGTTTGGCAGCGTCTTTTGCTCACGTTTGGACACCTGGAAGGCCGGAGGAAGCTCTGGCACGGACACCCCTGGGGGAGTCGTTCCGGCGTCACTCGCGGTGGTTGACATGTGACCACCTCCGATTCGTCTATGAAACAGTACTCTGGCTATATCATTCCACGCTTGAGCGTTTTAGGCTAGGTTGTTGGGTCACGGTTTGGTCAAAACTGGCGCACACGGCATAGATTTGAGTGTGTGAGCGAATCGGGAGCCAGCGCCGCGCACGAGAATCCGGGGGAAACGACCGTCGGGGACTGCATAGCAGCGCCGTGTTGTGATGAGAGTTTGCGCTCCGATCTGCTGGGGCGTCTCGCCTCGCGCGGCGTCTCCGGTGGGTATGTCAACATTGGTGGCACGTACGTCACCACGCCCACGCGCACGCTCGCGCTTATCGATCGGGCGTTTGCCGACGAGCCTCCCCGCGTCACTGGAGACCCACTAGTGGCGACGCCTGGGCGGTACCATCCTGAGTTGTTCGGCACGCTCGTCACCCCTGAGGGACGCACGATTCGCGCTGTCGGTTATGTCAACGAGGTTGGCTACCACATTCTGTACACTCCCGATGGGGGACGCCGGTTTGTCATTGCGGCTCCGGAGCAGCTGCGGACCCCCGGACGGGGCTGGGGTTGGCAGGTGCAGTTGTATGCGGCCCGCACCGCAGACTCTTGGGGTATTGGGGACTTCCGCGACCTGGCGCGTATCTGCCATATGGCGTCGGCGCAGGGGGCGAGTTGTGTGCAGGTGTCCCCGTTACATGCGTTTGCGCCGATATCGCATCCGCAGGATTCGCCGTATTCGCCGGCGTCACAACAGTTTTTGAACCTGCTGCACGTGGCCCCCGGCCTGGCACCGGGTGCCGAATTGGTCGATTTGTCCGATTTGGCCGTTTCGGGACGTTCTCTGAACGCCGCGCGACTTATTGACAGAGGTGCGGTCTGGGCCTTGAAGTTGGCTGCCTTGCGTCGGATCTGGTCTCACGTCCATGCGTCGCCCTTGCCCAGCGATTTTGTGGAGTGGAAAGACGCTGCGGGCAATGACCTTTGGCGCTTTGCCACGTGGTCGGTGATTGCTGCCGAGCAGGACACCCCGGACTGGCATTCGTGGCCTACGGCTTTGCGGGACCCGGAGAGCGCTGGCGTGGCGCTGTTTGCCGAGGAGCACGCGGATGAGGTGCTGTTTCACTGCTGGTGCCAGTGGGTGGCTGCACTGCAACTAGACATCGCCTGTCACAGTGGCGTTGACGTAATTGTGGACGTGGCGGTCGGTTTTGACGCTAACTCGCAGGACGCCTGGGCCTATCAGGCCGAGTTATGCGCCGACTTCGAGATGGGCGTGCCACCTGAAACGTTCAACACACGCGGTCAGCGCTGGGGCCTGCTGCCGTTCAGCCCAAGCGCCCTAGTGCAGAGCGACTTCAAGGCTTTTATAGCCATGATTCGCGCCGGTCTGACATCTGCCGGGGCACTGCGCTTGGACCACGTGATGAAGCTGTGGCGTCTGTACTGGATCCCGGTGGGCCTGACCCCAGCGGATGGTGCGTACGTTTACTACCACGTAGACGCCCTACTAGCGATCCTGCGCGTAGAAGCGGCCCGCCACGGCGCCTGGATAGTCGGCGAAGACATGGGCACCGTAGCCTCCGGCGTCCGCGAGACGATGGACATCGTCGGCCTAGTCCAGAACCGCTCCGCGATGCGCACCCCCATAGACCACATGCCTGAAGCCTGCGTTGCGCTCTCGTCCACCCACGACCAAGTGACCGTCGCTGGCCTCATCACCGGGTCCGACGCGGATGAGCTGAATCGTTCCAGTATTCAGGTCGATGAGCGCGAGACTTCGAGTGCTGTTTCCACCACTGGTCTCCGCGAGCCTCTCGATACAGCACAACCCGCCAACACCCGCCGTGGCTTAGCCGAGTTGGCGCACATCAACCCCGACACCCCAGGCTCCGCTTTGAGTGAGGCCGACATCGCTCGAGCCATCACCACCCGCTACCGTCTCCTAAGCGAATCCCCATCCCGGATAGTCCTAGTCAGCCTAGAAGACGCCGCCATGGTCCGAGAGCGCCCCAACATGCCCGGCACCGTCTCCGAATACCCCAACTGGCGCTTGGCCCTGCCGCAACCAGTCGACGCCATACTGTCGTCCCCCCTAGCGCACGACCTTGTGGCCCTGATGAACGCGCGCATCTGAGCCCGGCGTCACGCCGCCGCTGACATTGCCGCCGAGCTTCACGTTGGCAGCGTAGCTCTGAGTGATGCCGGGCGAACGCAGCCACCAGTCACAGTCGTTCCCTTTGTATTCCGCTACTCGCTGGCTGTCACTTAGGAACAAGGCGTTGGCCACTTCGACGCTCAGCGCCGAAACCTGAGACCGACACCAACTGCCACTTGGCGGAGGGTTGGTCTTACGCCCTCTGTGCGCGGCGCTGCCTCACGTCAAACTCATGGGCCGAGCAGGGCGAGCGGTACTACGGCGATGCCGTCGGGGCGCAGGTAGGCCTGTTTGCCTGTGGTGAGTATGACTAGGCCAGCGACGTCATCGCCGAGTCGTTTGCGTAGCCAAAGCAGGTGACGAGCGTCACCGTCGCTAGGCGTTTGACCAAGTTTGACCTCGAAGGCAAGGACTCTGCCGTCGGGTGCGTGGGCCACTAGGTCAATTTCGTGCTCTCCGCGACCTGTGCGAATGTGGGCGACGTCTAGTCCGGATGCTTGTGCATAGACGCGCACGCACAGTGTTGCCAGCGATTCGAAAAGGCGGCCAAATAGGGCACCGTGGCGTACTTTGGTGGTGTTTCGTGCGGCAGTCCCGTCGAGCAGCGAGTCAGCGGTTATCCCCAGATATGCAGCGGCTAGGGCTGGGTCAGCAAGGTGGTGTTTCGGTAGCTTCCCCAGTTCTGACAAGCGGTTGTGACCTAGCGGGAAGGCAGGCACCTGGTCAAGCAGCCAGAGTTGCTCCAACGCGTCACGGTAGTCATTTATGGTGGCTCTGCTCGCCCGATCACCCTCGGGCACGCCGTCTGCGATCGCCGTGTAGGTCGCGGTGGTGCCAGTGGCTGCCGCAAAGGACCGCAGCCAGGCCAGCAGTGACGCGGGTTTGCGGAGCAGTAGGCCGAGTTGTCGCACCTCGTGGTTGACCGCACTGTCCACATACGATTCCAGCATCCTGCGTCGCGCCACTGCTGGTCCGAACCGGATTGCTGGGAAACCGGAACTCACGATCTCGTCCGCATAGTCGCGCAGGCTGACGGTCGACGTGCCACCCACCTTGCCGATCCCGTGCCACAGGTCGGCGAGACTCACGGTGGGAGTCTGGATCCCGCGTTCTGCCAAGGAGAGTGGACGCATCCTGACTCGCACAACTCGGCCTGCTCCGGAGTGGATTCGCGTGTTTCGGGGATTCGCACTTCCAGTGAGCAGGAATCGTCCTGGCTGTGGATCGGCATCAACGCTGTGCCGCATCGTCTCCCAGATTGGCGGGTCCATTTGCCACTCATCAATCAGCACTGGTGGGCGGGACTCAAGCAATGCTGCGCTCCTGTCAGCCCTAACGATGACGGCCTGGTCTTCGTCGGCAAGATCAAGAACCGTGTGCGCCAGACGGCGAGCAGACTCGGTCTTGCCGACAGCCTTTGCCCCCACCACAGCGATCGCCGGAACACTCTTGACTAACTGTTGCAGGTCGTCATCAATGACTCTGCTACGGTATTCCATGGCTTGGACCTACTAACCTTGTGGGAGGCGTTTGACGCATCCTATTATACATTCTTGGGCAGCTCTACTATACGTTTGTGGGCAGGACTACTAGACAGTTGTCGCGAATTGCTTTCAAGAACGCCCGCCGAATGGCGCTCCAGACCAACCAGTGAGGCCGCCCCGCGGCTGAGCGGTACGTCGTCGCCTATCCGCTTGGCTGCGATCCATCAAGCAACCAATCGACAACGTTGATATGGCGAATGCCGTCGTAATTGGTGGTTCGAATGTTGTCGCTGGTGATAAGCCAGCGAGGAAACGCATCGTTGATTCGTTGCAGCGGCTTTAGTTCTCTCGCCAGCGTAGTTTCGTCAAGAGCCGTCAGAGCCACCTGATAGTACTGGGTGTTTCTGTCCCTGTCAGTCACCATGAAATCGACTTCATTATTGTCAATTTTTCCTATCCACACTTTAGGGAACCTTCGTAATAGCTCCAGATACACGATATTCTCTAGGGCGTGGCCGCGGTCTTGGAATGGGTCACGACTGGTTGTCACGCGTCGTAGTCCAACATCGACCAGATAGAACTTCTGTTGCGTTTCCAGCAACTGCGTGCCGCGAATGTCATACTGGGAGGCTGGATATAGTGTGAAATTATCCTCAAGGAGGGCCAAGTAGGCTGAAACACTGTGATTTGAAATCGACTCGCCTCTTGATGTCATCGCGTTGGCGATCTTGTTGGGTGACGTGATATTCCCTACATTGTTGAACACGAACTCCACAACCTGGTGAAGCTTGCGCTGATCAATGTTCGGCATCTTGTCAAGCACGTCTTTGATGATTGATGAGTTGAATATTGACTCAAGAACCCGGTCTGAGATCAGCTCGTCCTGCTGTACGGCGACTCCAGGAAAACCTCCAAACTCGGCGTATTCTAAGAAGACTTGTTGCGGGTTCTCGTCAACATGCAGTTGCATGTACTCAGCGAAAGACAGCGGGAGTACCTTGCATTCTATGTATCGCCCAGTCAATAGTGTTGCGATCTCGGATGACAGCATCTTTGAATTTGAACCGGTCACATAGATGTCCACATTGTCCTTGACGTACAGCGAATCAACTGCCTTCTCAAAACTGTCTATCATCTGAACTTCGTCGATGAAGACGTAGTTCATTGCGTCTGGTTTCAACCGCGAAACAATGTGGTCATAGAGATCCAAGTAGGTGGCAATCTCACGGAATTCAAGCTCCTCAAGATTGATAGAGATGATCTGTTCCGGGGCAACACCACTTTCTACAAGCGCAGTTTGAAATTGCCTAAGCAGTGTCGATTTTCCGCACCGTCTGGCCCCTGTGATGACCTTGATGAAGTCGGTGTCTTGGGCTCGTCTCAGAAAGTCGATGTTAGAGGAACGCTTAACTTCCATGCGATCAGCCTAACTCAACTTTCCAACATTTGCCGAAAATAGGATGTATTGGAAGGCAAGGGCCTCCTCAGTCGCGATCCTCACGCTTCCGATCATGCTCACATCATCACAATTGCGGGATACACTGTGCCTCTAACTGGGCGAGGGCGATCTCATGCTTGGCTGACTCATCAAAATGCACTGCGCTCTGGCCACCCGGGGGGCAGGCTCGGCCAATCGCGTGATTCACTGCCGTTCAGGAGACTCCCGACAAGGCAGACGAAGAAGGCCGCCCCCACGACAAAGCGCGGGAGCGGCCTTCTTGCTTGTTAGGACCTACGCAGTCACCACCGCCAAATCGGCAGGCTGGGCACGTACTGAAGTCCTCAACGAAGATTAGTGGACGCTACGCGCCCAGATTGAGCCACAAAGCCGGGCGAACGCCGCCGAGGTTGAGGACATAGTAGCCCTTGTCGTAGACATAGCCGTCGTCGAACACGCGGGCAGCGTCGCGCTGGCCGTAGCCGGGCGAACGCAGCCACCACACAGCCGACTTGCCCAGATAGGGGGCGACCCTCTGGTCATCACTGTCGAAATAGACCTTGGCCTCTTCAAGGCTCAACAAGAAGACGCGATCCTTCGCCCCATCAATCGGCGCCTCAAGAACACGCGCCCGCACATGTGGGGGCAAACTGGTGAAGAAATCCCCGTTGAGCCACGACCGAATGGTGCTCCTCTGCCAACTATTGTCTGAGTTTGTGTCGAAAGGCATAAGGGCAACGATCTGCGTCGAGATCACGAGCGCCCTGTCGCTCTCTTCATCCAGATACAGCAGTCGCCAGTCTATGGGTTCGCTCTGGGTGGACAGAGCCTCGATGTCCCGGTCAAGGGACGCGATTTTACTCGTAATCTGTGCAATCTGCTGGTCAAATTCACGAACCTTCCCGACAGCAAACCCGCCGAGCCCGCTCTTAAACCGGGTCAACTCCGCGATCTGATTGTTCAGAGGCACCTTTTCCGCCTGAATTGCCTCAATCCGCAGAGTTGCATCCTTCGCCCTAGTGACGCCCTTGAGTTCCTGAAGTTTACGAAGCGCCGTTGCCTGGTCCATTGCCAGTCCTGTCCCGAGAACAAGCCTCGCTCTTCATTGAGGTACTGAGGTCACTGCATGGAAGCCGAGTCGGCTACGGTTAAGGGCCCGTTCCAATTTCCAGCGCAAGTGTAGCACCCACAGTGTCGTGCCAGCGCGTGAGCCTTCCGAGAGCAGGAACCGTCCCGGCTCTGGACCCGCGAGAACACCGCACTGCATTCCGGTTATCCACAGGCAATGCCTTATGCGGCTTGTTTTGTCAGTGTCTGCTCATTGTTAAGGCAGAAGGAGTTCTTACGTGCGTCCAAGTGACGCTGGAACAACAACCCGAACACGGAGCAACTGATGACAGAACTAGTACCCCACGACGATATCCCAGACGGCCAAAACTAGCCGTTCTGCCGAAGTAATTATGGTATACACTAATTCATGTGATGTCGCCGAGTCGGCTCTCAAGCATGGCGTGAGCGAGGATGACGCACGCTTCGCAGCTGAGCGATACATCGTTGCCTATCCGCTTGGCAATGATCCACCGCGAGAGTTGCGGCTCGGATTCGACACCCGCGCTCGTTTGCTTGAGACTGTCATCTTGACTGTCAGGAGCGGCGCGCGGACCGTCATCCATGCGATGCCGGCCAGACGACAGTACATCGAGCTACTACCCAGAGGGGAGACACCATGACAGACACGAAGTACACCCCAGAGGAACTTGCCGAGATCCAGAAGTATGCTGACGAAGCTGAACAGGGTTATGAAGTGGAAGACCTCGTGAGACGGGGCAGGCCTCGCCTTGGTCCGGCTGCGTGCAGTGTTGTTCTTCCTGTCCGGATCACGCCAGCCTTAGCGGCTGCCCTTGACGCTCGTAGCGCCGAGCGTCACCAAACTCGCTCACAGACTGCTCGCGAGTTGCTGGAGCGTGAACTCGTCGCCTCATGAAGGACGGTGGTGTGGCTGCCCGCCCGCTGCTCTCTGCAAAATGCGTATCAAATGCAACAGAAAACCTGCAACCGACGCAATGAAATACCTGCAAATGGCGCAATCGAACGCCCGCTAATGGGTTGTGGTGTTAAACGAGGAAGGCCGCTCCCACGACTCAACGCGGGAGCGGCCTTCTTCTGGTTGGCTAGTTGATGCCTACGCGGTGGGCAGACCGGCGACGATCGCTTGGACCGTGGCTTTGGCGTCGCCGAAGCACATCAGGGTGTTGTCTTTGAAGAACAGCGGGTTCTGGACACCGGCGTAACCGGCGCCACGACCACGCTTGAAGACGATCACGTTGGCGGCTTCCCAGACGTGCAACACGGGCATGCCGGAGATGGGGCTGCCAGGCTCCATCGCTGCGGGGTTGACCGTGTCGTTGGCGCCGATGACGAGCACCACGTCGGTGGTCTTGAAGTCGTCGTTGATCTCGTCCATCTCTAGCACGATGTCGTAGGGGACGCGCGCCTCGGCGAGGAGCACGTTCATGTGACCGGGGAGACGTCCAGCGACCGGGTGGATCGCGAAACGCACCTCGACGCCGTGGTCTTGCAGACGCTTGGTCATGTCGGCCACCGGGTACTGGGCCTGCGCCACCGCCATGCCGTAGCCGGGGGTGATGATCACAGACTTGGCGTCCCACAGCATTTGGGCGACGCCCTCGGCCGAAACCTCGTGCATCTCGCCCTCTTCTTCGCCACCGGCTGCAACCGCACCCGACTCGGAGCCGAAGCCGCCGAGGATGACGGAGACAAACGAGCGGTTCATCGCGCGACACATAATCATGGACAGGATGGCACCAGACGAGCCGACCAGCGCACCGGTGATGATGAGCACGTTGTTGCCCAGCATGAAGCCTGCGAACGCCGCAGCCCAACCAGAGTAGGAGTTCAGCATGGACACGACGACAGGCATGTCTGCGCCGCCGATCGCGGCCACCAGATGGAAGCCGAGGAACAGCGCCAGTGCCGTCATGGCACCCAACGGAAGCAAGGCGATCTTCTCGGCACCGAATGCCGGAAGCCCATCAACGGTGAATTCATGGAACGAGGCCGTCTTGACGAACCAGTATCCCAGTCCAATCGAGATGATGACGATTGCCAAGTTGAGCAGGTTGCGGCCGGGCAAGGTCAGTGGCTTGCCGCTCATCTTCTCGCTCAGCTTGGCCCATGCCACGATGGAACCCGTGAACGTCAGCGCGCCGATAAAGATGCCGAGGAAAACCTCGACCAGATGGGCGCCGTCAGCGCCCGTCTCCCAATGCTCCAGGTAGGAGTTGAAGCCCACCAGCGTTGCGGCCAAGCCGACGAACGAGTGCAGTTGGGCCACCAACTCGGGCATGCCAGTCATCGGCACCTTGAGTGCCTTGATGATGCCAACACCTGCGCCGAGCGCGATAGCGCCGACCATCAGAATGATGGTCACCAGGCTCGGCTCGCCATCCACAATCTCGACGATGACGGCGAATAGCGCGAACGCCATGCCGAGCACACCGAGTGCGTTGCCGCGCTTTGCCGTCTCGTGCTTGCTCAAGCCCTGCAGGGCCAGAATGAACAACACACCAGAGACGATGTAAGTTGCTTGAACTAGTTGTGCAATACCCATGTCAGTCCTAGGCCTTCCGGAACATCGTCAACATACGGTTGGTCACCGTGAAACCACCAAAGATGTTCACCGACGCCACCAGCACCGCGATGGTAGCAAGGATGCGAATCGGCCAAGAGTCATCGGCCAACTGCAGCAGCGCGCCGACGACGATGACGCCCGAGATGGCGTTGGTGACGCTCATCAGCGGGGTGTGCAGTGCGTGGTTTACGTTGGACACCACGTAGTAGCCCACCACGACCGAGAGCACCAGCGTGCTCATCTGCGTGAGGAACCCAAGCGGAGCCAAACTCAACACCCCGATAGCCGCGATGGAAACGACCGCGATCAGGGCGGTTTGTGCCGTCCAGCTCAGCGGCTTCTTCTCCTCAACCGGCGTGATCACGGGGGCTGCCGCAGCGGGGGCCGGAGCTGCCGACACCTGCACCGGCGGCGGCGGATACGTGATCTCGCCAGAGCGGGTGATGGTGGACGTGCGGATGATCTCGTCTTCAAAGTCGAGTTCGATCTCGCCGTTCGGCTCGGGTGTGAGCAGTTTGAGCAGGTTCACTAGGTTGGTGCCGTACAACTGGCTGGCCTGACCGGGCAAGCGGGACGCCAAGTCGGTGTAGCCGATGATCGTTACCCCGTTGTCGGTGGTGTAACTGACGCCGGGCTTAGTCAGTTCGCAGTTGCCGCCACCGGCAGCAGCCAGGTCGACGATCACAGAGCCGGGCGTCATGGTGGACACCATCTCTGCGGTGATCAGCTTGGGTGACGGACGGCCGGGGATCGCGGCGGTGGTGATAATGATGTCATTCGCAACCGCCTGCTCTGCGTACATCACGGCGGCGCGAGCGTTGAAGTCATCGGTGGTCTCTTTGGCGTAGCCGTCGGAGGAGACGCCCTGGTCGGCTTCGCTGGCGGCGACGAACACGATCTTCGCGCCCATCGACTCCACCTGCTCTGCCGTCTCGGGCCGCACGTCCGTGGCCTTCACCACTGCACCGAGGCTGTTCGCTGCGCCAATGGCGGCCAGACCGGCAACGCCAGTGCCGACGACAAACACGTTTGCCGGAAGCACCTTGCCAGCCGCAGTCACCTGGCCGCCGAGGAAGCGTCCAAACACGTGTACGGCCTCAACAACCGCGC
Source organism: Propionibacteriaceae bacterium (assembly GCA_031261455.1). Lineage (GTDB taxonomy): Bacteria > Actinomycetota > Actinomycetes > Propionibacteriales > Propionibacteriaceae > WRGV01. Next base: position 178,105 of record JAISJP010000016.1, read on the forward strand.
GGTAACCGGAGATGTTCGCCATGGAGGACAGCGCGTCCATCGACTGGGCGCGGCTGATGCGCGGCACCATATCCATGGACAGGGCTGTGACGCCCGCCTTGGACAGCTTGCCGATCAGCGCCTCATTCTGGCGGGGGGCCAAGAAGCCGATGATGGTGGCCCCGGGCTTCAGCCACGAGATTTCGTCGTCGGTAGGTTCATTGACCATCAGGATAAGGTCGGTGCCCCACACCTCTTGCGTTGTTCCAATAGTTCCGCCAGCGGCGACATAAGCGTCGTCTGGCAGGTCGGATTTCGCCCCGGCACCCGTCTCAACCACGACTTCATAGCCGAGCTTGATCAGTTGCACGAGTGTTTTTGGTGTGGCGGCAACCCGATTCTCACCCTTGAGGGTCTCTTTGGGAATGCCAATTCTCATATTTCGTGATTCTTCCATACTCTGCGCGGTGTTTGCGGCCCAGTGCCCGCAAGCAACAATCGCGGCCACTTCATCATAGCCGGATGAGTCATCATAGCCGGACGAACGTGCAGGGATTGGCTACCTGCCCACGCAATTGACCCGGCCGACACGCAGAGCGACCTCGTGAAGCGCGCTTTCTGCGCCTCACGAGGTCGTCACATGTTTGAGTAGTCGAAACTGTTAGACGGCAGACCAGCCGCCGTCGCACGGCAGGATGACGCCGTTGACGTTGCTGGCAGCGGCATCGTCGGCGAGGAACAGGATGGCGGCAGCCAACTCTTCCGGAGCGGCGGGAGCGGTTGCGCCTGCCTGCAGCAGCGGCCCGAGCACCTGCGGAGCGTAGGCGGAACGGAAAGCGCCGTCAACGTTGGTCTGCACTGCGCCGGGGACCACCGCGTTGCAGCGGATGCCCTTGCCGCGGTACAGCGCCGCGACATGCTGGGTGAGCGCGTTGATGCCGCGCTTCGACACGGCATAAGCCACGCCGGAGCAGGGACGCAGGGACGCCTCGGACGACACGTTGACGATGGTGCCCTTGCCGGCCTCGATCATGCCGGGGAGCACTGCGCGGATCAGCTTGAACGGTGCGGTCAGGTTGACACCCAAGATCAGATCCCAAGTCTTGTCATCCACCTCGGCGGCGGGCAGGAAGCCATCCATGATGCCAGCGTTGTTGACCAGCACGTCAACCGTGCCACCGGCCGCGGCAAGGATCTTGTCGGGAGCGTCGGCGGCAGTGATGTCGATGGCAACGGGCACGTACGCGGGGCCGATCTCGGCGGCAGCGGCATCAAGGCGCTCGGCGGACAGATCGACCGCAACAACCTTTGCGCCCTCGGCGATAGCCTGCTTGGCGGCGGCTAGACCGATGCCCGAGCCTGCCCCTGTGATGATGATGGTCTTGTTCTCAAACCTAGAAGTCATGTAGTGGAGTTCCTCTCGAAAAACTGGCGTGACATGAACAATGTCACCACTTAAAGCCTAACCGACGCGTCCCTGAGGACCCCCAATTTCGCGGAGGTCGTACGCAAACCGTGACCCAGTTCGTGTGATTGACACCCAGCATCGGCGCGCGAAGAGCCGACGAGTTACGGGTTCTTCTTGGCGATTGACGGCAGGCAGACCGTGCCAGTGTCCACGGAGATGGTGGTGGGCACACCCTCGGGCAGCGCCTCCCACAGGTTGTTGATGATGACGTCGACGGAGTGGCTCTCGCGGTCATCGGCCCGCAGCACAGCCTCGGGGAAGAATGACGCCACCAGCAGCACCTCTGGGGACTCCTTAGTGGAGCCGACGACCGTAACCCACGACACCGGTTGCGCGTTGTCAATGTAACCGATGACGAACCCTTGCGCAGCCAACGCGTCAGCCACAACCTTGGCCTGACCACTCTTCGTCCCCCCATTAAGGACGTTGACTGTCACCTGGCTGGTCGACAGTTCAGACGACACGGTCTGGACTATGCACGGTGGCGGCGGAGGCGGCGCGTCCGGTGGGCGAAACAGGGCCTGATAGCCCCAGAACGTCGCACCCGCGAAGATAGCAATCAGCAGGCCAAGGACCCAAGGAGCGATGCGGTGACGTTGCGCCTCAGTGATCTCCAGTTTCACGCCTGTCCTCCTCTAACTGACCACGACCTCAGCCAGTCTAGCGAACGTATCGGTCGTATGCACCTGCAGGGTGTAACCATCCCAGGTGTAAAGGTCATCGTCGATCAGGAGACCACGCACCTGATACGCGTTCGTATCGAGCGTGAGCGTGGCAACTATCTGCAAACCGGAATCGCCGTCACGAATGACAACATAGTCCACACCCCACAGGTAGTCTCCGCTGGTTTCAGTGGACCAAGACGCCGGGAACGCGATCAACGAGTCGGATTCACTGGCGAGCATCGCATGATGGTTGTAGCCAGCCTCCGAGTACAAGTAGTTGTCCAACGCCAAATCCTGTGCCTCTCGCACATCGTAAGGATCGGTCACATCGAACACAGACAGCTTCATGCCACCGGTCAACCCAAGCTCGTCGCCCGCGAAACCGAGGCCAAGCACGCGGTCAGAGCCCCAAGGATGCAGATATGAACTGAATCCGGGAATCTTCAGTGTGCTGGTCACGCCGGGTGATGTCGGGTTGCTCAGGTCGAGCGTGAACAGCGGGTCAGTCTGCAGGAACGTGACCACGTAGCCCACAGGTCCAACGAAACGAACCGACTGCACCGCCTCGCCTTCCATCAGCGGATCAATCTTGCCGGTCAACTGCAGTTGTGAGTCAAAAACGTAGAGTGCCGAGTTGCTGACCCAGTTAGCGGAAGTAGTAGTTACAGCCACGCGCAGGTGGCCCTCGAACTCGTCCATCGCAAACTGACTGATGATGGTGCCCGGGATCGTGGTGTGTGCCGCAACGTCAAGTGCACCTCCGTTAAGCGCTAGGCGCACCAAGGTTGTCTCAACCGTAAGGACGTTCACCCACTGAGGGTCTGGTGGGTCGAGGGGATCACTGCTGCCAGGTGTTGTGGCAGATGGAGCGTCCGATGTCCACTGTGCCGGATCACTGGGATACCCCTCGGAAGTTGCGGAAGCATCGGGGGGCGCATTCCAGGCGAGGAATGGACCTGTTGGTTCCGTCCAGACGGTGTTTGGCAGCGTCACTGTCACCGTCGTAACTGTTGGTGACGGATCGGGAGTCTCCGGCTCCCAGGCAGCAGATTCGACAGGCACACCCGGCGTAACAGTTTGTGTTACGGTCCCCATGGGCTGAATCGGCCGGACGGGTGACCCACCGGCGGCGGGGGCCTGTGTCTCGGTGGGATCGAAGGGTGACGGCGGATAAATGCTCCACGTGATGTCCGTGTCTTCCGGTTCCGGTTGGAGGTCGTGGAGCAGGCCTTGTGACGGATACAGGCTCGACGTGGTGTCTGGGTCAGTGTCTGACACCATGGTCGGCTGAATTACTACCCTGTCTGCGGTTTGGTTCAAGTTCGCGGTGAACGCCCCCACTTCGGAGTACGACATGCCGGAAAGGTAGAGGTTGTCAGCGTTCATATACGTGTAACCAGATGCGCCCAGTACAGCCTCCTGCCCGATGCGCTCTCCGGTCGCCACGTTGATAGCTGTGACCACTGCGTAGGAGGGCGAAGTTGGC
>JAISJP010000009.1 GCA_031261455.1 Propionibacteriaceae bacterium
GGTGTCCCATGAGAAAATGGAGGAAAGATGGGCAAAGGAAAGGCACTAGTTGCCGCTTCGTCCCTCGTGATCGGCAGCCTCCTGCTCGCGGCTTGCGCCCCGGCAGAGAATACCGATCCCAGTGCGTCCACTACAGCTCCCGCCGGCAACGAGCCGACTTCGGTAACTGTTATGTGGAACCAGCCGCTGTATGCGTTGAATCAGCAAACTGAAGACGCAAACGCGGTTGCTAACGCCAACATCGTCTACCTGATCGGCGACACGTTCGCTGCTTATGATGGTGAATTGAACATCGTCGCATACCCCGACTATGGCACCTATGAATTGCTCTCCGAAGAGCCGCTGACCGTCAAGTTCACCCTGAGTGACAAGGCCGTTTGGTCTGATGGCGTTCCGGTTAATGCTGCTGACACGCTACTGGCTTGGGCTTCGCAGTCCGGCAAGTTCAACACGATCACCGGCACCGAAGCTAAGGACAAGGACGGCGCCTTCGTGCAGCAGACTGGCGAGAATGTTTACTTCTCGGCTGCGGGCACCACTGGCTTCGAACTGGTCGATTCGTTTGAGGTTAGCGATGACCTGAAGAGCGTCACGTTCGTCTACGGCGTGCAGTACCCCGACTGGGAGCAGATTGTCCCCGACTTCGGTCGTGGCCTGCCGGCTCACATCGTGTACAAGCGCGCCACCGGTGGCGCCACCGCTGGCATCGACGAGGCCAAGGCTCTTGTCAAGGCTTTTGAAGACAAGGACAACGCCACGATCGCCAAGATCGCCAACGTCTGGAACTTTGACTGGGCGACCGTCACGTCGATGCCGACCGATCCCGATCTGCTCGTCGCCAACGGTCCTTACCAGTTGTCCGCTTACGAGAAGGGTCAGTACCTGACGCTGAAGGCTCGCCCTGAGTACCAGGGTTCGCACAAGGCTCCGTTTGACCTGTTCACCTTCCGTTACACCGAGGATCCCATGGCTGCTGTCCAGGCCCTCCAGAACGGTGAGGTTTCCTACATCAACCCGCAGGCTACCGCTGACGTTCTCGCTGCTCTCCAGGCCCTTGGGTCTGCTGTTGGCATCAACAATGGCCTCGGCGGCACCTACGAGCACATCGATCTGACCTTCGACAACGCTGGCCCGTTCGATCCTGCTACCTACGGTGGCGACGCTGACAAGGCTAAGGCCGCTCGCGAAGCGTTCTTGCTGACCATCCCGCGTCAGGACATCATCGACAAGATCATCAAGCCGCTGAACCCCAACGCTGAAATCCGTCAGGCTTTCTCCGTTGTTCCGGGCGCTCCGTGGTACGACGATGTTGTTGCTGCCAACGGTCAGGTTGAGAAGTACCCGTCTGTTGTCGACATTGATGCTGCCAAGGCCAAGTTGGCCGAGGCTGGCGTGACCACTCTTGATGTGCGCTTCATGTATGGCAAGTCCAACGTGCGTCGCCAGCAGGAGTATCAGCTCATCAAGGAGTCCGCCGCTCTTGCCGGTATCAACGTCATTGACGCTGGTTCTGACGACTGGGGCAACAAGCTTGGTGACCGTACCTACGACGCGTCCCTGTTCGGTTGGCAGACCACCAGCCTCGCAGTGACCGAGCCGAAGGCCAACTTCTTCTCGACTGGTGGCAACAACTTCGGTGGCTTCGGCAATGCTGAGGTTGATGCCCTGTACACCGAGCTCGACAGCACCATTGACGAGGCTCGTCAGTTGGAGATCGTTATCGGGGTTGAGAAGTTGCTGGTTTCCGAGGCATTCGGCACCACCATCTTCCAGTTCCCGGAGATCAGCGCTTACTCTTCCGACCTGAAGAACGCGTCGACCATCTCCATGATGCCGACCATCTTCTGGAACTTCTGGGAGTGGGAGCTGGCGTAACAACCACCCAAGCAAGGCAAACGCGTTATGCAGGTTGTTATTCGTTGGGCATCGTCCCACATAGCGTGTAACACTTGCGAAACGCATAGCTGATTGACTGGCCGGTGGCGTCTTAACTGGCGCCACCGGCCAGTTCGTTTGTGCGCTGAGCGAAACGGTGGTTCGCATTGCGGTGCAATAGACTATAGGAACGAGATCAGAGGAAGAAGGCTTGTAAGGTGGTCCGGTATATCATCCGCAGGGTGTTGCTGGCTGTGGGCACGTTGCTCGTGCTGTCGGTCATTGCACACTTGATGATTGACACGGCAGTCGATCCGCTAGAAGATTTGCGGTTGTCAACAAACCCCAACAAGGAGTTGTTGATAGCGAACCGCACGGCGATGCTTGAACTCGACAAACCGTGGATCATTCGGTATTGGCATTGGCTCTCGGGCTTCGTTACCGGCGACTGGGGTGAGGCTTGGGTTAGCCATGAGCCTGTCACGTCGCTGCTCGGCAACGCGATCTCCGTGTCTTTCTCGCTGGTTATTGTGGCAACGGCGCTGGCCTTGGTGCTCGGTTGCACCATCGGTATCGTTAGCGCACTGCGTCAGTACACAGGTTTCGACTACTCGATCACCTTTGTGTCCTTCGTGCTTTATTCGCTACCCGTCTTCTGGGTGGCCGTGCTTCTCAAACAGTTCATGGCTATCGGTCTGAACGACTTTTTGGGCAACCCGTCCGTAAACTGGACGGTAGTTATCGCGGTATCTGTGGTGTTTGGCCTGTTTTGGATGGGCGCAATCGGCGGCAGCACTAAGCGCAAAGGCATCGTCTTCGGCACTGCGGCTGTGGTGACGGGCGGAACGCTCGCGGGCATCATCGGTTCGGGCTGGTTGGATGCTCCGCGACTTTCAATCATTGGGGTTGCGGTTATCGGACTCGCCGGGGCGTTTGCGGTAACGCTGCTCACCGCTGGAACCGGGAATCGCTTGGCGCTGTTCTCTTCCCTGACAACCTGGGGCATCGGCGTTGCGCTTTACTACCCACTGATGTCTTACTTCAACGCTTACGCCATGAGCTGGAGCATGTCGATTTTGCTGCTGCTCTCCGCCATCGGCGTGGCGTGCCTAGTTGGATTCCTGTTTGGCGGCCCAGACCGGGCGGTTTCGATGCGTGGCGCGTCGTTTGTCGCGGCGATCATGGGCATCCTCACCTGGGTTGACCGCCTGTTGCAGTCCTACCCTGCGTACTACAACAACAACTTGGTGCACAAACGTCCCATCGGCACCATCGGGGCCATGACCCCAAACCTGCAATCGGACTACTGGATAATGACCATTGACCGGTTTACCCACATCTTGCTTCCTACCATCGCGCTCGTGCTCATCTCGTTCGCGTCGTACACCCGCTATCAGCGTGGCGCGATGCTTGAAGTGATGAATCAGGACTACATTCGCACGGCGCGTGCCAAAGGGCTGCCCGAGCGAGTGGTCATCATGCGTCACGCACTGCGCAACGCTCTGATGCCGCTGGCCGCCGTCATCCCCATCGACCTGACAAGCTTGGTTGGTGGTGCTGTGATGACGGAGACGATCTTCGGCTGGTCAGGCATGGGTAGGTTGTTCATAACAAGCCTGCGACAACATGAGATAGACCCGCTGATGTCCTACATCATCATTGTGGGGGCCTTTGCCATCATCATGGCGCTGCTGGCTGACTTCCTGTACGCTCTTCTCGACCCACGGATCCGGGTGAACGCATGAACACTGATGACCCACTTGAGGATTTCCCGGACGGCATCCGCGCCGACTCCATGATTGACGCGGACAACGCAAATGATGGCTTGGTGGAAAGCACCGACCCAGACGACGCTCAAGGCCGTGGCGACAACGCCATCGCGGTCAAAGAGGTCGAGGGCCTGAGCCAAGGCCAGATCGTGTGGCGTCGTTTCGTCCGCCACAAGGGCGCGATGATTGGCATGTCTGTAGTGCTGCTGATCGCCATCTTTGCCTTCTCGGCCATGGGATTTGGCCCGGTTGAGGGCTGGTGGCAGTACCAAGATCCGTTGCGCACCCACTCGATGCTCAATAATGGGCACCCCACGCTAACCATGCCGGTTTGGCTTGGTGGCGAGGGCTTTGCCCTTGGTGACCATCCGTTTGGTCAAGACAACATCGGCACGGACTACTTCGCCGCGGTTATGGCGGGCATCAAGACGTCCCTTGTAGTGATGGTGGTGTTGGGCATTACGGTGCTCATCGTTGGCGTGGCTATCGGCGCGCTGGCTGGCTACTACCGCAACAAGGTCGACCTCTGGCTGATGCGCCTCACCGACTTGATCATCGTGCTGCCCACCATCGTCATTGGCGCTGTGCTGGGCCGACTGCTGGCCGTAGCCCCCGACAAGTTCGGTTGGACGTACGAGACCACACAGGCGATCTACCGCAACATGCCGGTGCTGCTGGCAATCGTGCTCGGCTTGATCCTGTGGCCCTCCATGGCGCGTTTGGTGCGGGGCGATTTCATGACGCTGCGCACACGCGAGTTCGTTGATTCGGCGCGTGTGGCGGGGGCTTCGGACTGGCGCATCATCACCAAGCACATCCTGCCCAACGCGATGGGCGTGATCATCGTCAACTTGAGTCTCATCATGAGCCAGTCGGTGGTGCTGGAGACGGCGTTGAGCTTCCTCGGGTTTGGTATCACGGCTCCAAACATCTCGCTTGGACGTTTGATCTCTGACAACCAAGGAGCGTTCCAGACGCGACCATGGCTGTTCTGGTGGCCAGGCCTGTTTATCATCTTGATCGCGCTGTGCGTCAACTTCATCGGTGACGGATTGCGTGACGCGTTTGACCCGCGCGGTAAGAGGTTGCCCAGCAAGAAAGAGATGCTGAAAGCCAGCATCAAGTCTTCCCCCACCAACACCGAGTTGGACGAGGCCGTTGCTGAACTGATTGAGGACGAGACAGACGCTCCGGCCGGTACGCCCGCCGAGACCACCGTCCCAGGGCCACAAAACGCGACTACCGCTAACGACGCGCGCGACAACACTCAGGAAGGGGTGGAAGACAATGGCTAATCCTCTCCAGAGAATCGCAGGCATGTTCAAGGAGCCCACCGGCGAGCAGATTGTGAACGCCGATGGCACCTTGGGCCCGGTGCGCCTTTCGCGTCGTCTTGGTGGCGACATTCAGCGTGGCGACACGGTGCTGGAGGTTCGCGACCTTGGCGTCAACTTCTGGGTGAACGGCGAGTGGTTTGCCGCTGCCGAACACCTTGACTACGAACTCAAGGCGGGCGAGGTTCTCGCCATCGTGGGTGAGTCTGGGTCCGGCAAGACTCAGTCGTCCATGAGCCTTGTGGGCCTGTTGCCTCCCAACGGTCGTGCCACTGGTTCGGCAAAGCTGAAGGGCACCGAACTCATCGATCTCGATCCGGGGCAGATGCGCGAGATTCGTGGTAACGAGATCGCTGTCATCTTCCAAGAGCCGATGACAGCGCTGAACCCGGTGTACACCGTCGGTTTCCAAGTTGCCGAGACGCTGCGCGCGCACTTCATCATGGCGCCGCAGGAGGCCAAGGCTAGGGCACTTGAGCTGATGCGCCTAGTGGAGATCCCCGACCCGGAGGGCTCCTACGACAAGTATCAGCACCAGTTGTCCGGCGGCCAACGGCAGCGCATAATGATCGCTCAGGCGTTGGCCTGCGATCCGAAGCTGCTGATTGCCGACGAGCCCACCACTGCGCTAGACGTGACGGTTCAGGCGGAGATCCTGAAGCTGATGCGTGACCTGCGTGAGCGCGTCGATGCCGCCATCATCCTGATCACTCACGACATGGGCGTGGTTGCGGATATGGCTGACCGCATCATCGTCATGAAGGACGGTAAGGTTGTCGAGCATGGCACTGCCGAGCAGATCTTCTACGCTCCGCAGCATCCGTACACCAAGGCGCTGCTGAAAGCCGTGCCCCACTTGGGCACCAGCAATCTGGCCACGCCCCCTGCCTACACCGAGTCCATCGTTGAACAAGACGGGCATCCGGTGGCGTTGGCACCGGGCGATCCCGGCGTGGAGCCGGTGTTGCTCATGGAGGACGTAGCGATTGAGTACCCCGCGATGGGTCGTCGCCCCGCATTCCGCGCGGCACACCACATCAACCTGCGTATTGATCCGGGCCGCGTCGTTGGCTTGGTGGGCGAGTCTGGCTCCGGCAAGACCACGGTTGGTCGCGCTATCGTGGGGTTGTTGCCCATTGTTGAGGGCACCCTCAGCGTCGCCGGCAAGGACATCACCCACGCGCGCAACAAGGACCTCAAGTCTTGGCGTCGTGATGTGGGCATCGTGTTCCAAGACCCGGGCTCTTCGCTGAATCCGCGCTTGCCAGTGGGTGAGTCCATCGGTGAGCCGTTGTTCCTACACGAGGGCCTGCGTGGCAAAGACCTGTCAGACCGGGTTGAAGACCTGCTGGAGACCGTCGAGATGCCGCGCAGTACGCGCAACAGGTATCCGCACGAGCTATCCGGCGGTCAGCGACAGCGCATCGGTATCGCGCGGGCGCTCGCCCTGCGTCCGAAGCTGTTGGTGGCCGACGAGCCGACATCCGCTCTCGACGTGTCGATTCAGGCGCGCGTGTTGCAGTTGTTCCTCGACTTGCAGGCGCGCTACAACTTCGCGTGCTTGTTCATTAGTCATGACCTCGCTGTGGTGGAGTCGCTGTCGAGTCAGATCGCGGTGATGAGCCAAGGGCGCTTGGTTGAGGTGGGGCCAACCCCGGTGATCGTCTCGAATCCGAAGCACTCATACACGCAGCGCTTGCTCGCTGCCGTGCCGGTTCCTGACCCCAAGGAGCAAGAGATCCGACGGCTGCGTCGTGACGCCATCTTGGCTGAACAGCACGTAGTGTCATAAACGGGCGTTTTGCCGCTGCGACAACGCAATCTGATACAAAGAGGCCGGTTCCAGAGAACCCCCAAGGGGTTTTATCTGGAACCGGTCTCTTTGCGTTGTCGTAGGGCCTGCTAGATGGGCTTGTTGCGCAGCGCCTGCGCCTCTTTGACGGCCTGCTCGACGGTGCTCTTGGTGAGTTCCTCATCGCGCTGGTGTTGCTTGTCGATCTCGGCAAACACGTCCACCTTTTCAGGCGCGGTGAACTCGCCAGCGTCCGGGTCCACGTACGCGCCGCCGGGGGTGGGGCCGCCAAGGGCCGCGCCCGTCATCGAGCCCAAGCCCTTGAGGGCGTCGTTCAGCTCGGAGGGGATGATCCACATCTTGTTAGAGTCGCCCTTGGCGAGCATCGGCAGCATGCGCATGTACTGGTAAGAGAGCAGCGCCTGATTTGGCTTGCCGGCGTGAATTGCGCCGAACACCGTGGTGATGGCCTGGGCATCGCCCTCGGCGCGCAGCATCGCGGCCTGACGGTCTGCCTGAGCGCGAAGCACGGCAGACTCGCGGTCGCCCTGGGCCCGCAGAATGGCGGACTCGCGGTCACCGGATGCGCTGAGGATCTGCGACTGACGCTGACCTTCTGCGATCAGGATGGCGGCGCGCTTGTCACGTTCGGCGCGAGCGCCCTTCTCCATGGCGTCGCGGATGGTGGCGGGCGGCTCAATGGAGCGCAACTCCACACGGTTCACCTTGATGCCCCACTTGCCCGTGGCCTCATCAAGGACGGTGCGTAGCTTCTGGTTGATGTCCTCACGGCTGGTGAGAGTGCGCTCCAAGTCGAGGCCGCCGATGATGTTACGCAGTGTGGTCATGGTCAACTGTTCGATGGCCTGAATGTAGTTCTGCGCCTCATAAGCGGCACGCACCGGATCAACAACCTGATAGTAGATGACCGAGTCGATGCTCACCATCAGGTTGTCTTCAGTGATAACCCCCTGCGGCGGGAAGGGCACCACGGCCTCCCGCATGTCGAGGGTGTAGCGGATGGTATCGATGAAAGGCACCAACAGGTGCGGTCCCGGATTCAAGCTCTTGTTGAACTTGCCGAGTCGCTCGACGATGGCCACTTGCTGTTGTCGGATGACTCGCACGGACTTGACGATCACATAGATAATCAATGCGGCTATGGCTACCGCGAATATTAGCGCGAGGCTGGTTTCTGGTGTGTCCGGCATATTGTTACAGGTCTTTCTGTCTTGTTCTGCTTAGATGGTTGATGTTCATTTTGGTTTGTGTGCCCTCAGTGGGTGGACGTTCTTGTGGGCGGACGACCACCCACGCCATTGGTCACGTAGGCGTCAACCGCTTGGGGCTTCACATGCTCGGCGGAGCGGCCCAGTAGGAGCCTTCAGGTTGGGCGGGGCCGTCAGCACTCGGATACGTGGGGAAAGTCAAGGGGAACTGCCCGTTCAAGCGAGGAACATCAGACAGGGGAGTAACCAGCGCGACCGTCCCGTCGATGTCCGTCACGATCACAGTGGAACCGACAGCTAACGGAACGCCGGTGACGCTGCGCGCCGTCCACACCTCACCGTTGATCTTAACGTGGTCTAGCTCGGCCTCTTGGGACTGTTCCAGCACGATGCCCTCGCTGCCCAGCATCCGCTCGACCGACGAGATGTAGCCAGGCAGGGCATTGACACGCTGCAGCAGCGCAGGCCGAACCAACCACAGTCCGGCACCGCCCGTTGCGGCCGCCACCAACACTTGCAACCAGATAACGCTGGGGAAGACCAGCGCGGCTACAAAGCCACCGAGTGCGCCCACCGCGATCATCAGCAAGGTGAAGTCCCCACTGGACAGTTCAGCGATGGCTAGCGCCACCGCCAGGATGATCCAAATAACCCAGAACATCAGTCTCCATCGCCCGTCCGAGGCACCAGCGCCCACGTTTGCCGTATAGCTTCAGTCTATCGTGACCAGCTACCCGTGGTGATGAGCATCTGTACTTATGTTGACGCTGCCGACGCCAGAGTATGAGCCAGCGCCCCTGCGTAGCGGCGCACTCCGGCTGAGGATGGCAGTGCGAGCGAGGGGAGAGGCTTGAGTAGCGTAGGATGGAGCGTCACTAATAATAGACAAACTCTTCAAAGCGAAATGGGGCAACAGATGGTGCTTACCCGCAGCGAGGTGGCTAAATTGGCCGCGCTGGCGCGCATTGAGCTGAGCGACGACGAACTGGATGACATGGCGACACAGCTGGACATCATCCTTGCCTCGGTCGCGTCAGTTGGGGAAGTGGCAGCACAGGACATTCCGCCCACATCTCATGCCGTGCCGTTGGTGAACGTCATGCGTGAAGACGTGGTGTCGTGGACGCCGAACGCTGAAGGAGTGCTTGCGGGTGCTCCCGTTGTTGAGGACGGACGTTTCCGGGTGCCGCGCATCCTAGACGACGATGAGGAGGCGTGAGCAACGTGAGTGAACTTATCCGTACCGACGCATCCGAGTTGGGCCAACTGATCGCATCTGGACAGGCCTCCAGTGTTGAAGTGACGCGGGCGCACTTCGAGCGCATTGCACAGGTTGACGATGATGTGCATGCCTTTCTTGCGCTCACCGAAGACGCGGCACTTGCACAGGCTGCGCGCGTTGACGAGCGCATCGCCGCTGGTGAGAAGTTGGGGCCGCTGGCTGGTGTGCCCATCGCTGTCAAGGACCTGCTGTGTTACACGCAGGCACCGACGACCGCGAGTTCTCGCATCCTTGAGGGCTGGGTGCCGCCGTACAACTCAACTGTCGTCAACCGCTTGATCGACGCTGGACTGGTGATCCTAGGTAAGACTAACCTGGACGAGTTCGCCATGGGTTCGTCAACCGAGACGTCCGCGTACGGCCCGACGCACAACCCGTGGGATTTGAGCCGCATCCCGGGCGGCTCCGGCGGTGGCTCGGCTGCGGCACTCGCGGCGTTCATGGCCCCGTTGGCAATCGGCACCGACACGGGCGGCTCCATCAGACAGCCCGCTGCTGTTACGGGCACTGTTGGCGTCAAGCCAACCTATGGTGGCGTTTCGCGCTACGGCATCATCGCCATGGCGTCCAGCTTGGACCAGTGCGGCCCGGACGCGCGTAACGTACTCGATGCCGCCTTGCTGCATGAGGTCATTGCCGGTTATGACCCGCGCGACTCAACGTCGATCAACGTGCCGGTGCCCGGCGTGGTGGAGGCCGCGCGGCGTGCAGACGTGAAGGGGCTGCGCATCGGCGTCGTTAAGGAGCTTGGTGGTGAGGGCTACGCACCCGGTGTCGAGAAGCGAGTCGGGGAGGCGATTGACGCTCTAGTTGCTGCCGGAGCAGAACTCGTCGAGGTGTCGTGTCCGCACTTCGAGCAGGCTTTGGCGGCTTATTACCTGATCATGCCCGCAGAGGTGTCGTCCAACTTGGCGCGCTACGACGGCATGCGTTACGGACTGCGGGCGGGGGACGATGGCACCAACTCGGTGGAGAACGTGATGCGGTTGACGCGTGGCAAGGGCTTCGGCACGGAGGCGAAGCGGCGCATCATCTTGGGCACTTACGCGTTGTCGGCAGGTTACTACGACGCCTTCTACGGTAGTGCGCAGAAGATGCGCACGCTGATCGCCCGCGACTTTGCAGCGGCCTTCGAGGTGTGTGACGTGTTGGTTTCGCCAGCCACACCGACCACCGCATTCAAGATTGGCGAGAAGGTCGATGATCCACTAGCGATGTACAAGAGCGACCTGTGTACCATCCCGGCCAACCTTGCTGGGATCGCTGCCGGGTCGGTGCCGTGCGGTTTGGCCGACGAGGACGGACTGCCGGTTGGCTTCCAAGTGATGGCTCCGGCGTTGGCGGATGACCGGATATACCTGGTGGCCGCCGCGTTGGAACACGCGCTCGAGGCCAAGTGGGGGGCACCGTTATGGAGTCGTATTCCAGAGTTGTCTGTTAGCGACAAGACCAGCGACAAGGGAGATAAGTAGACCATGAGCGACGAGTTGATGGACTACGACGAGGTCCTGAAGCGATACGAACCGGTGTTGGGGCTGGAGGTTCATGTTGAACTGTCCACCGCGTCCAAGATGTGGTGCGGATGCCCCACCACGTTCGGCAGCGAACCAAACACGCACGTCTGCCCAGTGTGCCTGGGGTTGCCGGGCAGCTTGCCGGTGGTGAACCGCAAGGCTGTTGAGGCTGCGATTCGCATCGGGCTTAGTCTGAACTGCGACATCGCGAAGTGGTGCCGGTTTGCGCGCAAGAACTACTTCTATCCGGACATGCCCAAGGACTATCAGGTGTCGCAGTACGACGAACCTCTGTGTTTTGAGGGACATGTTGAGGTTGAGGTCGGCGGCGTTGCTTACGACATTCCGATTGAGCGCGTCCACATGGAAGAGGACGCTGGCAAGCTCACCCATGTGGGCGGTTTAGGGCGTATTCAAGGTGCGGACTACTCGCTGTTGGACTACAACCGCGCCGGAGTTCCGTTGATGGAGATCGTCACTAAAACGATTCATGGAACTGGTACTGCTGCGCCACAGGTGGCCCGAGACTACATGGAGTTCTTGCGGGACATGGTGCGGGCGCTGGGTGTTAGCCACGGACGCATGGAGCGCGGCAACCTGCGCTGCGACGTCAACGTGTCGCTGATGCCCATCGGTTCCACCGAGCTTGGCATCCGTTCGGAGACCAAGAACGTCAACTCCCTGAAGAGCGTAGAGACCACGGTACGCTACGAGATCATGCGTCAGGGTGCGATCTTGAGCGCGGGCGGTCGCGTCAAGCAGGAGACTAGACATTGGAACGAGGCCGGGTTCACTTCGCCGGGGCGCTCTAAGGAGACCGCCGAAGACTACCGCTACTTCCCCGAGCCCGACCTGGTGCCAGTCGCGCCCGACCCTGCGTGGGTCGAAGAGTTGCGGGCGTCCCTGCCGGAGCATCCGTCGAAGCGCCGTGCCCGGTTGCAGCAGACTTGGGGCGTCACTGAGCGCGAGTTTGGCGACGTACTCGCCGTCGAAGGAGCGCTTGACCTGATTGCCGCCACGGTGGACGCCGGATGTGCGCCAGCTGCCGCTCGCAAGTGGTGGCTGACCGAGCTTGCCCGTCAGGCAAATGACTTGAACGTTCCACTGGAAGACGTGAACATCACGCCTGCTCAAGTGGCTGAGGTTCAGGCGTTGGTGGACTCCGGCAGCCTGAACGACAAGCTGGCGCGCGCGGTCATCGAAGGCGTGCTGGCAGGGGAGGGAAGCCCCGCTGAGGTGGTGGCTTCCCGAGGCTTGGCCGTCGTTTCCGACACTGGGGCGCTCTCCGCCGCCGTGGATGCCGCCATTGCTGCCAATCCCGATGTTGCTGCCAAGATTCGTGACGGCAAGGTGGCTGCTGCTGGGGCGCTGATCGGCGACGTCATGAAAGCCATGCGCGGTCAGGCAGACGCTGCCGCAGTGCGCGCACTCATCATGGAGAAGCTGTCTTGAGTGGCGATGTTGCGTCAGGTGCCACGTTAGCTCCGGTACAGTTCAATGCCGACGGCCTAGTTCCTGTTGTGGTGCAAGAAGCCGCCAACGGACAGGTGTTGATGTTGGCGTGGGCCAACGCCGAGGCTGTGCAACTGACCCTGGACACTGGCACGGCCACGTTCTACTCCCGCTCCCGCTCCGAGATCTGGGTGAAGGGCGCGACCAGTGGAAACACGCAAAGCGTGTGTGAAGTGCGTCTTGATTGTGACGGTGACGCACTGCTCTACGTCGTCCATGCTGCCGGTCCCGCCTGTCACACTGGACTGACAAGCTGTTTTGACACTGCGCTGTTGCTGGGCGACTCTCGCGAGCAATTGAGCACACTAGCGACGAAAGACGAGGCCAACTGATGCCAGCCTTCATTCCCTCTCCACCGGTCTCGGTGTTCTCGCTTGGTCCGTTGACCATTCACATCTACTCGCTGTGCCTAATTGCCGCCATCGTGCTGGCATGGGTATGGGCAGGCAAGCGGGCCGAGTCGCGCGGCATGGATCCGGACACATACTTCAACTTGGCGTTCACGGCCGTGGTGTCGGGCATCATCGGGGCACGCATCTATCATGTGCTGACTGAACATGATCGTTACTTTAACGCCGAGCATTGGGTCAACATCTTCAAGGTGTGGAACGGCGGCATCGGTATTATCGGTGCCATCACTGGTGGCGCGTTGGGCGTGTGGGCGTTCTGCCGTATCAAGAAACTGAACGTTCCTGCCGTGTTGGATGTGTTCGCTCCGGCGTTGCCGGCGGCTCAAGCGGTGGGGAGACTTGGCAACTGGGTAAACCAAGAGGTGTTCGGTGAGCCGACTGAGCTTCCTTGGGGGCTGGAGATCGACCGAGTACACCGTCCCGCGGGCTACGAGGAGTTTGCCACCTTCCATCCCACCTTCATCTACGAGGGCCTGTGGAACGTTTTAGGAGTTGGCGTACTGCTCCTACTTGAGCGAAAACTCAAGTTTGGCAAGGGAAAACTGTTCAGCGCATACGTGATGTGGTACACATTTGGACGGTTCTTCATTGAGTTGATTCGTATCGATCCGGTGAATGCGCCAGCGGGTATGCGCATCAACAACTGGGCGACGGCGCTCATCTTCGTGGCCGCAGCCGTTTTGTTGCAGGTTCAATTATTGAAGTTTCCCGGAAGTGACGCGCACCCCTTCGCGGTCGTGGGAGACGGCGACAGCGCGGGTGCACCTGAAACGGCAGACGATGAGGCGAAAGAGCACGAACTCAAACGCCCGATGCGTGACCAATGGCAGGCAAGCATACGAAAGATCGCAACCGATAGAGCAGTCGCGGCAATCGGAAACAACAGCGCGGACGACTGAGCGCTGCCCTCACCTAGGCGCGCAAAAGGCTCGCGCGCAGGCTATTTTGTCCGCCAAGTGAATCGTCCTTCAAATCGACCCCGCTAACTCGGGTAACCTGAGACAAACTTGGACCGTCGTCTGTGACGGTCATGCGTTCAGAGGGACGAACAGGAAGAGACGATCAAGAAGCCATGCAACCCGCTACAGGACTCTACAACCCGGACTATGAGCACGACTCGTGCGGCGTCGCCTTCGTGGCTGACCTTACCGGCACCCGTTCGCACGCCATCGTGGCCCAGGGCCTTGAGGCGTTGGCAAATCTCGACCATCGCGGCGCAACTGGCGAAGACGCTGCCGCAGGTGACGGGGCTGGACTGCTGGTCCAGGTCCCCGATGAGTTCTTGCGCGCAAACGTCGGCTTTGAACTGCCGATTACTGGAGCATACGCCGCTGGGATCGCATTCCTGCCGTCTGACGAGATCGAACGCGACCTAGCGACCATCTCCATCCACAAGATCGCTGCCGAAGAGGGACTAAAGCTGCACGGCTGGCGTGACGTACCGGTTGCGGTCGATACGCTGTCTCCAATTTCGCTAGGGGCAATGCCGTTCTTCTCCATGCTGTTTGTCTCATCGCGGGACGGTGCCAGTGGCATTGACTTGGATCGGCGGGTGTACGTACTGCGTCGTCGGGCCCAGAACGAGGCCGGGGTCTACTTCTCCAGCCTGAGCGCGCGCACGCTGGTGTACAAAGGCATGTTGACAACGTCGCAGTTGGGCGAGGTTTTCCCTGACCTCAGCGACGAGCGTTTCGCCTCGGCCTTGGCGTTGGTTCACTCGCGTTTCTCCACCAACACGTTCCCCAGCTGGGACCGGGCGCATCCGTTCCGGCTCATCGCCCACAACGGCGAGATCAACACCATCAAGGGCAACCGCTCGTGGATGCGTGCCCGCGAGTCGCTGCTGGCTACCGACTTGATTCCCGGCGATCTGCAGCGGTTGTTCCCCATCTGTAGCGAGGGCGAGTCGGACTCGGCAAGCTTTGACGCTGTGCTGGAGTTGCTGCATCTCGGTGGGCGCTCGCTGGCGCACGCCGTGCTGATGATGATCCCCGAAGCTTGGGAACACAATCCGCAGATGCCCGAGGGAGTTCGCGACTTCTACGACTTCCACGCGTCCATGATGGAACCGTGGGACGGCCCGGCCTGTGTGTCCTTCACCGACGGCAACCAAATCGGTGCGGTGCTGGACCGCAACGGTTTGCGCCCGGCAAGGTACTGGATAACGGACGACAATCGCATCATCTTCGCCTCCGAGGCGGGCGTGCTGCCGGTGGCACCAGAACACGTGGTCAAACGCGGGCGTTTGCGTCCCGGACGGGTGTTGCTGGCTGATCTGAGCGAGCACCGCATCATCGATGACGCCGAGATCAAGAGTTCGTTGGCGGCCGAGCACCCTTACGGTGAGTGGCTCGCCAAGGGCATCGTCAGCATCAACGACCTGCCGGAACGTACCCACGTCGTACACTCTCCGTCGTCTGTCACCCGACGTGGACTCGTCTTTGGCTACACCGAGGAAGAGTTGCGTGCTGTCATCGCTCCCATGGCTAACACCGGTGCCGAACCTGTGGGCGCGATGGGCGACGACACTCCGCTGGCGGTGCTGTCCAACCGTCCCCGCAACCTGTTCGACTTCTTCCGACAGACGTTTGCTCAGGTCACCAACCCTCCGCTGGATGCAATTCGTGAAGAGTTGGTGACCAACCTTGAGGGACGAATCGGTCCAGAAGGCAACGTGCTGTGCCCCGGTCCGGAATCCTGTAGCCAGATCCGCATTCCGTTCCCAATTCTCGACTCGGAAGAGTTGGCGCAGTTCATCCACATCGGAGACCACGCCGGGCAAAAGCATCGGGGCAGCACCTACGTGGTGCGCGGACTTTACGACGTGGATTACGGTGCCACCGCCATGCAGACGCGACTCGAAGAGATCAAGGGTGAGGTCAGTGAGGCCATCGCTCAAGGCGCGCGGTTCCTGGTGCTGTCAGACAGGCACGCTGATGGTGACCATGCACCGATCCCGTCCCTGTTGCTCACATCTGCCATCCAGACTCACTTGGTGCAACAACGGTTGCGCACGCAGGTTGGCCTCATCGTCGAAGCCGGTGACGTGCGTGAAGTACATCATGCGGCACTGCTCATCGGCTACGGCGCGGCAGCCATCAACCCCTATCTCGTGTTTGAGACCGCAGAAGACCTGGCTCGACGCGAGCTTTACGTCACTGTCTCGCCGGAGCAGGCCATCGCCAACGTGCGCAAGGCTCTCGGTAAAGGCGTGCTCAAGGTGATGAGCAAGATGGGCATCTCCACAATCCAGAGCTACACCGGAGCGCAGGTGTTTGAGGCCATCGGGTTGGACGAGGAGTTTTTGGACGCCTACTTTGCGGGCACCACCTCCAGCCACACCGGTGGGGTTGGTCTGGACCAGATCGCCCGTGGTGCTGCCATCCGGCACGCCCGCGCCTATCCACTGTCCGGCAACCGCCTGCCGCACCGGGCGCTCACCGTCGGAGGCGAATACCAGTGGCGGCGTGAGGGCGAAGAACATCTGTTTGACCCGGAGGCGATCTTCTTCCTGCAACAGGCGGCGCGCAACAACGACTACCAGATGTACAAGCGCTTTTCGGACCGGGTCAACGACTCGTCACACCGACTGATGACGTTGCGGGCACTGTTTGAGTTTGCCCCCAAACACGCTCCGATTCCGCTGGACCAGGTTGAGCCGGTGAGCGAAATCGTCAAGCGGTTCTCGACCGGAGCCATGAGCTTTGGGTCCATCAGCCAAGAAGCTCACGAGAACCTCGCCATCGCGATGAACACGTTGGGTGGCAAGTCAAACACCGGCGAGGGTGGCGAGTCTCCGGAGCGTCTCTACGACCTCACCCGCAGATCCGCCACAAAACAGGTAGCTAGTGGGCGTTTCGGCGTCACCGCAGAGTACCTGGCAAACGCCACCGATATCCAGATCAAGATGGCACAGGGCGCAAAACCCGGCGAGGGGGGGCAACTGCCTGGCCCAAAGGTGTATCCATGGGTGGCCGAGGTGCGCCACTCGACGCCCGGCGTGCCGCTGATCTCCCCGCCACCGCACCACGACATCTACTCCATCGAAGACTTGAAACAGTTGATCCACGACCTCAAGTGCGCCAACCCGAAGGCGCGCATTCACGTCAAGCTCGTGGGCGAGACCGGCGTAGGCACTGTGGCCGCCGGTGTGGCAAAAGCCAAGGCCGACGTGATTCTCATCTCCGGGCACGACGGCGGCACGGGGGCTTCCCCGCTGACATCGATCAAGCATGCGGGTGGTCCGTGGGAGTTGGGGCTCGCCGAAGTGCAGCAAACGCTGCTGCTGAACGGTTTGCGTGACCGAGTGGCGGTGCAGGTTGATGGACAGATCAAGACCGGACGCGACGTGGTTATTGGTGCGCTGCTGGGCGCGGAAGAGTTCGGTTTTGCTACGGCACCGCTGGTGGCACAGGGCTGCGTGATGATGCGCGTATGCAACAAAGACACCTGTCCGGTGGGTATTGCCACGCAGAATCCGGCGCTACGCAAGTATTTCAAGGGCCAACCGGAACACGTCATCAACTACCTGACTTTCGTGGCCGAAGAGGTGCGCGAACTCTTGGCATCGCTTGGCATCGCCACGTTGGCGGAGGCTGTTGGGCACGCGGAGACGTTGGACGTGCGCCCGGCTGCGGAACACTGGAAGGCGCACGGACTCGACCTGTCGCCAGTGCTGCAAGCTACCAACCCTAAGCGCGGGCAGAAGCGACTTCAGGTGCGCACTCAGGACCACGAACTGGATGCTTCGCTGGACATCGCTGGTGGACTTATCGAGCAGGCGCGCCCCGCGCTGGAACAGCAGGCCAAGGTTGTCATCAACTCCGAGATCCGCAACGTACACCGCACGGTTGGCACGTTGTTGGGCTACGAGGTGACTGTCGCCACTAAGGGCAAAGGGCTTCCCGAGAATACCATTGAGGTGAACTTCCACGGCACTGCCGGACAGAGTTTCGGCGCTTTCCTGCCCAACGGAGTGACGCTGCGTCTCACCGGCGACGCCAACGACTACCTAGGCAAGGGCCTCTCCGGTGGGCGGCTCATCGTCGCCCCTGATCCCAAGTCGCCGTTCAATCCGCGCGACGAGATTATCGCCGGAAACGTCATCGCCTACGGTGCCACTGCCGGGCAGATTCTGCTGCGAGGCCAAGTGGGGGAGCGTTTCTGCGTTCGTAACTCGGGTGCCACGGCGGTAGTTGAGGGCGTTGGCGACCACGGTTGTGAGTACATGACCGGTGGTGAGGCGCTAATTCTTGGCCCAACCGGACGCAACTTTGCCGCTGGCATGTCTGGCGGTGTGGCGTGGGTGCTGGACTTGGACCGCACAAGGTTGAACTCGGAGTTGGTTGATGCCGTCCCACTGAGTGACTCCGATGTTTCGCGGGTCACAGAACTGCTGGCGCTGCACGTTGCCGAGACAGACTCGGACGTGGCGCGCGAACTGCTGGCCGAGGGAGCCATCGCCACGCGGTTCGTGAAGATTCTGCCCCGCGACTACGCTCGGGTGATTGCCGCGCGTGAACGCGGACTCTCCGCTGGCGTGAGTGACGCCGAGTTGGTCGACTTGATGATGGAGGCTGCTCGTGGCTGATTCGCTAGGTTTTATGAAGACGCCGCGCAAGGTTGCCGTGCGCCGCGAGGTGGGCGAGCGTGTGCACGACTGGCGCGAGGTCTACCCCGGCACTCCGGGCGAGGCGGTGCTGCCTTTCATTGAGCAGCAGGCGTCCCGTTGCATGGATTGCGGCGTGCCGTTCTGTCATTTCTCGTGCCCGCTGGGCAATCTCATCCCCGAGTGGAATGATCTTATCTGGCGCGACGAGTGGCAGGCTGCCGCCGAACGGCTGCACGCTACCAACAACTTCCCCGAGTTCACCGGACGGCTCTGCCCGGCGCTGTGCGAGGCGGGCTGTGTGCTCGGTTCGGTGCGGGAGCCCGTCACCATCCGTAATGCCGAGGTTGCCATCATCGACAAGGCGTGGAGCGACCTACGTGTAACGCCGATCAGCCCGGATTGGCACACGCTGCGCACCATTGCTGTCGTTGGATCGGGACCGGCAGGTTTGGCTGCGGCACAGCAGTTGACGCGTGCAGGGCACACTGTGGTGGTCTACGAACGTGACGACGCTCCCGGTGGACTGCTGCGCTACGGTATTCCGGCGTTCAAACTGGAGAAGCAGGTGGTGGATCGCCGCATAAAGCAGATGGTGCTGGAAGGCACTACCTTCAAAACCAACACTCACATCGGTCGCGACATCACGGGTGCTCAGTTGGTGGAACGTTTCGATGCCGTCGTGCTGGCGACAGGGGCCACCAAGGCTCGTGACTTGGATGTTCCCGGACGGGCGTTGCCCGGAGTCCATCAGGCGATGGAGTACTTGACCAAGGCCACCAAGGCGCTGAGTGGGCCAGTTGGCGACCCGATTGATGCTGCCGGACTGCGCGTCGTGGTTATCGGCGGTGGAGACACCGGAGCGGACTGCGTTGGCACGGCGCTGCGTCAGGGTGCCGCCAGCGTCACCTCCCTTGAGATCATGCCCCAACCGCCGGTGGCATGCCCCGCCAACCAGCCTTGGCCGACGTATCCGTCCATTCAGCGCACGTCCTCGTCTGCTGAAGAGGGTAGCGACAAGCTGTTCTCGGTGAGCACGCTCGGATTTGTGGCAGACGCCGCCGGAGCACTGACCGGAGTGGAGGTCGTTGACGTGGACTGGACCGGTAGCACTCCACAGCCCATACCGGGCACGCAACGCGTCATTGACGCAGATCTGGTCTGCCTTGCGCTAGGATTCCTCGGCCCAGAACAGGACGGCTTGGTCAACGAGCTTGGCCTCCAACTGGACGAGCGGGGCAATATTGCCCGCGACTCCTCGTTCGCCACATCCGTGCCGGGCGTCTTCGCTTGTGGAGACTGCGGCAGAGGACAGTCGCTCATTGTGTGGGCCATTGCTGAGGGACGTTCGGCAGCCAACGGAGTTGATTCATATCTGCAAGGGCATGAATCCGCGCTGCCGAAGCCAATCTGCCCCGACGCGGCGCTACTGCGCGTTTAAGTATGTGTCGTCGCCGCACATTGTAGGTAACGTCTCCGCTGTCCCGCGTGTAGTCGCGGGGTGCACGCCTGTCGAGTCATGCCGAACAGTCCCGCGCCCGCGTTCGAACAACGTCTTTTGGCGTGGGTCAAAAGGTTAACTTGAGATGTCACTGTCAAAAGTGACCCGCAAGGGCATCCGTGTGACTAGAATCGTTTTGGGACGGGACGTTTACGTTCCGCCTGTGCACATGACGTATTGACGTACCCCGAACAGAGGAGAAGTGCCGGTGTTGAAGCAGAGTCCGTGGACTAGGCGTCTCCTAGCAACTCTATCCGTAGTCGTATTGGGAATGGGAACCATTAGCGTTACGCCGATGGTTGGCGAGGCTGCCACATCTGCCCCGTTCGTGCAGCGTTACTCAACCAACGCAAACGGCGCCATCATCTCCTTCGGCAACACTTTGATGACTTGCCCAACTAGCGCAGCTCAGTGCGCCCTAGCCAAGGCTGGACAGGCAAGTGGAAGCGCGAACGACAACAACTACTTCGCAATGGTGTTTGTTGACGCTGACTCAGACTCGACTACCTTTAACTCGTCGTCCTCAGCGCTCGCGATTCCCGAGGGGGCACAGGTGCTCTGGGCGGGTGCGTATTGGGGAGCGAGACTCACCGCAGGAACGAGCGGAAACGCCAACAATGCCAGCACGGTGACCAATAACCAGTTCAAGCTGAAGCCTCCCGGTGCCCCTAATTATTTGACCGTGAGCGGCACCGAGATGGCGCGCAACACCAGTTCGTATAACGCCTACCAGAGCTTTGCGGACGTGACCAACATCGTGTCACAGTACGGCGCGGGTTACTACTGGGGAGCCAATGTGCAGGCGGCGACTGGCGCGGATCGCTACGCTGGCTGGGCCATTACGGTGGTGTACACCGCTCCCGGTCTGCCGCTGCGCAACCTGAGCGTGTTCGATGGATTCAACACTGTCGGCTCCGGCGTCCCACAGAACATCACCATCACCGGTTTCCGCGCTCCTACTGCCGGGACCGTCGATACCCAGTTGACCATGATCGCCTATGAAGGTGACATCTCCCAGACCGGCGACTACACCAAACTCAACAACACGCAGTTGGCGACGGCACTTTCGCCCGGCACCAACTTCATGGACTCTGCGATTGGCCTGAACGGAGCGGTAAACACCACTCGTAACCCGGCGGATCGCAACCTGTTCGGGTTCGACGTGAAGAACATCGGTGCTTCCGGTGCCATTCCCAACGGGGCCACCAGCGCCACGTTCAACTTCTCGTCAGCGGGCGATGTCTACTATCCAGGCATGGTCGGCTTGGCGATCAACCTGTACGCGCCGGACCTCACCTCGTCAACCAAGACCGTGGTCAATACGTCGCGCAGTGGCGACACCATGCCTGGGGACACGCTGCAGTACACGTTGTCGTACACGAACACCGGACAGGACTTTGCGGAGAACGTTATCGTGCGCGATGACCTGCCTCCGAACGTCTCGTTTGTGCCGGGCTCGCTGGTGTTGCTGGCGTCTCCGGGGACCGCCTCGGCTGTTGCCTTGAGTGACGTCGCTGGAGACGACGCAGGCGAGTATATCGCCACAGGTGGAGCGCACTCTAATGGAACTGTGCAAGTTCGCTTCGGCAGAGGATGCGCAGCCACGGGGACGTGCGCCGGTGGTGGCGAACTCCGCATTGGAGACGCCGCGTACATTCAGTTTCTAGTTCAGGTGCTTCCGGCAGCGTCCGGCACTGCTGTGTCCAACAGCTCGGAGTTGGCCTACACCACCCATGACACCAACATCAGCGCAACGTACACCACTCCTCCGGCCGCTGTGAACGTCGGCTACATGGCGGACGTGGCGATCACCAAGACGCTTACTCCGCAGTCCGGCTCCAACACCGCCATTGCCGGTGAGCCGGGAGTCACACGCCTTACGGTCGTCAACAACGGTCCAACCGCGGCTCAAGGTGTTGTCATCTCGGACCAACTGCCCAGTGATTACACCGCCACGTCGTGGAGCTACACGCTTAACGGTGGTGGTCCACAGTCTTGTGGTTCCGTGCCGCCCACTGGGGGTCTTGCTGCCTGTTCAGTTGGGGCTATGGCTGTGGGAGACCAAGTGGTGGTCAGCATCGCAGGCTCACTGACTGCATCATCAACCGCAACCAGCCTGTCAAACGTGGCGACGGTTGCTACGTCCTCGTATGACCCGGTGATGAGTAACAACATTGACTCTGCCTCCCTGCCACTTCTGATGGAGGCGGACGTTGCCGTCACCAAGACCGCCAACCCTACCCACGCATCCCCCGGTGAGATCATCACATACACCCTGACTGCGACAAACAACGGCTACTCGGATGCCCGCGATGTTGTCATCTCTGATGTGGTGGCGAATCCGTCGCAGTTGGTGCTGCTCTCCGCCGTCGGAGGCGCGGGAGTCACCTGCCCCAACACGCTGCCGTCCACAATTCAGGTGCAATGTACTCTCGATGCAGCGTTGCCCCCTGGGGCGAGCGCCTTCGCCACCGTGCAGGCCTATATTCCAGCAAACATCACCCAGGCTATCACCAGCACGGTAACTAACTCTGGTGGCGTTAACAGCAGCACTTTTGACCCACAGCAGAGCAACAACACCGTGAGCACAACGGTCACAGTGGACGCCCCAATCTATGATCTTGGCCTAGTAAAGACCGCCTCTGCTCCGAGCGTCGTCGCGGGAACTCGACTCAGCTACTCCATGGTGGTTACCAACTATGGACCTGCGGATGCGCCCAACGTCGTTATGACCGACTGGTTGCCCGACGGGCTCGAAGCGGACACCTTGACCATCGGTTCGACGGATCGCGGAACCTGCACCACCACTGTCGGCACTGGGTCGGGTGACTCAACTGGTGCTGGCATCACCTGCAACTTGGGCGCGATGCCCGGTCCGAAATCTCCCGGAGACACCAACTATGCCGTGGCGCACATAACCGTCTCGGGCGTCCTTGTGCCGGCCGACTATTCGGGTGGGTCTTTCGACAACACGGCCTCTGTGCCCGGTACCAACGAACCACCGGGAGACACACACCCCAACACCGGTACTAGCTCGCCGCCTACCAGTGTGACTCGGCTGTTCGATTTGTCGGTCGTGAAGACTGCCGACACCACTGTTGTCCCGGGTGATGGGGGGACAATCAACTACACCATGTCCGTCAGCAACAGTGGGCCGTCTGAGTCGGACGCTGCACTGCTGTCGGATATACTCCCTGCGGGTCTTACGCTAAGTAGTGTGCCCGGAGGCTGCACGGGCGTTGTGGGCGGCACTTCGTTTACGTGCCCCGTTCCCGAGCAGATGCCAGGGGACACTGCGACATGGCAGGTGCCGGTCATGGTGGATTGGAGCGGACCCTCCTATGGGGGCGCGGCACCAACGACATTCACCAACACCGCCGAGCTGCTCACTCCAGGTGGAGGAGCACTGGGAGACGCCAACCCTGCCAACGATACGTCCAGTTTCACCAATGCTGGTGCCCAAGCTGACCTTCGAATCACCAAGACTTCTACGGGGATCACGGCCGGTGATGTAACCACTTATTTGATCAGGATTGACAACGACGGCCCCTCCGACGCCGTGGATCCTGTGATAACAGATACCATTCCTGCAGGACTGGTGATCGTATCGGCTGGGCCCATGAGTTGCACGATATCTGACCAGAGTGTGAATTGCCCTCAGACGATGCCCGGTGGGTATATCGCAGCGGGAGGTACCTCTACTGTCATGATTCAAGTGCGCGCTGCCCCTGACCTGGCTCCGGGGACCTCTATCACCAATACAGCGACGGTGTCGTCCGCAACACCCGACCCTACACTGACCAACAACACCGCTTCGGTGACTGACATAACTACTCAGTTGGTTGATGTTAGCGTGGATTTGACGATGAGTGTGCCGGACCCCACATACACTGGCGGTGGATCGTTGCGCCACGTTGAGATGGTCTTCGAAAACTACGGACCATCGACCGCTACCAACGTGGTACTCCATGCTGGCATCGCGGTGGACTTTGAGTATGACATGAGCACCATCCCGTCTTGGTGTACCGCTTTGAACCGCCAGTTGACATGTACGCTGCCCATGCCGTTGGAGCCAGGGGATGTCATCACTTGGTTCGAGTTTGACTTGGTTATACCACCGTCGCAGCCTGCGGCTACGTTCCCTACTTGTGCGCCACATAATTCGACGTGTGCCGATCCGGGTGGTTGGGTTACGCTCACCGCAGACCAGCCTGACTCAGACCTGTCGAACAACCAAGACAGCGTCGCGTTGACCATCGCCGACCCTGAGACCGACTTGGCGATTGACAAGCAGGCGCAGTCCAGTGTGACCAACACTGATGGACACTTAAGCTTCGTTGGAGGTGCGACCTTTGCGTACACCATCGATGTGTGGGTGGCGGAGGGCGCGGCAGATGCCGCCAACGTGGTGGTTACTGACACGCTTCCGCCGGAATTGACCCTCACTCAGGTCAATACTCCGCAGGGAGACTGCACCATCACCACGAACACCTCATTCAACTGCGCGCTGAACACGGTGCCGGGAACCCCGGTTGGTGAAGCGCCACAAAAGGTACGCATCACTGTCTACGGCACCGTTGATCCCAGCTTGGACGTCGAGCAGGTGCCCAACACCGCGACCGTTACGTCCGACACTACCAATCAGGACCTGAGTCCGTACGTGAGCAGCACGGCCTACGTGGACATTGTGCGCTACTCCGATTTATCGTTGAACAAGTTGGTGGATGCGCCCGTCAGCTATGCCGGAAACCAAGTGGGCTACACCCTGATGGCGATCAACAACGGCCCTTCCGACGTGTTGCACGGCATCATCACGGATACGCTTCCGCTCGGACTGACGCTCAACACCGCTCTGTCTCCAAACTGCATCGTTGACTCGACTCTCCCAAACGGGCAGCAAGTGGTGGTTTGCGCCGCCGGACCGCTGTATGACGCAAGTGACGTGGCGGAGGGCGGCAGAATACCGCCCAACACATCGGCAAATGTGCGCATCGTGACCGATACTTGGCCGCGAGATCTGCGCCCGCTGTGGTGCCCAGGTTTCGATGAAGTGGAGGGCAAGATCTGCCCAGAGGTGGAGCCTCCCGCTGACCTGTCAACGCAGTATCCCCGTGCCATAACCAACGAGGCCACGGTCTCTGCGGTGGCTATAGACAACGATCTCAGCAACAATACTGCCAGCGTCGATTCGATCCTCGACTGGCTTGCTGACTTGGCAGTAACCTCGTCCGTCAGTACCACCACGCCGAGTGCCGGGACTGATATCTCTTTCACCCTCACTGGGGTCAACAATGGGCCCTCTGCGGCGGACGATCCGGTGGCCGAGGTAACGTTCCCGGATGGTTGGCGCGTCATGCTGCCAGACGGTGTTACCCCTTGCCCTGATGGTGATTCGATCTCCACTGGCTGTGTGGCGGTGATGAGTCCGGGTTTGAACTGTGAGGTGCGCACCGTTACTGCGCGCAGCGGACTGCCATCGCAGAGCATCTACTGTTCCGGAAAGCGTGAAACGTTTTATGTGGGCTCGTTCATGCCGGGTTATACCATTCCCGGCGTGATGACGGTGCGTATCCCCGATGATGCGCCCAGTGGCCAGTACACTATCGACGGTTTCACCTACTCGCGTTCGCAGACTCAGTGTGTTGCTGGCGATCCGCACCCTGCCCACGCCGGCACTTGTGAGAGCGACTACTCCAATAACAATGCCCCGACAACGGTGTATGTAAACGTTGTAGCGGACACGTCAATTGTGAAGGAGTTGGTGGCACCTAACCCGATGCTTCCCGGCGAACAGGCGGTCTACAAGTTGACCGTGACCAACGCGGGACCGTCCGTGGCAACAAACGTGGTCCTGTCTGACATGATTCCAGATCATCTGACTTACCTAAGCGGACAGTTGGCCGGGGGAGCCGCGTGTCCAAGTCCAGTCGTCGATCCGGATGGGCATCAGACGCTTGACTGTGCCGCTGGTACTCTTGCGGTGGGCGCGAGCATCTCTGCGACGCTCATCTTCGGGGTTGATCCAACCGCCGAGTTGAGTGCTGATTCGAAGTTTGAGGGCAGGCTTTGCAACACCGGAATCGTGGGTTCTTCGGCCCTCGACCCGAACTCGCTGAATAACGAGTGCGCTGCTTGTGCTGATGTTGATACTTCGGTTGTGACGCCTCCGGAGCCGCCTCCTGGCAACGGGTCGGGATTGCCGAACACCGGAGGGGACTTTGCTGGAGCTTCAAGTCCAGTGGTGCCCGCGACGATTGTTCTACCGTTCTCCGCGAGCCTGTTGGGCGCAGTGACATCGTCGTCTGGAAAGCGACGTCGCAAACTCTGATATGCCGCGAGTCCAACATCGCTAGGTGGCACGCATCTCGGGTAGGCTATTGCATTCAGCAACCGAGTCGAAGACGTGCGGAAGAGGTGAGTGCATATGGGCAGTTCGTTCGTCCATCTGCACAACCACACCGACTACTCGATGCTTGATGGTGCCGCCAACGTAAAGAAGCTTGCAGCAAAAGCAGCCGAGCTTGAGATGCCCGCGATTGCCATCACCGATCACGGCAACCTGTTTGGTGCCATGGCGTTCTACGAGGCCATGAAGAAGGCTGGCGTCAAGCCGATCATCGGGCTGGAGGCGTATATAACGCCACAAACCAGTCGCTTCGAGCGCAAACGTGTGCAGTGGGGCGAGGGCAGCGGCGATGATGTGGCGGCCAGTGGGGCGTACACGCACATGACATTGTGGAGCGAGACCACGGCAGGTATGCACAACCTGTTTCGACTGTCTAGTCAGTCGTACATCGAGGGCTACTACTACAAACCGCGTGCCGACCGCGAACTCCTACACCGCTATCACGATGGGCTGATCGGCACTACCGGTTGCCCCAGTGGTGAGGTACGTACCCTGCTGCGTCAAGGCAAGTTTGATGAAGCTATGCGCTCGGCGGGCGAGTTGCAGGACATCTTTGGTCGCGACAACTTCTATGTCGAAATCATGGAGCACGGCATTGAGATTGAGAAGCGCGGACGCGACGAGCTGCTGGAGATCGCGCGACTGATCAAGGCACCGTTGGTGGCGACGAACGACCTGCACTACGTCGATGCGGGGGACGCCGATGCGCATGACTCGCTGCTTTGCGTGCAGTCTGCGTCGCTGAAATCCGAGACAAACCGGTTCCACTTTGATGGCCGCGAGTACTACTTGAAGACCGCCGAGCAGATGCGCGACCTGTTCGCCAGCTTGCCTGAAGCTTGCGACAACACCCTGGCGATTGCCGAACGCTGCAACGTGGAGTTTGTGGAGGAGTTGGGGCGCTACATGCCTCAACTGGACCTGCCGGATGGCCACACTGAGGAGAGCTGGTTCCGCCACGAGGCCGAGGCTGGGTTGCGCCTGCGCTACGGCGATCCGCTGCCTGACGAGGTGCGCTTGCGCGCCGACCTTGAGATGGGTGTCATCGTAGATAAGCACTACGCCGGCTACTTCCTTGTGGTTTCTGACTACGTGCGTTGGGCTAAGGCCAACGGTGTGTTCGTCGGTCCTGGTCGTGGTTCTGGTGCCGGTTCAGCGGTGGCTTACGCCATGGAGATCACCGACGTTGACCCGCTGAAGTTCGGCCTGCTGTTTGAACGCTTCCTCAACCCAGAGCGTCCCAGCCTTCCTGACTTTGACGTGGACTTTGATGACCGTCGTCGTCCTGAGGTCATCGACTACGTGACTAACAAGTACGGTGCAGAGCGAATTGCTCGAATCGTTACAATGAACGAGATCAAGGCGAAACAGGCCATTCGCGACGCTGCCCGCGTGCTGGGCAAGCCGATTGCGTTGGCTGATCGCATGACCAAAGACATGCCCGAACCCGCGCAGGGCAAGGGCGTCAATCTGGACCAGCTTTACGACTCGTCAGACAAGCACTATGCCGAGGGCGCCGTCTTCCGTGACGCGGTGTCCGCCGATCCGGACGCCCAAGAGGTACTCGATGTGGCCCGCGGGATCGAGGGGCTGAACCGCCAGTGGGGCGTCCACGCGGCGGGCATCATCATGTCCAGCGTGCCCATCACGGACGTCATCCCGGTGATGAAACGTGACAGCGATGGCGCCATCATCACCCAGTTTGAGCACGAGTTCGCCGAGAAGCTTGGCCTAGTCAAGATGGACTTCTTGGGACTCAGCAACCTGACGCTGATCGGGGATGCACTGTGGAACATCAAGAACAACCGGGGAGTGGATGTTTCGCTTCAGGAGTTGAGTGCGGACCTCGCTGATCCAAAGGTGTTCAAGCTCTTGGCCGACGCCGACACTCTTGGCGTCTTCCAACTTGATGGTGAGGGCATTCGTGGCCTGCTTCGCGAGCTCAAGCCCGACTCGTTCGATGACATCTCCGCTGTGCTCTCGCTGTATCGCCCAGGCCCGATGGGGGCTAATGCGCACCATGATTACGCGCATCGCAAGAACGGCCGCCAGGCGATCACGCCGATTCACTCCGAACTCGAAGAGACGTTGCGGGAGATTCTTGAGCCGACCTATGGCCTGATCGTATACCAGGAGCAGGTGCAGCAGATCGCGGTTAAAGTGGCCGGTTACTCGCTGGGCAAGGCCGATATTTTGCGCCGCGCCATGAGCAAGAAGAAGAAGGCGCTGATCGACGCCGAGTATGACGGTTTCTTGGCCGGATCGCAGGCCAACGGCTTCTCGAAGGAGGCCGTTGACGCACTGTGGGACATCCTACTTCCCTTCTCTGACTACGCGTTTAACAAGTCGCACACTGTTGCTTACGGCGTCATCGCCTACTGGACGGCGTGGCTGAAGGTCTACTACCCGGTGGAGTACATGGCGGCGCTGCTGGAGAGCGCCAAGGGCGACCGCGACAAACTCACGCTGTACTTGAACGAGTGTCGGCGCATGGGCATCGAGGTGCAACAGCCCGACGTCAACGAGTCCGGGGTGCGCTTTGCCGCAGTCGGAGAGCGCATCCGATTCGGGCTGTCGGCAATCAAGAACGTCGGGGAGACTGTGTCTCAACTGATGGTGGACACCCGCAGTGGCAAGGGTGCGGCAAAGGACTTCAACGAGTTCCTCGACAACATGCCGGTCGTGGTGTGCAACAAGCGCGTCGTTGAGGCGCTGATCAAGTCTGGGGCATTCGACTCAATGGGCCACACCCGGCGCGGGCTGATGAGCATCCTTGAGGACGCGCTGGCTCAGGTGGTGGCCACTAAGCGCAGCGAAGAGTACGGCCAAATGGACCTCTTCGCTTCGTTTGGCGCTGACGGTGGTTCGGTGGCGACGCACGCTCCGGTGCCGCACATCGACGAGTGGGAACGCGTAGTCAAGCTGAAGTTCGAGATCGAGATGCTGGGCCTGTCCATCTCCGATCACCTGTTGCGCGGGCGCGACGGAGTACTGGCCGGATTGCGCACCCACACCACTAATCAGCTTACCCCAGACATGGATCGCCAGTCCGTCACTTTGTGTGGTTTGGCGTCCTCAGTTACGCGTAGACAGAGCAGACAGGGCGACCTGTACGCCATCATTGACTTTGATGATCGCTACGGTCAGGTGCGAGTTAACGCCTTCCGCAAGGTTTACACCGAGTTTGCCGCTGACTTGGAAGACTTGAGTGTTGTCCAGATCGAGGGGCGGGTTTCGGCTCGCGACGAGGTGGTGGAGATCTCGGCCTTCAAGATCCACCCGGTGGCGTTCCTGAACGATGCTGACCTGCCGTTGGTCATCCAAGTGAAGGCACAGCGCTTGAACGCGGCTCTCATCTCGGACCTGACACACACGCTGGAGTTGTACCCCGGTGCCAGTGAGGTGAGAATCCGCATGGAGGGGAGCCAGGACTCGCCGTTGCTGAAGGTGGACCCGAAGGTGGACGTGTGCGACGCGCTGATCGCCGACTTGAAGGCACTGCTCGGGCCAAGCTGCATCCAGTCATAGGTCGGGTCAGAGTAGGGTTGAACCATGAAGTCGTCGCGGAGTACTCGCTGGCTGATCTACGCGGTGTCCGTGGCGGTGACCGGCCTAGTTGGTGCGTTGGCGTGGGTGGCGGCAGTGGCTCCACCCGAGTACGACATCGGGGCTGACGGCGCGGCGTGGATCAGCGAAAAGTCGTTGTCGCAACTGTTTGCCATGGACGTTTGGTTCACTTTCACCGGCCTGATCGCCGGGATTGTGTTGGGGACGCTGGCTTGGGCGCTCTTCCGTGAGGTCGGTTGGCCGGTGGTGGTTATCGCCATGTTGGGAGGCATCGTGGCGGCGCTCTTGTGCTGGCAGTTTGGCTCCGTGATGGGCAGTTCGGATTTCGACGCGCGGGTGATTGCGGCCAAACCTGACGAGCGAGTGCCGGTTGACTTCACGCTCCACGCTCGCTCGGCGCTGCTGGTGTGGCCTGGAGCAACCCTGCTGCCTATCATTTTGTACTCGTTCTTTGATCGCGGCACTGACCGGGGGTCCGCAACTGTTACACAAGCCCGGTAGAATCGCTCCTGTGCTACGAATTATTGACCTGAGTTCCCAGACCCCCAGCGACTATTCGCGCCTGATGCCGCGCTCTGCCTTTGACGTTGACGCGGCGCTGGAGCGCGTCGTGCCCATCTGTGACGCGGTGAAAGCTCATGGTGAGAGCGCACTGCGCGAGTTCTCTGCAAAGTTTGATGGCGTAGTTCCAGACGACCTGCGGGTGCCCGCAGAGGCCATTGCTGCGGCGCTGGAGCAGTTGGACCCGGAACTGCGCGCCGCGATTGAGGAGGCGATTCGTCGCCGTACTCAGGTTGCCGAGAGCATTGAGACCGAGCCGGAGTGGTCTGAGACCGAGCTGGCTCCCGGTGCGCGCGTCGGCTATCGTATTCTGCCGGTTTCTCGCGTTGGACTCTACGTTCCCGGCGGTCTGGCACCGCTGGCATCCAGCGTGCTGCACAACGCCGTTCCGGCCATCGCTGCTGGGGTTAGCTCCATAGCGCTGGCGACGCCGCCGCAGAAGGAGTTTGGCGGACTGCCGCACCCGGTGATCTTGGCAGTTTGCGCCCTGCTGGGCATCGACGAGGTTTACGCTGTGGGCGGAGCACAGGCCATCGCCATGTTCGCCTATGGCGTGGAGGGGCTGTGCGCACCGGTAGATATTGTTGCTGGACCGGGAAACATCTACGTGGTGGCCGCCAAGCGTCACCTGCGCAGTGTGGTTGGCATCGACTCTGAGGCTGGCCCCAGCGAGATCTGCGTTTGGGCAGATGACAGTGCCAATCCGAGTTGGGTGGCAGCTGACCTTATCAGCCAGGCAGAACACGATCCGCTTGCGGGTTCAGTGCTCATCACGGAGTCGCCCGCGTTCGCCGCTGCCGTCAACGAGGCAGTGGAGGCGCAACTGCCGTCCAATCCGCTTCACGAGCGACTGGGCGTTTCGCTGGCGGGGGACCAGTCGGCCATCATCTTGGTGCGCGACCACGAGCAGGCACTGAAAGTGGTGGACGCCTATGCTGCCGAGCACCTTGAGGTGCAGACGCGCGACGCCAAGCGGGACGCCATGTTGGTGCGCAACGCTGGTGCCGTGTTCGTGGGGCCGCACTCACCGGTGCCGCTGGGGGACTACTCCGCCGGTTCCACGCACGTGCTGCCCACCAGTGGTCAGGCGCGTTTCACCTCTGGGCTGACCGCGCGCAGCTTCCGCAAGGCCGTCCACTACATTGAGTATGACGCTCAAGGTTTGAGCGCCATCGCGGACGGCATCGAGGCTTTTGCGCGAGCGGAAAGATTGCCCGGACATGAGGCGGCCATCGCTATCCGAGCTGTGGAGGGCTGAGCAACCATGACACTTACCACGGATACCGCCGAACTCGCTGGACTTGCCGACTTGCCGCTCCGCGACGAATTAGTTGGTGCAAAGCCTTACGGTGCGCCGCAGCTCGATGTCGCGGTGGCTTTGAACGTCAACGAGAATCCGTACGCGCCGCCGTCCAAGGTGCGCTCTTCGTTTGAGGCTGCCATCGCCGATGTCGCCAAACACCTAAACCGCTATCCCGACCGTGACGCCGTGGCACTGCGGGGCGCGCTCGCGGACTATCTGGGATTTGGCTTGGATTACGAGCGAATCTGGGCAGCCAACGGCTCAAATGAGGCCATGACGCACATCCTGCAGGCATTTGGTGGGCCGGGACGCACCGCACTCACCTTTGGCCCCACCTACTCCATGTATCCGGAATACGCTCGCAACACGCACACCAACTTCGTGGAGGTTCCCCGCACTGCCACGTTCGATATCGACGTGGAGGCCGCCGTGGCCGCCATAGCGGAGCACAAGGCCAGCGTGGTGTTCATCGCTAACCCGAACAACCCGACGGGCACGCGAGTGCCGTTGTCTACCATTGAGGCCATCTGCGCGCGCAGTGAGGCGATTGTGGTGGTTGACGAGGCCTATCAGGAGTTCACGCACTACCCGGACGATTCGGCGCTCTCCTTACTGGGGGAGTATCCGCGACTCGTCGTGGCGCGCACCATGTCTAAGGCGTTTGCCTTTGCCGGGGCGCGGGTGGGCTACTTGGCCTCGTCCAAGGGCGTCGTCGATGCCTGTCGTGTTGTGCGCTTGCCCTACCACTTATCTGACCCGACGCAGGCGTTGGCGTTGGCCGCGCTCAAGCACGCGGACCTGCTTTTGGCTCAGGTGAGCCAGTTAGCAGCCACTTGTCAGTCCACCCAGCGTTGGCTGCGTGATTTGGGGCTGGACGTGCCGCCAAGTCAGGCGAACTTTGCGCTGTTCGGTCCTTTCGATGACGCCCACGCGGTGTGGGAAGCGCTGTTGGAGCGCGGTGTGCTGGTGCGCGAGGTTGGGCCTCTGGGCTATCTGCGGGTTAGTGCTGGAACTCCGGACGAGATGGCGGTCTTCCGCTTCGCGTTGCAGGACGTGCTTCATCCGGAGTCAACGCCCACGCCACTGGCTGAGTCTACGTCTACGTCTGGTGAGATACCCGCGGACGATGCCCCATCAGACACTGTAGTTGAGGACGAGAGCGGAGCTTCCTGGGCCGGTGCCCTGTGGACCAAGATCAAGAGGAGGGACTGGTGATGAACAGAACAGCCACCATTAATCGCAGCACCAGCGAGACCACCATCGAGGTGTACGTCAACCTTGACGGCACCGGTGCGTCCGAGATCGCCACCGGCATCGGCTTCTTTGACCACATGCTCACCGCGCTGTCGAAACACTCACTGATAGACCTGCGCGTTGCCGCCAAGGGTGACACTTGGATCGACGGTCATCACTCCATCGAGGATGTCACCATTGCCCTTGGGCAGGCGATAGCCCAAGCGTTGGGAGACAAGGCGGGCATCACTCGTTTTGGTGAGGCGACCGTTCCGTTGGATGAGGCGCTGGCTCACTGTGTTGTTGACATCTCTGGACGGCCGTTCTGCTCCTTCACCGGCGAGCCGGAGGGCATGGAGTTCGTGCGCATCGGTGGCGAGGGCGTGCTGTATCCAGGTTCGATGACGTCCCATGTGTTCCATTCACTGGCGACCAACGCGCAGATCTGCGTACACTCGCGCCTGCTCGCCGGGCGCGAACCGCACCACATTGTGGAGGCGGAGTTCAAGGCGTTGGCGCGGGCACTGCGCGCTGCCGTGGCGCTTGATCCGCGCGTGTCGGGGGTTCCCAGCACCAAGGGCGCACTGTGAGTCGTAGCATCGCGGTGCTAGATTACGGGTCCGGTAACCTGCACTCCGTGGCGCACGCGCTGGCGGCCAGCGGAGTCGATGTGTCTCTGGTGAAGTCCAAGGCCGAGGCGGACGCCGCAGGCGCGATGGGGCTGGTGGTGCCGGGCGTGGGCGCGTTCGCGGCCTGCATGGAGGGCCTGCGCGCCATTGGTGGCGACGAGTTTGTGCGCAGTTGGGTGGCGAGCGGACGCGCTCTGTTGGGCGTGTGCGTGGGTCACCAAATCTTGTTCTCATCGGGTACTGAGCATGGAGTGGCGACCAACGGGGTCGGCGTGTTCGACGGGGTAGTGGAACGTCTTGACGCCAAACGCCTGCCGCACATGGGGTGGAACACTGTTGACGTTGCGCAAGCCTCGGCATTGTTTGCTGGGGTGGAATTGGAACGGTTCTATTTCGTGCATTCTTATGCCGTGCGAAGCTGGGGTGACGCGCAGGGAGCGATCACCTGGGCAACCCACGAGCAGGACCGATTCGTTGCCGCAGTGGAACGCGACAACGTGTTTGCCACGCAGTTTCATCCGGAGAAGTCTGGGGCTGCTGGGGCCAAACTGCTGGCCAACTGGATCAAGGTCTGCGAGACCCAAGCATGACTTTCACAATTCTTCCTGCGGTGGATGTGCGTCACGGGCAAGCCGTGCAGTTGGTGCAAGGCGTAGATGGCACTCAGAAGGTGTTCGGCAGTCCACTAGAGGCCGCCCTCCGATGGCAAAACGAGGGTGCCACTTGGTTGCATCTAGTTAACCTAGACGCGGCCTTTGGCGATGAGGACTCGCAGGCCATCGTCGCGTCAGTGGTGGCGGGTGTCACCATGAACGTGGAGTTGACGGGCGGAATCAGAGACGATGCCACGCTCGAAGCCGCGCTAGCTACGGGATGCGCTCGGGTCAACATTGGTACCGCTGCCGTGGAAAACCCCAGTTGGGTTAAGCGCGTGCTCGCTCGTTACGGTGAGCGGATCGCCATCAGTGTGGACGTGCGGGGCAGCGAGTTGGCGTCGCGAGGCTGGACTGAGCGTAGCGACCTTGCGCTCGACCCATTCCTAGTGAGCATGGCCGAGGCTGGCTGCTCCCGATTTGTAGTCACAGATGTGGCTCGTGATGGCATGCTCGGCGGTCCAAACCTTGACCTGTTGGCTCACGTGGCCCTGCTCACGAACGCGAAGGTTACGGCCAGTGGGGGAGTCACCACGGCAGCCGACGTGCGTGCCCTCACGCAGTTGGCGACTGTTGGCGTGGATTCGGCCATTATCGGTACCGCGTTGTACCTTGGACATGTCACTTTGGACGAGGCGCTAACCATGGCATCCGACATCGCAGTCGGGCCAAAGGTAGATCCTAGGACTGCGCGCAGGATGACGGGAGAGGTCCCGTTTGTGTCTGTCGGGGAAGAGGTCGCAGGTGCGTCGGAGGGCACAGTCGGGCACACGGGCGTCGGATTGGTCGCAAACGGAGAGGGCAGGTGATGTCTGATGAGCGATGATGCCGTGACCTCGAACGGCGCTGCCAGCGCGATAGTTGAGGGCACTCTGGAATGGCACTTCTGCACAGAAGCCGACGTCCCCCATTTGGCCCAGCTGCGATCTGCTATTGAGTATGTCGATGACCCCATTGACCAACTGGATGAACAGTGCATCCTTGATGACTTTCACGCGCTCAGCCCTAGACCCGGGTTCGTCTCGACTGTCGGTTTTGGTCCCGGTGGCAACGCTCGCGCATACGGTGCTCTCGAACCCGATGAGCATGGACGGTTGTGGATGCGCTTGGGTGTGCACCCGGCTAACCGCGACAAGGGCATTGGCCGGGCGTTGGTCCGCTGGGTTATCAGGCGTGCTCGGGAGTGGCACCACATAAGTGCCCCCGGGGAGGAGTTGTGGATCGGGTTCATGCATGAAGACAGGCAGGGTCCCGCCCGTCCCATCTTGAACGAGGGGTTCGTGGCGGACTGGTGGGTGTTCGACGCGCATCGCGATTTGAGCGTGGCCTTGCGGGAGACGTTTTCTCCGCCTCCTGGTGTAACCATCGCGCCCTGCACCATGGAGCGCCTAAGCAAAGACGTTCGCGTCGTGGTCAACCGAGTGTTGGAACACATTGCCGGGAGTGGCACCGTTAGTGAGGAGCAGTGGGCATCCCAACTTGAGCAGATTCGTGAGCACCTGTCGTGGCTCGCCATCGATGAGGAGACCGAAGCCATCATCGGTTTCGCGCTAAACACCGTCTATAACGACGA
Source organism: Propionibacteriaceae bacterium (assembly GCA_031261455.1). Classification (GTDB taxonomy): domain Bacteria; phylum Actinomycetota; class Actinomycetes; order Propionibacteriales; family Propionibacteriaceae; genus WRGV01. The sequence continues at coordinate 35,752 of JAISJP010000009.1, forward strand.
GACCACCGGAGAGCCGATTGAGGGCTGGACGCTGCGTCTTGGTGTGGAACCGGGCGCTCGACACTTGGGAATCGGCGCGGCGCTGGTGTCGGCATCGGCAAACGGGTTTTTCGAGGCAGGCATTCCGCAGGCCGGATTGGGCGTCGACACCGACGACCCACACTTGGCGGAAGAGTTCTTTGCTCGCTGTGGCTATATCGCTGATGACAGGGTAGTTCGCTACGTCTACCGAGAGCTTCCAGCACAAGAGGCCTAAGGCAGGCTAATATAGGCGTTGCAACTGAAACGCAGGGCGCTCTGGTGCGGGTCCTACCGCGCCGGAACAGGCGGGCGTGAGCCAGGGGCGCAAACGTACAGAAGAAGATAAGCACGAGAGAGGGATGTGTCCATGAGCGGTCATTCCAAGTGGGCCACCACCAAGCATAAGAAGGCAGCAATCGATGCCAAGCGCGGCAAGCTATTTGCCAAGCTGATCAAGAACATCGAAGTTGCGGCACGCGTTGGTGGCGGCGACCTTGCAGGTAACCCAACTCTCTACGACGCCGTCCAGAAGGCGAAGAAGAACTCAGTACCCGCTGACAACATTGATCGCGCACTCAAGCGCGGTTCGGGCGCTGGTGCCGATGGCGTCAACTACGACACCGTTATGTATGAGGCCTATGGGCCATCAAGCGTTGCCATCCTCATTGAGTGCCTCACCGACAACCGTAACCGCGCCTTCGCGGACGTGCGTGTCGGCGTCACCCGCAATGGTGGCACCCTCGCCGACGGCGGTTCGGTGCAGCGACTGTTCTCCCGCAAGGGCGTCATTGAGGTGGCCAAGAAGCAGGACGGCAAGATTCTCACTGAGGACGACCTGTTGGAAGCAACGCTGGACGCCATGCCAGAGTCCATCGATGACGAGGGCGAAGGCTTCACGCTGACCACAGACACACAGGACTTGGTTGAGGTCCGCAAGGCCATTCAGGCTGCCGGTATCGACTATGACTCTGCTGAGATCGCGTTTGTGGCTGCTTTCGACCAGGCCATCGACACCGTGGAGCAGGCGCTCAAGTTGGAGAAGATCATCGACGCCCTCGAAGACTCCGACGATGTGCAGAACGTGTACACCAACGCAAAGTACTCTGAGGCGGTCGAGGCTGCCCTTGAGGAAGAAGACTAGGAGCCTGGCTTCTGCGCCCTCCGGCGTGCCGACCACTGGTGTTGGCGCAAGTCTGGCTACAATCGAACATATGTTCGTGAATGCGTGAACTCGCGTTCGCCTGAGTGTGGATCGCAAGTGACGATGTGTCAGAAGTGAGCGTGTGCCAGTGAGAGTCCTTGGTGTTGACCCTGGGTTGACGCGCTGTGGCATCGGTGTTGTCGAGCAGGTGCCCGGACGAAAGCCGGTGTTTGTCGCAGCAGGCGTGGTGCGCACGCCGATGAACGGCGCTCATGAACAGCGGCTGCTTGCCATTGAGCAGGGCATCACGCAGGCAGTTGAGTTCTATCAACCGGACGCAATCGCCGTGGAACGCGCCTTTGCGCAACAAAACCTGCACTCCGTGGCGGGCACCATTCAGGCCGCTGGCATTGCAATGCTAGTTGCCGCCCGGTTGGGCATCCCCGTTACGCTGCACACGCCCACGGAGGTGAAGGCTGCCGTTACCGGCTCGGGCAGGGCCGATAAGGCACAGATTGGGGCCATGGTGGTGCGAATCTTGGGGCTAACCGAAGCGCCCAAGCCTGCAGATGCTGCGGACGCGGTAGCGTTAGCGCTGTGCCATCTGTGGCGTGGAGGTGCCACCAGCAAGTACGCGCTGCTTGAGGCGACTATGAAACGGCAGCAACAGCAGGGGAAGGTAGCGAAATAGTGATTGCGCAGCTTCGCGGCGAGGTCGTCGTTGCCGATTCCGGTGGTGTGGTGCTGGACGTTGGTGGAGTGGGGTTTCGCGTGTCGTGCCCGCCCGGTGTCGGCGGTGTGCCCGGTGCGCAGATGACCTTAGCTACGTCGCTGGTTGTCAAGGAGGATTCGCTGAGCCTGTACGGTTTCTTGTCGCCCAGCGAGAGAGACGCGTTTGAACTGCTGCTCACCGCTTCCGGCATCGGTGGGCGTACTGCGCTAGCCTGCATCTCCGTACTGCCGCTGCCCGAGTTGGTGGGTGCCATCAGGTCTGAAAATCTTGCTGCTCTCACGCGGGTGCCCGGCATCGGCAAGAAGGGCGCCCAGAAACTCGTCATCGAACTGAAGGACAAGGTGCTGGCGCTGGGCAACGGAGACGACCTTCTTGATGGGACCGGTGCTTCCCAGCCGCCTGACTGGCGCGAACAGGTGCTGGCCGGTCTACAAGGTCTCGGCTGGGGCTTGAAGGACGCCGAGTCCGCTTGTGAGGCAGTTGCTCCGCTGGTAGCAGAGAATCCTGCGCTGCCAATCGGTCAGATCATGCGCGCCGCACTGCAAGGGTTGGCGAGGTAGCCATGAGTGTTTCGCCGTTTGATCCATACCCCCAGCCTGAAGAGCGCAATGCTGAGGCGGCGCTGAGACCCGCCACGCTGGCAGAGTTTGTCGGGCAACCGAGAGTCTCGGACCAGCTTGGGTTGGTGCTTGCCGCCGCCCGTAACAGGGGGGCTGCACCCGACCATGTGCTGCTCTCCGGTCCTCCGGGTCTAGGCAAGACGACACTCGCAATGATTTTGGCAACCGAGATGGGCGCGCCACTGCGCATCACTTCCGGCCCGGCCATTCAACACGCTGGAGACTTGGCGGCCATCCTGTCGTCGTTGGTCAGCGGTGAGGTGTTGTTCCTTGACGAGATTCACCGAATGAGCCGCCCTGCTGAAGAGATGCTGTACCTCGCCATGGAGGACTTCCGTGTGGATGTGGTGGTGGGCAAAGGCCCCGGAGCCACCGCCATCCCGATTGAGATCCCCACATTTACTCTCGTAGGAGCCACTACGCGCGCCGGACTGCTGCCCGGTCCACTGCGTGACCGCTTCGGTTTTACCGCCACTTTGGAGTTCTACTCCACCGACGATCTGGTGCGCATCGTCAAGCGCTCGGCCTCCCGGTTGGGTGTCAACATTGACGCCAAAGCCGTCGCGCAGATCGCCTCCCGCAGCCGGGGGACTCCGCGAATCGCCAACCGACTGTTGCGTCGCGTCCGTGACTATGCCGAGGTTCACAACGCGGGCAAGGTGAGCGAACCGGTGGCCATGGCAGCGTTGGAGTTGTACGAGGTGGACGCACTCGGACTAGACAGACTAGACCGTGCCGTCCTGGAAGCCATCTGCTGCAAGTTTGGCGGCGGGCCTGTGGGGCTTTCCACGCTCGCCATCAGCGTTGGCGAAGAGACTGAGACGGTCGAAGAAGTGGCCGAACCGTTCTTGGTGCGTCTCGGATTCCTGATGCGTACTCCACGGGGACGTGTTGCCACAGCCAGTGGATGGCAGCATCTTGGTCTAACACCTCCGGCCAACGGGCCAGTGTCGTTGTTCTGAGCCGCGCTGGTTGCTCAAATGAAAGCCGGGGCGCGCGGTCTCAATCAGCTAGGCGATTGCGCCTGCAACCGCTAGACTTGCACGTGCGCGCCCTGAAATGAGGGGCGTAGTTGTTTGCGTGCGCGCAAGCCCGCAAGCACATGCGAAAAGCGAACGGAAGCCGAAGAGGACCATGGATCAAATTAGCAGCTACCTCACTCAAAACAGTTGGGTTATGTACCTCGTTCTTATTGTGGGCATGTTCTACTTCATGATCATCCGCCCGAATAAGAAGCGCATGGACGACCAGCGGGTGTTGTTGAACTCGCTCACCGTGGGCTCTCGCGTCATGCTGACTGCCGGAATCATCGGCACCATCCGCGTGATTGGTGAGACGCAGATTGTCGTCGAGTTGGCACCGGGCGTCGAGGTCACCGCGTTGAAGCAGGTTGTGGCGCGCGTTCTTGGCGCTGACGATGAGGAGTTCGAGTACTCCGATGACGGCGCTACTTCCGAATTGACCTACTCGGATGTACTCGAAGACAACTCGTCCGCATCGCCTGCGAGCTATGAGTCCGACGCGTTCGCCCCCAACGACGGATCCTCGTTTGCGCCGAACGAGAGCACAGAACAGACTCACGGGGACAGCCCCGACTTCATCTAAGACTGGGCATCCGCCAAGAGAAAGCAAGAAGAAGTGGCACCGACTAACAAATATCTTCCTAGGCCGAAGCTGGTTGCTTTTGCCCTTGTCATCGTCGCAATTTATGCGATCATGACGATTGCAGGGACGTGGACCCCGCGTCTCGGTCTTGACCTTCGTGGTGGCACAACGGTGACGTTGACTGCTCGCGAGATACAAGACTCCGGTTCGCAGGTTCCCGCTCCCAGCGCAACCGCCAGCACCCCGGCCGAAGGTGAAGGTGAGAGCGAGTCCACCCCTGCACCGGATCAGGCCAAGGCTGAACAGAACTGGACCGAGGCCATGGAGCAGGCGGCGTCCATCATCCAGCAGCGCGTTGACTCGCTGGGTGTGGGCGAGGCAACCGTGACGGTATCTGGCACTAACCAGATTGAGATCGCGGTGCCGAACATCGCCGACACTGATCTGGTGGATCTTGTTGGCCAGACCGCTTCGTTGGCTTTCCGCGTGGTCTACACCTATGACCTTGGAGCCGTTCTCCCGACGGCGACTCCGACGCCGACCGAGGACGGCGAAGAGACGCCGGAGGCTACTCCGTCGGCTACTGTCAGCCCAGGCGAGGCGAGTGCAGCGTCTACGGAGTCTCCGGAACCTCCGAGTGCAACGGAGTCCACCACGCCGCAGGCGCCTGCATCTTCGGCTCCGGGTCGTTTGATCCCGCAGTTGCCGACGGCGCCGACCACACCTCGGCCCACTGTTGCAGGTGAGACCGGCGACAACTCCTTTGAGACCCTGCTGGCTTGGACTCCGACGGATCAGGACCTCTCCGACTTCACCAACTTCATGTGCGGCGATTCGTTCCCCGACGTGTGGGACCAGCCGCTCATTGCCTGTGGCGACAAGGACGAGAAAACTGGGGCGCAGTACAAGTACCTGCTCGGTCCGGCCATCCTTCAGGGCGAGCGGATCACCGATGCCACTGCTGGTATTCCGCAAGGCCAGCTGAGCTGGATCGTTTCAATGTCGTTTGACGCGCTAGGCCAAGAGCAGTTCTCAAAGGCAACCGCTTATCTTGCTACCAAGACCATTCCGCAGAACCAGTTCGCAATTGTGCTGGACTCCACGGTGGTGTCCGCTCCGAGCGTCTCTGAGGCCATCACGGGCGGTTCGGCGCAGATCTCGGGCACCGGCATCAACCAGAACACGGCCCAGACGCTGGCCCGGCAACTGCGCTACGGCGCACTGCCGCTCGCATTCGACGTGTCGTCCGTTGACACGGTGTCCGCGTCGCTTGGTGGAGAGCAGCTTCGCGCAGGTCTCATCGCCGGCGTCATCGGCCTCATCTTGGTGCTGATCTACTGCGTCATCTACTACCGGGCGCTCAGCCTTATCATCTTCGGCTCGTTGGCGGCGACGGCTGCCATAACCTACGGCATCATCGTGCTGCTGGGGGAGTCGATTGGGTTCGCGCTGAACCTGCCCGGCGTTGCCGGTGCCATTCTGGCAATCGGCGTCACCGCAGACTCCTTCATCGTCTACTTTGAACGAATACGCGACGAGGTCCACGACGGATTCTCGCTGCAACACTCCATTGAGTCTGGCTGGAACAAGGCCATCGGCACTATCTTGGTTGCAGACTCGGTGCAGTTGCTCTCGGCTGTGGTGTTGTTCTTCCTAGCCATCGGCGCGGTCAAGGGCTTCGCGTTCACGTTGCTGGTCACCACGTTGATCGACGTCTTTGTCGTGTTCTTCTTTACTAAACCGTGGATGAGCATTCTGGGACGAATAGAGTTCTTCTCGTCGGGACACAAGTGGAGCGGGTTTGACCCCGAGCACTTGGGTGTCACCGTTGAGCAGATCCGTGGCGCTCGCCGCGCATCGCTTTCCTCCAAGGACCTCGACGAAAGCAAGGAGGTCTAGGAGCATGAGAGACATTCGTAATCCCTACTCCACTGCCGAGACCGATCAAAGCGTTGAGCCGGTCAAGAAGAACGGCTTCATTCACCGGCTGTACACCTCCGACTTCAACATCGGGTTCGTGGATAAGCGTCGCACTTGGTACGCCATCTCGGGCGTGTTGCTCGCAGCCTGCTTGCTGTCGATCTTCGTGTTCCGAGGTCTCTCCTGGGGCATCGAGTTCGTTGGAGGCGCCAAGTTCCAGGTGCCCGCCAGCAACATCACGGAAACCACTATTGGTGACTACATGGAAGTGGTGCAGGGTACGGGTCTTGAAGACCTGGGTACCGAGATCACCACCACCTCTGAGGCCATCCGCATTCAGGTGCGCGAACTGAACTCCGACGAGGTGGACATTGTGCGCGCCGCGCTGGCCGAGAAGGCGGGCATCCAAGAGACCGACATCGCCTACCAGTTGATCGGCCCGTCTTGGGGTGAACAGATCACTCAGAAGGGCATCATCGCGTTCTTCGTGTTCGTTGGTCTGGTGGCCCTGTTGATCGCCCTCTACTTCCGCGACTGGAAGATCTCTGTCGCCGCTCTGGCTGCACTGTTCCACGATCTGATTATCACCGTTGGCGTTTACTCAATTGTTGGTTTCGCCGTCACGCCCGCCACGATTACCGGCGTGCTCACCATTCTGGGTTACTCGCTGTATGACACCGTAGTGGTGTTTGACAAGGTGAAAGAGAACACCAAGGACATCGAGCGGCAGGACTTCACCTACTCGCAGCGCGCGCAGTTGGCTGGCAACCAGGTGTTTGTACGATCCATCAACACCACGGTCGTTGGCGTGCTACCGGTCCTTGCGATTCTGGTTGCAGGCATGTGGTGGCTCGGTGGAGAAGGCCCGCTTCCTGACCTTGGTTTGGCTATGGCCGCTGGCATGATCGCCGGTGCGTGGTCCTCGCCGTTCGTCGCCATCCCGTTGTTGTGCCAGTTGAAGGAACTCGAGCCCGGCATGAAGGCACATCGCGCAGCGCTAGAACACCGTAGGGCCCGCGCGCGCAAGGATGGTGCCGTGGTTGCGCCGACGGCGGACACATCGTTGGTCACGGTTTCGATCCCGACGCTTGCCGCCGCGACGCTGAGCAAGCCGGTTGTCGACACTGTCGCTGCCGGACGCCCCCAGCCGCAACGTGCGCCTCGTTCGCAACGCAAGAAGGCCTAAGGGGGGCTGAGTAATCATGTCGTCAGCAAATCGCGCCGTTATGGAGCGGCTCATCCGCAACATTCCCGACTTTCCGAAGCCGGGGATTCAGTTCAAGGACATCACGCCGCTTATCGGTGACGCCCTTGGTCTGAAGGCGGTGATTGCAGAACTGCTGGAAGCGGTTCCCGAGGGCATTGATGCGGTTGTTGGAGTGGAGTCCCGTGGCTTCATCTTCGGCGTGCCGTTGGCGTTGGAGCTTGGCGTTGGGTTTGTGCCCATCCGCAAACCCAACAAGCTCCCCGGTGCCGTCTACAGTCAAGAGTTTGACCTTGAGTACGGTTCCAGCACCCTGAACATCCATCAGGACGCGCTGATTCCCGGACAGCAGGTGCTTCTGGTTGACGATCTGCTAGCCACTGGCGGCACTCTAGTCGCCGGTGCTCAACTGATCGAGAAGGCTGGTGCGTCCACGGTTCACGTGTCAGTCGTCATTGAACTGGAAGACTTGGGCGGACGAGCCAAGCTCGCGCAAGAACGCGGCATCGCGTCCATCACGTCGCTCATCAAGTACTAGCCTCATCTGGCGAAACTTTGCCCGTCTTGCTGTGGAGGCTTCATGGCCGCAGACGGGTCACTTGGTGTTGAGTTTTGTGCATCTCCCAAGTCGATTTGCACGCGGCGCTACACTTGTATTTCACACGTAGTTGACCCACGAGTGAAGGCAGCCGAGGATAATCTTGAGTGACGAGACGCAGAGCCCGCTAGAGCAGGGGAGTGCGTCCGCGAGCGTGGTTACGCGCCCCACCAGCAGTCCAGAACAGCCGCGCATGCGCATGAGACAGCGTCTGGCACGGCTTGGCGCCCCCAAGGCTGGCCCGCTGGCCGTCTTGGATCCGTTGATAACCATCGTCAAGACCACCCATCCGCACTCCGACATCGATTTGATTGAGCGGGCTTATCGCACCGCCGAGCACTATCACCACGGCCAAACGCGTAAGAGTGGCGATGCCTACATCACCCATCCGCTCGCCGTATCGACGATTCTGGCCGAGTTGGGCATGACGCAGGAGGTCATCGCGGCGGGGATGCTGCACGACACCGTGGAGGACACCTCGTATGAGCTGCCGCAGTTGAAGGCGGACTTCGGCGAGGAGATCGCCCTGCTGGTTGACGGCGTCACCAAGATGGACAAGGTGGAGTACGGCGCGAACGCCCCTGCCGAGACGATTCGCAAGATGCTGGTGCGGGCGTCCAAGGACCAGCGGGTGCTCATCATCAAGCTGGCTGACCGACTGCACAATATGCGCACCATCGGTTTTTTGCGTCCGGACAAGCAGGAACGCATTGCGCGTGAAACGCTTAACGTGTACGCGCCCATCGCCAACCGTCTCGGCATGAACGCCGTCAAGGGCGAGTTGGAGGACCTCTCTTTTGCGGCGGTGGAACCGAAGATCTACGACTCCATTGTCAATCTGGTCACCGAGTCCGCACCCGAACGTGACCAGCAGATCAAGGTTGTCATCGACCAAGTGAAGGAGCGGCTGGCGGCCGAGGGTCTCCCCGCGATTGTCTACGGTCGTCCGAAACGGTATTACTCCATCTATCAGAAGATGGTCAACCGCAACAAGGCGTTTGAGGACATCTACGACCTCGTTGGCATCCGCATCATCTTGGAAGACAACGCGACCTGTTACGGTGCCATGGGCTTGGTGCACGGAATGTGGACTCCGCTGCCAGGCCGTATCAAGGACTATATCGCTCGGCATAAGGACAACTACTACCAGTCCTTGCACACCACGGTGATCGGCCCGGAGGGGCGTCCTGTCGAGTTCCAGATCCGCACGCAGGAGATGCACCGTACCGCAGAGTATGGCGTGGCGGCGCACTGGAAGTACAAGCAAAACCTCACCTCCGGACGTCTTGACAAGGAAGAGGAGTTGCGCTGGATGCACTCCCTCTCCGAGTTGACTCAGGGCAACGAGGACCCGATGGAGGCTCTCGACTGGGTGATGGCCGAGATCAACGCCAAGGAGATCTTCATCAACACGCCCAAGGGCGACACATTCACGCTTCCTGAGGGCGCAACGCCGGTTGACATGGCCTATCACATCCACTCGCAGGTCGGAGAGCGCTGCATCGGGGCAAGGGTTAATGGGCGCTTGGTGCCGCTGTCGTCTAAGTTGGAGACGGGAGATACCGTCGAGATTCTGGTGTCCAAGGCGACGGATGCCGGGCCAAGTCGCGACTGGCTCAACTTTGTGGTCAGCCCGCGCACCAAGTCGAAGATCAGACAGTACTTCTCTAGGTCGCGACGGGACGAGGCGACTGAGCGTGGCAAGGAGATACTTGCCAAACAGCTTCGCAAAACGGGCACCCCCATCCACAAGCTGCTGACTACAGAGAACCTCACGTCCGTGGCAGATTCGTTCCGCTATCCGGACATTCAGTCTCTCTATGTGGCTATAGGCGAGGGACAACTGAACGCCCCCGGTGTGGTGGCGAAGCTGATCGCGGCGGTAGGGGGCGAAGATGAGGCCGCCGATGAGATGCTGGATGATCGTCCGGTAATCTCGTTGCGTCCCCGCTCTAAGGGCGGTGAAGAGGCCGGCGTTGTTGTTGACGGCGACGCGTCCATGATGGTCAAGCTGGCCCGATGTTGCACCCCGCTGCCTGGCGATGAGATCCTTGGTTTCATCACCCGCGAAAGTGGTGTATCGATTCACCGAGTGGACTGTACCAACGCTGACAACCTTAAACTGCAACCGGAACGCCTGGTCAACGTGGCCTGGGCCATGGGGGCACAAGCCAGCTACGACGTATCTGTGCAGGTGGAGGCCCTTGACCGCCCCGGTCTGCTGGCCGACGTGACAAAGTCGTTGAGCGATCAGCGAGTCAACATCTCCGCAGTCACGGTGCGCACTGGCAAAGACAGACTAGCCCGTATCAACCTGACCTTCGAGGCCGCCGACCCCAAGCACCTCAGTTACCTGCTAAACCTACTCCGCAGAGTTCCCGGCGTCACCGACGTCTTCCGGCTAAAGCAGTAAGCGCCTATAGATGCGCCCTTGTCGGTTGCATCAGTTCCGGAGACAGACTGTCTTGCGTCTAGAGCAATAAGTCCCTCTGAGCGCGTTCTTGTCGATTCTGTTGATTCTGTCGGTTCCCGCGTCACTGACGTCTTCCGGTTACGGCAGTAGAAATGCGAAAACGCCGTCCCCGCAGTTGCGAGAGGACGGCGTTCTGCGCGTAACTAGCGATTTACTCGTAGTCAGCGAGAGTCTTGGCAGCTTGATCGCGCCACTCGGTGTAGGTGACGATTGACTCCTGCAGCTTAGCAACCTGCTTCTTGTCTCCGCGACCTTCAGCGGCCTCAATCTGGGTGGTCAGCTTAGCGATCTGCGCCGTGAACATCTCGACGGTATCCTGGGCGCGCTTCTTCGCTTCCGGATCGGTGCGCTTCCAGTTGGCCTCTTCGGCGCCCTTGACGGCTGCATCCAGCGCGCGGATACGGGCATCAAGGCCAGCCATGGCGGCGCGGGGCACATTGCCGTACTCGTTGTAGCGAGACAGGAACGAGCGCAGCGCGGAACGGGCAGCGTTGACGTCGGTGACGGGCAGCATAGTGGCCTCAGCCTCCGCGAGCAGCGCCTCTTTGGCCTCTAGGTTGGCTTGGAACTCGGTGTCGCGAGCCGCGGAGTTCTCGGTGCGGGCAGCCCAGAAGGTGTCTTGCAGTCCGCGGAACTTCTTCCACAACTTCTCGTCGAGTTCGCGACCAGCGGAACCGGCAGCCTTCCACTTGTCCATCAACTCACGGAATGCGGCAGCAGTCGCGCCCCACTCGGTGGAGGTGGACAGTTCTGCAGCCTCGGCGATGATCTGCTCTTTAATGCCTTGAGCGACGGCGTGCTCTTCAGCCCACTGGGTGAACTGCGCCTTGCGGCGGCGCGTATAGGTGGTGCGAGCGGCAGAGAAACGATGCCAGAGGTCGTCGTCGGTGGCGCGGTCGATGCGGGGCAGTGCCTTCCACTCGTCCAGTAGGGCGCGGAAACGATTTACGCCCTCTTTCCAGTCGTTGCTTTCGGCGAGCTTCTCCGCCTCAGCGACCATGCCCTCTTTGGCTTCCTTGGTTGCCTCTGCGGCAGCGGCACGTTCGGCCTTGCGGGCCTCCGAGGCGTTGTCCAACTCGGGTGCCAGGGCGTCCAATTTGGTCAAAAGGCCTTGTAGGTCGCCAACAGCGTTTGCGTCCGGGATACTTGCACGCAGCGTCTTCATCGACTTGCGCGCCTCCTCGGGCGACAGGGCCTTGTTGTGTACTCGTGCAATTAGCAGTTCGACTTCGGCAGCCAGTCCCTCAAAGCGACGTTCAAAAAACGTTAATGCTTCTGCGGGGGTGACATCGGGAACTTGACCTACCTTGCGTTCGCCGTCAGCGGTGATGACGTATACGGTTCCGTCTTCTTCGACACGGCCGAACGAGGCAGCAGGTGTTGTTTCGCTCATGATTCTTTCTTCATACCCGGTAGGGTTATCTATGTGTTTATCGCCAGCTTCGCCAGCGGCCCATGGGAGGGCAACTGCTATCTTATCCGCCAAGATGACTCAGTAGAAACCGTAGTGATCGATCCTGGCGTGTTTGCCGCTGAGACTGTCCACGAAATCTTGGCCGAACGTGGCTGGAAGTTGGCCGGGGTGCTGTGTACACACGGACACGTCGATCACATCGCGGACGCCGCCGCTCTAGCCAATGAGGCAGGCGCGCCCATGTGGCTGCACAGCGCCGACGGTTTCATGATGACCAAGCCGAGCGCCGGAATTGGGAGTGACATCATCCCGCTGATGGTTGAGTTGTTCGGCGCCGACGAACTGCCCACGCCCGATACCCTAGTTGACCTAGAGGGCGTTGGTGCCGTCGAGGTTGCTGGCATCGAGTTCAAGGTGACACACACGCCCGGACACTCGCCGGGCCTAGTCATCTTCACTGTGAGCGACGACGACGGGGACGTGGTGTTCTGTGGCGACTTCGTGTTCGCCGGGTCCATCGGTCGCACTGACCTGCCGCGCGGATCGGCCACGGTCATGAACGACTCGCTGCGTCGCGTTGCCCTGGCCTGGCCAGATGACGCTAGACTGCTGCCCGGTCACGGTCCCGCAACCACCGCCGCCCGCGAAAAGGCTATGAATCCGTACCTGCAACGTCGAAACTTGGGAGTTTAGAACTAATGGCACAACGAATCGCCCCGCTGTCTGGGTTTCCGGAGTATTTGCCCGCGGCACGCATCGTCGAGCTGCGCGTCATCGACACCTTGCGGGAGACGTTTGAGCTGCACGGTTTTGCGTCCATCCAAACCCGTAGTGTGGAGCCGTTGGAGCAGTTGAGCCGTAAGGGTGAGATTACCAAAGAGGTGTACGCCGTTCGCCGACTGCACGCCGATGAGGGCGACGCGGGCACCCTTGGTCTGCACTTTGACCTGACTGTGCCGTTCGCCCGCTACGTGCTGGAGAACTCCGGCAAGCTGAACTTTCCGTTCCGTCGCTACCAGATTCAGCCCGCATGGCGTGGCGAGCGCCCGCAGGAGGGTCGCTACCGCGAGTTTTGGCAGGCGGACATCGACATAGTGGGGGAGGACGCGCTCGCGGCCCACCACGACGCTGAGGTGGTGCTGGTGATGCTGGAGGCGCTGGGTCGCCTGCATGATCAGTTCGGCATTCCCGACGCGTTGATGCGCATCAACAACCGCAAACTGATCCAGGGCTTCTACGAGGGCCTTGGCGTCGCTGATCCGTTGGCCGTCATTCAAGTGGTGGACAAATTGGACAAGATCGGCCCAAGTGCGGTGGGCGAACTGCTCGCTGGGCAGGGAGTTGCTGCCGATGTGGTGACACAGATCTTGGCGTTGGCCTCCATCTCGTCCACATCAGACTCGTTCATCGACGAGGTCCGTGCGCTGGGCGTGACCAACGACCTGCTCGAAATCGGTCTTGTCGAACTCAGCGCCCTGCTGGCGGCAGTGAACGCTCAGTTCCCCGGTCGTGCTGTGGTGGACCTGAAGATCGCTCGTGGTCTCGACTACTACACCGGTTCAGTTTTCGAGGTGGAGCTGCCCCAATGGCGCTCCTTGGGTACCGTCTCCGCCGGTGGCCGCTACGACGCCTTAGCGTCTGACGGACGCCACACCTACCCCGGTGTCGGAATCTCCTTCGGCGTCACGCGCTCGCTCGCCCCCCAATTGCTTGCCGGAAACCTGAGTGCCACCCGCAGTACCCCCTCCGCTGTCCTGGTTGCCGTCGATGACGAAGAGTCCCGAGCCAGCGCCAACGCGGTTGCCGCATCGCTACGTACCCGTGGCATCCCCTGTGAGGTCTCCCCAAACTCGTCCGCCTACGGCAAGCAGATCAAGTATGCCGATCGCCGCGGCATTCCTTACGTCTGGTTCGGTGGCCCCCAAGGTCAAGTCAAAGACATCCGCACCGGCTCCCAAGCCGATGCCCAAGCCTCCGAGTGGACCCCGCCCACTGAGGACCTGCTGCCCCGCGTGATCGTCATCGAAGCCTAACAGTTGCGCCGCCTGAGTTGTAGGTTGCAGGCTGCCATGGCTTCATCCGGGTCTTCATTGTCTAGGTGATGCGAAGCGCCAGACGATCCCCGCCTTTAGAATCCGGGACCGCTGGATGATCGCCAAAGAATGGCGTCCCGAGTAGGCTCTTGAACATGCTGCGCAGACTCATCGACGACCCAGACGCTCGCGTTGTGAGCGCGTCCGAGATGAAGGCATTCGATGCCCACACCATTGAGGTGATCGGCGTGTCGTCGCTGGTGCTGATGGAACGTGCCGCACTCAGCGTCGTGGATGCGCTCACCACCAGCGACTTCGGTTTCGACCTGACGCGCGTCGTCGTAGCGTGTGGCGTCGGCAACAACGGTGGAGACGGCCTGGCGATTGCGCGCCTGCTGCACCTGCACGGAGTCGATTGTGTCGCCGTGATCATCGGTGACGCGAGCCGCATGACCCCGGACTGTGCGCAGCAAAAGCGCATCTGTGCCGCCTACGGCGTGCCCATCGCCGGGCTCGACGTCCTATCCGATCTAGCCGCGAACGCCACCACGCTGGTCGACGCCCTACTCGGCATCGGTGGCGACCGCGAACTCCGCGGAGACCTAGCCGACGGCGTTGCCGCGATCAGCACCAGCAAGGCCAGAGTCCTAAGCGTGGATGTCCCCACCGGAATCTCGGACGACGCTCAGGTGCTTGGAAGTGCCGTCCGCGCCGACGTGACGGTCAGCTTGGCGTACCCCAAGCGTGGCCTGCTTGGCGACCCGGGCCGCGAGTTCGCTGGCGATATTCTGGTTGCTGATATCGGGATATACGCTCCCGCAGGCGAGTCAGTCGTGCCAGGGGACCCATTCGTGGCTCGGGCACGGTTCGTGACGGGGTCTGGAAGCGCGGCCGTCATCGATGCGAAGCAGTTTCGAGCAGATCAGGATGCCTTCTTGGACGGCGAATTGTCAGATCCCTACAGTCGCTGAAAACCATATCCCAGCCCATGGTGATTCCGCAGTTCAGGCCATGTTCGTTCCGCGATAGGCATGGTGGCGTAGTGGCATGGATGAGGGCGAAGGGCTAGTCCGCCTGGGTTGTGGCGTCAGTCTTTGAGGCAGCCGATCGGCACAACCAGCACGCCATCGGGGCGGCGGTAGCCAAACTGCGTGGCAGTGAGCACCATCAAGAACGAAGGCGAATTCATCCGCCCCTGATCTACCCGGTTCGCCAGACGAAGCAGGTTTGCAGCGCCCTCGTCAACGCCGCCTGCGCCCATCTTCACTTCGATCGCACCCCAACGCCCGTCTCGGAGTTGCACTACAGCATCCGCGTCCAACCCGGTTTTGTCCCTGTAGTGGAAAACTTCGCCGTCGTGTGCGGAGGCGTACACGCGCAGGTCGCGCACGCACAGTGACTCAAACAGGAGCCCGAAGGTCTCGAAGTCGTGCAAGAGACCGTGCGGGGAGCTACGCAGCACCGCGACGGCCAAGGATGGGTCAACAAAGTGACGCGTCACTGACGAGCGTACGGCAGTCTTGGAGCGAACGGCTGGGTTCCACGCTGGAAGATTCTCAATGACATGGATGCGCTCCAGGGCGCTGATGTACTCCGCAACCGTCTTGTCTGAAATGCTGGTGTCACTAGCTGCGATGTCTTCTCGAATGGTCGCCGCACTGGCCATGGTGGCCACGTTGCGCGCGTAGGAGCGTAACAGCGCCCGCACCCTAGCGGGGTTACGCTCAACGTCATCCACTCGGGACACGTCTGTGAAAATCACCGCATCCATATAGTCGTAGGCCCTAGCCAGCGCGTTTTGGTCGCTTTCTCCAACGGACGCAGGCCAACCGCCGCGAGCTAACGCGAACGCTAACTGCTCCACGGTGAGCACCGACGTCACGCCGAAACTCTGGTCAAGGTGAGACGCAAATAGCGCTGCCAGAGAGACGGCCCCGTTTGACTCGCCTGACTCAAAAAGGCTCATCGGGCGCATCTTGCGTCGGCTGATTCGCCCGGTACCTGTGTGTGCCGTGGTTCCCTCGGTGGGGACTGCCGAGCCGGTGAGAATGAACTGCCCAGTTTGCCCGCGCTGATCAACTGCGAATCGCACCGCGTCCCAAAGCACCGGAGCCATCTGCCACTCGTCAAGGAGGCGCGGAGTTTCACCTTGCAGCAGCAAAGATGACTGGGTGCTGGCAGTTTGGATATAGGCCGCAGTACGATCCGGGTCCTGCATGAACAGGGCGCTCTTGGCGAGTTGCTGCGCCGTCCACGTCTTGCCGCACCACTTTGGCCCCTCGATGAGTACAGCTCCTGACGTTTGCAGCGCCGCCGCGACCACTCGATCCGCGATGCGCGGCAGGTATTCTCGCATGGTTGCGTCCTCTCTGCTGAACCGAGTATTGCTGGCTGACTGTAATCAGTCTACGCCTGAGTGTGGCCAAATCTAGAAGTAACTTCCGGATTTGTCTGGAAGTTACTTCCGAATTTGGCGAGTGCGCTGTCAGTTCCGATGTGGCGACCCCGTTGGCCTACCCAAGTGTGGCCTACTTGGCGAGCCGGATTCGGCGGCTTGTTTGAGCGCTGCCGTCGAGGCTTTGGTGTGCTTCCGATAGAATTGTTCGCATGGTCTTGGACGTGCGGCTGGTGAGGGTGATGGTGTCTTGCCCCGGCGACGTAACGGGAGCTCGTGACGCGGTGGTCGCGGCTCTCCATGATTAGAACTCGGCCTGTGCAGTCAATCGGAAAGTTGTCCTGTTGCCACTGACCTTCGATAACGACGTAGTCCCTCTGACTGGGCAACACCCTCAGGCGATCATTAACGACCAGATTCTGAAGAATGCTGACATCGTGATCGCAATTCTCTGGAGTCGCCTGGGAACGCCGACGCCAAACGCCAGTTCCGGAACAGTTGAAGAAATAGCGACGGCAACTTACTCAGGCAAACCGGTGCACCTCTTTTTCTGTTCTGCGAGCCCTCCTGCGAGTGTTGACCCGGAGCAACTGGCTGCTCTGCACGAATACGAGTCTGACATGCAATCCACGAGCCTGTACGGGAGATTTGCTACACCCGCGGACTTGGCGGCCAAGATCCCGAGTCTGATCGAATATGATCTGTCGAAGATTAGTGGGGCTGCACTGGATATTGAAGTCCGCCTTCTGCCGCAGTGGCGAACACACAACATGAGCGACGGAAGCAGCAGAACGACATGGCATGAGGGTGCTGGCATTGAAGTCTTCAACCCAAACTCTGATGTTGCCGAGAGTGTCGAGGTCGAGGTCGTGGCTCCAGAAGAACTCCGGTGGTCCACCGATATTCCGATCACCGTTGACGGTTTTGGGTTAACAACGCTTGAGACGCCCCTGCAAGTTAGCGACGGGGTCGTCTTGAGACTTCGGGTGTCTTGGCGAATTGCTGGCGAGCACAAGGTTAGGAAGTTTGTCGTCAAGTGAGGCCCACCGCCTTTGTTTGACGTTGCACGTGTCGCAGGCGGTGGCTCCACAGAATAACAGTCGTGGGTGATGCCTTGAGGCGGTGCTTATTTGAGTGCCCGCAAGTCGGGGACAAGTCGGTATGATGAAGTCATGACTCGTGTGCCGGACTGTAGCGTTGGTCTTGGCGTCGCTGTGACTGTTTCTCGGACACACACACACAACACCGCTCGCGTAGTTTGCGCGGTGGCCTCATCCCGGTTGGGGGTGAGGAGTGATGGCACTTGTTGCCCCCAGTGAAGCGGCGTCTACCAAACGCAGGCCATCGAAATCTGCAAGTTCGCTGGTGCGCTCGCGGCAGCGAGTTATCGACCATGGGGAAGTGTTCACTCCGGCTTGGATGGTCGGGGCGATGCTTGATCTGGTCAAGGACGAGTCCGAGCGGATTGACTCGCGGTTCTTGGAGCCAGCTTGCGGGTCGGGGAACTTTCTTACGGCGGTGTTGGCGCGGAAGTTCGCCAGTGTGCAGGCGCGGTACGGCAAGAGCGAGTTCGAGAAGCGGAACTACGGCTTGTCGGCGCTGATGAGCGTGTATGGCATCGAGTTGCTGGCGGACAACGTGGCGGAGTGCCGCGAGGTTCTGTTGCGCCAGTTTGATGACTTCGTTTCAGTCAAGACTGACAGCGACTGGCACGAGGCAGCGCGGCGAGTGCTCAGTGTGAATATCGTCTGGGGCGATGCGCTGACGATGAAGACGCAACCGGATGATGAGCAGTTCATCACGTTCCCCGAGTGGTCTTATCTGGGCAAGGGGTTGTTCCAGCGGCGCGACTTCCGGTTCGATACCCTCACCCAAACGTCGTCGCTGAGTGCCGTGTCGGACTACGGGGTGGACTCGCTCTTCGCTGATGATGTGGCGAAGCATGACGTGTTTCAACCTGTCAGGGAGTATTCGCCGATGACGCATCAGGAGATCGCGCATGGCTGAGCGGGCGGCATTCGTACTTCGTGGCAGGAACCCGGACGTATTGACCTGCATCGCCAACCTGTCCAATGACGAGGTGTTCACGCCGCCGGAGTTGGCAAACCAGATGCTTGATGGCGTGGCTGAGGCGTGGGCAGCCGCCCACAACGGCGACAACATTTGGGCCGACAAGACGGTGACTTTCCTCGACCCGTTCACCAAGTCAGGAGTGTTTCTCCGCGAGATCACCAAGCGGCTAATCAAGGGCCTTGAAAGCCAGATGCCGGATCTGCAACGCCGCGTGGACCACATTTTGACCCACCAAGTCTTCGGCATCGGCATCACCCACCTGACGGCGCTATTGGCGCGACGGAGCCTCTACTGTTCCAAGTGGGCCAACGGAGAGCACTCGGTCTGCGACGAGTTCACCACCGGCGACGGCAACATCTGGTTCGAGGAACTCCAGCACACTTGGGTTGGCGGCACGGAGGAGATCGAGACCGCAGACGAACACGGCAAACCAGTGATCAAGACCCTAGACGGTCGCTGCTCATTCTGTGGAGCCAGTCAGAAGACCCTAGACCGTGCCGAGGGCCGCGAAACTCACGCCTACGCGCTCATCCACACCGCCGACCCACACCAACTCATCAAAGACGCTTTCGGAGAAGACATGCAGTTCGACGTGATCATCGGCAATCC
>JAISJP010000003.1 GCA_031261455.1 Propionibacteriaceae bacterium
CCGTCCTAAACGCTAGAGTGTGTGTCGCGCCGGAGTGGTGGAATTGGTAGACACGCAGGATTTAGGTTCCTGTGCCGCAAGGTGTGAGAGTTCGAGTCTCTTCTCCGGCACACGATTGAGAGAGCAATCAAGAGCTTGCTCTTGAGTTGCGAACGATTGAGTGTTGTAAGGCGCGTAGCGACCGAACACACGATTGAACACGCAAGCGGGAGCTTGCGCTAGCTCTCCTCGCCGAGGGCTTCGGCGAAGACAATTTGCTGGGCCGCGAGGGCGGCCAATGCGCCGTCTAGGGTTTCTATAGTTCTTGTCAGGGTGCCGATTGTGGTCGAGTGT
Source organism: Propionibacteriaceae bacterium (assembly GCA_031261455.1). GTDB lineage: Bacteria > Actinomycetota > Actinomycetes > Propionibacteriales > Propionibacteriaceae > WRGV01. The sequence continues at coordinate 334 of JAISJP010000003.1, forward strand.
ATCAGCACCTCGTCCGTTGGATCGTGTCAACATAGGACGCCCAACTACAGATGTTGATGCAGCGACGAAAGCTTGCACAACTGCAGGCGCAGGGACGCCCCTGACTATAGGTCTAACTTTCCGCTGAGGTGCCGACAGAGACTCAGCCGAGGACATCACAGGGCTGCATCGATTTTGTTGCACTTTGTAAAACAGTTTCAAAAGCGTGCGAAAAGTGATTAACTGGTAAGTGGATTTACGGCGTATTCATTCAGACGCAGAAGAGAGGCGACCATGACCCGTACGCAGCGCGATGCTGTTGAATTGAATCCTATTTACTCTCGGGCAGGGGAGGCCACCTCAGCCCCCCGGTGGACACTGCCACCACAGCCGATGCTCCCCGAAACCGCCTACCAAATCGTCCACGACGAATCCATGTTGGACGGAAACGCTAGGCTCAACCTAGCCACATTTGTGTCCACATGGATGGACGAGCGGGCCGACAAACTCTACGCCGAGGCGTACGACAAAAACGCCATTGACAAGGACGAATACCCGCAAACGGCGGCCATGGAGAACTACTGTTGGCGCATCCTGGCCGACCTGTGGCACTCGCCCAAGCCGGAGGACGCGATTGGCTGTTCGACCACCGGGTCGTCCGAAGCCTGCATGCTCGGCGGGTTGGCGTTCAAGCGGCGCTGGCAGGAGCGTCGCCGGGCGGAAGGCAAGCCGACTGACAAGCCGAACTTGGTGCTGAGTTCCGCCGTGCAGGTGTGCTGGGAGAAGTTCTGCAACTACTTCGACGTGGAACCGCGCTTCGTGCCGATCAGCCTCGATCACAAGGTGTTGGATGGTTTTGAACTGGAGAAGTATGTCGATGAAAACACCATCGGCGTCGTCGCCATTCTGGGCGTCACCTACACCGGCATGTACGAGCCGGTGGCGCAGATCGCGGCCAAGCTGGATGAGATTCAGGCCAGCACAGGCCTCGACATCCCCATCCATGTGGACGGTGCGTCAGGCGCCATGATCGCCCCGTTCGTGCAGCCCGATCTGGTTTGGGACTTCCGGATTCCGCGGGTGCACTCTATCAACACGTCCGGTCACAAGTACGGACTGGTGTATCCCGGGCTCGGCTGGGTGGTTTGGCGCGAGGCGGCGCTGCTGCCCGACTCGCTGGTGTTCAAGGTCAGCTACTTGGGTGGCGAGATGCCGACGTTTGCGCTGAACTTCAGCCGTCCCGGCGCACAGATCCTGCTGCAGTACTGGGCGTTCCTGCGCTACGGCTTCGCCGGCTACCGCGCGGTGCAGACGTCCACCATGGAGGTGGCGCAGTACCTGGCCGCCGAGATCGCCAAGATCGGGCCGTTCGACCTGTGGAACGACGCGCAGGACATCCCCGTCTTCGCCTGGATGCTGAAGCCGGACGCCGCGCGCGCATGGACGCTCTACGACCTGTCCGACCGACTGCGCATGAAGGGCTGGCAGGTCCCCGCCTACCCGATGCCCGACAACCTGACCAACATCACGGTGCAGCGACTCGTCATCCGTAACGGCCTTGGCATGGACTTGGCCGACCGTCTGCTGGACGACATCCGCACTCAGGTCGCCTATCTCGACCAGCAGAATGCCGCCGTGACAAGCGGCAAGTCTGCCTTCCATCACTAGGAGAGACCGGCATGAGTGAGCAAATCGCTGGACCGGAAGACGTCACCACGGCACCAGCAGCAAAGTCGGCACTGACGGTCAGTCAGATCGCGATCATGGCGACCATCGCGGTGGCCTCCTTGCGGTCGTTGCCACCGATGGCGCAGAACGGGCTGAGTTCCGTGCTGATGTACCTGATCCCGGCGGTGTTCTTCCTGGTGCCGACGGCGCTGGTTGGTGCCGAACTTGCCACCACCTACAAGGGTGGCGTGTACGTGTGGGTGCGGGAGGCGTTCGGCAATCGGATGGGGTTCACCGCTATCTGGCTACAGTGGATACAGAACGTGGTGTGGTTCCCGATCCAGTTGGCGTTTGTGGGCGCGGCGCTGGCGTTCACCATCGGCAAGGGGTCGCTGGCCGACTCGGGGCTCTACACCGGCGTGGTCATCATCATCGTCTACTGGCTGGCGACGCTGATCGCGCTGCGTGGCGGCGACTTGTTCGCCAAAGTGGGGTCTTGGGGCGGCCTGATCGGCACGCTCGTCCCGGCTGGAGTGCTGATCGTGCTGGGTGCGCTGTGGATCTTCACTGACAAGCCCGTGGCGCCCTCCTTCACAGACTCCACTTGGGTGTCCCCCGGCATCACCGGGATCGGGTCAATTGTGCTGCTGGTGTCCAACGTGCTGGCCTACGCTGGCATGGAGATGAACGCCGTGCACGCCGGTGACATGGCGAACCCGCGCAAGGATTACACCAAGGCGATGCTGATCGCGTTCATCCTGATCCTCGGCATCCTTATTGTGCCGACGCTGGCGATCTCGTACGCGATCCCCGCAGACCAACTGGGCGTTGACAACGGCATTATGGTGGCGTTCCAGTCATTCTTTGACGCATTTGGCGTGGGTTGGCTGTCGAATGTGCTTGCCGGGATGATCGTCGTCGGGGCCCTAGCAAGCGTCGTCACCTGGGTTGCCGGACCCAGCCGGGGCCTGTTGGACGCGGCCCGCACCGGACTGCTGCCACCCGCCATGCAGAAGCGCAACGGCCACGGAATTCAGATCGGAATCCTCATCCCACAAGGCCTTATCGTCACCGCACTGGCACTGCTGTACGTGGTGGTTCCCGATGTTTCCGACGTGCTGTTGGCGCTCATCGGCATGGCCGCCGCGCTCTACGTGCTGATGTACCTGATGATGTTCGCCGCCGCGATCCGGCTGCGCAAAACCGAACCGGACGCACCGCGCGGCTACAAGGTGCCAGCCCTCACCGCGATCGCCGGTGCCGGATTCGTCGCCTGTGTGCTGGCGTTCGTGCTGTCGTTCATCCCCGCCAGTTCCGAGAGCGTGATCCCGGCGAGTCTCTACCCGGTGGTCGTCGCCGTCGTCGTGATCGTGCTGGGAGTGCCCCCGCTCATCTTCTACGCCCTAAAGAAGCCCACCTGGGACCAGCGCACCGAAGAAGAGAAGGCCGAGGACGCCCACCACTGACATGGACTGACGCGACTGAGGGAAGAGCTGCGAACCACAGCGCTAGATTTGGTTGGCCAAATACAGCGGGAGGTTCGTCACGACTTCGTTGACGCGATATGGCAACAGGGAGAGCTTGTAGGCGATGGCTGGGTGATACTTGTCCTGATAGGCGCGCAGGCTCTTGGCTTGGAGATTCTCGCCTGACTTGACCTCGATGGGCACGACTTCCTCGCCTGCCTGAAGCACAAAGTCAATCTCCGACGTTCCCCCGGTCCAGTAATAGAGTCGCTTGTGACGATGCTTCATCTCTTGTAGGGCAAATTGCTCGGCAAGGGTCCCCTTGAACTCGCTGTAGACGCCGGATCCGTCCATGATCATTTTGGCGCTCACCCCAGCTTGTGCCGCGAGCAGACCGATGTCCAGACCGTAGATCTTGAAGATGTCTGGGGACGCATGCGCGGCCAAAGGCAACTCCGGCGAGGCCAGGTGCGGGACCTTGTGGATGAGCCCACAGTCCTGCAACCACTGGATGGCATTCTCAAACTCGCTGGCGCGCGCACCCTTGCGGATGACCGACCAGATGTACTTCTTGTTCTCCTTGGCCAACTGGACAGGCACCGAGTCCCACACGAGGTTCAACTTGGAGATCAACGCAGCGGGTGCGTGTTTGGAGAAGTCGGCACGAAAGTTGTCCAGTAGTTGCTGCTGCAGTTCACGGATGACATCGAATGACTCCCCGTCGCTGTAGTGCTGCACCACTTCAGGCATGCCGCCGACAAACATGTAGGTCTTCAGCAGCTCAAGGAACCTCTGATGCAACGGCACGATCATGTCCAATCTCGAGTCCGCAAGCACTTTGGCGTACTTTGCGTCGCCGGTCGCCGCAAGGAACTCGGTGAAGGACATCGGGAGCATCTTGATCGTCTCGACATTGCCAACCGGGAATGAAGTGCCCCGATGCAGGGCCATACCCATCTGCGAGCCGGCGCAGATGATGTGCTGCTCGGGCATCTCCTCGCGGAAATACTTGAGGCCGGTCAGCGCGGCAGGCACCTCTTGGATCTCGTCAAAGATGAGTAGCGTCTGACCCGGCGTGATGTGGATGCCGCTCTCAAACTCTATGAGCTCTACAATCCTCTGGGGGCCATATCCGGACGAGAAGATCTTGTGGTAGTCCAGATAGTCTGGGTGATCAAAGTTGATGTAGACGAAGCTCTCGAAATACTCTTTGGCAAGGTGTTTCATTGCCCAAGTCTTGCCGACCTGACGAGCACCATCGATGATCAGCGGCTTGCGACGAGGTTTGGCCTTCCAGGCCAGCAGGTCTTTGAGGATGCTCCTGTCCACATTTTCTCCCTACGTCTTTATGTAGTAATCCACATTTAGTCACGACGTGTTTATGTAGATTGTAACACTTACTGCTGGGCAAAGTGTGTGGGGTAGCTGGCGCGCTCTCTAGCGCGTGCGGACGGTCAGGGTGCCGGCGTTTACGGTGACGTCGAAGGTTAGCGTGGGGCCGCCGGGGTTGGGGGTCCAGGTGGGAGGACCCGGCCAACTGCCGTAGACGCTCCAGCCTCCACATGAGTCTTGGTGGGCTTGCGACAGATGGCAGCCAGTCCCGGCTAGCTGCCATAGACGCTCAGGCTCCACCGTTGACCGCTATGTTGAATGGGACATCGCCCTCGGTTATCTGCATATTCTCTTGGACTGTATGTGCATATCTACCCATTTGCGGGTAGACTATCTGCATAGTTGACGATGCAGTTTATGCAGATTTGCGAGGTTTGCTAAAGCTCATCAGACTGACGGGAAGGATGCAGATGCACAGGTTTGACTACTCGTTTTTGCGGGATGCGTTGGTGCCCGCTGGGGTGTTGTCACAGACCAGCGCGATCAGCGAGCTGCGGGTGCGGCAGTCGGACCGTCTTTCCCGTTACGAGAGCGTGTTTGCAGCGTTGGAGAGCGTTGCCAAAGTAGAGTCCGTCAAGGGATCGAACGCGATTGAGGGAATCGTCACGTCAGATCAGCGACTAGAGGCCATCGTCAATCGGGCGTCGGAACCGCTCAACCACGATGAGGCCGAGATTGCCGGATACCGTGATGCGTTGGCGGTCATCCATGCGAATGCTGGCACGCTGGACATCTCCGAGACGACGATTCGGGAGCTTCATCGGCTGATCTTCTCCTACACTGCTGTGAACGGAGGCGAGTACAAGCCGCGCGACAACTATGTGATGGACATTCTGCCTAGTGGGGAGCGCCGCATCCGGTTTACTCCCGTGTCGGCAGCGGACACGCCACGGGCGATGCAACAACTCGTGCTCGCCTACTGGGACGCGGCGGCCGACCCGGCAATCTCTCCCCTGTTGCTCATCGGATGCTTCATCGTCGACTTTCTGTGCATCCACCCGTTTTTGGACGGCAATGGGCGCATGTCGCGGCTCTTGGCGCTGTTACTGCTGTACCGAAACGGCTATGACGCGGGCAAATACATCGCGCTGGAGCAACAGGTCAACGACGCCAAATGGCTCTACTATGACGCGCTCGGCGAGGCCTCGCTGGACTGGCACGACAATGCCGGTGACTATTTTGCCTTCGTCAAGTACTTTTTGAGCGTGCTGTTGGCCAGCTACCGCGAGCTTGACGCCCGGTTTGCCGTAGTCAACACCAAGTCGGTGAACAAACGGGGACGCATCGAGGCGACGGTGCTCAACTCCTTGACCCCCGTACACAAACGCGACATCGCGCGAATTGTGCCCGATGCCAGCATCACCACCATTGAGGCGGTGCTAGCCCAGATGGTGCGTCAGGGCGTCATCATCAAGACTGGTGCCGGGCCCGCGACTGCCTACATTCGACCGTAGCGGCCTGTAAACATCTCGTGCTTTTTGGTCGTGTTGTGCGTTTCCGCGCTTCGCGATGCGGGCGACGACATATCAAGGGGACGGCCCCTTGCGTTGGGTTGTGGCGTCACTATGCTGGCAGGGTTAGGCACGTCAAACAATGTACCTTGCCAGCACAGGCCATGTGGGCCAACCGGGGCCACATGTGTGCAGCAGCCATCGACCCGGAAGTGGCTAAGCTAAGAACCATGAGTCGTTCCATTGAAGAGTTGATGAATGTTGATGACCCGTTCACCCCGGACTTTGTGCATCGGGTAGCGACCGCGAAGAACGACATTCTCGTGCTGCCATCCGAACCTGCTACTGGGCGTGAGGTGCTGCATCGCCTACAGGTGAGCGCGCGTTCATCTGCCAGTGGAACGATCCTCAGCGGCGGCGGCATGGTAGTCGATCATGGCTGGATCCGGGTGTTCGGCGCTGGCACTCCCCTGCTGCCCGACATGGCGACCGCGAGCGGCTTCCCGTTGGAACCCGGCGAGGAGCCGCCTGCCGTGCCGGGCCTGTTCCTAGCTATCGACGTGCTGGGTGGCCAGTTCGCAATCGACTCCGGGCTGCTGGCCGGCTCGCCCGGTGAGCTATGCTACTGGGCGCCTGACGACCTGCAATGGACCCCATTTGGCCTGGGACAGGCACAGTTCCTGACGTGGCTGTGCGAGGGCGACCTAGACGGCTTCTATTCTGACTACCGCTGGGACGGCTGGCAAGACGAGGTCGAGGCCCTGCCGCTGGATCAGGGCATTTCCTTCTTCCCATTCGCCTTCACAAAAGAGTTTGACCTCGCCACCGCGACCCGTTCGGTCACCCCAATTGCAGAACTCGTCAGTCTGCACACCCAGATGGCCGAGTCGACGAATGCGTTGTCGCTACCCTTGCCTTGGCCTGCCCTCCCGGCCTAACGCGACGCAACTCCTACGGCTAGCCCACTCGTGATATAGTGTAGAAACATGGAAGACAAGCGTTTCAGGACCCGTTTATGGGTCTCCGTGGCGGTGTTCTCCGGCGTGGCCCTTGGCGTCATCGTCAACGAGCTGGCTCGCGGATCCCAACTTGGCGGTCGCCCGTACGTCCATTACGTTGACCAAAACACGAGTTTTTGGGACACCCACGACCCGAACACTGTCTTCATCGAAGTCGTGACAATACTTGCCATCGCTGCTGTTGCGGGTTTGGTATGGGCAGTCCGCCGTCGCCTCGCGGTTGACGCGCAGTCTGCGACCGGTGCGCACGTAGCCACACCGACGGTTGCGGCAGCCTAGCCGTCGCTGCCAGATATACAAACTCACGCCGTCATACACACTCAGATGCACACTTTTTGTATGTGATGTCTATCTGTGCGCCGCGGCTCACGCATAGCAGCGTCATCCAAACATACAAATATCCGACGTCACATACATTTGGATACACAATTCATGTATGCCATGGTCATCTGAAGAATTGGCAGCAGTGCTGAGTGACCTGCGGTGGCGTGGCGGCGACTCAAGTCTGGTTGAGGCCACAGCGGCCAGGGGTGGTGTACCGCAGTTAGCGGAGACGCTGTGCGCCTTCGGCAATATGCCGTCGGGCGGAGTGATTCTGCTCGGAGTGGATGAGGTCGCAACTTTGCCATCATTGGCGTTGCGGATGTCGCCCCGCTGGAGGCCGGCGTGGCCGCGCAGGCACGCACTGCTGTGACTCCGCCAGTCCACGTTGAGTTTGAGGTCGTAGATGCGCCTGAGGGCAGAGTACTTGTGGCGATTGTTGCCGATCTGCCTCTTGCCGACAAGCCATGCCGGACGTGGGCAAGGCATATTTGCGGCAGGCTGATGGCGACTACGTCATGTCTCCACAAGAGGCGGCCCAGCTAGCTGCAATGCAGGACCGCCCGCTGAACGAGAGCAAGTCCATGAACGGCTTGCCCACGTCGGCGCGCGCCTCGATGACTTCGGCTGCGGTATGGCCATGTGCCGCATAATGCAGCTTGTTTTGCACCAGGTTGTTGCAAAATCTGCAACAACTGAGTCCCGGCTCAACTCGCCATCCGTGAAGACATTCGAGATGTGACGAGAAATCGTGGACTTGTCTCGCTGGAACAGTTCTGCCAGTTGGTCAAGTGACAACCAGACTGTCTCGGCTGAGGTGCGCACATCTATGCGCGTGCGCCCGTCCTCGGTTTGGTAGAGGACGATTTCAGTGGCAGCGGCCTGTTGATCACTCACGGTCTCTTTCCTCTCAAATCCCATCGGCCATCGGCAGGGCCCTCTGAACAAGCCTCTCGCTGGATTGCAGACAGGCTTTTGTAGCTGCCCCGATCACAGTTCAACTCAATCTGACTACCAAAGCAGTCGGGTTCGTTGCTAAAGGTCCACGCTCAGAACCCCGCACTCAATCCAAAGAAGCACTCGAAGAATGTGGTTAGTTTTTGGATTACCCGTTGCTTCTGTTCGCCATAGTTGCCGTCAGGGGAGGAGCGGCGGTTTGGGGGCAAGATTTTGGTGATGGCTGTGCCGGTGGCGTGCACTTGGCCGTCACGGAAGGCGCTGTCGATGAAGGTGCGGGCCTCTTCGGGGCGGATTGTTGGCGGGATGCCGTCGGTTACCCGCTCAATACGAAACTGCCGAGAAGAACCGCCCTAGATACCCAAGCTCTCGACCCACTCAGCCAGACCGGCTACCGTTTGCTCGCCGTTGAGGACTTTGCCTTCGCGAATGACGGCGGACTCGGCGACGCTGGCACGCAGGTGTTCTACTGTCTTGCCAAACTTGCTGCTGCCGGAGGTTACAAACAGCACGATGGTCTTGCCGGCGAAATCGTAGGCTTCAAGGAACGTGTTGATGATTGTGGGGGCCACGTACCACCAGATGGGGAAGCCGATGAACACCACGTCGTACGCCTCGACGCCAGCTTGCGTGTCAGCAATTGGGGGTCGGAACGTTGGGTCCTTCATCTCGACCGAACTGCGGGACACGTCGTTGCGCCAGTCCAGGTCCGCCTTGGTGTACGGAACCACCGGCTTGATCTCATACAGGTCTGCCACGGCGGCCTCGGCCAACAGGCTGGCAACGCTGCCCGTGTTGCCGGTTGCGGAAAAGTACGCGACTAGTTTCTTGCTCACCCAACGTATCCTACCGTCCACACCGCCGAGGTTGGATGCAAAGCTGCGCCGGTTGGACGCCTATGTCTGACAGAAATTGACTCTTGCGTCTGACAGGCAGAGAAAGGCAGATGAAAACAGGAAGACAGAGACGGACGACGAAGTGGGTGCCAAGTGACAGGCGCGAAGCCCTCTTCCCCGCGCGATCATCAGATAATGACTACCAGTGTGCCACCGTCAGGCGAGTTCGTCCCCAACGCGTCATCTCGCGGGGCGGCCGGACGCAGTGGACAAAACGTCAGGCACGAGCGCACGTTTGAGCAGGCATCCGGACGACGGATGGGTACAGTAGATGTCATGAGTGAACCGCAGGTACCTAACGCTGACAACTTTGCCGCGCTGGCTGCTGAGGCGGCGGAGGCCATCAAGCGCGCCGCCGACGTGGCCGACGTACAGATTGCGCTGATTCTTGGGTCTGGGTGGTCGTCTGGAGCGGACCAGTTGGGTTCGCCGCTTGCACGCATCGCGCTGGAGACGCTGCCGGGGTTTAGCAAGCCGGTTGTTGCCGGACATGGTGGAGACGCCATTATTGCTGACGTTGGCGAGGGGCAGCGGGCCATCATCTACACCGGACGCACTCATTTCTATGAGGGACGAGGGGCTGACGCCGTCGCCCATTCGGTGCGCACCGCCGCCGCGCTGGGCGCGCGCACGCTGATTGTCACCAACGGGTGCGGCAGTCTCAACCGCTACTGGGGTCCGGGCACCGTGGTGCTGCTGCGCGACCACATCAACCTCACCGGCGCAACGCCACTGCATGGGGCCACATTCATCGACTTGAGCGAGGCCTACTCGCGTCGCCTGCGCGACATCGCCCACAGGGTGGATGCGGACCTGCCCGAAGGCGTGTATGCCCAGTTCCACGGCCCCGCATACGAGACGCCCGCCGAGGTGCGAATGGCCGGAATCATGGGCGCAGACCTAGTGGGGATGTCCACCACCCTTGAGGTAGTTGCCGCCCGCGCCGCGCACATGGAGGTGCTGGGCCTCTCCCTTGCCACCAACCTGGCTGCCGGCGTGCAAGACACCCCGTTGGACCACGCTGAGGTTATCGCTGCTGGACAAGCTGCCGCACCCCGGCTCGCCGCCCTGCTGAGCGGCATCGTCACTGCCATCGTTGCGGATGCGGCCGAGTTGGAGCTGTGATGACACCAAGACAGACTCGGACTGGAGCGAAACTGCGTTGTGGCAGTTTTGCGGTCCCAAATCAACGATAATGACCGTGGAGGTAACTGAATCATGAGTTTGAACGAGCGCGTGCTGGAGCAAGTCAGTCAGTGGATCAAAAACGATCCAGATGAGGCGACGGTTGCCACGCTGACGGCCCTAGTGACCAAAGCCAAGGCTGGCGACGAGCAGGCCGAAGCCGAAGTGGCAAGCGCTTTCGCTGGACCTTTGACCTTTGGGACGGCAGGACTGCGCGCCGCGCTCGGGCCGGGGCCAGCACGCATGAACCGGGTGGTGGTCTCGCAGGCCGCGGCGGGGTTTGCCGCCTGGCTCAAAGCCAACGGACTGGAGAGCGGCAAGGTACTGATTGGCTACGACGCGCGGCACAACTCGGACACCTTTGCCCGCGACACCGCCGAGATCATGGCGGCAGCCGGGTTTGAAGCGCTGCTGACAAGGCAGAACACTCCCACTCCGGTGGTGGCGTTCGGCATCAAACACTTCGGATGCGTGGCCGCCGTGGTAGTCACCGCGTCGCACAACCCGCCCGCTGACAACGGCTACAAGGTGTACTTGGGCGACGGCTCGCAGATCATCCCCCCCACCGACACCGAGATTGCCGCCCAGATCGCCGTTGTTGCCGCCAGCCCGCTGTCCAGCATTGCCCGTTCCGACGCCTACACCATTGTGGACGACGAACTGGTTGCCGCTTACGTGGAGCACACCGCCACGCTAGTCAGCGCCCCGACATCAGACATCAAGTGGGCATACACCCCCATGCACGGTGTGGGCGCGCGCGTGGTGCTGCGCCTCGTCGAAGCGGCTGGCTACCCCACCCCGGCATGCGTGACCGCGCAGATGGAACCCGACGCCGACTTCCCCACCGTCAAGTTCCCCAATCCGGAAGAGCCGGGTGCCATGGACCTGCTGCTCGCCCTAGCCAAAGAGACGGACGCCGACATCGCCATCGCCACGGACCCGGATGCGGACCGTTGCGCATGCGCCGTGCCCATTGGCGGAGTTTGGCGCAGACTCACCGGTGACGAACTCGGCTCGCTGCTGGGAGACGACGCGATTCGTCGCGGCAAGCCCGGCCTGTTCGCCAACTCGCTGGTGTCGTCCACGCTGCTGCGTGACATCGCGCTTGCGAACGGTCGCGAACACCGCACCACGCTCACCGGGTTCAAGTGGATCGGTCGCATCCCCGGCCTGGCGTTCGGCTACGAGGAGGCTATCGGCTACTGTCTGGACGCCGATTCCGTGCCCGACAAGGACGGCATCTCGACCACGCTCTGGCTGTTGCGCCTAGTCAGCGAGCTGAAGGCTGCCGGTCTCACCGTCGAGGATCGCCTGAACGAGATTGAGGCCGCATACGGCATCCACGCCACGCGGCAGGTTAGCCTGCGCGTCACCGACTTGGCGCAGATCCCCACCATGATGGCCGCCGTGCGCGCCAACCCGCCGTCCGTCATTGCGGGCGAACCGGTTGACGTGGCCGACCTGACCAACCCGACCAACGGCCTGCCACCCACCGACGGCATGGAGTTCACCGGCGCCAGCGTCCACGCGGTGGTCAGGCCGTCCGGCACGGAACCGAAGCTGAAGTGCTACCTTGAGGCCCGTCGCCCTGTCCCCCCAGCAGGTGCTGACTTGGCCGCCGAGCGCGCTGCTGCCGAAACGGTGCTAGACGCCCTATGGGCCGACATCAAGCAGGTCCTCGGCGCGTAGGCGCGGTTACCAGCTTCCGCCACCACCACCACCGAATCCGCCGCCACCACCGGAGAATGAGCCACCGCCCATGCCGGACGACGAACCCGAGGATGCGTAGCTCGACGAACTGGCGATCATGGATTGCATGCTTGATGTCATGGACACCAGACCTTCGCTGAAGTTGGACATGCCACCGGATGAGAGGCCGTAGCCGTACGGCGAGTAGTACCAGTACGGGTTTGGCTGATAGCGACCCATGGCCTCCAGTTGCGCAAACACCTTGGTCCAGTGCTCCACCTCGTTAAACACGATAGCCCATGGCAGATAGGCAGAGTAGATGTCTTCGCCCTCTTCCCAGCGCAGTTGGTCAGCCTCAGCAGTGGAGATGTACTCCTTGAAACCGCGCAGTTGGGCGTCAATTGCTGAACCAACAGCAGTGCGGTTTGTGATCGACATGCCTGAGATGAGCGCCGCCACCGACACAGCAACGATGACAATGCCGACGTAACTGACGCCCAGCAGCGCTCCGCCCAAGGCAGCCAACGCGCCCAGGCAGATGCCGCCGAATGCCAAGAACAGCCACGCTGCGCGCAATACGGTTGGGTTGCTGCGGAACCAGTGCCGCGTCGAGACAGCCTGCACGGCGATGTTCGTCTTGGCGTCCAAAAGCTGTTTAGCAGACGACTGCGTGCTGGTGAGGGCCTTCAAACTGACCGGCCCACCACTGCGTCCACCCAGTAGACTCAACACGCCCACTTCATACGGGAATAGCCCCTGCACAGGCCGGTTTGTCGGCGCAATGGTCCAGTCCTTTGACTTGAACGCCCCGAACAGCCCGCCGGTCTCCTCCTCAGCGATGGTCACATAGCCTCGGACGGCCAAGTCCACAATGGTGGCCGACAGCTCCGTGCCCTTTGCCGTCGCCCCTCCACCGTTTAGCAAGACTGCCGCTTCACCAGGTCGTACCCCAGTTGGTGGCGTGAAGGCGACAGCAACCGTGTCAAGCTTGCCTCTCATGGTGGGACCGTCGCCACCCGCAGGGATGTTGCCTGGTGTCAGTCCAGCAAAGATATCGTCTCGTCCAAAGCGACGTTTTGCGGCCGTTAGCGATGCCACCCCGACGAGTGCCGCCACCGCACCGACCGAGACGTTCAGCACACTAGGACCAAACAGGGCAGCGAGAGTCAGGTGCTCGCCGTACTCCGGTTCAGCGCCCACAAAGGTGCCGACAGGGTAACCCGCGCCGATCTGCATGCCCTGTCCGGCCCGCAGCGTCGGCGCCTTGTAAGTAACAGTGGACCCGCTGGTCGTCGCCTCACACGGCGTGCTGAACGTAGAGCCATAGAAGCAAGCACCCTGACTGGTGACGGCAGCAGGACCACGCAGGGTAACGCTCGGGTTGACGATCCGAAGGTCGAAAGACTCACCGATAATGTTCCAGTTGAACTCGTCGAAACCGCTGGAGTGATTCGGCTGCACCAAGCCGAACACGGAGTACGTGATGACGTAGCTCTGCACATCGTAGTAGTAGCGGTTCTCGTTGCCGATCTGGTACGTGATGGTGTTGCTGTCGGTCTGCGTGTGGACCTGCGTGCTGGCACCGGTGGGACTGGTCACGTTGAAGTTCTTGTACTCAATGATGCGGTAACGGTCTGTGCCCGGCTCGTCCATCTGTGTGATGAAGCTGAGTATTGGACCACGCCCACGCTGGGCGGTGAAGTCTAAATCTAGATATGAAGTGACGTCAGCCCAACCGTCGGCGCGCAGCGTCACGTCGAAGTCATAACGCGAGTAGAAAGTGTTCGAGTCGGCATAAGCGGGCGACGACGTGCCCAACATCCCCGCCATCGCGCTGATAACCACCAGCAGACCAGCACCGAGCAACCTGACAAACTTCATACCTCTAGCCTATCTGCCGAGGGGTTTACTCAGGTCTTTTCGTGACGGTCCCAGCCTGTCAGCCCACCACCAGCATGCAGCTCTTGGGGTTTGCGGTGAGCAAGTCTGTGGCGGCGGCCCACTGACAGCGAAATCTGTTTGACGCGGTGTCTTAGGTCTTGCGGAGGACTATGGGACGAATCCGCAGATGGTGTGTCCTCCCGTCGCGGCTGTTTCCATTGCTCATGTTCCCGGCTAATACCCACGAGCGATAACCCAAACCACTATGCTGTTGAGTCGTGAAGCCGATCATCTTGCTCGCGGGGCCATCCGGCTCCGGCAAGACCCGTTTGGGGCGTCACTCGGGTGCGTTCATTCTGCGACTGGACGACTTCTACCTAGACGAGGACTCCCCCGACATGCCACGCGCTCCCGGCGGATTCATCGACTGGGACAATCCGCTCACGTGGGACGCGGAAGCCGCTGTCCGCGCCCTTGCATCCTTGGCCGTGAGCGGCACGGCAACCGCACCCGCCTATGACATCTCGACGTCGCAGCGCGTCGGCACCCGAGACTTGGACGCCCGCGACGCGCGACTCATCGTCGCCGAGGGCATCTTCGCCACCGAGCTGCTCGCCCTCTGCCTGCGCGAACGCCTAGACGCGCGTGGCATCTGGGTGGACCGTCACCGCGCAGGCAACTGGTGGCGTCGTCTCAACCGCGACCTCCACGACCATCGCAAGCCCGTGCCAATGTTGTTACGTCGCGGTGCTCAACTGTTCCAAGCCGAACCCGCCCTGCGCCGCGCCGCCATTGCGAAGGGTTTCTCGCCACTGAGCTACGCTGCCACGCAAGCTGCTCTCAGCACAGCCAAGCAAGACGGTCCGCTTATCATCGCAAACACATAGTTTGCGATTATCGCCCCTCTACTACGAAAGTATTGCCGATACGAGGGCATTCTGGTCTGCATTCTTCATACCAAAAGTGCCGCATTCTTCATATTTGCGAGCAAATTCATCGCTTCGCCCTGCCCCTACTGGATGGGTGCCCACTCGGGGCCGGTTTCGGCCAGCTCGTCGGGGAGCTTGGGGAACAGGGGGATGGGCTTGTCTAGGGGGGTGCCGGGGGTGACCGGGCGGGATTCCCAAACGGCCTTAGCGGTCTTGTAATCGCCCGTCAGGACCGGGTAGTCCGGTTGGTTGTCGCCCTCGTTGACGTAGCGAATCTCGGGTTGAGCGGCCCAGATGCCTTCGCCGCCTAGCATCTCATAGACCTTCTGGCAGGAGTGGGGCAGGAACGGGGTCAACAGGGTGTTGACATCCGAGACCACCTGCAGCGTCACGAACAGGATGGTGTCGCGTCGTAGCGGGTCATCCTTGAGTTTCCACGGCTCGGTAGCGGAGAGGTACTGGTTGGCCAGGCCGACGACGCGCATCGCCTCGCTGATGGCGTTCTTCAGTTTGCAGGCACCCAGCAGGTCACCCACCGTCTTGAAACCGAGCGCACTGGCCTCCAGCAGTTCGGTGTCGATGGGTTGCAGTTCACCGGGGGCGGGAACCGCACCGTGCGCCTTGTTGGCCATCGAGATGGAGCGGTTGACCAGGTTGCCCCACTCGTTTGCCAGCTCGTTGTTGTTGCGCCGGATGAACTCGTCCCAGGTGAAGTCGGTGTCCTGATTTTCCGGACCGGCGACGGCGATGTAGTAGCGCAGTGCGTCGGGGCCGAACTCGCGCAGGAAGTCGCCGACGAAGATGCTCGCACCGCGCGACGACGCCACCTTGGAGCCCTTCATCGTCAGGAACTCACTCGACACGATCTCGGTGGGCAGGTCAAGCACGCCAAAGTCGAGCGATGGGGTGCCGCCGAGCGAAGCGGCGCCGTTGGTGCCGAGCAGCATCGCGGGCCAGATGACGGTGTGGAAGACGATGTTGTCCTTGCCCATGAAGTAGCGGCTGGCAGCGTTGTCGCCCGTCCACCATTCGCGCCAAGCCTCCGGGCGGCCGACGCGACGCGCCCATTCGATGCTGGCGGACAGGTAGCCGATCACGGCGTCGAACCACACGTAGATGCGCTTCATCGGCTCGTCGCGCCAGCCGTCCAGCGGGATGGGGACGCCCCAGTCGAGGTCGCGGGTGATGGCGCGGGGCTTCAGCTCTTTCACAAAGTTGTGGCTGAACTTCAACACGTTTGGACGCCAGTCCACGCGGGAGTCGAGCCACGCAGTGAGCTGGTCCTTGAACGCGGGCAGGTCGAGGAAGAAGTGGGTGGTCTCCACAAACTCCGGCACCTCGCCGTCGATGCGCGAATGGGGGTTGATTAGGTCAATCGGGTCCAACTGGTTGCCGCACTCGTCACACTGATCGCCGCGGGCACCGTCGTAACCACAGATGGGACAGGTGCCCTCAATGTAGCGGTCGGCCAGCGTGCGACCGGTGGACGGCGAGATGGCACCGAGCAACGTCTGCTCAATGATGTAGCCGTTGCGATACAGGCTGGAGAACACCTCCTGTGTCACCCGCTCGTGGTTTTGCGTGGTGGTGCGCGTGTACAGGTCGTACGTCAGCCCTAGGCCCTGCAGGTCGTCCACAATGATGCCGTGATACTTGTCGGCGGTCCCTTGCGGGGTGAGACCCTCAGAGTCGGCCTTCACTTGGATGGCGGTGCCGTGCTCGTCGGTGCCGGAGACGAACAACACGTCATGCCCACACATGCGCATGTACCGCGCGAAGACGTCCGAGGGCACCCCGAATCCGGAGACGTGCCCGATGTGACGCGGCCCGTTAGCGTAGGGCCAAGCTGCGGTTGTCAGAATGTGTGCACACATGATGCTTAGTTTATCGGGCAGAATAGAGCGTGTGATAACTGCTGCCGCCGATGGCTCTTCCCTGTCCAACCCTGGCCCCGCCGGATGGGCGTGGTATGTGGACGACGAGCACTGGGCATCGGGCGGTTGGAGCACCGGCACCAACAACATGGGCGAGCTGATGGCGGTCATCGATCTGCTGCGCCAAACCGCCCGGATGCCCGGCGACGAGGGCGGGCTGCTGATCTTTTGTGACAGTCAATACGTGATCAACATCGCCACCGTCTGGATGGCTGGCTGGAAGCGTCGCGGCTGGCGCAAGAACGACAACAAGCCGATCCTCAACCTCGACCTAGTGCAGCAGCTTGACGCCGCCCTAAGTGGGCGTAAGGTGCGGTTCGAGTGGGTGAAAGGCCACGCCGGTCACCCCCTAAACGAGGAGGCCGACACCCGGGCGCGCGCCGCCGCTACCGCATTTCGTGACGGCTATGCCTACGAGCCCGGGCCTGGGTTTGGGTTCTCTGTTGCGCCAGGCTGTAGCGACGATGCCATCGCTTCGGCCAGCATTCGGCCGACTCTGGCCCTAGCCGCGGAGCAACCGCCGCTATTCTGACGGCAAGGACCGCGCGCGCGACGAGTGCCGTCCTTCTGACCGTCCTAGGCGCGTTTGCGTACGATTTTCTACTGACTACGGTAGAAAATCGTACGCAAACGCGCGCAGGCTTACCTGTTTGGCGCCGAAATCGCGCCAAACAGAGGCGGTGCGGCGTGCCGGTGGGGGCAGGGGCGCCGGGTCAGCTCGAGTCACGCCAAGTTGTCGGGACCGAACGCCTGCGGGAGCAGTGCGGACAGGGGCAGGATGCCCGAGGGGGTGTCTAGCAGTAGGTCGGGGCCGCCGTGCTCCCACAACAGTTGGCGACAGCGGCCACAGGGGGTGATTACGGCCCCGGCAGCGTCGCAGCAGGTGAAGGCTAGTAGGCGGCCACCACCACCGGCCACCAGGGACGAGATCACGCCACATTCGGCACACAGCACCACCCCGTAGGCGGCATTCTCGACGTTGCAGCCCGTCACCACACGGCCGTCGTCTGCTAGGGCGGCGGCGCCGACCGGGTAGTGGGAGTACGGAACATAGGCCCGCGCAGAAACGTCGAGCGCGGATACCCGCAGCGAGGGCCAGTTGAACTCCGTCATTTGTCTGCCTTTCTTTCATTCCCAAAGTCGGCGCAGTTGGGTCGAACCCGACTGCCAAGCGGTGCCCTCACTCTGCCACGGCACTCAGAGTTGCCCCCCAAGCAGGCAACCCCCTTGCCCGTCTTGCCACGGGGCACAACCGCAGTGTCACGCCCTGCGACGGCACACCATGGCGACACAGCAAGGCCCAGCCAACTCGCACCAACTACTTCACGTAGTTGGTGCCGTCCGCAGCGGGTGCCACCACCCGCCCGACCAGGCCAGCGACCGCCACCACTGTTGCCACGTAGGGCAACATCGAAAGGAACGCACCGTCCAGGCCCGTGTTGAGAGACTGCATCTGGATCGTCAACTGGCTCACGAAACCGAAGAACAGGGCCATCAGCAGGCTGAGTCCGGGGCGCCAACGGCCCATGATGAATGTGGCGATGGCAACGAAGCCTAGGCCGGACGAGATGTCGCGCACGAACTGACCGGTGGCCATCACGATGAAGTACGAGCCGCCAAGGCCAGCAAACAGGCCACCGACAAGCACTGCCTGCCAGCGGGTGGCGCGCACGTTGATGCCGACGGTCTCGGCAGCTTCGGGATGCTCGCCGACCGAGCGCACCCGCAGGCCCCACTTGGTGCGAAACAGCAGGAACCACACCAGCACCACGCATCCGAAGGCGATGTACGTCAGCGGCTTCTGCTGGAACAGGATGGGGCCGATGAACGGAATCTCGCTCAAACCCGGCACGCTGATTCGCGACATGGTGGGCACGAAGTTGTAGGTCTCGCGGTCAGAGTTGACGAACTGCTGATACAGATAGCCGGTGAGGCCAGTGGCGAACAAGTTCATCACCACACCCATGACCACCTGGTCAACCAGGTACTTCACAGTGAACAACGCCAGCAGTGCGGCCATCAACAGCCCCATCACCATAGACGCCGCCATGGCAGCAGAGATCGCCCACGGTGCGGCGTCAGCCATACACTCCGAGGCGGCCATGGCGTCGGCCATGAGTTTGCACGGCGCTTGAATAGCGTTCTTAACCATCGTGCCCACCAAGGCCGCGGCAAATGCACCAGAGAGGAACTGCGCCTCCACGGCCACATTCACCACGCCGCTTCGCTCGCCGATCAGACCGCCAAGCGCGCCAAAGATCAGCGGCACGGCTAGAGCCAGCGACCCGTTGAGTTGCGCGGTGATGTAGAACGGGAAGGCACGGTCTCCGGCTGCCCACGACAGGAACCCGACCAGCAGCGCCAGTCCGGCAAGCACGTTGAGTGCAACTCTCACCTTGGGTGGTGCCTTGAGGAACAGCCCCGCCGCAGCAATAATGCAGATCACGGCACACACGATGACAGTGGGGACGGCTGGAACGCTGAACCGCGGCAACACCACGGAGTCGGACTCGTCCGACAGCGCAAACACGGCCGTGCCCCTGGCCTTGGTGGCCATGAAAAACAGCAGCGCGGACACGAGCAGCATCAGCGTGGCAACGCTCAAGCGGTGCGAACGGTCCTCAGCGGACTCCGCATGCTCCAGCGACGCACTGACAGACTCCACAGCCGCAGCAGCGGCAGCGGACGCCTCAACCTCGGAGCCAGCAGCCTCTACAGGGCCACTCACGGGCAGCAACTCGTCAACAACATCTGTGGACTTTGGAAACTTGCCATCAATGATCGGACTCATGCCGGCACCACCTCAACGCTCGAATCCGCGACTCCGGAAGCAACCGAGCCCACCGCAACAGCAGGTTCGTCCTCTTTTCGTGTCCGTTTAGCCCGGTTGAGGAACATCAACGTGCGCACCAGCGCCGGGGCGGCCACAAACATCACGATGAACGCCTGAATAACGCTGGCCAGCTCGCCGGGCGTTTGGGCCGCACCCTGCATGCGCAGCGATCCAGCCTTCAGGGCACCGAACAGCAGCCCTGCCATGACGGTACCCAACGGCTTTGAGCGGCCCAGCAGTGCCACCGTGATCGCGTCAAAACCCACAGAACCGACGATGAAGCGAGACAGTGGGTCGGTCTGGCCAAAGGCGTTGGGCCCAAGCACCGTCATTGCCCCAGCAAGGCCGCAGAGCGAGCCACCAATCACCATCACTAGGGTAAGCGTGAGCGGAACGTTCATGCCAGCAGTCGCGGCCGCAGAAGGATTACCACCAACCGCGCGGATCGCGAACCCGAGCTTGGTGTGATCCAGCAGCCACCAGATTAGTAGCGCCGCGATGATTACGATGACAAGTCCCAAGTGATACCGGGTGCCAGAGATGAACGGCAGCGCCGCCGTGGTGTCGATATTTGGAGCCACCGGATTGGGACGATCCGGACGCTTCAGATGGTTCATCAACAGGTAATACACCAAGCCAGACGCCACATAGTTGAGCATGATCGTGACGATCACCTCATTGGCACCCAGTCGCGCGCGCAAGATGCCCGCGAGGGCACCCCAAGCGGCACCACCAGCAAGACCAGCGGCCACCGCCAGCGGCAAGTGAACGATGGCCGGCGCATGCACCGTGAAACCAACAAACGCGGCTGCCGTAGCGCCCCAGATCGCCTGGCCTTGGCCACCAATGTTGAACAACCCCACGCGGAAGCTGATAGCTACACCAAGACCGGCCGCGATCAACGGCACTGCCTGTGCAGTGGTGACCCCGAAGTCTCTAAATGACCCGAATGCGCCCGACAGCAGCGCCTTGTAAGCCTTGCCCACGATGTCGACGGCAGAGTCGAAGTCGACCACCTCAGGGTTTGCTAGCACGATGAGCACCGCACCCAGCACGAACGCAAAGACGAACGCCATCACCATGTCGCGCATCTCGCGGGCAAAACCAACGCTCACATATTCACGCTTGAAGATCGCACCAATAGACTCGCCCTTGGGAGAGACAGGTTGTTGTTCACTCATGACTTACGCCTCCTGTCCCTCGTCTATAGCCGCTACGTTGGCCGCCGCTGGACGCACACCGCAACTGACCTGCGCGTCCTCGTAGGTCATGCCAGCCATCATTAGGCCGATCACGTCTCGCCCGGTGTCAGGGGGGACGATGCCAAC
This sequence comes from Propionibacteriaceae bacterium, assembly GCA_031261455.1. GTDB lineage: Bacteria > Actinomycetota > Actinomycetes > Propionibacteriales > Propionibacteriaceae > WRGV01. The sequence continues at coordinate 21,262 of JAISJP010000003.1, forward strand.
CACTTGGCCGCGATACATCACGGCGATCCGGTCAGCTAGGTTTTCTACCTCGTCCAACTCGGTGCTGATGATGAGTACCGCAGTGCCCTTGTCCCGCTCGGCGACTATTCGATTGTGCAGAAACTCGATGGCGCCAACGTCAACACCGCGAGTCGGCTGGCTTGCCAACAGCAGTTTTAGGGGACGGGACAACTCGCGAGCCAGCACCAGTTTCTGCTGATTACCGCCCGAGAGACTTGACCCGGGCAGGGCCGTCGACGGGGTGCGGATGTCGAACTCCTCGGTCAGGGCGTCAGCCTTGCCGACCACCCCCCGCAAGTCGATGCGACCAAACTTGGCGTAGTCGTCAATCCGGTCCAGCACCAGATTCTCGGCGATCGTGAAGGACGTCACCATGCCGTCCCGCTGCCGGTCCTCAGGCACGTAGCCGATGCCCGCATAGATGGAGTCGTGCGGGTTGTTCTTGGTGATGTCCTTGCCATCCAACTCGATCTTGCCGCTAAGTATCGGGATCAGCCCCAACAGTGAGGACGCCAACTCGGTCTGGCCATTGCCTTGCACGCCCGCGACGCACACGATTTCGCCCGCCGCGACATCGAAACTGACATCATTGACCACCACCGCGCCGGATGGATCGGATACGCGCAGATTCTTCACACTCAGCACGGTGGCCCCAGGCGTAGCCACATCCTTGGCCACCGTGAGGCTGACGGAACGACCCACCATCATCTCGGCCAGTTGGGCCTCGGACATGCCCGGTTCGGCTTTGCCCACCACCTTGCCGCGGCGGATCACAGTGATATCGTCGGCAACCTCGCGCACCTCGTGCAGTTTGTGGGTGATGAACACAATCGCGTGACCCTCGTCACGCAGGGCACGCATGATGCCCATCAACTCGTCGGTCTCCTGCGGGGTGAGCACCGCGGTGGGTTCGTCAAAGATCAGATACTTGGCGTCGTTGGTGAGGGCCTTCAGAATCTCGACGCGCTGTTGCACGCCCACTGGCAGGTCACCCACGACCGCATCCGGGTTGACCTCAAGGTGGTAGCGCTCAGACAGGACACGCACCGACTTGCGGGCGGATGCCATGTCGAGGTAGCCAAACTTGCCCGGTTCGCGGCCCAGCACAATGTTCTCGGCCACTGTAAACACGTTGATCAGCATGAAGTGCTGGTGCACCATGCCGATGCCAGCATCAATTGCGTCACGCGAGTCGCGGAAGTGCTGCACCTCACCGTCGATGCTGACCGTGCCTTCGTCGGCAGGCAGCAGCCCGTAGAGCACGTTCATTAGCGTGGACTTGCCCGCGCCGTTTTCACCCAGCAGGCAGTGAATGCGCCCTGGAATGATGTCAAGGTCAATGGAGTCGTTAGCTACGAGGGAGCCGAAACGCTTCGTCATCCCTCGCAGCGTCAGTCCGCCGACACCTTCCGGCGCCACTGCCGGGGACTCAAGTAAATCTGATGCCACACGCTTAGTCTTCCACCTGTCAGCGATTTCCGCACGTCAACATGACAAATAGGTCACAAGGTGGCGGCCAACCTACGCGGCCACGAGGCACCAGCAGCAGGGCAGAAAACCAAAGTGGGGAGACCCCGGTTGCCCGGAACCTCCCCACTCTAGTTTGGGGCTTTGCTCTACCTAGCTAGAGGCGAGCATCGTTTGGCTTACGCCTCGCCGACTTCCTTCACCTTGATCTCGCCGGAGGCGATCTTGGCGGAAAGGTCGGTGATCTCAGTCTTGAGCCCAGCCGGGATCTTCGCATCGAAGTCGTGGTAGTCGGAGAGCTTGACGCCCTTGTTTGCCAGCGTGCCGACGAACGGATCAGCGACCCATTTGTTCTCGTAAGCGGCCTTGATGGCCTCGTACACAGCAACATCCACAGCCTTCTCAACTGAGGTGATGATGATGGCGCCATACTCAGATGCCGTTACGTAGCCGTCGGTGTCAACCCAGATCGCGCCGACAACCTTGTCGGAGTTCTCTTGAGCGGACTGCAGCGCGCCGTTGCCGGTGCCACCAGCGACTGGGAACAGGATGTCAGCGCCTTGCGACACCTGGGTGTCGGCGATGGTCTTGCCCCCGGCGGCGTCGCCGAAGTTGTCGGCACTGGTGCCGGTCTTCGCAGCGCGATCCCAGCCGATGACCTTGACGTTGGTGCCCTTGACGGTGTTGTAGTACTCGACGCCCTGAGCGTAGCCATCCATGAAGATGGTGACGGACGGGATCTCCATGCCGGAGAAGGTGGCAACCGTACCGGTCTTGGTGAGGCCAGCAGCCAGGTAACCAGCCAGGAAGCCGGGCTCGTTGGTCTGGAAGGTCAAGCCACGCAAGTTGGCAGTGCCACCCTCAGCCGGGTCATCCACAATCGCGAAGTACACGTCGGGGTTAGCGGCGGCAGCGGTCTTGATGGAGTCGGACAGCAGGTAGCCAGCAGCGATGACGATGGAGCAGTCAGCGTCAATCATGGACTGGATGTTGGTGGCATAGTCTGCGTCTTGCGCGGACTGGACCTTGTTGATCTCGATGCCGAAGTCGGTCTGGGCCTTCAGTACGCCGGCGTACGAGATTTGGTTGAACGACCTGTCATCAAAGCCGCCGGTGTCAGAGACGATGCACGCCTTGAACTTCGGAGCTTCGCTTGTGGTGGACGACGGGGCGTCTTCCGAACAGCCAGCTACGGACAGTGCAATCGCACCTGCGAGTGCGAGTGCCAAAAGTGGGGACTTTTTCACTTGGTTTGCCTCCTAGGCAAGTAAACGGATCATTCGTTTCGCCAATATGGCTAGGTCTCACCCTATCGTGCAACCCGACCAAACACGATTCCGAAACTGAGTTTTCAGGGTATTCTTATTCGCTTTTCAGGATTGGGCGCGTTTGGCTAGAACCTAGGGACTAGAGATAACATCTTGCTATCCACGCAGGGCCGACTTCCCGGCCGTTGGGCCACCTATGCCAGCCCTAGATCGCCCAGTCCGTAGGCGTAGCGATACGGCAACCCGGCCGCCTCAATGGCCTCCTGCGCCCCGGCGCTGCGGTCAACAACGACTGCGACGCCCACCACAATGCCGCCCTGTTCGCGCACCGCCTCCACGGCCGTCAGCGGCGATCCACCGGTCGTTGACGTGTCCTCCACCACCAAACAGCGGCGCCCTTTAACTGAGGGACCCTCAATACGCTTCTGCAGCCCGTGCCCCTTGGCCTCCTTGCGCACCACAAACGCGTCGATGCCTTGCTTGTGCTGACTTAGCGCGGCCTGATGCACGATAGCCAACGCCACCGGATCGGCACCCATCGTCAGTCCACCAACGGCGTCAAACTCCCAGTCTGCAACGGTGTCCAACATCACCTGACCGACTAGGGGAGCCGAACGTCCGTCAAGCGTGACGGCGCGCATGTCAACGTAGTAGTTCGCCTCGCGTCCGCTTGCCAGCGTCACTTTGCCGTGCACGACGGCTAGGTCCTTGATCAACTGCAGCAGTTCTTCGCGTGCGCTCATGGGCACGAGTATAGTGTCGGCTCTTTGGCAGTCTGTGGTGTGGTGGTGGAAATTGGAGAGATGTTCTGCTTGTCGCAAAGTCCTCGGACAGCCTCGCTTGGAGGTTGCGCTTGGCGCGCTAGGGTTGCTGATATGGATTCTTCCGATGTCGCCCCTGACCTCACTGAAATACTCGTTACCCAGGAGCAGATTGCTGCCCGCACGCTGGAGTTGGCCGCTCAGATCGACACCGACTATGCCGGACGCGAGCCACTGCTGGTCGGCGTGCTAAATGGGGCCGTGATGGTGATGAGCGACCTGTCTCGCGCGCTGCACATGCACGTGCGCATGGACTGGATGGCGGTCTCCAGTTACGGTGCTGGCACCAAGAGTTCCGGCGTGGTGCGCATCCTGAAAGACCTGACCAGCGACGTCCACGAGCGCGACGTGCTGATCGTCGAGGACATCATCGACACCGGCCTCACGCTGTCGTACCTGATCGAGAATCTGAAGGGCCGTGGCGCCGCGAGCGTGGAAGTGGCAGCCATGTTCCGCAAGCCGGACGCGCTCGCCGTGCCCCTTGAGGTCAAGTATGTCGGTTTCGACATCCCCAACCAGTTTGTGGTGGGTTACGGTCTGGACTTCGACGGTCGCTACCGCAACTTAAGAGACGTCGGCATTCTCGCCCCGCACGTCTACTCGTAAACAAGCTGCAACTCACCACCCAACGCAAGTCCGAGTTGCACAGACTGCCACGTACCTATGGACCGTGGTGTTGCAAACATGCCCAACCAGCACCGGAATAGACGCGTCCGTGGTAAAGTTGAGTTAAGTACACTCAACTTTATTTGCGAGGTGCGATATGGACGTAGAAAAGCTCACAACGCTGTCGCGTGAGGCGGTGTCGACGGCTATCCGGTTGGCGCTCACCAACGGCAATCCGAATGCGGAGACGGTGCACTTGTTGCACGCCCTGCTGCTGACCCCCGAGAACACCGTGTCGGCGCTGCTGGCCGAGGTCGGCGTGGACGCCAGCGTGGTCAACACTAAGGCGCTGGCGGCGATCAAGAAGCTGCCGAGTTCCTCCGGGTCGTCGGTGTCACAGCCGCAGTTGTCGGGGGCGTTGGCGCGTGTGCTGGCCGACGCGCAGACCCGCGCCGAGGCGCTTGGCGACGAGTATGTGGCAACCGAGCATCTGCTGATTGCGTTGGCGGGGGTGCCGTCCGATGCGTCCAAGATTCTGATCGGCGAAGGTGCGGACGCGGACGAGCTGACTGAGGTTTTCAACGACAACCGTGGCGAGCGGCGCGTCACGTCGCAGGAGGCGGAGGGCGGCGAGTCCGCACTAGACAAGTACTCGGTGGACCTGACCGCGCGCGCCCGGGACGGCAAACTTGACCCAGTGATTGGTCGCGATGTCGAGATTCGGCGCATCGTGCAGGTGCTCAGCCGTCGCACCAAGAACAACCCGGTGCTGATCGGCGAGCCAGGCGTGGGCAAGACTGCGGTCGTCGAAGGGCTGGCGCAGCGTGTGATCGCGGGAGACGTACCGGACTCGCTGAAGGGGCGACGAGTCGTCAGTCTTGACTTGGCGTCGATGGTTGCCGGGGCCAAGTATCGCGGCGAGTTTGAGGAGCGACTCAAGGCTGTGCTCACCGAGATCAAGGACGCCGAAGGTCAGGTGATCACGTTCATCGACGAACTGCACACCGTGGTGGGCGCGGGGGCCAGTGAGGGCGCGATGGATGCGTCCAACATGTTGAAGCCGATGTTGGCGCGTGGCGAACTGCGCATGATCGGTGCCACCACACTGGACGAGTACCGCGAGCACATCGAGAAGGACCCGGCGCTGGAGCGGCGCTTCCAGCAGGTCTATGTTGGCGAGCCGTCTGTGGCGGACACCGTGGCGATTCTGCGCGGACTGCGGGAGCGTTACGAAGCGCATCACAAGGTGCGCATCACCGACCAAGCTTTGGTGGCGGCGGCACAACTGTCCCACCGCTACATCACCAGCAGACAGCTTCCTGACAAGGCCATTGACCTGATCGATGAGGCCGCGAGTCGGTTGCGAATGGAGATTGACTCGTCCCCCGAGGCGATTGACACCCTGCGCCGCAGCGTTGACCGGCTGACGATGGAGCAGTTCGCGCTCGACAAGGAGGACGACCCGGCGAGCAAGGCGCGGTTGGCGGCGTTGAACGAGGAGCTAGCAAACACGCAGGAGCAGTTGCGCGTGCTGGAGGCGCAGTGGGCCGCCGAGAAGAGCCAACTCAACCGCGTGGGCGAGCTGAAAGGCGAGATCGACGCCCTGCGAACCCAAGCTGACAAGCTGCAACGCGACGGCGATTTCGCCCATGCATCCGAGATTATCTACGGTCAGATCCCGGCGCTCGAAGCCGACTTGGCCACCGCTGCCGCCGCCGAGGCAAACAAGACAGGCGAATCGATGGTCTCCGAGGAGGTCACCACGCAGGACATCGCCGAGGTGGTGAGCGCCTGGACCGGCATCCCCGTCGGCAAGATGCTGGAGGGCGAGTCCGAGAAGTTGCTGCACATGGAGCAGCGTCTTGGCGAGCGTCTGATCGGCCAAACCAAAGCGGTCACGGCGGTTGCTGACGCGGTTCGCCGCAGTCGGGCAGGCATCTCCGACCCGAACCGTCCCACCGGCTCGTTCCTGTTCCTCGGCCCCACCGGCGTCGGCAAAACCGAGTTGGCCAAGGCACTGGCCGCGTTCCTGTTTGACGACGAGTCCGCGATGGTGCGCATCGACATGAGCGAATACATGGAGAAGCACGCGGTATCGCGCCTCGTGGGAGCGCCCCCTGGCTACGTCGGATACGAAGAGGGCGGCCAGTTGACCGAGGCGGTGCGCCGTCGTCCCTACTCCGTGGTGCTGCTAGACGAGGTCGAGAAGGCGCACCCTGACGTGTTCAACATCCTGCTGCAGGTGCTGGACGACGGTCGCCTCACCGACGGTCAGGGCCGCACCGTCGACTTCCGCAACGTCATCCTCATCATGACCAGCAACCTCGGCTCACAGTTCCTAGCCGACCCGCTGCTAGGCGACCACGAGAAGCGCGAACAGGTGATGGCAGTAGTCAAACAGGCATTCCGTCCCGAGTTCCTCAACCGCCTAGACGAGATCGTGCTGTTCGACACCCTCAGCAAGGACGACCTGACCCACATCGTGGACATCTCCCTGGCCCGCCTCAACAAGCGCCTGTCCGAACGTCGCATCACGCTGAACGTCACCCCCGAAGCCCGCGCCTGGCTAGCCGACACCGGCTACGACCCCGTCTACGGTGCCCGCCCCCTGCGTCGCCTAGTCCAAAGCACCATCGAGGACCAGTTGGCTCGTCAACTCCTAACCGGCCAAGTGACAGACGGCTCCACGGTCACCTTCGACCGCACCTCCGACGGCATCGGCATCCAGTAGCCTAGCGTCCATCCGCCCCTGAGTATCGCTGCTGCGTCGCTCTTAGTAGCGCTTCTGCCATAACGACGATGGAGCAGGGACGCTGCGTACATCTACCCTCCGTCATGCTGCGCGCAGAGTGACGAGGAAGACTATCCCAGCGCCGAGAGCGCGCCTTGTATATGTCTGCATATGCACTGTCCGCTGATTAGCGCTGGGATAGTCGCAGCTCGCCAGCGGCGCGGGAGACGCATGTGCCGGGGAGGTTGACGCCTGATTGGCCGTGCCAGTCTGCGACTAGGGCGTAGACGGATGCTGTGTGGGCGAAACCTAGTTCGACTACACCGTTGGCGTTGAGCCAGTCGCGGATTAGGCGGGTGGCTAGGGGACGCGGGAGGTTGGCGACCTGGGCAACCGGGAGTGGGCCAGGTGACGCTACAGGGACCAGTGAGTCGAGGAAGTCGGCGTCCTCCTGCGCTAGGTGGGCGGTTCTGGCTAGTGCATCGACCACGCCGGGGCCAAGCACGTCGTCCAGCGCAGGGATGATCTCGTGACGCACGCGCACGCGCAGGAACCTTGGATCGGCGTTCATCGGGTCTTGCCATGGGGTGAGATCCCAATCTACGCATGCCTGCGCGGTAGTGGCACGGCGCAGGGCCAACAGCGGACGGGCGAACGGTATGCCCGCCACCGTGAATCGCGCGGGCATACCGGCGAGAGAACGCGTGCCGGAGCCGCGCGCCAAACCCATCAGGACCGTTTCGGCCTGATCGTCCATGGTGTGCCCGACAAGCACCAACGCCGGGGCAACGGTCCCAAATTCGTCAGCGGCCTCTGAGGTGGAGGCGCTTACGACAGCCGAGGGAGAGTGCGCCGTCGCCAAAGCGGTGTACCGCGCGTCCCTGGCGGCGGCTTCAACACCGACACCGGATTCAGTGACATGCACCTTCACCACAGTGGCGCTTAGACCAAAGTTCTGGACGGCGGCGGCGGCGGCCTCAGCGATGTCAGCTGAACCGGGCTGCAGGTCGTGGTCAACAACTACCGCCTCACTGGTGCGCAAGGGGTCGGGTTCGTGAGCGTCCAACCACGCCAGTCCGGCTGCCAACGACAGTGAGTCGGCTCCACCGGAGAGGGCGATGCGCACCACATGGCGGGTGGCGCTATCGGAAGGCAAGCAAGCCCTGACCGCCGCGACGACGGCTAGACACTCCGCGCTCAGTCCCCTCTTGGCCACTTCTCTTACTCCGAACTCACTCCGCGCCGAGAACGTCACCCAGCAGCGGAGGAGCGACGCGCTCAATCCAGGCATCGGGGTTGCGGAGTTCGTCGATGCTGGGCAGGGTGGCCGGGCCCTCGAAGGCTAGGTTGAGCACGTCGATTCCTCGGGCGTCGATGACGGCGCGACAGAAGACGGCACCGTCCTTGTACTGCGCCATCTTGGCGTCCATGCCCATGAGTTTGGTGACGGTGGCGCTCCAGCCGCCCTTCGCGCGGCGTTTGGTGAACTTGGCGCGGATGTTGGCAAGATCGGGGATCACCGTGGGGCCCACAGCGTCCATCATCACGTCGGCGTGGCCTTCGAGCAGGCTCATTACTGCTGTGGCTTGCTGTAATGCCTCGGCTACCTCGGGAGGAGCCTTTTCTATGAAACGATCCATACTGGTCTTGCCGTCGTTGGCTTTGCGAACCAACGCACCCAGTTGCTCCCACAGCTCCGACAGCGATCCTTGTTCGTCTATCTCGGATGCGGCGGCTCGTGACACCATGTCGGTCAGATACGCGGGCAGCCACGAGGCGCGGCCGAACTGGGCCTGGTGAGTCTGCTCATGGAGACAGACCCAAAGTCTGAACTGAGACGGATCGACACCCAAATCATGCTCGCACTTCATTATGTTAGGCACCACCAAGTAGAGCGCAGGTCGCGCCCCAAACGGGATAAATTGGCCCAGCACGCGCCCCGTGATTGCGGCAAGCGCAACGCCCGTGGCAACGCCCGACGCCTTGGCAGACAGCGCACCCAGCGCCCCGCCGAGCACCTCGTCCACCCCGGATTCCGCGAACATGTAACGCAAGTTGTCGATGTTGGCGTCCACAATTGAGGGGCGATCCACCGCCCAAACCCGCGCGTGCGCCGCCACCGGCAGGTGCGACTCCCCCGCCACTAGGTCAATCGCCTGTTCGGCACAGGCATGAAGCTCAGCGACAGCCTGTCGAATCTCAACTTGGCTCGCCTTCCCGCCGGGACGAGTCGCCCGCCTCGCCGCGTTGCGTACCACGTCCCAGTCGATCCACGAGTCACTCATAGCTTTAAGTATCGTCTATCTTTAGGCCACGGTGCGCGCGTGACGTGCTGTCAGAGGCCCGGCTCTCATGAAGCGAGCGCATCAAGCGAAAGGACTAGGTGTCGCATTGCGGCAGGACTCCGACAACAACGTCGAGGGCATAGGCGGTGTCATCGTGCGACGCCAACGAATGGTTGATGATGAAGGAGAACGCCAAGACCCTGCCCGTCCAGTCCACCGCGTAGCCGCTCAGCGCGGATACTTCGCCGGTGGAGTCGCCGTGAGTTCCCGACTTGGCGCGCAGTCGTCCGGCAACATCAGGGGCGTCAACGAAGTGCGAGGTCAGCGTGCCTTCGTCCGCCGACGGCAGCGAACGGAGCACCTGATGGAGTTCCGGACGTCCGGATGTCACGGCCCAGTGGATGGTGGCAGCAAAGACTTCTGGGCTGACCTTGCTCTCGCTCACCATGCCAGAGGAGTCAAGAATCAACGTGCCCTCACGCCACAGGCCGTGTCTAGTCAACCAAGCAGTGAGAGTCTCGTTGACTCCGGCGATGGTCGGTGGGTTACCGAACGCCAACGCCAAGTGGCGGCCCAGCAGTTCGGCATATGAGTTGTCTGAGTACTGCAGCATGACGCGCACGATTTCGCGCAGAGGCAACGACTGCATGCTGGCCAGACGTTGGGCCTCGGTGGATGCAGTCACGGGCTGATAGGTGTGTGGCACCGTGATGCCAGCGTCACGCAGGTACTCCGCAAAGACAGCAGTGGCCTCCTCCGCATCATACCTTGACGAATATGAGTAGGAACCGCGGTATAGCTGCTTGTCAACCCACAATGAGGACGGCGGCAGCACCATATCCGACCACCCCGGAACCAAAAACCAGAGCGGGTTTGGTTCGGCGGGCCCCAAGAGCGACTCGTCCCAGTTGAGCGTCACACTGGTAACATCTCGTTCCCACAACTCAGCCGCCGTGGCCTCGGCCAAGGACCGCAAGCTGCCCGGTTGCGTCAGTCCGTACAGCCGAGTGTCAGGCTCGCTGACCAGCATGGGATCGCCCCCACCGACCAGGGTCACGGTCCCGTCCGGGTTGAGGACTGCGCGCGTGCTGAACGTGGCATCAACACCCAGTGCCGACACCACAGCCAATGCCGTGAGCAGCTTCATGTTGGACGCGGGTGTCATGTCCTGATCGGCATCCTGCTGCCAGATGACCTCACCGCTCAGCGCGTCAACAACCTGTCCTACCAGTTGACCTGGCGCGTTGGCCGCAGCGAGGCTCAGCCTGGCTGCCAGCTCAGCATCGGTTTGGGACAACAATTCAGTGCCAACACGAGACTCGGGCACCACGCAAGTGCGCAGTTTGGCGTCGAAACTGTCATCGACAAGCACAGGCGGCGGAGTTGGGCTTGAGGTTGTGGTCGCTGTTGGCGACGGAGTCTGAGCGGTCTCAAGGCTTGGCGACGGAGTGCAACCAGTGAACAGACCCACTGCCAGAACCCAGACAACAGCGCAGACCCATCGCCAAGGCATACGGGCGACTGCAACAACAGTGCGGGCTCCCCGGCCCCATCTCGCTTCCCGGTCACATCTCGCTCGGCGCGAAACGGTGCCGCCAGCCTCGGTCAATCGCAGACTGGGAGTGCGCGTCGTCGTCCCCATTTGTCCATCTTCTCATCAGTGTGAGAGTATCGTCATTTCTGTGTGAACTGGTTTGGCCTCAGCACATGACGTCAAATCACAGCCCACACGAACTTAATCAAGTCTCTCCGAACAAAGGAAACCAAGTCAAGTGAGCGAAGACTTCAGGGCCGCAACCGTCGCCCCGGTCAGCAACATCGAGTTCGACGTGACCATCGAGATCCCTCGTGGGGTCAAAAACAAGTACGAGATGGACCACGCGACGGGACGCATCGTGCTGGACCGCCCGCTGTTTACGTCCACCCAATACCCTTATGACTACGGGTTTGTCGAGGGAACACTTGGTGACGACGGTGATCCGTTGGACGCAATGGTCATCCTAACTGAGCCGACTTTCCCTGGCTGCATGATCCACTGCCGCGCCATTGCCATGTTCCAGATGACCGACGAGGCGGGCGGCGACGCCAAGGTGCTGTGCGTGCCCACGTCCGACCGTCGTCGCGACTATCTCGACGACATCGACGACATCGCGCCGTATGTGCTGTTGGAGATCGAGCACTTCTTCACCGTCTACAAGGACTTGGAGCCGGGCAAGAGCGTCGAGGGTTCCAGTTGGGTGGGCCGCACGGCTGCCGAAGAGGAGATTCGCGTCAGCTTCGAGCGCGCCAAGGGCACCGACTACGAGCAGCCCAGTCACTTCCAGCATCACTAGGCGTTAGCCCGACCATCTAGCGCTCTGCGTTTGCGAGTTGCTGGGACCATATTGTTTGCAGTGACCCGTGCGCTTGTGCCGACACGTCAGGCATCCCGGAGAGGACGAGGACAGAGCCAATGGGCGAGTATCTACTGCTGCTGAAGGACTCCGCAAACCGGGTTTATGCTGCCGCGGCGGCTGAGCTGTCGGTTGCCGAGGCGCGTTTGACGACGCCCTTTGAGGTTTCCGGTGTCGTATCGGTGGCTGGGACAGCGTATGTAGCGTTACAAGGCGAGTTGGATGACGGTGGGCTGGCGTCGCTGGCCCAGCTGAGCGCGGCCCGTGCGCTGTTCGAGCAGGTGGGCGATGGCCTGTTGCGACCCGTCGAACTGCCGTCCCCTTTTGTGCTGGACGAAGATCTGGTGACCATCCCGAAGTACGCCGGCAAGACAAACGAACTGTTCACCCGCTTGTTGCTGCACCTGACCACGTCCCAAGTCTGGCGAGAATCGCCCTCTGACAAGGTGCAACTCAACATTCTGGACCCGCTGGCCGGACGTGGGACCACCTTGCTGACCGCCTGGCTCACCGGCAACAGCGCCTGCGGCGTGGAGTCGGACGTCAAGTCCTTCGAAGCTCTAGCGTCGTATATGAGCACGTACCTGCGCACCAAGCGACTCAAGCACGCTTGCGACGTGACACCGGTGCGTCGGGACGGCAAGACGCTCGGCAAGCGACTCGATGTCACGTTGAAGGACGCCTTGCCGCTCACCATGACCGTCTTTACCGGTGATACTCGGGATTCGGCGGCGCTGTTCGGCAAGAAGGCGCGTTTTGACGCTGTGGTCACCGACGCACCCTATGGGGTGGCACACGGGGCGCAGTCTGGCGGTGGGCGATCCCGCTCTCCCGAGGCGCTGCTGAGCGACGCAATACCCGTTTGGGCTTCTCAACTGCGCATTGGCGGCGCGATGGGCATCGCTTTCAACACCTACACCCTGCCCCGCGACGTCCTAACCGACATCATGAACGACGCCGGACTAGCCGTCTGCGAAGGTGGTGCCTGGGAGTGCCTGTCGCACCGGGTGGACGCCGCCATCGTCCGTGACATCGTCGTCGCCACTCGCGTGCGCTAGTCGCTCTGGTGTCTTCCGCGACTACGCACTGGTCACGGTAGAATGAGACGCAGGAGAGGAGACTAAGTGCCTGAAGTTGACGACGACGCCCGCGCCACTGACGAGCCCGCGTCCCCGGAGGTCAAGCTGTCACGACGCAGCGCGCTGGCGTCACGCGTGCGCGCGTGGGCGAAGTGGATGGGGGGCCAGCCACTTTGGCGGATCGCCCTCGTTGGGTTTTTGGTGCTCAGTGCCATTGTGATGTTTGCCGCCACCCGTCCGACCACCCGTCCCCAACCCCCGGTCATCAGCACCACACCTTCGGCGTCTTTCAACCCACCACCAGCCAACAGTGACCTGATAAGCCCGCCAGCGCTGTCTGCGCTCACGCAAACTATCGTCTACCTTGAAGACAAATACCAGACCAGTTTGGGCGTCGCGATAGCCCCAATTGCTCCTGCGGGTCGGGCATTCATGCGTCCGTGGACGGGCGGCTCGCTGGTCACCGGGTACGCGTGGGCCACCGCCGACCTGCCCGTCGCACTGGCCGTGTTGCGTGAACCGAAGGAGCCTAACGACCCCGAATACCTGCTGACAAGGGCATTCAATGACTCATCAGCCGCCGGAGACTTGGCGCTGTGGCAGTACTTGGGCACTGACACCGTCGCAGCCGAAAAGACGCAGGCCATCATCGTGGAGGCCGGTGACCTGAACACCGTGGTGCGGGTCAACGAAGCATCTGCGGCACTGGCCCCGTTCGGTCAGACCCGTTGGACGCTGAGTGACCAGGCGATGTTCATGGGGTCGTTCTACTGTATGACCGAGTCCGACCGGGTGCTCACCCACATGCGGCAACCGTCCCTAGACGACACCTACGGTCTGGGCCTGCTGCCCAGTGTGCGGGTCAAGTCTGGCTCCGGCACCGAGCCCAACGGCGTCGACTCGCTGCGCCAAATCGCCCTCGTTGAGGTCGCGACCGGCACACCCTACGCGGTTGCCGTCTCTGCCATTGCCATCGACGGTTCCCTGGCCACCGCCAAAGCCGCCCTCAATGAGTTGGCTCCCGCCATCGCAATGATTACTCATGGCATGGACGGTTATTGCTGAGGGTAAGCTTTCCGCCATGAGCAAACGTGAACTCACCGCCATTGATATCTTGGCTGAAAAGTACTTCGACGATTCCGTAGCGGACTCGCCTATCGAGATGACCGGCTTGGGCATCAACGAACGTCAGGACGAGTGGGACGACTTCTCGCCCGCCGGTCACGAGGCCGACTACCAGCGCGCAAAGAAGACGCTGGCTGCCTTGGCCGCCCTCACCCCGGTTGACGACACCGACCGCGTCACGGCGCATGCGCTGAACGAGCGTCTCTCCATCACGGTGGAGCAGCACGAGACCGGGTCTGACCTTGACAACCTGAACGGCATCGAGTCGAGTCTGCACAACATTTACATGACGTTCGACCTGATGCCTACGGAGACGGCCGAGCAGCGCAACACCATCGCGCGTCGTCTGGCCGCGATTCCTGCTGCGGTTGAGGGTTGGTATGCGTCCGAGTTGGCGAGCGTTGCTGCTGGCAAGCCGACCACGTTGCGCCAGTGCGATCTGGTGTCCGGACAGGCAGAGACTTGGGTGGCTCCGGGTGGCGTCTGGGACAAGTTGGCTGCGCGCATCGCCAAAGATGCCCCGGCGGGCACCGATTTAGCGCTGCTGGAGCAGGGCACTGCCGCCGCCAAGGAAGCCACAGCGAAGACCATCACCTGGCTGCGCGAGACGCTGCGTCCCCTCGCCGTGGCGCGTGACGGCGTGGGTCCGGAGCGCTACGCGCTGGCGTCGGCGTACTTCGTTGGCACCCGCGTAGATCAGGAAGCGACTTACGAGTGGGGCAAGCAGCAGGTTGCCGACATAGAGGCTCGTCAGGTGGAGTTGGCTGCACAGTTGCGCCCCGGCCTGAGCGTCATCGAGACGAAGAAGGCGCTGGACGCCGACCCGAAGTACTCGATCGCCACTAAGGAGGAGTTCCAGAAGTGGATGCAGGCCACCGCAAACAACGCGATTGCTGAACTGAACGGCACCCACTTCGACATCCCCACCGAGTTGCAGACCATCGAGTGCATGATCGCCCCGTCCACCGATGGCGGCGTCTGGTACACGCACCCCACTGAGGACTTCTCCCGTCCGGGCCGCATGTGGTGGTCCGTCACTCCTGAGGTCACCGGTTTTGGCACATGGGCTGAGACCACCACCGTCTACCACGAGGGCGTTCCCGGCCATCACCTGCAGATCGGCACTGCCGTCTATCAGAAGGAGCAGTTGAACCGTTGGCGTCAGATGGGTGGCTGGACGTCCGGACATGGCGAAGGCTGGGCCTTGTATGCGGAGACGCTGATGCAGGAGCTTGGCTACATGGACGACCCGGGCCTGGCGTTGGGTCTGCTCGACTCGCAAGCGATGCGTGCGGTGCGTGTGGTCATCGACTTCGGCGTTCACTGCCACTTTGAGGCTCCCGCCGAAGTTGGCGGCGGCGACTGGACGTTCGAGAAGGCGCTGCAGTTCTTCAAGAACCACGTCACCGCCCCCGAGGGTCAGATGCTGTTTGAGGTGAACCGCTACTTCGGTTGGGCCGGTCAGGCTCCCGCCTACAAGATCGGCCAGAAGACGTGGCTAGACATCCGCGGCGCTGTCCGTGAGCGCGAAGGTGACGCCTTCGACCTCAAGAAGTTCCACACCGAGGCCCTAAACCTAGGCGGCCTAAGCCTAGACACCCTCCGCTACGCGCTCCTGGGTTAGTAGTCTCCACGGAAGGTCGAGTGCGGGTCGCGATGGTTGAGCGAGAGGTAGCGGTTGTTGCTGTCTGCGACCTTGACAGCAACAAGTCTCATCGTCTTGTCGCCGCTGGTCAGCGATTAAAGTGATTCTGCGCAGCCTCAAGGCCGCGGGTGATTAGCATCTCGACCGCGTCGGAGGCTTCGGAGATGTTGACGGCTAGGGTGTCGGCGTCGCGCTTGGGGAACTGGCCTAGCACGTAGTCAACTGGGTTCTGGCTGCCGGGAGGGCGGCCGATGCCGATACGTACCCGGTAGAAATCTCCGGTGCCTAGGTGAGAGCGGATGGACCGCAGGCCGTTGTGGCCGTTGTCGCCACCGCCCAGCTTGAGCCGCAACGCGCTGAAGTCGATGTCCAACTCGTCGTGAATGACGATGATGTGGTCCGCCGTGACCTTGGCGAACTGCGCGATCTGCCCAACAGCGATGCCGGACTCGTTCATGAACGTGCGCGGCTTGACGATGATGAGTTTCTCGGCGTCTGCGGACACTACGCCAAGGCCGGACGCGGCGATTCGCGTCTCACACACGTCGGCACGAAAGCGCAGCGGCTTCTTGAACGGGGTGTGGGCGCGCGATGCCAACTCGTCGGCACACATGAAACCGACGTTGTGGCGCGTGTTTGCGTAACTCGGACCCGGATTACCGAGCCCAGCAACTAGCCACGTCATTGTCTCGCCTGTCTTTCATAACAGATCGATGGGAAAGCTACGTCAAGTCGGTTTGCCAACCAGTTTGGCCGCCAAACCGACAGCGGGAGGAGCGCCGGACCAGCGTTCGAGAAGTGGAAAAACGGCGGACAGCGGAGAGATCTTCACACCGACCACTTAGGGCGTACCGGGCCAGTCGCGAGGGTATGCGACTACTCGCCGCTTCGATAGCAGGCTCGCACTTGGACGCGTAGGCCACGTCCAAGTGCGAACTCTAACTCTTCGGTGCGGTTATTCTGCTGCTTCGGCAGCAGCGGTCTCGCCTTCGGCCGTCTCGGCCCCGGCCTCGGCCTCAGCGATGGCGGCACGCGTGGCGTTGATGGACAGCACCAGCAGCTCCGGATCCTCCGCCAACTCGGCACCCGTCGGCAGCACTAGGTCGCCGAGGGTGACCTGCGAACCAATCTCCAACCCCTCGACCGACACATCGATCTCGTTGGGGATGTGCGTTGCTTCCGCGTTGATGGCAACGTAAGTGCGGTCCTGGTTGATGATGCCCTCGGCGACGACATCGCCAGACACCACGAGCTGAACCTCGACGGTGACCTTCTCGCCGCGCTTCACGATGATGAGGTCAACGTGCTCGATGGAGTCGCGGATCGGGTCGCGCTGCACCTGCTTCGGCAGCGCCAACAGGTTTGCGGCACCCGGCAGCTCGATCTCCAGCAACACGTTCGCCTGACGCAGCGCCAACGCGGTGGCGTGAGCGGGCAGCGAGATGTGAACGGGATCGGTGCCATGTCCATAGATAACTGCCGGGATACGCCCAGCGCGACGGGTGCGACGGGCAGCACCCTTGCCAAACTCTTCGCGAGTCTCAGCCTCAAGCTTGATTTCAGCCATTGTTTTCTCCTCAACCTAGGTCTAATAAACACTGCACCAGGGAGGTGGGCTTGTCGATAACGGACGCATTCGTCCCTCGCCAGGCAGCTTGTTTAGCCTAGTCGTTCAGGCGTGCGCCGAGCAAACCAGCAGTGCTGAAAGCCAGCCAAGACAACGGACCCTACGACTGCGCGGAGGGGACCAAAGAGGCACGCGTTAAGTGACGAACGTCTCGCATCGAACGAGACGGCAAAATCTGTTCTAGGAACTCATCGCGTCATTCTGCACGAAGTTGCAGAATCCACGTGGCGGAGCCGGGGTACCGAGTCGTCGGCTACGACGCGGAACCATGGATGGGATCGTCGGCGCCGAAGAGGCGGGTTACCGAGCCGTTGGTGAACACTTCATGAATCGCCTTTGCCAGCAGCGGGGCGATGGACAGCACCGTCATCTTGGGGATGATAACGTCCTCAGGGATCGGCAGCGTGTTGCAGAAGATGATCTCCTCTAGGCCGCAGGCGTTGATACGCTCCGCCGCCGGATGCGAGAGCACCGGATGCGTGGACGCAGCGATCACTCGCTTGGCACCGTGCTTGAGCAGGGCTTGCGCGGCCTGACAGATGGTGCCAGCGGTGTCCACCATGTCGTCCACAAGCACGCAAGTGTGCCCGGCTACATCGCCCACAACCTCGTTGACCTGCACCTCGTTTGCCTTCTTCGGGTCGTGGCGCTTGTGGATGATGGCCAGCGGCACCTGCAATCGGTCAGACCACTCGTCGGCTAGGCGCACCCGTCCGGCATCTGGAGAGACGATGGTCATGTCGTCCGTCCCGTACTTCTCTTCGACGTAGTCAGCGAGCACTGGCAGGCCAGACAGGTGGTCTAGAGGGCCGTCGAAGAAGCCTTGGATCTGCGAGGCGTGCAGGTCCACCGAGATGATGCGGTCGGCCCCTGCGGTACGCAGCAGGTCGGCAATCAGGCGCGCCGAGATCGGCTCACGTCCCAAATGTTTCTTGTCCTGACGGCCGTACGGGTAGAACGGCACCACCACAGTGATGCGGCGGGCGGAGGCTCGTTTCAGGGCGTCCACCATGATGAGCAGCTCCATCACCCACTCGTTCACCGGAACTGGTGTGGCCTGGATGACGAAGGCGTCGCAACCGCGCACACTTTCCTCATAGCGAACGTAGACCTCAGAGTTGGCGTAGGTGATCAGCCGCGACGGAGTGAGATCGATGCCGAGCAGTTCGGCCACTTCGGTGGCCAGTGCAGGATATCCCCGCCCTGATACGACCATTAACTGTTTTATTTCAGGCTGGGACTCAAAGCGTAGCGACACTATTTCTGCGCACTTTCCGGTTGGCACTTAGGCGAGCTGTTGGGGCGTGCCCTAGTCTAGTCGCTTGTGTAACTTAGGCACACTTGACGTTCGCGCACAGCCACATGCTGCGAGTGGACCCTGCGGCTGCGCGCAGAGTGACCTCCGCTTCGCTTCGCGCGCCGGATGACAGAATGGTTCACACTGAACGACAGGTGGCGAAACGACGGAAAATGAGGTGTCCAAACGACGGGTTTTGAGGTGGCGAAACGACGGAAAATGAGGTGTCCAAACGACGGATGGGCTAGTATTGTGGCATGTCAAGTTATCTTTCCCGGCTCATAGAACGGCAGTTGAGCGAACTCCTCTCCGAGTTGCCCGCAATCGCTATTGATGGCGCCAAGGGAGTGGGCAAGACCTCTACGGCGCAGCGGTTCGCCAAGAGCACTTTTCGGCTAGATGATAATCGAGTCGCCGAGGCGGTACAGGCTCGCCCGGAGGAGCTTCGAGATGCGGCACCACCAGTCTTGTTGGATGAGTGGCAACGCCTCCCTCTGGTGTGGGACGTGGTGCGTCGTTCAGTAGACGACGACCGCGTGGCAGGCCGTTTCATCCTCACCGGCAGTGCGGTACCGGCACAGACACCAGTACACTCGGGGGCTGGTCGGATCATTCGACTACGGATGCGACCACTGTCCCTGGCAGAACGATCCCTCGTTGAGCCGACGGTGTCATTGGCTGGTTTGCTGGGCGGGCAGAGTGAAGTCTCCGGGTCTACAAGCTTCGACTTGCGGGGCTACGTGGATGAAATGCTGCGCTCCGGTTTCCCGGGCCTGCGAGATGGGTCATGGCGAGCAATCAGAAACGCGTTGGACAGCTACGTTGACAACATCGTTCAGCGCCAGTTCGCCGAACAAGGCGTTTCGGTGCGCAAACCCGAGACTCTCCGCGCATGGCTAACTGCGTACGCTGCCGCCACAGGTGGAACCGCGAACTACACCGAGATTCTAGACGCTGCCACGGCAGGACAACCTGACAAACCATCCAAGGATCAGACGCTTGTCTATCGAGACGCATTAGCGGACTCTTGGTTAACTGACGAGGTGGCTCCATGGCTTCCCGTCGGTAGTTCACTGCCGACGCTCACGCGGTCGCCTAAACACTTCTTAGCCGATCCAGCAATCGCGGCACGACTCCTAGACCTCAGCCATGAAAGTCTCTTGAGCGGCGACACCCCCGAACCGCTTGGGCCACAACAAAGCACGCTCCTTGGCAGATTCTTTGAGGCACTCGTGGGTCAGAGCCTACAGGTATACGCCGCTGTCAACGAGGCCAAACTCAGTCATCTGCGACTAAAGGAAGGCAAACGAGAGATTGATTTCGTCATTTCCCGCGGCAGGGACGTTGTCGCGGTCGAGGTCAAGCTCAATCCCACTGTGGACGGTTGGGACGTACGACACCTCAACTGGCTCGCAGAGAAGTTCGCCACCTACCACGTCACCAAAATACTCATCACCCCAGGACCCTACGCATACACCCGAAGCGATGGAGTACACGTTATCCCCGCAGTGTTGCTGGGAGCATAGCTACCTATTGCCTTTGGCTCGGTTGTGAGTGACGCACAACATTTGACAGTTGGCTAGGTCGGTCGCACCTCCATGTGACCAAGCAGTAACGTGGTCTGCCTCCATCTCGTCAGCCTTGTAGATGCGAGTGATGTTTGCGGTGTTGCTTGTGGCACACAACGGACAGTTCGACGTGCATTGCCTATTTGCATCTTCAGTTTGGCGCTGGTAGGCCAGCCCCTTGGTCGTGCCATCAAATATGCGAATTGCTAGCAACTCCGGATGCTGTTTGCCGCCAAGGAGATACTCGTAGATGCCTTTGTGGCTCTTGACTGCCTGATCCCCCATCAGGCGGCGTAGGTCCGATTCCAATTCGGCAGGATCAAACGCGCAACTGTGGTAGGTCTCATAGAGACGCCCCCACTCCAAACCACGCATCTCCTTGTCTGGAGGTGCGGCGAATACGCTCCCAATCCAGTCAATGACAGACGTAAAATACGTCTTCAACTCGTTGGTGCTGTCATCCTGACGGTGAAGCGCCATGTAAGCATCAATCGACGTGCCGTGTGCCCCAGCGAGCCACCCTAGCGCGACCTCCAACACCTGCTGCCGTTTCGCGTCCCCGTTGATGTAAGCAGACCACTTTTGCAGATTCGCGTTGTGGGAGTTAGAGAACTCGGCCTTCGCCAGCGTAACGAAAGGCCCTGAGTAGATCGCGTTTAACAGCTCCTGATTGTTCAGTGGCACCCCGGCAATATTGATGGTCTTGAACCACTCCTTAATCTCCTTCTCCGTACCTGAGCATTCATAGACGAGCAGTTCGCTATCTAGGATCATGGCCTGTTCCTCAAGCGGTAGCGACGAAAATGTCTGTTCCCTGTCATCCACGCGGATCGCAAACTTGCCGGTAACAAACCTGCCCACGGACGTAATACGCTGTTGCCCATCCAGCACCTCAAGACAAGAGCCGGCATCATTGAAGTAGATCAGTCCCAGCGGATAGCCCTTCAACAACGAATCAATGACAGCCACATCCTTCTTGCCATCGTTGTAGATGTAGTTGCGTTGGTACTCCGGTTGAATGACAAGCTTGCCAGAAAGGCCGTAAAGCCCCTTGCTCTCAAACTCGTTGTAAAAGAACCCCGCCACAACCTCACGTACCGTGTAATGCTTCAGTTCAGTCTTCACTGGTTACCTTCCGCTGGATGAAGATTCGCTTGTACGCTCGAATGCCCCGCACCAGTGGTTGCGCGACTTGACTGTCGGAATCCCACAGGCCGTTGGCAAATCCCTTTCCTTCGGACTCGGTTGCGCCGACAATCTCGAATTGTCCGGGATTGTACTTGTCAAGAAATGTGATGGGAACTCCCATCGTCCCATCATGATCGTCCGGGATGGCGTCAACAAATGGAACTTCAATAGCGTCGTAATTGTCGTAGCACACGTACCCAATTCCACGTACCTCTTTGTGCTTGCTGAATCTAATATTGTCCTCCATTGTCATCAGTTGCAGCGGTTCGTGACGACGGCCATGCTCAATGTTGGTGTACCAACACGAGTTTCCCAGCCGGGTGTAGTCATGCTTGTCGTCACTGGGGTACCCGAGTCTGGCTGCTTTTCCTCGATCGCTGTCTGCAATGAGTGTGCCTTTGGGGACTCCGAATACCATATCCGTTGTGTTCCCGGTGGCGCCCTTCCACAACAAGTTCTCTCTAATTAGAGGGAAGACTTCTTTGTAAGTCACAGCGTTGCTATTGCCAATGGCGGCAAACTGCTTATCACCCTGTACGAGCCATGCGATAAACTCACGGAAAAGACTAAATGGCGGATTCGTGATGACGATATCAGCCTCGTCTCGGAGTCCGGTAACTTCGGCGCTCCGGAAATCGCCGTCGCCGTCCAAGTATCTCCACTGGAAGTCATCAATGTCAATGGCTCCATCGGCGCTGATATCCTTCGACTCCAACACAAAGAGCTTGCCTTTTGTGCGGTCTTTGCTCTTATCAAACTGGGGATCAGCAGACCGCGTCGGCATGTAGAAGGTGCTGTGGTTGCTATTGGGCGCGTAACTGGTGGAGATTAGCTTTCTAAGTCCAAAATCAACGAAATGAAGTGCGAAAAACTTGGTGAAATTGCTCCACTCCGGATCATCACACGGCAGCAGAATCACCTTGCCGCGAAAGACATCTGGGTCATACTCAAGATAGGCGTTCATCTCCCGCTCGATGTCGGCCCACTGCGTGTAAAACTCGTCGTTCTTGGCCTTGGCCGCGCGCCCAAGCGCGTCGTTGCCCGCCATCAGTGGACTCCCGCACCAATGCGAGAAAGATAGCTCCCCCAGGCCTGAAGCCTAGGCCGTCGCTCTAAACTAGGAGAGAGGCCTGCTGCCTGCTGCCTGCTGCCTGCTGCCTGCTGCCTGCTGCCTGCTGCCTGCTGCCTGCTGCCTGCTGCCTGCTGCCATAATGATGTATCCCTTGTTGATAATCAGGTGTTCACCCGTGGTACACAGCCTAACGGGAGTGTTTCACAAACCCAACGCCAACTCGCCATCAACGAAGAACACGGTTGCCAACCTCAACAACAAGAGGACAATGGAGCTCCACTCAACAAGAGCATCTACACTCGAGTGGCTTCAGTGCCTTGAGACAGCACACAGAGATGGCGAAACGACGGATTTGGCGTCTCTTACCTAGCCGTGGGCGATTTCCCCTGTGTTACGCGGTTGCGGGTTCGCGACGCTCGCCCGCGGCGATTTGGGTGCCGGGTTTCAGGTATAGGAACGGGCCGACCCGCGAACCCTCACCGATTACGGCCAGTTCGGCGTGGACGCGGATTACGCGGGCGTTGGCACCGACTTCGCAGTCTTTCAGGGTGGTGCTGGGGCCGATGGTGGCGCCCGATTCGATGCTGGTGACGCCGTGGAGTTCGACGCCAGGCAGCAGGGTGACGTCTTGACCCAGGTCCACGTCGGCGTCAATCCACGTGGCGGCGGGGTCGATGACGGTGACGCCGGCGAGCATCCAGCGCGTGACAATTCTGCGGTTGTACTCGGCAGTTAGCGCGGCCAACTGAACGCGGTCGTTGACGCCTTCGGTCTGCCAAACGTCGGCGGTGACTACCGCACCTACCCGTCCGGAGGCCTCACGAGCAAGGGCGATAGCGTCGGTCAGGTAGAGCTGACCTTGGTCGTTGTTGGTGGTCAACTGACCTAATGAACTGCGCAGTGTGGGGATGTCGAAGACGTAGACCCCGGCGTTGATCTCGGTGATTTGCAGCTCGTCTGGGGTAGCATCACGATGTTCGACGATGCGGGCCACCTGCGCAGGGTCGGCAGCGTCACGAACAACACGGCCATAGCCGGAGGGGTTGTCGGCGTGAGCACTCAGCAGGGTTGCGGCATTGGCGTAGTCGCGATGAGCAGCCACCAACTCTTCGAGAGTTTCAGGCTCAAGTAGGGGGACATCGGCATAGGTGACAGCGACCTCGCCGGTCAGGTCGGACGGCAGGGCAGCAAGCGCGGTGCGGACGGCGTCGCCGGTGCCCAACAACTCCTGTTGGACGACGGTCTGGGCGTAGGGCGCTATGCGCGACAGCTCGGTCAGCACCGACTCGCGTTCATGCCCGACCACAACCACTAGGTGTTCGGGGCGTAGCGGCTCCACGGCGTTGATCGCGTGTGCCAGCAACGTCTTGCCGCCGATGGTGTGCAACAACTTGGACTTGGCGGACTTCATGCGCGTGCCCGCGCCAGCGGCCAAAACTATGACTGCAGCAACCCTATCGCTCATACTTCCAATTCTAGTCGGATATGGGCCGCTCATGTAGGTGCATCATGCTCCCGACATCAAGTTGCGTTTGTGCCGTTTTGGCCGCGTGGGGCGTTTAGATGCTGGAGTTGGCAGCCGTGTAAGCCTGCTCGACCCCACTCTCTGCGTCTGGAATTGAGACCAGGACAGCCGGGCGGGCGAACCAGCTACTCCGCCTCTTCCTGTCCGACCGCCTCGGCTTGAGCCTCAAGCAGGGCGCAGGCCTCGCGGGCGATGGCGAGCGCCTCGCGCTGCTGGATCATCAGCACCGGGATAGCAGAGTGCGGCGTGGAGATGATGCGGGAACGCACGTCGGAGTGCGTCTTCTCGTTGATGTTTTGGTCTAGGTCTACACCGATCACTTCAAGACGGTCGCAGACGGCGCGACGCAAGCGGTGGTCTTGCTCGCCCGCAGTGCCGGTGAACGAGATGGCTTGCGCCCCCCCCAGCACCACGTGGTAGGCGGCGATCAGCGAGACGATGCGATGCACCAGGATGCCCAGCCCAACGCGAGCTTGCTGGTCCCCCTCGTCAGCGGCAGCCCAGACGTCAACCATGCTCTTCTGGCCAGTCATGCCAAACAGGCCGGAGCCCTCCCGCAGCAGTTGGTCAAACTCCTCAATGCTCATGCCCGTTTTCTCGCACACGTAACGGTGGATGCCGGGGTCGATGGAGCCGCTAACGGTGCGTCCGGGCAGGCCGTCGATGGGAGTGATGCCGGTGGACACCTCGATGGGACGCCCGGAATCGATAGCCGAGATGGACGCCCATCGTCCCAAATACACGACGATCTGTTTCAGTTCGTGCCGGCCCAGCAGCAACGACACCCGGTTGGCGACGTAAGAGTGAGTGGGACCGTGGAACCCGACCTTGCGCAGTCTCAGCTTGTCTGACAGTTCGGCAGGCAGGGCGTAGCCAGCGGTGGCGTCCGGCAGTTGCGAGAAGAAAGACGTATCGAACACCGCGACGTTGGGCAGGTTGGGCAGCAACTTCTCGGCGGCGCGGATCCCGTCGATGGTGGCGGGGTTGTGATCGGGAGCCAGCAGCGCGAACTCGTTGATGGCGTCGATAACCTCGTCATCAACAAGCCTGGACTCGGTGAACCGGTCGGCAGTGTGGACAACGCGGTGGGCGACGGCGGCAAGCGAGCTGACCGGCACTCCGTTGGTCTCCATCATGCGCAGTGCCGACGCCAGCGCGGCCTCAACCGTCGGGATGCTCAGGTCTGGGGTGTAGACCTTGCCCTCGGTGAGTTCGTGCCAGATCTCGCCGGTACCGTCCTCGCCGATGCCCCGCACCTTGCCTTGGGAGATCGGGTCCTTCGCCCCGGCTTCAAACACGTAGTACTTCAGCGCGCTCTTTGAAGCCTTCAGTACCAAAATGAGGCCAATCATGTGTTTCGTTTCTCCTAAAGTCCGGTCAGCAGGGGGTCCTGATGCTAGGCAGTATTTGTTGGTCGGCTCAGCCGAAAACAAAGAACCTGACATAGATGTAAACCCACGAGATTGCGACCGTGAGCAGGGTGATGGGAATGCCGTATTTGGCAAACTTCCAGAAGCTGATTTTCTCGCCTGCGGACGCGGCGAGGCCGAGCACGACGACATTGGCACCGGCGGCGACAGCGGTCATGTTGCCGCCGAGGTCTGCGCCAAACACGAAAGCCCACCACAGCGGGCTGTCCGCGCCGACGTGCGGGGTGGCGGCCACCATCTCGGCCACAATGTTAACCATGGCGGTGGTGTAAGGAATATTGTCAACAACGGCACCGATGATCGCCGAGCCAAACAGCAGTCCGGTGACACCGCCAAGTTCGTTGCCGTCCATCAGTTCGGCGGCAAACTCGCCCATCTGTCCGATGACGCCAACTTCAACTAACACTCCCACAAGCACAAACAGTGACATAAAGAAGGCCAGCGTGGTCCATTCCACCTCGGCAAGGAACTGCTTGGGTTTGGTCTGGCTGACCAGCACCATGAACCCGGCGCCGAGCATGGCAACGATGGACGGGTCCAGTGGCACAAACTCGTGCATGCCGAACGTAACCATAACTATTGCCAACACGATGAGGCAGCGCACCAGCAGGGCGACGCTGGGGATAGCGTCTTTGGGATCGAGGTCGCCAAGGGCCTCGTCAACGTCAATCTTCTTGTGCATCTGCTTGCGGAACACGACGATTAGTACCAGTACTAGTACCACGAATAGCAACAGCGTCAGCGGAAGCGAGTAGACCAGAAAGTCTGTGAACGACAGGTCGGCGCGGGAGGCGATGATCAGGTTGGGCGGGTCACCGATGAGGGTGGACGTGCCGCCGATGTTTGCCGCGAAGATTAGACCCATAAGGTAAGGCATGGGCGAGATGGACAGCCGTTGACACACAGACAGGGTCACGGGCGCGACGAGCAGCACCACTGTCACGTTGTCCAGAATTGGAGAAAACAGTGCGGTGACGCTCATGAGCACGATTAGCAACCGAACCGGGCTGCCTTTGGACACCCGCGCGGCCCACAAGGCGATGAACTCGAACAGGCCGGTATGGCGCAACACCGAGACCACGATCATCATGCCGAACAGCAGGAAGATGACGCCCCAGTCAACGCCGGTGTGTTCACTGAAGAACGCGGTGTCGGCGGAAACCAACGGCCCCTCTTCGCGGAACAGGCCAAGGATTGCCATCGCGGCCACGCCACCAAGCGCGGCGGCCACGCGGTGGACCTTTTCGGACGCGATCAGGGCGTAGGTGATGGCAAACACGATCAGCGCAATGCTGGTCATCGCCTCACCACCTTGTGCTTGTGTGTTACGCGTGTTGCGTGCGTTATGCGCGTGTCGTGCGTTATACGCGTTTCGTCTTGCGCATTTTGAGCGTTTCGCCCGTTTTGGCAACAGCAAACTGCGCGCCTAAGGCTCATGTCACTCTGCGAGGTCAACCCGCAGAATCAAGCAAAAGCCCTAGCCGTGTAAGGAGTTGTGTTACTTAAATCAGTATACCGGAGTGAGTCGCTAAGCCTGCCATCTGCGGTTATGTGGCCCCTCCAAAGCAGATTCTGCGAGAAAACTGTCAGTGGGGCCACGTACTCTTGTTGTTAGAAGATGCATCAGGGCATCTGCGGGAATGAGGAAAACGCATGATTGGGGCAATTGTTGGCGACATTGTTGGCAGTCCATTCGAGTTTGATCGAGGTAACAAGACCAGCGAGTTTGAGCTGTTCAGCCCTGAAGCAGACTTCACCGACGACACGTTGATGACGCTTGCGGTGGGGCGGGCGCTCATGGATGTGGCCGGTGACGAGTCGCTGGCTGACGAGGCACTGGTTAGGCGGATGCGGGAGTTTGCTAACCGGTACGACCTTCCAAAAGGTGGTTTTGGCGGACGGTTCCGGGTGTGGCTCCGCTCCCCCGATCCGCACCCGTACGGCAGCTACGGCAACGGATCCGCAATGCGCGTCTCATCCGTCGGTTGGTTGTTCGACACCTTAGAAGAGACCGAACACTGGGCTGAGATCTCGGCTCGCGTCACGCACAACCATCCTGAAGGCATCAAGGGCGCACAAGCCACGGCGGCTGCAATCTTCTTGGCCCGCACCCAAGGCGCGTCCGAGGCGGCCAAGGCAGGCCTGAAAGCGTACATTCAGCAGCGTTTCGACTACGACCTGACCCGTACCCTTGACGACATCCGTCCCAGCTATCGCCACGTCGAGTCCTGTCAGCAGAGCGTGCCCGAGGCCATCACGGCTTACTTGGAGTCGTCCGACTTTGAAAACGCCCTCCGCCTGGTCATCAGCCTCGGTGGCGACACGGACACCACGGGTGCCATCACCGGTTCCATTGCCGAGGCAGCCTACGGCATCCCGGCGTCCATCCAAACTGAGGCTTTCAAACGCTTGCCCGATGACCTGCTTGGGGTCGTCGCCAGCTTCAACGCCAAACTGGGGCGACCTGCTATCCCGCGCTGAGTTGCGGGGTTGAGCTGAGAGAGGCTCAGTCTTCTAGGCGATAGCCTAGGCCGCGGACGGTGACTAGACGCACCGGCTGGGCAGGGTCTACCTCGATGCGTGAGCGGATGCGACGGACGTGAACGTCTAGGGTTTTGGTGTCTCCGTAGTAGTCACTGCCCCATACGCGGTCGATGAGCTGGTCACGAGTGAGGACCCGTCCGGCGTTGCGCAGCAGGAGTTCTAGCAGCTCGAACTCGCGCAGTGGCATGGTCACCTCGGCGCCATCGACCCACAGGCGGTGTCGCTCCACGTCCATCTCGATGCCGCTGGCTCGTAGTGTCTCTTCAGGGGCTGAACCCGTGGGGATTGGGCCTGCGGGTGCTCCAGTGGGAGTCTTGGAACGGTGGCGCAGGACAGCGCGAATCCTCGCCAGCAGTTCAGGGGTAGAGAAGGGCTTGGTCACGTAGTCGTCCGCACCTAACTCCAGACCGACGACTATGTCGCCCTCCATGTTCTTTGCGGTGAGCATGATGATGGGCACGTCGCTGGTGAGGCGCACTTGGCGACACACCTGCGTGCCGGACACGGCGGGAAGCATCAGGTCGAGCAGGATCAGGTCGGGTTGGTGCTCTGCGATGGCAGTGAGCGCCACGGCACCATCGGAGGCGGTGCGCACCGAGTAGCCCTGCCGAGTAAGCAGGTACGCCAGCGTCTCGCGCAGCGTCGTTTCGTCTTCTACTAGCAGCAGTTCGGTCATGCTAATCCTCCTCGTCCGGCCATGTCTGTGTTGTGACGACAGACTCGTCGCTCGGCACACCATGCTGGGCCTGCTGGGCCTGTTGACTCGGCTGCCCTGGTCGCTTTGGCTCGCTCAGGTTCTCGAAACCGTCCCCGTGATAGAGCGGAAGACATAGTGTGAACGTCGAGCCTTGGGCTAGACGCGACCACACCTCCACTCGTCCGCCATGGCTCAGCGCCGTGTGTTTGACGATTGCTAACCCCAATCCAGTGCCCCCGCTGCGCCGAGAGCGCGCCGCGTCCACGCGATAGAAACGCTCAAATATCCGGTCGATCTCCTCCGCAGGGATGCCGATTCCGGTGTCGATTACGGCGATGTGCAGTTCGTCTGCCTCGCTGTCGATGGACATTGCCAGCGATACCCGCGAGCCAGGCGCGGAGTAGTTGATGGCGTTTGCTAACAGGTTTTCCACAGCCGTGGTAAGCGCTTGCGCGTCTCCCAGCACCTCGGCGTCCAATTCGGTGCCCACGCTGACTTCGATGTTGCGCCCTTCGGCGGCCATGCTTTGTCCAGCCATGGCGCTGGCGACGACGTCTCGGGCAGCAACGGGGCGGAGTTGAGCGCTCTGTGCAGCGTCTTGAATCGCTGCAAGTGCCATCACGTCTTCGATCAGATGCGCCATGCGGTCGCCTTCCTCCTGAAGACGCGACGAGAAGTGTCGCACCGTGTCTGGACTGTCGCTGGCAGCAAGCAAAGTCTCGGCGATGAGTTCGACTGCGGCTATTGGGGTGCGAAGCTCATGGCCAATGTTAGCCACAAAGTCGCGCCGGACTCGGTCGGCGCGGGCAGTTGCCAAGGCGGCCTCGTCTAACGCTGCTGACGACGTGTATTGTGCGTGGATGCGCCTAGCATTGATCCACCAAACCAATGCCAAGATCGCGGTTGCAATGAGCGCTCCTAGCAGCCCGGCCAACACGAGAGGGGGTTTCTCCGGCACATTCTTCAGCCTAGTTGAAAAAATCGCGTAGCCAAGGGCAACCGCGAGAGTTGTTCTCAGGGTTCACCTGCTGGCAACCTCTCGTTAACCTTGCAGCCCGGCGGGTCACTGAGAAATCTGCTACCCCAAGGATTCGTTGAAACCTTCCACGTTGGACTAGCCAAAGCGACCCGAGATGTAGTCTTCTGTGGACTTCAGCGTGGGCGTCGAAAAGATCCTGGCGGTGTCGTCACACTCGATTAGTCTGCCAGGGTCTCCGGCCTGGCTGATGCTGAAGAACGGCGTGCGATCAGAGACGCGCGCCGCCTGCTGCGTGTTGTGGGTGACGATGACCACCGCGTGGCTCTTCTTCAGATCAACTGTCAGGTCCTCGATGGCGAAACTGAGGCCTTCGATAGCGCAGAAGTTGCCGTAGTAGGCGTTCAGCACGGAGCGTCACCACTTTTCGAGCCAAGGAGATGAAGCGAGGGCCACCTGGCTGTCTCTACGATGGCCATCCACGGGCTTCCCATCTACAACGGTAGGAACCAGCCTGGCGTTGAGATCAGTTTGTCGGCGGTGATCGCGACTGCTTTTGTCTCGGGATGGATGTTGGCTAGTTGCGGGAGAGCGGTGCTGCCTAAGACCAGCAGGGCCGTTGACCATGACTCGGCAGTGGCGGCGCGTGGGGCGGCCACCGCGGCACACATGATGTCCGAGGTGCTGGGACGCGAGGTGAATGGGTCTACGATGTGGTGACCGCGCTCAGCGAATCCGGAGACAGACAGCGAAAAGCCGTTTGGCAACGATAGATACCCGATGGCCTTGGTCCGATCATGTCCCGGAGCGCGAAGCGCAATCTGCCAGTCGTCCGAGCCTCCTTGACCAAAACAAGTGAGCGAGGATGACCCGAAGCTGACCAAGGCACCAGCAGCGCCGCGCCAAGATGCGAGGTCGCACAGTCTCTCCGTAACGATACCCTTCGCGATACCGCCAAGGTCTAGTGAACACCCCGCTGCCAGTCGCCAAGAACGACCTTCTCGGCGTTCCAGCGGAGAGTAGGAAGGCGAGTCGTGGTTGGTCGCATCGGTCTCTGATTCGGTGGCCTCACCCCGCCGTTGGTCACCACCATGTGGCTCACAACCCTGATGGTTTGCGTCGACCACGGTGGCAAGCACGTCGAACGCGCCTCCGGTCTCCTCGCGTGCCTCCAGAGCTGACACCAACACGTCGTCCGTTATGGGAGCGACTTCGACCCATTCTCCGGTCGCCTGTTGCAGTCTGCTCACGTCTGAGTCCGAAATGAAACGGCTTAGTCTTGACTCCCACTCGGCAACAAGCGGATGGCACTCGGCCTCAACGTCCCAATTTGGTGCTCCGACAACGTGGAGTTCCAGCAGAGTTCCCATCGCGGGCCAACGGACCGTACTCATCGCACCGACCTCAGGACGCCTTGGTTTGGGCCTGTTCCAACGCCGCTATCGACGCCTCAAGAAACTGTTTGTGCGCCCATGTGGCACCGGCGATCACGTCCACGTCGTTCGGGTTGCCCACCTTCAAAAGGTCAAGGGCGTACATCTCAAACTGCGCCACGGCGAACTGCGCCTTGGCGTAAGATCGCTCGTTGGTCACCTGACCGCTGGAGTCTTTGCCGTAGCTCTCGTCCTTCAGCGACCCGTCGGAGTTGATGCCGTGGAACTCTGCGTCAACAATCTTGCCGCTGGCGACCGTGATGGTGATGACACCCTTGCCGCCCTTCTCGTCGAGACTGCTTTGGGACGTGTAAACGCCGTCGGCAAGCGGTTTCGACGTGTCGAATGCCGGACCAGGGTCGTCGGCACACCCGCTCAGAAGCGCGACCAAGCCGAGGGTGGCAATCGCGCCAACCCGGTTTGAGTTATGTAGTTGTGGTGTCATTTTCCTACCTTATCTAAGCACGGAATCTCGGACCAAAGTACCGTGGTCGAGCACGATTTCACGTGTCCCACGAGCGGCAACAGATGGGTCATGAGTGACGACGATCAGCGTGACGCCTTGGGTGTGGAGTTCGGCGAACAGCTCCAGCACGGCGGCGGCGTTTGCCGCATCGAGGTTGCCGGTGGGCTCGTCGGCGAGGATCAGCGGGGGCTGGTTTATTAGGGCGCGGGCGATGGCGACGCGCTGTTGTTCGCCACCGGACAGTTGGCTAGGACGGTGTGTTGCGCGCGCAGCCAAGCCCACGCGCTCCAGCACCGCCAGCGCCTCAGACTCGTCGGTGATCGAGTGGTAATACTGCGCCAACATCACGTTTTCGAGTGCGCTCAGATGTCCGATGAGGTGGAACTTCTGAAACACCAAGCCAATCTGCTCGCGACGCACCCTAGTCAAATCGTTTTCATTCATGTTTGCGAGGTTTAGGCCCGAGATCTCCACCACGCCGGACGTTGGCCTGTCCATACAGCCGATCAGATTCATACACGTGGTCTTGCCCGACCCCGATGGCCCCACAATCGACACCCACTCGCCCTGCTTGACCACTAGGTCGAGTTCGTCGAGCGCTTTAAGCTCACCGTACGCCTTGGTCACCTTGTCCATCCGCACTGCGTCTGTCATTTCACTCATTCTCATTCCTCCCGCAAAACTAGGGCCGGATCAATCGCGGCGGCACGACTCACCGGATGACGGCTGGCCAGCCACGCCAGCAGCATGGCCGTACCGACGCAAACCAACCCAAACCAGACGTTGAATCGGACGTCCGCCGCAAACACCTGCTGACTGACCGTGTTAGCGAGCACGTACCCCAACCCGACGCCCAAAGTGCCGCCGAGCGCGCCCAGCACCACAGCCTCGCCGATGAACTCGCGCTGGATCGACCTGCTGCTCGCACCAAGCGCCATGCGCAGGGCGATCTCGACGCGACGCTCGGTGACCACAGCCATCATTGTGGTCGAGATCCCGATCAGCGTCAGCGCGAGCACGATCACCGACACCAGCACCAGCAGCGACCGCAACATTGCCAACACTTGAGCTTCGGAGCTGGCCATCCGCTGCACGGGGGACGCCGTCACTCCCGCGACACTCCCGTTGATCTGGGCAGCGAGGGCCGACAGTTGAGTCTGATCCAGCGCCACCGAGAACTCAGCGATGTCGTACCTGCCGCCGCGTCCGGTGAGGGTGGTGAGGTCTGACTCAGTGATCACCACCAGCGCATCCTCGTTGCCACCAGCGGAGAAGATGCCGCTGACCTGCAGTCGCAGTTGCTGCTCGATGCTGGCACCTTCAAGGGTGACTCGCTGCCCCACCTGCAATCCGATCCAATCCGCCACATCACGTCCGACCAGTACTTCACCTGACTGACTAGGCCATTCGCCGTCAAGATCCCAGTAACCCTTGACTGACTTGGCGGCTGCAATGTCTGTCCCCGCAGCCAAGTAGGGCTGCTCGTTGATGGTGATTGTCTGGAACCGGAAGGCGGCATGCGCGACCAGCGCGTCGTCAGGAATCAGCTCCTCAGCCTGTTGCAGTTGGGTAGCGTCTAGTTCTGATTCGGGACTGACAAGCAGGTTTGCGCCCAGTCCGCGCAACTCCTGCCCCAGTTGACGTGGCACGTCCAAAGCGAGCGTGGCCAAACTGAACATCGTGCTCGCCCCGATGGCGACAGCCAGCAGCTCGATCAGCACCCGCGAGCGTCGTCGCATCAGTGACGCCCGCAGCAGTCGGAACCGCATCCGCCTGCCAGCAAGACTGCTCCCACTCATCCCAATCACCGCCCGTGCAGAACGTCGGCGGGACGCAGTCGGAGCAGTTGGGAGACTGCCGGCAAACTACCTGCAAGCACGACCAGCACCACCAACACCGCAGTCAACCCGGCAACGGCGGCGCGGATCGAGATCCACGAACCGAACACCACCTGCCCGATGACTTGCGACGCGGCAACGCCCAGTCCGTAACCGAGCAGACCTCCCAACGCCCCGACGACACTCATTTCGCTCAAGATCAGGCGCACCACGGCACCATTCGTGGCGCCTATCGCCTTCAGCAGGCCGATCTCGGCCGAGCGTTCCAGCACCGAAGCTGTCACCAGGTTGGCGATGCATAGCGCGGCCGACAGCAGGGCCAACACCGTGACCAGCACCATCAACAACTGCGTCTTAGTGAGGATGACCCCCTGTGTCTCGGTGACCAACCTCACCGGCTTGGCGACCGCACCGTCGATCACCTCCTCGATCTGGTAGGCGATCGCGGACGCGTACGCGGTGCAGTACCACGTCTCCCAGTCGGAGACCGAGAGGGACTGTGGACTGCGGGCCGCGCGTCGCGACAGATCATTATCGGGCGTAGTCAGCGCCGAAACCTCGATCCAATCGACCTCGCCCTCGCGGTCGCTCAGCCGTTGAATCACCGCCATCGGGGCGATAATCTGGTCGTCCTCGTCACCACCGGAGTTGATGATGCCAGCAATCCGTAGCCGGACCGACTGCCCGTCCACAGCATCACCGCCACTGCCACCGTCGGCTCCACCACCGCCTCCGTCACCCGCTCCACCGCCGCCTCCGTCGCCAACTCCAGTTCCGACTCCAGCGCCGCTGCCGACGCCAACGTCAACGTAGTCGCCCAACGCAAGGCCAAGCCGAGCCGCAGCCGTGACGCCGATCAGCACCATATCCTCCTCGGCATCAGCGATCCAACCGCCGTCGATGCTCCACCAACTGCGCAGGCCGATCAGCCCGGCGACCGCCATCTCGCCGGTGGGTAGCGATAACTCCTTCGCGAACCACGTGCCGACCAGCGTGACCGGTTCACCGTTGGCCTCGCCTTTGACGGACAGGAACGGGCTGAACTGCAGCACGTTGAATGCCCAGAAGATCGTCTTGATGTTGGCAACTTGGTCCTCGCGCAGCGGTTCCCCCGCCTCAATGCCGTCGAGGTCGTAGAACTGGTCCAGCACCGCCGCGCCCCGGGGTCGTACCACAATGTTGGCACCGTACGTGCTCAGCTCGCGGCTCACCTTGTCCCCAATGTCGAACATGACCGCCAGCATCGACGTGGCGACACATGACCCCAACGCCGTAGTCAGCGCGATTAGCACCTTTCCGCCCCGATTGAACGTCAGGGAACGAAACAACATCCGCAAGAACATCTTGACCACGCGCTATACCTCCCCACCGTCACGCAAAGATGTGTGAGACCGACTCGAGGTCGTCTAGGTCGATGATCAGTTGACCGTCAATGATCTGGTGGCCCAGCGGGATGGGGTTGCAGCCGCCGCGGAAGCCGATGGTGGCGATGTTCATGATCACGTCGCACAGCCGACAGATGATGTTGCCGTCGCGTTCGTAGTAGCCGGTGGCGCCGCAGATCTCGCACGCGTCCAGCCCGACGCCGTAGGAGACGCCGTTGCGCATGACCACGATGAAACGCACCTCAATCCCGTCGGACGTGACGTACGCGAAACGGTGCATGTGCCCATCGCTCACGTCCTCAAGGGGGACGATGGCCTGGCCGTTGCTGATCGTGAACGGCTCCGGCTCGGACAGTTCGGGCGTGTACTCGTTCAGCCAGGCGCCGACGGTGACCGCAAAGATGATGGCGCCAACCCCGAGCAGCGCCAGGCAGGCGAAGCGGATCTTGCTGAGCGCGTGCGCCTTCGCCAGTCGGGTCTGGGCGGCGTTGGCGTCGGCAGGAATTATGGGACGACGGTTCGCCCTGAGGCACGCGACCGCGCCGACGAGCGCCAAGGTCGTCAGCACAAACAGCACAATCCCTTGGTGGTTGACCGCCCAAACGAGCGCCATGAAGGCGTCATGGGACAGCTTGATGAGACGCCGCGAGAACAGCACCTGCGCCACCACAACCACCTGCCAGGCTGCGTAGACCACCGCGCCGACGATCAGCAAGACGAACGCAAGACGGCGGGACAGCCCCTCGCCCGCCTTGGCAAACGCGAACGAACCCATCGCCACCGTGATGGTCCCCAGCAGGAATCCCACCACGCGTAACAACGTGTCCGTCGAGAACACCGGTTGTCCCGGCACCAAGAACGACGTGAACTGCAAGAACGCCGCCGGAAGCGCCGCAAACAGCACCACCGCGCTCAGCATCGCGAAAACGACGCGAATTATCGGCTCAACTACTATGAGTCCTGCGACTTCGCGCAGGGCGTGGGTGTTGGGTTGGCCGTCAACCAGAGCGCCCTGCCTGCTGTCAGCGGGGGCGACCGCCTTTCCCGTCATCCTGCGCGAAGTCGCCGGATCCATGGCGCAGATGCGGCCCCTACCGACCTTTAGTACGCTCAAGACCAGCGTGAGCAACGTCAGCACGACGATGGCGACCGCGGACCACATTGAGACCAACTCGCGGTTGATCCAGGTGGTCGTCTCACGCAGGACTGCAAGGGCAAGCGCGGCGGCGATCCCGGCAGCCACACCGGACGCGAAGAGTCGTCGCGTCAAACCTAACGCGCGTGATTCTTGCGTCTGAGTGATCGCACAGTCTGCCCCGAACCGTGCTGCCTGCCAGATCCATAGCAGGGAGACCAGCAGCACGGCGGGGGCAGCGGCTTGAATCACGCTCACATATTGCCCAAGCATGAAGTCAGTGCATCCTCACCACTGGCGGGGGATGTAGTCAAAATCCCAAGAGACAACGATGGGCTCGCTCCAGAAGCGCCCGGTCACGCCGGTCTCCGGGTCGATATGCAGCACGGTGCCAGTGTCCTCGGGCGACTTGATGGAGAACGTCACCACATACGAACCAGCGTTTGGCAAGGCGATATTTGCGCCGTAATGCGGACCATCGGAGGCGTTCATCGGCATGAACGTGCCCTCAGCGGCAGTCCTGGATGTGGCAGAATCGACAATCTTGTAATCGACCGTGAGTCCGGGCACAAAGTCGCCAACGCCGTATCCCAGATTGTTGCCGTCAGCGGCGGAGATGTCCGCCTCAATGTGCATGTCCGACTCGGCTGCGGTCAAGCCCATGCCCGCAGGAGCCATGTCAACCGGCTGGAAGTACACCGCCGCAATGTCCAACGGACCGGACGTCTGCGGGTCCCCAATCGGGAACTCCTCAAACCCTGCGGCCTCCTCATCGCCCGGTGCGGGAGCCTGAGCCTGGGTGGCGTTGCTGGTGGTGTTTGTGGCGGCGGTCTTGGTGTCGTCGTCGCTACTACACGCGCCCAACCCCAGCAGCATGACCAGAGCAGAAGCCCCAGTCAGCGTCTTCTTCATATTCATTCGATTACCTCTCCTTTTGTGTTTTCTTGTTGGATTTCGGACGCTCGAATATCGTCGTCCGGACGTCTGCGTAGTGACGTGAGCGTGATCCCGATCAGGAGCAGCAGCACGAATGCCTGCGCAGCCAGCGACTCAACCGTGGGATGAATGCCGAGCAGATCGATGGCTGGCACGTGCGACACGGGGGTGATGCTGACGAGGTCACCCTCCTGCAGTTCGGTGATGCCTGAGCCGGCGAAACTGAACGCCATCAGCGCCAGCAGAGTCGATGTTGCCAAGAAGAATGGGCGCAACGGCAGCCGAACCGACAGGTATCGAATGGCGACATACACCACGATCAGCGCCACAAACCCGACGCCGGCACCGGCCCACAGCACCGAGTTTTGATCGGTGGCTTGCGCGCCAAGCGCCTTGAACATCAGCACCACCTCGGCGCCCTCACGGAACACGGCGAGGAACGCGACGAACGCTAGCGACAGCACCGAACCGCTCTCCAATGACGCGTCGGTTTTGGTCTTGATGTAGTGCTTCCACGACCGCTCGTCGGCCTTCTTCGCCATCCACGATGACGCCCAGATCAGCATGGCGCAGGCCAACAGGATGGTGATGCCCTCAATCACCTCTTGACTAGCCCCTGCCAGCGCGGTGATTCTGTCAATAGCGACGGCCAGCAGCACCGACGCCGACAGCGCGAACCCGGCACCGGCGTAGATGATGGGAAGTTGTTCGCGCTGCCCGGCCTTTACCAGATACGAGATGATCGCACCGAGCACCAGGATTGCCTCAGCACCTTCGCGCAGGATGATGGTCAACGCGTCCACAAACAGCTTGGAGTTGGACGCCCCCGGACCGTCCAGTTGTCGGGCCTGATCCAGCAGCATCCCCTGCAGCGCCTCGATGTGGAGTGTGACCTCTGCGGCCGGTCCGCCCGCAAGAATCGTCGTCTTGATTATGCCAAACTCGTACTCGGCAGCCGTCGCCGAAGCCCCCGAGACATAGGCCATGACGACCTTCTCAAACCCCTTGGCCTCGTAGTACGTGTAGTAGGCATCGTTCACCTGATCGCGAGCCGCCTCCAACTGCCCGACCTCAAAGGTGGCCTGTGCGTCGTCAAGAATCCCATTCATGGTGGCGGCGACGGCGGTCCAGGTATTCTCCCCCGGCTCACTCACGCTTGTCGAACCAAACGCCAGTAGCCACGCAGCAACTGCCACAAGGAAACTCCCCAGCACCGCCCCCAGCAGCAAGTAGTTGCGCTTCACGCTCGCCCTTTCCAAGCCCAATCACCATTTACGCAACGCCAACGTTGCGTTATGGTTCAAGAAGTGAGCCTATAGCAGTCATACGGGTATGCGCAAGCCCTATCTTGGATGTTGGCCGACGACTATTCGTCAATCGCTGCGGACAGTCAACCTATTTATGCAACTGCTAAGTTGCTAAAATAATAGACTCGCTGTGCAGTGTCTCAGCGTGATCCACTCAAGAGTGCTGCTCGCTTCTGCGGCCCGACTCCAAACTGTCGCCGCAAGTGCCACTGTGCGCAGGGGGGTGTTGCCGTAGCTGAGATGCGTGATGTAGCCCAATTGCAAGTGCGACGTGCGCTGTGTTCCCCTCGCGTCCGCAAGGGTGCATGAGCGAACTCTTGATGGAGCTCCTGACGATCTATTCGCTGCGGAGGGACTCGACGGGGTCGCTGCGGGAGGCGGCGCTGGAAGGGATTAGGCCGGCGATGAAGGTCAGGCCCATGGAGACGGCGATTAGGACTAGGCCGGAGGTGGGGGACAGGCGGGCAATATCAACAATGTCGAAGCGTTGCTCGATTATCACGTTGGCTATGGCGGCGAGGATCAGGGTGATGCCAACGCCCATGGCACCAGCGACTGCGCCGACGATCAGGGTTTCGGCGTTGAAGACGTTGGCAATGTCACGTTTGGAGGCGCCGATGGCGCGCAGGATGCCGATCTCTTTGCGTCGCTCCAGCACAGAGATGTACGTGATGACGCCGATCATAATGGACGAAACGACCAACGAGATCGAAACGAAAGCGACCAGAACCATGGAGATCTTGTCGATAATGTCAGTCACCGACGTCATCAACGTGCCCACCAGGTCGGTGTAAGTAATGACTTTGGTGTCCTCACCGGTGGCCTTCTGCGCAGCGTTATAGCCGTCCAGAATCTCGACGATTCTCTGCTTGCTCTCAAAATCGATGGGATAGATGTCTATCTGACTAGGCTTTTCAAGGGTGGCATAGCCGAGACGACGCAGGTTCGAGTCGTACGAGTCGTA
The DNA here is from genome assembly GCA_031261455.1 of Propionibacteriaceae bacterium. Lineage (GTDB taxonomy): Bacteria > Actinomycetota > Actinomycetes > Propionibacteriales > Propionibacteriaceae > WRGV01. Next base: position 60,091 of record JAISJP010000003.1, read on the forward strand.
GGACGTGTTCATCAGCGACGTCATCAACTGACTCATCTGCTCGCCGGTCATGTTGAACTTGAACGCACCGGTGATGGTCTCCGGGCTGATGTTCAGCGCCGAACCGAGTTGGGAACCCATGCTGCCCATCGCCGAGCTCATGTACGAGTTCAGTTGGCTCTCAAGGTTGTTCGCCACCGAGGTCATCATCGACGCCATGAGGGACTGCATGTAGCTGTTCAGCGCGGTGGACACCTCAGCCTGCAACTGGTCGCTGTCGATCGCGCCCGCAAGACCGGCCGCCAACTTGGCCTGCACTTCGGGACGATTCAGGTACTCCTCGAAACTGGCCGCAATCTCGTCGCCTGTGGGGATGGACGGCAGCACCGTTGGCAGGACAGTGGGAGGAGCAGTGGGGGACGGTGAGGGCGAAGGCGGCGGAAAGACGCCAGGAAACATGGTCCCCAGCAGTTCGTTCAGGTAGCCCGACAGAATGTCACCCATCACGGCGGCAAGCTTGGCCTGGTCCACCACCCCCGTCAGGTCAACGCCGGACAACAGCGTCATCAAATCTGGCACCTCGATAGGCGGCATGCTGGCGAGCAGTTGGCTGGTGTCAATGTCGATGGACGGGAAGCTCAGGGCACCCGGATCAACCTGGAAGGCGCGGCTGAGCGCGTCGGCATCCACACTGATCAACTGGGCAAAATCGAAGGTGGCCAGCAGGTCGCCCTTGGCCTCCTCCGCGAAGGTCCTGCCGGAGAACACATTCACGTCTGGGTGAGCCATCTGGCTCTTGACGATTTGGGAGTTGGCGGACGCAGTCATCACGTCACCAATCAAATCGTCGGTGTAGTACAAGCCTGGCTGCATAGATACAGTTGTGGTGTCCTCACTGGCACGCACCACACCCGAGATGTTGAGCGTCCGTCCTTGTGAAACGAGAGTTTGCAGTGCGGCACTGTCGGCACGCTGGTCCGCCCACATGCCCAAGGTGGCGTCGTAACGATAGAAGTCACCAGCGTTCACCTGCTTGAAAGTGATGCCCATCACCTCGTCGTACGTGAACGTCAGTCGCTCGGTCGGCAAATCCACCGCCTCGTTGTTGGCAAATTTGCGCAACATTTCAGCAAAGTCGGCTGGGTCGCGCAGCCCCATGGCGTACAGCGCGATGTCGGGCAGACCGCCGCTGCTGGTGAGCACCAGCAACAGTTCGTCGTCACCCTTGGGCCACTCTCCAGCCACCAGGTCGTACTGTTTCTGCACCAGCGACACGTCGGACGGCAGCGCATGGAACACGTCTGTGGAAGTGAACATTGACATCAGCGAACTGCTGGACGCCCCACTTCCCATGCCAAGACTCGACAGCATGTCATTCGGGTTCACTTGCCGGACCGATTTGTCGTTGGCAACCGAGAATATCTGCGGCGTCAGGTCGTATGAGTATTGAATGGCGTTGGTGTACGGTTTGATGCCTGACGCGGGCGAGTCGAGGAACGCCTTCAGCGACGCCAGGTCGTTGGCCCCGACGCGCTGGAAGATGCGGGTCATCGTCTGAAACTCGCGAACCTCGGCGTTCGCCCAAACGCTTGGGTCTCGCGTGGGGTCGGCGCTGGCGCTGGGCTGCGAGTCGTCACCGGTGGCCGCCCCTAGCATCGATCCAATATCAATGCCAGTGGCGTAGATCGACAGTGGATACAGCGACAGCGTGTCCTCTTCGACACTCTTGATATAGGCGTTCACGCCGTTCGCCAGCGCTAGGATCGCGGCGATGCCGATGATGCCGATGGAGCCCGCAAAGCTGGTCATCAGCGTGCGGCCCTTTTTCGTCAGCAAGTTCATAAACGACAGCGAAATGGCCGTCAAAAACCCCATTGAGGTGCGTTTTGACGGCTTGGCGGCCCGCACTTCGGCCTCGGCCGCCGGGTCGAACGGGTCGGTGTCCGTGGTGATGGAGCCGTCGTGCAACGTGACCGTGCGCGTAGCATACTCCGCAGCAAGGTCGGGGTTGTGCGTCACCATGATGACCAGCCGGTCAGACGCGATGTTGGTAAGCAACGCCATCACTTCGACGGACGTCTTGGAATCCAGTGCGCCGGTGGGTTCGTCAGCCAGCAGAATCTCCGGGTCATTGATGAGCGCACGCGCGATGGCAACGCGCTGCATCTGCCCACCACTGAGCTGACTGGGCAGTTTATGCACATGGTCAGCCAAACCGACGTCCGTTAGCGCCTGAATCGCGCGCTCACGACGAGTCTCGCGGTCAACACCAGAGAGCGTCAAAGCCAACTCGACGTTGGCGAGCACGGTCTGGTGCGGGATCAGATTGTAGGACTGAAAGACGAAGCCGATGCGGTTGTTGCGGTAGGCATCCCAATCGCGATCCGAGTAGTCGGACGTGGGGATTCCGTCGATAATCAGGTTGCCCGAATCGTAGTGATCAAGCCCGCCGATGATGTTCAGCAGCGTGGTTTTGCCGGAACCGGACGGCCCCAGAATTGCGACAAACTCATTGTCGCGGAACCCCATAGACACGCCATCGAGTGCGGTCTGAGAAAACCCCGCAGTCACGTAGGTTTTCCGGACGTTCTCTAGGACCAGCATGGTGCCCCCAACCGGCGCGAATTGCAGCGCGCTATTTCAATCGCCACAATTCTACAGTGCTGCAAGGTGCAACCAGTTAGCTCACAGCAATTAACATGACAGCGCTCTATCCGAGTAAGCCCGAGTCCTCAGGCGATGTCGAGTTTCGCGGCGAGACGGTCGACGTGACCGGTGGCGCGGACGTTGTACTCGGCAAGCTCGACGTGTCCCACGCCATCTTGGTCCACAGCGACGACGAAGGTGGATCGAATGATGCCTTCCATCTTCTTGCCGTAGAGCACTTTGGTGCCCCAAGCGCCGTACGCTTCGATGACCGCGCGATCCGGGTCGGCCAACAGCGTGACGGACAGGTCCTTGGCGTCCGCGAACTTAGCCAACTTGGCCGGGTTGTCCGGTGAAATGCCAACAATGTCGTACCCGGCGTCCGCGAAAGCCTGCTGGCGCGACGTGAAATCGACCGCCTCCAGCGTGCAGCCCGGCGTCAGTGCGGCAGGATAAAAGTAGACAATGACCTTGCGACCAACATAATCGCGCAGGCTGACGGGCGTGTTGGTGGAGTCGGGGAGGGAGAACTCGGGGGCGGTGTCGCCAGCTTGGAGGTTTGCCATAACCCCATCCTAGGTTCAATCGTGCGCGAGTTGGCCGAATCCCCACATCTCCACAGGTAATGCTCAGTGTGACGACACAAGTGCATCAACACCAAGATCGCGCGCTTGGTTGTAGTCTTGAGGGTGACAGGACGCGCCGCTCACGGCGGCGAGCAACCGCGAACACGGAGGTTTCTTCATATGGCTACACCGAACACGGCCGCGATCATCGCCGACATCACCGCCACCCGCGCGCGCCTGCAACAAAGCGTCGAGGGCTTAGTCTCGCAGGTCCACCCCGAAGCCATCAAAGGCACCATTGGGGACGCCGCCACCGAGGCCGTCGAGGCGCGCGTGGCCTGCGCCAAAGCCCTAGTGGTAGACGAAGCCGGAATTCGCTGGGACAAGATCGGCACCTACGCCATCGTTGGCGCGGGAGTCGTCATCTCCCTGCTGCTGCTCAAAGGCGTCGGACGCCTATTCCGCGCCTGATTTCGCGTGCGAATGCTCCACGCGCTAACATTGTTGCCTGAGTGAGAGGCAACTCTTACCCCTAGCACCACTAGCTCAACTGGCAGAGCAACAGACTCTTAATCTGTGGGTTCAGGGTTCAAGTCCCTGGTGGTGTACTCTCCGCCTCCGTCTTGTCTGGGGGCGATTCCTGTTTCCAACCACGGACGAGGAGGCCCAGCAACTTGGCCTCGGTGCGCTAGGTGCTCTCGTCAGGGTCGCGGTCACGCGGGCATCCGCAGCGCTAAGGGACGGGGGATGGCATGGTTGTTCGCCTTGTTCCAGTCAAGAAGCGCAACGCCCACCTTCGCGCCTGATTTCTTCCGCTAGTTCGTCGATCTTGCGTTCTAACTCGACGATCTGAACATTCGCAGCACTCTGGGCCTTGGAATCATCGACCTGCTCCACTAGCCACGAGGCCAACATCGCGGTTACGACGCCCAGAAGGGCCATCCCGCCAGCCATCAAGCAAGCCGCGACAATGCGCCCCGTCGTGGTTAGGGGGAACGTGTCACCATAGCCGACCGTTGTAATGGTCGTCACGGCCCACCACAGGCCGTCACCAAAGCCTTGAATCATGGCATCAGGTTGACCACGCTCGGCATCAGTGATCGCAAGCGCGCCGCACACAACGAGTAGGACTACGCCACCTGTTGCGTAGACAGCAACCTTCCCCCTCAGACTATGCGAACCGGTGCGATTCAATACGCCGATCAGCGTCACCAATCGCAGCAATCGTAGCGGACGAAGCATCGGGAGTATCAGTATGACAAGGCTAGGCAGATTGGTGTAGAACCATCGCCAGCGTTGCTCTGAGAGGCCCAGCCGCGCCAAGTAATCGATGCCGAACACGGCCCAAGTTATCCAAACAGCTATCTGACATGTTTGCGCTAGACGCACCGGCAGGTCAACCCAGATGATTGGAGCGGCATACGCGACTAGGAATACCACTGCGATTGCTTGTAGGGCGGCTTCTGATCGAGATTCCCACCGTTCCAACGTCATGGGAGAATTGTACGCGCAGGCGAACTAGGCGGCAGTGTGTAGCTCTGGGGCGGAGTTCACGGCATCCCTGAGCGAGTCCGCACATAACTGCACGTAGACGGCTGTCGTACTGGGGGACTCGTGGCCAAGCAACGGCTGCACTTGAAGCAGGTCATGATTGCGGGAGAACACTTCGGTTCCCTGGTGGTGTACTCGTCGGGCTTTGCCCTCCTTAACGCTCTCGGCACCGGGGACAGCAGCAGACTTCGCAAATGATAGAATGATATTATCATTCTATCATTTAGTCATTCAGTGATTACTGTGATGCTCCTCAGACGAAAGGCACGCTATGTTGTATAGAGCTCCGACACTTGGGAGTTACGAACTAGACAAGCTCGCAGAGATTGAAGCTCTGCGAGCGGACTTGAAGTACCAATTGGCGACTCCTCGTCGGTGGAATGGGACACTTCGTCGCTTGGTGGTGGCCCAAAACACCAAAGGGTCCAACTCGATCGAGGGCATCCACTCTTCTGTGGACGACGTGCTGGCGGTCATGGGAAACCAGACCCCGCAAGAGACAACCGAAGCAGACGCAGCAGACATCAGAGGTTATCAACAAGCGATGACCTACGTCTTGGAACTCTCGAATGACGCGACCGCTGGCATTCGTCATGGCATTTCGTCTGACTTTCTGTGTGCCCTGCACTTCATGCTCACCAGCAGCCACCTGGAGGCACGTCCGGGACGGCCTCGCCTAGGTCAGGTCTATGTGGTGGACGAGAGTAACGGCGAGACGCTGTATGAAGCCCCCAAAGCTAGCCAACTGCCCAAACTCATGGACGAACTGACGACCGGCGTGAACCTGGCCCTCGACGAGGCGACAGACGGAAACATCGTCACTGCAGCGATGGCACACTTCAACTGTGTCGCTATCCACCCCTTCAAGGACGGAAACGGCCGAGTTTCACGGATTCTGCAGAGCTTTGTGCTGGGACAGACGACCAGCACAGTGCCCCCGGAGTTCATGAGTGTCGAAGAGTATCTGGGCGCTCACACGAGCGACTACTATGCCATCTTGCAACTAACTCACGGCAGGGCGTTCAAGCCAAAGACTGCGGACACTAGAGCGTGGGTGCGTTTCATACTGGACGCTCATGTCGAGCAGGCGACGCTCAGGAAGCAACAAGCAATCAGGGCTGAACACGTCTGGTCGCGTCTGTTGACACTCCAAGGCGAGCTTCCTGTGCTGAGCACTCTGGAGCGGGCGCTACCTGCCCTGTTTGACGCCATCTGCGGCATCCAAGTCCGCACATCCACCTATGTGGACTCAGTAACAGAGTCTGGAGAAAGCATTGCTGAGCAGACGGCAACTCGCGACATCCGTCGTCTTCTCGACGCCGGACTCTTGGTGTCTCACGGTCAGACCAGAGGACGTTTCTACACCGCCTCTGAATATCTGATGAACGCCGTTCTCTAGCGCGCTCCAGCGCCAACAAAGGTAGGCTTGGACCGTGGCATTAACCATTGGAATCGTCGGACTGCCGAATGCGGGCAAGTCAACTCTGTTCAACGCGCTGACTCGCAACAATGTGCTGGCGGCCAACTATCCGTTCGCCACCATTGAGCCGAACGTGGGCGTGGTCGGGGTGCCGGACAAGCGGCTGGGTGTGCTGTCGGACATGTTCAACTCGGAGCGGATCGTCCCCGCAACCGTGTCGTTTGTGGACATCGCGGGCATCGTCAAGGGCGCGTCACACGGCGAAGGCATGGGCAATGCTTTTCTGTCCAACATCCGCGAGGCTGACGCCATCTGCCAGGTGACGAGGGTGTTTACTGACGACGACGTCACGCACGTTGATGGTGCGGTTAACCCAAGTTCAGACATTGAGACGGTCACCACCGAGCTTGTGCTAGCTGACCTACAGACCATGGAGAAGGCGCTCCCCCGTCTTGAGAAGGAAGCCAAGATCAAGAAAGAGTCCCGTCCCAAGTATGACGCGTGGGTGAAGGCGAACGAGGTGCTCGAATCCGGGCAGACCATCTTTGCCGCCGGACTCGACCCCGCCCCCTTGCGTGACCTCTGGCTGCTGAGCGCCAAGCCGTTCATCTACGTCTTCAACTGCGACCAGGACGAACTGGCCGACGAGGCCTTGCGCGGGCGGATGAGTGCCATCGTCGCCCCCGCCGAGGCGATCTTCCTTGATGCCAAATTTGAGTCCGAGCTGGTGGAGATGGAACCAGACGAGGCCAAAGAGTTCCTATCCGAGATGGGCGTCGAAGAGCCCGGCCTAGACAAGCTCGCGCGCGTCGGTTTCGCAACGCTGGGCCTGCAAAGCTTCCTCACTGCTGGCCCCAAGGAGTCCCGCGCCTGGACAATCCACCAAGGCTGGACCGCCCCCGAAGCTGCAGGCGTCATCCACACCGACTTCCAGAAGGGCTTCATCAAAGCCGAGATCGTCTCCTACGACGACCTAGTCGCTTTGGGCTCCCTCCCCGCGGCCCGCTCTGCCGGCAAGGCTCGAATCGAAGGCAAAGACTACGTCATGGCCGACGGCGATGTGGTCGAGTTCCGTTTCAACGTCTGAGTACCATCTCGCGGTAGCTCACGGTACGTGGGGCACGCCAAGACTCTCTTACACCCACCAGTGACACTGAGTACTTGGACAGCGTTACTAGCGCCTTATTTCAAGATAGCGCCTCAAGTTGAAGTAAGGACAAGAACGAACTGAACCTCTCAAGCCGCTCTCGTTCCAAGGAACCTAGAAGCTGCAGAGAGCCTTGCCTGTCCGGGCAAGTTCGATGTCGCACAGCAATCAGCGATTGACAATGTTCAATAGTTGGCTTAGAGTGGCCAAAAATGAACTTATGGAGGAAAACCCCATGAAAAAGACACCTGCGCTGGCCTTGGCTGTTGCCTTGACCCTGACAACGCCTCTTGCCGCCTGTTCGAGTGACGACGGTGGTGACACGAAGAGGCCATCGGTGCTGATCTACTCCGGCGCGGAGGATTACCGCAACGCCGTTTTCCAAGAGTCGTTGAACGCCCAGTTCCCCGACTATGACATCTACATTGAGTACATGTCCACGGGTGACATGGCCGCAAAGGTGGTGGCCGAAGGGTCCAACACCGAAGCCGACATCATCTTCGACATTGAGGCCGGCAACGTCCCGAAGGTCTCCCCATTCTTGGCAGACTTGTCCGGCTATGACACCTCGGTCTTCACCGATGACATGATCATTCCGGGCAACAAGGTGCTGCCGGAGGTGCGCAACGGTGGCTGCATCGCAATCAACACCCAACTGCTGGCGGACAAGGGCCTCGCCGTTCCGACGTCCTACGCCGACCTGCTGAAGCCCGAGTACAAGGGTCTGATCTCCATGCCCAGCCCCCGCTCGTCCGGCACCGGTTACATGTTCCTGAAGAGCCTGGTCAACGCTTGGGGTGAAGACGAAGCCTTCACTACTTTGCTGAGCTGAAGAACAACATCCTGGCCTTCACGTCGTCCGGTTCCGGCCCAGTCAACGCGTTGGTGCAGGGCGAGGCCGCCATCGGTCTCGCCATGACGGCACAGACGGTCACCGAGATCAACAAGGGCGCACCGCTGCAGATCCTCTTCTTCCCGGAAGGCTCGCCGTTCAGCCTTTACAGCTACGCCATCGTCGCGGGCAAAGAGACTCGTCCCGAGGTCAAGGCCGTGTTCGACTACTTCTACACCAACCTGGTGGAGGAGGACAAGGCCGCGTTCTTCCCGGAGAAGATCTTCAAGGATAAGGACTTCACCATCACCAACTACCCAACCAACATCCGCTACGCCGACATGAGCAACAACACGGCGGAGATCAAGGCGGAGTTGACCGCCCGCTGGGAGACGGAAATCGGGTGACCAACACCAACGACCGAATCGTCGTGGAGCACCTCTCGAAGAGCTTCGGCTCTCGGGAGGTGCTTTCCGACGTTAGTTTCACTGTCAAAGACCAGGAGTTTCTGTCCATCCTCGGCCCATCCGGGTGTGGCAAGTCAACCATCCTGCGCATCCTCATCGGGCTGATCGAGCCAACATCAGGCAAGGTCTTCAAGAACGGGGTGGACATCACCAACTTCCCGCCCGCTGCCCGCAAAATGGGCATCGTCTTTCAGAACTACGCCCTGTTCGAAAACATGACCGTCCTCGGCAACGTTGAATATGCCTTGAAGATGGACAAGACCAAGAAGGCAGACTCTCGCCGTATCGCACTCGAGTTGATCGAGCGCGTCGGCTTGTCAGAACACCTCAACAAACGGCCCTACAAGCTCTCGGGCGGCCAACAGCAGCGCGTCGCTATCGCCAGAACCCTAGCCGTCAACCCCGACGTCATCCTGTTGGACGAACCCATGTCCGCACTAGATGCCGACATGCGTCTGTCCCTGCGTCACGAACTGAAGAGCATCCAGAAAGAGTTCGGCTCAACCATGGTCTACATCACGCACGACCAGGAAGAAGCCCTGGCTATGTCGGACCGAATCATCGTGATGGACGCGGGCGTGATTCGCCAGCTTGATACCCCACAGAACATCGTCGAACATCCCGCTGACGACTACGTACAGTCCTTCGTGCTAGACAACATGAAGCTGAAGATGGTCTCGTTGGCCGGCTTCAACATCGCTTAGGTGCCCATGATTGAGGAAAAGCAGAAGCTCTTGTTGCGCTCCGGGCACGCGTCCTCGGCGGCAGTGAAGGCACTCCTATTTGTGTTCTTCACCGTGGTGGTCGCCCTGCCACTGCTGCGCATGTTCGTGTACCTGGCCGAGGTGGACATCGTCTCAATCGTGACCAGCATGAGGTTCCGGGAGGCGTTGTCCCGCTCGGTCACCGTCTCTGTGGTGTCCATGCTGATCTCGGTAGCCTTGGCGTTGTTGCTGGCGTACGCGTTGGCGCGCTCCAACATCCGATTCAAGAGCGTCTGGCGTTCAGTCCTGGTAGTCCCTATGCTGATCCCGTCGATCTCACACGGCATCGGTCTGCTGATCCTGTTGGGACGCAACGGTTTCCTGTCCAAACTGCTCGGTCTCGAGTCCGGCATCTACGGGTTCTGGGGCATCGTCATCGGGTCCGTGCTTTACTCGTTCCCGGTGGCGTTCCTGATGCTGTCCGACATCCTGCTCTACGAAGACAGCACCCCTTACGACGCCGCCAGCGTCCTCGGCATCCCGAAACTGCGCCAGTTCGGCGCGCTGACCGTCCCCTACCTGCGCAAGCCGATGATCACCGTGATGTTTGCTGTGCTCACCATGATTATCACAGATTACGGCGTGCCCTTGATGATCGGGGGACAGTACAACACGCTGCCCGTCATGATGTATCGGGACGTGATCGGCCAGACGGACTTTAGCAAGGGCGCCGTCATTGGTCTGGTGCTGCTCGTTCCCGCAGTGGTCGCCTTCCTAATCGACCTGCTGAACCGCGACAAAGGCAACCTGTCCTTCATCATCCAACCCTTCAGGTTGGTCAAGAGCCGCCTGCGCGACGGTGCCGCCTATCTTGTGTGCGCCGTAGTGTGCGTCATCGTGCTACTCCCCATCGGCGCGTTTCTCATGCTCAGCATCGTGGAGCACTACCCCATCGATATGACCCTGACTTGGCATAACTTTGAACGAGTCATGGGCATGAAGACCTCGCTATATCTGCGCAACTCTCTACTGATCGCCACCGGAGTGTCACTCATTGGCACGACGCTGGGGTTCTGCGCCGCATACTTCACTTCCCGAATGAAGTCCTGGTCGTCACGTCTGTTGCACCTCGTGACCATCACATCAATGGCGATTCCGGGCCTGGTTCTCGGCTTGTCTTACGTCCTGTTCTTCAACGGCACGCCGATCTACAACACCATGATGATTTTGATCTTGGTCAACCTCATACACTTTGTGTCCTCGCCGTACCTGATGATGTACAACACGCTCAACAAGCTCAACGAGAACCTAGAGGACGTTGGTGCGACACTTGGAGTGAATCGTTTTAGACTCATTCGAGACGTGGTTTTGCCGCAAGTCAAAGGCACCGCGCTGGAGATGATCAGCTACTTCTTCGTCAACTCGATGATGACGATCTCCGCCGTGTCCTTCCTGTGGGCCAGCAACACCAAACCCGTGTCACTGATGATTCCGCAATTTGAGGCGACGATGAACCTCGAAGCCGCCGCCGTGGTGTCGCTACTCATCTTGGCCGTAAACTTGGGCGTGAAAGTCATCATCAGCCTCTCACACAAGGTATTCGCTGGAAAGGACCGCGACTAGAGTGCCTCTGACACGAAACCAATTTGACGTCCTGGCTCATATCGAGGCCGTGGGTTCCAGGCCCACACAACGTGACTTGGCTACAAGTTTGGGGCGCTCCGTAGGCGCCATCAACAGGACAGTCACCGAGTTGGCTGCTGCCGGGCTTGTGGACCAGTCTGGGGTCACGGACGCTGGGCTAGAGGCGTTGGAGCCATACCGCGTAAAGCGGGCAGTGTTCATCGCTGCCGGATTCGGCTCTCGACTGGTGCCCATCACGCTCAACACCCCCAAGCCGCTCATCCGAGTCAAGGGTGTGCGCATGATCGACACCCTGCTGGATGCGGTACGCGCGGCGGGCATCGAAGAGGTGTACATCGTGCGCGGATACTTGGCCGAACAGTTCGACCAACTGCTCTACAAATACCCCAATATCAAGTTCATCGAAAACCCGATCTACAACGAGTCAAACAACATATCTTCGGCATACTGCGCCCGCGGTCTGCTCCGCTCGGCATACCTACTGGAGTCCGATCTGCTGCTCAGCAACCCGGCATTGATCACCAAGTACCAGTACGCCTCCAACTACCTAACCAAGGCCGTGGAGGAGACCGACGACTGGTGCTTCTTCGCCACCGGTGGGCAGATCACCAAGATGGCGATCGGCGGAGAGAACTGCTACCAAATGTGTGGCATCTCCTACTGGACCGAACACGACGGCGCGCAACTGTTTGAGCACATTAAGCAGGTGTACGACAGCCCCGGTGGTAAAGAACGCTACTGGGACCAAGTGCCCATGGAGTACTTCCTGCCCAACTACCGCGTCGAAGTCCGCACCTGTGCCCCCAACGACATCATTGAGATTGACACCTACCGCGAACTCAAGGCCCTAGACTCCGTCTACCTGTAGCCACTTGCCGTCATCCTGCGCGTAAGCCGCAGGATCCACCTGTTTTGCACGCGCGTGTCCACACTGGTGGACGACTGTATTGACTGACGCTCTGATTGTGGTATGGTTTCTTGCATCTAGACAACACTGAAGGGATGTGCGCGATGCTTGTCGTTGTGACGCTCAGCACTCGGTGTTGTCGTGCGTGTCTGTAGGGCGTTCGACCCCAGATGAGACGCGCTTGCGCCGCTTGTTGAAGGCATTTTCAAACGAGACGGAAACGCGACTCGATGCAGAGTCCACAGTCCAAGAGCCAAACCTAGGTCACCGTCTTAGATCACAAGTCGAAGATCACAACTCCAAACCTAAAGAACATAGTCAGTTTCGCAAAGCCCTATCCACCACAACCCGCCAGCACATACCAATCTGAAAAGGAACAGCACCATGGCAATCCTCAACTCCATCACGCAGGCCGTTGGCAATACGCCCATCGTCAAGCTCAACCGCATTGCGGGCGAGGGCGCGACGGTCGGGCTGAAGCTCGAGTTCTACAACCCCGCAAACTCCGTCAAGGACCGCATTGGCGTGTCGATCATCGACGCTGCCGAGGCGTCCGGTCAGCTCAAGCCCGGCGGCACCATCGTTGAGGGCACGTCCGGCAACACCGGTATCGCGCTCGCGTGGGTGGCTGCGGCTCGCGGCTACAAGCTGGTGCTCACCATGCCAGACTCCATGTCCGTGGAGCGTCGCGCCTTGCTGCGCGCTTTCGGTGCCGAACTGGTGCTGACGCCCAAGGCTGACGGCATGCGCGGTGCAGTCGAGGCCGCTAACAAGATCGCCGCCGAGCGTGGCGGTGTGCTGGCTAGCCAGTTCGCCAACCCAGCCAACCCTGGCATTCACTACGCCACCACTGGTCCGGAGATCTGGGAAGCCACCGAGGGTAAGATCGACATCTTCGTGTCGGCGTTCGGCACCGCTGGCACCGTCTCCGGCGCGGGCAAGTACCTGAAGGAGCAGAACCCCAACATTCAGGTTGTAGCGGTCGAGCCCACCGAATCGCCGCTGCTCAGCCAGGGCAACGCTGGGCCGCACGGCATTCAGGGTATCGGCGCCAACTTTGTGCCCGAGGTGCTGGATCGCGGAGTGATCGACGAGATCCTCACCGTCGCCACGCCTGATGCACTCGCCACCGCCCGCGCACTCGCCACTGAAGAGGGCATCCTGACGGGCATCTCCGCAGGTGCCGCCGCCAAGGCTGCCATCGAGTTGGCCGCCCGTCCCGAGAACGCTGGCAAGCTGATCGTCGCCATCGCCCCCGACTTCGGCGAGCGTTACCTGTCCACCCCGCTGTTCGCCGGACTGCGCGACGAGTGAGCCGAGCGTCAAGCTGAGTTGGCCCGCAAAGCCACTAAATCACGTGTGGGACGCCCTGGCCACCTTGGGCGTCCCACACCCCTGCAGTAGGACGACATCCGAACTGCTGCCCACGTCGCTATAGCTGCGAAGCATTCGGAGCGACAGTTCCTCGTCGGCGGACAAACTCAAGCAAGCTTGGGTTTGTTCGCCTCCTCGTCGCTATGACCGAGTGGTTTAGGTACCGGCCTGCAAAGCCGTTTACACGGGTTCGAATCCCGTTAGCGACTCTATTCTGAGGTCTTCTTCTTTCCTGAAGACCCAAGATCGCAAGCTCATCGTCAACAGACAAGCCCACAAGGGCGTGGAACAGCAATCATGAGGCCAAGAAGACTGGCCCACCGCCCAACTCGGGCGTCAAAATGACAAAAGAATCCCTCCACAGCAAAGCTGGAACCTAAGACCAGACTAGGATCGGCAACATGAGCAAACAGTCATCCACACAGCTTGAGGGGCTGGTGGGCAGTCTTGCCGCCAGCTACACGCGGCATCCTGCCCTCATCAAGATCGATGAGCGCAACTATGTGAACTCGGCCGAGGTTGTCAGGCTGGCCGAGCTGTTGCGCCAGGTGCTGTTTCCGGGGTTCTTTGCGGGTAAACCGCTGCACGCCGACTCGCTCACCTACTACGTGGGGGACCTGCTAGAGCAGATACGTCATGGCTTGTCACGACAGATTTCCCGCGCCATCATCCACGTGCGGGAGGACGACGACGCCAGCGCGCAACCGCTCGCGGGCGTAACTGAAGACGACGCCCCGCGCGTCGCCGACGAGTTGACGCACAGGTTCCTCACCAAGCTGTCGTCCGTCCGGGACATCCTTGCCACCGACCTTGAGGCCACGTACGACGGCGACCCCAGCGCGTTCAATCATGACGAGATTGTGCTGTCATACCCCGGATTCTTGGCAATCGTCTTCCACCGGTTGGCGCACGAACTGTATCTGCTCGATGTGCCGCTGATCCCGCGCATGATCAACGAGTACGCCCACTCGGTGACCGGCATCGACATCCATCCGGGCGCTACAATCGGGCATCACTTCTTTATTGACCATGGCACCGGCATCGTGATCGGCCAGACCAGCATCATCGGCGACTACGTGAAGATCTATCAGGGCGTGACGGTCGGCGCCCTGTCCACACGCGGTGGGCAGATGCTGCACTACCAGAAACGCCACCCAACGGTGGAGGATAACGTCACCATCTACGCCGGGGCGTCAATTCTCGGTGCCGCCACAGTGATTGGCGCGGGGGTTGTCGTCGGCTCCAACGCGTTCATCACGCGCAGCGTGCCCGAAAAGACGCAGGTGAGCGTCAAAGATCCCGAACTGCTGTATCGCGAGAGCACCGGAAACCGCACCGAAGCCTTCCCGCAGGACGAAGACTGGATCTACTCGATCTAGGGGATATAGGTTCGGGCGACTACTGTGGCTTCTTGGGTTTCGAGTCTGTCCTGCCTCAACTCAGGCTCTCAGGTCAGGCTTTTGTGTGCCCGGCTTCGACCCAGACGCTCAACTCGACCTCAGGCCGTCGAGTCAGTCTTGTAAATCAGTCCTCAAAACCGAAGTTGCGGCTCTCTCGGGCGTCAACAAATTGACGACCGCCAACCACCGGGCCTTGGACGCGCTTCTCTTCGCCGCGGAACACGGCCATACGCGACGAGATGGCGTCAGCGATGATCTCCATGCGCTCGTCCGCCTCGCCGCTGGGCGTCATGATGCGGGTGCGCTCGTCACCGCAGGCAATGACGACGCCACGCAGCTTCGGGTCAAGCGCCCAGTTGGTAACCTCACCCCACGGGATGGTGACGTTCAGCTTGGGGGCCGTGGCGCGAAGTTCAATGGTGTCCATCTCAACATGCAGCCGTGATCGGAAGTAGTGGAACATGACGGCCGCACCCATAAGCACGGCGACGGGAACAATGGCGAAACCCATCACATGGAAATACCCTTGGTCACCCTCAAACGAAGTGCCGACGATCAGGTAGATACCCACCGCAATGACGGTCGCGAGTCCGGGGATGTTGCGCCACGGAAACGGCGGCCTGACTTCATAAACCCAGGTGGATGTATCGGTGTCCATTGTTGGATGCTCCCTTCAAGCGGTGCGGCGCTGGAGTGCTGGGCTTGCTGGTTATTGTCTAGCTTGCATCCCTGGCACCGTGCGCGCACCTCGCGGCGAGACAGGGATTTGAACCCTGGGAGGTTTAACCCTCGGCCGCTTTCAAGGCGGCTGCACTAGTCCACTATGCGACCTCGCCAGTCCGGAGACGGTCTGCCAGTCGCCCGACGAGTCGTCCCCAACTAACAATCCTACGCGAGTCAGGCGGTCACGAAACAACCGAATCGGCATTGAGTTTTTCATTCTTGGCGCCCAAGTCTTGCGATGGTTCAGTCTTCTTGGTCTTACGATTGCTGTTTCACGGCTTTGCGCGTCTGTGTGTTGACACCGGGTCTGTCATCAGGGCTGTGATAGCTGTGCTGACATCAACGTAAAGAACTTGTCGCTGGATGCGAGCAACGTTGCTGGGACTACGCCAGTTCTCCGGCGAGAGCATCGTCGTCCAAAACGAGGCTGGTAGGCACGTTCACGGGAGTAGTGCCAATGCGGAACGCGAAGTACCACCATTTGATGCACATCAGGGCTAGCACGGCGATGGTGACATGAAGGTTGCCGACCATCCACAAAGCGATACAAACGATCAAAAAGACTGAAACGCAAATGGTCAGTTTGGCTCGCAAAGTCATGGAACGTGTGGCGACAAACTCGCTGAGATGCTTCTCGTAGAGTTTGGTGCCAACAAACCAGTCGTGAAAATGTTGCGACCCGCGTGCGAAGCAGGCGACTGTCAGCAGATAGAACGGCGTGGTGGGCAGCACTGGGAAAAAGATGCCCACAGTCCCGAGCGCAAGAAATAGGAACCCGGCCAGCACAAACAGTGCATTGACAACGCGTTTCACGTTCGTCCTCCCCCGTGACTGTGATGCTCGGCCCGTGACTCAACTTTTAGTCTTCAGCCGACCATTTCACGCTATCACGCGAATTCTGCACCGCAACCCTCCAGCCAGTCACGATTCGGTTTCAGTTGAAAGGTGAGGTGCAAGAGGCTTTCACTGCGCGCAGTCGCGGGGTCCACTAGGCTTGACTCATGTTTGCGTGTATCAACTTGTCGTTTGGTGGACCGGAAGTCTTGGAGTGGCTGGAGGTGCCCACGCCAACGCCCGGGCCGGGCGAAGTGCTCATCGAGGTGGTTGCCGCTGGGGTCAACCGCGCCGACCTGCTGCAGCGCACGGGCAACTATCCGCCGCCGCCCGGAATCTCCGACATCATCGGCCTTGAGGTCTCAGGACACATCGCGGGACTGGGCGAGGGCGTCACAACCCATGCGGTCGGCGACCCGGTGGTCGCGTTCATCGCCGGTGGGGGTTATGCGCAGTATGTGACGTGCCCAGCCGGGCAGGCCGTCGCACCGCCCAACGACGTCGATCTGGTGAGCGCGGCTGGTCTCATGTCGGTGGCCGGAACCGTCGTCTCCAACATGGATCGGGTGGGCCTCAAGGCCGGGGATGTGTTCCTGGCGCACGGCGGCGCGGGTGGTATCGGGTCGTTCGCCATTCAGTACGGCAAGGCGCTCGGTGCCACGGTCGCCACCACAGCGGGAAGCCCTGAGAAGCTGGAGTATTGCCGCTGGCTCGGCGCGGACATCGCCATCGACTATCACGACGAATGGTGGGACGCGCTGAAGGTGGCCACCGACGACTATGGTGCCGACATCATCCTCGACCTGCTGGGCGGCGGCTACCTAGAGCACAACATGGACGTGCTTGCGCCCGACGGTCGCCTAGTGATCATCGGCATGCAGAAGGGCACCAAGGGTGAGATCAACATTGCCAAAATGCTCGGCAAGCGCGCCACCGTGATGGCCACCAGCATCCGACAGCGCCCGGTCGCACAGAAGTGTGCGATCGTAGCAGCAGTTGCCGAGCGAGTCTGGCCACTGATCGAAACCGGTCAGATCCAACTCAGTCCCGAGACGCTGTTCCCGCTGTACGACGCAGCCCGGGCGCACGAGTTCCTGGCGTCCGGCGACAACATCGGCAAGATCATCCTCGTCGCGTGAGGTGGGGAAGTACCAAGCATGGGCAGCGAACGCGTGTACAAGATGGCGTTTGCCAGCGTCTACCCGTTGTACGTCCAGAAAGTCGAACGCAAGGGACGCACACAGGACGACGTCGATGCCGTGGTTTGCTGGTTGACTGGCTACGAGTTGGCTGGATTGCAGTCGCAGATCGCTGCTGGTGTCAGCTTTGAGGAGTTCTTTGCTCAAGCTCCGCTGTTGAATCCCAACGCCTGCCAAGTCACCGGAGTTGTTTGTGGCGTCCGAGTCGAGCAGATCGAGGACCCACTGATGCGTCAGATCCGCATTCTGGACAAACTGGTGGAGGAGTTGGCGAAAGGCAAGACTCTGGAGAAGGTGCGGCGCGCGTGAGTGAGCAGTTGTACGAGTATGAGGCCGTCATTCGCAGTGCTGAGGTTGGTGACGGCAGTGGCCGCGGAGGCGCGTACGTGGTTTTTCCGTACGATATTCGGACAGAGTTCGGCGTGGGGAGGATGAAAGTCCATGCCACATTCGACGACGAACCATATGACGGCAGCATCGTCAACATGGGCGTCAAGAACGCAGACGGCACGGTCTGCTACATCATCGGCGTGCTCAAGGGGATCCGGGAGCGAATCGGCAAGCAGGTCGGCGACACGGTAGCGGTGACAATAGAGAGGCGAGGTTGAACACATGCCTGTCGATTTCAAGGCGCAAGACAAGCAGTTGTACGCACCGTCCGCGAAGCCTCTGATCGTGGACGTTCCGGAGATGACGTTCGTGATGGTGGACGGCCGTGGCAATCCGGGCACATCCGCCGAGTACGCCAACGCTATCGCCGTGCTGTACGGGTTTTCGTACGCCGTGAAGATGAGCAAAAAGGGGGCGGAGACCCCGGCAGGGTACTACGACTTCGTCGTCCCCCCGCTCGAAGGCTTGTGGGCGATTGATGGCGAAGCGCAGGCCCCAACCGCGATTGACAAGGAAAGATTCGTCTGGACGTCACTGCTGCGCGTCCCCGATTTCGTGACCGAGGGCGTTTTCGAGCAGTTCCGTGACGTGCTGGCCGCCAAGAAACGCGACCTAGACGTGTCGGTCATCCGACGCGAGACCTTCGCAGAGGGCCTCTGCGGCCAGATCACCCACATCGGGTCCTACGACGACGAGCCACCCACCATCGCCGCCCTCGAACAGTTCATAGCCGACTCCGGCTATCGCACCCAAATCGCAGGTCTACGTCAGCACCACGAGATCTACCTAGGCGACCCCCGCAAGGTGGTCCCCGACAAACTCAAGACGCTCATCCGGCATCCAGTTGTCAGGGCTTGAGCGCTGGGCTGCCTTGGTTAGCTGTCCCCCTGCCCGGAGCAGCAGAGGTGGCTATCCCGGAGTCTAGGCCGATAGATCTGCGGCCGCGCTGAGGTCATCCCAGCTCCGATGCCGCCTTGGCGTCGAACTCGCCAAATGCGGCAGCAGTGCTCAGGGTGGCCACCGGAAGCGCCCAAATCTGGTCGTCAATCTCTTGAATCTGGGAACCGGTGTAGACGACGTAGCCACGGTCGAGTCCGCGCACCTTTCGCAGCGCGCGCAGTCCCTTGAGGTCGTCCGAATTGACTGTCGTTGCGGCCTTCACCTCGACTCCAACGGACTTGCCGCCCCAGCCGAGAAGCACCAAGTCGACCTCGGGTTTCGGATTCTGTGACAGTCGCCAATAGTAGGCTGCCGTCTGACGCCGGGCCCAAGGGGTGGCGGAGGTGATCTGTTGGACGACGTAGCTCTCCAGCACCTGCCCGAACAGTTCGCGCTGATCAAGAATGCTGGGGCAGGAGCGTTCCAAGGAATCCACAGAGAATGACGTATCGCTGGGGTGCACCTTGCTGCGAGTGTGGGTCTGGGCCGCTGGCCGTGTCGCAAGGTTCGGCAACCAGTGGACTAGGAATAGTCTGCCGAAGATTGCGAGGTATCGGTCAACCGTGCGCTGGTCGACTCCGAGAAGTTGGCCCATACGGCTGGCGTTGAAGATGCCCCCCGGCGTTCGCAACAAGAGGTCTAGAACGTCGTGGGCAATGACCGCGTTGATCATGTCGTCCGGCACTGCAGTCTTAGAGAGTATTGCGGTGATGTCTGAGGAGATGCGCTCTCTTAGTCTGCTCCTCGACATCGTGGGGTTGGGCACAACGTAACTGGGGAAACCGCCGTACGCCATTGCAGCCAACAGGTCGGTGTCGCTCAACTCAGGCGCGGTGCCATACGTCAACTCACCGTCAAACAGCGCGTCAACCAACGAACCGTGTTGTTCAGCCAACTCCCATCCGGTGAGTGGGGTCATCGTCATGCGCACTGCCCGCCTTGCCAGCGGATCAGCTCCTCCCAGTCCGGTGCGACCAATTGATGCAGAACCAGTCAGGATGAACTGGTTGTCACTGGCGGCAGCGCGGTCGACGAACTCCTTCACCGCAAGTGGCAGCGCCTCGACCAACTGTGCCTCGTCGATTACGACCGGTTTCGGTAGCCGTTGGATCCAGCCTGTGATGTCGTGGCGTGCCTGCGATAGCGTTGCTGGATCCGCCAACGAGACGTATGCGTATCCGGCCTCACGCTCGAACTGCGCGCGGGCCATCGTTGTCTTTCCGACGGCTCGAGCCCCTTCCACGATGACGACAGGGACATCTCGACGAGCCAACACTGCGTCTCCGATGGGACGATGAATCACAGCACTCATGCGACCCATTCTACGTCTGAATGTCACAACATTACTACATTGAATGTCACAAAATTACTACACCGGGAACTCACTGTAGTAAGTCCGCCCCACATGCACAGCGCATAACTATTCCGTCTGACGCATAGTTATTTGCTCGGAGTGTGGGGGGAGCGTTAGAATTGGTCAATGAGCAAAGTCCTGACCTCACTTCCTGTTGGCGAGCGCGTTGGGCTCGCATTTTCTGGGGGTCTTGACACCTCCGTTGCCGTCGCCTGGATGCGCGAGAAGGGGGCCATCCCCTGCA
>JAISJP010000002.1 GCA_031261455.1 Propionibacteriaceae bacterium
AGTACAAGATGCGCTCGGTCGTCGTGGTTTTGCCCGCATCAATGTGGGCCATGATGCCGATATTTCGCACCTTGGTTAGGTCGGTCTGCAAGTCGAGGGCCATGGTGGTCGCTCCTAAGTGATTTCGCTACTTCGTCTTTGTCGTGTCTATTTTGGTGCGTGTCTGAACACGCAAATATGCCCGGGTGTCTTTATGTAACACCGGGGCACGCAAACTTATGCCCTCGAACGCAACCCTGCGCCGGTTTGGGCGGGCGGGTTGCGTTCGAGGGAACAGCCAAGTACTACCAGCGGTAGTGAGCAAACGCGCGGTTTGCTTCAGCCATCTTGTGGGTGTCTTCACGCTTCTTCACGGATGCCCCAAGACCGTTGGAGGCGTCGAGAATCTCGTTCATGAGACGGTCGGCCATGGTCTTCTCACGACGAGCGCGGGAGAACCCGACCAGCCAGCGCAGGCTCAGCGTGTTGGCGCGGCCCGGCTTCACCTCGACAGGCACCTGATAGGTGGCGCCACCGACGCGGCGGGAGCGAACTTCCACAGCGGGGCGGATGTTGTCAAGAGCCTTCTTCAGCGTGAGCACCGGGTCAACGCCGGTCTTCTCACGGGTGCCCTCAAGGGCGGTGTAGACGATGGACTGGGCGACGGTCTTCTTGCCGTCGAGCAGAATCTTGGAGACGAGCGCGCTAACGGACGTCGAACCGTAAACAGGATCAGCGATCACAGGGCGCTTTTGCGCCGGGCCTTTACGTGGCATGTCACTTCTCCTTCTTGGCGCCGTAGCGGCTACGGGCCTGCTTGCGGTTCTTCACGCCTTGCGTGTCGAGTGCGCCACGGATGATCTTGTAACGCACACCGGGGAGGTCCTTAACACGACCGCCACGCACGAGCACCATCGAGTGCTCCTGCAGGTTGTGGCCGACGCCGGGAATGTACGCGGTAACCTCGATGCCGCTGCTCAGGCGCACACGGGCAACCTTACGCAGCGCAGAGTTCGGCTTCTTGGGTGTAGTGGTGTAAACGCGAGTGCACACGCCACGACGCTGGGGAGACCCCTTCAGCGCTGGTGTCTTGCTCTTCGACACCTTGTCGGCGCGGCCCTTGCGGACCAACTGCTGGATTGTAGGCACTAACTGCCCCTTCTTTCGTTGTCTTTGACGCTTGATCGAACTCACACGAGTCTTAGTCTGACTTGTCTGACCTAAGCGTCTGTCTCTTTGTTCAACTGGTTGCTCTTGCTTGACTGCGGTCCCCTACTTCGGGCAGAGGCACACTCATGACACACAGGCTCAGTTAGACCTTGCGCGCCAGCAAATATCATCCGGCTATGCACCCCACCCGGAAGTGCCGAAACTCGCAACGAAAAGAGCCCCGGCGCACCTGTTCGGGCGTGCGCACTTACATCCGGGCAGCAACACACCGGACACAGCGATAAATACTAGTCTCCCCGCAACACCCGCGTCAAAGCGAGTTGGTTGGCTCACTCTAGGCCGCGACGGCGGATCAGGTGGATGGGGTCGGGGTCGCTGCCACGGAAGGCGCGGTAGCTTTCCATGGCGTCGCGGCTGCCGCCACGGCTGAGCACCTCGGCGCGGAAGTGGTCGCCGTTTTCGCGCTTCAGACCGCCGTTTTCGCGGAACCATGCTTGCGCGTCGGCGGCCATCACGTCGGCCCACATGTAGCCGTAGTAGTTGGCGGAGTAGCCGACGCCCCAGATGTGCGAGAAGTAAACGCTCTTGTAGCGCGGCGGCACCAACTCGAAGAAGAACCCGGCGTCAACCAACGTTTTGTGTTCCCACGCCTCGATCTCATCGGGGGTTTGCGGCAGATCTGCCGCAGCGCTCTGGTGCCACACCTGGTCCAGATAAGTGGACTGGTAGATCTCGGCAGCGTCGTAACCCTCACCGAAGTGCTGGCTGGCGGCGAGCGTCTCCACATAAGACTGGGGCAGCGGCTCACCGGTCTCGAAGTGACGTGCGTACTGCTCGATCAACGCCGGTTCCCACGCCCAAATCTCGTTGACCTGCGAGGGGAACTCCACAAAGTCGCCGGGGGTGCTGGTGCCGGACGCGTCCGGGTACTTGACGTGGCTGAGTATGCCGTGCAGGTCGTGGCCGAACTCGTGGAACAGGGTGGTGACCTCGTCCCATGTCATCAGGCCGGTCTTGCCAGGCGCAGGCTTGGGCTGGTTGCAGTTATTGGTGACCACAGACAGCGTGCCGAACGCGGTTGACTGATCGACGATCTGCGTCATCCACGCGCCGCCCTCCTTGGACGCACGGGCGTACGGGTCGAACAGCGCCAACGCCAACACGCTGCCGTCGGCCTCACGGATCTCGTAAGCGCGGGTGTCGGCGGTGTAGCCAACAACGTCATCACGCTTGTGGAACGTGATGCCATACAGCCCGGTTGCGGCGGCAAAAACGCCGTTGACAAGCACGGACTCGAACGAAAGGTAGGGCGTCAGTTCGGCAGCATCTAGGTTCAGTTGGGACGCCTTCAGCTTCTCGGCCAACCACTGCCAGTCCCATGCCTCAAGGGTGGCACCGGGCTCAAGATCGCTCAGCAATGCTTGCAGAGCCTCGGCCTCGCGCTTCGCGTTGCGCACCGCAGCGGCAGTCATCGTCTTGAGCAGTGGCATGAAGTTGTCTGTGGACTTGGCGCAGCCGTTGGACGCCACATAGTCGGCGTAGTGACGGAAGCCCAGTAGGTGTGCCTTCTCGCCACGCAGCGCGATCAGGCGCAACATGATGGGACGCACATCGCTGCTTGGCAAGGTGGAACGACCCACGGAGGCCTTGAACAGTCGTTCGCGGGTGGCGCGATGGTTCAGCGACGCCAACAGTGGCTGCTGCGTGGTGTTCACCAACTCCAGCCCCCACGCGCCGTCCCAACCCCGGGCCTCGGCGGTGGCCTTGCACGCCGCGATCTGCGCCTCGCTCAGGCCATCTAGCTCGGCGAGTGTCTCAATGCGCACCGCCGCCTCGCCGCGGCCCTTGACCACCAACTGGATGTACTTGGACTCCAGCGCGGCCAACTCCTCGTTGATGGCCTTGA
Organism: Propionibacteriaceae bacterium; assembly: GCA_031261455.1. GTDB lineage: Bacteria > Actinomycetota > Actinomycetes > Propionibacteriales > Propionibacteriaceae > WRGV01. The sequence goes on from JAISJP010000002.1 coordinate 3,056, forward strand.
GGCGCTCCTGTCCGGCCTCGTCCAACTCAATGCCGCTGCGGCGGAACTTGCGCAGCGTCTCGCTCAGCAGCCAAGCGTCCTGCTCATCCAGTTCGGCCTCACCAGTCTTGGCCCGCTCGTCGAGCGCCACGAAGCGGTCGAACAGGGCCTTGTTGAGGTAGATGGAGTCAGAGTGGACGGCCAAGCGGGCGCTCATCTCCTCATCAATGGCGTCGCGAGCCTCGTTGGTGTCGGCGGACTTGAGTGTCCAGAACGACTCGCCGACGCGCGTCAGATAGACGCCGCTGGCCTCAAAGTCGGCCAGTAGGCAGCCGCATGGGGCGTCCGTGGCAGCCGCGAGGGCGGCCAGCGCATCATTCTGCGCGGCAATCCCCTCCTCGAAGGCGGCGCGATAATCGTCATCCGAGATCGCGGCAAAGTTGGCTTGTGCAAAGGTATTCTGCGTCCCAATTCCGAAACGCTGCTGAAGTGTGCTCACAACAACTAAGTCTAGTGCGCTCCTCTCAACGTCTTGTCCAAAGGGGCCTAAGATGGATAGGTGGGTACATTCACTTTCTGGGCTCTCGTCGCCGCTGGCGCTACCATTGGCGCACTGGTGTTCGTCGCGATCCTGCTGGCCGTCGCCCGCACATTGGTCTCTTCACGAGTGCGGCTGGAACCCATTGTGGACGCCGCCACGCCCAAGTGGTTTGACGACATTGACGAAAGGCAGGCTCCCTGATGCACTTCGACATTCCTGACGACATCAACGAGGCGCTGCTTGGCGTCAATTGGCTGATCGGCACTTGGACGGGCAACGGCCACGGCGAATGGCCCGACCAGGGCGAGTTCGAGTACGGCCAGCAGGTAGACTTCTCCACCAACGGCGGCCCCTACCTGCACTACATCTGCCAAACCTGGACCTTGGATGACGACGGTCAACCTGCCGCCCCGCTGACCACAGAAACCGGCTACTGGCTGCCCCACGACGACGCCACGGTAGACGCGCTCGTCGCCCACCCCGAGGGCTGGATCGAGACCTGGTACGGTCGCATCCAAGGTGCCAAAATCGAGCTGACTACCGATGTGGTGGCCGCTATCCCCGACGCCACCCTTCAAGTGACCGGCGGTCAACGCTTATACGGCAACGTCGAAGGGGACCTGATGTGGACTTGGGATCGTGCCACCAAAGACATCCCGCTGCAGCCCTACATGTGGGCAAGACTGGCCAAACAAGGCTAGTCCGTCCCTCGTGTGGACACCTCAGTTTCCCTCGTGGCAGAACCACCGTGTATCTGCACGGCGAACACGACAGGTAGCATGTGCCTTGTGAGAGTGGTGTTGCAGCGGGCGACTGGGGCGTCGGTCAGTATTGATGGCGAAGTTGTGGGCGCGTTCGCAGGGCCGGGAATAGTGGCGCTGGTTGGGGTCACACATGACGACACTGCGGCAATCGCGGCGAAGATGGCTGCGAAGACTTGGGAGTTGCGCATCCTTGATACTCCCGAGGCGGAGGAAGTGTCGGCGTCGGAGATTGGCGCGCCTATTTTGGTGGTGAGTCAGTTCACGCTGTATGCCAACACTCGAAAGGGGCGGCGTCCGTCGTGGAACGCAGCCGCGCCGGGGCCAATCAGTGAGCCGCTGGTGGACGCCTATGTGGACGCGCTGCGTGCGCTTGGGGCACAGGTCAGTACCGGAAGATTTGGTGCCCATATGCAGGTCGAGTTGGTCAATGATGGTCCGGTGACCATCATCCTGGACTCTGCAGACTGGCACTCACTGCCCTGAGGTGACGCGTGGATCCTGCGACTCCGCTTCGCTACGCGCAGGATGACGGAAGGCTTACGGAGCCGACAGGCGGAGCACCACGGATTAGCCGTGACCGTAGAGACGGCCTTGGAGGGTGGCTACTAGCGAGTCGAAGGCGGCGGGGAGGTCGGACAAGGACCAGGTGCCGGGGGCGTAGTACCAAGAGAGGTCTTCGGGATCCGGGACGCCGGGGTCGTTGTCGGCGTCTACAAGGGCTTGGGTCCAGCGGGCGCAGGAGCCTAGGACTATCGCGTAGGGGAGGACCTCAGAGATCTCCTCGTAGGCCTTGTCTTTGGCGATAGTGTCCAAGGGCTGGGTGGCGATGACGTGCGACAGGGCGTTTAGCCCGGCCAGGACGGCCGAACCGGCAGCGGTGCGGCGGGGCATCGTCTGGGACACGCCTAGGATCAGGCCGGCGATGGCGACGAGCACCAATCCCAGCAGGCCAAACTTGGTGAAGATGACGAGCGCCACCAGCGCGCCGACGGAGAGCACGAAGGCAGCCCAACCTAGGGCAGCCCAACGGTTGCGGGTGGTGTCGGGACGGGTGGTGAACCAGCCGTTGGCAACCACGTCGTCATACAACTGCGACTGTACCTTGCCGATTACAGGTGCCACGCTGGCACCGATAGCCGAAACCAAAGCCCGATCTCCGGAGTGCGGGGCGATGGCGTCCACCAGGGTGAGTTCGTAGGGCAGCAGGTCGTCCCGGCCCTCGGTGCGCTCAAACGTCCAGTCGAGGGGGGCGTGGGCGGTGGCGGCAGGCAGTTCGGTGATGCGCAGATGGCCGCGAACAGCGAGGTCAAGAATGGTGGCAGTGATGTCCACCGGATCGACGCGCTCGTCACCGATGGTGCCGACCTGACCGGGGCGGAATCCCTTCTGGACCTGAAACTCGACCGTTCCTTCACCGGTGGGGACGAACGATGCGACAAGTGTCGGGTCTTTGACGGACGCCACGTCACGACCGTTGGCGCGCTGGAGGGCGAACACCAACAGGCCTCCAACAACTAGCGCCGCGAGGGCGGTGATCAGGTAGAGCGGTTGTGTGGAGAATGCGCGACCCAACGTCCACAGCTCTTCGATCTGCTCGTTGACGGCGATCTGGGAGGTGGGGGCCGAGAACTGGATGGTGATAACCTCGCCGGCCACACGAGCATCGTCGCCAAACGCCGGATAGGGGTTGTCGAAAGTGCCACCGGCAGCCCATGAGCACTTGGTGGGAGCCGCGACGCTGCCTGAGTAGCAGGAGACCGACGTGAACTGTGCGGCGATAGGGGTGGCGACCACGCCGGTGGCCTTTGCAACTGGGATGCTCAGTCCTTGCAGCAACGACCACTTGATGGTGGTCAGTGCGGTGCCATCACCAGAAATGCCCTCGTCAAACGCCGCGCCGTTCACGTGGTAGCCGATGGTGATCTCCGTTGTGGCAGAGTCCAACTTAACGGTGATGACCAGATAGTCGCCATCTTCAGCATAAGAGCTGGTGATGGCACCATTGCCGGAGATCTCAACGGCGGAGATGCTATAGCGGTAGACGGTGTAGTCGGGGGCATCTTCTGCGAGCGAGATGCGTTGCACAACTTGGCTGGGCACTCCGGCGTCAAACTTAACAGTCTCGGCGATGTCAATACCGCCGTCTGCACCGACGGCCGCCGTTACGATGAACTCGCTGGCTGCAGGCTCCTCGGCTTGGGCACTCAACTGTGGACCCTCCAGCGAAAAACCGAGCGCAACAAAGACGGTTGCCAAACCAGCAGCAGCACGTTTGAAGGTGTCCATCTCTTGCGTAACCTCTCTGTTGTGGCCTGGGGCCATGTTGCGGCCTAGGGCGCAGCGACGCAGGCGCGCCAAAGCGCATGCCATTGCACTGAACTTAGCGTAATGCAGGGGCGGGGGCAGCCGTTAGCGATTGCGAACTTTTGATGTTATCAATTTGTTGTAAAGGGCAAGTTGCCGACTTGGTTAGGGAGACCCTAGTCGCGCTAGTGTGTGAGGCATGAGTGCACAAGTTCCGCAGGGTTATCCCCCGGCAGCGCGTCCGCAGGGCGCACCCGGATGGGGCACGCAACAGGCACAGTGGGGAGCACCCGGGCCTGGGCAGCAGTTCGGCCAGGTGCCGCAGGCTGGTTACCGACAGCCCGGATACCCGCAACAGTATCGGCCTGCCTCGCAGCAGTTCGGATACCCGCAGCAGGCGGTGGGCGGATATGTGGCCCCGCCTACCCCGAAGAGCAACGCTGTACTCAAGATCATCTTGGCGATTGTGGCTGTACCGCTAGTGGTGCTGGGAGTGCTCATCGTTATTGGTTTGGTTGTTGGCCCGGAAGATCCGTACACACCTCCGCCAACCAGCCGAACTACGACGACAACCACGTCTACCACGCGAACCACCACTCAGCCATCCGCGACGACTACAACCCAGCCAACAGCGACGCTGCCCGAGGGAGAGTGGGTCAACGAGGACTACGTGATCCCAAACCCGGATGCCAACCCGTCAGATGATGACGTGCCGTGGCCGGACACGTACGGCGACGCCACCCAGATGCTGGAAACCAACTCGCTCTATGGTCTGAGCGTGCCCGTGCCGGTGCGTTGCGAACTTCCCCGCGTTGACGTTTCCGCACTGAACGACGCCGAGCTGCAAGACCACCTGAACATCTTGACCGGATGCTTGCAACGCGTCTGGGACCCCACGCTGGGCCAGATCGGAGCCCGACTTCCCCGCCCCACCGTGACGGTGTACGGCGGCACCATCGACACCCCGTGTGGCGAGTCGGACAGCGAGAACGCGTTCTACTGCACCGGGAACCAACAGGTCTACTTTGCAAATGACCTGGTGTACGTCCTGCCGCGCGACGTGCGGTCGTCACCGTTTATCGCGGAGGCCATTCTTGCCCACGAGATGGGACATGCGGTGCAGTTCCGAACCGGGCTGCTGATCTCGGCCAACGCGTGGGAGCAGCAGTACGACAAGCAAGGCAATGAGAGGGAGTCCTTGCGGATGTCGCGGCGCACCGAACTGCAGGCTGACTGCCTAGCGGGCGCGTTCTTCCAGTCCGTCGAGTTGGCCGTTGGACTCACCGAGACCGACGCCGAAAACCTGTCGGTGTTGTTCTACAACTTGGGTGACGATGTGCTCACCGGCGACCCAAACTATGTGGGCAACCACGGTCACGGGCAGTCCCGAGTGAACTGGTTCTTCCAGGGCGCGTCGCAGACATCGCTGAAGCAGTGCGCCACGTATCTTGCCGGTGAGGGTGACATCGTCTAGACGTTGGTCTGGTCGCGCGGTGGCATGAGTTGACTGCCTGCCTTAAGGATGTCGAGAAACACGGCAGCGACATAGACTGGTGCCCATGATCATTCGTACCGGACTTGGGTTTGATGCGCACCGCTTCGCGCCCGACGTGCCGCTGCACTTAGTCGGACTTGAGTGGCCCGAATCCCGCGTGGGGCTGGCGGGGCACTCTGATGGGGACGTTGCCGCACACGCCATGTGTGACGCCCTATTCTCTGCTGCCGGGCTAGGCGACCTAGGTTCAAACTTTGGAGTGGACGACCCGGCCTTGGCTGGGGCCGCAGGAGCAACGTTGCTTGCCGAGGCCGTGGCGCGCGTTCAGGATGCCGGGTGGAGCATCGCGAACGTCAGCGTACAGGTGATCGGAAATCAGCCCAAGTTGGCACCGCGACGTGCGGAGGCCGAGACTCTTCTATCTGGACTGGTCGGAGCACCGGTGTCGCTGAGCGCCACCACGACCGATGGCATGGGTTTCACGGGCGCGGGAGAAGGTGTGGCTGCAATAGCCAGCGCTCTACTCACTCGCGAGACTTCTGTCAGTTAGACCGCCATCCGGAGTGCGTTCGATGTGAGACGCGGGGCGTTGCCCATATGCGCCCTCGCTCATGTGGCCATATTTGCCGACCCGCGAAGGCGCAGCCCACTAGCCCTCCACTAGGGCACGGACTACGGCTAGGTCGTGGGGTGTGGTTATCTTTGTGGCGGCAGGACTGCCCTCAACAAGTTTGACGTTGAAACCGGCGCGTTCGGCGAGCATGGCATCGTCGGTGCCCGAAACCTCGTCGGCAAGTGCAAGTTGGTGAGCGGCGCGTAGCACGCCCTTGCGGAACCCCTGTGGAGTCTGCACGGCACGCAGGGTGTTGCGGTCTACAACCACCGACCCGGCGGGAGTCAACGCCCGGATAGTATCGACCACCGGAATGACCGGGATGGCAGCGGAGGCACCATCAGCGATGGCTTCGGTGACGCGCAACGCCACCTCGGGGGGTGCAAGTGGGCGGGCGGCGTCATGCACCAGCACCACGTCGTCGTCGCTACCAGTGACGTCCCAAGTGACTAGAGAATCCAGCGCCAGGCGCACTGACTCTTGTCTGGTGGCACCACCTGGGACGATGCGAATGGGCAGGGGTGCGGCCCGCAGCGCATTGTCGAAGTCATCAATGTCGCTGCGTGGGACGGCGACTACGGCCTTTGTGACGCCACCGGCTGCCAAAGACTCAAGAGCCAACAGAACGAGGGGTTTGCCGCCGATGCGCACCAGCGCTTTTGGGGTGGAACTGCGCAAGCGAACGCCTGCACCAGCCGCCACAACAATGGCGGAGACGCCCACGCCGGTCATGGCCTAGACGTCCGTTGGGGCCAGAACTTCGTCTAGCCGGGCTTCGGCGTCCTCCCGAGTGATCTTCTCGGCGAGCGCCAACTCGGAGGCCAGGATCTCGCGAGCCTTGGCAAGCATGCGCTTTTCGCCAGCGCTCAGACCCTTGCCGCGTTCGCGGTGCCAGAGGTCACGCACCACCTCAGCCACGCGAAGCACGTTGCCGGAGTGCAGTTTTTCAAGATTGGCCTTGTAGCGACGCGACCAGTTGGACGGCTCTTCGACGCCGATCATGCGCAACACGGAGAACACGCGTTCCAAACCGTCGTTGTCCACCACATCACGCACCCCGACTAGGTCAAGGTTGCTGGCGGGAACACGCACCGTCAGGTCAGTTTGTCCAAGAACGCGCAACACCAGATAGAGCTTCTCTTCGCCCTTGATGACGCGCGTTTCTAACTCTTCAATAACGGCAGCGCCGTGGTTCGGGTAAACAACTGTTTCGCCCACTGTGAAGCCCATATACCTCAAACCCCTTTCGCCGCGAATCTCTATTCTACCACAGCGAATACACTGCCTTCAGCGCACAGGGTACGATGGACGAGCGGACGGCTCTAGCCCGCTCGTCGGGGTGGATTCTGCTACTACGCCGAAGGCTGCGCGCAGAATGACGCGGCAAGGTTTCTCTCGTCGCCCTGCACTACCTCCCTCGTCATGCTGCGTTTTAGGAGTAGCATCCACCGGCAGACTAGCCTGCAGACAAGCCCACTTCGCGTCCTTGATTCTTGACAGCCTCAATGCTGGCTTTGGCAGCCTCCGGGTCTAGATAACGGCCCGGCGCGATGGGCGTCATGTCGTCACCAAGTTCGTAGAACAGCGGCACGCCGGTGGGGATGTTCAGCTCGGTGATGGCCTCGTCGCTGATGTTGTCTAGGTGCTTGACCAGCGAGCGCAGGCTGTTGCCGTGGGCCGCCACGAGCACAGTTGCTCCGGAACGCAGGTCCGGGATGATGCGGTCGTACCAGAACGGCAGCACGCGACCCAGCACGTCCTTCAGACACTCGGTGCGCGGGCGCAGTTCCGGGGGCAGCGTGGCGTACTTCGAGTCGTTGAACTGGCTGAACTGCGAGTCCAACTCGATCTCGGGCGGCGGCACGTCGTAGCTGCGCCGCCAGATCATGAACTGTTCCTCGCCGTAGGTCTCGCGGATATCACTCTTGTTCAGGCCTTGCAGCGCACCGTAGTGGCGCTCGTTGAGCCGCCAACTGCGCTCCACCGGGATCCAGTGCCGATCGCTCGCGTCCAGCGCGATGTTTGCGGTGGTGATGGCGCGGCGCAAGAGCGAGGTAAACAGCTTGTCAGGCAGCAAATTGGCGTCCTTCAGCAGGCCCGCAGCAGCGAGCGCCTCAGCTTGGCCTTTGTCGTTAAGACCGACGTCAACCCAGCCGGTAAACAGGTTCTTCGAGTTCCATTCGCTCTCGCCGTGGCGCAGCAGAATCAGCTTGGCAGTCATGTGTCTAAGCCTAGTACGCGCTGCGGACGTGGGTGTGGGCAGTGCGCAAATCTGTGCAGCCTATCCGCGTGAATCCGCAGCTATCCGCGATGGCGGGGCGCCGGGCCTTCACGCACGGCAACACCGCGTCAACCACCTCACCGGGAGTAACATCCCCGGCCACGCGAGCTGGAGAATCTTGGTCGCTCATAGCGTTTCCTCCTTCTCTACGTGATTGAATCTACATATGAGTGGACAACGAATCGCTTTAGTTACCGGTGCATCCAGCGGAATCGGGGAGGCCAGCGCCAGAGCCTTGGCTGCCGACGGATATTTTGTTTATGCCTGTGCTCGCAGACTCGACCGGCTGGATGCCTTGGCTGCCGAGATCGGAGGTCGGGCAGTCGAGTTGGACGTGACCGACGCAGCGTCCGTGTCCGCACTGGCCGACGTGGTGGGACCCCGCCTTGACCTGCTGCTCAACAACGCTGGCGGCGCATTTGGACAAGACCCAGTAGCCAGCGCCAGTATGGACGACTGGTCCGCCATGTTTGACGTGAACGTGATTGGCACGGGCAGAGTGACACAAACCCTGCTACCCGCGCTGGAGGCGGCTCGGGGCACCGTAGTTTTCATGACCTCGACAGCGGCGGAGGCGGCCTACGAGGGTGGCGCGGCCTACTGCGGCGCGAAGGTGGCCGAGCGTTACCTCGCCAACACGTTGCGTCTGGAGCTAAATGGACGCCCGGTGCGCGTGTGCGAGATTTCTCCGGGGATGGTCAAGACAGACGAGTTTTCATTGAATCGTTTTAGCGGGGATGCTGCTAAGGCGGAGGCCGTGTATGCCGGGGTTGGCGAGCCGCTGGTGGCGGAAGACATTGCCGAGTGCGTGCGCTGGATTGCCAGCCTGCCGTGGCATGTGAACATTGACCGTATTGTCATCCGGCCCGTTGCTCAATCGGCGAATCACAAGGTCTATCGTCAAGACCTGTGAGCACGCATACCGGGCACCAGGCTTAGGCGTCCAAACGATGACTAGCGTGCAGCGGACTATGAACGAGACAACGGCGCGGACATCGCCGAGCGACTTTGGCTCCCACTACTTGTCGTGGCCGCGCCAATCGATGCGTCTTGCGCTGCGGGTCTGAGCGTGGCGTTTGCGACGCCGGTTGGCCCACATGCCCAAACCAATCCCGGCCACGATTCCTGCAGCGATGGCACCGGTGCGCCACCACGAGCGTTCGGGAGTGCTGACCGTGCCGAGGCCGGTGGCACCCTCTTTGGCCGGAACAGCCAGGTAGTAGGTCCAGTAGCTCAGCGTCGAACCGACAGCGCCATCCGTGGCGGGGGTGCGCCCAAACGAGACGAACTCCTGATTCCACCAAGCGCTTAGGGCGTCCGGGTAGGCCAGAACCATCAGCGAGTCGTAGTCGTAAAGCAGCGAGAACGCCTCTTTCACGAACTCGGCCCGGCGGTCCGGGCCCGGCTCGAAGGCTTGTGCGGCGTACAGTTCGTCGAACGCAGGCGAACACCAACCTGAAGAGATAACGGCCCACGGCGATGCCTGCTCGTCCGTTGACTGGTCTACGGAAGCGTCGTCTGGGTTGGGGTCGGTCGGGACTGGTGGTGCGACCGGAGGGCGTGCGGCACAGACGTTGGCACCCAGCAAAACGCTCGGGTACGGGCCAGCAGCGTGCGTCGCCAAATAAAGATCATGGTTGCCAGAAAGGACATTTGCGCTAATCAGCTCGGCGTTGCTGGGCAGCAGCACAACAGCGATGCCCAACTGCGCCAGAGTTTGGCGAATGAGAAGGGCGGTGCGTTGATGGCTGGCGTCCGTCGCCACAAACGCGAGCCGCAACACTAATGCGGTGCCGTAGGGGCCGATCAACTTGCCATCAGCACCCAGTCGATAGTTCGCGGCCGCGAGCAGTTCCGCCGCCGCTTCCACACCGTGTTCGCGCGCCGTGGTGCCGCTTGCCAGTCCGGAGTAGTGCGAATATGCCGGTGGCATGAGCGTGACTCCCGGCCTCGCCATGCCAATGAATGCCTGTTCGATGATGTCGTCCACATCAATGGCGGTAGTAATGGCGCGACGCATGGCCGGATCGCGCAACGCTGGGCTGCCGTCCCCAATGAACGTACCGCCCAAGTTGGTGTGCCCGGAGTTGATGCCGAGAATCAGCGCCGACTCCCCCACCCCGGCACTCACGTCCACGAAATCGAGCGTCTCCAGAGTGCGCGCATCGCGAGGCGTTATATCAGCCATGACATCAACTTCGCCGGCGACAAGCGCATTCATAGCGCTCAGTTGGTCGTCGTAAATCTGCCAGAGTACGCCAGCAGCAGCCGGAGTACCGCGCCAAAACAGTGGGTTGGCGCGCATCGCCACGCCCGCTTCGGTGACAGCGGTGAGCAGAAATGGGCCGGAGCCTACGGTGGCCGCGCCGTCGTCCCCCGGAACGGAGACTGCGGCGGGATCAGAGGCGATGCTCCAGATGTGTTGCGGCAGGATGAACACGCTGGTTCCGGGAGGAAACGCCTGCGGCCGGAACACCTCGATGACTACAGTGTATTCATCTGGAGCAGCGACCTCCGCGATGTTTCCCACCTCGGGATGGGTAGCCGTGCCGTCAGCGTGCACCGTCATCAAAGCGGCAAAACTGTAGAGCACATCCGCGCTAGTCAGCGACGTTCCATCCGAAAAAACCCTGTCGTCACTCAGCGAAAACGTCCAGATTTTGCCGTCAGCGGTGTTCCAACTGCGGGCGACACCCTCGCCAATCCGATTGTCCTCATCAAGGGACACCAGCGTCTCGTACTGGTACTTGAGAATCTGCCCAGCAGCATCAGTGCTTGCCAGCAACGGATTGAGTTCGCCGATTGGCGAAGTCAGAGCCACGCGCAACACCGGTGCTTGAATCGCCTCCGCGAGCGGCGCAGGAGAGAGCGCGGCCAGCAGGCACGCGCCCGCCACCACTGCGGCCAACCTGTGTCTCATGGTTCTAGATTACTGCCCGATGGGCCACACGTCCTGCTCAGGTCACGAATCTACGGAACAGGCTCGAAAAGCCCAAAGCGGACTTTGAGTCGGGTTAGTTTCTCTACTACTAGGGTGGAGAGCAGGGCTAGGAAGACTGCGGAGGCGAAGGCGTGGAGGGCGTTGAACATTAAGCCGGAGATGAAGATGGCGCTGATTGAGGCCCAAGTGATGTCGGATGCCCACATGAGTACTGAGGACGTGTCCACCAGTGCGCCGTAGATCACGAATGTGGCTAGGGTGCCGTAGATGATGACGGGGATATTAAGGTTACCTAGGCCTTGGTTGCGGGCGGCGGGGCCCGAGAAGATGACCCCGGCTAGGAAGCCCGACAGACCGTAGGCAAACATCTGCCATGGGGTCCACGGGCCTTGACCGAAGATGAAGTTGGACACAAAACCGGTGAGCGCACCAACGACGAAGCCGGACTCGCGACCTAGGCCGACTCCGGACAGGATGACGACAGCCATGCCCGGTTTGAACTGCGGGATCATGAAGAACGCGGCCCGGCCCGAGACGGCCAACGCAGTCATTACGGCGACCACCACGATCTCGCGGGCCTGAGGCTTGCGTCCTTCAAATGAAGCAAAGAACGGCAGCATTGCCAGCAGGACCACGACCAGAGAGATGAAATAGTAGTTGCGCTCGAACGGGAAAAGTACGCCCGCCAGCAGTGCCGCAGGGATGCCGAGCAGAGTAATTACCCAAGTCAACCGCATTTCGACACCCATGTTACTCGAGACTAACTTTGTTAGGTGTGGACTAACTTTCCGGGACATCGCTCTTCACCGTTGCTCCCGCACCTGTCATGCTGCGCGAAGTCGCAGCATCCACCCGCCTGCTTCGGGTTGCCGCATCCAAACCTGACTTACCTGCGGATGCCTCCGTCGTTCTCCCCTCACTCGCCATGCTGCGCGAAGCCGTTAGGCCCACTCCCCCGTTTGCTCGCGGCACTCGGCACGCGGCAACAAGGTCGTCCACACTGACAGCACCGGGGACTAGGCCGCGTCCAATACGGTTGGCGGCAGTGGTGTAGAAACTGTTGCCAACGAAAAACTCGCGGGGTGCGCCCTCCGTCACCACCGAACCGTCGAAGAACAGCATGCAGCGCGACGCGTAGAGAGCAGCGAACTCGACGTCGTGAGAGACCATGAGGATGGTCAGGCCGTTGTCGATCAGACGGTGCAGCACCGAAGCCAACTTGGCTTTGAAGAACGCGTCCATACCCTTGGTGGGTTCGTCAAGAAACAGCACCTTCGGGTTGGTGAGCAGCGCCATGGCGAGTGCCGCCCGTTGTTGCTCGCCGCCAGACACGTCGTAGGGGTGGGTGCGCAACAGGCTGGTGATCTCGGTGGTTGCGGCCACCTGCTCGACGGCGGTTTCACGAGCGGACTTGTCGGTGTAGTGGGCGCGAGCCGCGTCGTCCAGGTCGTCAAAGATGGTGTTGCGCATGAATAGGGTCTGCGGGTCCTGCGGCAGCACCGATAGTCCGGCACGAAACAATTCCATGCCCTTTGCTTTAGCGGGGTTGAGACCGAGCAGTTTGATCTTGCCGCGGTACGGCTTGTTCAGACCGGAAAGAGCGCCCAGCGTGGTGGTCTTGCCACTGCCGTTGCCGCCCAGAAGGCACGCGAACTCGCCTTGGTTGACGCTCATGTCGAGGCCCCGCAGCACGTCCTCGCTGTTTCGGGAGTAGCGGAACCAGACATCGTTGGCCTCGATGACAGTGGTTTGCAGGCTCTGAGACTGTGGATTTTGCGACTGCGCGCAGAATGACGGGGGAATGGGGCTGGTGAGCAGCAGCGGGGAGGACGGCGCAGGCAGGGACGCGGATGGTCTCTGATCCGTCATGCTGCGCGTAGTCGCCGTGCACACTGCGGATTCACACCCGACTTCGGCCAACTTGGCGCGCAGGTAGGTGCGGCCCTCACGGATGGTCATGGGAGTGGTGGGGCTCGCGGTGAGCGCCAACTGTACTTCGTCAAGGGTTAGCGCTAGGCGGACGGCGGCGGGTAGGGCGAAGACCATGGGGTCGTCTTGACGGGCCAGCGTGGCTCCGGCCGAATGGGGGCACTCGTCCGCGATGAGTTTGCCTTGGTTCATGACTAGGACGCGGTCGGACAACGGGAATGCGGACTCTAGGCGATGCTCGGTGACCAGCACTGTGGTGCCGAGTTCGTCGTTGATGCGTTTGGCGGCCGCTAGGAAGTCCACGGCGGCGATGGGGTCTAGTTGCGCAGTGGGTTCGTCGAGCACCAGCAGGTCGGGCTGCATCGTCATCACCGCCGCCAGATTGAGCAACTGCTTCTGCCCACCGGAGAGGGTCTCGACATCGCGGTGGTACCAGTTGACGATGCCGAAGAAGCTTGCCATCTCGGCAACGCGGCGCCTGATTACCTCTCGGGGAGTGCCCAGCGACTCCAGCCCAAATGCCAGTTCGTGCCACACCTTGTCCGTGACAATCTGGTTATCCGGGTTCTGCAGCACGAAACCGATGCGACGTGTCTGCTCTTCCAACCCGATGTCTTCCAACGGACGGTCGTCGAACATGACGCTCCCACTGGGCCTGCCATGTGGCGTCAACGCCGTCTTCAAATGGCGCAACAGCGTGGTCTTGCCGCATCCAGACTGCCCGATCAGCAGCACAAACTCGCCAGGATCAATGGTGAAACTGACGTCTCGCAACACCTCACGCTGCGAGCCCGCGTAGGCAAAGTTCAGGGATTGGACAGCAACGAGCGCCACTTCGCCTCCTCCACGACGCCGACGACGACCGGTGCCAGACACAGCGCCGTCCACACGCCAAGCGCCAACCACGTCGCCACCGACCATGACGAGACAACAAAACCGGGGTAGTACGTCACGCGCAACGCCCCCACGATCATGGCAACGGCCACGACGAGCACGGCCCCACCGAACCCGAGTGCCGCCATCAGGTCGCGGTCACGCCAACGGAAATCGGTGTATGCGGTGCGCCCGGGCAGGCCATAACCCCTGGCCAACATGGAGTCAGACGTGTCCACAGAGTTCTCCAACGCCCAGGTGAGCAGCACAGAGAGCACTGCCGATCCGTTGCGGGCGCGGGCATACCACGAGCCGGAGGTGACGTCGCGCCCGATGCCGCGCTGGGCTGCAGCCACGCGCTTCGCCTGCGCAAAGTAGCGTGGCACAAACCGCAACACCATAGAGAACACCAGCGACAGTGCCGGGATGACGTTGCCGAAGACGCACAGGAACCGGTCTGAGGTCATCACCTTGTTGTAGGACACAAACCACAGCAGCACCGAGCCGATCATCGCGGCGGAGGCGAGACCGTAATAGATGGCCTCCAGCGTGATGGGGTTGTCACCCAAGTAGCCAAGGGTGGTGTAACCGCGATGATTGAAGATGGGGTTGAATAGCGCCGCGACAAGCATCAACACTAGCAGTCCGGGAAGGGTCTTGCGCATGTTCGCCCAGCCATTCAAGTAGAGGGCATAGCTGAGCGCCCCTGCAAATGAGACCCCTAGAACAAGTGGGTGCATCAGTAGCACGCTCACCCCGACCACCGCCACGAAGTAGCAGACAGTGACCACCGGGTGCAGCGACGAGAAGCGCTCAGTGCCGCGCATTGGTCACCTCCCACGTGGCGCCGCGGAGTGTGGACCCTGCGACTGCGGGCAAGCAGACATTGCAGAGAGACGGGATGAGGGCAGGACTCATGCGTCACCCTAGGGAGCCGGTGCCACCGACGTCTTGGCCTAGGTTGCGGGTGTAGCACCAAGCGATGGTGTCGCCGTCTTCTAGGATGTACTGACTGGCACCGAAGTTGGGAAACGAGCCGTTGACCGAATACATCCAGCCGCTCATGGACCCGCCGTCGAACTCACAGATGTTGCTTATGCACTCGATGTAGGCAGAGTTGTAGACCACAGAGTTGCGCGACGCCATGTGTATGCCACGGTCGCGGGTCTCGCGCCGCAACACATCGAAGACGCTCTCGCCGGTCGTGAAACTCACGCTGGTGTCGCCCAGAATCCAGCCGTCACTAGGGCATCCAGCCACACCGGCAGCCGTGAGACAGTCGATTCGCAGCGTCACGAAGTGCTGCACTTCCGTCGCCGTCGTGCGTGGCGCTGTTGTGGTTGACGTCGAAGTGGACGTCGGTGGGGCCGTCATGGTTGACGTGGGTGCTGAGTTGGCCTTGTTGGTGTCGCCGCCGACGGTTTGCCGACCGGCACCCGTCTCATCCTGCGAGCCTCCGGCCGAGGCAGAGTTTGTGCCAGTTGGCGTTGCAGACGCAGAAGGCCCGTGACTACCGGCTGACCCAGATGGCGAAGTTGCAGACGCAGTGTCGCCGGACGGCGACGGCACCGTATCTGCGCTGTCTGAACCGAGCGTGACCACCAGAGTGATGGCGACCGCGACGAATGCTACGGTCGCCATCACGGCGGCGATCAACTCTTTAGAGAGTTTGATCACTGTTTGTTGCTCCTTTTGGGCTTGATCTGTCCAACCTCAGTTAGTTGGGCAAGATGCAGTAGGCGATGCCTTCCAACTCGAAACCACCCTTGCCAGACGCGTAGTCATACCTCGCCACCACGTCATCCTTTTCACCAGAATCAGCGGTGTAGAAGTGCACGCCCGTATTGTGGTTGCGGAACCGATAGAAGGGAATAGTGCCCGCGTCTGCACAACCTAAGCCATCAGGCGTGCGCGCGTAGGCAACATACGACTCCCCCTCATAGGCGTACAGGTCAGGCCAAGTCGCCTTCACGTACGCCACCTCTTCCGGGTCAGCGGAGTAGAAATGCACGCCCATGCTGGGTAGAAAGAACCTGTGAACGACGCTCTCATTGGGTTGTTTGGCGGTCTTTCCCGAAACAACCTGGCCAGCGGGGCCTTCCAGGCTGAACTGCCGGTGACTAGCCAAGATGTGATCGCGCTCATCGTTGTCACCAGTGTAGAAGTGCGCGCCAGTTGTCGAGTTGTAGAACCTCCACAAGGACACGGCTTCAGTCGGTGGGTGCGTTGGCCAGGCGGCTAGGGTGACGTCAGACATGTCATACAGGGACGTGGCGTCGGTGAGCGCACGATACAGCGCGTTCAGGTTGTAAACGCCCTGCTCGGTCGCCATACCGTTGGCTGGGCCGGCAGCAATGTGCTTGAAAGCACCGTTTGGCAGTTGGAAACTGATGAACGCATCCCAGACGGTGCGCGCCTCAGTGGTGCTGGCCTTGACCAGAGCGGGAGTGTCTAGGCCTAGACCAAGCGCAGACAGGGCGTTGATGACCTGCCCGGCACTCTCGGAGGCGTTTGCACCCCAACTCACGAACCCGGCATCGTCGGCCTGAACGGCGGACAGTTTGCTGAGCGCGTCCTCTACTGCCGTCACAACCGCCGGATCCGGCGAAGCGACCAGATAGTACGGAGCGAGCGCCTGCAACGCCATACCGGTAACATCCGGATCGGCAGCGCCTGAGAGCGACCAGCCACCACCCGCAACCTGGTTGGTGAGCAGATAGTTGACGTAAAACTCCTTGTCAGCGTCGTTACCATAGTTGCCCGAGTTCAGCGCGAGCAGCGCAAAGATCACGCCGTTCCTGCCCTGATTGGTCACCTTGGTGCGATCCGCCAACGGCGCGGTGAGGTCATAGCCAGCGAAATCGGTGGCGTCCACACCCAGGGCGGTGAGCGTCAACGCGACACGCGAATACGTGGTGTAGGCAGACGAGGTCAACACTCCGTCGGCATCCTCCACGGCTGTGGCGAGGCTATTCAGGTACGCGTCGCGCTGGTCGTGAGCGATGACACCACCGCGGGCCAGACCCAGCACCACCCACTCGGAACCGTAGCCGAGGTTCGCAGCACTAGGTTGCGCGTTCTCATAGGCAACCGCCGCATTGTAGGCAGCCAGCACCTCGTCGGCAGTTGGCAGCACCGGCTCAGCCAGAGTCACAACCGGCTCGTCGCCAGAGTTCAGGTAGATGATGACCGGCTCGCTGTCGCCGTCTTGCACGACCACGCGGATGGTACCACTGAGGGGCGCAGTTGCGAAGGTGCGCGTGGCACCGCGAGCGTCGTTGATGTAGACGTTGGCGCTCGCATCAGCGGTTACCTCGACGTCCACGCCAGCGTGACCAAACGGCACGTTGTAGTAGGTGAAGACGCCGTGCTCCAGGCTCACCTGCGCACCGTTGATGGTGATGGATGACGGTGCCGCACTCACACCAACCTCAGCGGGAGTCTCGGCTGCGCGACGGACGCCAGCAACCTCGGTGGACTTTTCGCCGATTGCGCCAGCATAGATGTGAGACGCCGTGCTCACCTTGATGTATTGGATCTCGTCCAACACGACGGGCGCACCGTTGGAGTCCACGGCCCAAGAGAGATCGAAACCGCTGCCACTACCCGTCACCTTGGAGTACGGGCTCACCGGAGTGCCCAAAGTGCCGTTGGGTAGCACGTCAACATAGCCCCAGTCGGGCACTTGCGCGGCTGTGGAACCGTACGGGTCTGTCCCATTGGCGAGCAGAAGCGGACCTGCGACCGTGTAACTGTCCGCATCACCGGCGCGCCAATCGAACAGCGGGTAGTTTGCGGGCGTCGGGTACTTGTACATGGTGCCCGGGGTTACGTCCGTGTGGCCCTGATTGTCGCTGTAGCGGGACGTGCCATCGGGGTTGCGGAAGTAGGTCACCTCGTACTCACGGTTGGTGATGTCATCAAAGTAGGCCGAGCCGGCCAAGAGGTACCAGTTTTCACCATCCGCCGACACTTCGACGTTGCCCGGCTCGGAAGCGGAGGTGCCGAAACTGTTGCCGTTGATCATGAAATCGACGCCATAAGGGTGAGTTGGATCGTTTTTGATGGCGTCTTCATAGTAGAAGGTGACGTGACCGCCGAAGTTGCCCAGCGACTTCAGGGTGCCGTACTTAGTCAGTTCGCCGTTCAAACCATACGTGGCCGAGTTGGAGTACTGACTAGCCCAAACAATGTAGTCAGTGACCGCATCAGGAGCGCCTGCAACCGGCGCGTAGATGTTGACGGTCAGCGGGAAACGCAACGTGAACCCGCGCACCACCTTCTCGGTGGCAAATGCTTGCGAGTTGCCTGTCACGTTCAACGAGTAGGAACCGTCTAGCTCCGGAGCCAGAGTGTTGGCAGGCGTGCTGCTGGTGGCGTGCTTGTAGACCGTGACGCCGTCCCCCACAGTTGCCAAGAAAGTGACATCCGCACCGGACTTCTCTACCATCAAGGTTGTGGTCGGGTTGGCTAGAGAGTAGACGCCGTATGGCCAAGTGGCACCCGCGGCGGCAGTGAACGTTGCAAACCGGGCGCTGTTCAGTTCGTCTGGCGTGAAACTGAGTTTCTCAATGTAGAAGTCGAAACTGTTCTCTGGGACAAAGACGTTACCGTTGTCGGTGTACGTTGCGTCTGTGCAGACCTCGACGGTGACTACCGTGGTGTCGTGCTCAAGCGCGATGCCGGGAAAACTGAGCGTTGTGCCAGTCGTCGTCGCCTTCTGCTCCGCACCGACCACGGCACCATCGACCACCACGCGAGCGTGCCCGTTGGCGACGCTCACGCGAGTGCTGAAGTCAACGGTGCTGGCGTCGCTCAACAGATATGAACGATAGTCCTTGGTAGCCGCGAGGTAGCCGAGGATCGCGGTTGCGGTGCCTTGGTCGTCGGCGCGGAACAGGGTGAGTTCCGGAGAACCGTTGATCGTGGGCACGCTCGTCACGGCTGGTGCGCCACCGGGCAGGAACTTCACCTGCGCGGCCGCGCCCAGCGCAATGGTGCGTGGGCGCACCAGATTGAGAGTGTAGGTGGTGGCGCTGGCAGGGTTGAGCCGGTCAGTCAGCAGCAACTCCACTTTGTTGTTGCCGTCCGCGAGAGCGATGCTGGCGCTCGATCCACTGGTCACAGGTGCTCCTTCGCGCGTCAGCGAGTAGATGCTGTCATCGAAAGTTGCGGCCACGCTGGCGTCAGTACCGCTGACGATCAGGTCGTACGTGTGCTTGGCGGGGTCGAAACCGGCGATGCTGGCACCGTTGAGGGTTAGGCCCGTGAGGCTGGGCGACGTGATCGTCCCCTGAAGGGCGGCCAGAGCTTGGTTGACCTGACCGGACGTCGCCAACGGGTTGATGATGGTGTCCAGTGCGGCGGGTTTTGCTGCGGCAACCGCGCCCGGAGCGTAAAGAGCGCGGATGAGTGCGCTCTTATCGGCCATGGTGAAGTAGGCGTCGTCCGAACCGAAGCAACCGTCAGCCAGGCCGAGGTCACAACCGTAGCCCAGCAGGGTGAACTGCCAACGGACAACGTCACCGTCGTGCAAAATGTAGGCGTCCGAACCGACCGAGGCCATCGAATTGTTGACGGTGTACATCCACCCGGAGAACATGGAGTAGTCCCCCACACCCAGCCAGGCGTCATCGTTGCCGTCGTTGTCAGCGTTGCTGGGGTAGCCGTCGTACGAATTGTCTTCAACGAATGACGGGATATTCACCACGCCGGTATCAAAGTTCTTGACCTTGGTTAGGTAGGACGGCAGGCCGGACGCCTCGAAGCCCGAGTTTGCGGGCAGCGCGAACATGGCCTGTGTGGCGACTCCGGCATTCGTGCCTGCCGGGACCGTGACCTCGGTGGGTTCAATATAGAAACCTTGGCCGAGAGTGAAACCCTCGAAATCGATGTAGACAGTGACCGAATCGTCGGCTACCGCCTGTTGCGTGGGTGTGAAGAACGACAACGCCATGCCGACGGTGGCGATGCCTGCTGCTATTTTGGCACCAAGACTGGTGCGACTCGCTTTCATGTGTGCTCCTTGAATGTTTCGTTGGGCATAGCGTCTGGGGACGGGGACGCTGGAGAGGTTTCGATTCCTGCTGCGACAGTTGTCGCCGCTAGGTTACGGGCGGCGATGCGCAGGCGTTGCTGCGTGGGATAGTTGACCCACGGAAGACCGGCTGCATCGACCGCTTTGCCCCAGGTACGGAAGCGTTGTTTGATAGTGCTGGAACTTGGAATGTCACGCTGAACGGGGGTAAACCCGTGCGACTCATAGAACGATTTCATCGGGGCGAGCAGACGTTCGTCCTTCGCAGTTAGGGGGTCACCGGGTTTCCACCAGTGCGACACGCCTTGTGGCACTTTTCGCTTACCTTTCGGATACTTACTTCGTACGGCGTGTAGCTATTGCTAGCTGTCTACCGCAGTTGATCCGTCTGGCAGGTGCGCAAGTTGACTTGCGACCTCGTTATTGGGGCGCACCCCAACCAAACGAGCATTGCCCGGGACGTTGAATTGTCGAGTACCCAGTTGTCGTGTCGGTCAGCGTTTCATGTCTGACCACAACTTAGGGCAACAAAAAAGACGGCCCGACTCGGACCGCCTTGATAACCGCTCGCGTGAGTTTGCACGTGTCGCAATACCGACAACTCTGTGCTCACGCAGCGCAGACACCCTCCCGATCCGAGAATGTTCATGCGCGCTGTTGGCAAGTCTCCTGGCTCCAGCATCACCCTAGGAGGCGCCTTCCCCGCAGGTATTACCCGCGAGTGGCTAAATTGCCTCTTCGTCCGCTGTCACAGTTAGGTCGCAGCCCCGGATTTACACCGAGTTCCTTGTGTTTTCGCATAAGCGACCAACAACGCTAGCTATTCAGTTGTGATCGTAACTCTAGCACAAAGCTGTGGCGACCAATGGTGCGCACAGCACCCACCCATCACTCTACGAAGAGGCCCTTTCGCGTCACTCTGCGCGCAGTCGCAGAGTCCACACTTGACATGTTGATCCTGCGACTGCGCGAAAGATGACGGTGCGTTACTGCGCGCAGAGTGCCGGATGGGGCGTGTCAGTCCTCTTGAACCTCAGGTACCGCGTCGGCTGGCCCTGCAGTCTCGCTGTCTTCAGGCTCCTCGTCAGACTCGACAGTTTCGTCGTCTTCAGACTCTTCGTCGGTCTCGGGCAGTTCGTCCCACTCGTCCTCTTCGGGGTCAGTCTCGTCCTCTGGATCGTCTTCTGGGGTGTCTTCTAGGATGACGATGTCTTCTAGGCCATCTGCTTCATCGGTGGGATCGACGTTGCCGAGACGGATTTCGACGTCGGTTTCGCCTTCCTCGTCCAGCGCGGCGACGGTGGCAAACCACTCGCGAGCCTCTTCCGGCTTGCCGTCCTTTTCCAGCAGATCGGCGTAGGCATAACGCAGGCGGGCAGAACCGGGATGAGTCGGGGCGACCTGAGCGATTGCGTCTTTGACAAGGCGCAACGCTTCTTGACGCTGACCTAGATCATCACGGGCACCGGCAAGAACGATGATCGCTTCGACCGCCTGAGCCGGATCATCAATCTGCGCGCCCTGCAGCAGACGCAGTGACTCTTCCGGCTTGCCGACGGCGCGGTTGCAGTCTGCCAACACGGGCAGATATCTGGAGTCGCCGGTCATGCGATAGATGGTGCGGTACTCGGTCAACGCGATGGCGTACTCGCCAGCGGCA
Organism: Propionibacteriaceae bacterium; assembly: GCA_031261455.1. Lineage (GTDB taxonomy): Bacteria > Actinomycetota > Actinomycetes > Propionibacteriales > Propionibacteriaceae > WRGV01. The sequence goes on from JAISJP010000002.1 coordinate 24,473, forward strand.
TACGCGGTCTCGGCGACAGCCTCACGGGTGACGGCCAAGCGGGCAGCTAGGCGGCGGGCCACCTTGGCGTGCTCCAGCGCGGCAGCCGGGTCGTCTTCGACAAGCTTTCCGGCAGCCCAAAGGTGCCCGCCGACCACTGCAGCGAGTTCCTTCGGGACTCCGCGAAGCTCAGCCTTCACGCCACGGGGCAACTCCGAATCATCGAAGTCTTCCGGGATGTCCGGCTCGTTGTCCAACGGCTCAAGGCCGATGGGTATACGACGGTCGTCCTCGTCATCGTTGCGTCGGTATGGGCGGCGGTCATCGTCGCCACCCCGAGATCCGTAGGAGCGACGCTCGCCACCATCGTCGAAGCGGGGGCGGAAAGGACGACGCTCTTGGTCACCATCACCACGCGACGAGTACGATCTGCGCTCACCATCACCACGGGGGGTATATGGTCTGCGCTCACCGTCACCACGCGGAGTGTAGGGGCGACGCTCACCATCACCATCTGAGCGCGGACGATACGGACGATCCCCATCACCACGCGGGGTATACGGACGACGCTCACCATCACGCGGAGTGTACGGACGACGTTCACCATCACCACGCGGAGTGTACGGCCTACGATCACCGCCACCGTCACGCGGAGTGTACGGACGACGTTCACCATCACCACGCGGAGTGTACGGACGACGCTCACCATCACCACGCGGAGTATATGGTCTGCGCTCACCGTCACCACGTGGCGTGTAGGGGCGACGCTCACCATCGTCAGAACGCGGACGGTACGGGCGATCCCCGTCACCACGCGGAGTGTAGGGACGGCGGTCACCGCCGCCATCGCGAGGCGTATACGGGCGACGGTCGCCTCCGCCGTCACGCGGGGTGTACGGACGACGTTCACCATCACCACGCGGAGTATATGGTCTGCGCTCACCGTCACCACGTGGCGTGTAGGGGCGACGCTCGCCATCGTCAGAACGCGGACGGTACGGGCGATCCCGGCCCTCACCACGCGGAGCGTAGGGGCGACGTTCACCGTCGTCATTGCGCGGGCGGTACGGGCGACTCTCCCGGTCACCATCGGAACGAGGCTTGTAGGGGCGACTCTCCCGGTCCCCCGAACTCGAACGGGACGAGTCCCTGCCCCACACAAAGCCTCCCGAGCGGGACCCCGTGTTCGGGCGTGATTGATCTTCGCGGCGCTCTGGGCGCTCGCCGTCTTCTGACATTACTTACCTGTTCCTCGTGACTCTTGACTACCAGTTTCTCACACTCTTGCTTCTCAAGCGTTAAATGCAAGGTCCCCCTGCCTATTGACAGGGGGACCTTGCGTGAAGGTTTACGATGAGCTTCGCGTCACCTTTTGGTTCTTGCTGCGTGGGCCGTTGCCTAGAAGAGTCGCCCAGGCAGCGAGCCACGGCATCAGACTAGCCGCGGCCGGCCAAGGCGGCGTCGGTGTCAGCCAAAGCCTGGGCAGTCTGCGTCAGACGATTCGCAATGTCATCAAGAGCAGCCACCGTCTGGTTCGCGCCCTGCGTGAACTGGTCATAATCCTCTTGGAAAGCCACGGAAGCCTTATCCGTAACGAAGCCCTCCCTGACTAGGTTGTCCACCCGGCTCTTCAACTGGTTCAACTTCTCAAGTAGGTCCTCCTTGCCAGCGACCAGTGCCGCAGCCTCTTGGTTCATGGCCTCATAAGAGACGCTCAAGTTAGCCATAATTCTTGTCCTTTCGGTTCTTGGTTATTGCCTCTTAGACTCGCTCGGCGAGCTCCGTCTGCGGTTCTTCTTGCCCGGTGTGGTTCCGGTCAAATCTTGTAGTTAATGTCTACTACGAGACTAGGTCAAGTTTGCCGATCTGTCGATGGGGAGGACTCCCCGCTCATGCGCGTAAGCCAGCTACTTTCAGACGGATGCAAATCGTGGCGGCAGCCCACTAGCACAGACGTCCTGAACGCACGGGAGGATCCGCAGCCCAAGATCCCTCGCCTTATGCAAGCAACTGGTCAAGCGTGGGCGTTGCGAGAGGCTGGCGCTGAGCCGTTGGATGGTTTTCGCAAACCGCCAAGCGCTAAAACGATCACCAAGATAACCGCAGCAGCCCCACAGATAATCGATACCACCGCAAGGACTGCGGCGTAAAAACCCTGTCTCTTGCGGGGATTCGGGTCTAACCAGGCAGAAGAGTCCGGAAGGGTGAATACACCCGAAGCATAGCCAGCCAGTGTGAGGCAGCCAACGATGACCATGAAAACCCCAGCAAAACCAGCCAACCAATAGGGGGCGGTTGATGTTGGCTTGCCGTCTCTTTTGGGACCTGGGGGCGTACGCGTCCCCACCCGACGGTGCGCCACAATCATGGGGTAAAAACTACCACACCACCCCGTCTTGAAGCCATGATACGGCGCGCCTCACATACGTTGAGCGCGTGGGTGGGACTGGCGCCTTACATACTTTGGGTGCGTAATGCTCCCTTGGGGGCAGGCTTGCCTGTATGGAAGGCAAGATCAGTATGTCCGCGAGGCGTCAGTTCACGAACAAGTTGCGTGATAGTTACCGGAAAGCATCGAAGAAGGACCAAGGATTGATCCTTGACCAGGTGATATCCACTACAGGGTTGGCTCGTTCGACCGTGAGACGACTGTTGACTGGGCCACGGTCACCGTTACTTGAGGGTGCCACGGGCTCAGATGGCGATCAAAGGCGCCTCGACGACGAAACCCGGCCCGCTGCTGCGGAACTCGGTCACGATCCGCCGGGTCGTCCGCCAACACGACATGACATCATTAACCCAGCCGGTCAAAGAACTCGAAACCACGAAATAACAGCAAACCTCTACACGCTCAAGCCCCGTGAGGCACCAACACTATTTCGCGCTCACTCTCAAATGAGGCACCTCGTCCAAGCCGACGCCCGGCAGTGAAGATCTGTGGCAAAGCACCAAGCCAAACGGGATCAGGTCTGCCCACCATGTGTTCTAGTGGCCGCATCAAGAAACGGACTGTAGTGCAACAGGGGACTGCTACAAAGCCATTAGTACTACTGAACAAATGTTAAATGAAAACTTCCCCTGCCAAGCCCTAAGGCCCGACAGGGGAAGTTTATAAGTCCGGCGGCGTCCTAGTCTCCCACAAAATACCTCTTGCAGTACCATCGGCGCAGAAGGGCTTGACTTCCGGGTTCGGAATGGAACCGGGTATTTCCCCTTCGCTATGGCCACCGAAACACTATTGAGATGTGTCGAAACCTCAAACCTAACCGTCTTGAAACCCTGATCTCCCGAAAGAAACCATAGGTCCAAGCTATTGGGCGAGATTCCCGACCGTATCTCGGGAACCGCACAGTGGACGCGTAACATCGTTGTAGAACAAGCCCTCGGCCTATTAGTACTGGTCAGCTCCATGCGTTACCGCACTTCCAC